>NZ_KB891889.1 GCF_000373585.1 Streptomyces sp. MspMP-M5
AACGTAGACCCTCGACCGCGCGCAGTCGACCACCCGCGTCCGCCCCCACCCACCGGATTCATGACCACCCACGGGAGGGGACGGGTCGGAGGGGCAGGGGGTGTGTCCGGACGTAAAGCGAAGCAGTCCGGACACACCCCCTGCCCCGGAGGCCCGGCACCGCGGCCGAAAAGCCCCGCGCAGCGGACAACGATCCCGCCGTCGGGCGGGCAACGCGCCGCAGGCGCAACGGCGGGCTACCCCTCCGGGGTAACGCCCGCGCGCAGCAACCCATACGCGTACGCGTCATCCAGCGCCTGCCAAGACGCCGCGATGACGTTCTCCGCGACGCCGACCGTGGACCACTCGCCGCGGCCGTCGGTGGTGGAGACCAGGACGCGGGTGGTCGACCCGGTGCCCAGGGCGCCTTCCAGGATGCGGACCTTGTAGTCGACCAGTTCCATCGACGCCAGTTGGGGGTAGATCCGCTCCAGGGCCACCCGAAGCGCCCGGTCCAGCGCGTTGACCGGGCCGTTTCCTTCCGCGGTGGCCACGATCCGCTCGCCCTTGGCCCAGAGCTTCACGGTCGCCTCGTTGGCGTGGGTGCCGTCGGGGCGGTCCTCGACGATGGCGCGCCAGGACTCGACGGTGAAGTAGCGCAGCGGCTCGCCGCGGACCTCCTCGCGCAGCAGCAGCTCGAACGAGGCGTCGGCCGCCTCGTAGGTGTAGCCGGCCAGTTCCCGTTCCTTGACCCGCGCCACGACCCGGCCGACGGCCTCGCGGTCGCCGCTGAGGTCGATGCCGAGTTCCTTGCCCTTGAGTTCGATGGAGGCCCGGCCGGCCATGTCGGAGACCAGCATCCGCATGGTGTTGCCGACCAGGGCCGGGTCCATGTGCTGGTAGAGGTCCGGGTCCACCTTGATCGCGGAGGCGTGCAGCCCGGCCTTGTGGGCGAACGCGGAGACGCCGACGTAGGGCTGGTGGGTGGCGGGGGTGAGGTTGACGACCTCCGCGATGGCGTGCGAGATCCGGGTGGTCTCTGCGAGCTTGCCGGGCGGGAGGACCCGGCGGCCGTACTTCAGCTCCAGGGCGGCGACGACCGGGAAGAGGTTGGAGTTGCCGACCCGTTCGCCGTAGCCGTTGGCGGTGCACTGGACGTGGGTGGCGCCGGCGTCCACGGCGGCCAGGGTGTTGGCGACCGCGCAGCCGGTGTCGTCCTGGGCGTGGATGCCCAGCCGGGCGCCGGTGTCCGCGAGGACGGTGCGCACGACCGCGGTCACCTGGGCCGGGAGCATCCCGCCGTTGGTGTCGCAGAGGACGACGACGTCGGCGCCGGCCTCGTACGCGGTGCGTACGACCGCCTTGGCGTAGTCGGGGTCCAGGGCGTAGCCGTCGAAGAAGTGCTCGCAGTCGAGGAAGACCCGGCGGCCGTGGGCGCGCAGATGGGCGACGGTGTCGCGGACCATCGCGAGGTTCTCCTCGGGCGTGGTGCGCAGGGCCAGTTCGACGTGGCGGACGTGGGACTTGGCGACCAGGGTGACGACCGGGGCGCCGGAGTCCAGGAGCGCGGCGACCTGGGGGTCGTCCTCGACGCGGACGCCGGCCTTGCGGGTGGCGCCGAAGGCGACCAGCTGGGCGTGCCGGAAGTCGATCTCCTTGCGGGCGCGCTGGAAGAACTCGGTGTCCCTCGGGTTGGCGCCGGGCCAGCCGCCCTCGATGAAGCCGACGCCGTACTCGTCCAGGTGCCGGGCGATGGTGAGCTTGTCGGCGACGGTCAGGTTGATGCCCTCGCGCTGTGCGCCGTCGCGCAGCGTGGTGTCGAACACGTGGAAGTCGTCGGGGACGGCGGCTTCGGGAACATCCGTCATGCTGGTCTGGCTCCTGTCGGGTCTCGGTCTACCGGAATGACCGGTTCCACCGTCCCTCCATGATCCCTCGCGCTCCGCCTCCGGTGAACGGGTGGGCCCGGAAACGAAAAAACCCCTCGCGGGTGCGAGAGGTCTGCGCGCGGGTCGGGGACGACGATGGCCGCGCCGTACTCGGGTCGTACGGGCGGTCACTGCGGACCGGCGCGCCTGCTGCCAATAATGGCGAACGAGAGCACGGGGGCAGTCTGGCACACGACCGCCCCCGTCACGGCGTCCGTCTCAGGATGCGAGCACGCGCTCGGCGGTGCCGTCGCCGCTGTTCTTGCCGACCCGGTGCAGGTCGATCGTCCGGGTCTCCCGCATCGTCAGGTAGACGATCAGGGAGACGGCCGCGCAGCCGGAGACGTACCAGTAGTAGCCGGACTCGATGCCGCCGTTCTTGAACCACAGGGCGACGTATTCCGCGGTGCCGCCGAAGAGGGCGTTGGCGACGGCGTAGGGCAGGGCGACGCCCAGTGCGCGGATGCCGGTGGGGAACAGCTCGGCCTTCACACAGGCGTTGATCGAGGTGTAGCCGGTGATCACGACGAGGGCCAGCAGGGACAGGCCCAGGGCCGGCCAGAAGGAGCCGGCGTGCCGGAGCAACGTCATGATCGGCACGGTCAGGAAGGTGGAGCCCACGGCGAAGGTGATCAGCAGCGGGCGGCGGCCGATCCGGTCGGAGAGCCGGCCGGCCAGCGGCTGGAGGCACATGAAGAGGAACAGCGCGCAGAAGCTGACCAGGGAAGCGGTGGGCTTGGACAGTCCGGCGGTGCCGGAGAGGTACTTGGTGAGGTAGGTGGTGTACGTGTAGTAGGCCACCGTGCCGCCCATGGTGAGCGCGACGACCAGCAGCGCCTCGCGCTTGTGGGCCCACAGCGCCTTCATGGTGCCGCGGTCGGGGTCGGTCCGGGCGTGGTCGTCCTCGGCGTAGACGTCGGCCTCCAGCATGCTGCGGCGGAGGTAGAAGACGATGCCGGCGCCGAGCGCGCCGACGATGAACGGGATGCGCCAGGCCCAACTGTGCAGCGCCTGCTCGGACATGCTGCGCTGGAGGATGATCTGCAGGCCCAGGCCCAGCAGCTGGCCGGCGGTCATCGACACGTACTGGAAGCTGGAGGCGAAGCCGCGGCGGTCCGGCGCGGACGCCTCGGTGAGGTAGGTGGCGCTGGCCGCGTACTCGCCGCCGACCGAGAGGCCCTGGAGCATCCGGGCCACCAGCAGCACGGCGATCCCGCCGTAGCCGGCGACCGCGTAGGTGGGGGCGACGGCGATCAGGACGGCGGAGGCGGACATCAGGGTCACGGTGAGGGTGAGCGCGGCCTTACGGCCCCGGCGGTCGCCGACCCGGCCGAGCAGCCAGCCGCCGACCGGGCGCATGAAGAAGCCGACGGCGAAGATCCCCATGGTGTTCATGAGGTTGGCGGTGTCGTTCCCCTTGGGGAAGAACGCGTCGGCGAAGTACACCGCGAAACTGGCGTAGACGAACCAGTCGAACCACTCGACCATGTTGCCGGCCGAGCCGACCCAGATCTTCTTCCATTGCTCTCGTCCCATAGCCGATCACGGTCGCGGAGAGCGGGCCGGTCGGCAAGGGCCGGGGCGGCAACGATCCCGCGTACTTGCGTGCGTTGCGGTCCCGGCCGCGGGGCGCGGGCGTCAGGCCGGGGGCGGGGTGAGGGCCTCGTCGAGGAAGTGCCGGACCTCCTCGCGCACCTGCGCGCGGTCGGTGCCGGGGAGGCCGACGACGAGGTGGGTGCCGAAGCCGTCGAGCAGGGCCCGGGTGCGGGTGGCGAAGCGTTCCGCGTCGACGGGCCGGAACTCGCCCTTGGAGGCGCCCTCGACCAGCAGGGCGACCAGGTCGCGGTGCCAGGCCAGCTCCAGTTCGAGCTGGCGCTCGCGGGTTTCGTCGTCGGCGTTCTGGGAGCGGACCCAGACCTCCAGCCACAGGGTCCAGCGGGGGTCGCGGTGGCCTTCGGGGAGGTAGAGGTCGATCAGGGCGTCGAGCCGTTCGCGGGCGGAGCACCGGCGGGCGAGGGCAGCCCGGCGTTCGGTGCCGAGCTGCTCCTCGCTCCACTGGAGGGTCTGGAGCAGCAGCTCGTCCTTGGTACCGAAGTAGTAGAGGATGTGGCCGCTGCTCATGCCGACCTCGCGGCCCAGTCCCGCCATGGTCAGCCGGTCCAGGCCCTCGGCGGCGATGGTGGCCATCGCGGCGGCCAGCACCTGTTCGCGCGGCTGGCTGAGCCGCCGCCGGGGGCGGCGTACGGGACCGGGCACGGGGACCTCCGGGGTCGGGACGGGTGGCCGGACGTGCGTCAGACCTTCGGCTGCTGCTGGGTGATGCAGTGGATGCCGCCACCCGCTGCGAAGATCGTACGGGCGTCCACGAGGGTGACGGTGCGGCCGGGGAACAGCCGGCGGAAGAGCGCGGCCGCCTCCTCGTCGCGCGGGTCGTCGAAGGCGCACAGCACGATGCCGCCGTTGCACTGGAGGTGGTTGAGGTAGGAGTAGTCGACCGGCTCGCCGTCCTCCTCCAGGACGGTGGGGGCGGGGATCTCCACGACCTCCAGCTGCCGGCCGCGGGCGTCGGTGGCGGCGCGCAGCACCTTGGCGATCTCGTTGCAGATGGCGTGGTCGGGGTGGTCGGGGTCGGGCTGGCTGTGGACCATGACCAGGCCGGGGCGGGCGAAGGCGGCGACGATGTCCACGTGGCCGCGGGTGCCGAACCGGCCGTAGTCGGCGTACAGGCCGCGCGGCAGCCAGATGGCCTTGGTGGTGCCGAGGTGGGCGTGGATCTCGGCCTCGACCTCCTCCTTGGTGCGGCCGGGGTTGCGGCCCGGGTCGAGCTGCACGGTCTCGGTGAGCAGGACGGTGCCCTCGCCGTCGACGTGGATGCCGCCGCCCTCGTTGACGAGGGAGGTGGCGTAGCGGCGGGCGCCGGCGAGTCCGGCGACCTGTTCGGCGATCTTCGCGTCGCGGTCCCAGGCGGCCCATTCCTGGGCGCCCCAGCCGTTGAACACCCAGTCCACGGCGGCCAGTTCGCCCTGGCCGTCGGTGAGGAAGGTGGGGCCGATGTCGCGCATCCAGGCGTCGTCGAGGGGACGTTCGACGAGGTCGATGCCGGGGCCGAGCAGGGCGCGGGCGCCGTCCAGCTGGCCGGGGCCGGCGACGACGGTGACCGGTTCGTACTGCCGGACGGCGCGGGCGACGGCGGCCCAGGCGCGGCGGGCCTCGGCGAGCGTCTCGCCGCCCTCGGCGCCGAAGGTGAAGTTGGGGCCGGGCCAGGCCATCCAGGTGCGCTCGTGCGGGGCCCACTCGGGGGGCATGCGGAAGCCGTCGGCGGCGGGGGTGTTCATACGGGTCCTCGGTCGTGGTGAGGTGCGCGCGGGGTCGCGGAGCGGAAGAGGGGGCGGGGCGGCCGGCGGCCGGTGGCGTCAGAGGAAGTACAGGCGGGACAGCGAGACGGTGTCGGCGGGTTCGGAGCGCATCGGGTCGCCGTCGAGGGTGACCAGTCCGGTGCGTTCGTCGACCTGGACGTCGCCGACCCGGGAATTGCGGAGCAGGTCGCGGGGGCCGATGCCGCGGGTGCCGCGGACGGCGACCCGGCGCCGGCGGCTGGGCAGGGTGTCGCCGCCCTGTGCGGCCGCGGCGCCGGCGACGAAGGCCACCGAGATCTCCGCCGGGGTCGCGCCGTGCGCGCCGAACTGCGGGCCGAGCACGAGGGGTTCGCAGGTGTCGGTGGCGGCGTTGGGGTCGCCGGTGACGCCGTAGGCGGGGAAGCCGGACTTCAGGACCAGCTGCGGTTTGGCGCCGAAGTACTGCGGCTTCCACAGCACGATGTCGGCCATCTTGCCGACCTCGATCGATCCGATCTCGTGCGAGAGGCCGTGGGCGAGGGCGGGGTTGATGGTGAGTTTGGCGAGGTAGCGCAGTACCCGGGCGTTGTCGTCGTGGGCGCCGTCGCCCTCGGCCGGGCCGAGTTCGGCCTTCATCTTGCCGGCCATGGCGAAGGTGCGGCGGACGGTCTCGCCGGCCCGGCCCATGCCCTGGGCGTCGGAGGAGGTGATGCCGATCGCCCCGAGGTCGTGCAGGACGTCCTCGGCGCCCATGGTGCCGGCGCGGATGCGGTCCCGGGCCATGGCGGCGTCGCCGGGCAGGTCGGTCTTCAGGTCGTGGACCGAGACGATCATGCCGTAGTGCTCGGCGACCGCGTCCCGTCCGAAGGGGAGGGTGGGGTTGGTCGAGGAGCCGATGACGTTGGGGACGCCGGCCATCTTCAGGACGTTGGGGACGTGTCCGCCGCCGCAGCCCTCGATGTGGAAGGCGTGGATGGTGCGGCCGTCCAGGACGCGCAGGGTGTCCTCGACGGAGAGGCATTCGTTGAGGCCGTCGCTGTGCAGGGCGACCTGGACGTCGTGCTCCTCGGCGACCCGCAGCGCGGTGTCCAGGGCGCGGGCGTGCGCGCCCATGTCCTCGTGGACCTTGAAGCCCAGTGCGCCGCCCTCGGCCAGCGCCTCGACGAGCGGGGCCTCGCCGGAGGACGAACCGCGGCCCAGGAAACCGATGTTGACCGGCCAGGCGTCGAAGGCGCCGAAGGCGTGGCCCAGCGCCCAGGGGGAGTTGACGCCGACGCCCCAGACGGGGCCGAACTCCTGGCCGATGATCGTCGTCACGCCGGAGGCCAGCGAGGCTTCCATGACGCGCGGGGACAGCAGGTGGACGTGGGTGTCCACGGCACCGGCGGTGGCGATCAGCCCTTCGCCGGAGACGATGGAGGTGCCGGTGCCGACGACCACCTCGACCCCGTCGAGGGTGTCGGGGTTGCCGGCCCGCCCGATGGCGTGGATACGGCCCTCGCGGATGCCGACGGACGTCTTGCGGATGCCCTGGACGGCGTCGATGACCAGGACGTTGCTCAGGACGATGTCGCAGGTCTCGCGGAGCGAGGCGGCCTTGAGGTGCAGTCCGTCGCGGGCGGTCTTGCCGAAGCCGGCCAGGAACTCGTCGCCGGGCTTCTGGGAGTCGGACTCGACCCGGACGACGAGTCCGGAGTCACCGAGGACCACCCGGTCGCCGGCCCGCGGGCCGTGCACCGAGGCGTACTCGTGCGGGTCGATGGTCATGCCTGCTCCTCCGCTCCCAGGTAGCCGCAGGCGGCGGCCCGCCGCAGCGCTTCGGTCTTGGCGCCCGGTGCGTCCAGCGGGCCGTCGACGAGGCCGGCGAAGCCGATCGCGATCCGGGCGCCGCCGATCGGCACCAGGCCGACCTCCGAGGACCCGCCGGGGTCGAACCGCACGGACGAGCCGGCCGGCACGCACAGCCGCATGCCGTAGGCGGCGGCGCGGTCGAACGCCAGCCGGGGGTTGGCCTCGAAGAAGTGGAAGTGCGAGGTGACGCTGATCGGCACGGTCGCGGTATTGCGCACCTCGATGACGACAGCGGGCTCGGGCTCCGGGCCGGCGGGGCCGGGCAGCACGGCGCCGGGCGCGGGCGCCGCCTCCTCGCCGGTCCCGGCGAGCGGCCCGGCGCCGATCGGGTCGGTGACCACCGCCAGCCGGGAGCCGTCGTCGAAGACGGCCTCGACGTGCACCTCGGTGACGACGTCGGCCACGCCCGGCAGGACGTCCTCCGGGCCGAGCACGCTGCGGGCCGCCTCGACGGCCTGCGCGAGGCGGCGCCCGTCCCGCGCCGCCTCGCAGACCGTGTCCGCGATCAACGCGGTCGCCTCGGGGACGTTCAGTTTCAGTCCGCGGGCCCGGCGCGCCCGGGCCAGTTCGGCGGCGCCGAACAGCAGCAGCCGGTCGCGCTCCGTGGGGGTGAGCCGCATCCTGATCCCTTCCTCCCGCTCGAATTGAGCGTCACTCTAACTCGGAATTCGTCATTCCGAAACCATTGACCTAGGCAGTACCGGTGCTTCATATTGAGCGTCGCTCTAGAGGGTGGCTTGAACTGATCACTTTTAGAGCATCACTCAAATTATCTCGCAGCAGCGAGCACGCGCTTCGCAGGCATCGCCGAACGAAGCCCTTGTCCACCACGGAGCACCGCGCCCAGCACCGCTTCTCATCTCTGTTCCGGCCTCTCAGGGGAGCCCTCATGCCGATAGAACAACGCGGAGTCGACACCATCCCGGACGACGAGCGCACCAGCAGTCCGCGCGACCTGGTGTCGATCCTGCTCGGCTCGAACCTCGCACTCGGCGTGGTGATCTTCGGCTGGCTCCCGGTCTCCTTCGGCCTCGGCTTCTGGGGCTCGGTCACCTCCCTCGCGGCCGGCACCCTGGTCGGCGCGCTGCTGACCGCGCCGCTCGCGCTGGTCTCGCTGCGCAGCGCGACCAACCTCTCCACCAGCAGCGGCGCCTTCTTCGGCGTCCGCGGCCGGCTCATCGGCTCGGTGATCGGCCTGCTGCTCTCGCTCGGCTACACCGCGCTCACCCTCTGGGTCGGCGGGGACGCGATGGTCGGCTGTCTGCACCGCCTGCTCGGCCTGCCGGCGGACGGGGCGGCGTACACGGTCGTCTACGCGGTGCTGGCCGCCGCCACCGCCGTCGGCGCGGTGTACGGCTACAAGGTGCTGCTGCGGCTGAGCAAGGTGCTCTCGGTCGGCCTGACCCTCCTCCTGATCATCGGCGTCTTCGCGTTCGCGCACCACTTCGGTACGGGTCCGGTGCCGGGCGTCCCCTACGCGCTGGGCGGCTACTGGCAGACCTGGCTGCTCTCCGCGGTCTCCGCAGGACTCAGCGGCCCGATCGCCTTCATCACCCTGCTCGGCGACTACAGCCGCTACATCTCGCCCCGCCGCCACAGCTCCAGGGCGGTCTTCGGCGCCACCTACCTGGGCCTGGTGCTGGGCCTGCTGGTGCCACAGCTGTTCGGCACGTTCAGCGCGCTCGCGGTCGGCGCCGGGTCCGACTACGCCGGCCCGCTGGTCGCCGGCGCGCCCCTGTGGTACCTGGTCTTCCTGCTGCTCAACGCCTCGGCCGGCTCGGCCGGCAACTCCGGCCTGATGCTCTACAGCATGGGCCTGGACCTGGACGCGATCCTGCCGCGGGCCACCCGCACCCAGGCCACCTACGTCGTCGCCGGCCTGTCCACCGCGCTGGTCTACGCCGGCCACTTCCTGTGGGACGCACAGAACGCGATGACGTCCTTCGTCCTCCTGATGACCGCCATCGGCACCCCGTGGGCGGTCATCACCGTGCTCGGCTACGCCCGCTGCCGCGGCGTCTACGACGCGGACTCGCTCCAGGTCTACAACCGCGGCACGGTCGGCGGCGTGTACTGGTTCCGGGCCGGCTGGAACGTCCGGGCCACCGTCGCCTGGGCACTGGGCTCCGCGGTCGGCCTGCTCGGCGTGGGCTCCCCCTACGAGGGGCCGCTGCTGAAGTACACCGGCGGGATCGACCTGAGCTTCCTGCTCGCCGCCGCCACCGCCGCCCTCGCCTACCTCGCCCTGGTCGCCCGGCAGCCGCGACCGGTCCCGCCGCTGCGCGCCGCAGGCGCCACGGCCCCGAAGGAAGCGCCCGCGGAGGTCGGCTGAACCGGCCGGGCCCGTGGAGCAGACGGCCGAGGCCGCCCCGGCGTGATACCGGGGCGGCCTCGCTACGGACGGGCCCGCGGGGCGCCGCCCGTCCTCGTCCTCAGCCTCGGCCTCAGCCGATCAGGTGCCGCCAGCCGTGGGCGTCCGCGGTGACCCCGCGCTGGATGTCCAGCAGCGCCTCGCGCAGCCTCAGCGTGACCTTGCCCGGCTCGCCGCCGGACTGCGTCCACTCGGCGCCGTCGCGCTTGACCGTGCCGACCGGGGTGATCACCGCGGCGGTGCCGCAGGCGAAGACCTCGGTGAGGGTGCCCTCGGCGGAGTCCCGCTGCCACTGGTCGATGGAGATCCGCCCCTCCTCCGCCTCGTAGCCGAGGTCGCGGGCGACGGCGAGCAGCGAGTCGCGGGTGATGCCGGCGAGCAGCGAGCCGGTCAGCTTCGGGGTGACGATCACCGGCTTTTCCCTGTTCGCAGCGCCGTACACGAAGTAGAGGTTCATCCCGCCCAGCTCCTCGACCCAGGTGTGCTCCACCGCGTCGAGGTAGGCGACCTGGTCGCAGCCGCGGGCCGCGGCCTCGGCCTGGGCCAGCAGCGACGCGGCGTAGTTGCCGCCGGTCTTGGCGTCGCCCATGCCGCCGGGGACGGCCCGCACCCGGTCCTCGGACAGCCAGATGGAGACCGGCTTGACGCCGCCGGGGAAGTACGCGCCGGCCGGCGAGGCGATGACGACGAAGAGGTACTCGGAGGCGGGCTTGACGCCCAGCCCGGCCTCGGTGGCGATCATGAACGGGCGCAGGTACAGCGACTCCTCGCCGCCGTGCGGCGGCACCCAGTCCTGGTCCTGCCGCACCAGCACGTCGCACGCCTCCACGAAGGTCTCGACCGGCAGCTCGGGCATGGCCAGCCGGCGGGCGGACGCCTGGAAGCGCCGGGCGTTGGCGTCCGGGCGGAAGGTGGCGACGCTGCCGTCGGGCTGACGGTACGCCTTGAGCCCCTCGAAGATCTCCTGCGCGTAGTGCAGGACGTTGGTCGCCGGGTCGAGCGAGAGCGGACCGTACGGCACGAGCTGCCCGTCGTGCCAGCCGCGGCCCTCGGTCCACCTGATCGTCACCATGTGGTCGGTGAAGTGGCGGCCGAAGCCGGGGGCGGCCAGGATGCGCTCCCGCTCCGCCGCGGGCAGCGGGTGCGAGGAGGGCTTGAGCTCGATCGTGGGCGTCGTCATCTATCCGTGTCCTTCACTGCGTGGTCCGATACCTGCGCTGGCCGCGCCAGCCGCGGGGCTCCGGGAAGCGGCCGCGCGCGCCGCGGCCCCTCGGTCGTACCGGTCGTTACGGGGACGTCCGAGCTTCCCGCCGGACGGCGGACCCTCGTCCGATTATCGCGCGCGGGCGTCCGCCGTCGGAACCGGTGTGCACACCCGCGTCGGAGGGTGGCGTGCGAGCCGCCGGCACACCGGCCGGCGGGGCCCCCGAACGCGGCAGCGCCGGACCGTGACCGGCCCGGCGCTGGGGTGCTGCGGGTACGTCGGGCGTCAGCCCGCCACGCGTGCCGCGATCGCGTCACCGATCTCGTCGGTGGTGCGGCCCCTACCGTCCCGGGCCTCCAGGTCGGCGGCGACCTCCGCCTCGATGCGGGCGGCCTGCTCCTCGTGGCCGAGGTGGCGCAGCAGCAGGGCGACGGAGAGGATCGTGGCGGTCGGGTCGGCCTTGCCGGTGCCGGCGATGTCCGGCGCGGAGCCGTGCACCGGCTCGAACATCGACGGGAACGCGCCGGTGGGGTTGATGTTGCCGGAGGCGGCCAGGCCGATGCCGCCGGTGACGGCCGCGGCGAGGTCGGTGAGGATGTCGCCGAAGAGGTTGTCGGTGACGATCACGTCGAACCGCTCGGGCTGGGTGACGAAGAAGATCGTCGCCGCGTCGACGTGCAGGTAGTCGGTGGTGACCTCGGGGTACTCCTCGCCGACCCGGTCGAAGATCTTCTTCCACATGTGGCCGGCGTGGACCAGGACGTTGTTCTTGTGGACCAGGGTCAGCTTCCGGCGCGGGCGGGCCTTGGCCCGCTCGTAGGCGTCCCGGACCACCCGCTCCACGCCGTAGGCGGTGTTCACGCTGACCTCGGTGGCGACCTCGGCCGGGGTGCCGGTGCGCAGACTGCCGCCGTTGCCGGTGTACGGGCCCTCGGTGCCCTCGCGGACGACGACGAAGTCGATGTCCGGGCGCCCGGCCAGCGGGGTGGCGGTGTTCGGGAAGAGCTTCGAGGGGCGCAGGTTGACGAAGTGGTCGAAGGCGAAGCGGAGTTTGAGCAGCAGCCCGCGCTCCAGGACGCCGGAGGGCACCGACGGGTCGCCGATCGCGCCGAGCAGGATCGCGTCGTGCTCCTTGAGCGCGGCCAGTTCCGCGTCCGGCAGGGTCTCGCCCGTCCGGTGCCAGCGCTTGGCCCCGAGGTCGTACTCCTTGGTTTCGAGCTTGACGTCCTCCGGGAGGACCGCGGTGAGGACCTTCAGGCCCTGCGCCACGACTTCCTGGCCGATTCCGTCACCGGGGATCACTGCGAGGCGAATGCTGCGAGACATGCCTGGACCCTACTCTCCGTCCCATGGATTGACACGTGACGTCCGGCATGCGGACAGTGCGCCCCGGTGCGGGGGCGGCGTGCTCAGTGACCGGTCGCGCCGCCGTTGTCGCGGCGGTCGAGTGCGCGCTGGAGGGCCGCCGCGGCGTTGCGGCGGTCGGCGTCGCCGGTCTGACGGGAGGAGTGACGGGTCCTGCGGACGATGGTGTCGGCCATGATGCGCGTCTCCAATGCCAAAGCCCCGAGAAGTGCAGGGCTGTGTCGAAGAGGGGTGGTGGTGCCAACGGCCGGAGGGGCGGGGGCCGCGGCGCCGCAGGGGTCACCTGCGCGGGCGCGCCGGGCCGCATCCGCCTTCGCTGGATGCAGCGATACGTTCGGCTCCTACAAAGCTAGGACAGCCCGCCCGTGATGTCTGCACAATTACTTGGGCTTCCTACTATTTGAGACGGCGATCATGCGCGGAGCCGTTCCTGCGCAGCTCAGGAGGCGGGCCGGGGGTGCGCCGACGGCCGCGGCCCGGCACCCCCGAAGGAGTGCCGGGCCGCGGCCGTGCGGGTGAGCGTCAGCCCATGTGCGGGTAGCGGTAGTCGGTCGGCGGGACCAGGGTCTCCTTGATGGAGCGGGTGGAGGTCCAGCGCATCAGGTTCTGCTTGGCGCCGGCCTTGTCGTTGGTGCCGGAGGCGCGCCCGCCGCCGAACGGCTGCTGGCCGACCACGGCACCGGTGGGCTTGTCGTTGATGTAGAAGTTGCCGGCGGCGAAGCGCAGCTTCGCGCAGGTGCGGGCGGCGGCGGCACGGTCCTGGGCGATGACGGCGCCGGTCAGGCCGTAGGCCGAGGCGGACTCCATCTGGTCGAGCATCGCCTCGTAGCCGCCCTCGACCGAGTCGTCGTAGACGTGGATGCCGAGGATCGGGCCGAAGTACTCGTCCTTGAAGATCTCGTTCTCCGGGTCGGTGGAGACCAGGACCGTCGGGCGGACGAAGTAGCCCACGCTGTCGTCGTAGGTGCCGCCGGCCACGACCTCGACGGTCGGGTCGGCCTTGGCGCGGTCGATCGCCGCCTTGTTCTTGGCGAAGGCCCGCTCGTCGATGACGGCGCCCATGAAGTTCGCCAGATCGGTGACGTCGCCCATGCTCAGGGCGTCGACCTCGGCGGCGAACTCCTCCTTGAACCCGGCGTTCCACAGGGAGGCCGGGACGTAGGCGCGGGAGGCCGCGGAACACTTCTGGCCCTGGAACTCGAAGGCGCCGCGGGTCAGCGCGGTCTTCAGGACGGCGCGGTCGGCCGACGGGTGGGCGACGACGAAGTCCTTGCCGCCGGTCTCGCCGACCAGCCGCGGGTAGGTCTTGTACTTCTCGATGTTGGTGCCGACGGTCTTCCACAGGTACTGGAAGGTCTTCGTCGAGCCGGTGAAGTGGATGCCCGCCAGGTCGGGGTGGGCCAGGGCCACCTCGGAGACGTCCTTGCCGTCGCCGGTGACGAGGTTGATGACGCCCGGCGGCAGGCCGGCCTCCTCCAGCAGGCGCATCAGCAGCACCGCGGCGAGGGTCTGGGTCGGGGACGGCTTCCAGACCACGACGTTGCCCATGAGGGCGGGGGCGGTGGGGAGGTTGCCGGCGATCGCAGTGAAGTTGAAGGGCGTGATCGCGTAGACGAAGCCCTCCAGGGGGCGGTGGTCCGAGCGGTTCCACACGCCGGGGGCGTTCACCGGGGGCTGCTCGGCCAGGATCTGGCGCGCGAAGTGGACGTTGAAGCGCCAGAAGTCGACCAGCTCGCAGGGGGTGTCGATCTCGGCCTGCTGGGCCGTCTTGGACTGGCCGAGCATGGTGGCGGCGGCCATCGTCTCGCGCCAGGGGCCGGCGAGCAGGTCGGCGGCCTTGAGGATGATCGCGGCGCGGTCGTCGAAGGACATCGCGCGCCAGGCGGGGGCGGCGGCCAGCGCGGCGTCCACCGCGTCCTGCGCGTCCTGGACCGTGGCGTTGGCGTAGGTGCCCAGGCGGGCGGAGTGGTGGTGCGGCTGTACGACGTCGAAGCGCTCGCCGCCGCCCATCCGCCGCTCGCCGCCGATGGTCATGGGCAGCTCGATGGGGTTGCCGGCCAGCTCCTTGAGCTTGGCCTCCAGGCGGAATCGCTCCGGGCTGCCCGGGGCGTAGCTGTGCACCGGCTCGTTCACCGGCACGGGGACCTGGGTCACAGCGTCCATGGTGGCCGTGTCTCCTTACGCTTGCGATCGTCGTTCTCGATCGTTTCGTTGTCGTACGTCGGTGTACGTCGGTCATGCCGAGGCCGCTGCCACGGCGGGTGGCCGGGGGTGGCCGGCGGTCCGTGCGCCGTCCCGGGAGGCGCTCCCCCGTCCAGCATCCACCCATACGGTGCCAAAAGAGTCGTACGGGTCGTCCCGGGACGGTCGGCCGGGGTCCTCAGCCGCGGGTGGCCAGGGACCTCAGGAAGAACGTCAGGTTGGCCGGGCGCTCGGCGAGGCGCCGCATGAAGTAGCCGTACCAGTCCGTTCCGTAGGGGATGTAGACCCGCATCCGGTGGCCCTCCTCCACCAGCCGCCGCTGCTCCGCCTCGCGGATGCCGAACAGCATCTGGAACTCGTAGTCGGCGGGCTTGCGGCCGTTGCGGTGTGCCAGCTCCTGGGCGATGGCGACCATCCGCGGGTCGTGGGACCCGATCATCGGGTAGCCCTGCCCGGCCATCAGGATCTTCAGGCAGCGCACATAGGCCCGGTCGACCTCCTGCTTGTCCTGGAACGCGACCGTCGCGGGCTCCTTGTACGCGCCCTTGACCAGCCGCACCCGGGAGCCTTCCCCGGCCAGCGCCCGGCAGTCGTCCTCGGTGCGGAAGAGGTAGGACTGCAGCACCGCGCCCGTCTGGGGGAACCGCTCGCGCAGCGTTCCGAGGACGGCGAGGGTGGAGTCGACGGTGGTGTGGTCCTCCATGTCCAGCGTCACGGTCGTGCCGGCTTCGGCGGCGGCCTCGACCACCGGAGTGACGTTGCGCAGCGCGAGGTCGTGCCCGCCGGGCAGCGCCTGCCCGAACGCGGAGAGCTTGACCGACATCTCGGCCCTGGTGCCCAGCCCCAGTTCCTTGAGGGCGGCGGCGAGCTGGAGGTAGGCGTCGCGGTTGCGCAGCGCCTCGGCCGGGTCGGTGATGTCCTCGCCGAGGTGGTCGAGGGTGACCTCCAGGCCGCGCGCGGCGAGGTTCCGTACGGCCGCCATCGACTCGTCCAGGCGCTCGCCCGCGACGAAGCGGTCCACCACGGGTCGGGTGACCGGAGCGGCCGCGACGACGCGGCGGATGCTGTCGCTGCGCGCGGCGGCGAGGAGCACGGGACCCAGCATGGGGCACCTCCACGATTCAGGATGACAAAAATGCCGGGGCGGGCGCCGATCGGGCGCTCGCGGCGGCAAGATGAGCCACCTGAAATTTAAGGATCTCGCCACTTTCCGGCCATCGACAGCTGTCACGCCTTCGTGGCCGGCATCTCAGACAGATGTATGAGAATGGGAGCCAGGCGACGGCAGTGACAGGAGAGGGGTGGGGCGGCGGTGCGCGGCGACTACCAGCAGTTGGTGGACGAGATCTCGGCGGCGCTCGGTGCGCCGGCGACGCTGGAGGACCGGGACTTCGGACTGATCGCGTTCGGCGCGCACGAGGGCGAGGACGACGAGGTCATGGACCCGGTGCGGACCCGTTCGATCCTCCAGCGGCGGTCCTCGGCGGCGGTGCGGGCGTGGTTCGAGGCGTTCGGGATCGCCCGTGCCACCGCGCCGCTGCGGATTCCGCCGGACCCGGCGGCCGGGGTCTTCCGCGGCCGGATCTGCCTGCCCGTGCGGCACGGGGGCGTGGTGCACGGCTACGTCTGGCTGCTGGACGACGGCCATCTGACCGATCTGGAGCTGGGCGGCGCCGGCACCCCGCCCGACCCGCGGATGGCCCAGGCGATGGAGACCGCCGCGCGGATCGGCGCCCTGCTGGCCGACGAGTCCCGGGCCGGCCACGAACTCGCCGAGGTGCTGCGGGAGTTGCTGACGTCCCCGGTCTCCGGCCGGGCCGCGGCGGCGGCCGCGCTGCGCGACGCCCTCCGGGACACCCTGCGCTTCACCCCCGGCACCCCGCTCACCCTCGTCGCGGTCCTCCCCTGGGACACCGCCGGCACCGACACCGCTCCCCTGCCGAGCCTGCCCGGGCTGCTCGCGGCCTGCCCGCTGCCCACCGCCCCGGTCGGGGACCCGGACCGGCCGGGCCCCGGCACCGCCGCCGCGCTGGCCGGCCTGGTCCGGCTGCGCCAGACCGGCTCGCCGGCGCCGGCCCACGCGGCCGCCGAGCATCTGCTGCGCTCCCCGCGGGCGGGCGGCACTCCGGCGGCGGCCGGGGCGCGCGGCCCGCGCGGCGCCGCCGGGATCGGCCTCGCCACCCGTGAGCCGGCCGAGCTCCCGGCCTCCTGGCGGCAGGCGCTGGCCGCGGCCCGCGCCGCCCGCGCCGAGCCCCGGCTGGGCCCCGTGGCCGAGTGGGACGGCATAGGCGCCTACCGCCTGCTGACCGGCCTCCCGGACACGGCGCCCGACCCGGCGGCCGGCCCGCTGCTGGCCCCCGCACACGCCGAACTCGCCCGTACCGCCGAGGCGTTCCTGGACTGCGCCGGCCAGGCCGGCCGCACCGCCCAGCGGCTGGGCATCCACCGCCAGACCCTCTACTACCGCCTCGGCCGGGTCGAGAAGCTGACCGGCCTCGACCTGGACGAGGGCGCGGACCGACTGCTGCTCCACATGGCGCTCAAGGCGGCGCGACTCTGAGGCGGTGGCCGGGCAGCGGGGGCGGCGCGGCGGGAGGGGTGCCGGTGGCGCGGTCGTGGTTCGCGCGGTGCGGCGGGCGGCGAACTCGGCTGTGGGGGCGGGCTGTTCGGGGCGGGGCGGCCGGCGGCCGCCGGTTGTCCCGGAGTGCCCCGGGACGCCACCTGATGTCCATGAACCCGTTGTCCACAGGGCCTGTTGCGGGCCACTACCGGCAAGTAGCGTGTGCGCCGTCCGAGGGTGCCCGCCCGCCTGGCCGGTTTGCGGTGCACCCCTGCCTGCCGTCATGTACCGCAGCCCCAGGGGGATTTGATGCACGGGATGAACCGCCGCCAGTTCGTGTCCAGACTGTCCGCCGCGGTGGCGGGGGCCACGCTGTGGTCGGCGGCCTCCTACGACCGGGCGCTGGCGGTCACCGCGGCGCGCGCCGTGCGCACCAAGGGCACCACCCTGGAGCAGGCCGCCCGCCCCGTCGGCGCCGGGGCGTACAAGCGGCTGGCGGCCGGGCCGGGTTGGCCGCTGGTGGTGCGCGGCGAGCTGGCCGCCGGGAGCGCCGGGCGGGACGACCGCCGGACCGGCCTCGCCTCCTTCGTGCAGTTCACCGACCTGCATCTGGCGGACGTCGAGTCGCCGGTCCGGTTCGAGTTCCTGGCCGGGCTCAACGACAGCGCGCACCGCCCGCACGAGGCACTGACCGTGCGCGGCGCCTCCTCGCTCGTCGAGCGGGTCAACGCGGTGCGCCGGGGCCCGTACACCGGGCTGCCGTTCGGCTCGGTGATGGCCACCGGCGACAACACCGACAACCACGAGCGGATCGAGCTCGACTGGTATCTGACGGTGATGAGCGGCGGCCGGATCACCCCCAGCAGCGGCGACCCCCGGCGCTACGAAGGCGTGCAGAACTCCGGCAACGCGGCGTACTGGAACCCCGAGTCGGCGCTGCGGGACGCCTACAAGGCCAAGGGGCTGCCGCAGATACCGGGCTTCCTGTCGGGCGCGGCCCGCCCGTTCACCGCACCGGGCCTGGCCGTCCCCTGGTACACCACGGTCGGCAACCACGACGACAGCATCGAGGGCACCCTGCCCGACCTCGGGCTGCTGGGCGAGCTCTACACCGGCGACCGGAAGCTGGAGGGCTGCGACGACGCCACCGCGGCCCGGCTCGCGGACGCCCTCAAGCACGACCCGGCGCAGGCCGCGGCGCTGCTCGGCGCCCTGCTGACCGACGGCGGCGCGATCCGCAAGGTCACCCCGGACGAGCGGCGCCACCCGTTCACCCCGGCCGAGTTCGCCAGGGCCCATCTGGACCCGGCGTACACCGGCGAGGGCCCGGTGGGCCACGGCTTCACCTCCGACGCGGCGGCCAGCGGCCGCCTCTACTACACCTTCCCGATGGCCGAGGGCGTCCTGGGCATCAGCCTGGACACCACCAACCGCGCGGGCTGGGCGGACGGTTCACTGGGCACGGCGCAGCTGCGCTGGCTGGAGTCGGTGCTGCAGGAGCACAGCAGCCGCTGGTACGACGCCGACGGCCGTACGGTGCGCGGCCGCGGGGGCGACTCCCTGATCATGCTGTTCAGCCACCACACCAGCGCCACCATGGGCAATCTGCTGCCCGACCCGTACCGGCCCTTCGAGGCCCGGCACGACGGCAAGGCCCTGGTCGCCCTGCTCCAGCGCTATCCCAACGTGGTCGCCTGGGTGAACGGCCACACCCACGAGAACCGCATCACCCCGCACGCCCACGCCGTGCCCGAGCGCGCCTTCTGGGAGATCAACACCGCCTCGCACGTGGACTTCCCGCAGCACGCCCGGATCATCGAGCTGGCCGACAACGGCGACGGCACACTGTCGCTGTTCACCACGCTCATCGAGTCCGCCGCCCCGTACACCACGTCCGTCACCGACACCTCCGACGCCGGACTCGCCGCGCTCTACCGCGAGTTGTCCTACAACGACCCCTACGCCACACCGGACGCCAAGCTCGGCACCGCCGCCGACCACAACACCGAGCTGCTGCTGACCCGCCCCGGGAAGTGAGCCGGCCGGGGGCCGCGCCGGCCTGTCAGCCCTCCGGACCGGGCGGCCCCGCCGGTCCCGGCCGGAGCAGCCCGTAGTGCCGGTAGAGCCGCTCCTCCTCGGACGGGCCGAGATGGCCCTCGGCGTCGATCCTCGGTGCCGTCTTCATCGTCCCCTTGGAATGCGGGACATGCAGTTCGTCGCCGGCCCGCCGGGCCCCGGCCAGCGGCACGAAGCTCTCCCTCAGCCCGAACAGCCCGGTCCGTACGGTGATCCACTCGGGCTCGTCGGTCGCGTCGTCCCGGTAGACCTGCTGGACGACGCCGACCTTGGCGCCCTCCGCGTCCACCACCCGCAGTCCGGTCAGGCTCTGCGGAGTGTCACCCAGGGGTGCGTTCATGGCGTCCCGCCTCCTTCCGCGCACCGGCTCCACCAGGGCACGCGCCGGGTCCCTCGCGCGCGCAGTTCCCATTGCGCGCCCGGCCCGCCGCGGCGGCGACTCGGGAGGTCCGGTGCCGGCCGGGCCGCGGCACCCGTGCGACGGCCCCGGCGGGGCGCCCGCCTCCGGGCTCCACTCCCCCGTTCGAGTGAATCCTCGAACGGGTCGAGCGGACCCGGGCCCCCTCTGCGCACCCCGCACGAGGCCCGTACAAGACCGTACGACGCCCGGACGGCCGCGGGCCCGGCCCCCGCCGAAGCGGGGACCGGGCCCGTTGACCTGCGCGAACCGGTGGCTCAGTGGGTGAGGTTCACCGCGCGCACCGAGGTCGCGCCGATCTCGTCGGAGATCTCGGCCAGCACGCTCGCCGGAATGGTGTCGTCGACCGTCAGCACGACCAGCGCCTCGCCGCCGACATCGGCCCGGGCGACCTGCATGCCGCCGATGTTGATGCCCGCCTCGCCCAGGATCCGGCCGACGGTGCCGACCACGCCGGGGCGGTCGGTGTAGCGCAGGAACGCCATGTGGTCGGCGAGCGCGAGGTCGATCGAGTGGTCGCCGACCGCCACGACCTTCTGGACGTTCTTGTGGCCGGCCAGGGTGCCGGAGATCGACACCTCCTCGCCGCTCGCGAGGGTGCCGCGGACGGTGACCACGTTGCGGTGCTCGGGCGACTCGCTGCTGGTGGTCAGCCGCACCTCGACGCCGCGCTCCTGCGCGAACAGCGGGGCGTTGACATAGGACACCGTCTCGTCGACGACGTCCTCGAAGACGCCCTTGAGCGCGGAGAGTTCGAGCACCTTGACGTCGTGCTGGGTGATCTCGCCGTACACCTCGACGTCGAGGCGCATCGCCACCTCGCCGGCCAGCGCGGTGAAGATCCGGCCCAGCCGCTCGGCCAGCGGCAGCCCCGGCTTGACGTCCTCGGCGATCACGCCGCCCTGGACGTTGACCGCGTCCGGCACCAGCTCGCCGGCGAGCGCCAGCCGCACCGACTTGGCGACCGCGATACCGGCCTTCTCCTGCGCCTCGCCGGTGGAGGCGCCCAGGTGCGGGGTGCACACGACCTGGTCGAAGGCGAAGAGCGGCGAGTCGGTGCAGGGCTCGACGGCGTACACGTCGAGGCCCGCGCCGGCCACCCGGCCCTCCTTGAGCGCGCTGGCCAGCGCCTCCTCGTCGACGATCCCGCCGCGGGCGGCGTTGACGATCCGGACGCTCGGCTTGACCTTGTGCAGCGCCTCGTCGCCGATCAGGCCGAGGGTCTCGGGCGTCTTGGGGAGGTGGACGGTGATGAAGTCCGAGACCGCCAGCAGCTCGTCCAGGGTCAGCAGCTTGACGCCCATCTGGGCGGCGCGGGCCGGCTGGACGTAGGGGTCGTAGGCCACGACCTTCATGCCGAAGGCGGACATCCGCTGGGCGACCAGGACACCGATCCGGCCCAGGCCGACCACGCCGAGGGTCTTCTCGCTCAGCTCGACGCCGGTGTACTTGCTGCGCTTCCACTCGCCGTTCTTCAGCGCGGTGTTGGCCTGCGGGATGTTGCGGGCGGTGGCGACCAGCAGACCGCAGGCCAGCTCGGCGGCGGTGACGATGTTGGAGGTCGGGGCGTTGACGACCATCACGCCGGCCTTGGTGGCGGCGGAGACGTCGACGTTGTCCAGGCCGACGCCGGCCCGGGCGATCACCTTCAGCTTCCCGGCGGCGGCGATCGCCTCGGCGTCGACCTTGGTCGCGCTGCGTACGAGAACGGCGTCGACGCCGGCGATGGCGGGCAGCAGCTCGGCGCGGTCGGCGCCGTTGCAGTGCCGGATCTCGAAGTCCGGACCGAGGGCGTCGACGGTGGCCGGCGACAGCTCCTCGGCGATCAGTACAACGGGTTTACCCGGGTTGGCAGTGCTCACGTGGTCTTCAGTCCTCACTAGTACCTTCGCGGACGGCCGTCCCGACGGCCGAAGGCGGTAAGGGGGAATGCCGCGTGGAAGACGCACGACGCTGTGAGCCTGACGCGCTTGTGTCGAGCAGTGTAGTGGCGGGGCACGGCACGGTCTGTGCCGGAGCGTAAGGATCACCCATGCGTGGTTCTACGCGATGGACAAGGCGGCGGACACGGCGGCGGACGGGCCGGTCGGCGCGGGGGTGCGGCGGCACACGGACGAGGGGGCCGCGCACAGTGTCGCGACCCCCCGTCCCACGGCTCACGCCTCGTCGTCCACCCAGCTCATCAGCTTGCGCAGCTTCTTGCCGGTGGTCTCCAGCAGGTGGTCCTCGTCGGCCTTCTTGTACTCGTTGTACTTCGGCAGGCCGGCGTTGTACTCCGCCATCCAGTTGTTGGCGAAGGTGCCGTCCTGGATCTCGGCGAGCACCTTCTTCATCTCGGCCTTGGTGGCGTCGGTGATGATCCGCGGGCCGGTGACGTAGTCGCCCCACTCGGCGGTCTCGGAGACCGACCAGCGCATCTTCTCCAGGCCGCCCTCGTACATCAGGTCCACGATCAGCTTCAGCTCGTGGAGGCACTCGAAGTACGCGATCTCGGGCTGGTAGCCCGCCTCGACCAGGGTCTCGAAGCCGGCCTTGACCAGCGCCGAGGCGCCGCCGCAGAGGACCGCCTGCTCACCGAAGAGGTCGGTCTCGGTCTCCTCGGTGAAGGTGGTCTTGATGACGCCGGCGCGGGTGCCGCCGATGCCCTTGGCGTAGGAGAGCGCCAGCTCGAACGCCTTGCCCGAGGCGTCCTGCTCGACGGCCGCGATGCACGGCACGCCGCGGCCCTCCTCGTACTGACGGCGGACCAGGTGGCCCGGGCCCTTGGGGGCGACCATGCAGACGTCGACGCCGGCCGGGGCCTTGATGAAGCCGTAGCGGATGTTCAGGCCGTGCCCGAAGAACAGCGCGTCGCCGTCCTTGAGGTGGTCCTTGATGGACTCCTCGTAGACCTTGGCCTGGATCGGGTCCGGCACCAGGATCATGATGACGTCGGCCTCGGCGGACGCCTCGGCGGGAGTCACCACGCGCAGGCCCTGCTCCTCGGCCTTGGCCCGGGACTTGGAGCCCTCGTGCAGACCGACGCGCACGTCGACGCCCGAGTCGCGCAGGGACAGCGCGTGGGCGTGACCCTGGCTTCCGTAGCCGATGACCGCCACCTTGCGGTTCTGAATGATGGACAGGTCGGCGTCGTCGTCGTAGAACAGCTCGGCCACTTCGGGTATCTCCTTGGATCTAGCGGGGTGCCCACACAGTATGTCGGGCGGGGAAGGGAAGGTCGGGGGGTCTCGCCATACGGTCCGAACGGACCGGCGGAATCAGGCCGTACGGTCCAGTGCGCGCAGCGAGCGGTCGGTGATGGACCGGGCGCCGCGGCCTATGGCGATGGTGCCGGACTGCACCAGTTCCTTGATGCCGAAGGGCTCCAGCATCCGGAGCATCGCCTCCAGCTTGTCGCTGGACCCGGTCGCCTCGATCGTCACGGCCTCCGGCGAGACGTCCACCGTCTTGGCGCGGAAGAGCTGCACGATCTCGACGATCTGCGAGCGGGTCTCGTTGTCGGCGCGGACCTTCACCAGGACCAGTTCGCGCTGGATGGCCGCGCCCGGCTCCAGTTCGACGATCTTCAGGACGTTGACGAGCTTGTTGAGCTGCTTGGTGACCTGCTCCAGGGGCAGCGACTCGACGCTGACCACGATGGTGATGCGGGAGATGTCGGGGTGCTCGGTGACCCCGACCGCCAGCGAGTCGATGTTGAAGCCGCGGCGGGAGAACAGCGCGGCGATCCGGGCGAGGATGCCGGGGGTGTTCTCCACCAGGACGGAGAGGGTGTGCTTGGACATGTCGTCTTCTCTCTTCTTCCGTGCGTCCGTGACGTCGGCGATGTCCTGGCCTCAGTCGTCTTCGCTGTCGCCGAAGTCGGGACGCACGCCCCGGGCGGCCATGACCTCGTCGTTGGAGGTGCCGGCCGCGACCATCGGCCACACCTGGGCATCCTCGTGGACGATGAAGTCGACCACCACCGGGCGGTCGTTGATGGCGTTGGCCTCTTCGATGACCTTGTCCAGCTCCGCGGGGTCCTCGCAGCGCAGTGCGGCGCAGCCCATCGCCTCGGCCAGCTTGACGAAGTCGGGGACGCGGGTGCCCTTGGCCTCGGGGTTGACGTCCTCGGGGCCGCTGTGCAGCACGGTGTTGGAGTAGCGCTGGTTGTAGAAGAGGGTCTGCCACTGGCGGACCATGCCCAGCGCGCCGTTGTTGATGATCGCGACCTTGATCGGGATGTTGTTCAGCGCGCAGGTGACGAGTTCCTGATTGGTCATCTGGAAGCAGCCGTCGCCGTCGATCGCCCAGACGGTGCGCTCCGGCCGGCCGGCCTTGGCGCCCATCGCAGCGGGCACGGCGTAGCCCATGGTGCCGGCGCCGCCGGAGTTCAGCCAGGTGGCGGGCTGTTCGTAGTCGATGAAGTGGGCGGCCCACATCTGGTGCTGGCCGACGCCCGCTGCGAAGATCGTGTCGGCCGGGGCGAGTTTGCCGATCCGCTCGATGACCTGCTGCGGGGAGAGGCTGCCGTCCTCGGGGAGGTCGTAGCCCAGCGGGTAGGTCTCCCGCCAGCGGTTGAGGTCCTTCCACCAGGCTGCGTATCCCGTTCGGGCGGCCTCGCCCTTGTGCCCCGCCTCGTGCTCGGCCTGGACCGCGACGATCAGGTCGGCGATGACCTCGCGGGCGTCCCCGACGATCGGCACGTCCGCGGCGCGGTTCTTGCCGATCTCCGCCGGGTCGATGTCGGCGTGCACGACCTTGGCGTACGGGGCGAAGGAGTCCAGCTTGCCGGTGACCCGGTCGTCGAAGCGGGCGCCGAGGGTGATCAGCAGGTCCGCCTTCTGCAGCGCGGCGACGGCGGTGACCGAGCCGTGCATCCCGGGCATGCCCAGGTGCTGGGGGTGGCTGTCGGGGAAGGCGCCCAGTGCCATCAGGGTGGTGGTGACCGGGGCGCCGGTCAGCTCGGCGAGCACCTTCAGCTCGGCGGTGGCGCCGGCCTTGAGGACGCCGCCACCGACGTAGAGCACCGGGCGCTTGGACTCGGCGATCAGCCGGGCGGCCTCGCGGATCTGCTTGGCGTGCGGCTTGGTGACGGGGCGGTAGCCGGGCAGGTCGGTCTGGGGCGGCCAGACGAAGGTGGTCTGTGCCTGGAGGGCGTCCTTGGCGATGTCGACCAGGACCGGGCCGGGGCGGCCGGTGGAGGCGACGTGGAACGCCTCGGCGATCGTCCGGGGGATCTCGGCGGGGTCGGTGACCAGCCAGTTGTGCTTGGTGATCGGCATGGTGATGCCGCAGATGTCCGCCTCCTGGAAGGCGTCCGTGCCGATCGACTTGGAGGAGACCTGGCCGGTGATCGCGACCAGCGGGACGGAGTCCATGTGCGCGTCGGCGATCGGGGTGACGAGGTTGGTGGCGCCCGGCCCGGACGTCGCCATGCAGACCCCGACCTTGCCGGTGGCCTGGGCGTATCCGGTGGCGGCGTGTCCCGCGCCCTGCTCGTGCCGCACCAGCACGTGCCGGACCTTCGAGGAGTCCATCATCGGGTCGTACGCGGGGAGGATCGCACCGCCGGGGATGCCGAACACGGTGTCGGCCCCGACCTCCTCCAGCGAGCGGATGAGGGACTGCGCACCCGTGACGTGCTCGACGGTCGCGGGCTGCTGCGATCCGCCGGTGTGACGGGCCCGCGGCTGCGGATGGTGGGCCCCGTTGGCCTGCTCGGTCATCTGCGTCTCTTCTCGAAGCTGAGGGTTTTGTCGGGGTTTGTGAGGTTGCTGTGCAACAAAAAACCCCTCGTGCCGTGAGGCAAGCGAGGGGAGCGCGCCGGTGTGGTCAGCTGGGTTCGTCAGGGGCCCAGCTTCAGCCGACGCGCTTTCCAAGTACGAGAATTCGGGTGCGCATGGCACTGACCCTCCCCCTCCTGTGCACCGAGTGTCAAGTGGGTGGGACGGAGGTCTCACTATTTGGGCGCAACGGGGGATGCCTCCGCGTCACCGGCCGGGGTGGAGCGCCCGACCGGACGGCTGCCGCTGAGCACCACCGCCCTGCCCTGGCCGGTCAGATCCGGCACCGGGTAGCTGCCGCGGGTCAGCGCGCGGCGCAGCCGGGGCTCCTCCAGCGGCCCGGAGAAAGCCAGGCCCATGCCGTGTGTGCACCCCATCGCGCGCAGTACCAGCACCTGCTCGGGCAGGTCCACGCCCTCCGCGACCGACTGCATGCCGAGGTCGGCGGCGATCCGCAGCATCCCGGCGGTGATCTTGTGCAGCCGGGCGGACTCCACCATGCCGTCGATCAGCCCGCGGTCCAGCCGCAGGACGTCGATGGGCAGTCGGCGCAGCGCGGTCATCGCGGCGTACCCGCTGCCGTCCAGTGCGATCCGTACGCCCAGCCGGCGCAGCGCGGCCAGCCGGCGCTCCAGGTCGTCGAGCGGGATCCGGGGGTCGCTTTCGGACAACTCCAGGACGAGCGCGCCCGAGGGGAGGCCGTGCCGGGCGAGCAGCGCCTCGATGGCCTTCGGGGTGAGCGCGCGGTCCAGCAGGCGCCGCGCGGAGAGCCGGACCGCGACCGGGACCTGGTGGCCCGCGCGGTGCCGGGCGGCGGCCTGTTCCACGGCCTCCTCCAGCTGCCAGCGGCCGAGTTCGGCGGCGCGCTCGCCGCCCTCGTCGGTCAGCCGCCCGCGGTCGCCGACCCGCAGGAACTCGGCCGGGGTGAAGAGGATGCCCTCGGCGGACCGCCAGCGGGCGTGCGCGGCGACCGCGGTGATCCGGCCGCCGGCCAGCTCGACCACCGGCTGGTGGAGCAGCGCGAACTCGCCGTCCTGGAGGGCGGTGCGGAGCTTGCCGACGAGCTCGGCGCGGTGCGCGACCTCGTCCTGCATCTGCGGGGCGTAGAGCTCGACGCGGCCCTTGCCGGCCTGCTTGGCGCGGTACATCGCCAGGTCGGCGTTGCGCAGCAGGCCCGCGGGGCTGACGCCTGGTTCGGCGAAGGCGACGCCGATGCTGGCCGCGACCCGGACGTCCCGGCCGTCGATGCGGTAGGGCTCGGACAGCCGGACGCGCAGCCGGTCGGCGATCTCCAGGATGCGGAACTCCCGGGCGGCGCGGTCGCGGGTGCCGTCACCGGTGATGAGGGCGGCGAACTCGTCGCCGCCGAGCCGGGCCGCTATGTCGCCGGCCCGCACCGACTCGGCGAGCCTGCGGGCCGCCTGGATCAGCAGCTCGTCGCCCGCCTGGTGGCCGATGGTGTCGTTGACCTGCTTGAAGCCGTCGAGGTCGATGTAGAGCACGGCGGTGTCGTGGTCGCTGGCCCGGCGGCCGGTGACGGCCTTGGTGACCCGCTCGGTGAAGAGCGCGCGGTTGGGCAGGTCGGTGAGCGCGTCGTGCGAGGCGTTGTGCTGGAGCTGGGCCTGGAGCCGGACGCGCTCGGTGACGTCGCGGGAGTTGAAGATCAGGCCGCCGTGGTGGCGGTTGACCGTGGACTCGACGTTCAGCCAGCCTCCCCCACTCTCGGCTTCGCTCGAGCGGGAGGTGCCCCCACCGCCGGCGCGCTTCCCGCCGGCGCGGAAGCGGCACTCGATCCGGGTGGTCGGCTCGGCCTCGGGCGAGGCGGCGAGGAAGCGGCGGACCTCATGGACCACCCGGCCCAGGTCCTCGGGGTGGATCAGCGAGGCCAGCTCGGAGCCGACCAGTTCCTCCGCGTCGCGGCCGTAGACCCCGGCGGCGGCGGGGCTGACGTAGCGCAGCACACCGGTCGGCGCGGCGATCATGATGACGTCGCTGGAGCCCTGCACCAGGGAGCGGAAGTGGTTCTCCTGCTGCGCGAGTTCCTGGGTGAGGGTGATGTTGTCGAGCAGCATGATGCCCTGCCGGACGACCAGGGCCAGCACGACCGTGCAGCCGGTGAAGAGCACCACGCGGTCGATGCGGCGCCCGTCCAGGACGTTGGTGAGGATGCCCAACGTGCAGACGGCGGCGGCCAGATACGGGGTCAGGGCGGCCAGCGAGCCGGCGATGGGGCGGCTGCCGGACGGCTGCGGACGGCGCGCCCCGGGGCCGCGGCCCTCGGCGGCGGTCGCCGCGGCGGTCCGGCGGCCCACCCACGGGGCGTACGCGAAGAGCATCGAGCCGGCGAACCAGCCGGCGTCCAGGATCTGGCCGGAGCGGTAGTGGTCGTGCAGCAGCGGGGAGCTGAACAGCGCGTCGCACAGCACCGTCAGCGCCAGGGCCGCGATGGCGGTGTTGATCGCCGAGCGGTGCACCGAGGAGCGCCGGAAGTGCAGCGCCAGGACCATGCTGACCAGCACGATGTCCAGCAGCGGGTAGGCCAGCGAGAGGGCGCTCTGGGCGACCGTGCGGCCCTGGGAGTGCGCGGTGTGCGCGAGCGCGAGGCTCCAGGACAGCGTCAGCAGCGAGCCGGCGATCAGCCAGGCGTCGAGCCCGAGGCAGACCCAACCGGCCCTGGTCACCGGCCGCTTGGCGAGCACCAGCAGGCCGACGATGGCCGGCGGCGCGAACAGCAGGAAGCAGAAGTCGGCCAGCGAGGGGTTGGGGACGGTGGCCCCCCGGACGACCTCGTACCAGCCCCAGACGCCGTTGCCGAGGCCGGCCATCCCGGAGGAGACGGCGAACAGCACCCAGGCGGGGCGGAAGGGCGTGGCGTACCTGCGGGCGTACAGGCCGCAGGAGACGGCGGCGGCGAGGGCGGCCAGGCTGAGCCCGAAGTCCCCCATGATCGCGGCGAGTCGCGGCGATCCCCAGCCCATCGCGGAGCCGACGGCGTAGGCGCCGCAGACGACGGCCAGCGCGACCTGGGGCACCGGGTTCGGCGCGCCACCGACCTGTGCGGGCGACCGGGAGAGCATCGCCCCCGGGGCGCTCACCGTGCTCTCCCGTTCATCCGTGCCGGGCCGCGTCGGGAACGGTGCGTGCGGGGTCCCGGCGGCATCGCTGCGGGCGGTCGTGGATCGCGTGTCTCGCGGATCATCCATCGGCAGTACATCGCCCGTCGCCCCCCTCGGTTCCGGATCTTTCGTATCGCGCCGTGACGATCCCGGCGCATCCCCGCTCGGGACGATACACCAGATCCGTCACTCAGGGACATAGCGCCTCTACAGAGCGTGACCATCTAGGGATTTGTAGACACAGAGAGCAGTCCTACGGCCTCGTAGAGCGATCAACTCCGGATTCCGGTGCGGTGGCGACGACGTTCCGGACCGGCTCGCCGGCCGCGAAAAGCGCCAACTGACCGCGCAGCAGCCGCTTCGCACGGGGCAGGAAGGCAGAGCTGGGGCCCCCGACGTGTGGAGTGACGAGCACGCCGGGAGCGTGCCACAGCGGGTGACCGGCGGGCAGGGGTTCCGGATCGGTGACGTCGAGGGCCGCGCGCAGCCGTCCCGACGCGGTCTCCGCGAGCAGCGCGGCGGTGTCGACGACCGCTCCCCGGGCGACGTTCACCAGGAGTGCGCCGTCCTTCATCCGGGCCAGGAAATCGCGTCCTACCAGGCCACGGGTGTGCTCGGTGAGCGGAACGGCGAGAATGACGACGTCTGCGGCGGGCAGGAGGGCGGTCAGCTCGGAGAGTGGATGCACCGGACCGCGCACAGTGTCACGGGCGGTGCGCGCGATGCGCGTCACCCGCGCGCATTCAAAAGCCGTGAGCCGGTCCTCGATGGCACTGCCGATCGAACCATAGCCCACAATGAGGACCGACTTGTCGGCGAGCGCCGGCCGGAAGTCCGGCCGCCACTCCCCCGCGTCCTGGGCCCGGACGAACTCCGGGACACCGCGCAGCGATGCCAGCGTCAGGGTCAGCGCCAGCTCCGCGGTGCTGGCGTCGTGCAGTCCGCGGGCGTTGCACAACCGGGCGCCGGGCGGCATGCGGTCGAGCCCCGGGAGCAGGTTCTCGATCCCGGCCGTGAGGGCCTGCACCACGCGCACCCGGCTCATCCGCGCCAGCGGACGCAGGCAGACGTCGGAGGGCTTCATGTAGGGGACCGCGTAGAAGACGCAGCGGGCGGGGTCGGCGGGGTACTCGGGACCGGCGTCCCAGTGGACGTAGTCGAGGCCCTCGGGGAGACCGTCGATCTCCTCGGGCGGGATCGGGAGCCAGACGTCGCCGGAGGCCGGGTGCGGTGCTGCTGTTGCCATGGCCCGAGGCTATGCGAAGAGAC
Source organism: Streptomyces sp. MspMP-M5 (assembly GCF_000373585.1). Classification (GTDB taxonomy): domain Bacteria; phylum Actinomycetota; class Actinomycetes; order Streptomycetales; family Streptomycetaceae; genus Streptomyces. The sequence goes on from NZ_KB891889.1 coordinate 29,437, forward strand.
GTTTGGTTCAGACGTTAGTTTGGTCTGGCCCTTGATCGGGGGCGAGGGGACGGAGGCACGACCAGGTGGAGCGCAGGACAATCGGCGCGGCGGCCCTGGAGGTCGGCGCGATCGGCCTCGGCTGCATGCCGATGAGCTGGGGGTACAGCGCGTCGCAGCGCAGCAAGGAGGGGTCGCTGCGGGCACTGCACGCCGCGCTCGACCGGGGGTGCAGCCTGCTGGACACCGCCGACATGTACGGCCCGTTCACCAACGAGTTGCTGGTGGGGCGGGTGCTCAAGGAGCGGCGGGAGGACGCCTTCGTCTCGACCAAGTGCGGGCTGCTGGCCGGGGACCAGCACATCGTCGCCAACGGGCGGCCCGGGTACATCAAGCGCGCCTGCGACGCCTCGCTGCGCCGGCTCCGGACCGACCGCATCGACCTCTACCAACTCCACCGCGCCGACCCCGAGGTGCCCATCGAGGAGACCTGGGGGGCGATGGCGGAGCTGGTGGCCGCCGGGAAGGTGCGGTCGCTGGGGCTGTCCGCGGTGGGAGCGCGCGCCGCCCGGCCTCCGCGTGCCCTCCGGGCGGGCCGGGCCACGCCCGGTACCCGGGTCCCGGGCCCCTCGGGGATGCACACCGGGACACTGCGTCAACTGGAGCGCATCCAGCAGGTGTTCCCGGTGAGCAGCGTGCAGGCGGAGCTGTCGGTGTGGTCTCCGGAGGCGCTGGTGGAGCTGCTGCCGTGGTGCGAGTCGCGCGGGGTCGGGTTCCTGGCCGCGATGCCGCTGGGCAACGGCTTCCTGACCGGCACGCTCACCCCCGGTCAGGGCTTCGAGCCGGAGGACATACGGGCCCGGCACCCGCGTTTCACCGCCGAGATGATGGCCGCCAACCAGCCGGTGGTGGCCGGGCTGCGGCGGGTCGGCGCCCGGTACGGGGCCACCCCCGGGCAGGTGGCGCTGGCGTGGGTGCTGGCCCAGGGACGCCATGTGGTCCCCGTGCCGGGGACGAAGAAGGAGCGGTGGGCGGTGCAGAACGCGAATGCGGCGGGGCTGGTGTTGGCTCCGGCGGATCTGCGGGAGATCGGGGGGCTGCCGGGGGCTTTGGNGNCCNGGNANTGAGCCGCTGCGCGGGGCTGGCTTCCCACGTTGTCGGGTTTCCCCGCCGTGGCCTGCGGCGCGGAGCCGCTGCGCGGGGCTGGCTTCCCACGTTGTCGGGTTTCCCCGCCGTGGCCTGCGGCGCGGAGCCGCTGCGCGGGGCTGGCTTCCCACGTTGTCGGGTTTCCCCGCCGTGGCCTGCGGCGCGGAGCCGCTGCGCGGGGCTGTTGGGTGCGGTGACGGGCCTCCGGGGTAGGGGTGTGCCGGACTGCTTCGCTTTACGTCCGGCACACCCCTACCCCGGAGGCCCGTCACCTCCCGTGGGTGGGTGGAGATCCGGTGGGTGGGGGCTGGCGTAAGTGGTGCTGTGCGGGTGGGTTGCGGCGTGTGGGCGGGGGTGGGATGTGGTGTTCTTGGGGCGTCGTCGACGAGAGGGCTGCTGTCGTGCAACGCCGTTTGCGGAGTGTGGTGTTGGTCGCCGTTTCGCTGGTTGTGGGGGCCGGGTGTTCGGCCGGTGGGGGTGGCGTCGGTGCGGCGGGTGGGCGGCCGGAGGCGTCTGTGGGGGCGGGCTCGCCGCGGCCGTCGGTGTCCGGTGTGGTGGCGCCTGCCAAGGGGGCCGTGCGGGTCACCGGGACGTTGGCCGGGGGGCTGAAGTCGCCGTGGGGCGTGGCCGTGCTGCCGGGTGGGGATCTGCTGGTCGGTGAGCGGGACAGCGGGCGGATCGTGCGGGTGGCCGCGCACGGCGGGAAGGTCACCGAGCTGGGGTCGGTCCCGGGGGTGGAACCGGGGAGCGAGGGCGGGCTGCTGGGGCTCGCGGTGCCCGCGTCGTTCGGCACCGACCACCAGGTGTACGCGTACTTCACCACGGCGTCCGACAACCGCATCGCGCGCATGATCTACGACGAGCGGCGGGAGCCCGGCAATCAGCTGGGCGCGCCCAACACCGTCTTCAAGGGCATCCCGCGGGGCCGGATCCACAACGGCGGGCGGCTCGCGTTCGGCCCGGACCGGATGCTGTACGCGAGTACCGGCGACACCGGTGACAAGGCGCCGGCGCAGGACAAGGGCTCGACGGCCGGGAAGATCCTGCGGATGACCCCGGACGGCGAGCCGGCGCACGGCAACCCGGAGGCGGACTCGGTGGTGTACGACTACGGGCACCGCAATGTGGAGGGGCTCGCCTGGGACGGCGGGACGCGGCTGTGGGCCTCGGAGTTCGGGGAGAACGCCTGGGACGAGCTCAATCTGATCGAGCCGGGGCGGAACTACGGCTGGCCGCAGGTCGAGGGGAAGCGGAAGGGCGGTTCGGTCCCCGCGGGGTACGCCGATCCGGTGGTGGTGTGGAAGCCGGCGGACGCCTCGCCCAGCGGGCTCGCGTACGCCAGGGGCTCACTGTGGATGGCCTCACTGCGCGGGGAGCGGCTGTGGCGGATCCCGCTGAACGGGACGCGGCCGGTGGCGGCACCGCAGGCGTTCCTGACGGGCGCGTACGGGCGGCTGCGGACCGTGGTGGCGGCCGGTGACGGGGCGTTGTGGCTGGTCACGAGCAATACGGACGGGCGCGGCACACCCCGCAAGGGGGATGACCGGATTCTCCGTCTGGAGGTGAGCTGATCCCTTTTGCGGGGCGGCTGCTTAGACTCGGTGGCGGGGACGGGTGGACCAGTGGTCACGCCGAAGGGGGCATCGTGTTCAACGTCGTGGAAGAGCTGTTCGCGCCCGGCCGGAAGCACACCGACGAGGAGCGGCAGCGGATGACGCTGGTGGTGGACGACGTCGGGGACGAGGATCCGGGGAAGGGGCCGATCGACCTGGCGTCCGGGGTGGTGGTCGTCCGGGCGGCGCAGGGGCAGCAGTCGTGATCCAGCCGTGGGCGGCCCGTTGCCTGTGAGGGTGGCCTCGGTGTCTGCGGGCCGGCCGGTGGTGTCAGGTGGCCGGTTCCATGGTGGGTGAGGGGTCGGCGAAGAGGCGGAGGCGGTGGGCTACGGCGCCTGCCTCGCCGCGGCCGGAGACGCCCAGTTTGGCGAGGATGTTGGAGACGTGGACGCTGGCGGTCTTCGGTGAGATGAACAGTGCGTCGGCGATCTGGCGGTTGCTGCGGCCGTCGGCGACGAGGCGGAGCACGTCCCGCTCGCGGGGGGTCAGGCCGAGGGTCTCGGCGGCGGACGGTGGTGCGGCGGCCGCGGGGCCGTTCGCCGCGGCCGGTGTCGTCCGGTCGGGGAGGGGTATCCGGGCGCGCTGGGCGAGGAGTTCGAGTTCGCCGATCAGGGGGCGGGCGCCCATCTCGACGGCGGCGGTGTGGGCCTGGCCGAGGAGCAGTACGGCGGCCTCGCGCGGGGTGCGGCGGTCGAGGCCGGCGGTGGCGCGCTCGGTGCCGTGCAGCAGGGACTCGGCCCAGCGGCGGCAGCACCAGGCCAGCTCGTGCGGCCGCTCCAGCGGCTCGAAGGCGGCGACCGCCTCGGCCCAGGCGTCGGGCGACTCCCGGCCCTCGGCGCGGCGGAGTTCGGCCTCGACCGCCGTGCCGTAGGCGTCCCACACCGGGGAGAGCCGGGCCAGCCGCTTGGCGGCGGCGCGGATGCGGGCGAGGATCCCGGGCCGGTCGGGGGCGGCGGCGGGCAGGCCGCGGGCGTCGGACTCGGCGGCGGCCGCCGCCCACAGCAGCGGCCAGGCGTAGCGGTGCAGTCCGGGGGCGGAGCCGGCCTCCAGGGCGGACCGGACGAGGATGGCGCGGGCGTCGAGGATGCGGCCCTGGCGGGCGGCGAGGCGCAGGGCGTGCCGGGCCATGGGCAGGGCGTGCTGCAGCTGGGGGTCGTGGGTGCCGTAGTGCTCCTGGGCGACGGCCAGTTCGCGTTCGGCGGCGGCGAGGTCGCCCTCGTCCAGGGCCAGGCCGGTGAGCCGGCTGGCGGCCAGGGCGATGGCGCGGTGGTCCTGGGCGAGGCGGCGGGCGTCGGCGGCGGCCCGGCCGGCCTCGGCCCAGCGGCCGAGGGACTGGAGCGACTCGGCGCGGTTGCTCAGCACCCAGCTGGCGGTGTTCTTCAGGCCGTAGCGGGTGGCGAGTTCGACGCCCTGCTCGGTGACCTCGACGGCCTCGCGGGACCGGCCGACGCCTTCGAGGGTGCCCGGGAGGTTGATGTGGCCGCGGCCGATGACGGCGAAGTAGCCGCCCTGCACGGCGCGGTCGAGGACGGTGCGGAACTCGCCGAGGCCGCCCTCGACGTCCCCGGCGTCCACCCGCAGCCCCGCCAGCGTCACCCGGGAGTTCAGCTCGGCCTCCTCGTCGCCCACCAACCGGGCCAGTTCCACGGCCCGTTCGGCGGTGGTGAAGGTGCCGGGGCCCGGTTCGTGGAGCATCTGCCAGCTGGCGACGGCGGCCATGACCGTGGCGTGCACGGAGGACGGCGGCAGGCCGCGCATCAGCTCCTGGGCCCGGCCCAGGTCCTCCCAGCCGTCGCCGCGGCCGGTGCCCTGGCAGAGCCGGGAGCGCTGCACCAGGAACCAGGCGGTGCGCAGGGGGTCGTTCTCGGAGCGCAGGGCGCGCAGGGCGCGTTTGGTGATGGTGAAGGCGCGCTCGCCGTCGCCGGAGAGCCGGGCGGCCACCGCGATCTCGGCGAGCAGGTCCAGGAAGCGCAGGGCGTCGTCGTCGCAGCCGCAGGCCGGGTACGCCTCGGCGTAGTCGACCGGGCGCACGCCCTGGCGGACCTCGGGGGGCGCGTCGTCCCACAGCTCCAGGGCGCGGTCCAGCAGCCGCAGTTGCTCGGCGTAGGCGTGCCGGCGGCGGGCCTGGACGGCGGCGGCGAGGACGGCGGGCAGCGCCTTGGCGGCGTCGTGGGCCTTGTACCAGTAGCTGGCGAGACGGGTGGCGCAGACCTCCGAGCGGACCAGGGACGGGTCGGTCTCCAGGGCGAGGGCGTAGCGGCGGTTGAGGCGGGTGCGCTCGCCGGGCAGGAGGTCGTCGACGACGGCCTCGCGGGCCAGGGCGTGCCGGAAGCGGTAGCCGGTGCCGTCCTGGGTGGGGATCAGGGTGTTGGTGCCGACGGCGGCCCGGAGCGCCTCGATGAGGTCGTCCTCGGGCATCTGGCAGACGGCGGCGAGGAGTTCGTGCTCGACGGTGGAGCCGCCCTCGGCGGCGATCCGCACCACCCGCTGGGCGTCCTCGGGGAGCGCCTCGACGCGCACCAGCAGCAGGTCGCGCAGCGGGTCGCTGAGGCCGTAGACGCAGCCGTCGGCGAGGCTGCGGGCCAGTTCCTCGACGAAGAAGGCGTTGCCCTCGGAGCGTTTGAAGACCCGGTCGACGGTGTCCTCCTCGGGCTCGCCGCCCTGGATGCCGGCGATCTGGGAGCGGACCTCGTCGCGGTTGAAGCGGTCCAGCTCGATGCGGCGGACGGTGCGCATCCGGTCGATCTCGGCGAGGAACGGGCGCAGCGGGTGGCGGCGGTGGATGTCGTCGGAGCGGTAGGTGGCGACGAGGAGGATGTGGGCGTCGTGGAGGGTGCGCAGGAGGTAGGCGAGCAGCTCGCGGGTGGAGCGGTCGGCCCAGTGGAGGTCCTCGACGAGGATGACGAGGGTGCGCTGGGCGGCGAGCCGCTCCAGGAGGCGGGCGGTCAGCTCGAAGAGCCGGGCCCGGCCCAGCTCCTCGTTGCCCGACTCGCCCGCCGGCTCGCCCAACTCCGGCAGGATGCGGGCCAGTTCGCCCTCCTGGCCCAAGACGGCGGTGGCCAGCTCGTCCCGGAGCTGGGCGTTGAGGCTGTGCAGGATCGAGGAGAAGGGGGCGAACGGCAGGCCCTCGGAGCCGATCTCGATGCAGCCGCCGAGCGCGACGTGGGCGCCGCGGGCGCGGGCCGTCTCGCAGAACTCCTCGACGAGGCGGGTCTTGCCGACTCCGGCCTCGCCCCCGATCAGCAGGGCCTGCGGCTCGCGGGACGCCGCGGCCCGCGCCAGCGCGTCGCCCAGCTCGGCGACTTCGGCCGCGCGGCCGACGAAAACGGGACTGAGGGGTCTGCTCTCCACGGTGCCGAGCATCGCACAGGGGTCCGACACTCCGGCAGTGGTGTGCGGCACACCCACAACTGCCCCTGTGGTGTCCACGGTCCGGGTGCGGTCAGGCGGCGGCGCGCCGGACGCGCCCCCACCGCCGGCCCCGGCCCGCACTCACCCGCCCTCCGGGTTCGTCCTCCCCGGAGCGGGCGGTGGCCCGCGGCGCGCGGGCGGCCTCGCGCGCCAGGCGGTGGCGGTCGGCCTCGCGACGCAGTTCCTCGTAGCGGACCCGGAGTTCGAGTTCGGAGGCGTACATGGTGGCTCCCCTTGGGACGCGGTGGTGGCGCCGGGCCGGTCGCCCGGCGCCTTCGACCACCACTCTCGTCGCCCAGGGGGGTCCGCCACATCGGGAGAGTTCCCGATCTTCGGGCCGTGGCGGGGCCGAGAAACCGGGGGCGGCGGGCGGCCGGGGGCTCAGAATCCCGCGCCCGGGGGCGTGCGGGACCTGAGAAATCCGCCGCCGCGCCCCGGGCGCCTTAGGCGCGCCCGCCGCCGGCCTTAGGAGCGGCTCAGGCGCCGCCGCCCGGTGCCTTAGGCAGGCTCGGCAGGCTCGCGAACAGGTCGAGGTACATGCCCGCCGAGACCAGCAGCCCGAGGAGGCCGAGCGCCAGTCCGCCCCAGGCCACGGCCCGCGCCCAGGTGCTGCGCCGGCCGGTCAGCACCACCGCGGCGACGAGCATGGCGAGCACCGCGAACACCCCGTTGACCAGGGCGGTGGTGTGCCAGGGGGCGCCGTAGAGGGTGGCGATCTGGTCGGTGGCCTTGCCGGACTGGAGCTTGATCTGGCCCAGCAGCGTCTGGCGTTCGGCGAGCAGGGTGCCGAGCCAGGTGCCGGTGACGGAGGCGAGGCCGAGCCCGGCCGCGACCACCGCGCCGGCGCCGGCGGCGGCACCGGACCGGGTGGGCTCGGGCTCCTCCTCCGGGGCGTCGGCCTCGTGCTCGGCGTCGGCCTTGTCGTTGTCGTTCTCGGCGGCGGTGTCGGTGTCGGCGGCTTTGTCGGTGCCGGTGCCGGATTCCGCGGCGGTCGCGGTCCGGCCGGCGGTGGTGCCGGCCTTGGCCTCGTCGGCTCCGGCGCCTTCGGCGGGCGGGCCGGCCGCCCCGTCCTCGGTCTCCCCGTTCTTGTGCGTCGCTTCCTTGATCGGCTCGTCGTCGGTTCGCTTGTCGGTCGTCGTTCCCATGGGCGCGACCGTAGGTGCCGCGTCTGAGAGTCCGATGAGAACCGGCCCGCGGCCCGCTCCGGGCGTCAGACCGCCACCGGGGGCCGGTCGTCCGCCGGCGGGGCGGGTGCGGCGGGCTCCGGCGGCGGTTCGATGCTCAGGTGCGGCAGGCGGCGGTCCAGCCAGGCCGGCAGCCACCAGTTGGCGCCGCCCAGCAGGTGCATCAGGGCGGGTACCAGCAGGGTGCGCAGGACGAAGGCGTCCAGCGCGACCGCCGCGGCGAGGCCGATCCCGAACATGGCGATGATCCGGTCGCCGCTGAGGACGAAGGCCGCGAAGACCGCGATCATGATCACCGCGGCCGAGTTGATCACCCGGCTGGTCTCGGCGAGCCCGACGCGTACGGCCCGCCGGTTGTCGCCCGTCCGCCGCCACTCCTCGTACATCCGGCTGACCAGGAAGACCTGGTAGTCCATGGAGAGCCCGAAGAGCACCGAGACCATGATCACCGGGAGGAACGGCTCGATCGGGCCGGCGCTGCCCAGGCCCAGCGCCTCGCTCCCCCACCCCCACTGGAAGACCGCCACGACGATCCCGAACGAGGCGGCGACCGCCGCGAGATTCATCAGGGCGGCTTTGACGGGGATGCCGACGCTGCGGAAGGCGAGCAGCAGCAGGACGGAGCCGAGGCCGATCACCACGCCCATGAAGAGCGGCAGTTTGCCGACGATGACGGCGGCGAAGTCGTCGTAGCCGGCGGTGACCCCGCCGACCCGCACCCGGAGCGTGGTGCCGTCGGCGGCGGCCGGCAGCACCGTGCCGCGCAGCCGGTCGACCAGGTCGGAGGTCCGCCGGGACTGCGGCGCGCTGTCCGGTACGACGGTGATCACGCCGGTGGCGTGGCCCCCGTCGAACTCCGGGCCGCCGACCTGGGCGACGCCGGGGGTGTGCCGGAGGGTGCCGGGGAGCTTGTCGAAGGCGAGCCGGTCGGTGGCGCCGTCCAGGGAACCGACCAGGGTCAGCGGCCCGTTGAAGCCGGGCCCGAAGCCGTCCGCCAGCAGGTCGTACGCCTTGCGGGTGGTGCTGGTCGCGGGGTCGTTGCCCTGGTCGGAGGTGCCGAGGCGGAGGCCGAGGGTGGGCAGCGCCAGGGCGACCATCACGGCGGCGGCGACGGCGCCGAGGAGCTTGGGGCGGCGGGCGACGAAGCCGGCCCAGCGGGCGGCGGCGCCGGTGCGCCGGTCGGGCCGCGGGCCCTCGGCGGCCAGCCGGCGGCGCTCGCGGCGGCCCAGCGCCCGGGTCCCGATCAGGCCGAGCAGCGCGGGCAGCAGGGTGACGGAGGCGGCGACGGTGAGGACGACGGTGAGCGAGGCGGCCAGCGCGACCCCGTTGAGGAAGCCCAGCCGCAGGGTGAGCATGCCGAGCAGGGCGATGCAGACGGTGGCGCCGGCGAAGACCACCGCGCGCCCGGACACCGCCACCGCGCGCACCGCGGACTCCTGGACGGTGAGGCCGGCGCGCAGCCCCTTGCGGTGCCGGGTGACGATGAACAGCGCGTAGTCGATGCCCACGCCGAGGCCGATCAGCATGCCCAGCATCGGCGCGAAGTCGGCGACGGTCATGGCGTGGCCGAGCAGGCTGATCCCGGCGGCGGCGGTGCCGACGGCGGCCAGCGCGGTGATGATCGGCAGCAGGGTCGCGGCCAGCGATCCGAAGGCGAGGAAGAGCACCACGGCCGCCGCGGCCAGCCCGATGAGCTCCGGCAGCCGTTCCTGTGGTGCCTGGGTGAGGGCGGCCCCGGAACCGCCGACCTCGACCTGGAGGCCGCCGCCGGCCGCCGCCCGCGCGGTCCGGACCACCGCGCCGGCCTGCGCCGGGGACAGGTCGTCGGGCGAGGCGCGGAAGGTCACCGCGGCGTAGGCGGTGTGCCCGTCGTGGCTGATCTGCCGGCCGCCGCCGGGCGCGTAGGGGCTCTGGACGGCGGCGACGCCGGGCAGCTCGGCGACGTCGGCGAGCGTGCGCTCCATGGTGGTGCGGACGTCGGCGGCGCGGACGCTGCCGGTGGCGGTGTGCCAGACGACGGTGTCGGTGTCGCCGGCGCGGTCCGGGAACGCCTTCGCCAGCAGCGCGCCGGCCTGCCCGGACTCGGTGCCGGGGACCGCGTAGTCGGTGGAGTACGCGGACCCGGCCAGGCCCGCCGCGGCGGCCGTCCCGGTGAAGGCGGCGAGCCAGAGGAGGATCACCACGAGGCGGCGCCTGAGGCACCAGCGAGCCAGAGCGGTCACGGGCTGCTTCCCGGTTGTGCGCCGAAAACTCCCGGGAGCGGGTGGTGCCGAACGCGGACGGACAGGGCTTGCGGAACGGGGACGGCGCGGGTCCGCCGCGGCCGTGCGCCGACGCGGCGGACCCGCTTCCGAGTGCAGGGTGTCAGCCCGAAAAGATCCTTTGTCCTCTTTGTGGACTTCCCCACAGAGAACGCCGAGGAGCCAACCCTGCTTGTTTATCGGGCGGTTACGCCCACCAAAAGCCCCTTAACGGACTTTCCGCCCCTGCTCCCCTCCCCCGCATGCCCCCGACGTCGCCGCCGTGCGTCAGGAACCGAGCAGCGCCGGCGCCAGCTCCCGCAGCTGCCCGAGCCCGAGATCGCCGCCGGCGGTGACCGGCTGGAGCGCCACATGGTCGGCGCCCGCGTCGTGGTGCGCCCGTATGCGGTCCCGGATCGCGTCCACGTCGCCCCACGCCACGATCGCGTCGACCAGCCGGTCGCTGCCGCCGTCCGCGAAGTCGGCGTCCTCGAAGCCCAGCCGGCGCAGGCTGTTCACGTAGTTGGGCAGGGCGAGGTAGAAGCCGAGGTGGTGCTCGCGGATCAGGGCCCGGGCCCGGGACGGGTCGGTCTCCAGCAGCACCGCCTGCTCGGGGGCGAGCAGCGGGGCGGCGCCCAGCACCTCACGGGCCCGGGCGGTGTGCTCGGGCGTGACGAAGTACGGGTGCGCGCCCGCCGCCCGCTCCGCGGCCAGCTCCAGCATCTTCGGGCCCAGCGCGGCGAGCACCCGGGCGGGCGCCGTGGCCACCGGAGCGCCGTACTCGGCCCGGTCCATCGCGTCCAGATACGCGCGCATCGCGGCCAGCGGCCTGGCGTAGGTGTGGCCGCGCCCGGTGACCTGCGGGGCGTGGCTGGCGCCCAGGCCCAGCAGGAACCGGCCGTCGTACGCCTCGGCGAGGGTGTGCGCGCCGGCGTTCATCGCGGTGGCGTCCCGGACCCAGATGTTGGCGATGCCGGTGGCGACGGTCAGCCGCTCGGTGGCGGCCAGCAGCAGCCCGGCGTGGGCGAACGCCTCCTTGGTGGACTGGGCCTCGCCGAACCACAGCGCCCCGTACCCCAGCCGCTCCACCCCGGCCGCGAACTCCCGCGCGGCCGCGGCCGACGCCCGGCCCAGTCCGCCGTGCCAGATCCCGACCCGGCCGATCCGCGCGGCGACCTCCCGCGGCCCCGGCACCGGAACGTTCTGCTGCGCCATGCCCCACTCCTCCGCTCTCCGGCGGGCGCCGCTGCTGCCGCTCCTGCCGCCGTCCTTGATCCTTCTCCGGTGACAGCGCCGGGACGGGCCACGGCATTCCGCCCCCGAAGAAAAACTTCGGCGTTCCCCGGCTCCGCGCCCCCGGCATCGTGGCGAGGCAACTCCCCGCTCGCCTACGGGCGGAGGCCCGGGCGAGCCTGGCCCGCGCCCGCGCCGGCCGACGCCCGGCACACGCGCAGCGGCCGCCCCTCCGAGGAGGAACGGCCGCTGCGGGACACGGGCGGGGATCAGCCCTCGACGCCGAGCTTCTCCAAGATCAGCTCGCGCACCCGGGCGGCGTCCGCCTGGCCGCGGGTGGCCTTCATGACCGCGCCGACCAGAGCGCCGGCCGCGGCCACCTTGCCGCCGCGGATCTTGTCGGCGATGGCGGCGTTGGCGGCGATCGCCTCGTCCACCGCGGTGCCTAGCGCGCCCTCGTCGGAGACGACCTTCAGACCGCGCTTCTCGACGACCGCGTCCGGGTCGCCCTCGCCGGCCAGCACGCCCTCGATGACCTGCCGGGCCAGCTTGTCGTTGAGCGAGCCCTCGGCGACCAGCGCGGCGACCCGGGCGACCTGCTCCGGGGTGATCGGCAGCGCGGCCGGGTCCACCCCGTCCTCGTTGGCGCGGCGGGCCAGTTCGCCCATCCACCACTTGCGGGCGGCGGCGGCGTCCGCGCCGGCCTCGGTGGTGGCGACGATCAGGTCGACCGCCCCGGCGTTGAGGATCGACTGCATGTCCTGCTCGGAGATGCCCCACTCCTCGCGCAGCCGGTTGCGGCGGACGCGCGGCAGCTCGGGCAGGCCGGCCCGCAGCTCCTCGACCCACTCGCGGGACGGGGCCACCGGCACCAGGTCGGGCTCGGGGAAGTAGCGGTAGTCCTCCGCCTCCTCCTTGACCCGGCCCGAGGTGGTGGAGCCGTCGTCCTCGTGGAAGTGCCGGGTCTCCTGGACGATCGTGCCGCCGGAGGAGAGCACCGCGGCGTGCCGCTGGATCTCGTAGCGGCAGGCCCGCTCCACGGAGCGCAGGGAGTTGACGTTCTTGGTCTCCGAGCGGGTGCCGAACTTCTCGGTGCCGTTGGGGCGCAGCGAGAGGTTCACGTCGCAGCGCATCTGGCCCATCTCCATGCGGGCCTCGGAGACGCCCAGCGCCTTGATGAGCTCGCGCAGCTCGGCGACGTACGCCTTGGCGACCTCGGGGGCGCGCGCGCCGGCGCCCTCGATCGGCTTGGTGACGATCTCGATGAGCGGGATGCCGGCGCGGTTGTAGTCCAGCAGCGAGTGCCGGGCGCCGTGGATGCGGCCGGTGGCGCCGCCGATGTGGGTGGACTTGCCGGTGTCCTCCTCCATGTGGGCGCGCTCGATGTGGACGCGGAAGACCTCGCCGTCCTCCAGCTGCACGTCGAGGTAGCCGTCGAAGGCGATCGGCTCGTCGTACTGGGAGGTCTGGAAGTTCTTCGGCATGTCCGGATAGAAGTAGTTCTTCCGGGCGAAGCGGCACCAGTCGGCGATGGTGCAGTTCAGGGCCAGGCCGATCTTGATCGCGGACTCCACGCCGGTCGCGTTGACGACCGGGAGGGAGCCGGGCAGGCCCAGGCAGGTGGGGCAGGTCTGCGAGTTGGGCTCGGCGCCCAGGGTGGTCGCACACCCGCAGAACATCTTGGTCTTGGTACCGAGCTCGACGTGCACCTCCAGACCCATCACGGGGTCGTAGGCGGCCAGTGCGTCCTCGTACGGCACCAGGTCGGTGACAGTCACGGTGAAACTAACCTCTCAGGTCCGGCGCCGGTCAGCCCGCGAGGACGTCGTCGTCGTTGAGACGGCGCAGTTCGCGGACGAGCAGGGCGACGCCGGTGACGATGGCGGCGGCGGAGACAACGGCGTCGACCAGCTGGAGCGTGTCGTGCTCGCCCCTGGCCTTCTTCGCCTGCTTGACGACGCTCACCGCGCCGAACAGCGTGGTGCCGATGGACAGGTACGTGCCGGGCTTGGACTTCTTGAAGTTCTTCGCCTTGGCCAGCTTTCCGCTCACAGCTCTCCTCCGAGGTCCTCGTTCTGCCCCAGTGCCCGGACGGCCTGGGCGGTGCCCGCAATTCCGCTCACAGCGCCGGTGCCTCCTCCAGAAGCGGGTGGCCCCACTTCTCGCCGAGCGCGGACTCGACCGCGGCACCGACCTTGTAGAGCCGGTCGTCGGCCATGGCGGGGGCGATGATCTGGAGCCCCACCGGCAGCCCGTCCTCGGGGGCCAGTCCGCAGGGCAGCGACATGGCGGCGTTGCCCGCGAGGTTGGCGGGGATGGTGCACACGTCGGCGAGGTACATCGCCATCGGGTCGTCGGTGCGCTCGCCGATCGGGAACGCGGTGGTCGGCGTGGTCGGCGAGATGATCACGTCGACCTGCTCGAAGGCCCGCTCGAAGTCGCGGGTGATCAGGGTGCGGACCTTCTGGGCGCTGCCGTAGTACGCGTCGTAGTAGCCGGAGCTGAGCGCGTAGGTGCCGAGCATGATGCGGCGCTTGACCTCGGGGCCGAAGCCGGCCTCGCGGGTGAGCGCGGTGACCTCCTCGGCGGACTTCGTGCCGTCGTCGCCGACCCGCAGGCCGTAGCGCATGGCGTCGAAGCGGGCGAGGTTGGAGGAGCACTCGGAGGGCGCGATCAGGTAGTACGCGGCCAGCGCCAGGTCGAAGGACGGGCAGTCCAGCTCGACGATCTCGGCGCCCAGCTCGGTGAGCAGCGCCACCGACTCGTCGAAGCGCTGGAGCACACCGGGCTGGTAGCCCTCGCCGCGGAACTGCTTGACGACACCGACCCGCATCCCGTCCACGCTGCCGTTGCGGGCCGCCTCGACGACCGGCGGGACCGGGGCGTCGATGGAGGTGGAGTCCAGCGGGTCGTGGCCGGCGATGGCCTCGTGCAGCAGCGCCGCGTCGAGCACCGTGCGGGCGCACGGGCCTCCCTGGTCCAGGGAGCTGGAGAAGGCCACCATGCCGTAGCGGGAGACCCCGCCGTAGGTGGGCTTGACGCCGACGGTGCCGGTGACGGCGGCGGGCTGGCGGATCGATCCGCCGGTGTCCGTGCCGATGGCGAGCGGGGCCTGGAAGGAGGCCAGGGCGGCGGAGGAGCCGCCGCCGGAGCCGCCGGGGATCTTGGTGAGGTCCCAGGGGTTGCCGGTCGGGCCGTAGGCGCTGTTCTCGGTGGAGGACCCCATGGCGAACTCGTCCATGTTGGTCTTGCCGAGGATGACGACGTCGGCTTCCTTGAGCTTCTTGGTCAGCGTCGCGTCGTACGGCGGGAGCCAGCCCTCGAGGATCTTCGAGCCGACGGTGGTCGGCATGCCCTCGGTGGTGAAGATGTCCTTCAGCGCGAGCGGGACGCCGGCCAGCGGGCCCAGCTTCTCGCCGCGGGCGCGCTTCTCGTCGACGGCGCGGGCCTGGGCCAGCGCGCCCTCGCGGTCCACGTGCAGGAAGGCGTGCACCTTCTCGTCGACGGCCTCGATGCGGGCCAGGTGGGCCTCGGTGACCTCGACGGCGGTGAGCTCGCCGGCGGCGATCCGCGCCACGATCTCGGCGGCGGTGAGCTTGATCAGATCTGCCATGGTGGTCACTCCTCCCCCAGGATCTGCGGCACCTTGAAACGCTGCTGCTCCGCGGCGGGAGCGCCGGAGAGCGCCTGCTCCGGGGTGAGCGACGGACGGACCTCGTCCGGACGCATCACATTGGTCAGCGGCAGCGGGTGGGAGGTCGGCGGGACGTCTTGACCGGCGACCTCGGAGACGCGGGCGACCGCGCCGATGATGTCGTCGAGCTGTCCGGCGAAGTGGTCGAGCTCTTCGTCCTTCAGCTCCAGACGTGCCAGCCGGGCGAGGTGGGCGACCTCCTCGCGCGTGATGCCAGGCATGCAGAGATCCTCTGGTGTTTTCGGCGGTGTTCTGGGCGGAGTGTTCCGGAAGGAGATTTCTGGGCGAATTCTCCGGCGGGGTATTCCGGCCCAATCCTATGGCGTACGGGAACGCTGCCGCGAAACGCTTTCGCCGGACCGTCGCGACGGGCTTCCGCACGGGCCGCCGGAAGGGGCGGGCCGGGCGGGTCGACGGGGGCCGCGGCGGCGCGGTCAGCCGCCGTCCGCGGCGGGGGGCCGGGGGGCGTCCGGCGGCTCCGGCTCACCGGGGTCGGCGTCGGCGCCGTCGGGCGGAGCCGGGGCGTCCGGGGCGCCGGGGGCCGGATCGTTTGTCCTGGGACCCGGCGCCGCCGGACCCCGGGGAGCCGGGACGCCCGGCGGGGGGTCGTCCGGAACGGATGGTTCCGGTGCGGGGGCGTCGGGAGCGGATGCGTCCGGTACGGGGTCGTGCGGAGCGATTGGCTCCGGCGCGGGGTCGTCCGGTGCGGGGTCGTCGGGTGTCTGCCGGTCCGGGCGGGGCCGGTCCTGGGCGGGTGCGGTGGTGTCGGAGCGGGGAGTTGGGACGGCCGGTGGCCGGGTCACTTCAGGACCTGTCCCGAAGGGCGCTCGGCTGCCTTCTCCGCCGCCAGGGCGGTCGTCTCCGACGCACGGCGCCAGCCGTGCTCACCGCGGGCCCGCAACCAGGCCGTGGTCTCGTCCGGTGGCATCGCGGCCGCCACCAGCCAGCCCTGGACGGCGTCGCAGCCCAGGTCGCGCAGCCGCTCCCAGGTCTCGTCGTCCTCCACGCCCTCGGCGACGACCAGCAGGCCCAGCGAGTGGGCGAGGTCGAGGGTGCAGCGGACGATCTCGGCGTCCTCGGTGTCGACGGCCAGCCGGGCCACGAAGGAGCGGTCGATCTTGAGTTCGCTGACCGGGAGGCGCCGCAGGTGGACCAGGGAGCTGTAGCCGGTGCCGAAGTCGTCCAGGGACATCTTCACGCCGTGGGCGGTGAGCCCGGCGAGGGTGTCGGCGGCCCGCTGCGGGTCCTCCAGCAGGACGTGTTCGGTTATCTCCAGTTGGAGGGCGCCCGGTGGGACGCGATGTCGGGCGAGCCGGGCGGCGACCGCGCCGGCGAAGCCCGGGGAGTGCACGTCGCGGGGCGAGACGTTCACCGCGACCGGCACCTCCAGGCCCATCGCGCGCCAGCGCGCCACCTGGGCGAGCGCGGTCTCCAGGACGTACTCGGTCAGCCGGGGCATCAGGCCGGAGGACTCGGCGATGGCGATGAACTCGTCCGGGGGGACCCGGCCGCGGTCCGGGTGGACCCAGCGGACCAGCGCCTCCAGGCCGGAGACATGGCCGTCGAAGCGGACCTTGGGCTGGTAGTGCAGTTCCACGTCGCCGGCGTCCAGGGCGCGGCGCAGATCGCCCAGCAGGCCGAGCCGGTCGGGGGTGTTGCCGTCCCGCTTGGCCTCGTAGAGCTCGACGCCGCTGCGGTCCCGCTTGGCCTGGTACATCGCCACGTCGGCGCGGCGCAGCAGGCCCTCGGCGTCCAGCGCGTGCTCGGGGAAAACGGCGACCCCCGCGCTGGCTTCGAGCACGAGGGTCAGTCCGTCGAGGTCCAGCGGGGAGCCGAGGGCGGCGACGAGGTTGCGGGCCACCCGCTGGGAGCTGGTCAGGGAGTCGGTGGCGGGCAGCAGGACGGCGAACTCGTCGCCGCCGAGCCGGGCGGCCTCGGCGCCGCGCGGCAGTGCGTGCCGCAGCCGGTCGGCGATCTGGAGCAGCAGCCGGTCGCCGGCGAGGTGCCCGAGGGTGTCGTTGACCGAACGGAAGCGGTCGAGGTCGATCAGGACGAGGGCGGCCCGGCTGCCGGACCGCCCGGCCTCGTCCAGGGCCGTCCAGGTGCGCTCCAGCAGGCGCTGGCGGTTGGGCAGGCCGGTGAGCGGGTCGCGCAGCTGCTCCTCGGCGCGTGCCCGGGCTATCCAGAGGGTGGAGTCCAGCGCGATCAGCGGGACCGCGAAGAGCGGCAGCAGCAGCGGGGCGCCCACCGCGCACACCGCGATCAGCGGGGAGATGCCGAGCAGGGCGATGCCGACCAGGGCCTGCCGCACCACCGCCGGGCGGGCGAGGACGGGCAGACCGCCGTCGAGCGGCAGCCGGCTGCACCACAACAGCCCCCGGCTGACGAGCAGATAGCCGCCCGCCATCACGACGACCTCGGGCAGCACGGAGAGGTCCCATTCCTCGGGGCCCCAGGGCCGGTGGACGTCGGGGTGCACCCCGCAGGCGGCCAGGCCGAGCGCGGCGGCGCCGATGCCGAGGAGGTCGACGGCCCCGTGGACCACGGCCTGTCGCCAGCGCTGGCGCCGGGCGGCGCCGACCAGGAGCACGACGGAGAGGCTGACCAAGCCGGCCGGCACCCAGCCGTACAGGAGGAGCACGGCGAGGGCGAGGGCCGCCCCGGAGCCGGTGCCGCCCCACCAGCGGTCGCGGCCGAGGGCGACCAGATGGCCGACGATGACGCCGGTCAGGACCGCCAGCGACCAGCCGACGGCTCCGCCGGGAAAGAGCGGTTCACCGCGGCCCAGGGCGTGCAGCACACCCGCGGCGAACACCACGCCCGCCGCCATGACCACGGCCGCGGGCAACGCGGGCACCACAAGCCGGCGGAGCCGCGACGCCGGAGCGGCACTGTCGGTCGGTTTCATTCCGATCCCTCTCACAGCCGGCTGTGCCCGCGCCACGACAGGCGCACACGTCAACAGTAGGACGCGGAAGGCCGCCACGGGCAGCGATCCGCAGCGGTTGCCCGAATGCGACCCGGCCTCCCAGATCAATCTGGTATGCGCCGATGGGGTGACACCTCACTCCTCCTCAGGCGGAGTGACCGCTACCGCTCGTGCCGCCTCGGGACCCTGCTCCAGCAGCACAGCGAAGCCGTCATCGTCCAACACGGGGACCTTCAACTGCATGGCTTTGTCGTACTTCGAACCGGGGTTGTCGCCCACCACTACGAATCCGGTCTTCTTGGAAACGGATCCGGTCACCTTCGCACCGAGAGCCTGCAGCGCCTCTTTCGCGCCATCTCTGGTGTGTGACTGAAGTGTGCCCGTTACCACGACGGTGACGCCTTCCAGCGGGCGCGGGCCCTCCTCGCCCGTCTGCTCCTCCTCCATCCGGACGCCGGCGGCCCGCCAGCGCTCCAGGATCTCCTGGTGCCAATCCACGGCGAACCACTGCTTGAGCGAGGCGGCGATGGTGGCGCCGACGCCGTCCACGGCCGCCAGCTCCTCCTCGCTCGCCTCGCGGATCCGGTCGACGGAGCGGAACTCGCGGGCCAGTGCCTGCGCCGCCACCGGGCCCACATGGCGGATCGACAGGCCGGTGAGGATCCGGGCCAGCGGGCGCTCCTTGGCGGCGCGGATGTTCTCCAGCATGGCGAGGGTGTTCTTCTTCGGCTCGCCCTTCTGGTTGGCGAAGAAGGTGACGACCTTCTCCTCGCCGGTCTTCGGGTCGCGCTTGGGCAGGCCCGAATCCGGGTCCAGGACATGGGACTTGATGGGCAGCAGCTGCTCGACGGAGAGGTCGAAGAGGCCGCCCTCGTCCTTCAGCGGCGGCTCGGCGGGCTCCAGCGGCTGGCTCAGCGCGGTGGCCGCGACATAGCCGAAGTTCTCGATGTCCAGGCACTTGCGGCCGGCGAGATAGAACAGCCGCTCGCGGATCTGGGCGGGGCAGGAGCGGGCGTTGGGGCACCGCAGGTCGATGTCGCCCTCCTTGGCGGGCTGGAGCGCCGCGCCGCACTCGGGGCACTCGGCCGGCATCACGAACTCCCGCTCGGTGCCGTCCCGCAGGTCGGCGACCGGGCCGAGGATCTCCGGGATGACGTCGCCCGCCTTGCGGATGACGACGGTGTCGCCGATGAGGACGCCCTTGGCCTTGACCACGTCCTGGTTGTGCAGGGTGGCGAACTCCACCTCGGAGCCGGCGACGGTGACCGGTTCGACGACCGCGTACGGCGTGACCCGGCCGGTGCGGCCGACGCCGACGCGGATGTCCACCAGCTTGGTGTTGACCTCCTCCGGCGGGTACTTCCAGGCGATCGCCCAGCGCGGCGCCCGCGAGGTGGCGCCCAGCCGGCCTTGGAGCCGGATCTCGTCGAGCTTGACCACGACGCCGTCGATCTCGTGCTCCACCGCCGTGCGGCGGGTCTCCGGGTCGCCGTAGTGGGCGATGAACTCCCGTACGGCGGCGAGGGAGTCGACGACGCGGTTGTGCGTCGCGGTGGGCAGGCCCCACTCCTTGAGGAGGCCGTACGCCTCCGAGAGGCGGTCGATCTCCAGGCCGTCGCGGGCGCCGAGGCCGTGCACCACCATGTGCAGCGGGCGGGTGGCGGTGACCTTGGGGTCCTTCTGGCGCAGCGAACCGGCCGCGGCGTTGCGGGGGTTGGCGAACGGCGGCTTGCCGTCGGCCACCAGGCGCTCGTTGAGCTCCAGGAACCGTTCCATCGGGAAGTAGACCTCGCCGCGGATCTCGACCAGGTCGGGGATCCGGTCGCCGCGGAGGCGGTGCGGGATCTCGGCGATGGTGCGGACGTTGGGCGTGATGTCCTCGCCGGTGCGGCCGTCGCCGCGGGTGGCGGCGCGGGTGAGGCGGCCGTGCTCGTAGGTGAGGTTGACCGCGAGGCCGTCGACCTTGAGCTCGCACAGGAAGTGGTAGCCGGCGCTCTTCGGGTCGCCGCCCAGTTCGGTGGCGAGCCGCTCGGCCCAGGCCGCCAGCTCCTCGTCGTCGAAGGCGTTGTCCAGCGAGAGCATCCGCTCGCGGTGGGCGACCTCGGTGAACTCCGTGGCGTACGACCCGGCGACCTTCTGGGTCGGGGAATCGGGCGTGCGCAGCTCGGGGTGCTCGTCCTCCAGTGCCTCCAGGGAGCGCAGCAGCCGGTCGAACTCCGCGTCGCTGACGACCGGGGCGTCCTTCACGTAGTAGCGGAAGCGGTGCTCCTCGATCTGCTCAGCGAGCTGCGCGTGCTTCTCCCGTGCCGCGGCGGGCACCTCGGATGCCGCCGCGTGCTGTTCGCCAGCCACCGTCTTGTCCTCCCGTGTCCTTGTGGGCGGTCACTCAGGGTTGTCCGCGAGCGACCTGGCCGCCCGGACGCAGTGGGCGAGCGCCACGCGGGCGTAGGCGGGCGAGGCACCCGCCAGACCGCACGACGGGGTGACCACCACGGACTTCGCGAGAAGCCCCGGTGCCAGCCCCAGCCTGCGCCACAGCGTCCGGACACCCATGACGCTACCGGCAGGGTCTGACAATGGGCCGTCCACGCCCGGCACCACGCCCGCGAACAGCGCGGTGCCGCCCTCGACGGCCTCACCGAGCGCCTCGTCCTCACGCTCGGTGAGCAGCCCGAAATCGAACGAGACGCCGGTGGCGCCGGCCCGCCGCAGCAGCCCGAAGGGCACGTCGGGCGCGCAGGAGTGGACCACGACCGGTGCGCCGTCCGCGGCGCCGACGAGGTCGCGCAGCGCGCCCTCGACGACCGCGCGGTCCACGGCCCGGTGGGTGCGGTAGCCGCTCGCGGTCCGCACCCGGCCCTGGAGCACCGCGGTCAGCGAGGGCTCGTCGAGCTGGAGGACGACCTCGGCGCCCGGCACCCGCCGCCGGACGTCCGCGAGATG
This sequence comes from Streptomyces sp. MspMP-M5, assembly GCF_000373585.1. Lineage (GTDB taxonomy): Bacteria > Actinomycetota > Actinomycetes > Streptomycetales > Streptomycetaceae > Streptomyces. The sequence goes on from NZ_KB891889.1 coordinate 49,809, forward strand.
GGCGCGCAGCCCCTCCGCGAGGGACTCGGTGAGGTCCCGGCAGGCCCCGGGGTCGCCGAGCGCCGCCTCGCCGTTGCGCAGCTCCAGGGAGGCGGCCAGGGTCCACGGGCCGACCGCGGAGACCTTCAGCGGCCCCTCGTACCCCTGGGTGAACTCCTCCAGGGCGTCCAGGTCCTCGCCGAGCCAGGAGCGGGCGCGGCGGGTGTCGCGGCCGGGCCGGTCGCTGATCCGCCAGCCGCTGGGCTCCACATGGGCGTAGAGCTCGACGAGCATGCCGAGGGTCCGCCCGATCATGTCGGCGCCGGGCCCCCGTGCCGGGAGCTCGGGCAGATGGGGGAAGTCCTCCAGCGACCCGGTGACGGTCTTCGCCGCTTCGCGGGCGTCCCCGCCGGGCATCGACCCGATCCCGGTCGCCGCGCCCGCTGCCCACTTGTGCCTGGTGTTCTCACTCACCCGGGAAGGGTATGCGGCGCCGGGCCGTACGTGTGGCGGGAGGGTGCGGGGCCGGAGGGGTGGGTGTGCGGACGTCAAGCGAAGCAGTCCGCAACCCACCCCGGAGGCCCCGTGCCCTCCCGCCACACGCCCCGGGACGCCCCCGCCCCGCGCCCGAAACGCGACCGCCCCGCGACGCACGTCGCCCCCGTGCGCTCGGCACGGGGGCGAGGTAGAGACGGGCGGGTCAGCGGCCCGGGCGGACCACCACGTCCTTGAGTTCCGCGTCGCGCGGCAGGTCGATCGCGGTGAGGATGGCCGTGGCCACCGACTCCGGGTCGATCCACTTCGACGCGTCGTACTCCTTGCCCTCCTGGCGGTGGGTGCTCTCCTGCATGGGGGTGGCGGTGCGGCCCGGGTAGACGGAGGTGACCCGGACGCCGTTGTCGTGCTCCTCCGCGCGCAGCGCGTCGGCCAGCGCCTTCAGCCCGTGCTTGCTCGCCGCGTAGCCGCCCCAGTTGGCGTGCGCGGTCAGCCCGGCACCGGAGTTGACGAAGACCACGTCGCCCTTGGCGATCCGGACCAGCGGCAGCAGCAGGCGGGTGAGCTCGGCGGGCGCGACGAGGTTGACGGTCAGCTGCCGCTGCCACGCCTTGGCCGGCAGGTCGCCGACCGCGCCCAGCTCGATGACGCCCGCGATGTGCTGGATCGAGTCCAGTCGCTCCGGCAGCCGCTGGTGGCCCAGCGCCCAGTCGAGCTTCTCCGGGGCGGAGAGGTCGCCGACCAGGGTGTGCGCCCCGGGGAACCGCTCGGCCAGCTCCTTGGCCCGGCCGACGTCCCGCGCGAGCAGCCACAGTTCCTCCCCGCGCTCGGCGAGCCTGCGCGCGACCGCCGCTCCGATGCCCGACCCCGCGCCTGTGATCAAATGCGTACCCATGGGGCCGATCCTACGGCGTGGCCCCTGGCGGCAGGTCAGCCCCGGGCGCTCGCCCGCTGCTCGAGGTAGGCCAGCGCGGCCGCGCCGTCCTCGGCGAAGAACACCAGCTCGGAGAGGGGGACGGGCAGGAAGCCCTCGGCCGCCATCCGCAGGAACTGGGTCTGCAGCCCGTCGTAGAAGCCGGCGGTGTTGAGCAGCACCACCGGCTTGTCGTGCATCCCGTGCTTGCGCAGCTCCAGGATCTCGGTCGCCTCGTCCAGGGTGCCGGTGCCGCCGACCATGACGACGACGGCGTCGGCCCGCGCCAGCATCTGCGCCTTGCGCTCGGCGAGGTCCTTGGTGACGATCATCTCGTCCGCCCCGGCGCGCGCCTTGTGCGCCAGGAACTCCACGGAGACGCCGAGCAGTTTGCCGCCGGCCTCCTGGACGCCGTCCGCCATGACCTTCATCAGGCCGGTGTCCGAACCGCCCCATACCAGGGCATGTCCACCCTTGCCGATCATTTCGGCGAACTTGCGGGCGGGCACTACATAACGGTCGTCGAGGTCGGCGGCGGAGCAGAAGACGCAGATGTTCATGCCGTTCACCCTACGGGGCACCCGCGGCGCCCCGCAGGGTGAACGGGGGCGTCAGATCAGGCCCTGGTCCAGCATCGCGTCCGCGACCCGCTCGAAGCCGGCGATGTTGGCGCCCGCGACGTAGTCACCGGGCAGCCCGAAGCGCTCGGCGGTCTGGAAACAGGTGTCGTGGATCCCGCGCATGATGGCGGCGAGTTCGCCCTCGGCGCGCTCGAACGACCACGCCTCGCGGGCGGAGTTCTGCCGCATCTCCAGCGCGCTGGTCGCCACCCCGCCGGCGTTGGCCGCCTTGCCCGGGCCGAAGGCGACGCCGGCGTCCTTCAGGAGCGCCACCGCCTCCGGGGTGGTGGGCATGTTGGCGCCCTCGGAGACCGCCTTGACGCCGTTGCGGACCAGGATCCGGGCGGCGTCCGCGTCCAGCTCGTTCTGCGTGGCCGACGGCAGCGCCACGTCGCAGGCGACGTCCCACACGCGCCCGCCGGGGACGTACTTGGCCGAGCCGCCGCGCCGCTCGGCGTAGCCGCGGACCCGGCCGCGCTCGACCTCCTTGATCTGCTTGAGCAGCGCCAGGTCGATGCCCTTCTCGTCGACGACGTAACCGCCGGAGTCCGAGACGGTCACGACGTTGGCGCCGAGCGCCTGGGCCTTCTCGATGGTGTAGAGGGCGACGTTGCCGGAGCCGGAGACGACCACCTGCTGGCCGTCGAGCTCCTCGCCGCGCTGCTTGAGCATCTGCTCGGTGAAGAGCACGTTGCCGTAACCGGTGGCCTCCGTACGGGCCTTGGAGCCGCCCCAGGACAGGCCCTTGCCGGTGAGGACGCCGGCCTCCCAGCGGTTGGTGATCCGGCGGTACTGGCCGAAGAGGTAGCCGATCTCGCGGCCGCCGACGCCGATGTCGCCGGCCGGTACGTCGGTGTGCTCGCCGAGGTGGCGGTGCAGCTCGGTCATGAAGGACTGGCAGAAGCGCATGACCTCGGCGTCCGACTTCCCGTGCGGGTCGAAGTCGCTGCCGCCCTTGCCGCCGCCGATGTTCAGGCCGGTCAGCGCGTTCTTGAAGATCTGCTCGAAGCCGAGGAACTTCACGATGCCGAGGTTGACGGACGCGTGGAACCGCAGGCCGCCCTTGTACGGGCCGAGGGCGCTGTTGAACTCCACCCGGAAGCCGCGGTTGACCCGGATCTCGCCGGAGTCGTCCTGCCAGGGCACGCGGAACATGATCTGCCGCTCCGGCTCGACGATCCGCTCCAGGACCCTGGCCTCGGCGAGCTCCGGCCGGGCGGTGAGCACCGGGGCGAGCGTCTCCAGGACCTCCAGGGCCGCCTGGTGGAACTCCGCCTCACCGGGATTCCGACGGACCAGCTCGGCATGCAGGGCGGTGAGCCCGGCGGTGGGACCGCCGTGCGTGGCACCAGTGTGAACAGTCGGCATGACTTCCGTTCCCTTCGTGGCCGACGAAAGCCGCGTGCCGTCCGGATCGCCGTTGAACCGTCGACGCGGGGCTCTGTTGTCCCGTCGCATCGCCGACCTTATGCGCAACGGGCCCCGCCGATCGAGGGCGGGGTGCCCGGCGCGCCCGATCTGTACGCGATTCCCCCAACTCCCGCGCGGCGCCGCCTCAGACGCCGGAGGGAACGGCGACCGCGGCGGCCCGGTCGCCGCCGGCCCCGCCGACCCCATCGGCCCCGTCGGACGCGTCCCGGCGCGCGTCCCGGATGTCGGCCTCGACCAGCCGCCCCATGTACTCGGCACTGCAGGCGCCGCCGGCCATCGAGGCCACCAGGATCGACAGCAGCGTCAGCACCGTGCCCAGCCACACCATGACGTGCACCGGCAGGAGGTAGACGCAGACGACCCGGACCACGCACTCGGTCAGCAGCGCGGCTCCCCAGATCAGCGTGAACCGCCGCTCCAGCCGCCGGAACCGCGCGCTGTGCGCCCGCAGCCGGTCCCATGCGGCGTCCGCCTCCGGGCTGCCCTTCGTCACCCAGGGCTTGAGGCCGGCGGTCATCAGCGGCCGCCCCAGGCCCACCGAGAGCAGCATCGCGAGGCCGATGACGCTGCTGGTGGCGCTGTCCTTGGCCATCATCAGCCGGGGGTCGCCGGTGAGGGTGCTCGTCGCCAGCCCCACCACGTTGACGACCAGCATCAGCAGCGCCAGGCCGTTGACGCTGCGCTCCCGGACCAGGCCCCAGACCGTGCGCAGCGCCGGCACGACGCTGCTCCAGGCCAGCGCGGCCACGTCGCTCATGCCGAAGCCGCTGCTGAGGACGTAGTACGACGCCATCGGAACGCCGGCGTCGACGACCAGCGGTATCAGGGCCTTGCCGAGCTGACTTCCGGTGGACTGCTGCCGGCTCTCCATGGTCTCCCCCGAGTCGGGCCGTGCCCGGTGCCTGCTGCACCGTGGCGGACGGTCCAAGCCTCGGGCACGGGGGCACCCGGCCGGCAGTCTCAACTGTCCCTACTTGGCCATGACATTTGTCCCGGGCGGCGCCGGGGCGGGTCGGGGTGCCGGGACGGGGCTGCCGGCGGCGGGGTGACGGTGGGTCAGCCGGCCTGCTGCTGCGGGGCCCCGGCGGCGGCCGTCCGGCGGGTGGTGCCGGCGATCGTCGCCGAGCCGACGACCCGGGTGCCGTCGTAGAGCACGATCGCCTGGCCGGGGGCGACGCCGCGCACCGGCTCGGTGAAGTCGACCCGCAGCTCGGTGCCGCCGACCAGCTCGGCGGTCACCTCGGTCTCGCCGCCGTGCGCGCGCAGCTGGGCGGTGTACCGGGCCGGGCCGGACTCCGGCGGGCGGCCGCACCAGCGGGGGCGGATCGCGGTGAGCGCCGTCACGTCGAGGGAGCGGGCCGGGCCGACGGTGACGGTGTTGTCCACCGGGGAGATGTCGAGGACGTAGCGGGGCTTGCCGTCGGGGGCGGGGGTGCCGATGCGCAGGCCCTTGCGCTGGCCGATGGTGAAGCCGTAGGCGCCGTCGTGGGTGCCGAGCCGCGTGCCGGACTCGTCGACGATGGCGCCCTCGGCGGTGCCCAGCCGCTTGGCGAGGAAGCCCTGGGTGTCGCCGTCGGCGATGAAGCAGATGTCGTGGCTGTCGGGCTTCTTGGCGACGAACAGGCCGCGGCGGGCGGCCTCTTCGCGGATCTCGGCCTTGGTGGTGGGGGTGTCGCCGAGCGGGAACATCGCGTGCGCCAGCTGGCGGTCGTCGAGCACGCCGAGGACGTAGGACTGGTCCTTGGCCATGTCGGTGGCGCGGTGCAGCTCGCGGGTGCCGTCGTCGTTGCGGATCACCTTGGCGTAGTGGCCGGTGCAGACCGCGTCGAAGCCCAGGGCGAGCGCCTTGTCCAGGAGGGCGGCGAACTTGATCTTCTCGTTGCAGCGCAGGCACGGGTTCGGGGTGCGGCCGGCCTCGTACTCGGCGATGAAGTCCTCGACGACGTCCTCGCGGAAGCGCTCGGCGAGGTCCCAGACGTAGAAGGGGATACCGATCACGTCGGCGGCGCGGCGGGCGTCGTGGGAGTCCTCGATGGTGCAGCAGCCGCGGGCCCCGGTGCGGAACGACTTGGGGTTCTCGGACAGCGCGAGGTGGACGCCGGTGACGTCGTGGCCCGCCTCGGCGGCACGGGCCGCGGCGACGGCGGAGTCCACCCCGCCGGACATGGCGGCGAGGACGCGGAGGCGGCGGGGGGCGGCGGCATCAGTCATAACCCCTCCAGAGTAGACGGAACCGGAGAACGCCCGAAAAGCGTTGTGGAGAGCGTGGAGGAGGCGGAGGGCGTGGCGGAGACGACGGCGGCGGCCGGCGCGGAGGGCGCGGCGTCCGGGAAGCGCACCGGCCGGCGGCTCACCCGGCGCCGGGCGCTGCTGCTCGGCGGCGGTGCCGCGGTGGCCGCGGGCGCGGCGGCGGTGGCGGCCCGCGAGGAGCTGGCGTACTGGTGGTGGCGGCTGCCCGGGAACAGCCGGCCGCGCAAGGAGGGCGAGGTCGACTTCGCCGGCGCCCAGTGGTCCGCCGCGTCCCCGGCGAACTACCGGCAGGCGAACCGCCCCGACGACTACACCGTCGACCGGGTGGTGGTCCACGTCGTCCAGGGCAGCTTCGCCACCGCGCTGAAGGTCTTCCGGGACCCGTTCCACGAGGCGTCGGCGCACTACGTCGTCCGCGGGGACGGCCACGTCGCACAGGCCGTCCGCGAGCTGGACGTGGCCTTCCACGCCGGGAACCGCGGCTACAACGAGCGCAGCGTGGGCATCGAGCACGCGGGGTTCGTGGACCGGCCGGAGTCCTTCACCCCGGAGCTGTACGCCGCGTCGGCCCGGCTGACCGCCGGGATCTGCCGCCGGTACGCCTTCCCGGCCGACCGGGAGCACATCGTCGGCCATGTCGAGGTGCCCGGCACCGACCACACCGACCCCGGGCCGCACTGGGACTGGGACCGCTACCTGGCCCTGGTCCGCGCGGAACTGCGCCGCCCGGCGCCCCGGACGTGACCCGCGGGCGGGCACAGCCCCTGGGCCCGCCCCGCCGGACCGGCAGGCTCCGGACCCACTCATCCGGCTCGGCTCGGCGGTACCGTCCGTCCCTAGCTCAGCCCCGCGCCCCGCGCCCGCTCCACCACCGGGCCGATGACCTCGGCCAGGGCCGCCACGTCCTGGGCGGTGGAGGTGTGGCCGAGCGAGAAGCGCAGGGTGCCGCGGGCGAGGTCCTGGGACATGCCGGTGGCCAGCAGGACATGGCTGGGCTGGGCGACGCCGGCCGTGCAGGCGGAGCCGGTGGAGCAGGCGATGCCCTGGGCGTCCAGGAGGAGCAGCAGGGAGTCGCCCTCGCAGCCGGGGAAGGTGAAGTGGGCGTTGGCCGGGAGCCGGCCGGCCGGGTCGGGGTCGCCGCCGAGGAGGGCGTCGGGGGCGGCCGCCCGGACCGCCTTGACCAGGTCGTCGCGGAGCGCGCCGATCTCGCGGGCGAACTCCTCGCGGTGCGCCACGGCGTGCCGGCCGGCCGCGGCGAACGCGGCGATGGCGGGAGTGTCGAGGGTGCCGGAGCGGACGTGGCGCTCCTGGCCGCCGCCGTGCAGCACCGGCACGGGGGCGTGCTCGCGGCCCAGCAGCAGCGCGCCGATGCCGTACGGGCCGCCGATCTTGTGGCCGGAGACGGTCATCGCGGCCAGCCCGGACGCGGCGAAGTCCACGTCCAGCTGGCCCACCGCCTGCACCGCGTCGGAGTGCAGCGGGATCTCGAACTCCCTTGCCACCTCGGCCAGTTCGCGGATCGGCTGGATGGTGCCGATCTCGTTGTTGGCCCACATGACGGTGGCCAGGGCGACGTCGGCGGGGTTGCGGGCGAGCGCCGCGCGCAGCGCGTCGGCGTGCACCCGGCCGTGGCCGTCGACGGGCAGCCAGTCGACGGTGGCGCCCTCCTGCTCGGCGAGCCACTCGACGGCGTCCAGGACGGCGTGGTGCTCGACGGGGCTGACGAGGATCCGGGTGCGGGCCGGATCGGCTGCCCGGCGGGACCAGTACAGCCCCTTCACTGCGAGGTTGTCGGCCTCCGTGCCGCCCGCCGTGAAGACGACTTCGCTGGGCCGCGCCCCCAGGGAGGCGGCGAGCGACTCCCGCGCCTCCTCGACGGTACGCCGGGCCCGCCGGCCGGCGGCGTGCAGGGAGGACGCGTTGCCGGTGACGGTCAGCTGGGCGGTCATCGCCTGCACCGCCTCCGGGAGCATCGGGGTGGTGGCGGCGTGGTCGAGGTAAACCATGGTGCGCTGATTCTACGAGCCGACCCGGGGCGCGCGCCCCGGGGCTGGGGCGCACTTGACGGGGCGCACGCTCTGGCCGGGCCGCCGACGGACCCGCACACGCCGCCTCGACCCCCCGTAAGGAGTAACTAGCCTGACGCTCATGACGGAGTGGCCGTTGGATCGGACGTTCCGTAGCACGTCGGGCGAACTGGCGGTGGCACTGCGGGAGTTCATGGGGTAACCGGGGTATCCGACGCGGCCCCGGTTACGGCACCAGGATCGTGCGGGCCAGTTGGCGGGACTGGGCCACCAGGCGGTCGGCGGAGTCCCAGACCTCGGCGTCCTCCTCCAGGAAGCCGCCGGCCAGATTGCGGGTGGTGATGGCGACCCGGAGCGGGCCGGGGGCCGGGCGGTGGCGGACGTGGCAGGTCAGCTCCACGGTGGGGACCCAGCCGCGCAGGCCCAGTTCGAAGGCGGTGGGCGGCAGCGCGTCGACCGTCAGGAGGAGGGAGAGCGGGTCGGGGTCGCGGCCGTCGGCCAGGCCGAACCAGCCGCGCATCTCGCCGTTGCCGGACGGCGCGCCCACCGCCCAGCCGGCCGTCGCCGGGTCGAGCCGGAGGTCCAGGCGCCCGGCGATCGCGGTGCTGCCGGGGATGGCCGGCCGGCCGCCGGGGGCGCTGTCCGGGCCCGGGCAGTGCTCGTAGGGCGGGATGGCCGGGGGCTTGGCGGTGGTGCGGACGTCGTCGGGGAGCGCGGCGAGGTCGCCGTAGGTGGCCAGCACGCGAATCCGCTCGACCTCGGTGCCGTCGTCGGCGAACTGGACGAGGGTGGCGGTGCCGGTGGAGAGGGTGCGGCCGGTGCGGACCACGTCCGTGCGGACGACGGCGGGGCCGGGGACGGAGGCCGTCAGGTAGTGCGCGGTGAGGGTGAGCGGGTCCGGGTGCGGGAGGGCGTCGCCGAGGGCGCGGCCGATCAGGGCGAGGAGGTAGCCGCCGTTGACGGCGTTGATGATCGTCCAGCCCGCGGAGAGGTGGGCGTCGTAGACGCCCGGGGCGCGCCGGGTGACCGCGGTGTCGCGGTCGAACTCGCTGTTTCCTGCGGTCACCGTTGCCATGGCGGCACGCTACACGGCTTTGTTACCGACCGGTAGTGCCAGTTTCAAGGAACGGGCGGAGGTGGACCGGGAGCGCGGCCGGAGAGCCCGAATCCGCGGCTGTCATCATGACCGCATGCTTCATGTGCTCTACCTGGTCGGGGTCGCGGCCTTCGCGGCGAGCGGCGTGCTGGCGGCCTACCGCGCCAACATGGACCCGTTCGGCGGTCTGGTGCTCGCGTTCGCCGCGTCCATCTCCGGCGGCACGCTGCGCGATCTGATCCTGGACCGGCGGCCGCTGTACTGGACGCACGACTGGGTGCTGCTGACGGTGATCATCTGCGTCGGCGTGGGCACCATCCTTTACTTGCGCTTCTGGTCGCTGCCGCGGAAGTCGCTGCTGGTGGTGGACGCCATCGGGCTGTCCGTGGTCACGGTGATCGGGGCCCGGGCGGCGATCTCGGCGGGCGCCACCCCACTGGCGGTGATCATCCTGGCGGTGCTGACCGGCGTCGCCGGTGAGGTCCTCCGCGACGTGCTGTGCGGGGAGTTCCCTCCGCTGCTGCTGCGCGAGGACGTCTACGCCATCGCGGCGCTGGCCGGCGCCTGCTGCTATCTGCTGATGGACCGTCTCGGGAGCGGGGCCACCCCCGCCGCGGCGGTCTCGGCGGGGGTGGTGTTCGGGCTGCGGATGGGCGCGGTGTACCTGGGGCTGCACCTGCCGCGGCCGCAGCAGCTGCGCGACCGGCGGCGCAAGGACGCCGACGCCGACGCCGGCTAGCGGCGGCCCGGCGTCCGGCCGGTCACTTCCCCGGCAGGGCGGGCCGGGTCCGGGTGTCCAGCCAGGTGTGGAAGAGGTCGCCCAGCCGTCGGCCGGAGACCTTCTCGGCGAGCCTGATGAAATCGGCGGTGTCCGCGTTGCCGTAGCGGTGCTGCGCGGTCCAGGTGGGCAGCAGCTTGAAGAACGCCTTGTCGCCGATGCGTTCGCGCAGCGCCTGCAGCGTCATCGCGCCGCGCTCGTAGACCGCGCCTGCGAACATGGTGTCCCGCTGCGGGTCGGAGACCTTGATCTTCCAGAAGGGGTCGTCGGCGGGTATGCCCTGGTACGCCTTGCGGAAGGAGTCGTGGGCGGTGGCGGTGCCCTTGTGCTCGGCCCACAGCCACTGGGCGTACGTGGCGAAGCCCTCGTTCAGCCAGATGTCCTTCCACTGCCGGACCGAGACCGAGTCGCCGAACCACTGGTGGGCCAGCTCGTGGACGATGGTGGTCTCGTTGCGGACGGCGGAGTAGGCCGGCTTGGACTGCACCTCCAGGGAGAAGCCGGCCTGCGGCATGTCGTCGACGATCGCGCCGGTCTCCTCGAAGGGGTACGGCCCGAAGACCTTCGACCAGTAGTCGGTGGCCGCCGCGGTGACGCCGTAGACGTCGACCTTGCCGGCGGGCAGGGTCGGGTCGGTGGCGACGTAGATCGGGGTGCCGCCGGGGGTGGTGCCGGTGCGCACGTCGAACTTCCCGATGGTGGCGGTGGCCAGGTACGGCGCCATCGGGCGGCTCTCGCGCCAGTGGAACCACGCCCGGCCGCCGTGCTCGCCGGTGCCTACCAGCCGCCCGTTGGACACCCCGGTCAGGCCCTTGGGGGCGTCGATGCGGATGTCGTAGGTGGCCTTCTCGTCCGGGTGGTCGCTGGAGGGGAACCACGTCGAGGCGGCGTTGGGCTCGCAGGCGACGAACACCCCGTCCTTGGTCTTCATCCAGCCGTACTTCGAACCGAAGACGATCGGGCCACTGAGCGGCTGCGGGACGCCGTGGTAGACGACGGTGACCGCGAAGCGCTGGCCGCGGGCGAGCGTCCGTCCGGGCCGGATGACGAGTTCGTCGCCGGCTCTGGAGAAGCCGGCGCGGTGGCCGTCGACCAGGACCCGGTCCACGGTCAGCTTCTGCAGGTCCAGGTCGAAGGCGGAGAGGTCCTGGGTGGCCCGGGCGGTCAGCGTCGCCCGGCCGTCGAGCCGGCCCGAGTCGGGGTGGTAGCTGACGCCGAGGTCGTAGTGGAGGGGCCGGTAGCCGCCGTTGCCCAGTCCGGGGAAGTAGGGGTCGCCGATGCCGGGGGCGCCCGGCGTGGCCGCGGGGGCCGCGGCGATGGTGGCGGCCGAGGCCACCGCGGTGGCCAGGGCGAGCCAGCGGGAGGAGCGACGGGCAGAACGGGAGAGTGCCATGAGCCGTCCCTTCAGGTACGCGGATGCGAGTACAACAACCGCGCCGACTCTGCACTCTCCCGCCCCATTTCACCAGCGACTTTACCAAGTCGTCAGGCGTCACTGGTCAGTTGATGCCTGACGTGCCGAACTTCCGCTGTCCGAGGGGGCGTTGTCGGCTGCCTCCTCGGGGTGGTGGCAGGCCACCTGGTGCCCGGTCCGCAGCTGGACCAGCGGCGGTTCGGTGGTGATGCACTCCTCGGTCGCCTTCCAGCAGCGGGTGCGGAACCGGCAGCCGGACGGCGGGTCGATCGGCGAGGGGACGTCGCCCTTGAGCAGGATCCGGTCGCGCTGGGTGCGCCGCCTGGGGTCGGGCACCGGTACGGCCGAGAGCAGCGCCTTGGTGTACGGGTGCAGCGGCGAGGCGTACAGCGCGTCGCGGTCGGCCAGTTCGACGATCTTGCCGAGGTACATCACCGCGATCCGGTCCGAGACGTGCCGGATGACCGAGAGGTCGTGGGCGATGATGACGTAGGTCAGGCCCAGCTCCTCCTGGAGGTCGTCCATGAGGTTGACGACCTGGGCCTGGATGGAGACGTCGAGGGCCGAGACCGGCTCGTCGGCGACCACCAGCTTGGGTTTGAGGGCCAGCGCCCGGGCGATGCCGATGCGCTGGCGCTGGCCGCCGGAGAATTCGTGCGGATAGCGGTTGTAGTGCTCCGGGCTCAGGCCCACCAGCTCCAGCAGCCGCTGCACCTCCTTCTTGATCCCGCCCTCGGGCTCGACGCCCTGGAGCCGGAAGGGGGTGGAGACGATCCCGCCGATGGTGTGCCGCGGGTTCAGCGAACCGTACGGGTCCTGGAAGATCATCTGGATGTCGCGGCGCAGCGGGCGCAGCCGGCCCGGGGAGAGGTGGGTGATGTCCTGCCCCCCGAACTCGACGGTGCCGCCGGTCGGTTCGTCGAGCCGGGTGATCAGCCGGCCCATGGTGGACTTGCCGCAGCCGGACTCCCCGACGACGCCCAGCGTCTCACCGGGGAAGACGTCGAAGTCGATCCCGTCGACCGCCTGCACGGCGCCGACCTTGCGCTTGAGCAGCCCCTTCGTGATCGGAAAGTGCCGCACCAGCCCACGCACCCGCAACAGCGGTTCGTCGGGCTGCCCGGTCTTCGCGGTCGCCGCGGCCGTCTCGTTCTTCTCGGCCGTCTCGTTCGGCTCGTTCGTCTCGGTCACAGCTTCGGCGCAATCTCTTCGGTCCAGATACGCTCGCGCTCCTCCTGCGACAGGTGGCAGGCGGAGAAGTGCCGGCCGTCGACCTGTTGCAGTTCGGGGCGCACCGTGCGGGTGACGTCGTCCTTGGGGACGTCGGCGTACGGGCAACGGGGGTTGAAGGCACAGCCGGACGGCACGTTGATCAGGCTGGGCGGCGAGCCCTTCACCGGGATCAGCCGGTCGGTCTGGTCGCGGTCGATCCGTGGCATCGAGCCGAGCAGGCCCCAGGTGTAGGGGTGTTGCGGGGTGGCGAACACCTGGTCCGAGGGGCCCCGCTCGACGCACCGGCCGCCGTACATCACCAGCAGGTCGTCGGCGAGTTCGGCGACCACGCCCAGGTCGTGGGTGATGATGATGACCGCCGAGCCGAACTCCTTCTGCAGATCGCGGATCAGGTCCAGGATCTGCGCCTGGACGGTGACGTCCAGCGCGGTGGTCGGCTCGTCGGCGATCAGCAGCTCGGGGTTGTTGACCAGCGCCATCGCGATCATGGCGCGCTGGCGCATCCCGCCGGAGAACTGGTGCGGATGGTCGTCGACGCGTTTGTCGGGCTGCGGGATGCCGACCCGGTCGAGCATCTCGACGGCCCGCTTGCGCGCGGTCTTCTTGCTCACGTCGTGGTGGACGCGGTACGCCTCCACGATCTGGTTGCCGACGGTGTAGAAGGGGTGCAGCGCGGAGAGCGGGTCCTGGAAGATCATCGCCATCCGGCGGCCGCGCAGCCGGCGCACCTCGTCGGGGTCGGCGGCGACCAGGTCCCGGCCGTCCAGCCGGATCTCGCCGGACATCCGCACCGTGCCGCGCTGCCGGCGGGAGGCCCGGTGCAGGCCCATGATCGCCAGCGACGTCACCGACTTGCCGGAGCCGGACTCGCCGACGATGCCGAGCGTCCGGCCCTTCTCCAGGCTGAAGGTCAGCCCGTCGACGGACTTCACCAGGCCGTCGTCGGTGGGGAAGTGCACCTTGAGGTCCCGCACCTCCAGGAAGGCGGCGGGGGCCTCGGCCGCCGTGGTCTTGTCCTCGGAAGAGTCGGTCACGTGAGCCTCACCCGCGGGTCGACGGCGGCGTACAGGATGTCCACCACCAGGTTGCACAGGACGATGAAGAACGCGGCGAGCAGGGTGACGCCGAGGATGTTCGGCAGGTCGTTGGCGTTGATGGAGTCGACCGCGAAGGCCCCGACTCCCTTGAGCGAGAAGACCTGTTCGGTGATGAGCGCACCGCCGAGCAGCAGGCCCAGGTCCATGCCGAAGACGGTGATGATCGGGGTGAGCGCGGCCCGCAGACCGTGCCGGACCACCACCCGGCGCTCCCGCAGGCCCTTGGCGCGGGCGGTGCGGATGTAGTCCTCGCTCAGCGTCTCCAGCATGCCCGCCCGGGTGAGCCGGGCGTAGAGCGCGGAGTAGAGGAAGGCCAGGGTCACCCAGGGCAGGACGAGGGTGCGGGCCCAGCCCGCCGGGTCGTCCAGCAGGGGTATGTAGTCGCTGCGTTCGAAGAGCGGCCACTGGTAGGTGAACAGCGCCAGCGCCAGCGCACCGGTGAAGAACATCGGGAGCGAGACGCCGGCCAGCGCCACGCCCATCGCCAGCCGGTCGAAGAACGAGCCGGGGCGGAGCGCGGAGAGCACGCCGGTGGCGACACCGGAGAGGAGCCAGAGCACCGCGGCGCCGGCGGCCAGCGACAGCGTCACCGGGAGCCGGGACTGGATCTCCGGCCAGACCTCCAGGTGGGTCTTGAAGGAGTAACCGAAGCACGGCACATGGCAGGTGGCCGCGTCCGGTCCGAACTTGTAGTCGACGCCGACGAAGATGCCCTTGAGGAAGTCCCAGTACTGCTCGTACACGGGCTTGTCCAGGCCGAGGTTGTGCTTCACCGCGGCGATGTCCGCGGGCGTGGGGGCCTTTCCGATGTACTGCTGGGCAAGCTGGTCGGTGGACTGCCCGGCCAGTTTCGGCAGCAGGAAGAAGATGCCGAAGGTGACCGCGCTGACGATCAGCAGCAGGATCACCGCGCTGATCAACCTGCGGATGATGTACGAGAACACGGGGATGCGGCGCCGGTGCCGCGGGCCGGGAGCGACCGGCCCGCGGGCACCAATGCCTTCACCTTCCTTCCAGGGCTGCTACTTCTTGACGCCGATGTTGAGGTAGTCGTACTCACCGCTCCAGGCCGAGCTGGACACCATGTTGGTGGCCTTGGGCGAGCGGTACAGCAGGACCTTGAAGTAGGTCAGCGGGACGATCGCCGCCTGCTCCATCGCCTTGCGGTCGATGTCCCCGTACGCCTTCTCGCGGGCCGCCTGGTCGGTGTTGGCGATGGCGGTGTCGAGCAGGTTGTTGATCTCGGGGTCGTCCAGCTGCGAGAGGTTGCTGTTGCCGGACTGGCTGATCGCCTTGCCGTGCAGGATCTGCTGGAGGTAGCCGTAGCCGGTCGGGAAGTCGGCGCCCCACTGCATCATCATCAGGCCGACGTTGTTGGACTTGTCGAAGGCCGGCACACCGGCGTAGTCCGAGAAGTACTTGCTGGTCGGGTACGACTGGATCTTGGCGTTGATGCCGATCTTCTTCAGCGAGCCGATGACCGAGGTGGCCGCGTCGATCTCGTCCTGGCGGTCGTTGCGGGCCAGGATGGTGGTGGTGACGTTGCCGGCGCCGCACTTTTTCCAGTGCGCCCGGGCCTCCGTCAGGTCCAGGTTGTCCCCGTTGTACTTCTGCGGGTACAGGTCGGACTTCTGGTAGCCGGCGAGGTCCGTGGGCAGGACCGTGGAGGCGATGTCACCGCGGATCGGACCGCCCAGCGCGGTCTGCACGGCCTTCTTGTCGACGGCGTACTCGACGGCCTTGCGGCACTCGACGTTGTCGAACGGCGCGACCTTGGTGTTGATCGCGGTGTAGACCAGGCGCTCACCGGGCGCGTTGTCGGTGTTCGACTTCTCCTTGGGGTCGGTCAGCAGCTGGGCCTGGGTCTGGCCGTCCACGCCGCGGCCGGCCATGTCGACCAGGGTGTTGCCGGACTGGAGGTCCTTGTCGATGGTCGACTGAGCGACCTTGAGGTTGAGGACGATCTTGTCCGGCAGCTGCTTGCGCAGCGGGTCGTTCGCGGCGGACCAGTTCGGGTTGCGGACCAGGGTGAGCTGCTTGCCCTCCTGGTAGCTCTCGAACTTGTACGAGCCCGTGGAGACCACCGACTTGGTGTAGTCCGCGCCCTTGTCCTTGGCCTGCGGGACCGGCGCGGTCTGCGGGGCGCTGACGAGGTAGTCGAACTCGGCGAACGGCTTCTTCAGGTGGAAGACGATCGTCTGGGCGTCGGGCGTCTCGATGGACTTGAGCCCTTCCTTGCTCTTGTCCTTGTACGGGCCCTTGTAGCCGCCGTCGTTGTCCACCAGGAACTGCTGGAAGTAGTTGGGGCCCAGCGAGAGGACGTCGCGGGCGAAGTTGCTGCGCTCCACCGCGTACTTGACGTCCTGGGAGGTCACCGGGGTGCCGTCCTCGAACTTCAGGCCCTTGCGCAGCTTGTACGTCCAGGTCTTGCCGCCGTCGCTGGACTTGCCGAGCGACTCGGCGAGGTCCGGGGCCAGCTCGTTGCCCTTGGTGCCGGGACCCGGCTTGAAGGTGGTGAGCGGACGGGCGTACAGGCGGCTGAAGTTGTAGACGAAGGCGTAGTAGGTGTTGCCCGGGTCGAACGACTCGGGGGCGTCGCTCATCGCGTAGGTGACGGTGCCCCCCTTCTCGTCCGAGGCGTTGACGACGCTCTTGGTGGCGGCGTTGGCCCCGGCCGAACTGTCGGCGGACCCCTTTCCGCTGCAGCCGGCCAGCAGGAGGCCCGCACTGGTGATGGCCGCGAGCGTCGCGACCGGAAGTGACCTGCGCATGATGCTCGGTGTCCCCTCGTTCGTCGAGAAACGTCAGTTCGAAACGGCAGGTGGTGAGGTGTCCGGGGCCGGCGGCCGGTCAGCGGCTGCGCGGGTCCAGCGCGTCCCTCAGGCCGTCACCGAGCAGGTTGAACGCCAGCACGGTGACGAAGATCGCGAGGCCGGGGACGATCATGTACTGGGGGTCGACCTCGTAGTACTTGACCGCCTGGGTCAGCGTGCCGCCCCAGGACGACTGGGGCGGCTGGATGCCGACGCCCAGGAAGCTCAGCGCCGCCTCGAAGAGAATGTTGGAGGGGATCAGCAGCGTCGAGTAGACGATGACCGGTCCCACGAGGTTGGGCAGGAGTTCCCGGAAGAGGATGAACGGCCCGCGGGCGCCCAGGCCGCGGGCGGCGGCGACGAACTCCCGCTCCCGCAGCGACAGGGTCTGGGCCCGCACGATCCGGCCCATGTAGGGCCAGTTGAAGAAGCCGATCACGAAGATCAGTACCGAGATGTGCAGCGGCAGGCCGTCCAGGCCGAACGCGCCGCCCTGCAGCGACGCGGAGATGGCGATGGCGAACAGCAGCAGCGGGAACGCCAGGAAGACGTCCATCAGGCGGCTGATGAAGGCGTCCACCCGGCCGCGGTAGAAGCCGGCGACCACGCCGAGGACGGTGCCGATGGCCACCGACAGCAGCGTCGCGCCGAACGCCACCAGCAGCGACACCCACGAGCCCTCCAGGATGCGGGAGAGCAGGTCGCGGCCGAACTTGGGGTCCACGCCCAGCAGGTGGTCGGCGCTCATCCCGCCGAAGTCCCCCTTGGGGAGCGTGGTGTTGGGGTCGATCAGGTCCTGGTGCGGCTGGTTGGGGTCCAGGCCGAAAAGGTGCTGCAGCGGCCGGGAGAGCGCGGCGACGAGGATGAGCAGGACGACGACGACGGCGCCCGCCATGGCGACCTTGTCGCGGCGGAAGCGCAGCCAGGCGATCTGGCCGAGCGAGCGCCCCTCGATCCGCTTGCTCTCGACGCCCTTCAGCACCGCCTCCGGCTGCGCCTCAGCAGCTGCCGCGGTGGTCTCGATCGGTGCGGTCACGGTGCCTCAGAACCCCTCCCGGCCGTTGGAGCCCGGCCCTGTGCCCGGCCGCGGCGGCGGCCTGTCGCTACCTCACTGGTGTTCCCCTGCCGCCGTCTCCCGTGGTTCTCGCGGGGAGTCGGCCCTGCGGACGGCTGAAAAGTGCAGGACTCCGGTGGCGGATGGCGCTCGTACAAAGGACCGAGGGTCCTCGATGCCGGGAGTCTTCATCCGAGTCGCGATCACAAACCAGCCCTGGCGTGGAATGGATGCGTAACTGTGATGTGGCCCGCAGGCTTCCGTTATACGAACAACGATGCGGACTGAGCGGTGCGCGCGGCGGGCGGCGGAGCCGTCAACTGCCGGGCGGACGGGGGGAATTCACCGCGAGGCGGACGGTGCGCAAAGGCCCCGCGGGCGGGCGCGGGGAGCGGTGGAGACCGGTCGGAACGATCCGCGGGGATCAGTAAGGGCGCGGGTGGCCGTAGCCGTAGGTGGGGCCGGGGACGGGCGGCTGGGCGTAGCCGTCGCGGTCGAAGAACGGGCGGGCGCAGGCCCGCATCCACATCCCGACCGGGTCGTACTCGTCGTTCATGGCGACCGTGGAGACCGGCAGGCCGTCCGGTACGGCGCCCATCGACTGCTGGATCATCAGCCGCGCGGCGTCCACCGCCGGCTGCCCAGTGTCGTACAGATCCAGCCCGATCGCCAGATACGGGGCGCCGAGGGCGGGTTGGACCCATGCCCGGCGCAACGACCGCACCGGGGGCGTGCGGTGGGCGTTCTGGGCGAGCAGGGCGTAGAACTGCGGGATGTCGATGACCGGTTCGGAGATCCGCAGCGGACCGGCGGGCAGCCGGTCCAGGCCGGCGGCGATCCGGCGCAGGTCGAGCCAGGGGATGCCGACGCCGCCGCCGGGGGCGTGCGGATTCAGCCACAGGCCCCAGCGGTCGGGGAAGAGGGAGGCGGCGATCTCGGGGCCGCTGAGGAGTTCGTGGTCGCGGGTCCAGCCGGAGGCGGCGAGTTCGGCGGCGGAGGTCACACAGGGGGCGTAGCCCAGCCCGTCGACCTCCATGTTGCCGTACTGGGCGTCCGGCTGACCGGCCCGGCCGTGCCACAGGAGCATCCAGACCTGCCCGTGCGCGAGGGCCTGCAGCAGTGCCTCGTAGGCGTCATAGCGCCCGGGCGCGACCTGCCGCAGCATCTGCTCGACGTGGTCGGCCGCCGCCGCTCCCTGATGCGCACCCGCGCTCACGTGGTCCGTCCCTTCTCCCGGCAGGGCCTGCGCCCGGCCGTCGCGCCACCAGCTTAGGGTCTGCCCGGTGGCAGCCCCTACGAGTGGTCCCGGGTGTAGAAGGGCCGCACGCGCTCCAGCATCCAGTCGGCGACCGGGTCGCCCTGGGCGACGTCGAGCAGCACGAGCTGGACGGGCCAGGGCACCGGCACCCGGCCCAGCGCCCGGCCCAGCGCCGCGAGCACCTCGTCGCGGGCGCTGCCGTCGTACAGCCGCTCCGGAGCGGCGTCCAGCTGCACGCCCACGAAGAGCGCCGGCGTGTCGCCCTCGACGCTGGCCAGCGCGCGCCGGGCGCCGAGCACCGAACCGGTGCCGGAGAACTCCAGGCCGGCGGCGGCCAGGAAGTCCACCGGCTCGTCCTGCCAGTCCGGTTCGAAGAGCCGCACCCGGGCGCCGGCGGCCTGCGGGCCGTCCAGTTCCGTCCGTCCCGCGCGGCACAGTTCGGCCACCGCGGGCGGCGGCAGCGGGACGCCGACGGTGCCGTCCGGATTGACCGCGATGCCCAGCATCGGCGGCAGCCCACGGGCGAACTCCACGGCGGGCGCGACGGTGTACGACAGGTGGGTGCCGACGACCTTCAGGAACTCCTGCTCGGAGCTGAAGACCGGGACGTAGGCGGCGCCGCCGATCTCGACGGTGGGCAGGTCCAGGCCGGCCGCCCCGGGGCCGGCGCTGTCCGGGCCGCCGCCCTCGGGCAGCGGCACCCACACCGGGCTGCGGCCCAGCACCTCGACGATCCGGCCGCCGGCCCCGGGGTGCCCGACCGACGCGGCCAGCACCTGCTCCAGCTCGTTGGCCGGCCAGGCCGACTGCGGTATCCCCGCGTCCGGCATCTGCCCCGGAACCGCACCGCCGTGCTGCGGGTAATCGTCCGGATAGTTCATCTCACCCACCCATTACTGGCCGCGCTGCCCGGCCCCTGACCCTGGCGGCGGGCCCGCTCACCCGCCGGTGGATCAGACCCTAACGGGCGGAGCGGCGCACGCCGAAGCCGGTGGTCTCACCCGAAGGTGACGTGCTCCAGGGCCGCGGCGGCGGGCCGGTCCAGCAGCACCGCGGAGGCGAAGCCCGCGGGGAGCCGGGACCGCTCGGCCCGGGCCAGGAGCCGGCGCACCGCACGGCGGTGCCGGGCGAAGGCGTACCTCGACACCCTGCGGCCGCGGGCCCGTTGGCCGGTCAGCGCCGCCTCCGGCGGCACGTCGAGGAGCACCAGGTGCACCGCCCGGCCGTCGCGCCGGGCCGCCCGGGAGAGCCAGCGGCGCACCCACGCCAGCGTCCCGCAGTCGTGCACCACCACGCTCCCGCCGGAGCGGACCGCGCGGCGCAGCGCGCCGTAGTGCGCGGCCCGGACCAGCGGGCGGTAGAGCGCGTACGGGAGGCGGCGCAGCCGGCCGCGCTCCCAACGCGCGCGGGTGTCCTGGGAGTCGAGGCGGTGCACCGGGGCGCCGCGGCCGTCGCGCTCCGGCAGCACCCGCCGCATCAGGGTGCTCTTGCCGCTGCCCGGCAGTCCGGAGACCACGACGAGGTCACCGGGCGGGAAACGGAGGGCGGTGCGGGAGGCGGTGCGGGCGGTACGGGCGCCGTCCCGGAGCCGGAGGTCGGTGATCCGGGGCCGGGCGGGCCGGGCCGCGGGGCGCGGGCGGTGCGTCGCCCGGGGCGGGGCCGGTGCCGCCGGTGCGAGCCCCGGCGGTGCCGCCCCCGCCACCCCCGCCGTCGTCGCGTACGCCGCTTCGCTGTGCACGTGATCGCCCCTCCCCCTCGGATCGGGCCGGGTTCGTGAACCCGCCTGCCCGCAGAGTGTCAAGAAAAGGTAATAAGCAGCAAGTGACGGCCAGGTGCGCCACCGGATCCGGGAGGCGGCCGAGGGGTGCGGCGGGGCGGTCGTCCACCGAGCGGCGGCCGGGCTCCGGTATCCGGGGCTCCTGTATCCGGCGATCCCGTGTAATGATGTGGCCGCCACGGGCACACCACTGGTCACTCGTGCGCAGCCAGCCAACTCCATACCGGCCGCTTGAATCCGCGCGGGAGAGTCCCCGGCCGCCACGGCGGGGCGCCGAAGGAGCAAGTCCTCCCTTGAATCTCTCAGGCCCCTATACCGCGCGGGCGAGGCAGATCTGAAAAGCGAGCCCCTGCCCGGCTGAAGAGGGACGGCTCCACCCAAGGTGCAAACCGGGCCCGTTCGTGGGCTCCCGGTGAACCTCTCAGGTTCCGATGACAGATGGGGAGACCGTCTTGTCACCCATGCCTGGGAGCCCAGAACGATGACTGATGCCCCCCGCCGTCAACGCAGTAATGCCGCCAGGCACACCGCGCTGGACGCCACGCACCGCGCGCTCGGCGCGACCATGACCGACTTCGCCGGCTGGGACATGCCGCTGCGCTACAGCAGCGAACGCGAGGAGCATCTCGCGGTGCGCACCCGCGCCGGCCTGTTCGACCTCTCCCACATGGGCGAGATCACCGTCACCGGCCCGCAGGCGGGCGCGCTGCTCGACCACGCGCTGGTCGGCAGCATCGGCGCCCTGAAGGTCGGCCGGGCCCGTTACACCATGATCTGCGCTGCCGACGGCGGCATCCTCGACGACCTGATCGTCTACCGGCTGGCCGAGCGGGAGTTCATGGTCGTCGCCAACGCCGCCAACGCCCAGGTGGTGCTGGACGCGCTGGCCGACCGGCAGGCGGGCTTCGACGCCGCGGTCCGCGACGACCGGGACGCCTACGCGCTGATCGCGGTCCAGGGCCCGGAGTCCCCCGGCATCCTGAAGAAAACGACCGACGCCGACCTGGACGGACTGAAGTACTACGCCGGCCTGCCCGGCACGGTCGCCGGCGTCGAGGCGCTGATCGCCCGGACCGGCTACACCGGCGAGGACGGCTTCGAACTGTTCGTCCGGCCGGCCGACGCGGTCACCGTGTGGGAGGCGCTGACCGAGGCGGGCAGGGACGTCGGACTGGTCCCGTGCGGACTGTCCTGCCGCGACACCCTGCGCCTGGAGGCGGGGATGCCGCTGTACGGGCACGAACTGACCACCGCGCTCACGCCCTTCGACGCGGGCCTGGGCCGGGTCGTGAAGTTCGAGAAGGAGGGCGACTTCGTCGGCCGCGCGGCGCTGGAGGCGGCCGCCGGGCGCGCCGAGCAGAACCCGCCGCGCAAGCTGGTCGGCCTGCTCGCCGAGGGCCGCCGGGTGCCGCGCGCCGGCTACCCGGTCGTCGCCGCCGACGGCACGGTGATCGGCGAGGTCACCTCGGGGGCGCCCTCCCCCACCCTCGGCCGGCCGATCGCCATGGCCTACGTCGACGCGGCGCACGCCGCACCGGGCACCGAGGGCGTCCGGGTGGACATCCGCGGCACCCACGAGCCGTACGAGGTCGTCGCGCTGCCCTTCTACAAGCGGCAGAAGTAGCGGCCGGCGCCGGGCCGTCCGCGGCGCCCGCCACGGGCCCGTGCCGTCGCGTCCGGCGCCGCGTGTCTCACAGGGCGAGACAACCCTCGCGGACGCCGTCCGGGAGGCGCCCCCCATTCACGATCACACCCCCGCGTACAGGAGAATCGAGCCATGGACAACCCCCAGCAGCTGCGCTACAGCAAGGAGCACGAGTGGCTGTCGGCCGCCGAGGACGGCGTCTCGACGGTCGGCATCACCGAGCACGCGGCGAACGCGCTCGGCGACGTCGTCTTCGTGCAGCTCCCCGAGGTCGGGGCCACCGTCACCGCGGGCGGGTCCTGCGGTGAGCTGGAGTCGACCAAGTCGGTCAGCGACCTCTACTCGCCCGTGGACGGCGAGATCACCGCGGTCAACGAGGACGTCGTCGCCGACCCCTCGCTGGTGAACTCCGCCCCGTTCGAGGGCGGTTGGCTGTTCAAGGTGAAGATCAGCGGTGAGCCGGAGGACCTGCTCACGGCCGACGAGTACACCGCCTTCGCCGCCGGCTGACGCCCCGCGCCGGCGCCCGCCACCGCCCGGGCGGGGCCGCGGCGCCCCGCCCCCTCCCCCTCTCTCCAGGAAGTCCCATGTCGCTTCTGAACAGCTCCCTGCACGAGCTCGACCCCGACGTCGCCGCCGCCGTCGACGCCGAGCTGCACCGCCAGCAGTCCACCCTCGAGATGATCGCGTCGGAGAACTTCGCCCCGGTCGCCGTCATGGAGGCCCAGGGCTCGGTCCTCACCAACAAGTACGCCGAGGGCTACCCGGGCCGCCGCTACTACGGCGGCTGCGAGCACGTCGACGTCGTCGAGCAGATCGCCATCGACCGGATCAAGGCGCTCTTCGGCGCCGAGGCCGCCAACGTCCAGCCGCACTCCGGTGCGCAGGCCAACGCCGCCGCGATGTTCGCGCTGATCAAGCCGGGCGACACCATCCTGGGCCTGAACCTCGCGCACGGCGGGCACCTCACCCACGGCATGAAGATCAACTTCTCCGGCAAGCTCTACAACGTGGTGCCCTACCACGTCGACGAGAAGACCAACCTGGTCGACATGGAGGAGGTCGAGCGCCTCGCCAAGGAGCACCGCCCCAAGCTGATCGTCGCCGGCTGGTCCGCCTACCCGCGCCAGCTCGACTTCGCCGCCTTCCGCCGGATCGCGGACGAGGTCGGCGCGTACCTGATGGTCGACATGGCCCACTTCGCCGGCCTGGTGGCCGCCGGGCTGCACCCCTCCCCGGTGCCGCACGCCCACGTCGTGACCACCACCACGCACAAGACGCTGGGCGGCCCCCGCGGCGGTGTGATCCTGTCCACCGCCGAGCTGGCCAAGAAGATCAACTCCGCGGTCTTCCCCGGCCAGCAGGGCGGCCCGCTGGAGCATGTGATCGCCGCCAAGGCGGTGTCCTTCAAGGTCGCCGCGTCGGAGGAGTTCAAGGAGCGCCAGCGGCGCACCCTGGAGGGCGCCCGCATCCTGGCCGAGCGCCTGGTCCAGGACGACGTCCGGGAGCACGGCGTCTCGGTGCTCTCCGGCGGCACCGACGTCCACCTCGTCCTCGTCGACCTGCGCGACTCGCAGCTCGACGGCCAGCAGGCCGAGGACCGCCTCCACGAGGTCGGCATCACCGTCAACCGCAACGCGATCCCGAACGACCCGCGGCCCCCGATGGTCACCTCCGGCCTGCGGATCGGCACGCCCGCGCTGGCCACCCGCGGCTTCCAGGCCGAGGACTTCCGCGAGGTCGCCGACATCATCGCCGAGGCGCTCAAGCCCACCTACGAGCGCGAGGCGCTCAAGGCCCGGGTCACGGCCCTGGCGGAGAAGTACCCGCTGTACCCGTCGCTGTGACGGGCCGGCCGCCGGGGCGCCGCGGCCCCCGGTAGCCGCGGGCGGCGGACCGGCTCTCCGGCCCGCCGCCCCACCGGGCCCCGGGCCGGAGAGCCGCCCCGGGGCCCCTTCCGCCTGCGCGGACGCCCGTCCCCCGCCCACCGGCGCCGCCGTCCGGCCGCAGCTCCCCCGATCCCCGTTCTCCCTCCCGCCCCGAGGGCTTCCCCTACCCGCCGCCTCCCGTCCGGCGGCATTCCCCCGCGAGCGGGTTACGCTCGACTGTCGGGCCGGAATCACCCCGTCCTGCCCCGATGTGCTCCACCCGTCCACCACGAGCAGACAAGGGAGTCAGCCCCCGTGGCCATCTCCGTCTTCGACCTCTTCTCCATCGGCATCGGCCCGTCCAGCTCCCACACCGTCGGCCCCATGCGGGCCGCCCGGATGTTCGCCGGCCGGCTCAAGAAGGACGGTCTGCTCGCCCAGACGGTCTCGGTCCGCGCCGAGCTCTTCGGCTCGCTGGGCGCCACCGGCCACGGCCACGGCACCCCCAAGGCGGTGCTGCTGGGCCTGGAGGGCCACTCCCCGCGCTCCGTCGACGTCGAGACCGCCGACGACGAGGTGGCGCGCATCCGCACCACCGGCCGGCTGCGGCTCCTCGGTGCCGAGATAGGCACCGCGCACGAGATCGACTTCGACGAGCCGACCCAGCTGATCCTGCACCGCCGCCGGTCGCTGCCGTACCACGCCAACGGCATGACCCTCTTCGCCTACGACGCGGCGGGCGCGCCCCTGCTGGAGAAGACCTACTACTCGGTGGGCGGCGGCTTCGTCGTCGACGAGGACGCGGTCGGCGAGGACCGGATCAAGCTCGACGACACCGTCCTGACCCACCCCTTCCGCACCGGCGACGAGCTGCTGCGGCTCTCCCGGGAGACCGGCCTGTCGATCTCCGCGCTGATGCTGGAGAACGAGAAGGCGTGGCGCACCGAGGAGGAGATCCGGGCCGGCCTGCTGGAGATCTGGCAGGTCATGAAGGGCTGCGTCGACCGCGGCATGTCCCGCGAGGGCATCCTCCCCGGCGGTCTGAAGGTCCGCCGCCGGGCCGCCAACGCCGCCCGCGCACTGCGCTCCGAGGGCGACGCGGCGGCCCGCGCCATGGAGTGGGTCACCCTCTACGCCATGGCCGTCAACGAGGAGAACGCCGACGGCGGCCGGGTGGTGACCGCCCCCACCAACGGCGCGGCCGGCATCATCCCCGCGGTGCTGCACTACTACGTCAACTTCGTCCCTGGTGCCGACGAGGACGGTGTGGTGCGCTTCCTCCTCGCGGCCGGCGCCATCGGCATGCTCTTCAAGGAGAACGCCTCCATCTCCGGCGCCGAGGTCGGCTGCCAGGGCGAGGTCGGCTCCGCCTGCTCGATGGCGGCCGGCGGTCTCGCCGAGGTCCTCGGCGGCACCCCCGAGCAGGTCGAGAACGCCGCCGAGATCGGCATGGAGCACAACCTCGGCCTGACCTGCGACCCGGTCGGCGGCCTGGTCCAGATCCCGTGCATCGAGCGCAACGGCATGGCCGCGGTGAAGGCCGTCACCGCCGCCCGGATGTCCCTGCGCGGCGACGGCCGCCACCACGTCTCCCTCGACAAGGTCATCAAGACCATGAAGGACACCGGCGCCGACATGAGCGTCAAGTACAAGGAGACCGCCCGCGGCGGGCTGGCGGTGAACATCATCGAGTGCTGAGTCCCACCCGGACTCCGCGCCCCGGGCGCCGGCGAGCAGTGTCTCGCCGGCGCCCGGGGCGTTTGCGCGGGCCGGCGCCGTCAGCGGCCGATCTCCCAGGCGAACGGCGGGAGTTCGCAGGCACGGAAGTAGATGTCCAGGGCCTGCGGGGCGGGGACGAAGGGGTGGACGCGGCCGCCGTCGAGGCCGGGGAGGAGGCGGGCGCAGTGGCGGACGCAGCCGGCCACCTCGCGGCCGTGGCGGTCGACCAGCGTGGCGGCGTCGGGCGGGCCGTCGCACGGGGTGGGATCGGCGGCCGCGGCGGCGGGGCAGCGGCCGCGGGGGCCGGCCGGGCGGCGGGTGGGCGGGGCGCTCGTCTGCTGGGTCATTGCGGTCCCCCTCGGTGCTGCGCTGGTGCGGATACGGGCGCGGCGCCGGCGGCGTTCGGGCGCGCTCACCGGTGCCCAGGACAGTGGTGCTCGCCCCGGTGGGGGTCCATGCGGCCTTGGCGAAGACCTGGGGCGTTCGTCGGCCAATCATGGTCAAGCGCTGGGGGGAGGTTCCTCGGGGGCCGGCGGGCGGGGGACGGCCAGGGGGTCGAGGAGCAGCGCGAGCGGCAGCAGGGCGGCGGCCAGCAGCCAGCCGGCCAGGACGTCGCCGGCCCAGTGGACGCTCAGGTAGACGCGGGTCAGGCCGACGCCGAGGGCCCACAGGGCGAGCAGGGCGCACCAGAAGCGGCCGGTGCCGGGGTGGGCGCGGCGCAGCACGCCCCAGGCCAGGATGCCGGCGGCCAGCGCGGCGGTGGTGGCGTGGCCGGAGGGGAAGGAGTGGCCGGAGGCGTGCGCGGCCCAGTCGGCGTGCGGCGGGCGGGGCCGGGCGAGCAGTTCCATCAGGCCGCCGCGGACGGCCTGGCCGGCGGCGAGGACGAGCAGCGCGCAGGCCGCCGCGCGGAGCCGGCCGGCGGTGCCGCGGCCGGCCAGGAGGCCGGCGAGGAGCGCCATCAGGTAGGGGACGGCGCCGGTACCGGTGGCGGTCAGGGCGCCGGCCAGGGAGCGCAGCGGCTCGCCGTGGTGGGCGGTGGACCAGTGCAGGGCGGCCCGTTCGGGGGCGAGCGGGGCGCCGTGCCGCAGGGCCGTGGTGACGGCCGCGGCGGTGAACAGGGCGGCGGCGAGCGCCGCGAGGACGAGGAGGCGGCCGGGGGGCGCGCCGAGGCGCGGGCCGCGGCCGGGGGCCGGGCGCGCGCCGTCGCACGGTGGGCCGGGGGCCCGCTCCGGCGGCGCCCCCGGCGGCGTCACCGGGTGGCGACCAGGGGGCGCAGCGGGGTCTCCCGGACGCGTTCGACGAGCGGCGCGGCGCGCCGGGCGAGCGGCATGCAGACCGCGGCGACCAGGGTGCCGACGACCAGGCCGACGGCGACGTCGTGCGGGTAGTGGGCGCCGACCCAGACCCGGGAGGCGCCCATCAGGAGCGCGGCCGGGACGGCGAGGGCGCCGATCCGGCGGTCCAGGAGGAGCAGCGCGATCGCGGCGGAGGCGGCGATGGCCGAGTGGTTGCTGGGGAAGGACCAGTCGCCCAGCCCCGGGCACGGCTCGACGGTGACCACGTGCAGGGTCTGGCAGGGCCGCTGCTCGTGGAAGAAGCTCTTGACCACGTCGTTGGCCACGTAGGCCAGCACGACGACGACCGGGACGGCGAGCGCCATCGCCATCGCCACCGGTGGCGTGTGCCGGCCCTCGCCGCGCGCCAGCCGGCGGCGGGAGCTGCCGCCGAGCCGCTGCCGGGCGCGCCACCAGGCGACCAGCATCAGCAGCGCGAAGACCCCCAGTCCGAGGTCGGTCCAGTAGGAGACCAGGACGTTGAGGAAGTGCGGCATGTCCTGGGCGAAGCCGGTCACTGAGGTGTACAGGCCGCCGTCGATCGAGGCTCCGCCGAAGGCGAGGTCGGTCACTGGGCTTACTCCTTGGCGGGTCGGCGCGGGGTGCGCGGGCCGGGTGCCGGGCGGGTCGCGTGGTGCGCCGGCCGCCCGTCGTGCTCCCTAAGTGTGCCGGGTCGGTCGGGGTGCCGGTGGCGCGGAGGCGTGATCCGGCGCATCGCCGGGCGCCGCGTCCGGCTCGCGGGCCGGGCGCCCGGCGCGCGAGCGGAGCACCTCCAGCGCGATCGGGCTCAGCGAGATCAGGACGACCAGGGCGACGACCGGCAGCAGATACCGGTCGACGTTGGGCACCGAGGAGCCCAGGGCGTATCCGGCGAAGGTGAGGCCGAGCGTCCAGCCCAGGCCGCCGGCCGCCTGCCACACGGCGAAGGTGCGGGCCGGCACGTTGAGGGCGCCGGCGAGCGGGTTGAGCACGGTGCGGACGATCGGCACGAAGCGGGCCAGGACGATCGCCTTGGCGTGGCCGTAGCGGGCCAGGTACTCCTCGGCGCGGGCGGCGCCCTCGCGGAGCTTGCGGGAACGGCCCCCGGCGAGCAGGGCGCGGCCGCCGCGGCGGCCGATCCAGTAGCCGGTCTGCGAGCCGGCGAGGGTGCCGACGGCCGCGGCGGCGAGGACCTGCGGCAGCGCGAGGTGGACGGCGCCGCCGACGCCGGGCGCGCACAGCAGCCCGGCGGTGAACAGCAGGGAGTCGCCGGGCAGGAAGAAGCCGACCAACAGGCCGGTCTCGGCGAAGAGGACGACGGCGACGCCGAGCGCGCCGAAGGCGGCGAGCAGTGAGCCGGCGTCGAGGACGTTGACCGCCTGTGTGACGGCGGTGGCGGACAGTGCGGCGGCCGCTACGGCCATGTCGGTGGCCCCTCCCATAATGGGTCTCGGGCCTGCCGAGCGACCGGCCCGACCGTCTACAGCCACGTAGACGGTCTACGGAACTGTAGACGACGGAAGGGTGGAGGGCGTTCCATGTCGGAGGCATCCCCCGCGGCCCGCCGCCCCGCCGGCGAGCTGGAGGCGAGCGTGCTGGCGGCGCTGTGGGCGGCCGACGGGCCGCTGACGCCCGCCGAGGTCCAGGGCGAGCTGGGCGGCGAGCTCGCCCGCACGACGGTCACCACCATCCTCAGCCGGCTGTACGACAAGGGCGCGGTCTCCCGCACCCGGGCCGGCCGCGGCTTCGCCTACTCGCCGATACACGACTCCGCCGGCCTGACGGCCCGGCGGATGCGCAGCGAGCTGGACAAGCAGGACGACCGCACCACCGCGCTCGCCCGCTTCGTCTCCGAGCTGACCACCGAGGACGAACGGCTGCTCCGCTCGCTGCTGGACGAGACGGACGCGCCCGGCCCGGCCCCCGGTTCCGGCCCCGGGACGACGCCATGATCTTCGCGGTCTGGATCCCGCTGCTGGTGCCGCTGCTGGCCGTGCCCACCGCGCGGCGGCTGGCCGAGTCGCTGCCGCCGCGCGCCGCGGCCTGGCTGCTGGCCGGCTGCGCCGCGGTACTGGCCGCCTGCACGGTCGCGGCGCTGTGCCTGCTCACCGCCGCTGGCGCGCTGCGGCTGCCGCCGGTCGCGGCCTTCGGCCATCTGGAGCGGGCGCTGCGGGGCACCGACGCGGCGGTGACGGTCCCTGCCGCCCCGGTCGCCGGCGCGCTGCTGGCCCTCTGCGCATGCGCGGTCGCCCGCCGCGCCCTGCGGCACCGCGCCGAGCTGCGCACCGCCCGGCGCGCCGCCGACGCGCACGGCCGGGCCGGCGACCTGTGCGTCCTGCCGGACGCGGTGCCCGACGCCTACGCCCTCCCGGGCCGGCCGGGCCGCGTGGTGGTCACCGTCGGGATGCTGCGGGCGCTGCCACCGGCCGAACGCGAGGCGCTGTTCGCCCACGAGCGCGCCCATCTCGCGGGCCGGCACCACCTCTTCCTGCTGACCGCCGCGCTGGCCGCGGCCTGCCATCCGCTGCTCCGCGGCCTGCGCTCCCCGCTGGCGTACGCGCTGGAGCGCTGGGCCGACGAGTCCGCCGCCTCCCGGGTGGGCGACCGGCAGGTCACCGCCCGGGCCATCGGCCGCGCCGCGCTGGCCGCGCGCACGCACACCGCGGCCGCGCCCCGCCCGAGCACGGCGCTCGCCGCGACGACCGGCCCGGTACCCCGCCGGGTCGCCGCCCTGCTGACCCCCGACCGCCCGGCGGGCCGCCCCCGCGGCCGCGCCGCACCGGTCGGCCATCGGCTGATAGCCGCCGCCCTGCTGGCCTGCGTCACCGTCTCCGCGGCCGGCGCGGTGGACGCCGCGGCCGACCTCCACCGCACGGTGGAATCGGCCCAGGGGGAGCCGGTGGGCCGCTAGGGCCGGCCCCGCGGCCGCGGAGGCCCCGCCGTGGCGCCCTGCCGTCCCCGGCCCCGCCGGCCCGCCGCCGTCACGGCAACGCCACCCCGCCCACGTCCTCGCCCTCCCCGTCGGCCACCCCGCTATTTGTCCGTCCCGCCGTCCGTCCCGCCGTCCGTCCCGTCCGCCCCCGTGGCGCGCACCGTGAATCCCAGCCGGGCGCCGCCGTCGGGCCGGGCGGCGGCGTAGGCGCGGCCGCCGTGCGCCGTCGCGATCTCCCGGACGATGGCCAGGCCCAGGCCGGAGCCGGGCAGGCCGCGGGCGGCCGGGGCGCGGTAGAAGCGGTCGAAGACATAGGGGCGGTCGCAGTCGGCGATGCCCGGGCCGCGGTCGAGGACCTCCACACGGGCGCCGGTGACCACGACCTCGATGGGCGCGGTGCCCTCGGCGTCGAACTTGGCGGCGTTCTCCAGGAGGTTGCTGACCGCCCGGTGCAGAGCGGCCGGGCGGCCCGCGACCAGCGCGGGGCGGTCGGCCCGCACGGTGATCTCGCGGCCGGTCCGGCGGCGGGCCGAGGCCGCCGCGCGCTCGGCGACCTCCGCCAGCCGGACGTCCGCCGGCGGGTCGTCGTCGCGCTGCCCGGCCGCCAGGTCGACCAGCTCGTTGACCAGGTCCGTCAGCTCGCGGGCCTCGCCGGCCAGGTCGGCCAGGAGTTCCCCGCGGGCGTCCGGCGGCAGCTCGTCGAAGCGCTTGAGCAGCGAGATGTTGGTGCGCAGCGAGGTCAGCGGGGTGCGCAGCTCGTGTCCGGCGTCCTGGACGAGCCGCTGCTGGTCGCGCACCGCGGTGGTCAGCCGGCCCAGCATGTCGTCGAAGGCCCGGCCGAGCCGGGCGACCTCGTCCCGGCCCGCGACCGGCACCACCACGTCC
Organism: Streptomyces sp. MspMP-M5; assembly: GCF_000373585.1. GTDB lineage: Bacteria > Actinomycetota > Actinomycetes > Streptomycetales > Streptomycetaceae > Streptomyces. Next base: position 80,406 of record NZ_KB891889.1, read on the forward strand.
GTCCGGCCGTGCGCGGCGACCCGCTCGGCGGCCGCGGTCAGCCGGACCAGCCGCCCGGTGATCCGGCAGGCCAGCCACCAGCCGACGGCCCCGGCCAGCGCGACCACCCCGGCGGCCAGCAGTACGGTGCGCTGCTGGAGCGCGGCGAGCAGGTCCTCGGTGCCGCTGAACTTCTGGGCCACCTGGACGGCGCCGCGCCCGCCGCCGAGCGCCACGGTGGCGACGTGGTACTCCGTGTCGCCGAGGTCGGCGACCCGCTCCTCCCAGTCCCCGGCCCGCTGCCCGGCGGCGAGGTGCCGGGCGCGGTCGCCGGCCGGCAGCGCGGGGTGCCCGGCCTCGGCGATCCGGCCGTCGGCGGCCAGCACCTGGACGTCGGTGCGGGTGGCGCCGGTCAGTTCGTCGCGCGGCCCGTCGTCACCGCGGCCGCGGCCGGTGGTGTAGTCGGCCGGCGTGTGCGGCCGCTCCCGCACCTGGGCCCGCAGGTCCCGGACGACCTGGGTGAAGACCGACTTCTCGTCCAGCCGCACCAGTCGGGCGGCCGCGTCGTAGCTGAGGAAGCCGACCAGGACGGTCACCCCGGCGGCGCCGGCGGCGAAGGCCAGCGCGAAGGAGGTGCGCAGACTGGCCGGTTTGCGGGCGCGCAGCCAGGCCGGCCGCCGTACGGCCCACCGGGCCGCCGACAGCCGGGCGAACAGGCCGCGGCGCCCGGACCCGCTCATCTAGTCCTCGCGGAGCACATAGCCGACGCCGCGCACCGTGTGGATCAGCGGCCGGCTGCCCGGCACGTCGACCTTCCGCCGCAGATAGCCGACGTAGACCGCGAGGTTCTTGGAGCCGGGCCCGAAGTCGTAGCCCCATATCCGGTCGTAGATGGTGGAGTGGTCCAGCACGATCCCGGCATTGCGGGCCAGCAGTTCCAGCAGCTCGAACTCGGTGCGGGTCAGCTCCAGTTCGCGCTGCCCGCGCCAAGCGCGCCGGGAGGGGCCGTCGATCCGCAGGTCGGCCGCCTCGACGACGCCGCTGTCCCGGCCATCGTACCCCTCGCCGGGCTCGCCGGGCCCGGTGCCGTCGGCGGCCGGCGGCGCGGCGGTGCGGCGCAGCAGCGCCCGCAGCCGGGCGAAGACCTCCTCGACCTCGAAGGGCTTGACGACGTAGTCGTCGGCGCCGGCGTCCAGGCCGGCGATCCGGTCCGCGGTCTCGACCCGGGCGGTGAGCATCAGGACCGGGGTGCGGTCCTGTTCGGCGCGCAGCACCTGGCAGACCTGGAGCCCGTCGATGCCGGGCATCATCACGTCCAGCAGGATCACGTCGGGCCGTTCGCGGTGGGCGGCGGCCAGCGCCTGGATGCCGTCGGCGACGGCGGTGACCCGGTACCCCTCCAGGGTCAGGGCACGTTCCAGCGCGGTGCGGATCGGGCGGTCGTCCTCGGCGAGCAGCACGGAGTGGGTCACCCGGCAAGTCTGCCAAGGCGCTGCGCGGGGCCGACGGGCGGCCGGTCCGCCGGGCGCTTTCTTACCGGTCTCTCACCCGGGGCACGCCCGCGGCTTACCCGGTGGGGCCACGGTGGCCGGTGCCGGACGGGCCGCCCGCGGGGACCGGCCGCGGGCCCGGCCCGGCCGGCGGCACGGACACCCGGCGCCTCCGGGGCGCGGTTCGGGCGCCCCTGGGCGCGACACCCGGAAGACACCCCATGAAGATCACCCTGCTGCTGCACAACGCGTACGCCGCCGGCCCCGCCCTGCGCGGCACCCTCGCCCTCGCCGCGGCGCTCGCCGACCGGCACGATGTCGAGCTGGTCTCGATGCTGCGGCACCGCGAGGTCCCGCGGTGCGCGGTGGACCCGCGGCTGCGGCTGGTGCCGCTGGTGGACACCCGGATCGGCAGCGACGACATGGCGCACCCGCTGTTCGGCGAGCCCGCGCCGGACGTCCCGCGCGCCGAGGGGCAGCACCACCAGTACAGCCGGCTGGTCGAGCTGCGGGCGGCGGAGTTCCTGCGCGGCACCGACGCCGACGTCCTCGTCGGGACCCGCACCGGGGTCAACGTCCAGCTGGCGCGCTTCGGCCCCCGCCGGGCCCTGCGGATCGCCCAGGAGCCCCTGCGGTACGACGTCTGCGAGGCCGCACTGGGGGCCGAACTCGCCGGTCCCTACCGGGCGTTGGACGCACTGGTCGCCCCCGAGGAGGCGGCGGCGGCCCGCTGGCGGGCGCGGCTGCCGCTGCCCGGGGTACGGGTGCTGGCCCTGCCACCCGTTGTCCCCGCAGTCCCCGCGCCCCCCACAGTTCCCGAGACCTCCGCGCCCACCGACCCGGCCTCCGCGCCCGCCGGCCTCGCCCCCGCTCCGGACACCGGCGACGGCGACGGCGACGGCGACGGCCGACAGACCATCGCGGCGGCCGGCCGGCTGGTCCCCGGCGAGCGCTTCGACCTGCTGGTCGAGGCGTTCTCCGCGGTCTGCGCCAAGCACCCCGGCTGGCGGCTGCGGATCCACGGCGAGGGCCCGGAACGCGCCCGGCTGCACAGCCTGATCGACGGGCTGGGGCTGGGCGGCCGGGCGGAGCTGGGCGGGCCGCGGACGCCGGACGGGGCGGAGTTCGCCGGGGCGTCGATCGCCGCGTCGGCCTCGGAGACCGGGACGTCCGGACCGGCCCTGGTCGAGGCGATGCGGCGGGGCGTCCCGGTCGTCGGCACCGGCCGCCCGCCGGGCCCCACCGAGCTGATCCGGGCCGGCGGGGGCGGGGTGCTGGTGCCGTGCGACGACGGGCGGGCGCTGGCCGGGGCGCTGCTGGACCTGGCCGGGGACCCGGCGGGCCGCCGGGCGATGGGCGCGGCCGCCCGGGAGAGCGCCCGCCGGCACGGCCCCGGGCCGGTCGCCGAACGCTATCTGCGGCTCTTCGAGGAGCTGCGGGCCACCCGCCGCTCCCGGGCGGTGCGCCGCACCCTCGGACTGGCCGGGCACCGGGTACGGACACTGGCCCGGGGGCACGCACGGGCCTGAAACGCACGGGGCACGGGCCTGAATCGGCCGGGCGCACGCGGGCCTGAAACGCACGGGGGCACACGCGGGCCCGTAACGGCCGGGTGCATCCGGCCGCCGCGATGCTCCACCCCACCCGCACCACCCGCCCCACGCACGCCATCCGTCACCAACTCCCCTGTGCCGCCGGGAACTTCGGCGCGGCGATCTGGCGTCTCCGGTCGTGAACATGCTGAACTGCTGAGGGGGCGGCAGCCGCTTCGAGCAGATGGCGCTTCGCATTCCGCAGGTCCGACGGGCAGGAGGCCGCTCATGCTGCACGGTGTCGATGTCAGCGCCTACAACACCGCTTATTCGGCCAAGGGGCTGGACTTCGTCTTCATCAAGGCCACCGAGGGCCGCTCCTACACCAACCCGCACCAGTCGGCCCAGGCCGCACGCGCCCGGGAAGCGGGTGCCGTGGTCGGCTTCTACCACTTCCTGTGGCCGGGCAACATCGCCGCCCAGGCCCGCTACTTCGTCGAGAAGTGCGCCTCGCTCCGGGGCGACCTCCTGGCCGCCGACTGGGAGACCACCGGCTCCGGCACCTACGCCAGCAACGCGCAGAAGGACGAGTTCCTGCGCGAGGTCAAGAAGCTGCGCCCCACCCACCGGGTGCTGCTCTACTGCAACCGCGACTTCTGGCTGCACCGCGACAGCACCTCGTACGCCGCGGACGGGCTGTGGATCGCCGACTACGTCACCGCCGGCCACCCGCGGATCAAGGCGAAGTGGCGCATCCACCAGTACACCGACTCGCCGCTGGACAAGGACGTCATGGCCTTCGGCAGCAAGGCCGAGCTCAAGAAGTGGGCGCACCCGGCATAAACTTCTCCGGCAGTAACCGGACACGCCTGGCGGACACTCCGCGTGACACGATCCCGCGGCGGACGCACAGTGCGTGACGCAATCGCGTAAGGAGCACCCGTGACGGACCCGGCGGCCAAGGCCCTGCAGCAGGAGATAGCCCGCGAACTCCAGGTGCCCGCGGAGTTCGACGCCGAGTGGGAGATCGAGCGCCGGGTGTCCTTCCTCACAGCGCAGCTGACGTCGACGGGGCTGCGCGCCCTGGTGCTGGGCATCAGCGGCGGGGTCGACTCCACCACCGCGGGCCGGCTCTGCCAGCTCGCCGTGGAGCGGGCCCGCACCGAGGGCCACGACGCGGCCTTCTTCGCGATGCGGCTGCCCTACGGCGAGCAGGCGGACGAGAAGGACGCGCAGCGTGCGGTGGAATTCCTGCGCGCCGACCGCCTGCTGACCGTCGACATCCGCCCGGCCGCCGACGCCGCGCTGGCCGCCGCCGTCGACGCCGGCGTCGTCTTCCGCGACGCCCACCACCAGGACTTCGTCCACGGCAACATCAAGGCCCGGCAGCGCATGATCGCCCAGTACGCGGTGGCCGGCGCCGAGCACGGCCTGGTCGTGGGCACCGACCACGCCGCCGAGGCGGTCTCCGGCTTCTTCACCAAGTTCGGCGACGGGGCGGCCGACGTGGTCCCGCTGACCGGCCTGACCAAGCGCCGGGTGCGCGCTCTCGCCCGGGCGCTGGGCGCCCCGGCCGAGCTGGTCGAGAAGGTCCCCACGGCCGACCTGGAGACCCTGGACCCGGGCAAGCCCGACGAGGACGCCCTCGGCGTCAGCTACGACCAGATCGACGACTTCCTGGAGGGCGAGCCGGTCGCGCAGGCCGCCTTTGCATCGATCGTGCGGCGCTACCGCCTCACCGCCCACAAGCGGGCGCTGCCGATCGCGCCCTGAACGGAGCGGGGCGCGGCCCCCACCGGACGCGCCCCGGCACCGTCCGGCCATGCGCCGGCAAGGGAGCGGTCACCGGCCCGGTGCTAAACCATGGGCCGGAGCGGGCATGCATCCGGCCATGGGAAGCCACGAAGTGCGATCGGAAGATCAACTGTCAGTGGGGCCGCCTACTCTCCACGGCATGGGTGACGCACGCCTGACCGAGATCCAGACCGCGCTGACCACTGCCTCCGACCTCGCCTCCGCCCTCCGCGCCGCGCCGACCCGGCGGGACGCCGACCGACTCGTCGACGTCCTGCGCCAGGCGCTGACGGTGGCCGGTTCGCTGGGCGGGACCGCCGGCCCGACCGGCTGCGCCCTGCATCCGCACGGCGCGGTGGACCCCCTCCACGGCGACCCGGACGACCCGCTGCCGCCGGGGTACGGCAAGTGCCTGCTGTGCAACGACCGCCGTCGCCGGGCGGACGCGCAGCAGCCGCACGTCCGCCCGTGCACCCGCCCCCGCCCGCACCCGGGCTGGCACCGCCGGCTGAGCGCGTAGCGACGGCTAGGGCGCCTCTGACGTGCGGTCCCGGGTGCCGGGGCCGGCCGCGTCGTGGTCCGGCGCGGTGTCCCGCTTCCGGTTCGGCCGGGCCGGTCGCAGGGCGAGCCGGCCGAGTACCGCGGCGACGGCCAGCGCGGCCAGCGCCAGCAGCAGCGCGTTCGGTACGCCGTTGCCCAGCCGGGCCGCCCACTCCTCCAGCCGGGCCTCGGTCTCCGGGCTCAGGATTCCGGGCAGCGCGCTGGTCCCGTTGAAGCGCAGGAACAGCACGCCGATGCCGATGAAGAAGAGGCCGGAGACCAGGGACGTGGTGTGCAGCCGCAGCCGGCCGAGGGTCAGCTCGCGGCCGCGCAGCCAGCCCCGGGTGCCGAGCCGGAAGCGGTCCCACAGCAGTGCCAGCAGGAACAGCGGCAGCGCCATGCCCAGCGCGTAGACGGCGAGCATCGAGGCGCCGTAGAGCGGCGAGCCGCTGACCGCGGTCACGGTGAGCACCGCGCCGAGGATCGGCCCGGCGCAGAAACCGGCCAGGCCGTAGACGCAGCCGAGCAGGAAGGTGGAGAGCGCGGTGCGCGGGGTGATCCGGGCGGCCGCGGCCTGGGCGCGCCGGGAGGCGAAGCCGAGGCCGAGGATCTGGGCCAGGCCGAGGGCTATCACCAGCCAGCCGCCGACGGCGATCAGCAGGTCGCGGTGGCCGTTGAAGAGCCGGCTGGCGGCGGTGCTGGCGGCGCCCAGCGGCACCAGGGTGGTGGCCAGCCCCAGGTAGAAGACCCCGGTGCGGGCCAGCAGCCGGCCGGCGCCGGCCAGCGAGTAGGCGAAGAACGCCGGGAGCAGCAGGGCGCTGCACGGGCTGACCAGCGCCAGCGCGCCGCCCAGGAAGGCGGCGAGGTAGCCGATGTCGGAGGTCATTTGCCGGCCCCCGCGCCGTGCTTCTTCGCCGCCGCGGCGGCCTGCTCGACGGCCTGCTCGAAGACCGCGGTGTCCTGCGCCCCGGCGATCGGCCGGCCGTTGACCAGGAAGGACGGGGTGGACTGGACGCCGAGCTGGTAGCCCTCGTCCTGGTCCTTCTTCAGGGCCTGTGCGGCGGCCGGGCCGCCGAGGTCGGTGCGGAACTTCTCCAGGTCCGGCACGCCGGCGGTGCGGGCCAGGTCGACCAGCTTGTCCTCGGCGAGCGCGTCGCCCTTGCGGGTCTTGGCGTAGAGCTCGTCGTGCAGCTGCCAGAACTTCCCCTGCCGGCCGGCCGCCCAGGACGCGCGGGCGGCGCGCTCGGAGTCGGCGCCGAAGACGGGGAAGTTGCGGAACTCGATGCGCAGGGTGCCGGCGTCGACGAACTTCTTCACCAGCGCGGGCTGGGTCTCCCGGGTGAAGCGGCCGCAGAACGAGCACTGGTAGTCGGCGTACTCGACGAGGACGACCGGGGCGTCGGGCTTGCCGACGGCCAGCGGGTCGCCGGGGGTGCGGCGGCTGGTGCGGTTCGCCAGCTCGTCGTACAGCTTCTGCTGGGCGGGGTCCTCCTGCTGTGCGGCGGAGGCGCCGCCGTCCTGGGCGGTGGCGGAGGCGGTGGTGTCCCGGCCGTTCTCGACGGTCTTGCCGACCGCGACGGCGATGGCGATCACGGCCACCACGAGCGCGAGGACCGCGCCGACGGCGGCGAGTTTGCGGGCAGGGGAGGCGGAAGCGGGCATGCGGAAGCTCCTGAGGTGCGGAGGTACGGGAAAGAGGGCAGCCGGGGGTGGGTCCGGGCGGCCTATATCCGCAGTACGGGCAGGAGCGCGGTGCGGTCCGGAACGGGGGCGCCGCCGGTGGGCGGGCGGGCCAGCGCGAACCGGTGGGGCAGGTCGGCGGCGAGCGGCCCGGGCGCGGTGACGTCCGCGGCGAGCGGCTCGGCGCGGTGCGGGGCGGGCAGCGGGGCGCCCTCGCCGGGGCTCGGCGCATGGCGGCCGGAGCAGTTCTTGACGCCGTCGGCCACCGCGACGGGGGCGGTGGCATCGGGGTGCGCGGCGGACGCCGCGGCCGGGCCCGCGGGGCCGCTCCGCCAGATCTCGGCGGCGGCCGCCGCGCGACCGGCGAGCCATGCCTGGTCGCCGCCGATCCGGCAGAGCAGCGGCCCGAAGGCGACGGCGAGGAGGAGCAGCAGGGTCAGCGTCGCCGAGCGGCGCAGCCGGTGCATGGTCCCCCCTTTGCCGTCGGGCCGTTTCGTTCGGAACGTCCCATCCTACGGATCGCCCGAACGACAGCCATCGCGGTGGCATAGGTCACCCCGGGCACACCCTTCCTTTGATGGCGGAACTTCCGGTGATTTCCGTTTTGCGGTCTTTGGCCGCGGGTGGCCCGGCCTGCCATAGTCGTCCGCGGCGGCCCCCTTGCCCCAAGGGCGCGGGAGGTGGTCCCTGCCGATGGCGGGGCCGGCCGCCGCCGGCCGCGCGGGCACCCCCCTTCCGCCCGTGGGCGGCCGGGTACTGGGGCTCACCCCGCGGCACCCGCGGGCGGGCCCCAGTCCCGTCTCCGGGGAGGCTTACGGGCCGGGCCGCGCGGGCGCGCTCAGCGGTCGCCGACCCGGATCTCGAACCAGGTCGTCTTGCCGCGCGGCAGCAGATCCACGCCCCAGCGGTCCGAGAGCTTGTCGACGAGGAAGAGGCCGCGTCCGCTGACGTCCATCGGCTGCACCGGCATCAGGCACGGCAGACCGCGCGAGGGGTCGCGCACCTCCACCCGGATCCAGCCGCGGCGGCGCAGTATCCGCAGCCCGAACGTCCGGGCGCCGGTGTGCCGTACGGCGTTGCCGACCAGCTCCGAGACCAGCAGCACCGAGTGCTCGGCGAGCTGCGGCGAGAGGGACCACTGGCGGAGCAGGATCGCGGCGGTGAGCCGGCGCGCGGTCCGCGCGGACTGCGGGCGCGAGGGGAGCCGGACCTCGCCCAGGGTCGGGTCCCCGACCAGGCCGGGCCCGCCGGGTGGCCGGGCGGCCGGCGCCGGTTCCACGGGAGCCGGGGTCGTCTCCCCGTCCGCGCCGGGGGTTCCCCAGTGCGGGGCCGCGCCGCTCCGCGGCCGCGGCTGCTCCGTTCCATCGAGGCCCGCCATGCCCCCCATGATGACCGTTCGCGGTCGCGTCGGGGGACGGAACCCGTGGAATCCCTTGTCCGGAATCATGGCCTCCGCGCCTCCCCGACGACATATGCCAACGGCAGCACAGGCTCGGCCCTACCGCGCTGACCTGCGACAACTCCCCGCGTACGACGGGGCGATGGGAGCCGCCGGCGCGGCCCCGTCACGGTGTGACGAGGTTTTCCGCAATTCGCCCACACGAGGCATGGTGTACCGGCCAAACCCCATCCGCCCCGTCAACACCAGTCGCCTCAGCGGAACTTGGCCTTGCCCGGCCCCTCCTCGACGAAGCTGCGCATCCCGGTCTCCCGGTCCTCGGTCGCGAACAGCCCGGCGAACCAGGTGCGTTCGATCGTCAGCCCGGTGTCGAGGTCGGTCTCCAGGCCCGCGTCGACGGACTCCTTGGCGGCCCGCAGCGCCAGCGCCGGCCCGGCCGCCAGCCGCGCCGCCCAGGCGTGCGCCTGCGCATGGACCTCGTCGGCGGGCACCACCCGGTCCACCAGCCCGATGGCCAGCGCCTCGTCGGCCTTCACATGGCGGCCGGTGAAGATCAGGTCCTTGGCCTTGGACGGGCCGACCAGCCGGGCCAGCCGCTGGGTGCCGCCGGCGCCCGGGATCAGGCCGAGCAGGATCTCCGGCTGGCCCAACTTGGCGTTGTCGGCGGCGATCCGGAAGTCGGCGCAGAGCGCCAGCTCGCAGCCGCCGCCGAGGGCGTAGCCGGTGACCGCGGCGACCACCGGCTTGGGGATCCGGGCCACCGCGGTGAAGGAGTCCTGCAGGGACTTGGACCGGACGACCATGGCCGCGTGGTCCATGGCCTGCATTTCCTTGATGTCCGCGCCGGCCGCGAACACCTTCTCGCCGCCCCAGAGCACGACGGCGCGGACGTCGTCGCGACTGCCGGCCTCCTCGGCGAGTTCACGGAGCCGGTCCTGGGTGGCGATGTCCAGGGCGTTCATCGGCGGGCGGTCCAGGCGGATGGTGCCGACGCCGTCGGCGACCTCGAGATGCACAGTCATGCCGGGCAGGTTAGTACGCGTTAACGCGGTGCGCCGCCCCGCCCCCGGCCGTCCTTCCGCCCGGTCCGCGGCGCTACGTCGACCGCCACCGGTCCCAGGAGAGGTTCCAGTCGCCGAAGCCGTTGTCGGGCTGGACGGTGCGGTCGTGGGAGTTCTGGACGACGACCACGTCGCCGATGAGGGAGTTGCGGTAGAACCAGGCCGCGGGGGTGTCCGGGTCGCCGCCGCCGCGCACGTCGTAGAGGCCGACGCAGCCGTGGCTGGCGTTGCGGGTGCCGAACGCGGCGCGGCCGGACCAGTAGTTGCCGTGGATGAAGGTGCCGGACGTACTCAGCCGCATCGCGTGCGGGACGTCCTTGATGTCGTACTCGCCGCCGAAGCCGACGGTGTCGCCGTTCATCCGCGTCACCGGGTGCTTCTCGCTGATCACCATCCGGCCGTTGTAGGTCTCGGTGCCCGGGGCGCCCGCGGTGATCGGGACCGTCCGCAGGGTCCGGCCGTCGCGGACCACCGTCATCTGCTTCGTCCGGGCGTCGACGGTGCTGATCTGGCTGCGGCCGACGGTGAAGGAGACCTCCTTGGCCTGGGTGCCGTAGACGCCCGGGCGGCCCTCGACGCCGTCGAGGTCGAGCCGGAGGGTGACCTTCGTGCCGGGCGCCCAGTACTTCTCGGGGCGGAAGTCGAGGCGGTCGTTGCCGAACCAGTGGCCGGCGATCGGGACGGCGGGGCGCGCGGTGACGGTGACGGCCCGCTCGACGGCCCCGGGGCGGGTGATGCCGCGGGTGAAACGGATCGAGACCGGCATCCCGACGCCGACCCGCTGGCCGTTCTCGGGGCTGTACTGGCCGATGAAGGTGTTCTTCGGGACGAGGGTGGTGAACGTGGTGTGCTCGGCGGCCTGCCGGCCGCGGGCGTCCACCGCCACCGCGTCGACGGTGTACCGCGTCGAGGCGCCGAGGTGGCCGTCGGGCCGCCAGAGGGCGCCGCCGCCGGATATCCTCCCGTCGACCTCGTTGCCCTTGGCGTCGGTGACCTTGACGGAGCTCAGCCGCCCGCGCCGGGCGGTCACCTTCAGGGCGCCGCTGGTGGCCACCTCCCGGGCGCCGTCCCGGGGCGCTATCACCACGGCGGCCTGCGAGGCGGCGGTGTCCGGCCCCCGGCCGGGCGCGGTGCCGCCCGCACCGCCGCAGGCGGCGACGAGCAGCAGCAGCGGAGCGAGCAGCAGGACCAGCGGCGCGCTCGCGCGGCGCACCCGCCGCCGGCGCACCGGCTCCCCCGCCATCGGCTGGACGTACACGACTGGCCCCTTCCCCCTCGCACGGCCGGCGGTCCGACGCCCGGGCGCCCTCGACCGGGTCCGTACCTCCAGGCAACCACACCGCACCGACAGTCAACTCCCCCCGGAGGACGCTGTTTAGTCACCGGCGGCGGGGTGGGTGCGCGGGCATGCGTACGAGCGCCGGGCGGTGCCCCGCGGGCGCGCGGGCCGCGCCCGGTTCAGCGCAGCGCGCTGCCCGCCCGCCAGGCCGCCCAGGGCATGTTCCAGCCGCCCAGGCCGTTGTCGGGGGCGACCGTGCGGTCCGGGGAGTTGCGGACCTCCACGGTGTCGCCGACGATCGAGTTCCGGTAGAGCCAGCCGGCCGGGGTGTCCGGGCCGCCGCCCCGGACGTCCTGCAGCCCGACGCAGCCGTGACTGGTGTTCAGGCCGCCGAAGACCGCCCGCGGCGCCCAGTAGTTGCCGTGCAGGAAGGTCCCGGAGCGGGTCAGCCGCATGGCGTGCGGCACGTCCGGGATGTCGTACTCGGCGCCGAAGCCAACGGTGTCGCCGTCCATCCGGGTCACCGCGTGCCGCTCCAGGATCACCATCGTCCCGTTGTAGGTGGGGTTCGCGGTGTTGCCCGCGGTGACCGGCAGGGTGGCCACGACCTTGCCGTCCCGGCGGACGGTCAGCGTGTGCCGGGCGGCGTCGACGGTGCTGACCTGGTCCCGGCCCACCTGGTACTGGAGCGTCTTGAGCTGGATCCCGTAGGCGCCGGGGCCGGTGCGGACCTCGCGCAGCCGCAGGTGGACGGTGAGGCGGGTGCCCGGCCGCCAGCGGTTCCGGGGCCGGAAGTCCAGCCTCCGGTGGCCGAACCAGTGGGCGGCGATCTCGACGGCGGGCCGGGCGCCCACGGTGACCGCGCGCTCGACGGCCGCGCGGTCGAGGACCGGGCGGTTGAAGACCAGCGAGAAGATCAGGCCGGTGCCGACGGTGGCGCCGCTCTCCGGCGAGTAGAAGCCGATGACGCGGTGCGGGGGCGCGAAGGTGTTGAAGGCGGTGTGGCGGGTGGTGCGGCGGCCGGCGTCGTCCACCGCGACCGCGTCGACGGTGTACCGGGAGGCGAGTTCGAGGGAGGCGGAGAGCGGCCGCCAGATCGTGCCGTCCCGGGAGATCCGGCCGGCGACCGGCTGCCGGCCGCTGCCGCCGGTGCGGTTGACCTCCACCCGTTCCAGCCGGCCCGCCGGGGCCCGGACCTCCAGCCGGCCGTTGGCCCGTACGCCGCGGGCGCCGTCGCCGGGGACGATCCGGATCGCCTCCTCGGGGGTGGGCGGCCCGCCACCGAGGAGGTCCCGTTCGGCGCAGCCGGCCAGCGCCGCCGCGCCGGTGAGCACGCCCAGCAGCGCGCGGACGGCGCGGCGCGGGCGGCGCGGCCGGGGCGCGCGGCGGGCCGCCGGGCCGCCCCCCGGTGCGCGGTCCGCGGTGCGGCCTCCGGTGTCGCCCCCTGGTCGAAGATGCTGATGGCCGGTCATATCCCGGATTGTGACGGATAATTCGCAAGTTGGACGGTATGCCGCGAAGAGCAATGTCATGCCGTGCCGCCCGGCCGACCGGGCCCGCGGCCGCGGGAAGCGTGAGGCAACGCCCGGTTGCGGGCAGAAGAACGGTGAACCATCGTGCACCGCGGGCGGCGGCCCCGCGCCCGGCCGGGACGCCGTGCCCGGGCGCCGCCGCCCGGCCCAGGGCCTGTCCGGTGACGCAGGCCCCAGCCCCGAGCCGCAGGAGGCCGGCACGTGTCCAGCGCACCCGAGCAGGAGGCGGTGGCGGACGAACCGCTCGCCCCGCCCGCGGACGTCCGCCCCGGCAGCCCGACGCCCCTGGGGGCCCGCTACCGCACCGGGGTGGGCGGTGTCGAGGGCACCAACTTCGCCCTGTGGGCGGGCGGCGCCGAGGCCGTCGACGTGTGCCTGTTCGACGACGAGGGCCAGGAGACCCGCTGCTCCCTCACCGAGCTGACCCACGAGATCTGGCACGGCTTCCTGCCCGGCGTCCGCCCCGGGCAGCGCTACGGCTACCGGGTGCACGGCCGCTGGGACCCGTGGACCGGCGCCCGCTGGAACCCCGCGAAGCTGCTGCTCGACCCGTACGCCCGGGCCGTGGACGGCGACTTCGGCACCCGCACGGAGACCGGGCCCACCGGTCCGGCACTGCCCGTCCAGCTCTACGGGCACGTCCGGGACTGGCCCGAGCAGCAGGTCGCCGACACCGTGCGGGACGACCGCGACTCCGCGCCGTACGTCCCCAAGGGGGTGGTGGTCGGCGACGACGGCTACGGGGCGGACGGGGCGGACGAGTGGCAGGACGACCGGCGGCCCAAGACGCCCTGGCCGGATTCCGTCCTCTACGAGCTGCACGTCCGGGGGTTCACCATGCGCCACCCGGGCATCCCGGAGCGGCTGCGCGGCACCTACGCGGGGCTGGCCCACCCGGCGGCGCTGGCGCATCTGACCCGGCTGGGGGTGACCGCGGTCGAGCTGCTGCCGGTGCACCAGTTCGCGCACGAGGACCACCTGGTGCGCCGGGGCCTGCGCAACTACTGGGGCTACAACTCCATCGGCTACTTCGCGCCGCACGCCGGCTACGCCGCCACCGGAACCCGCGGCCAGCAGGTCGGCGAGTTCCGGCGGATGGTCCGGGCGCTGCACGACGCGGGCATCGAGGTGATCCTCGACGTCGTCTACAACCACACGGCGGAGGCCGGTGAACGGGGCCCCACCCTCTCGCTGCGCGGCATCGACAACCGCGGCTACTACCGCCTCCCGGGGGACGCCCGCCGCTACGCCGACTACACGGGGTGCGGCAACACCCTGCACGTCGTCCAGCCGCACGTACTGCGGCTGATCACCGACTCGCTGCGCTACTGGGTCACCGAGATGGGCGTGGACGGCTTCCGCTTCGACCTGGCGGCCGCGCTGGCCCGCTCCATGCACGACGTGGACATGCTCTCCCCGTTCCTGGCGGTGATCGCCCAGGACCCGGTGCTGCGGCGGGTCAAGCTGATCGCCGAGCCGTGGGACGTCGGCTCGGGCGGCTACCAGGTCGGCGCGTTCCCGCCGCTGTGGACGGAGTGGAACGACCGCTACCGCGACACCGTCCGGGACTTCTGGCGCGGCGCCACCCACGACGTCCGCGACCTGGGCTACCGGCTCTCCGGGTCCAGCGACCTCTACGCCTGGGGCGGCCGCCGCCCGTACGCCTCGGTCAACTTCGTCACCGCGCACGACGGCTTCACTCTGCGCGACCTGGTCAGCTACGAGCACAAGCGCAACGAGGCCAACGGCGAGGACAACCGCGACGGCACCCACGACAACCGGTCCTGGAACTGCGGCGCCGAGGGCGCGACCGACGACCCGGACGTCACCGCGCTGCGCCGCCGCCAGCTGCGCAACCTGCTGACCACCCTGCTGCTGTCCACCGGCGTGCCGATGCTGGTGGCCGGCGACGAGATGGGCCGCACCCAGGGCGGCAACAACAACGCCTACTGCCAGGACAACCCCGTCGGCTGGGTCGACTGGTCGCTGCTGGCGGATCCGCACTGGCGCGCGCTGGCCGGCCTCACCGCCCGGCTGATCGCGCTGCGCCGGGCCCATCCGGTGCTGCGCCGCCGGGCGTTCTTCTCCGGGCGCCCGCAGCGCCGCGGCGGCCTGCGGGACCTGGCGTGGTTCCGGTCGGACGGCACGGAGATGGCCGAACAGGACTGGTACGCCCCCGGCGCCACCCTGGCCATGTACCTCTCCGGCAACGACATCCCGCAGCGCGACGCCCGCGGGGTCCGGGTCACCGACGACAGCTTCCTCGTCGTCCTGCACGCCGGCGCCGGCCCCCTGGAAGTGGTGCTGCCCGGCCTGCCCTGGGCCGGATCGTACGAGCTCCTGGTGGACACCTCGGTGGAGCCGCCGCCGGACGGGGAGGCCGAACGCCCGCCGGAACACGGGACGTTGGCAGCCGGGGCCGAACTCACCGTGCCGGGACGGACGGTACTGCTGTTCCGGGCGGTGCCGGGGTGAGGCAGGGTGGCGTTCCGGGGTGACGTTCCGGGTGACGCCGGGCTGCCTGACGCCGGTGCCGCCCGGCCCGCCCTGGACCGGATCGTACGCGTTCCTGGTGGACACCTCGGTCGATACGACGGCGACGGCGAACTCCCGCCGGATCAGGCCGGTTTCGCGTCCACCTGCAGGTCGGCCACACCCGCATCTGGAACAGCCGGGTCCGATGGCCCCTTGGTCCGCGCCGTCGGCCTACCGGCCGGTCACCAACGCGCCCTACCTGTTCACTGGTTCGCGAACTTCCGGCTCATGGTCTCGAAGACCTGCTGCGCCTCCGGGCCCAGGTGCGGGCCGGCCAGCCAGCCAGAACCGCCCTTGGGGCCGATGGAGGTGTTGGACACCAGGGTCAGCTTGCCACCGCGGTTGACAAACCAGCCGCCGCCGGACGAACCGGGGGTCATCGTGCAGCCGATGCGGTCCATTGCGGGCGTACCCTGCGCCACGGTGTAGCTGACCGGCCGGTCCAGGCAGCCCATCATCCGCGCACCGTCGTACGGCGCGGCGGACGGGTAGCCGAACGCCTGCAGCGAGCTGAAGCCCTGGCCGGTGGGGGCGTTGAACCAGACCTGGGCGGCGGCGCCGACGGTCTCCTGGAGGGACTTGCCGCCGCCGTCCTCCGGCTTGACGTGCAGTACGGCGAAGTCGTACGGCCAGCCGGCGTCGCTCTCCTCGCCCTGGTTGATCCACTCATTGGAGGTGATGACCCAGTCGGCCCAGAACTTGCCGTACGGCGTGATCTGCCGGGAGGACGTGCGGCCGACCCGACTCATCGGCACGCCGTTGTCGTTGTACGACGGGACGAAGATGGTGTTGCGCATCCAGCCGCCCCGCTTGCCGGAGTGGACGCAGTGGCCCGCGGTCCAGACGAGGTTGGACTTCCCGGGGTGCGCCGGATCCTCGACGATCGTGCCGGAGCAGACCATCGCACCTTGGGGGCTGTCGAAGAAGATCTTCCCGACCGGGGCCATGTTGCGGTGGTACGGCTGGGCGACCTCACGGGCGTTCACCGGCCGCGGCATCGGGTTGCTGACGCCGTTCCCACTACCCAGTGCGGCGTCCCGCAAGCCGACGTCCGGCGCGGCCTTGGCCTGGGCCAGCCGCTTCTGCCCCCAGTGCCCCTTGATAATCGGGTTGGTGAAGTCCTGCGCCTTACGCGCCCACTTGTCCCAATTCTGCCAGCCGCCGTCCTTCCACTTCTTCAGGGCGTCGAGGCTGGTCGGGAGGGAGCCGGGGAGGTGCGAGCCGCCGGTGGCGGACGAACCACCCGACGCCGCCGAGGTCTTGCTGTCGCTGGGGCCACAGGCGGTGGCGGTGAACGCGAGCAGCGCCGCCGTCGCGACGGCGGTCGCCGCGGAACGGCGCATCCGGCGGCGACGGGACGCGGTCGGTGCCGACGGCATGGATGGTGTGGGCGACTTGGACGGCATGGAGCGGTTCCCCCTAGGTACGTACGTAGCGGCGCCGGCTGCGCTTGCACGCGCCGCAAATGACATGCCCCTGCCGGGGCCGCCCTCTACTATGCCGAAACGGCACGTCGGCCGGGCAGCCGGGCCCCGGACCGCAACACCCCGGGGGCGCCGCACTCGTCAGGGGAGTTCCGTGCCCTCCGGGCCGTCCACGGCGTCGCCGCCCGCCGCCCACATGGCGTCGAGGCACTCGGCCAGACCGCACAGCAGCTCCGCCAGCTCCTCCTCGGTCAGCCCGTCCAGCCACGCGCCCCCGGTCGTCATCGCTCCTCGCCCTTCACATGCGGGTGACGGCGGATCTCGACGTTGCAGTCGGTCGCCCTGGACCTGTCCCCGATGGTGTACGCCCCCGCGCGCTGCCGGGCCAACGCCCCGCACACATCGCACCCGGCGACCGGCTCGGGATCCGGCCTCGACGCCGCTTCGCCCAAGTGAACAGGACGGCACATACGGGCCATCGGCGCACTACCTCCATGTGGTGCCTCAGTCGGCGAGGGTCTTCGCTTCTCGCTCTAGGCAACCGCGCCGCTACGGACAGCGGTACCGTTACGACAGCAGCAGGAGTTAAGAGATTTAAGTGCGCTACCCGCCGAGGGAGTTGAAGGCGAGTGCAGACGCCGGAACCCAACAGGGCCCTGGAACGACTGTTTCGCGAGACGGGCTGGACGCTGCGTCGGTTCGCCCAGGAAATCAACCGCATCGGCACCGAGCGCGGAACTCCGCTGAAATACCGGGAACCGTCTGTTCACCAGTGGCTCAAGGGGCACACGCCGAAACAGGCGGTGCGCCCCTTGGTCGTCGAAGCCCTGTCGCGGCGGCTCGCACGTCCGGTCACGCACGCCGAGGCCGGCCTCCCGACGCCCGCCGACACGTCGGACGCCGGCCCGGGCACCGTCGAGGGGATCATCGATCTCGGCCGGCACGACATGGACCCCTCACGCCGAAGCGTGATAGGAGCCAGCCTCTTCACCGTCGCACTCGCGGTGCCCAACTGGCCGGATGTCGTGGGCCGGATGGAAGCCGTGCAGACCGGAGCGACACAGCGCATCGGAATGCCCGAGGTCGACATGGTCATCGCCATGACCGAGCGGATCTCGGAACTGGACGACCAGTTCGGGGGGCGTCATGCGCGCCCGATGGCCGCGTCTTTTCTGGTGAACAGCGTGGCCCCGTACCTCCGGGCCGGAGCGGCGGAGCACGTCCGGAAGGCGATGCTGTCGGCCGCCGCCGACCTGTGCTATCTCACCGGCTACATGGCCGTTGACGAAGGCTTGCACGGGCTGGCCCAGCGCTACTACGTCAAGGCCCTGGAGCTTGCCGGAGCATCCGAGGACCATCTGACGTACTGCACGACGCTGCGCGGTATGAGCGTTCAGGCCGTCGATCTGGGTCACGGCGCGAAGGCGGCACGGTTGGCCGACGCCGCTTCGGCCGCCTCTCCGCAGGCCGGACCACGGATGCGGGCGTTCCTCGCCGGGCAGCAGGCGCACGCGTATGCGCAGATCGGCGAGCGCGGTAACGCCCTGCTGCACCTCCGGGAAGCCGAGGTGGCCATGGAGAAGGCCGAGTCGAGAGGGAAGCCGTTCGGCTCGTACGACCCGGCGGCGCTCAACTACCACATCAGCCAGGTGCGTCACGAACTCGGTGACGCACGTGGAGCCGTCGGGGCGTTGCAGCAGGCCGACCGACTGCGTTTCAGCATCTACCGGCGTACGCGAGTACACCGACGAGGCATGCTCGCGGAACGCCAACTGGCCATCGGTCACCTGGAAGTCGCCTGCGCCACCTGGCATCAGGCCCTGGACGACTACCCCATGGTGCAGTCCGGCCGTGCCGACGACCGGATCAAGGCCATGTTCGGCCACCTTCGCCCGTACCTGAAGAACGCCGCCGCGCGGGCGCTGTACGAGCGGGCGCGCGGCACCGTTCCGTCGAGGCTCCTCACCTGATCACCCGCGGGCTCGCACCGGCCGGTCGTCCGGTTTCCGGACCTGGATTTCGCCCAACGGACGTTTTCCGGCCAATTAGTTGAACAGCACCTGACAACCATTCGTCAGTGGTGGCACTCTTCCCGGCAACCGCCCCCGGACCCCACGGCACCGCCCCGGTGGGCCGCGCCCCGAGCTCCACCAGCTCGTTCCCCCCACACGCTCCACGAGTTCTGCCTCGCTCTGCCCGGACGGCGCTCAGCCGCCCGGTCCCCCCTTGGCCGCTCCGCTCGTGCGGCCCCGCAGAAGGAGCCAGTGTGAGACACACCCCCCATGGACCCACCAGAGCCGCCAGACCCACCCCGCAGCGGCGCGCCGTGGCGACCGGCGCGCTGGTCGCGGTCACCGCGCTGCTGGCCGTCGGCGTCCAGGCCGGCACCGGCGCGGCCGCCAGCCCGCAGGGCACCCCCGCCGCCCGCCCGGGCCCGCACGCGGCCCCGCTCGCCGGTGCGCTGCCGGCCAAGCTCAGCCCGTCCCAGCGGGCCGAGCTGATACGCAAGGCGAACGCCACCACCGCCGCCACCACCCGGCAACTGCACCTCGGCGCCAAGGAGAAGCTGGTCGTCAAGGACGTCGAGAGGGACGCCGACGGCACCACCCACACCCGCTACGAGCGCACCTACGAGGGGCTGCCGGTGCTCGGCGGCGACCTCGTCGTGCACACCGCCGGCAGCGGTGCGGTCAAGGGCGCCACCAAGGCCACCAGGGCCGCCCTCACGCTCGCGTCCACCACCGCCGAGGTGGCCCCGGCCGCCGCCGCGGCCAAGGCGGTCTCCGCCGCCAAGTCCCTCGGCTCGACGAGGACCGCGGCCGACCGGGCGCCGCGCAAGGTGGTCTGGGCCGCCGACGGCACCCCGCGGCTGGCCTGGGAGACGGTCGTCGGCGGCCTCCAGGACGACGGCACGCCCAACCAGCTGCACGTCATCACCGACGCCACCACCGGCAAGAAGATCTTCCAGTACCAGGGCATCGAGAACGGCATCGGCAACAGCCAGTACAGCGGCAAGGTCACCATCGGGACGTCCGGCTCGGCACCGAACTTCACGATGACCGACACCACCCGCGGCAGCCACAAGACCTACAACCTCAACCACGGCTCGTCCGGCACCGGTTCGCTGTTCACCGACGCCGACGACACCTGGGGCGACGGCACCACCAACAACCCGCAGACCGCGGGCGTGGACGCCGCCTACGGCGCCCAGGAGACCTGGGACTACTACAAGAACGTGCACGGCCGCACCGGCATCCGCGGCGACGGCGTCGGCGCCTACTCCCGCGTGCACTACGGCAACAGCTACGTCAACGCCTTCTGGGACGACGGCTGCTTCTGCATGACGTACGGCGACGGCCAGGGCAACAGCAGGCCGCTGACCGCGCTCGACGTCGCGGGCCACGAGATGTCCCACGGTGTCACCGCGGCCACCGCCGGCCTGGAGTACAGCGGTGAGTCCGGCGGCCTCAACGAGGCCACCTCGGACATCTTCGGCACCGCCGTGGAGTTCTACGCCAACAACCCCGGCGACCCCGGTGACTACCTCATCGGCGAGAAGATCGACATCAACGGGGACGGCACTCCGCTGCGCTACATGGACAAGCCGTCCAAGGACGGCGCCTCGGCCGACTACTGGTCGAGCGACGTCGGCAACCTCGACGTGCACTACTCCTCCGGCGTCGCCAACCACTTCTTCTACCTGCTGTCCGAGGGCAGCGGCCCGAAGGACATCAACGGCGTCCACTACGACAGCCCCACCTCCGACAACCTGCCGGTGCCGGGCATCGGCCGGGCCAACGCCGAGAAGGTGTGGTTCAAGGCGCTCAGCCAGTACATGAACGCCAACACCGACTACGCCGGCGCCCGCACCGCCACCCTCCAGGCCGCCGCGGACCTCTTCGGCCAGGGCAGCGCCACGTACAACACGGTCGCCAACACCTGGGCGGCGGTGAACGTCGGCTCCCGGGTGGGCGACGGCGGCGACAGCGTCTACGAGAACAACACCAAGGTCGCGATCCCGGACGCCGGTGCCGCGGTCACCTCACCGATCACCGTCAGCCGCAGCGGCAACGCCCCCAGCGCGCTGAAGGTCGCCGTGGACATCACCCACACCTACCGCGGCGACCTGGTCATCGACCTGCTGGCCCCGGACGGCACCGCGTACCGGCTGAAGAACTCCAGCACGGGCGACTCGGCGGCCGACGTCAAGGCGACGTACACCGTCAACGCCTCGGCGAAGGCGGCCACCGGCACCTGGAAGCTGCGGGTCCGGGACGTCTACGCCGGCGACTCCGGCACCCTCAACGGCTGGAAGCTGACGTTCTGACAGGAGCCGTTCATCCGCGCTTCATCCTGATGTGAGACAGCGGGACCCCCGGCGGGACGATTCCGGCGGATCACCGCAACCGCTCCACCGCACACCCGAGTTGGGCGTCGTCCCCGGATCTTCCCGGGGGCGGCGCCCCGCTCCGTTATCCGGACAACGTGCACCCCTCTACGGACGATTTCCGGCCAACCTCCGATCACCCCACTGACATGCACGCGGTCAACTGGCAGTCTTCCCGACGCATGTCACACCCGCATCGCTTTGCACCCCCACCACTTGGCAAAGTTGAAGGAGCACGCGTGACCCCCCACATATCCCGCAAGACCCGTGTGGCCGGTGCCACCGCAGCCGCGGCGGCCCTGCTCGTCGCCGGTATCACCGCGGCCGGCACGGCCGGCGCCTCGCCCGCCCCCACCGCCGCCCCCCACGGCGGCGCGCCGCTCGCGCTCAGCACCTCGCACCACGCGGAGCTGCTCCAGGCCGCCACCGCGGCCACCGCGCAGACCGCCCACGCGCTGGGCCTCGGTTCCCAGGAGAAGCTGGTCGTCAAGGACGTCATCAAGGACGCGGACGGCACCACGCACACCCGCTACGACCGCACCTACGCCGGCCTCCCGGTGCTCGGCGGCGACCTGGTCGTGCACAGCGCCAAGGGCGGCGCCGTCAAGGGCGTCACCAAGGCCGCCGAGGCGGACGTCAAGGTCGCCTCCACCACCGCGAAGATCGCCCCGAAGGCCGCCGCGCTGGCCGCCGAGTCGACCGCGACGAAGACCATCGGCGCCAAGAAGGTCGACGCGCCCGCGCCCCGCAAGGTGATCTGGGCCGCCAAGGGCACCCCGGTGCTGGCGTACGAGACCGTGGTCGGCGGCGTCCAGAAGGACGGCACGCCCAACCAGCTGCACGTCATCACCGACGCCAACACCGGCAAGAAGCTCTTCCAGTACCAGGGCATCGAGACCGGCGTCGGCAACAGCATGTACGCCGGCAAGGTCGACCTCGCGTCCAAGAAGGGCGGCAGCGGCTACGAGCTGACCGACGACTCCCGCGGCGGCCACAAGACGTTCGACCTGAGCGGCAGTGAGAGCGGCGACGGCAAGCTCTTCACCAACTCCACCGACACGTGGGGCGACGGCAAGCCGAGCAACCCGCAGACCGCCGCGGTGGACGCCGCCTACGGCGCCCAGCAGACCTGGGACTACTACAAGAACGTGCACGGCCGCAGCGGCATCAAGGGCGACGGCAAGGGCGCCACGTCCCGCGTGCACTACGGCAAGGACTACGTCAACGCCTTCTGGGACGACAGCTGCTTCTGCATGACGTACGGCGACGGCCAGGGCAACAACAAGCCGCTGACCGCCCTCGACGTCGCGGGCCACGAGATGTCGCACGGCGTCACCTCCGCCACCGCGGGCCTGGAGTACAGCGGCGAGTCCGGCGGCCTCAACGAGGCCACCTCGGACATCTTCGGCGCCTCCGTGGCGTTCTACGCCAAGAACCCCGCCGAGCCGGGCAGCTACTTCATCGGCAAGAAGATCGACATCAACGGTGACGGCAAGCCGCTGCGCTACATGGACAAGCCCTCCAAGGACGGCCAGTCCCTGGACAACTGGAGCGCGGACGCCGGCAACGTGGACGTCCACTACTCCTCGGGTATCGCCAACCACTTCTTCTACCTGCTGTCCGAGGGCAGCGGCCCGAAGGACGCGAACGGCGACCACTACGACAGCCCGACCGCGGACGGCTCCAAGGTCACCGGCATCGGCCGCGACAAGGCCGAGAAGATCTGGTTCAAGGCGCTGACCACGTACATGACCTCGACCACCGACTACAAGGCGGCCCGCGTGGCGACCGTCAAGGCGGCCACCGACCTCTACGGCAAGGACAGCGCCGAGGTCAAGGGCGTGGAGTCGGCCTGGACCGGCGTGAACGTGAAGTAACGCTCCGTCAGGAGATGTACCGCCGCGGCCGGTTGGCCGCAGCGGCGACCGGCGTGGCCGGGGGAACACCCTCCCCGGCCACGCCGGCCTGTTTTTCGGCCACGGCACGGCGTCCGCCCGCCCCGTACCGGCCGGTCCGCCGATATGGCCGATTCCACCCCCTCAGGCGCTCTTGTCCACGCCCCCGCGCGGCGAGAGGCTGCGGTGGTGCGCCGACGGGCCCCGGCGCGGCAACGGACTTCCGCACACCGCAACTCCGCTGTGTTCACACCGAGTTGAGGAGGCGAACGCCGACCGTGTCAGCACCGAGCCGCGGCCGCCCGCCAGGGCGACGGCCCCTGCCCAGCCCAGCGCACGGCGTGAGCGGTTACGTATCGGTAGTTCACACGCCCGTGGCTTTCCCGGCCGCCGCGCACGGGAAGCCTCACCCGGTACGCCGTTCCGCGCACCCGGCCGGCGGGCCCCGATCCGGGTCCCCGTACCCTCCGCCAGCAGAGTGAAAGCGGACCGGAGCGCCCCTGCCCGCGACCCGTCCCCCTGCTATGGAGCGGATACAAAGGACAAAAACCCGCAAAGCACCACAAGCCCAGGTGAGCCCATGATCGGTCGCATCCCTGTTCTGGACATCCGCCCGCAGATCGATTGCGGCCGCCGCCCGGCGAAGGCCGTGGTGGGCGAGACCTTCGAGGTCTCCGCCACGGTCTTCCGCGAAGGCCACGACGCGGTCGCCGCCAACGTGGTGCTGCGCAACCCGGCGGGCCGCTGCGGCCCGTGGACCCCGATGCGGGAGCGGGCACCGGGCACCGACCGCTGGATCTGCGAGGTCACCCCGGACGTCGAGGGACGCTGGACGTTCACCGTGGAGGCGTGGTCCGACCCGGTCGCCACCTGGCGCCGGCACGCCGGGGTCAAGGTCCCGGCCGGGATCGACACCGAGCTGGTGCTGGCCGAGGGCGCCGCGCTGCACGAACGGGCCGCCGGCGAGGTCCCCAAGAGCGACGGCCGGGAGGCGGTGCTGGCCGCCGTCGACGCGCTGCGCGACACCACCCTGCCGGCCGCCGCCCGCCTGGCCACCGCGCTCGCCCCGGAGGTCACCGAGGCGCTGGACCGCCACCCGCTGCGCGAACTGCTCACCGTCTCCCGCCCGATGCCGCTGGTCGTCGAGCGCCGCCGGGCCCTGTACGGCTCGTGGTACGAGCTCTTCCCGCGCTCCGAGGGCGCCGTCGCCGGCCCGGACGGCACGGTCGTCCCCGGCACCCTGCGCACCGCCGCCGAACGGCTCCCCGCGGTCGCCGCGATGGGCTTCGACGTGGTCTACCTCCCGCCCGTCCACCCGATCGGCACCACCCACCGCAAGGGCCCCAACAACGCGCTCTCGGCGGGCCCGGGCGACGTCGGCTCCCCCTGGGCCATCGGGTCGCCGGCCGGCGGGCACGACGCGCTCCACCCGGACCTGGGCACCTTCGAGGACTTCGACCACTTCGTGCGGACCGCCCGCGACCTGCGGATGGAGGTGGCGCTGGACTTCGCCCTCCAGTGCTCCCCGGACCACCCCTGGGTCGCCCTGCACCCGCAGTGGTTCCACCACCGTGCCGACGGCTCCGTCGCCTACGCGGAGAACCCGCCGAAGAAGTACCAGGACATCTATCCTCTCGCCTTCGACACCGACTTCCGCGGGCTGGTCCGGGAGACCGAGCGGCTGCTGCGCTTCTGGATGGCCAGGGGCGTACGGATCTTCCGGGTGGACAACCCGCACACCAAGCCGGTGGCGTTCTGGGAGAAGGTGCTCAGCGACATCAACCGCACCGACCCGGACGTGATCTTCCTGGCCGAGGCGTTCACCCGCCCGGCGATGCTGCACACCCTCGCCCAGATCGGCTTCCAGCAGTCGTACACCTACTTCACCTGGCGCAACACCAAGCAGGAGCTGACCGAGTACCTCACCGAACTGTCCGGCGAGAGCGCCGCCTACCTGCGGCCCAACTTCTTCGTGAACACCCCCGACATCCTGCACGCCCACCTCCAGGAGGGCGGCCGCCCGGCCTTCGAGACCCGTGCCGTGCTGGCCGCGACCCTCTCCCCCACCTGGGGCGTCTACGCGGGCTACGAGCTGTGCGAGGGGACCGCGCTGCGGCCCGGCAGCGAGGAGTACCTGGACTCCGAGAAGTACCAGCTCCGGCCGCGCGACTGGGACGCCGCGGCCCGCGAGGGGCGGACCATCGCCCCGCTGATCACCACGCTCAACCGCATCCGCCGCCGCCATCCCGCCCTGCAACAGCTGCGCAACCTGCACTTCCACCAGGTCGACAACGACGCCGTGCTCGCGTACTCCAAGCGCGCGGGAAACGGCGACGGGACCGACACGGTGCTCACGGTGGTCAACCTCGACCCGCACCACACCCACGAGGCGACGGTGTCGTTGGACATGCCGGAACTCGGCCTCGGCCGGCACGAGTCCTTCCCGGTGCGCGACGAGCTCACCGGCGACACCTACCACTGGGGCAGGGACAACTATGTGCGCCTGGAGCCGGGCAGCCCACCCGCGCCGGCTCATGTGCTGTCGCTGCGACCGTCCTCACCGATCGGAGGGTCACCCAATTGATCGTCAATGAGCCTGTTCCCGACACGTTCGAAGACACCCCGGCGAAGGACCGCGATCCCGAATGGTTCAAACGGGCGGTCTTCTACGAGGTCCTGGTCCGCTCGTTCCAGGACAGCAACGGCGACGGGATCGGGGACCTCAAGGGCATCACGGCCAAGCTCGACTACCTGCAGTGGCTGGGGGTGGACTGCCTCTGGCTGCCGCCGTTCTTCAAGTCCCCGCTGCGGGACGGCGGCTACGACGTCGCGGACTACACCGCGGTCCTCCCCGAGTTCGGCGACCTGGCCGACTTCGTGGAGTTCGTGGACGCCGCGCACCACCGCGGCATGCGGGTCATCATCGACATGGTGATGAACCACACCAGCGACCAGCACCCGTGGTTCCAGGAGTCCCGCACCGACCCCGAGGGCCCGTACGGCGACTACTACGTCTGGGCGGACGACGACAAGCAGTACGCCGACGCCCGCATCATCTTCGTCGACACCGAGGGCTCCAACTGGACCTTCGACCCGGTCCGCAAGCAGTACTACTGGCACCGCTTCTTCTCCCACCAGCCGGACCTCAACTACGAGAACCCGGCGGTCCAGGAGGAGATGATCTCCGCGCTGCGCTTCTGGCTCGACCTCGGCATCGACGGCTTCCGGCTGGACGCGGTGCCCTACCTCTACGCCGAGGAGGGCACCAACTGCGAGAACCTGCCGGCCTCGCACGCGTTCCTCAAGCGGGTCCGCGCCGAGATCGACGCGCACTACCCCGACACCGTGCTGCTGGCCGAGGCCAACCAGTGGCCGGAGGACGTGGTCGACTACTTCGGCGACTACGCCGTCGGCGGCGACGAGTGCCATATGGCCTTCCACTTCCCGGTGATGCCGCGGATCTTCATGGCGGTGCGCCGCGAGTCCCGCTACCCGGTCTCGGAGATCCTCGCCAAGACCCCGGCGATCCCGTCCGGCTGCCAGTGGGGCATCTTCCTCCGCAACCACGACGAGCTGACCCTCGAAATGGTCACGGACGAGGAACGCGACTACATGTACGCGGAGTACGCCAAGGACCCGCGGATGCGCGCCAACATCGGCATCCGCCGCCGGCTGGCCCCGCTGCTGGACAACGACCGCAACCAGATCGAGCTGTTCACCGCCCTGCTGCTCTCGCTGCCCGGCTCGCCGATCCTCTACTACGGCGACGAGATCGGCATGGGCGACAACATCTGGCTCGGCGACCGGGACGCCGTGCGCACCCCGATGCAGTGGACCCCGGACCGCAACGCCGGCTTCTCCTCCTGCGACCCCGGCCGGCTCTTCCTGCCGACCATCATGGACCCGGTCTACGGCTACCAGGTCACCAACGTCGAGGCCGCGATGAGCTCGCCGTCCTCGCTGCTGCACTGGACCCGGCGGATGATCGAGATCCGCAAGCAGAACCCCGCCTTCGGACTCGGCAGCTACACCGAGCTGCCGTCGTCCAACCCCGCGGTGCTGGCCTACCTCCGGGAATCCCCGGGCCGGAACGGCGCCGACGACGACCTGGTGCTGTGCGTGAACAACTTCTCCCGCTTCGCGCAGCCCACCGAACTCGACCTCCAGGCGTTCAACGGCCGCCACCCGGTGGAACTCATCGGCGGCGTCCGCTTCCCGCCCATCGGCACCCTGCCGTACCTGCTGACCCTCGCCGGCCACGGCTTCTACTGGTTCCGGCTCCGCAGGAACCCGCACCACGCCCCCGACTAGCGCGCGTGCCGCCATCAGGCACCGGACGCCCGTACGCGACCGCCCGGCGCGTACGGGCGTTTTTCGACCTTTGGCTCGGGCAACCTCCCTACTACCGCACGGGCCGGGTGGCCGGTGGTCGCGGGATCACGGCCGGCTCCCGGTCCGGGACGGGCCCCTGCTCGACGGAGCCGGGGCGGCACCGCCGCGCAGCGCAGTGCGCACGAAGTGCACGCCGAGAACCGCCGAAACGCCACGCCGTACGGACGATCTCGCCCGACACGTCCCACACCGCAGCATCGTAAAGGCCGCATTCCGGGACACTTTGCCTGTCTGTCGTGTGCCCGGGGAAAGGACGCGACGCCATGTCGGACACCGCCTCGACCCGTGCCACCCGCCACGCCCCCGACCGCTCGCCGGTCACCGCACCCGACCTGCTCTCCTCACTGGCACCGCTGCTGGCCGCATGGGTGCCCCGGCAGCGCTGGTTCGCCGGCAAGGGACGGCTGCTCACCGGCTTCACGCTGGTCGCGGCGACCGAACTGCTGCCGGGCACCGACCGCGGCGGCACGCCCGGCCTGCTCCAGATGCTGGTCCGCACCCAGCAGAGCGCCCCGCCGAGCCGCACCCCGGCCGGCGGCGACTGCTACCAGCTGCTGCTGGGCACCCATCCCGCGCCGCCGCCACACCTGGCGCCCGCGGTGATCGGGTGCCCGGCCGGCGGCCCGCTGCGCGGCCGCACGGTCTACGACGCGCTGCTGGACAACCGGCTGTGCGGGCTGCTGCTGGAGCGGCTGCGGGTCCCGGGCCGGATCGGGGCGCTGCGCTTCTGCCGCGAGCCGGACGCCGACATCCCCTCGGGGCTGTCCGCCCGGCCGATCGCGGTGGAGCAGTCCAACTCCTCCGTCGTCTTTGGCGATACGTTCATCCTGAAGGTCTTCCGGCGGATCGAGCCGGGGGTGAACCCCGATCTGGAGCTGCCGCGGGCGCTGGCCGGCGCCCGGTGCGCACGGGTGCCGGCGCCCGCCGCGTGGTTCGAGTCGGCGACGCCCGGGGACGGCGGCGAGGCGACGACGCTGGGCGTCCTGCAGCCGTTCCTCGCCGGCTCCACCGACGGCTGGCAGCTGGCCCTCAACGCGCTGGCGGTGCGCGCCGACTTCACCCGCTCCGCGCGGGCGCTGGGCCACGCCACCGCCGAGGTGCACACCGCGCTCGCCCAGGCCCTCCCCACCACCGAGCTGCGCCGCCCGCAGCTGGACGCGATCGCGGCCCAGATGAACGAGCGCCTGGAGGCCACCGCCCGCGCGGTGCCGGTGCTCCAGCCCTACCGGGGGCGGCTGCGGACCGCGTTCGACGAACTGGCCGCGATGGGGCACGACGGCCGCAGTTGGGCCGCCCAGCGCATCCACGGCGATCTGCACCTGGGGCAGACGCTGCGCTCCGCCGACGGGGGCCGCTGGGCGCTGATCGACTTCGAGGGCGAGCCGGCCCGGCCGCTGGCCGAGCGGCGCCGCCCGCAGCCGGCCGTGCGCGATGTCGCCGCGATGCTCCGCTCGTTCGACTACGCCGCCCGCAGCGGCCCGGCCGGCGGCGACCCGTGGGCGCTGGACTGGGCCCGCCGCACCCGTGCCGCGTACTGCCTGGGCTACGCCGAGGCCGGCGGCCTGGACCCGCGCTCCGCCCCGGAGCTCATGCGGGCCTACGAGACCGACAAGGCCGTCTACGAGGTGCTGTACGAGGCGCGGCACCGGCCCGACTGGCTGGCGGTGCCGATGGCGGCGATCCGGCGGCTGGCGGCCTGCGCGGAACCGGGGGCCGGCTGAGCCGTGCCCGTGGGGCGGCCCCGGCCCCGTACACCGTCCGCCGCCCGCTGCCCGCCGTCGGCCCGTAACCGACCGTCCGACCCCCGCCCGAGGAGGCCCCACCCGTGACCGCCCGCCCGTCGCCCGCCACCCGCCAGGACGGCACCCGCTCCGCCGCGTCCCCGTCCCGGCGTCCCGCCCCCTCCCCCGCGCCCGCCGCCACCCCGCCCCCCGGCACCGCCCGTCCGGCGCCCCCGGCGGCCGAGGACCGCGTGGCGCGGCCGGCCGCACCGCTCTCCGCCGAGGACCGCGGGCGGCTGCTGGCCGGCGCGCACCACGATCCGCATGCCCTGCTCGGCGCGCATCCGGTGCCCGGCGGACTGCTGTTCCGGGCCCTGCGGCCGTTCGCGCGGGGCGTCACGGTGGTGGCGCCGGGGCTGCGGGCGGCGCTGCGTTCCGAGGAGGACGGGCTGTTCGCGGGGGTGCTGGCGCTCGCCGAGATCCCCGACTACGAGCTGCTGGTCGACTACGGCGACACCGCGTCGACCGTGCCGGACCCGTACCGCTTCCTGCCCTCGGTCGGGGAGCTGGACCTGCACCTGTTCCGCGAGGGCCGGCACGAGGAGCTGTGGCGGGCGCTCGGGGCCCGGGTCATGACGCACCAGGGGGTGGCCGGCACCCGCTTCACCGTGTGGGCACCCAACGCCCGGGGGGTCCGCGTGGTGGGGAACTTCAACCACTGGGACGGCACCGGCACCCCGATGCGGTCGCTGGGCTCGTCCGGGGTGTGGGAGCTGTTCCTGCCGGGGCTCGGCGAGGGCGAGCTGTACAAGTTCGAGATCACCCGGCCGGACGGCTCGACGACGGTCCGGGCCGACCCGATGGCCCGGCGCACCGAGTGCCCGCCGGCCACCGCCTCGGTGGTGGACGCCTCGCACCACACCTGGCGGGACGCCGACTGGATGGCCCGGCGCGGCGAACGCCCCGTGCACACCGCGCCGTTCTCCGTCTACGAGGTGCACCTGCCGTCCTGGCGCCCTGGTTTGACGTACCGTCAGCTGGCGGATCAGCTGCCCGCCTACGTCAAGGACCTGGGCTTCACCCACGTCGAGTTCATGCCGGTGGCCGAGCACCCCTTCGGCGGCTCCTGGGGCTACCAGGTCACCGGCTTCTACGCGCCCACCGCCCGGATGGGCACCCCCGACGACTTCCGGTACCTGATCGACGCGCTGCACCGGGCCGGGATCGGGGTGCTGATGGACTGGGT
>NZ_KB891890.1 GCF_000373585.1 Streptomyces sp. MspMP-M5
ATCGCGTTCACGATCTCCCGCATCGCATAGGCGCCCTGATGACCGCTGACCGAGCGGTGCCGGTCCTTCCACGCGGTGATCACCGGCTCGATCAACGACCACTGCCCGTCCGATAAGTCGCTGGGATATGACTTGCGTTCACTCACCCCGCCAACCCCAGCAGACCCCACACGACGGACCCGCGGATTCCGCCCACACCTCACACCATCGGGCGACCACAGAACGACTCAAAGACTCACGAACCGCCCACTCAGAACGTTCCGGTGCGCCCCCGGACGAACAGAACATGCGGAAAGCGTTTCGGGGGCAGCCCCTCACGAATTCGAATCCGTTTATCCTCCGCACTCGCCGAGCGGGGCGGTCGAAGGCCCGCGGTTCCCGTCCGAGGACAGGCGCCGGGGCGGTTCAGCGCGGAGCGTCCTTGTCCGGGCGTCGGTGGCGGAGGGCGTCCTGGGAGTCGACGTACTTGAGCATGAGGCGAGCGAATTCCAGGCGCTCCTGCTCGGTCCAGTCGGCGGTGATGCACTCGAAGGCCGAGCGTTGATGGCGGACGAAGCGGGCCATCAGCTCACGGCCCTCGGGGCTGAGCTGGAGGACGGTGCGGCGGCCGTCCTGCTGGGAGGCCGCACGGACCAGATAGCCGGCCGAGATGCAGTCGGAGACCATGCGACTGGCCACCGACGGATCCACGCCCAGGTGCCGGGCGACGGCGCCGACGGTGATCTCGCCGGCACCGGACTGCCCGCCCGACTCGGCCTCCGTGGCGTCCTGCTCGGCTTCCAGGACGATTCTGAGCACCAGCGTGCGGCTCAGGTCCTTGTGGGAAATCGGCTCCTCGACCTCCAGGAGCGAGGAGCGCCGCAGCTTCCCGAAGGCCGGCCCCACGGCGTCCAGCAGTTCCTCCGCGGTCTTCTGCTCGCGCTTCGTCATACCCCTCATCGTACAGACATGAATGATTCCACGAAGGCATGTGTTGACTAGCAAACGTGTGCATGATTGCATGCATATGACTTCGAGCAATGAACGAACGGAGCATTCCATGACCACCCTCATCACCGGCGCCCGCGGCAGGATCGGCCAGGCGATCATCAGCCGCCTGCAATCGGCCGGTCTCACCGTCCGCGCCGCCAGCGCCAACCCCGCCGAACTGACCGTCCCGGACGGCGTCGACGTCGCCGAGCTCGCCCTCGACCGGCCCGAGACCTTCGAATCCGCGCTCCGCGACGTCCGCCGGGTCTTCCTCTACCCCGAGCCGGCCGGCATCCGCGAGCTGGTCGAGGCCGCCGAGGCCGCCGGCGTCGAGCACGTCGTCCTGCTCTCGTCCTCCTCGGTCCTGGGCCCGGATGCCGAGCACGATCCGCTCGCCGGCCACAGCCTGCAGGTCGAGCGCGCCCTCGCCGGCTCCGACCTCGCCTGCACGTTCCTGCGCCCGGACGCCTTCGCCAGCAACTCCCTCGGCTGGGCCTACTTCATCGGCCAGTCGATGCCGATCCAACTCGCCTATCCGGACGCGCACATCGCGCCCATCCACCCCGAGGACATCGCCGACATCGCCGTCGAGGCGCTGACCGGCACCTCCCTCACCGGCCGCTCGGTCACCCTGACCGGCCCCGACTCGCTCACCTTCCGCGAACAACTCGCCGTCCTCGCAGACACCCTCGGCCGCCGGATCCCGGTCGAGCACATCACTCGCGCCGAGGCCGAGCAGCAGATGGGCCGCCACATGCCCGCGCCGATGGTCACCTCGCTGCTCGACCTGTGGGAGGCCGCCAACCACGGTCCGGCCGCCATCGCCGACACCACCCAGACCCTCCTCGGCCGCCCCGCCCGCACCTTCCGGCAGTGGGCCCGCGAGAACGCCGCCGCCTTCACCCGGCACTGATCCGGGCGGGCCCACACCACACAGGCCCGCCCCCTCCGCCTAAGGGATTCCATGTCCACGGCCTTGAACCAGGCCCCCGCCACCCCACAAACCAGGACCGACCGCCGCCGATGGGCCATCCTCGCCGTCGTCCTCTTCGCCGCCGTCCTCGACCTCCTCGATGCCACGATCACCAACATCGCCGCCCCGACCATCGCCACCGACCTGCACGGGGGAGACGCCCTCGTCCAGTGGCTGGGCGCCGGTTACGCCCTGGCCATGGGCGTCCTGCTGGTGGTCGGCGGCAGACTCGGCGACAAGTTCGGCCGCCGCCGCCTGTTCCTGACCGGTCTCACCGGCTTCACGCTCGCATCCGTCGCCTGCGGCCTGGCCACCGGACCCGCCTCCGTCATCGAGTTCCGCCTGCTCCAAGGAGCCTTCGGCGCCCTCGTGATCCCGCAGGGCTTCGGCATCCTCGGCGCGGTCTTCCCTCCGAACGAGATCGGCAAGGCGTTCGGCGTCTTCGCCCCCTGCCTGGGCCTGTCCGCGATCAGCGGCCCGGTCCTCGCCGGATTCCTCATCGACAGCTTCGGCTGGCGCTCCATGTTCTTGGTCAACATCGCACTCGGCGGCCTCACGATCGCCCTGGCCGCCCGGCTGCTGCCCCGCGACGCCGGAGACCGGACGGTCACCGTCGATGTTCCGGGCTCCGGCCTGCTCGCCGCCATGATGTTCGGCCTGCTCTACGGCCTGATCGACGGCTCCGGCCACGGCTGGACGCCCGTCCCGATCCTCTCCCTCACCGCAGGCACTCTGCTCTTCGCGCTGTTCTGCCTGCGTCAGCGCAGCGCCGCCAGCCCACTCATCGAGCCCTCGCTGCTCAAGAACCGTGGCTTCACCTCCGGCCTGATCCTCGGCCTCGTCTTCAACGCGGCGGTCGCCGGTCTGCTCCTCGTTCTCTCCCTCTTCCTCCAGGACGGGCTGCACCGCACCCCGACCCAGACTTCGCTCGGCCTCGCCCCGGTCGCCGCCGGCATCATCCTCGCCTCGATCGCCGCGCACCGTCTGATGGCCCGCCTCGGCCGCACGCTCATCCTCATCGGCCTGCTGCTCACACTGACCGGCACGCTGTCGCTACTCGTCCTGATCCACACCACCAACCCGACGGCATGGACGCTCCTCGCCCCGGTCTTCGTCACCGGCCTTGGTCTCGGCTCCTGCTTCGGCACCGTCTACGAGGTCACCCTCGGCGACATCGGCCCCAAGGAATCGGGCAGCGCCAGCGGTGCACTCTCCGCCGTCGCACAACTCGCCAACAGCATCGGCGCCGCGGCCATCACCACCGTCTACTTCCATACCGCCGGCTCCCCCGCATCCGCAGCTGTTCTCAGCCTCGCCACGGTCGCCGCCGGCACCCTCGCCTGCTGCGCCCTCGTGCGGCTACTGCCGCGCAGGGCCCGGCCCCGGCATCACTGACCCGCTCCGGAGCACAACATGAAGCCCATCGGTTACTGGCTCAACCGCACCGACAAGGCCCTCACCTGCCACATGAACGCCATGCTGGCCGAGTTCGGCCTCACCCGGACCGCCTGGCAGGTCCTCAACGTCATCGAGAAGGATCCACAGACCACCGACACCGAAGTACTGACCGTCCTTGCCGCCAACGCCGACAACGCCACCCTGACCACCGCCATCGAGACAGTCATGGCCGCCGGCTGGATCGCCCGCCCAGAGCCGGGCCGCCTCACCCTGACCGACGACGGCCGCGCCCGCCTCACCGACGTCGCCGAGCGCGTGCACGCCTTCCGCGACCTGTCGACGACCGGCATCACCCGCGAGGAATACCGGATCACCGTCACCGTCCTGGAGCGGATGACCCACAACCTGGAGAACGGAGCAGAACAGTGAGTTCACCAAAGCCGCAACCCTCGTAACCAACATCCCGCCAGAACCCCGCGGCCCCCTCTCCCTGTCTCGGTTTCACCACCCCGCCCACCACTACCGCACCGGCAGAAGCAGTCAGCCACGTACAACCGCCGGACGCAGACAACGGCCCCAGCAGGCTGCACTTGGCCGCACAACAGGCCGCTAACCTGCGGTGTCGCGACCAAACCCCTATGGTTCCCAAGCTCAGAGCGCGGCTTCGATTCCCGTCACCCGCTCCATAGCGTAGGCCCAGGTCGTCGACCTGGGCCTCGTTTGTTGCCCAGAGCTCTTGCGCAGTGGCATGCCCTCCGCGTGTCCCAACTAGCCTGAAACCCCTGCCCCAATGCCCCATCGATGCGTTAACACGGCACCGCCCAGGCCGACTTATCTCATCTCTTGTTTCGCATGAGACGCGTTACCGTGACCTGCATCATGCAGCCACAGCAGGTACGCACATGCGCAACCACGAAGCGGAGCTGTGGACCAACACCCCGGGACGGGCCCCGTGGCGGTGGACCAGTTCGCCGGTGGCTCGTACGCAGGCCGCCAGGGCAGGCAGGGCTCAGCACCGGAGGACCCGCGGACGGTGCAGCGGCCGCCCGCGCTGGCATCGCCGCATGCACGGGCACGATGGCGACTGCTGAGGTCCACAGACTGTAGGAGATGTCGTCGTGGACAGCGCTTGTCCTCGTCCTGGGCCGAGCGGGAGCTGCGGGGGAGGACGGCAGTCATGACCGATACGGCGATGACGGCTTGCGGCATTGCCATAGCAGGAGCGGGTAGTTGTGGGCAGTGATGCCGGAGCCGGTGTATCGCGTCTCGCCTCCGTGGACGGATGCCCGGCCGGACTGGCGTACTGCCCGTCACCCTGCCCTGGGCGGAGATGACCCGCAGGCATTGATGTCTCCAACGGGCGTCAGCGCCCGGCGGAGCGGGAGCGCCGTGAGCAGGACGAAGATGCCGAAGAGCGTGATCGGCAAGAGCCCTACGGGACGGAGAAACGAGGTGGGATGTGTCATGACCGCCTTCCAGGCGACGCTCCAGTTCCCGACCACGTCCGCGAGCACGACCGCGGCAGCGAGCAGCGGCCCGCCGGGGCGGGCACGGATGATCAATAGCGCGACCAGCGGATCGAGCAGCAGGAGCGCGTGGAAGAGCAGTTGGACGAGCATGGGTGCGTAGCTGTAGGCGTCCAGCCCGCCCTTCACGAGAAAGAATCCGTGTGCTGCCGTTCCTTCCAGGAATCCGGCCACGTACACCACAGCGGTGCACCGGATCCATACCGGACGCTCCCTCCATCGCATGGTGGCCCCCCTTCGCTCGTCCTTGAACGGCACTCTCGAACGATGCCCCGTACAAGACCACCTGGATCAGTATTCGCCGAACACGGAGGCAACTTCGAACCGGCGATTTCTCGTGCGGGTCGCCGACACTGTCACTACGGACTCCTCACCGGCAAGCTCAGTCAACAGCGCTGAACAGCGCTTGAACAGCGTCGGCCACGACCAGGCACGCCACGGCCGAGCAGGCGCCCCTCGGCCGACTTCGTCCCCGACGAGGGCCTCGGTCTCTTCTGCCTGCTCGGCCGGACGTGCGCGTGTAGACCAGCTGGGCCGCTGGGCCTGACGCGCGATCAGGAGAGGTCCAGGCTCAGGGCGTACGGGTCCACGGTGCTCGGCTCCGTCGACCGAACTGGCTGGGCCGCCCAGCCGATCCGGCCTACCTGCTGCAGAACACCGTGTTGACGAGCTTCTGCACCTCCTTCTGGTACGCACCCACTGGGGCGTTGACCCCGTCCACGTAGTTCACCGCGGCCTCCATGGTCCTGCTGCCGTCGGGCGTGCTGTACATCAGCGTTCCGGCGCCCTGGACGCCGCCGTCGTGGAACAGGACGGTGCTGCCGCAGTCCGCCTTCTGCGCCTGCAACCCGAGGCCGTAGCCCATCTTCGGGACGGTCGTCGAGTGCGGCTTGCGCATCTCGGCCAGCAGCGCGGGCGGGAGAAGTTTCCCGCCGAGCAGTGCGGAGAAGAACGTGTGGAGGTCCTCGGTGGTCGAGATCATCTCGCCGGCGCTGGAGATCCAGGAGGGGTTCTGGCGGGTGACATCGACCGTCTTCTGCCGCCCGGCGTCCTGGTAGCGGTAGTAGCTGTGGGCGTGGGGTTCGGGGATCTCCGGCGAGGTGCCCGGCGCCAGGGTGTGCTTGAGCTTGAGCGGAAGCACGATCCGCCGCTTGACCTCGTCGGTGTACGAGTGGCCGGTGACCTTCTCGATCAGCAGCCTGGCCAGCACGTAGTTGGTGTTGGAGTAGCTCCAGCTCGTGCCCGGTGCGAACCGCACCGGCTTGGACAACGCGAACCGCACCAGCTTCTCCGGCTGGTACGTGTGGAATCGGTTGTCCACCCACTCCTTGCCCTGCCAGGGGATCCCCGGCACGACCTTCCCGTCGGGATAGTGCTCGCCGGTGTAGTCGAACAACCCGCTGGTGTGCTGCAGCAGCATCCGCACGGTGATCCGGCGGTCCAGTCCGAACTGGGGCAGGTAGTCGGCCGCCGGACTGTCCAGCCCGACCTTGCCCTCGGCCACCAGTTGCAGCACCAGGGTCGCGGTGAAGGTCTTGGTGGCGCTGCCTATCCGGAAGTACCCGTCGGTCGGCGGCTTCGCGGTAGCGCCCAGCTTGCTCACCCCGGCGCTGCCGACCCAGTCGCCCCGCTGATCGTGCACGCGCATCTGCACCCCGGTCAGACCGGAATCGACTATCCCTTGGATGGCCTTCTGCAGCTCCGGGCGCTTCTGCCCGGCAGCGGCCTTCGGCGCGGCCGTGCTGCCCGCGGTGGCCACTGCGGGCACGGCCACCCCGGCCAGCAGCGTGGTCGCCAGCGCCGTGAGCACTAACCGTCGGGAGGCCCTCGGCATCCGGACCCTGCTGTTCTTCGTACCCGTGGTCATTCCTGGTACCTCCGTCTCGGCCGCGCCGAGAATGTCGTTGCGTGCAATCACGACGCCACCATGGCACCGCATGGCACCAAACGCAAGCCATAACGGCTCAGCTTGGCACAACGAGGTGCGGGCCGAGCCAAGCGCGATCGCCACACCCAGACAGAGGTGACCGTCGCACCACACCACTTCGGCTACCACCTCGGACCTGGCAGCCAACCAGGGAATCGCGGGCCATAAGCGCAGCTAGGCCAGCGCGCCAACACCGACGAGGCCCCGGAAAGGGGAAACGACGCCTGGCGCCACGTGGCGCCAGGCTGACTCACCAAGGCGTCAAACGTGTGCCATGATGAGAAGTGCGAGCGCCATAAGCGGCATGCGTCTTACGGAAGAGCGGCCGCGCCCAGGCCCGGGACCACCCGCCCGACGCCAGTCGTGCACCAGACAGGGACCAGACGTGCGCCATCACGGCGCCATGTGGTGCAGCCCGGTGCCCGAAGCGCCGACCCGGCCCGGCCCAGCCCGGCCGACTACACATCGATCGAACCGACCCAACGGGAGCCCCAGCGTGGCTACGTTCCTTTCCAGACTCGGCCGCCTCGCCTTTCGCCGCCGGGGGGTGATGCTGCTGCTCTGGCTGCTGATATTCGGCGGCGCGGGCTTCGCCGCCTCCTCCGCTGCGCCACCGCCCGCCGATACGTTCTCGATGCCGGGCACCGAGTCACAGAAAGCCTTCGACCTGCTGACGAAGAAGTTCCCGGACGCGCGTGCCGATGGCTCCAGCGCCCGGGTCGTCGTCCGGGCACCCGAGGGCCAGAAGATCAGCGACGCCGCCCAGCGGGCCGAAGTCGGCCGGCTCGTCGCCGCGTTGGGCACATCATCCCCGCAGGTGGTGGCCGCCTCCGACCCGTACAAAATCCCCGCGGTCAGCATCAGCAAGGACGGAACGACCGCCTACACGGTGGTGACGTACAAGGTCCCCGCACTCAAGGTCAGCGACAAGGCGCACGACGCGCTCGACGCCGCCGTCAAGAAGGCCCGCACGGCGGGCCTGACCGTCGAGGCCGGCGGTGACGCCGTGAAGGTCGACCAGACGATGGGCGGCACCGGCGAGAAGATCGGCATCCTGGTCTCCGCGATCGTCCTCGTCCTGACCTTCGGCTCGATGGTCGCGGCCGGAATGCCGCTGATCACCGCGCTGATCGGAGTCGGGGTCGGGATCTCCGGTATCACCGCGCTCGGCTCCACCCTCGGCCTGTCCGCCACCACCTCGACGCTCGCGATGATGATCGGCCTCGCGGTCGGCATCGACTACGCGCTGTTCATCGTGTCCCGGTTCCGCGCCGAGCGGATCGAGGGGCGCACCCCCGAAGAGGCCGCGGGCCGGGCCGTCGGCACCGCGGGTTCGGCGGTCGTCTTCGCGGGGCTGACGGTCATCGTCGCCCTCGCCGGACTGGCCGTCGTGGGCGTCCCGATGCTCACCAAGATGGGCCTCGCCGCCGCCGGCACCGTCACGGTCGCCGTGCTCGTCGCGATCACCCTGGTCCCCGCCCTGCTGGGCTTCGCCCCGGTCAAGGTGATGGCCCGCAAGGGCCGCCTGCGGTACGCCGTCAAGCCGCTGTCGGAGCGCCGGCAGCGCAAGGCCGCCAAGTCGACCAAACACGGCAGACCCAACCTCGCTGCCCGCTGGGCGAGTTACGTCCTGCGCCACCCCGTCGCCGTGCTGCTCGTCGGCGTGGTCGGCCTCGGCACGGTCGCCGTACCGGCCGCGAGCCTGCAACTCGGACTGCCCGGCGAGGGTTCGATGTCGACGAAGACCACTCAGCGCAAGGCGTACGACATGCTCGCCCAGTCCTTCGGCCCCGGGTTCAACGGACCGCTGATGGTCACCGTGCAGGCGAACGGCGCCAAGGCCGCCGGCGACAAGGTCGGCGCGGCCCTCCGCACGACGGACGGCGTAGCCTCGGTCTCCCCGGCCACCGCCAACAAGGCCGACGACACCGCGATCCTGAACGTCATCCCGAAGACCGGCCCGACCGAGCACAAGACCGAGCAACTGGTCCACCAACTACGGGCCGCCTCGCGCGACTTGGAGCGGGGCACCGCGTCCCGGATCCTGGTGACCGGCCAGACGGCCATGTTCATCGACTTCTCGCAGACCCTCGACGACGCACTCCTGCCCTACCTCGGCCTGGTCGTCGGCCTCGCCTTCCTGCTCCTGATGGTGGTCTTCCGCTCCCTCCTGGTCCCGCTCAAGGCAGCCCTCGGCTTCCTGCTCTCGGTGACCGCGGCCCTCGGCGCCGTCGTGGCGATCTTCCAGTGGGGCTGGCTCGCCGACGTCCTCGGCATCGAGCAGACCGGCCCGATCATGAGCACGATGCCGATCTTCATGATCGGCGTGGTCTTCGGCCTCGCCATGGACTACGAGGTCTTCCTGGTCAGCCGGATGCGTGAGTCGTACGCCCACGGGGCACGCCCCGCCGAGGCGGTCGTCGACGGCTTCCGGCACGGCGGCCGGGTCGTCGCCGCGGCCGCGGTCATCATGACGAGCGTCTTCTCCGGCTTCATCATGGAGGACAACGACTTCATCAAGATGATCGGCTTCGCCCTCGCGATCGCCGTCCTCTTCGACGCCTTCATCGTCCGCATGGCGCTCGTGCCCGCGCTCCTCGCCCTGCTCGGCAGGTCCGCCTGGTGGCTGCCGAAGTGGCTGGACCGGATCCTGCCCCGAGTGGACGTCGAAGGCGAGAAGCTCGACCAGCACGCAACCGCCCCCGCACCGCACGCACCGCGGGAACGCGCCCTGGTCGGCTGACGCCCCCGCCGAGCCGAACGGCACCACTACAGCGCCCCCGTACTGGCCCCAGCCGGTACGGGGGCGCTTTCCCGTGACATACAGCCCCGCGGACGGATGAGTGGGCCGGTCTAGCCGCCAGCACCACCCAGCATGAATCAGCACCCCCGAGCAGGTATCTCACCCCACTTACAATCCCTTGGCCGGTACCCCGGTGACCGCGCGTCGGCGGTCGCGGGCAGTCCTCGGAATCCGGACATCCACCGTCACCACATCCGCACGCCGCTCGGCCTTTCAGGACAAGCCACCGATTGCGGAAGCAATGGCTCGTTTCGTCCCGTCCCTGAGGACACCCGCGGAGAAGGTTGCGCGTACGGGGCGAGCATGCTCAGCGAGCAAACCGGCCACCGTGCCATTCGCGTGCCAGATACGACGGACAACAGAAGCCAACGTAGGGCTCTTGAACTCCACCTGCACTACGAGCCATTCCCCCAGCTCAGGGACCTTTCCAGGTTGCAGAAGCCCCCTGATTCCCAAGCTCAGAGCGCGGGTTCGGTGCTGGGCCTCTGAGGCAGACGAAGGCCCCGATGGCAAACAGCTGCCGGCGTTAGGGTGCAAGACATGCCGAGATTTGCTGACTTCGACGCTTCGTCCCTCCGCCGCACCAGCTCGGTGGAGGGCGGGTTTCCCTGGCGCGGCCAGACCGTGACCCTCATCCGGATCGATGCGAAGGGGATCGTCACCCAGGCGACCCGCATAACCGAGAAGCGGGCCACGCTGGCACAGGCCGGGCCGAAGGATCTGGTACTTGCTGCGTGGCCTGGGCAGTGGTCCCAGGACGTGT
Source organism: Streptomyces sp. MspMP-M5 (assembly GCF_000373585.1). Classification (GTDB taxonomy): domain Bacteria; phylum Actinomycetota; class Actinomycetes; order Streptomycetales; family Streptomycetaceae; genus Streptomyces. The sequence goes on from NZ_KB891890.1 coordinate 10,360, forward strand.
TCCTGGTGGACGATCTCAAGGCCGCCCGCGAGGAAATAGGCTGAGCCGAAGCGAACCGTGCAGCGAATTCGCTCGTGCGACGCCACACTCCGACGGGCTGAGTCACGACGAACGACAGTCGCCCACGCCTCCTGGAAGAAATCTGGGAGAAGATCTTCTCCCAGAGCCCCTGCTGGACCACCCCAGGCCAAACGAGACCACCGCCCTGACCTGCACAAACTCCAACACCGGCAGTTAGGGCACCTGTCCGAACCTCGTTCGGGACGAAGAGGTCGTGGGTTCAAATCCCGCCGCGCCGAAAGCTCTCCGTGCGTGAGCGATGCGTGAGCGGACGGCGGAACATCAGGCGCCGAAGGCCGGACCGAGCATCAGGCCGGGCGGCGCTGACCTGCAAGAACAGCACCACCCGGCAGACACCAACACCCTCGATCAAGGATTCGATCCCACTCCTAAAGCGGGCCCCTGCTCGACGCGGTGACGACAGGGGCGCGCGGCCGACGGCAACCTGCGTCGAGCGGGGCCGGGGCCGGGGCTGACGCGGAGACATCCAACAGCGCTTGGTACGCGTGCTGATCGAGTCCGGGGCAGCATGGCACAGCCACGCAGGCGGCCAGTGGCTCCGGGCCACTGGCGAAAGCGCGGCCAGGCTCCAGGCCGAGAAGCAGACCGTGATCGGCCGGCTTCGACTTGGCGATCTTCTTGATCTCCCAGCCTTCCGGGAGGGTGAACGTCTTGGGTCGGCCGCCTTTGTACTTCGGGTAGAGCGAGTGAAGCCGTCGGCGTTGAAGTTATGGACCACATCCCGGACCCGGTCCGCGCTGGTGAACGTCACCTCGGCGATCTTCCCCACCGGCATGCCCTGGGTGGGCGGCTGCCGCCACGGGCATGGCGACAGGCGACACCGGCGGAGCGGCACTTCCCGTACCCGTCGCGGCGCTCCGCACCTGCTCGCCGTCGCCACCGTCATGCTCGTCCTGCGACCACCCTCGGCGTGGGAGGCGGTTGACGTGAAGCAACAGAGCATCGGGAGCATCACATGAACCGCATCCCGAACCGGCTGCCACCGCCCGCGGAACCAGCGGCCGCACACACCGCTCCGGCACACTCCTCCGCGCCCGACTGGGGCCTCCTCCTCATCAGACTGACCTTGGGATTGCTGACGGCCGCACACGGTTCCCAAAAGCTCTTCGGACTCTTCGGAGGCAACGGCCTGAGCGCCACCGATAAGGCATTCGCCTCCCTCGGCTATCGACCCGGGAAGGTCTTCGCCCTGATCGGCAGCCTCTCCGAATTCCTCGGCGGCCTCGGCCTGGCAGCAGGGCTGCTCACCCCGCTCGCGGCCGCGGCCCTCATCGGCGTGATGATCAACGCCGTGGCCACCGTCACCGGTGTCAGGCGCGTCCGGCGGTGTGGCCGGTTCCGGCCAGTGCTCGTCCTTGGCGCCGGACGGCGTCGCTGAGCCCAACTGCCTTGTGGGACCGGGTGGCCAGGGTCAGGCTGCGGGCAGCAAGGGGCCTCCGCAGTGCAGGTTCCATCGGCCGGAGCGGCCGGTGAGCGTGGTCAGCGACAACGGGCGCACATCCAGCCGCCAGAAGGCGGCCGGGGGCAGGCCGAGGGCATGCACGACCGCTGCCCGGATGACGGCGGGCTCGACAACGGCGAGAACTCGGCCGGCCTCGACGCCCTGAGCATCGAGCCAGCCGCCGACCCGGTCGGTCAGTGCCGCTATCGACTCGCCGCCGTGAGGGGCGGCAGTGGGGTCGGAGAGCCAGGCGGCCACGGATTGGGGCGACGTTGCGGTCACCTCGTCCAGCGTGCGTCCTTGCCATGTCCCGACGTCCAGGTCACGCAGGTCCGTTGCCGGGCGTGCTTCCAGTCCGAGGGCGGCCGCCGTCTGACGGCAGCGAGCGGCCGGGGCGTACAGGTATCGCTCGGCGGCGGGTAGCGAGTACGCGGCAGCGCACGCCTGCCGCGCTCCGGCCGGATCCAGGGAAGCGCCGTCGTCGAACCGGGCTTCCCGTACGGCAGAGTTCATCGCGGGTGACACGAACATCATCCGTGCGGTCATGCTGCTTTCTCCCCTCGGCCCGCCCGTCGTCCGGTTCAGCAGACCATGGTGCACACGGCCGGGGCGCGCGGGGGTATGACGTGCGCCGTGGTCAGACCGGCCGGTTTGCGCTACGGTCGCGTGGACATGACGACCTGGGGCGGAAGCCGGTGAGAATCCGGCACGGTCGCGCCACTGTATATCCGGCCACCGCACGCCAACGCGCGGTGGAAGCACGGGAGTCAGACCCGCCCTTCGTCGTCCAGAACCCGAGGACCGGGACGCGTGTTCCCCCAGGAGGTTTCGCCATGGCGCAGTCCGCTGCCCCCGCAACCAGCTCTTCCGCCGTACCGGCAATCACCCCGATCTCCCTGAAAGCCATCGCCCCTTGGGCGGTGTTCTTCGGCATCCTGATGCTGGTCCTGCTCTACTTCGTCGGCGCGGAGCAGGGCGCCACCTCGCTGCTGTCCGGCTCGGGCGTACACGAGTGGGTCCACGACGGGCGCCATCTGCTCGGCTTCCCCTGCCACTGACGACGGCGGGGAGTCAGCTCGTGAATCCCGTCTCCGTACGGGCGTTGCTCGTACGCGGCATGCTCGCCGGCCTGGCTGCGGGGTTCCTCGCGCTGGTGGTGGCGTATCTGGTGGGCGAACCCCATGTGGATGCAGCCATCGCCTTCGAGGAGTCCCACACCCACGAGCACGGCATGGAAGTGGTCAGCCGCACTCTGCAGTCGACCGCCGGCCTGGCCACCGGTGTCCTCGTCTACGGCGTGGCGCTGGGCGGCATCGCCGCCCTGGCGTTCTGCGTGGCACTGGGCCGGATCGGCCGGCTCGGCCCCCGGGCCACGGCGGCCCTGGTGTCCGCAGGCGCCCTGGTGGCCGTCTACGTCGTGCCGTTCCTGAAGTACCCGGCCAACCCGCCGTCCGTCGGCCAGCCGGACACCATCGGCAAGCGGACCACGCTCTACTTCCTGATGATCGCGCTCAGCGTGCTGCTGAGCGTCGCCGTGATCATCCTCGGGAGGAGACTGGCCCCGCGCCTGGGCAACTGGTACGCCACCGTGGTGGCTTCGGCCGCCTTCGCCCTCGCGGTCGGTCTGGCGTATGCGTTCCTGCCCGCGGTCAACGAGGTGCCGCCGGACTTTCCGGCCACCGTGCTGTGGCAGTTCCGCCTCGCGGCCCTCGCCATCCAGTGCACCCTCTGGGCCGGCTTCGGCCTGCTCTTCGGGCACCTCGCCGAGCGGCTACTGCTGCCTCGGGCAGCTTCCGAGCCAGGGCCCGACGTCGAAGCCCGGACAGCTGCCGCGAGTTGATCCGGCAGACGCCACGGCCCGTCGGTACGCCAACCGGCGGGCCATGGCGTCTGGGGCGTGACGTTCACTGCCTGGAGGGCCCCGGGCGGGCGGTGCAGTGGGGCAGAGCCGGTACCCGAACGGTCCATGCCCGCTGGAGGCGACTTGCAGCCGAGGCTACGTTGACTGACGTGGGGGTGTCCGCCCTGTGAGAGGAGTCCTTCGATGCCTGTCCGTACGCGGGTTTGCGTCCGGCTCGCATGTGGCGTCCTTGCTGCCGCCCCCACGCTCGCCCTTGCGGGGTGCAGCGCCGAGGACAGCGGGCCCGCGGCCGCGGAGACCCGGCCGGGCAGCCAGCAGCCAGGGCGTGACGGCGGCAGTGCGCCCGTACCCACCACCGAGAAGGACTGGAAGCCGGTGGCCGACGCGCTGGACCGCACGGGCACGCTCATGGACAAGGCGGTGTACCGGGTGTCGCTGCCGCGCAAGGACCTGAAGGTCACCAGCCACGATGTGGAGGTCAAGCCGGGGCTGGCGCTGGGAGGCTGGGCGGCCTTCGCCAAGTACGGCGACGGCACGATGGTCACGGGCGACCTGGTCATTACCGAGGACGAGCAGCCCAAGGTCACCGATGCGCTGCAGAAGGCCGGTATCGCCCAGACCGCGCTGCACAAGCACCTGCTGGAGCAGTCGCCGGCCGTCTGGTGGACGCACATTCACGGCATGGGTGACCCGGTCAGGCTCGCGAAGGGCGTCAAGGCCGCGCTCGATACCACGGGTATTCCGCCGGCCTCCCCGGCACCGTCGAGCCAGCCGCCCATCGATCTGGACACCTCCGCCATCGACTCGGCCCTCGGCCGCAAAGGCACCCCGGACGGCGGGATTTACAAGTTCACGGTCGCCCGCAAGGACCCCGTCACCGACGGCAGCCACACCCTCCCAGCCGGACTCGGCGTCTACACCGGCATCAACTTCCAGCCCCTGGGCGGCAAGAAGGCCGCGATCAACGGTGACTTCGTGACGACCACCGACGAGATCCAGCATGTCATCCGGGCCCTGCGCAAGGGCGGCATCGACCTCGTCGAGCTCCACAACCATACCGTCGACGAGCAGCCCCGCCTGTTCTACCTCCACTTCTGGGCCACCGGCGACGGCGTCACCCTCGCCAAGTCCCTGCGTCCGGCGTTGGACGCCACTCACCCCGCCGCACCCAAGCACTGAACGGCAACGGCTGCGCCCGGTGGCTCAGATGGTGATGACGTTGACGGCCAGGGAGGCGATGACTGCGAGCGCGCGGGCCTGGGCGTAGCGGCGTGGGTCGGCGGGTGTGCGCAGCTGGGCGTAGGCGCCGAGAAAGACGTAGGTGAGGACGGGAGCCGCCCAGTCGTTGGCGGAGAAGCCGGGCAGGCCGTCGTCGTTGAGCTGCGGCATGTTGGCCGAAGCACGCCAGAGGTAGACGGAGGCTGCGGACAGTACCGTCACGGCGGCGATGTCGATCCAGGCGCGCCGGGGAAGGCGCCAGGCTGCGGCGGCGAGGGCGAGTACGCCGGTCACGCATGCGGTCAGGGCGATGTGGGCGTGGCTGAAGGTGCCTGGGGCGGTGGCCAAGGTGTAGGCGGAGGTCATGGGAACTCCATCGCGTCAGCAGTGCGGGCCGTCTGGTGGCACAGGGCGGGACTTGGGGCTTGAGTGTGTGAGGGCGGTGCAGGTCAGGAAATCACGTCGGTGGTGGTCAAGCGCCTCGTCAAGGGTGTCTGGCCCGCCGACCACGGCTTGCGGCGCATTGCCGTGCGGGATCCGACATCGGCCTACCCGCACTCACTCTTATCAACCCTGTGCCGCTCGAAAAGTCATCGCCGCACGTCACGCCGCATATCTGTACTCGTTGATCAGGCCACCGAGGATCGAGGTGCGTGGCACCTTGCGAGTGTCGAGGTCATGCACTGTGGTGGGCTGTTCGTGAGCCTCAGGTGGTAGCCGGTGCCGGGCCTGGTGGGGTCGGTGCTCGTTGTGGTGCCGCTCGCATGCGGCAAGGCTGCCGATGATCCGTTCGCAGTGAGCGTTCATCCGTGGAGCTCGCGGCGCACTCTTTGCGCCGGCGCACGCTTTACTGTTCGTTTCAGAATGAGTTCAGTGTGGTGGTCGGTCGTTGAGAGCGGCATTGGGCAGGGGTCTGCGGGGTGCCTGGCGATCTTGTTCCTGATGATCTATGGGAGCGGATAGTCCCGCTGCTCTCGGCCCGTCCGCCGCGGCGGCGCCGCTTCCCTGCCAGGCTTCCGGCGGAAGACCGCGTGTCCTTGGCCGGCATCGTCTACGTGCTGTGCACGGGGGTGAGCTGGCGGGCCGTCTCAGCCGAGCGGATCGGTTGCACGGGGTGACCTGCTGGCGCCGTCTGCGGGACTGGACCGAGGCCGGCGCGCAAGCCGTTGCTGGTGGAACACGGTGGTTCTGGTCGGTTTTTCGGTGACTCGCACTGGTTGGTGAATGCGCGGCGGTACTGGTCTGGCTCAGAGCGTTCGGCCGAGGAGGTCTAGCAGTGCCCGCCAATGACGCTCGTCTGCCTCGGCGTTGTACGCGGCGGTGTCGGACTGGGTGTATCCATGGTGGGCGCCCTTGTAGACCTCATTGCGGTAGCGCACACCCGCAGTATCCAGTGCCTGCCCCAGGCTTTTGATCTGCTCGGCCGACATCCAGGGGTCCTGGTCGGCATGACCGAAGTACAGCTCTGCCGTGATGTGGTCGGCAAGCCGGTGCGGGCTGTTCTCAGCATCGGTGACCATACGGCTGGTATGGAAGGCCGCCGCGGCCGCTATCCGGTCAGGGAAAGCTGCGGCGGTACGGACGGCGAGGGCGCCGCCCATGCAGTAACCGGTGGTGCCCATGGGACCATTCGCGACCAGGGGGGAGGCGGCCAGCCAGTTGAGGTAGGCGCCGGCGTCGCGCATCGCCGCTTCGGGGGTAAGCGCCTGGATGATCGGACCGAGCTGGGCGAAGATCTCGGGCCGCTCGGCCGGCTTGATGTACGTGGGCAGTTCCGCCACTGGAGCGCGCCCCGCACGGTAGAAGGCATTGGGCACCAGCACCGTGTAACCATGCCCGGCCAGTCGCCTGGCCATCGCCTCCAACGAGGGGCGCAGCCCGAAGGCGTCCATGTAGAGCAGCACGCCGGGGTGCGGCGCGCCGTCGCCGGGGTGGGCGAGATAGGCGTCAGCGGTCCCGTCCGGCGTGGGAAGGCCGAGTGATACTCCCTGCACGTTGGTCATCTCCGCACCTTTCCTTACGACCTTGGGGGCAATTAAGGTCGGGGCAGGTTGGCCTGGGGGTTCGGCTGATGGATGAGTCAGCAGGTGGTGGTGCGGACGGGCACGAGCGCGGTGCTGGTCCTGCGGTGAGTGGGGCGCCTGGCGGAGCGGTCGGAGACGAGGGAGGCGATCGCGGCGTGGGTTTCTCCGTAGCTCTCACGGCGTCCGGTGTATCGCTGGAGCGGGCGCCACTTCTTCAGCTCGGCGTTGGTGTGCTCGATGCAGATCCTCGCCGAGGACTGCCGTCGCTTGGCCTCCCGCCAGGCCCGGTGTTCGCCTTCGCAAGTATCCTCGCCGGGCTTTTTCGGCGGCGCGCTGATCTGGTCAGGGAACTCGCCTGCTAGCCCGCGGTAGCCGTCGTCGACCTTGGCTTTGACCTGCGGGCGGAGCCGGAATTGTTCGGCGATGCCCTCGGTGCGCACGGCCGTCTGGTCGTGCATTCGGCCGGGCCTGACCACGCCGGAGAACAGGGTGCGGCCCTGCCCGTCGCTGAAGCTGGTGGTCTTCATCGTGTTCTGCTTCTTCTTGCCCGAGACGAACGCCTTCCGGCCCGGGCGGTGAGCCTGGGGTCGGCGTACCTGGGTCTCGGTGCCGTCAATGCGCAGCTCGATGTTCTCGGCCGCCGCGTAGGCGAATAGGTCCTCCAGGGTGCGGATCCGGATGCCGGGCCGGTCGGGGACGGCGAAGCCGCGGGCCGCGAGCAGGGGCCGTATCTCCCGCACCGCCGCCGAGACGGTGGAGCGGTCCACCCCGTACAGCTCCGTCAACGCGGCGTGCGGCAGCTGGTGACGCAGGCAGATCAGCGTGGCCAGCAGCCGGTCGGTGAACACCAGCTTCACCTTGCGTCCCGCCCCGGCAAGGCGCTTCCGAAGACCCCCACGCCGCTCGGCCCGATCCGACTCCCGTGCCGCCTCCCAGCGTGGCGCCAATTCGACTACCAGGTCCGCAAAGTGTTGGCGTGTCACACCAGTGAAGGCACGATGGGACAGGGCAGTACGATCCAGGGCAACAGTCACATCTCCCGATCATGCCGCTCGACTCTGACATTGCCTCAGCCTCGCTCAGAAGCTGTGCGATACGAGCTTCAGCCGCAACCGAACGTAGTCACAGTCCAGTGGTCCTGGACGGCGCACTCCGTCCGGCCGCCACCCATTTCGGGCGTAGAAACGCTGCGCACGGGTGTTGGACGCCCAGCACTCCAGCACACCCTCGGCGCAGTCGGCGGCCGCGGCCAGCGCAACGAACTCCCGGTGCAGGGCCCCACCCACCCCGCGCCCCCAAGCCTGCGCTAGTACCCCGATCTGGTAGAGCTCGTAGTACGTCGAGGAGTCCAGGTCTTCGTGGTGCGGTGGCCCGGCAGTGAGCAGCCCGACCACCGTCCTGTCCAAGTCTTCCGCGACCAGCGTGGCGCGCGCCGGCGCGGCCAGCACCCGCGCCCAGGCATCGCGCCGTTCCCCCCATGCACTCAGGTCGGCGAGTTCCTCCTCGGGCATGCCGCCCGCGGTGTAGTACGCGGTCCGGGTCCGGGTGTGCACGTCGGCAAGGATGTCGGCGTCCTCGGCGGTCGCCTCACGCAGTCGGAAACCTTGCTCCATGCCCCTCACGACGCCTGCACCCACCCGACTGGTTCCTCCACGGGCCCCCATCGGCGGCCAGGCATGACTCGCGATGGAGGACCCGCCGCGATCCTCACGACGAGACACCCGGCTGCCATCACGACAGCAAGCTCGATCAGAGGACATGACTCACCTCCTCAATTGCCCCCAAGGTCGTTAGGCGTCCGGGCGACGCGCGACGAGCGGCCGTCCACCCGCTGGCTCACACGGCCGATGGATCCCGATACCGTAACTCGTCGGCCCGCGGGGCGGCGGATGGTGGCGATCCCCTCACTTGAGCGACTGGCGGATGTCCTCGGCCTGGCCCGGCGCGCTGGTTCAACCGGAGTGGGCACGTCGGCACCTACTCCTACATGGTTCATGGGGCAGGGTGCCGCTTCGTCAGTGACAACGGCGCTGAGGTCGATGTGGACTTCGCAGCCGACGGGAGCGAAGTCTTCGACATCTGGCGGCTGCGCCGTCACGGACTGAGCCTGCCGGAGACTGTGGATGTCACGGATGAGGACCTGCGGGCCGCAGTGCGGTCGCTGCAACCGCTTCTGGACGAGGTGCGGCCGGGGTGGTTCGGCGTAGCCAACTGATCGCTTCAGGACGAGGTTCGCAGGCGGCGCAGGCATATGAGGCTGCAGGCCAGTTCGAGCAGGCCCTGATGGAGATCGGCGCGTCGCTCGTAGCGGGTGCGGAGGCGTTTGAACTGATGCAGCCAGGCGAAGGCGCGCTCGACCATCCAGCGCACCTTGCCCAGTCCGGAACCGTGGGCGACGCCGCGTCGCGCAATCAACGGCTTGATACCCCGCTTCCACAGCAGGCGGCGGTACTTGTCGAAGTCGTAGCCCCGGTCGGCATACAGGCGCCGGGGCTTGCGGCGGGGACGTCCCCGCCGTCCCCGGATCGGCGGGACGGCGTCGAGCAGGGGCAGGAGCTGGGTGACGTCGTGCCGATTGCCGCCGGTGAGAGTGACGGCGAGCGGGGTTCCGTGGCGATCGACGATCAGGTGGTGCTTCGAGCCGGGGCGGGCACGATCGACGGGAGAGGGGCCGACATGATCCCCCCTTTGAGGGCCCGGACGTGCGACCCATCCACGGCGCAGTCGTCCAGGTCCAGCCGGTCGGCCCGGCGAAGCTCGGCCAGCAGGGCGGCATGCAGGCGTGGCCAGAGGCCGGCCTCGGTCCAGTCCCGCAGCCGGCGCCAGGCCGTCACCCCGGAACAGCCCACGGTCTCCGCTGGGACGTCCCGCCAGGCGACACCGGTCCGCAGCACAAACAGGACGCCGGCGAGTGCTGTTCGGTCAGGAACACGCAACCGCCCGGGATGCCGACGGCGCCGTTCGGGAGGGGGTGGCAGCAGCGGGGCCACCCGCTCCCACAGGTCGTCCGGAACAAGATCAACACGCATCCAGACACCCTGCCGACCAAGATCGTCGAGCACAAGACCCGCAGCTCAACTCATTCTGAAACGATCAGTTAGTCCCACCTCGCGCCAATGAAGCTGCGCTGCCAGGCGAGCAGGGTGCCGGGGGTGACCGGGAAGACCTCGCGCCAGCGTCGTCGGGGTATCAGCACGGCGAACCAGAACCGGTCGGCGGGCTCGTAGCGGACCGTACCGGCCAACTGCCGGCGCAGCACCCCATTCTCGTGCCGCAGCACCCGCAGTTCCGCGTCCTTCGCCGTCTCCCCGCGGAGCAGTACCGACAGTATGGACAGCAGCTTCCGAGCCACCTTGTACAGCAAGGACACGATCACGCGGATACGGTCCCTCGCGGACGACGACCAAGGCCAGTAACACCTCGGGAGACGAGACTCCCACCTGCCGCGGTGCCGCAGTCCCGAACGCATCGGAATGGGGCCAGCTCGCCAAACGGTCGAGGCCACCATGGCGAGTCCCGTGCCCGTCTGAAGCCGGCCCCGGTCCACAGCGTGAACTACTTGCGGTGGACCGGGGCATCGGCATGTGTTCGGGGAGAGACGAGAGGTGCGCATGCTCGCGGGGCGGGCTCGTGCCGTGTGGTCCGGTGGGGCCTTCAGCGGTGGAGAAGCAGCCACGTATCCGGGGGCATGTCCCGTGGGAAGGGCGGTGGGACCGGCCGTTGCTCCTCACGCCACGCCGCCCCGCCGGTGGCAGCGGCTACGTGGCGCCAGAACCGGGCTGCGCCCTTATTGGCTTCCTGGAAGCAGATGGCCCAGGGGCCGGGCCGCAGACGAAGAAGTTCCTGGGCAGCCAGGCTGCCGACTCCTCGTCGGCGCAGGGCGCCGACAATGAAGAACGAGTAGATCGAGGCTGCGCCGTCGGCAAGCGTGTACGTCAGAGCGAAGCCGGCGAGGGTGGTTCCGTAGTGGATCAGATAGGCACGGCGGCCCGACTCGGAGAAGAATCGCGGTAGCTGGTCGAACGCGAACAGTCCGTCGGGGCCAGGGGTGTACCCGCGAAACTCCGACAGATCGTGTCGCTCGACTTGAGCGAGCCGTTCCACGACGGGCCGAAGATCCTCCTCGGCCACCTGCAGTGTGACTGCCGCAGCTTCCACCGGTAGGTCCATCCATATACCGTGCCACCCCCAGGCCGCCTCCAACAGTGTGGTTCGCATGTCGCGTGTCCCTTTCTCATTGACGATGGCCTTTGTCGGGCCCAAAGGACAGAGCGGTGCGACGAACTCCTTGTCCTGTCGCATAGAAGCTGACGGATTCCCACTCGTTCTCGTTCGCGAGGGCGGATTCTCATCGCGTCGCGATCTGAGCGGCGGGGCTTCGTCCGGAGGCCCGCCGTGCGGCAACTCGCCCGCAGTAGGCGATCCGTCGCCGTCCGGTGGCCCGTCCGAAGCCGACGATCGCGGTACGACCTGCGAGGGGCACGGCTACCGCCGCGATACCGGCGGTGCATTGCCCCGCGTGCCCACCCGGTGGTCTCCAAGCGCCACACCGTCTGGCACCGCATCGAGCCGGGCAACCTCCTCCGCCAGCTGCGCGAGGGCGCCTCCCTCGCCCTGGACACCGTCGACTCGCTGCACCGAGGGGTGGAGAGTCTGGCCGAAGCCCTCGAACGACACGGGCTGGTCCGACGAGGTCCTGCGCAGCGAGGACCGTTACCGCATCGAGCAGCTGATCCGCGCCTACCTCTACCAGGAAGACCGGATCATCGCCGCGCTGCGGCGCCTGGACACGAACTTCTACGACCTGCGGCAGTCCTCGGAGGACGCGGCCAAGCGGATCGCCGACTTCCTCGACTCCCTCCAGCAAGCCGCCGAGCAACGCAGGAACGAAAGCCCCCTGGCTCGGATGCTCCCGCCCTATACGCGCAATTCGGTCATCGACTTCGCCGACCCCGAGATCGCCCATGTCCCCTCGATGGACGGGAAGGGCTTCTCCCGCTCCGTCCCCCGCGGGCGGCTGAAGGACAACGGCTACGGAGCGGACCGCATCCCGGACCAGGCCCTGCGCGACCTGATCGACCTCGTCCTCGCCGTGCAGGCGGAGTACCAACTGCAAAGCCTGCTGCTGGACCGCGAGTTCCAGCGCATCGTCGACACCCGCAGCGAGGAGGTCGAGTACCTGAAGGCCGCTGCCGCCGAAGCCGCCGCAGAAGCCGCATCGAGCAGCTTCCTGGGCATTCTCGGCGACGTCCTCGGGATCGTCTCCGCCGTCGCCGGCGTCCTTGCGATGGTCCCGGTGCTGACCCCACTGGCCGGGCCCATCGCCCTCGCGACGGCGGCTGGCGCGCTGGCCGCGCACACCGCCGACGCGGTCATCCAGGGCGACTGGGACGCCGGCACGTTCGCCGGCCTGGGCGCCGACGTGCTCGGCGTCCTGCCCGTCGTCGGCGCGCTCGGCGAGGCCGCGCGGGCCGGCAAGCTCGCCATGCGCTCGGTCGGCAAGGTGAGCGTGGCCGTCCGTAGCGGCGGGCGCGCCTTCCTCGCCGCGACCGGCGGCGCCGCCGCGGCCGAAGTGGGGCCCATCGGTAAATACCTCGGCACCAAGGGTGCCAAGTTCATCGGCGCGAGCGCCAAACAGGGCGAGGTCGCCGGGAAGGTGATCCAGGGAACGGTCGATATGGCCACCCAGATCCCCGTCGTCGTCTCCCTGGCCGGTGCAGACGGCATCGACACCGCGGAAGACGTCGCCACCGCTGTCGACTTCACCCAAGGCATGGCCGACAACGTCGGCGACTGGGCCGAAATGGGGGCTGGCGCAGCAATGAAAGCGGGAAAGGTCTCGCTCGCCCGCTTCGCCGCCGCCTTCGCATAGCACTCGGGGCCGATGACGCGTAGGGGGACGACGGCCTGTCGTCCCCCTACTGCAAGTCACGTCCCCGTGCAGTCTGTTGTCGGGGCGCCGTCTTGCCGCGTGCGGCACGCACCATGGCATCCATGCCGTCTGCGACCTCCTGCTGACGGGCGTCGTCGGAGTGCTGGTAGATCAGCGCGGCCCTCTCCGAGGACTTCGCAGATCTTCACCGCAACAGGGTCGAGGGTGACGTTGGGCCGGCGCAGGGCTGCCTGCTCCTCTGGGCGCATCGGCCCGTAAGCACCGAAGTAGACCATCAGCCGCCAGCGCGGGCCGAGCGCGTCGGCGAGCGCGTCGACCTGCTCGACGGTCGCGGTCGGCCGCTCCTTGGCCTTCTTGGTCCCGGCGCCCTTGATCCGGCAGGGGTTGCGGCGGATCAGCTCGTCGTCGGTGGCGGTCTCCATGATCGCCTTGAGCAGGCGGTAGGACTTGGCGACGGTGGTCGCGCGAGTGGCCTGCAGTCGCTCGGCCCGCCAGGGTGATGGCCTGCCCGGCAGTTCGCCCACCGTGCACGGCATGACCACGTCCGCGTTCGGGACCTCACGGTACGAGGACGAGCCGGACGGGGTTGCCTTCTTTGTTGTGCAGTCGCGCGACCGCTTCCTCGACCCGGGACAGCGGCAGCACTGCGCTGACCGAGCCCGACAGGTCGAGCCGCCCGGCCGCGGCGAGCTTGACCAGCCGGTGCAGGTCCTGCGGTTCGGAGCCCCAGGCGCCGTGGACCTGGTGCTGGAGAGCGTTGAAGCGGTCGCCGTGCGGGATGATCACCGGGTCGGCGGTCATGCCGATCAGGACCATCCGCCCGTGCGGGGCCAGCAGTTCCGCGGCGCTGTCGCGGACGGTGGGGTGCCCGACGAGGTCGACGGCGACGTCCAGGCCCAGGCCGCCGGTGGCCTCACGGACCTGCCCCCGGAAGTCGTCGTCGGTCGGGTCGAGGGCGAGGTCCGCGCCGGCGTCGAGGGCGCGCTGCCGGGCGGCGGGCAGCGGGTCGATCGCGATGATCGGTGTGGCGCCTGCGAGTCGGGCGATCTGCACCGCGTGGACGCCGAGGCCGCCCACGCCCCACAGCCCGATGCCGTCGCCGACCCGCAGACCGCCGTGGCGCAGCAGCCCGGCGTACGGCGTGGACACCGCGTCCGGGATGATCGCCGCCTGTTCGAAGGGCAGGGTGTCGGGGAGGGGGACGAGCGACTGGTGGCGGGTGACGACGTACTCGGCCCACCCGCCGTCGTAGGCGCCCCCGCGCACCTGTGGCATCAGGCAGAAGCCGGTGTCGTACAGGCAGTTGGGGCAGGTGTCGCAGCGGTCGCCGGCCGTCAGGCAGACCCGGTCTCCCGCGCTCCACACCGGCGGTACGCCGGGGCCGATGGCCGCGATGCTGCCCGCGACTTCGTGGCCGAGCGTCACCACGGTCCGGTCGGGGTCGCGCGGGACGGGTTTGGGCAGGGTGCCGTCGATGGTGTGCACGTCGGACAGGCAGACGCCCGCCGCGTGCACCTTGATCAGCACCTCGCCGTGACCGGGCCGCGGTACGGGGATCCGGTGCAGGCCGAAGCCGCCGGTCTCCAGGTCGAACCTGGCCGCCGTCATCTCGGCCGTCTCGCTCTCAGCCGTCTCGTCGTTGAGCTGGGGATTCACGGGCGGCTCTCCTTTCGTGCTGTTCGTGCGCCGTTGCTGTGTGTACTGACCCGTGCGTGTACTGGCCGATGTTTGTACTCGCCCGTACAATATTTGTACGTAACCGTACAATGTCGCGCTCCTAGACTGCTCACCGGGCCGTCATACGAGCCCGGGCCCTCACCACGAAGGCCGCACACGAAAGGAGTGCCTCCGGCAATGAAATCCTCCGGCCGTGCGCCGCATCTGCCCCTCGCGACCCGCCGGGAGCTGGTACTCGATGCCGCGCTGCGGGTCACCCTGCGGGAGGGCGGCGCGGTGTCGATGGAGTCCACGGCCGCCGAGGCGGGGGTGGCCAAGACCGTCCTCTACCGCTGCTTCGCCAACCGCGAGGACATGCTGGCGGCGCTGTACGAGCGCGAGGAGCGCCGCCTGACGCAAGAGCTGGCCGCTGCACTGGCGGCGGCCGGCCCCCTGACGGACCCGGCGCGCTCCCTGTACCGTGTGCTCGTCGCCTACTTCACCGCCGTCGCCGATGCCCCCGACAGCTACCGGCTACTCTACGGCCCAGCACCGCAGCCGGAACGCCTCGGCAGCATGGACCAGGCCCGCGCCGAAGCCGCCGCGCACCTCTCGTCCGTCCTCACGTCCTGGCTGGACGAGGCAGCGGGCCACCCACCGACCGCCGGGGACCGTACAGCCCCGGTGGCAGCGGCGATGGCGGTCGGGGTCGCCGAGGCGGGAGCGCGGCTGTTGCTCGACGACGAGCAGGGCTGGACCCCTGGTGAACTCGCCGACATGGCAACGGAATTGTTCGCTCGGGGAGTGCCGGGGCTCGCGCGGCGGCGGTAGGCCGATCAGGCGGGTGGGCAAGCCGGGGCCGCCGGAGCCAACCCGTATCTCGTGGCCTGATCGGCCACCGAGGTTCGGGAAGCGGAAGACGTGCGCGACCGGCATCACCGACGGCCGTGTGGAGGCGCTCACCGGGAGGCTGCGTAGCCCGCAGGGTGCGCCGTGCGCCGACACGGAGGACACGGTTCTCCGCAGGCCACAGACAGAAGATCGGCATGGACGACGCAGGCCGACTGGGCGTCGTGTTCAATGCGGAAACAGGCTGTTTCTCCCGAACGGGCTCGCGTCGGCCGGCCGAACTGAGCACGGACCGGGCTTCGAAACTGCCGCGGAACGCCAGGAAGCCTGGCAGACCGGAAGACCTGGCACACACGAAAGGCACAGGATGGGCATCTCCGTGGAGTACGACTACGACCCGACCGCCGATGTCCGCCTGGCCGAGGAGGCGTACGCGGGGCTGTCCGACGCCTTGCCCGAGTCCGATATCGACCCAGCGGACATCGAGTCTCCGGCGTGCACCGTCGTCGCGCGACGGGACGGCAGCCTCCTTGGCTGGGCGCAGGTCTACGCCGTCGTCGACGACGAGCCAGCCGCGTTCGTCCAGTGGCTGCTCGTCTCGCGGGCGCGGGGGCACGCCACCTCCGGCCACAACGTCCTGCGCGACCCGACCGAGGAGGAGACGGACGCGCTGGTGCGCCTGCTCCGGGGCGCGGCCGAGCACGCCCGGGACGCCGGGTACACCGCCCTGGTGTGGACCGACACCGACCGCTCTCTCGACGCACGGGCCGCCGCCGAGCTGGGTGCCCCGTCAGCCGAGGATCTGGGCCGCCACTGGACAACGACGGCCCCGCTGGCCGACTGGCGCGCCCCTGCCGGGCTGCCCAGCGTGACCACCCGCCGCATGCCACAGCCCCCCGGCGATGCCCTGCTGTCGGCGTACGCCGCGCTCCACACGGAGGCCACAGGGCGCGCAGTAAGCCCTGAAGAGGTCCCGGAGCGGCCTCTCGATGGGCCGTATCCGCTACTGACACTGGACCTCCTGACACCCCAAGGAGAGCTGTCCGCTCAAGTCACCGCGGCGATCCCGGGGGACGGGGCCTTCATCGGACGGGTCCTCCACCGCAAGGACGTGGGCGACGAGCAGGTGACCGCCCTGCTGACCGAGCTCATCGCCCAGCTGCGCCGTGACCACCCACAGGTCACCCACCTCGAAGTCCGGGAAGTCGACGACCCGGTGGTCGCCCGCTCCCTGAACTCGATGGGCCTGCAGATCACCGGTCACTGGCGCAGCTACCGACTCCCGCTCCAGACCTAGGCAGCGCCCCCCACCAAGAAGCGCAGACCGGCCACACCGCCATGACGCGACCGCTGGCCCGGCACGCTTGCGCCAGCGACGCCCTCGACCGGAGTCATTGCGACCGCCTCGGAGAGCAAGCCTCCTCTTGCGCGGGAAGGCCCAGGGGGCGATCCCTCCGCGCTCGTGCCCTATCCGTGCCCTCCAGGGCGGTCAACACCGGTCAAGAGGGGCGTCAAGAAGCAGCTCAGGCACGGCCATCTCATTGACGTTTCGGCAGGTCGGGAGGCATTTCAGCCTCCCAGGCACCATTGATTCTCAAGCTCAGAGCGCGGGTTCGATTCCCGTCACCCGCTCCAGAGTTGAGGCCCAGGTCGGAGACCTGGGCCTTGTTTGTTGTCTAGACGGCTCAAGGGTCGACGTGCCCTCCGCGTGCCCTGACTCGCAGAATTCGCCCGGCCGGAGGGGATTGGCACATCGCGCAGAGCGCCCGGACGCGTCGGCGTCTCGAATAACGAGACGCACCTTCCGCGACGCGCGTCACTCGTTGGTGGCGGGTGCGTGAATTCGCATTCATGAAGCGGTGGTTGCCCGGCCATTCCCCATCCATGCCTTGGGGCTCACGCGGCCGTAGACCTCGGCACTTGCGGCAGGCGATGGGCTGCACCGCCATTTGCCGGCCTGTGGGTGGGGCCTGTGGGTGGGCTACGAGGGCGTGTCTGAGGCACTCGCCGGAGCGGCCCGGTGCTGCGCCGGAGTCGTGGCCGATGGCCACGGCGACGGCGACGGCAGAAAGTCGCCGTCGGTGGAACCGTCCGGCGGACGGCCCTGCCACCGCCACCTCCCATTGATCAGGCGTCTTCGTCCCAGCGGAAGAGGTGTAGCGCGATCGCGGCGACAGCGACGGCGAACGCCAGCAGGGCGGCTGCGGGTGCCAGGAGTTCGGTGGGGTGATGGCCTGGGCTGAGGGCTGCGATGAGTGCGGTGTTGAGGCGCTTCAGGGGCAGCACGGCGGCGGTGTGCTGTAGCCATGCGGGGGCCTGGTCGAGGGCGAAGAACGTTCCGGAAACCAGGGCCATGGGCATGACCAGGAAGTTCGCCAGAGCCGATGCGGCTTCCTCGGTCCGGCACACGGCTCCGACCAGCAGGCCGAGTGCGGAGAAGCCGAGAGCGCCCAGAAGGATCGCCGGCAGGGCGAGCCACCACTGGCGGCTGGGCTGGGCGCCGAACACCGGCAGCAGTGTCACGGAGAGGAATGCGGCGGTCTGCGCGAGCGTGACGAGCAGGTTGGTCGCCAGGCGGGAGAACAGCACGACCGGGGCGCTGACCGGTGCCAGCCGGATGCGGCGCAGGAGCCGTCGGTGGCGCCAGGAGACCACGGTGGTGCCCATGCCGAACACGCCGGTGCCGGCCACGGCTCAGCTGAGCATGGGGATCATGCGGGGCAACGGGTCGCCTCCGGGCGCTCCGGTGTGCTGCAGGCCGAAGGCGACGACGAACATCAGTGGGAAGAGGAAGGTGAACAACAGCGTGATCCGGTGGCGGGCGAACCCTTTGAGCATCGCCAAGGAGAGGGCTCGGAACGCGGTCATGCGGGGACTCCGGGCGCCGTCGAGGTGAGGCGCAGGTAGACGTCTTCCAGGGTCGGCGTGCGGACCTGTAGGCCGGGCAGCGGCCCGAGTACGGCAAGTTCGGACAGCAACAGCTCGGGCTTCTCCGTGCCGAAGACGAGGCCGGTGGCGTCGGTGCAGACGCTGTCGGCGCCCGGCAGGCGTTGTGCCTCGGCCGTGCTGAGTACGCCGTGGCCGATGGTGACGCGGGTGGGGCCGCCGTATTCCTGGATCAGTGCGGCCGGGGTGTCGAGCGCCCGCAACCGGCCCTGGTCGAGGATGGCGATGCGGTCGCAGAGTATCTCCGCCTCGTCGAGGTGGTGAGTGGTGTAGACGATGGTGGTGCCGCGTGCCTGGACCGCTTGGAGGACCTTCCACAGGTTGCGTCGGGCTCGTGGGTCCAGGGCAGCGCTCGGCTCGTCGAGGAAGAGGATCTCGGGGGCATGGACCAGGGCGCAGGCGACGGCCAGTCGCTGCCGTTGCCCGCCCGACAGGCGGCTTTCCGGAACGTCTTCCTGGTCTGTGAGGTCGACCAGATCCAGCGTCGCGGCAACACGGCGTGCCGGTGCGCGGTGTAGTGCGGCGAAGGACTCCAGTTGCTCACGTACGGTCAGCCGGTCGAAGAACGCTGAGGACTGCAGTTGGACACCCATCCGGGACAGCAGGCGGGCGTTGCGGGGCCACGGCTTCTCGCCGAGCACCGTGATCCGTCCGGCGCTGGGCTCCCGGAGCCCTTCGAGGATCTCCAAGGTGGTGGTCTTACCTGCCCCGTTGGGCCCGAGCAGTCCGAAGAACTCGCCGGTGGCGATGCTGAAGGACACCCCGCCCAGCACCTCGCGGCCGCCGTAGGTGCGCCGAAGTCCTTCCACCACGACGGCCGGAGACTGCTGCTCGCCCGGACGCGGCCGCGGAACCGCATCGGTGCTCCTCGCGGCCGGGTGCGGCTCCGGTTGCGCCGCAGTGTCCACCGAGGCGGCCGGTCCGAGAGCCACCGCGTCCTCGCTCGTATCCAGGCCGTATCGGCAGTAGGCGAGGGCGACAGCAGGACCGCACCTGTACACCACGGCCGGCATCACCGCGACGACGGCGAGCAGCAAACGCCCCTGCACGACGGCGCCGACTGTCAGCAGGGTGTGCACGGCGCACAGCACTCACCGTGAAGCTGCTGCTGGACTGGCTGGAGCACCGGCGCAGCCGGTGGCCGAACACCGCGAACCTCCACTTGCTGATCAACAAGCGGACCGCCAACACGACCGGCCGAGCCAGCAACCACTGGATCAGCGCTGCGATGCGAGGCCAGGACACGCCCCTGGAGCGACTCCGCGTCGACCGCCAGCTCGAAGAGGCCATGGGGTCAAGGGCCCTGACCCACTCCATCTCGGGGAAGTCTTCGGGCTCGACGAGAAGACCGCGATGCGCTACGCGGACTCCGCCCGGGCCCTGCTGGAGCAGGCCGCCGAGACCGCCCCCAGCGACTCCACCACCAGGTCGACGTCCCCCCTGCCATCGGGGCACCGCACCCGCCGGCTCCCGTCGAATCATGCCTGACTGTCAACGGATTGGAGACAATGCGCCGTACGGGAAACTCGTCTCCGAGAGAGGCTGATATGCCTGAAGACCCAAACGCATCAGCGCCACAGCCTGACAGTGACGAAAGGCAGGAACCGGAACCGCAGCCTGGGCCGGGCCCAGTACAGTCGTGGGCGCCGTTACGGGACCGGACGCATTGGGCGACGCTCGTGGTTCTGCCGCTGCTAGGGGCCATCTCATTCTGGGCAGTTCAAGGTCTGTGGGGATGGATCTGGGGCGAGATCTCCGGGCCACCCGGGCTGACGGCGTACACAGCGGGCCCCACCCCCTGCACACCAGCCACGCTTCCCCTCGTACTGCAAGCGAAGACCGACGAGGCCATCGTGGTTACCGGAATCCGAGTCAACGTCCTGTCCGCCGAGGCTCTCCCGAAGGGCGGAGAACAGCCTCCCCCTCCGAAAAATTGTGCAGTTACTGCACATGAACCCATGTTTGACGTCAATCTCACGCAAACCCCTATCTCTGTTGTGCCAACGACCAGAAGGGCCGAACCCGATCGCACAGACTTCCCCTTCACGGTTTCCGCCGACCATCCGAAACAACTGACACTCAGGATCAATCCTGGACGGCGTGATGTCCGATTCTCCCTAAAAGTCGAGTGGGTCGCCGACGGTGAGTACGGCAGCGCAATTCTCGACAACGGCAGTGATCGTGATCCCCGCAAAGGTCCCGGCTACCGCGTAACAGGCTGAGGCGATCGGCTACGGGACGCACCCCAGCGAGTTGATCGCGAACCTGCGGGTTCGCCGGTGCGGCAGGCTAACCCGGCCGGGACGTCACAGGTGGGGCATAGGTGGCGCTCGACGGCGGCGGGGGCGTCGAACTCCTCGTCAGGCATGCCTCGAAAGCTACCGGAGCAAGGGTTCCAAGAAAGCGTTCCAAGAACCCAATTGAGAAACAGGAGGCCGGACAAAACGGTTGCCGCCCGGGGTGGTGGCGGCTTCTCATTTGGCCATTTATGAGAATCACCCAGCGTCACAGAAGTCGGGGCTGACAGTCCGTGGGGCGAGGTGGTAGTACGGGACGCGGTTCGCGCCAGGTGGCGGTGCCGGCGAGACGGGGGGTGGGCCGAGGTGTCCTCGCGCTTACGGGCGTTGGCCCGGCTGATCACGGCGGTCGCGGTCGTCACGGCCTATGTCGCGCTGCACCTGGCGATCACCGCGGGCATGCACCTACGGGCATGCGACCGCTTCCGCGACGCCCCGGCACGGGCTGCCGCGTTCACCGCCGCGCTGGACCGGTACGCCGCTGGGGACGTGTCCGCGCGCGCCGAGATCCGTGCGGGCGACACGTGGTTCAAGGAGAACGCCCCGTCGGGAGCGAGCCGCTCCGCGGTCTCCTCCGCCACCGGTGACGTCGAGAAGGGCCGGGTCTCCCTCGCCCGCGAGCGGGTCGCCGGGCTGGCGGCGGATGTCGAACGGGACCGGGCACGACTCGACCGGAAACTCGGCTCGTCGCGCGCGACCGCGCTGTACTGGACGGTGCCCGCCGCGCTGCTGCTCGGGCCGGCGTTGTGGCTGCGGCGCCGGCGCCGGTCGGGCGCCGCGGAGATCATCAGCGTGGTCGGCTGGTTCGCCCCGCGTCAGCCGTGGTGGCGGCGTCCGGTGTTCTTGCTGGCCAGTGGCGCCGGATACGTGCTGTTCGCGGCGGGGGTCATCGCCGTGGGCACGGCGCAGCGGCGGGGCTCCACCGTGCCACCGATGACCATGGTGGGGTGGCTGGTTGGCGGCCTGGCCGCCATCGGGGCCGGGGTCCTGAGCCTGCGCTACACCCGCCCGCGCGCGGCGCGCGGCGCGGTCCAGGCCCTGCTGGCCGACGGCCGCCAACCCGTGCTCTACCTGCGCAGCTTCACCGACGACGACACCGCGGCCCGGGTCGACGACTCGTCCGCGTTCGTCAGTATCCACTCGCGGGAGGAGCAACTCACTGGGGCGTTGGGCGCCGTCGGCCCCGTGATCACGGTGGGTAAACCCGGGGAGCCGCTGCCGCGGCTGGGTGCGGCACGGTTCTACCTGCCGCCCGACGACTGGCAGCCGACGGTGCTGCGGCTGATGGAACTGTCCCAACTCATCGTGCTGCGGCTGGGGTTGGGCGACGGACTGTGGTGGGAGGTTCAGCAGGCCCGCGCCACCCAGCCCGCGCGCAAGCTCGTCCTGCTGACGCCGGGCGGACTGTCGCGGCAGGCCGAACGGCTGGAGCTGGCTGAACGGTTGGACGAACACCTGCCGACCCCGTCCCGGCTGGCCGAGATGGCCGGGGAAGATCCCTGGACCGGCGCCGTCATCACCTTCGACCCCGAGTGGACGCCCCGGGTGCAACCGGTGGGGCCCGTGCCCCGTGCCAAGCTCCCGCGGGGTGCGCTCGTGCGCCGCGCGGCCCGCGCCGTGAAGGCCGGCTTCGTGTCGATGACCATGTTCACGCCCACGCACCACCTGGCCCGCGTCATCAAGGACGCCCTGGCGGCCGTGGGAGTCCGCAGACGGACGATGGCCTGGCGGGCCACCTTCGCCACGCAGACGTCGTTATGGAAAGGGTTCGTGTTGGTCACGGTCCTGGCCCTGCTGCGCTGGCTCGCGGGCCGGGCGCTGCAACTCTTCGGCCTCGGTTAGTGCCGTTCCGTTACGACCGGTCCCGCATGACATCCCGTGAAACGGGGGACACAACAGGGCAGCGGCCCATAGCCTGCTGACCCACGTACTGCGCGGTGAGTCGACGATCTTCGGGGGAGGATCATGGACGGTTCACAGCAAGGCATGCCGACGCATGCGAATCCGGTCGCTGCGGAGCGGCCCAGGACGGTGACCGGCGCGGCCACGACCGCGACGATACTGATCTCCTTGACGCTCGTGCTTGAGGTGTTGGTCCTGGTGGCCAACTGGCGCCTGTACTTCCTCGCCCACGACTACCTGGCCGGGAAGGCGACGGCTGCGGACCTGGAGGCCGCCGACAACGATGCCCTCGCGACGCTGGGGTCACTCTGGCTGTCCATACTGGTATGGATCGCGGCCGGCATCGCGGTGGTCGTCTGGCTGTGGCGGGCCCGGATCAACTCCGAGCTGATGAGCGGTGCCGCCGCGCACCGCCGGGCCCGGGGCTGGGTGGTGGGCGCCTGGACCACCCCGGTGGCCAACCTGTGGATCCCGTACCAGGTCGTGTCGGACGTCTGGCGGGCCAGTGCCCCCCGGCGGCCCGTCCCCGTCACCCTGATCAACGCCTGGTGGGCGCTGTTCGTGGTCGCCAACGTCGTCGTCAAGCCGATCCAATGGCGCATGGTCGCGAAGTTCGACAGCGAGCAGGACGTGCTCTCCGCCGCGAACGTGACCACCCTGCTCACGGCGCTCTACGTGGCGGCCGGCCTGCTCCTCGTCCTCATCGTCAGGCGCGTCACCGCGTGGCAGACCCACAGGCATGTCCAGAACGCAGTGTGAAGGAACGGGGCGCGCACCGCTGTGAACGCGGCGGCGTGGGCGCCCCGTGGCCGTCGCCCGCCGGTCGCGGCCTGGCCTGTACGAGCGCACGGTGACGAACTACGGGGGAAATGCCAACATGGCCGGCATCAGTGACTCGTTGTGGAACGAGGACATCGACGCGGAGAACTTCCGCGAGGCGGCCGCGACGTATCATGCCGCGGTCTTCGAGCAGTACAAGCTGTGCGTGGAGATGGCCGACCGGGTCAGCGCCCGGCGCAACCTCGCCAACACCTTCTTCCTGACCCTCCACAGCACGCTGCTCGTCTTCCTCAGCACCTGGCTGTCCCAGGAGCATCACCGCGGGACTCCGGTCGCACTCGCGCTCGCGGCCCTGCTGGTCCTGCTGGGCATGTGTGCCACCTGGTGGATCACCGTCCGTTCCTACCAGCAGTTGAACAAAGGCAAGTTCGAGGTGATCGGAGCGTTCGAGGAGCGCTTGCCGGCCCGCGCCTTCGTGGCCGCCGAATGGCGTGCCCTCGGCGAGGGGCGTGACTGGCGCGTCTATCTCCCGCTCAACCGTGTCGAACGCTGGATCCCTCTCCTCTTTGCCGTGGCCTACCTTCTGGGCTTCGCCGCCGTCGTGCTGTGACGGCGGCGGCATCCGCTACCGCCGACTCTCCCCGCCACCGGAGCGGGTTAGGCGGGTTAGGGTGAAGGGCAAATCGCCTTGGGCCGGAAGCGGGTTGTCACATGGTCACCATCGCCGTCACCGGTCACATGGACCTGGCCGACGAGGCAGTCGGTCGGATCCGCACAGACCTCCGTGAGTTCTTGGCCGACCTGCGCGACGACACGCTGGTGGGGCGCTCGTGCTTGGCCCGCGGTGCCGACACGCTCTTCGCCGAGGAGATCCTCTCGCTCGGAGGCCGACTGTCGGCGATCATCCCGTCCCGGGACTACCGGGAAGCGGTGGTCCGCCCCGCGGACCTCGCCGAGTTCGACGCTCTGCGCGACGCCGCCGCCGAAGTGGTGGTCCTGCCGTACGAGCACGCGGGCCACGCCGCCTACGAAGCGGCCAATCGCCGACTTCTCCAGGGGGCGGACCGTCTCGTCGCCGTTTGGGACGGCAGCGCCCCCACAGGTCGTGGCGGCGGTACGGCAGATACCGTGGCCGCGGCACGCCTGGCCGGGTTGGCCGTGGACGTCGTGTGGCCTCTTGGCGCGTTCAGGTCCGGCACCTGACACCTGTGCCCGGTTCGCAGGCCGCCAGCAGTACGGCATGGCGCTGGTCACCGCTGGCTGACACCCTGTCTGGTCGAGCGCGGCGGTGAGCGGCGCGGAGAACCTCCGGTCACTCCTCCTGGCCGTCGTCGTCATCGTCCAACTCGACCGCGTCCGGGTCGCACAAGGACCGCAACCTACCGGCCGCCTGGGTGGAGGCCGTGAAGCCGTAGCGGCCCAGGGAGTTCCCGCGCGACGAAGATTTTCCGCGAGGCTGCCCGGGCGCCGGGGCGGCACACCGGCCCCCGGCGAGCCCGGACGGGCTGTGACGGAGCCCGAACAACGGTGTGTCCCCTGACGAATGGCTTCACCAAAGGCATCCCCCCGCCAACTCTGTGGCGCTGCTGCGCTCTTGGCAGCGCACTGATACGGCAGCGCACTGATACGGCAGCGTGCCGCACGGTGCGGTGCGGGGCCGTTCGGGACGGAATTGCGTAAGTGCTGTGTGCTCCGGCTCCGGAACGACAAGAATGCGTGAGGGCTGTTGATCCGCCCAGTCACTCTGCCGCGAAGAGAGCGAAGCATCTTGAGGAATAAGTCCGACACCGCCGAGTTCGTGTCCGACGGCACGCGCCACGCCGTCACCCGTGCCCAGGTCGAAGCCGCAGCCTCACATCTTCCCCCAGCGCACAGCGCCACCTTCAGTCGGAACCGTGAGTGGTACGCCCTCGTCGGCACTGGCCTCCACTACGTCGTGGATCTGCTAGCCGAGGCCAGCGGTACCAAACCCTCCGACGTGAAGACCGCCCGCCTTGCTCTGGACGCCCTGGGCTTCCCCGTCGTCTGCTGGGCCTGGGGCGACCTTCTTACCGTCGGCCATTCCGGCCACCGCACCCACACGAGCTGAGGAGAGAGTGGTCTGCCGCTCCCGAAGCCACGCAGATGAAGTCGGCCGTCCCCTGGTTACGTCGCTCGCTGACGTGTCCCGGGTCGAGCGGTATGAGCCGAGACCGCCCTGCAACCGTCACAGTGTCACAATCCGCAGGTCGGCCCGGTCGGGCCGGTCGGGTACGGCCAGTCATGTTGCGTGGTTCCTGTCGGCGGATCCGATCCGCGCCTAACCCCGGGTCCGCCCCAATTCGCCGGCAAGCAGCGTGAGCCGTGAGGTATCGGTCCAACTCACCCCTCGGACAGGCAATTACGCACCGCTGATGTGCGGGGTACTCCAGCTCAAGGCCGAATCCGGCATAAGGCGGAGCCTTGCCGTCGGGGCGCCGGCGTCGAGGGCGGCCTGCTTTCCGTACGGCGATGGCGGGCCGGGGGTGTATCCACCGGCCCGCCATAGTTCGTCACATGGAACAGGGCCCCCATCACCTGAACAGCACACCTATACGGAACCCCCAGCCCGGCACCCGGGTTTGGAGAGCCCTTTCAGCCCGCTCGGACGAACTCCATGTTGATCGAGTACATGAACTGGTCGACGCCTACGCACTTCCAGCCGACGGCTTCGACGGATCGCACGACCAGGTCGATCTCCTTGCGGATCTTCTTCATGGGGTTTCTGACCCGGGCCATGCCCCGGGGATCGATGTCGATGGAGGCTCCGAAGGTGTCGTCCCCTTGCGCGTGTGCGCGCCTGGCATCCGCGATGAGCTTCTGCATCCGGATCGCGTGCAGTATTCCCACGTGCGTCTCCCGCTCTGGGCTGCCGTGGGCCCGTTTGCCTTCCCAATTGCCTTACGAGCCCGTGTGGTTGATGACGGAATTCCTCTGTGGATGGCTTCATGACAGAAGCGCGAGCAGTGTGCGTGCTCCGCAAACGTCAGCTGCTCGTGCCGTGCGCTCGATGCCACGGCTTGCAAGGGCGCGGCCGGGGTCGGCGCAGCCGCCGGCCCAGCAATACCCTGTTCAGGGCTCGGACTCGTCGGCCGCTCTCCCCGAATGAGCGCCATGCCCTGCTCGACGAGGTCACCACTGGACGCGGCCTTGACCGCTACCGCCTGTTCAACGAACTACCGTTAGCCGTGGCCGTGGCCGTGGCCGTGGCCGTGGCCGTGGCCGTGGCCGTGGGTCTGGGCAGGTGGGCGGGTGAGGTCGGGGGCGGGCGGTCTGGCGACGGCGCCTCGGTGGCGCGGGAGCGGGGGTGGGGGTGGGTGTGGGGCGGCTGCACAGTCGTCGCCGGGTGCGAGTTGCTTCCGCTCCCGTTCGCCGAGGAGCCGAGGAGATTGCCCGTCACCTCGACCGCGGCGCCGCAGACGAGCAGCGCTGCGGCCAGCGCGGTCAGTCCGACGGAGGCACGCGATGGCCGGGACGCCGTGGAACGCGGGTCGACGTCCGTCATCAGTCCACGTATTCCTGGGTGACCTCGACGTACTCAAAGCCCTTGACGTCGGTGGCGATCTGCATCTGACCGGTCTTCGACGACGCGATCAGGGAGTTGAGCAGACCAGTGATCGCCGCGCTCAGCGCCGACTCGGTGTCCGAACCGTCGGCGATGAACAGCGCCTTGGTCGCCACCTGTTCCAGCACGACGCGCTTCGCGCCGCCGAAGCCGTAGGCGATCACGTGAGGGTGGCGTGGCCAGTTCCTGTCCACGAGCTTGCGGAAGGAGTCCTGCCAGCGCGCGTCGGTCGGACCGCCGTCGGTCAGAAAGAAGATCGTCGGCCGTAGCACGTCGAGGTTCTGCATCCTCAGGTTGCTGACATCCTGTTCGATGCACTCCCGCACCCGGTCGAAGGTCTTGCCGTACTCCGTGCGCCCGCCGCAGATCACCTCGGGCATGGCCGGCACCTGCTCCATGTCCGACATCGGGATCACCACGTGCACATCGGTGGAGAAGGCGATCACGCTGACCCGGGCGAATTCCGAGACGCGTGGGTTCGTCGCGAGGTTGTAGTGCAGACGGGAGAGGGTCGCGTTGAGCACTGCCTCGTGGGGCTTCATCGACGAGGACGCGTCGATCACCACGTAGGTAGGCAGGCAGAGTGACATGGTGCACCTCTGAGCTAGTGGTTGAAGGCGATGATGAGGACGACCAAGATCGCGACTATGACGAGCGGGAGAACCCACCCGTCCTGCGAGGAGGTTGCAGGCTTCTGCTTCTCCTTGGCGGGCACCGGCACGGGCTTCCTGGCGGGCACGGGCACGGGTTTCCTGGCGGTCGCCTGCACGGGTTTCCTGGCGGCCGTATCGGTGTCGGTGCGGGGCTGGGGGATCGGGGGCAACGAGGGCAGCGCGGTGCGTGTCGGACGTGGCGTGGTCCTGAGATAGGGACCGCTGTTCAGCGCCTGGTTCAGCTGAGCGGCCGAGGGCCGTCGCTCGCGGTCGGTCGCGAGCAGCATGTCGAGCAGCACTTCGGAGACGGCGGGCTGGTTCTGCCAGGGGGACGCGGCGACGGTGTGGAAGGCGCCCGCGTCACGCCGGCTCGTCAGACATTTGGCGACGAGCAGTCCGAGCCGGTAGCGGTCGGTGTACTGGTCCGCGTCGGTGCCCGGTGGCGTGAGCGGGTCGGCCCAGTTCGGCTGGTGGATGTCGGGCATCTTCTTCGGCTGACAGCCGTCGACGTCGATGAGGTAGACGGAATGCTGATCCGGGCTCCAGAAGGCGTTGGAGAACGACCAGTCCGAGTAGACCAGGCCCAGGCTCTCCAAGATCGCGGCGAGCTGGGTCAATTGGAGGCAGGCGGCCAGCCTGCCGGCGAAGCCGGGGGGCGGCAGTCCGACGCCCCGTATCGACTCGTCGGACTTCGCCAGCCAGTCGATCTCCACGAAGCGGCGCTCGCTGAACCCGCCGCGTCGCAACTCGCGGCGGTACTGCTCGGGCGCCATCGGGATCACGCAGCCGACGGCCGGGTTGCCGGGCTCATGGATCCGGGCCGCGGGCCAGCACGCGCCGGCGTAAAGGAGCGCACGATCCGCCTCCGGCAGCGTGGCCGGAGCCGAGATCAGCAGGTCGAGCCGATGGGCGTCCTCCGGGGGCTGGTCCGGCCGGTAGAGCTTGGCCAGCCAGCCTGGATGGTTCGTCAGCGGCCGTACGGCGATGGCCTGGCCGTTGTGTTCGGAGATCGGCTCGGCCAAGGGACCGAGATCGCTGACGCTCACGGTCTGTGGCAACGCCCAGCCCCGCGGATCGGTCGCCGGGCCGTCGCCGTCGCCGACACGGTCATCGGCGCCGTCGATGAGAGGGGGTTCGGTCATGCCCGGTCACCGTTCCAGACCACGACAGCGGTGCGGTCGTCAAGGCACTGCGGCGCGTCGAAGCCGACGTCGGCGGTGAACCGCGTGGCCGGGACCGGTGAGCGCCAGGCGTTCGCGAAGTACGCGTTGACGTTGCCCGCCGGGTCCGCCCACGCGTCGCCGATCCCGTCCGTGACCAGGGCGAGGGCGGCGCCGGGAGCCAGCGTGACGTAGTGGTCCCTGGCCAGTTGCGGTGTGTCCGGCAGTCGCCCGGCGACCTCGTTCGAGACCACCGCGGCCGAGCGGTCCTTGGCATCGCCGGCGGAGAACTGCCACCGCGGGACGTGCGCGTCGAGCGTCCAGGCCGAACTGTCGCCGAGCCATGCGACCCAGGCCCTCGCAACGCCGTTCGCGTCCGGCTCGGCGAGCACCGCGGTGATCAGCACGGTGGCCATCTGTGAGGTGCCGACGCCGCGGCCGGTCGCGTGCGCGGCGATCGATTCCGCGATCCGCCCGTACAGCTCTTTGACATCGAGTCCGCCGAAGCCCACTGTCTCGATCTGCTCGCGCAGCAGGGTGACGGCCTGGCTGGAGGCCGTGGTGGCCCCGGCGTCGGACCAAGCCGCGCTGGACAGGCCGTCGGCCACGGCCACGATCGCGTGCCGGCTGTCCCGGCTCCGCCCGATCCGGTAGGAGTCCTGGCGCGGCTCGGCGGGTTGGCCGCAGCGGTGGCCGGGCCCGATGACGGAGGCCGCGCGGAGGGTGAAGGCCCCGACCGTGGCCTCGTCGGCAGCGATCCCGTTCTGCACCGTGCGCTCCGGCAGCAGCCACGGGTAGCCCTGGGCACGGGCGCCGTCGCCGAAGCGGGGGACGCTCAGGTCGGTCGGCCGCTCGCGCAGGAACGGCCGGGGCCTCGGGGGCTGGGACTGCGGCGCCGCCGGTCCGGTGACGTAGCGGCAGATCGGAACCGTTGTGCTGGGCCGGGGTTCCGGTGCGAGCCGATCCCGCTGCCGGGCGGGCGTCGCGGCGGGCTGGGTCCCCAGCACGGCCGCCGCGCCGACGGCGCCCACTGCCGCGAGGGCGAACACGTCCACCAGCAGGCCGAACTGCCGGTGCGGCGTGCCGACCTCGATGAAGGCCCCGATGACGACGGCCCCGAGCAGCACCGCCCGCGCCCGTCCGTCCATGAGGCCGTCGCGCCGGCTGTCGTCCCGGCTCACGGCCGTTCCTCGGAATCGCGGGATTTCGGCCCGGAGGAAAAGTGCTGAGTACCGTGCTGCACCGCGAATACCTCACCTGAATCGGTGGCGGAATTGACCTGGATCACGATGTCCGGTCTTTCTGGGGTTCGCAGCGAACCCAGGGCCATGACGTCCCGGGCGAGATCCGGGTTCCGGTCGAGCAGCTGGGACAGGGCCTCGGTCCAGTAGTGCACAGCCCCGGCGTCGACCGCTCCCCTCGTGGCGGTCGACTGCCGGTCCAGCGCGGCGGACAGCTCGTTGCGGCGGCTGCTGCGAGCCTGTGCGAGGACGCCGCTCATCAGCCTCTTCGCCTCCTGCCAGAGATCGGTGCCCATGGCGGCGACCAGAGCGGTGGCGCCGCTCGCGGCCAACTCGGCGAGTTCCTCGTTCATCAGCGCGTCTCAACCTCGGTCGTTGTGGCGGACGTACTGGTCGCCCCGGTGCACGGCGAAGACCGTGCCGTTTCCCGTGGCCCGGACGAGCTGCTCCGCGGTCCGCGGCGCGGGCTCCGCAGGCCGCTCGCCGAATCCGGAATCCCGGCCGGAATCGACGCGTGGCCCGACGGGGCTGCCCGGGTACCAGAGCCAGGCCCGCGCGGCGTACTCCTTGGCCCGGACGTCGGCCGCGGTGAAGGCGTCGGCTTCCAGCCCCTCGTAGCCGTGCCCGACCGTTTCCTCGTAGAAGTGGTGCGAAAGGATCGCGGCCACCGGGGTGCCGCTGGTACCGGCCAGGGTCGCGTGCCGCAGCGGGGCCGAGTCGAGCAGCCGGGCCAGTGCCTCGAAGGGGGCGCCGGAGACGGTGCCGTCCGGATCGAGCCGGATTTCCCCCGCGTGCACCGCGGCCCGTACCCGCAGCCAGGTGTCCGCGTCGGCGTGCCGGTTGTGCTCGCGGATCCGTGAGCCCAGCTCCGGGAGCAGCGGGAACAGCAGTCTGGCCTTGGGCAACGCAGCCGGGGCGACGAGCTGGCAGCCGTCGCCGGTGTCGACGTACGCGAAGTCCGGTGCGTCCAGATCCGCGCTGCCCAGGGCGTCGACCAGCGCGGAACGCAGAACTCTGCGGATCTTCTGCAGCCGCTGCTCGCCGCGGCCCGCGGAGCCCGCGATGTCGCATGCCAGCAGGGCTCGGTATTCATACCTCGGATTCACAATCCCTCCGCGATCACGACGGGGTCCGGCAATTCGAAGATCGATTTGCTGTCGTCCCGGTTATTCGGTTTCGACGAGATGATTGACGAGACCGTAGAGGAGGGGTCCTCGGGTAGAACGGCTACTAATACGGCTTGTGCGGCTTCGGCTGCACGAGGAAGGGAGGTGTGGCCGATGCGCAACACACGGGTTCGCGGGGCCGTGGCCTACTGGCCGCCGGCCGGGCTACTGGGCCGGGTCGACGAGGCCGACCGCGGAATCCTGCTGGGACTCGGCCACGGCGTGGTCTACCCGGCCGGTCAGATCACCATCCGCGAGGCCGACACCTCGGACTTTGCGCTGCTCCTGCTCGGCGGCACGGTAAAGGTCACCGCGCACGCCCAGGACGGCCGCGAGGCGCTGTTGGCCGTGCGGATGGCCGGGGACCTGGTCGGGGAACTGGCTGGGATCGACGGTCAGCCGCGCATCGGCACCGTGACCGCCTGCGGCAGGGTGCTGGCCCGCTACATACTGCGCTCCGAACTGCTGGAGTGCACGAAACAGCACCCCGCCATAGGACTTGCCCTCAACGCGAGCGTGGTGGCCAAACTGCGCACGGCGACCGGCCGGATCGTCGACTTCACCGGTTGCGACGTGCTCGGGCGGCTGGCCAGGATCCTGCACCACCTGGCCGTCACCTACGGGCGTCCCGGCCGGAACGAAGCCCATCTCCCGCTGTCGCAACCGGAGATGGCCACCCTGGTCGGTGCGGCCGAGTCGTCGATCCACAAGGCCCTGCGGGCGCTGCGGGAATCGGGCGCGATCGTGACCGGCTACCGCAGGATCACGATCCTCGACCTGGATCACCTCGCCCGGATCGCCGTGGCGGCCGGGCCTTCCGAGGACGTCGCGGCCGGGCCCGCCGGATCGCCGGCGATCTCGTCGAACACGTAAAAGCGACGGGTTCGCACGACGGGTCGGCGCCAGCCTGACCGAGTGCATGACCCGAGCGTGGGAAGGACGGGGGAAGCAGATGCCAGAGAACAACGGTGCTCCGGACGATTCCGAGCGGATCCGGGCCGGCGACGTGTCCGGAACGATGCTCGTAGGCAGCCACAACATCGTGAGCACCCTGAACATCACCGCCGAGTCCGGTTCGGCCGTCACCGTGCACGGGGGGCCGTTACCGGATCCGGTCAAGCGACAGCCGATCTCCCAGCTGCCGCGGTCCGCCGCTGAGCCGTTGATGGGACGGGCGCGGGACGTCCAGGTACTACAAGAGGCCATCGGCACAAGCCAGTTGGTGCAGGTCTGGGGCGCGTCCGGGGTCGGCAAGAGCGCGCTGCTGCGCCACCTCGCGTGCGCGCTGCCGCGCGGGCCCGAAGGAGCGGCCTACATCGAAGCCGGCGGACGTACGGCCGATGACATCGCGCAGGCGATATTCGACATCAGCTTCGACGCGCCGAACTACAAGCCGTCGCTGGAGGTGCTGAAGGAGCATCTGAAGACCCTGCGGCTGCGGATCTACCTGGACGACGCGGGGCTCGACGAGAAGGACCTGCGCCGACTCTTCGACATGGCCGAGCAGTCCACGTTCGTCTTCACCTCGCAGCAGCCGTCCGCGGTCGACGGCGTGCGCGCGATCCACCTCGAAGGACTGCCGGCCTCCGCGGCGGCGGAACTGGTGGAAGCGCTGCTCTCCCGCGAGCTGCGGCCCGACGAAGCGCCGATCGTGGACGCACTGTGCGACGCGGTGGACGGCAACCCGCTCCGGCTGCGGCGCATCGCCCTGTCGGCCGCGACCGGCAAGGGACTGCCCGGCATCGCCGATCTCCCCGAACTGCTTCCCGCGCTGCTGAACAAGCTCCGGCCGCAGGAGCGCGACCTGCTGTACCTGCTCGGCTCGCTGTCCGGCGCCGAGTTGGCCCCCCGGCATCTCAGTGATCTGCTCGGCCGGCCGGACACCGGCGCGCTCGCCGACGGTCTGGTGCGACACGGCCTGCTGCTCGCTTCGGAGACCGGCTACAGCTGTCCGCCGGATGTCGCCGAGTGCGTGCTGAACATGCGGAAGACGGAGTTTCCCGCCGATCGGCTCTGCCGGGCGCTCACCGCGTGGGTCGAGGCGAGGGACACCGCTCCGGACGACGTCGCGGCGCACTTCCAGGCCCTGGATGTCGCGGTGCTGCGGGCGGAGCGGAGCGGACACGCGCAGCTCGGCGCGGCGCTGGCCCGTGCGGCCTCGCCGAAGCTGGCGCTGTCCCGGCAGTTCGACGCGTGGGGCAGCCTGCTCGGAGTCGGTTGGGCAGCGGCGAAGAGCGCGGGGGACAAGGAGGGTGAGGAGTTCTTCCTGCGCGAGGCCCGCACCCGCCGGAAGGCGATCGGGCGGGCCGCGCAGACGACGGCCCTGGTGCTCGAGGCGGAGGTGCTGTGGCGGGAACTCACCGCCCTGCACGCGCATTCGGCGGCCCACCAGGTCGCCGGCGCCGCGTCGACCATCACCCCGTCGGCCGCGGCGCCCCCGGTCCACCCGGTCCACCCGTTCACCCCGACGCACGGCGCGGTGCACACGCAGGCCGTCACCCACCCGACCGCCGCCACGTCCGCCGCTTCGGCTCCCACGCACACAGCCATGCCCGCCCACGTGGCGAGGCCGGTGGTCGACCTCTCCCATCCCTCCGCGCAGCCGCCCGTCGCCGCCCACGTGTCCAGCGCACACTCCGCCGCACCGATACCCCAGCGGGTCGACCTCTCGGCGGCGCACCCTTCCGCTGCCCACTCGACGCACGCCGTGAGCACCACCACGTCCGCGACGAGCACAGGCCACACGGCACTCACCGCCGCCGGTGCGGCGGGTGCCAAGGGCGGAATATCGGCACTCGCCGTCGCCTGCACGCTCGGCTTCGTAGCCGTGCTGGGCGTGGGTGCCGCCGTCTATGCGAACGACCAGCCGAACCCGTCTCCAGCCGTCACGTCGAACTCCGTCAGTACGCCGAACCTGAGCGACGACACCTCGCCCACCGACACCCCCTCGCCCACCGACACCCCTTCGCCCACCGACAGCCCTTCGCCCACCGACACCCCCTCGCCCACCGTCGATCCCGTGTGCGCGACAGTGCTCCCGCAGCTGACATCAGGGGCCAAGCAGTACGGCACCGATGCCGACGCCGAGGACGCCGCGTTCCACTCGTACAACAGCGCTGTGAGCGCCTACAACTCGGGCGCGACGTCCACCGCTCCCGACAACAGCAATTTGCTCTCCGGCGCCAACGCCGTCGTCAGTGACCTGAACTCCATCGAGTCCACGTTGCAACAGGCCATTTCGGAAGCTCAGGACAGCTCCGTGGAAGCGGACTTCAAGAGCATGCTGACCGCCGTTCAGCAGATACGGAGTCAGTACCAGTCATTCGCCAATATGTCCAGCAGCACGATTGACACATCAAGTCCGAGTTCGGCGATGGGATCTGCCATAGACAGCCTGCGGACCGACTGTGGCGGCTGACGTACCCCGCTTTCCCTCAAGAAAGGCCGATCATGCCCGCAGAATCCACACACGGAGACATCCACACCGGGGACGTCTCCGGCATCTTCGTCGTAGGAGACAACAACCGCGTGACGAACACGAAGCGTCCCCCCGAGCAGCCGCAGCAGCAGAACTCGGCGGAGGACCAGGCAGCCGTCTTCGCGGTCGAACACGGCACCATGCACGTCACGTACAACGCCGCAGCCGAGCCTGAGGCGGAAGGCTGAGAAACGCCGCGTGCCCCGGCCGATGATCGGCCGGGGCACGTACCCTGCGATCCGCTCAGTCCTTGTCGGCCAGCAACTCCAGGTCCTGAGCACTCAGCGTCGCCGTCTTCAGCAGTTCCCTGATCAGGTTGACACTGAGTGTCGAGCCGACCGGCTCGCCGACCTCGTCGCGCAGCAGTCCGCGCACGCCCCGGCGGTGCAGCCGTTCGCGCACGTCCTCGACCGTGTTCGCGACCGACTTGTAGGTCCAGGACTTGGTCACGTAAGGGGAGGCGTTGACCAGACGGGCCGTGTCCTCCCAGGCCAGTGGGAGCGGGAAGGCGTCGTGGCCCTCCAGGTAGCGCCGGGCGAGCGCGGTGAGCACCAGCCGCTCCTGCGGGGAGAGTTCGTAGACCGTCTCGGGATCGACGGTCTCCGCACCGCTCGTGGAGCGGGGGTTCCGGTCGTCCTCGTCCACGACGCGGACCTCCACCAGGTGGGAACGCCGCTTGGACGAGTTGATCACCAGCGGGGTGTACCCGGACTCGATGAGCCGCTTGTGGCCGGTGAGCATCAGCACGCCGTCGGGCAGTTCGATCGGCAGATTGCCGGTGTTGAGCAGCCACCAGTCGCCGTCCGTGGCCGTGCAGGTGAACACGCCGTGCCGACGGCTGACGGTCGGGTCGTCGACACCGACCGGCACATGCACGTCCTCGCGGTCGCGCCCGAACAGCAGCGTGTACCGGCGCGGCGGCACGGCGTACCCGCCCTCCGGACCCAGTACGAAGATCGTCCCCGGCGGCGCCGAGGGCACCCTGTCGGAGGGACTGCCCGGCGGCAGCATCTGGGGTGGAAAGTTTCCGTGCGCCATCTCACATACCTCCGGCTCGGCTCGCGTCAGCGTAGGAGCGCACCGCGAGGACCGGTCCTCCCACAGATGTGTACGCCGGGCAAGGGCGCGTTCGCCGCCAACCCCTGTTGCCCTGCCCCTACTTGCTCGATAGCCTGCCCGCCGTGAGCGCGAGCGGCCGGGGAACTGCTGATGATGGATAGCACGATCGCCGAACCGCTCAGCGCGGACGATCCGCAGGAGATCGGCAGCTTCACCATCATCGGCCTGCTCGGCGTCGGCGGCATGGGCGAGGTCTATCTCGGGGCGTCCGACAAGGGCTACGCCGCGGTCAAGCGCGTCCGGCCACGGTTGGTCTCCAGCGAGCGCTTCGAACGCGAGGTCGGCATCCTCTACCGTGTGCCGGCCGGGGTCGGGCCGCGGGTACTGGCGAGCGACGGCACTGCGGAACGTCCCTGGTTCGCCACCGAGTACGTGCCCGGACTCACCGTGGACGAGGCGGTCCGGCTGCGCGGCCCGCTGCCTGCCGAGGCGCTGTGGCTGCTGCTGGCCGAGGCAGCAACTCAGCTGTCGGCCGTGCACGCGTTCGGGATCGTGCACCGTGACGTCAAGCCCGGCAACGTCATACTGGTGCGGGACGGCGTGAAGCTGATCGACTTCGGCATCGCGCGCGCCGCGGACCAGGCGAGGCTCACCAAGAGCGGTGGCAGCTACGGTACGCAGGGATTCTCGGCACCGGAACAGCAGGCCGGGGACGAGGACGTGGACGCGCCCGCGGACGTCTACTCGCTCGGCGCGCTCGTGCTCTACGCGGCTTCGGGCCGCACGCCCGGTGTCGTCCCCGACGTCGAGCCGCTGCGTGCCGTGGACGCCGACCTCGCCGCCGTCATCGGGTCCTGTCTCGCGACCGGCCCCGGAGCCCGCCCCACCGCCGGCGAGGTGGTCCAGGCGGCCCGCGCACACCTGCCTGACCCTCCGCCCTCCTGGCCTTCCGAGGTCATGTCACGCATCGCCTTACGACGTGCCTTCGCCGCGACGCCGGTCGGCAAGTTGGAGACCGTCCCGCCACCGGACCTGGATGCGGATCCGACGCCTGAGACCGCGCCCCCGTCCGCCGCGTCACCTCGCCACCCGCGCAGACGCCTGCCCCTGCTCCCGGCCGCCGCGGTGATCGCCCTCGGCGCCGTCGCAGCGTTCGTACTCCTCCCGCCCACTTCCCGGCACAACGGCGCTGCGCATCCGTCCGGCAGCGCGTCGGTCAGCGTCGAGCCCGTGCCCGGGGCGACCCGAACGTCCTCCGCGAGCCCAAGCCGTTCGGCCTCGCCCACCGCGGAGTCCGGACGCCCGACGCCGGTCCGCCCGGCCGGCACGGACACGGCCGTCCCGTCGAGCGCGCCCAGCGCGCGTTCGCCCTCCGGCCCCGCCGCGACCGCCGCGTCCCCAACAGCCGCCACCCGCGTCACCTCGTCGTCGATCAGTGGGATCAACGGCAGCGACGACCCGGCACAGGTCAAGGGCTCCGAGGCGGACACCTCCTGGGTCGGCAACGACGCCGCCTGCTCCGCCTGGCTGGACGACAACGGCTCCGGCGAGCTGGCAGGCGTGCTCAATACCTCCCTGAACCAAAGCTGCGCCGCCGAGCTCTACCGCAGCGACGGCATCGCGTACACGTTCCATGCCTCCTGGGGCGCCGCGAAGACAAGTTTCCTCTCGGACGTCGGCCACACGATGTGGATCTGCGTCTGGAACGCGAGCGACCGATCCGGCGAGCAGTGCTCCGCCCGCTTCGGCATGAACGGCGGCACCCCAGTCAAGAAGTGAAACAAACGGCACAACCCGTGGGCCTCCCGAGCCGCAAGGGAGGCTGCTCGCCGGTCCGAACGAGTCGGAGCGGAAGAGCGGAAGAGGGGCCTCACCAACCTCGTCGCGTTCACCGGTACGTACCACGCCTCCGGGAACGGCAACCGCGTCACCCTCGACGCGCACCGGATACTGCGGCGCTCGCCACCGCGTGGGCGGGTGCGCACCGTGACCTGCCGGGTGGGGCGCCCTCCCGGGGGAGTGAACGAGGGCGCCCCGGTCCGGGGGCGGCCCGCCAGGGGTACGGGCGGGCCGCCCCCGGCCGTGTGGGGCCGGTCAGTTGGGCCGCACAGGGATCAGGGGCGGGTGAACTTCACGTAGCCGCCGTTGTCCGGGCGGTCGAACCAGCCACGGAAGGCCCAGTTGATGTAGCCGCCATCGCCCTTGTTCGTGAACTCGCCGTCCTCGAACACCCAGATGCCGTAGACGACGCCGTCGTAGGTGGCGGAACCGTAGAGCTTCACGCCGTTGAGGTGGTCCTCGTAGCCCTGGCTGAGGTTCATCACCATGACGTTGTACTGGCCACCGGCGGCGTAGAACGCCGACTCCCGGAGGTTTTTGACGAAGCCTTCGCGGTTCTGGGCGGTCTTTATCGACGCCTCGATCTTGTTGGCGATGCCGAGCACGTCGATGTTGAAGTTCAGGTTGGCGTTGGCGCCGACGTCGACCGGCGAGTCGCCGGCCGCTGCCGCGGCGGCGACCGGGGCGGCCGTGGCGGTTGCCGGGAAGGCGGCACCCGCAACGGTGAGCGCGGCGCCCAGGGCCACCGCTGCCACGCTCTTCTTCAGAACGGCCGAAGTGGACATGTCTCTCCTCGATCAATGGGGGGCGGTCTTCTCCGCGGGTACGGAGAGCGGGCCGGGGCTGCGGGAAGAACCGCCGCTCCGGCGTGGACATCAGACTCGGCCGGGCCGCTCACGAATGGCTCATATCGCGCTCATGCGGCCCGTTTTCCGCCATCGGGCCGCATCGGACTCGGTTACGGTCGCATCCGGACGCACCGGACATGTCCGCATCGTGAGATGAGATACGGGGTGGTCATCCCCATCCGGAGTTCCATGGTCTTTACTTCGCAAGGGCGTTCAGCGCGCGCCCCGTTCAGCGATATGCACAAGAGGGCACGATGGTTCAGTTGCGGCTCCTAGGGCCGGTGGAGATCGAGACGGACCAGGGCCTGTCACTGGCTCTGGGGGCGGGCCGGATCCGTACCGTGGCCGCGCTGCTGATCAGCGAGGTCAACCAGGCGGTCCCGGTGAACCGGCTGATCGACCTGGCATGGGACGGGGATCCGCCGGCCCGGGCACGGGGCGTGATCCACAACCACGTACACCGGCTACGGCAGTTGCTGGCGGGACACGCCGAACTCTCCACGCGGGGGCAGGGATACGTACTGCTCGCCGATCCCGGCTCGGTGGACGTCCACCGCTTCCGGAGCCTGGTCACCGGCGCCCGGGACGCCGAACCCCGGGTGACCGTCTCGATGCTGCGTCAGGCCCTGGGCCTGTGGCGCGGCGAGGCGCTGGCGGACGTGCCCGGCGAGCGGGTGCGCAAGACGCTGGGCACCGGCCTGTCGCAGGCGCGGCTGGCTGCGCTCCAGGAGCTCGGTGGACGGCTGATGCTGCTCGGACGGTACGGGGAGCTGGTCACGGAGTTGGCCGGGTGGATCGTGGAGCATCCGCTGCACGAGGAGCTGACCGCGCTGCTGATGCGGGCCCTCCAGGCGAACGGCCGGCAGGCCGAGGCCCTCGACCACTACCACCGGGCCCGGCGCCATCTGAAGGACCAGCTGGGCATCGACCCCGGCCCCGCGCTCAGCGCGGCCTACCTGGCGGTCCTCGGGGGCGGTCGCGGCCCCGCGCCGGCCGCCGCCGGCCGCCCCAAGTCCGCAGCACGGAACCGGGCACCGGCCGCGCCGGCGCACGCGGGGCCGGAGCCGGAGCGGTACGTCGCCCCGTACGTCTGCGATCACCGGCCCGGCCCCCCGCCCCGCCTCGCCCAACTTCCCCCCGCAGTAGCGGACTTCTGCGGCCGCGACCGGGAACTCGCGGTGCTGGACCAGTATCTGGAACGGGTGCCGCGGCCCGCGTGCCTGGTGCTCGCCGGTACGGGCGGTGCCGGTAAGACCACCCTCGCCGTGCAGTGGGCGCACCGCCACAAGGCGGAGTTCCCCGACGGGCAGCTCTTCGCGGACCTGCGGGGATTCGAGCGACCCCCGATGCGGCCAGGCACCGTCCTCACGGCCTTCCTCCGGGCGTTGGGCGTCCCGGAGGCGGAGATCCCCGAGTCCGTGCCGGAGGCGTCGGCGCTCTACCGTTCCCTGCTCGCCGGCCGGCGGATGCTCGTTCTGCTGGACAACGCCGGCACCCCCGAGCAGGCACGCCCTCTCTTGCCCGTGGCGTCGGGTTGCCTGGCGGTGGTGACCAGCCGACGGCGGCTGAGCGGACTGGTGGTGCGGGACGGAGCCGCACTGGTCAGGGTGGGGCCGCTCACCTCGCAGGAGTCGCTGGAGTTGCTGGGCAATGCGCTGGGGCGGCAGCGCGTCGAGGCGGATGCGGCGGCGGCCGGGGCACTGGTCGAGCGGTGCGACCGGCTGCCGCTGGCGCTGCGGATCGCCGCGGCCCGGCTGATGGCGCACCCCGAGTGGTCGTTGGCATGCTGGACGAAGAAGCTGGCCGATGAGCGCCGCCGGTTGCAGGAACTGTCCGCGCACGACGACCTGGGCGTGGAGGCGTGCCTCTATCTCAGCTATCGCGCCCTGTCGAGCGCCGCCGCCCGGCTCTTCCGCTTCCTCGGTCTGCACCCCGGCCCCTGTGTGGAGGTCCAGGACGCCGGTGTGCTGGCCGGCCGGGATGTCGAGCGCACGCGCCGTCACCTCGCCGAGCTGTGCGACGCCCACCTCCTCGAAGAACACGCCGAGGGGCACTATGTGCGGTCCGAGATGGTGCGCATCTACGCCGCGCAGCGCGTCGAGGCGGAGGAGCCGCAGTCCGCCCGCGACCAGGCCGTGCGGCGACTCCTCGCCCACTTCGCCCAGCACCGGGGCCCCTCCTGCCGATGACGGGGCCGGCGGCGCTGATCACTGTCGGAACCGTTCGCCGACTCCCACCCTTCATGGCGCTGCTCTGAACGCTCGCAGGAACGAAAGAACGCCCCTGCCATCCTCGGCAGGGGCGTTCCTTCGTTGCTCAGCGGACCGTGGGGGGGGGGGACCGTGCCCTCTCCCAGTTTCCCGGCCCAGTCGAGCAGTTCGGGTTCGGCCAGGCTGGTGCCCAGCCAGTCGTGGTCGAGGTCGTCTTCTGGGAGGGACGGTACGACTGCGACGTAGAGCCCGGCGGCGCGCGCCGAGGCGATGCCTGTGGCCGAGTCCTCGAAGGCGACGGCGCGCTTGGGAGGCGTACCGAGTGCCTGGCATGCGGTGAGGTAGAGCTCTGGTGCGGGCTTGGGGGAGTGCACTTCGTCGGCGGCGAAGGAGTGGGTGAAGTAGTCGGTGAGACCGGCCGACCACAGTGCCGCGTCCAGCAGTTCCCGGGGGCTGTTGCTGGCTACGGCGATGGGTACGGCTGCCCGGCAGGCGCGTACCAGTTCCGCTGCCCCGGGGAGGGCCGCGGCGCCTCGGGCAAGCTCCTTGCGGACTCTTTCGAGGAGCTCGGCGGCGAGTTCGGTACCGGCGCCGGGGCACCCGAGATACTGGGCCATGGCCTCTCCGG
This sequence comes from Streptomyces sp. MspMP-M5, assembly GCF_000373585.1. Taxonomy (GTDB): domain Bacteria; phylum Actinomycetota; class Actinomycetes; order Streptomycetales; family Streptomycetaceae; genus Streptomyces. The sequence goes on from NZ_KB891890.1 coordinate 51,173, forward strand.
CGGCCTCCACGGTGCGGCCGATGACCAGGGCTTTCTGTTCGGGGCCGAAGGGATGGCCGTGCGCCGCGAAGATGGCCGTTTCCGCAACGGTCCAGCAGGGTTCGGTGTTGACCAGCAGACCGTCGCAGTCGAAGACCACGGCCTCGGTGCTGGTGGGGAGCGAGCACATGCAGATGTCCTATCGCTTCGGGTGACGTACGGGTTGCCCGTTCGGCGGCCGTCGGTGGCCTTGCGGTGGTGCCGAACCGGTGCCTCACTGTCCGAGCGCGAGCCGGATGCCGAAGGCGGCGATGACCGTGCCGGTGATGCGGTCGAGGCAGCGGCGGGCCGAGGGCCGTTGCAGGCGGTTTCGGAGCACGTGCGCGAAGGCGATCAGTGCGCACGCCCAGGCGACGGCCAGGAGAATGTGTACACCGGTCAGGAGCACGCCTGCAGCGAGGTGCGAGGCGCCGGCGGGGATGAACTGCGGGAGCACCGCAACGTAGAAGGCGCCCATCTTCGGGTTGAGGAGATTGGTCACGGCCCCTTGCCGCCAGCCGTCGAGCAGGGTGTCGCCGGTGCCTGTCCTGGCCTCGGTCTCGACCCCGGTCACGGTCGCGCACCCGGTCCCCGCGGTCTGCGGGCTCTCGCTCGATGAGCGGCGCCAGGTGGCCCACAGCAGCCTGCCGCCCATCCATACCAGGTAGGCGGCGCCGACCCAGCGAAGAGTCTCGTACGCGAGGTGGGACGCGGTCAGCAGTGCGGTCACACCGAGCGAGGTGAGCACGCCCCAGGCCAGCGTGCCGCTCTGGATGCCGAGGACCACGCCCCAGGCGCGACGGCGGTGCCCGAGCGCTGCGGTGCGCAGGACGAGTGCGGTATCAAGTCCGGGAGTGAGCGTCAGGAGTCCAACTATCAGGGTGAAAGTCCCCATTGCGTCTAGGGCGATCATGAGCGATCACCCTAGGCCGAGGGCCATGGAACGTCTACATTCCTGCCCGAAACCGGGCAGGAATGCCGGTGTTCGCCGCGCGTCGTCCGGGTAGTCATGCGACTCATCCGGCACGCCTTGGAAGCGTGTCAGTGATGCCTGCGCGGCGCTCCGTACCAGCGCCAGTCCTTCCGGCGCGGACGAGCGGGTGTTTCGAGGCGTCCGGTAGCCCACAAGAGCGTGGACGAGGCGCTGTCCGCGAGGGTTACGTCGGGGAAGAGCCGGGTGAGAACACGCCTGCTCAAGTCCTCCGGTGGGAATCCGTCGCGCTGGAGGCCCCGAGCGATGTCGTGGGTGTGAACGAGGGTTTCGACGACGCCCATGGCCGCGAAGCCTTCAGGGTCGGAGGCGCCGAAGACATGTGGGGCGAGTGCGGTGGAATCGGTACTGTCCACGACGGTCGCGAGCAGCCCGCCGCACGCCTCCACGACGGTCAGCAGGCCCTCCGGCCCCGCCGCCTCGTCGCCGAAGATGACGTTGGCCGGTCCTCGGGGGCGATCGGTGGAGGTGCGCAGAGGTACGCGTGGCACGCCGCTCGGGTGCGCGAGCCCGAAGCGCAACGCATAGGTGAGCAGGTCGTCCGCGAGATGTTCCAGGGTCTCCCAACATGTCCACTCCAGTTGGCCGGCGGCTGCGTGCCATTGGGCGGAGGGCGCACCGGACAGGGTGGCCACACAGTGCGCGACGGCCGCGCGAACATGCTCGCCGCTCACCAGGATCTGCGTCTGCGGGTATGCGGAATGCGTCATCCCCGCAGGCTAACTACGGGTGGCCACCCCATGCCCGGCCGGCCAGGCACCCCCTCTGAAAACCTCTAACGGAAAGCCCCCGCGCCGCCTTCCGCTGCCTGGTGGTTCGGTCCGGTCGCGTAAGCCAGCGGAGGTGCGATTGCTTGCGCGTCCACTCCCTCGCCGACCCACAGGGCGATGAACAGCGCGGCGGTCGCCTCCAGGAGTCCCGCACGTTCGAGACCGCCGCCGGCCACGGGTTCGCAGCCCACGTCCTGCACCAACTCGCGTACCCGCACGAGGGCCGTCTCGTCGTCCCCGCAGACCGGCACGGCCAGTGGTCGCCCGTCGAAGACGGGAGGCCGCATGCGCCACACGTCCTCGTGGCACAGGTTGAAAGCCTTGACGACGTGGGCTCCCGGTGCCGCCGCGGCCAGTTGCTGCGCGGCTGAGGGGCCTCCTTCCGTCAGCAGCCGGAAGCCCGGCCCGATCGGATTGGAGCAGTCGAGCAGCACCTTGTCCTCCAGGGCCGCGCGCAGTTCCCGTGCCACGTCTACCCCTGCCCCGAAGGGCAGTGCGCCCAACACCACCTCCTGACCGGACTCGGCCGCCGCGCGCAGACCGGCAGGCTTCGCACTGCCTCCGATGCGCGTCGCAAGCTGCTCCGCCTTGTGTGCGTCCCGTCCCCCGATGGTCACCTCGTGCCCGGCCCGCACCCAGTGGGTGGCGAGCGCGTCGGCCATGTTGCCCGTTCCCAGTACGCCGATCCTCATCACACGTTCCCTCTCCGTGCCTGCTTCGACCATTCACACCGACGTTAGAAGGCAGTTGGGGCACCATTTGGTACGTGACGACCGACGCCTTCCTCGCCGACTGCCGCGCCCGCCTCGCCTTCGACCTGCTCTCCAACACCTGGAACGCCGTGGTGCTCTGGGCGCTGCGCGACGGTCCCAGGCGTCCGGTCGAGCTACGGGAGCGGATCGGGGGCATCAGCTCCAAGGTCCTCACCGAGACTCTGCGCCGGCTGCAGTTCAACGGACTGGTCGACCGGCAGGCCGACCCCGACGCACCCTCACGGGTCGAGTACCGACTCACCGCTCTGGGACGGACCTTGCTGGCGCCCATCGACGCCGTCGGCGCATGGGCCTTCGAGCACGGCGACGAGGTCATGGCAGCCCAGGAAGCAGCATGCACCCTCGTCCCGCAGCCCCCTCCTTCTGCTCACTAGGGCGCTTGTGACGGATCTCCGCGGCGTCGCGGTGCCTGGCACGCACTCTCGCGGCGTTGCCGAAATGCATTGCCCGAGGCCCGAACCAAGCCCCGGAGGGGAGAAGGCATGGCGGTCCCTGCTCGCCGGCTCCTCGCGCGCAAAGAGGGGCAGAGCTGTATCTGCCGGCGGCAGGCGATCTCGCGTGCGCCTTGGGGCAACGGATGGGTTCAGGGGGGTGTGAGGGTGTCGAGTTGTGCAGCGAGGTCGGGGTGGTTGGTGGTCAGGTGGGGGCGGGTGGCGTTGAGGGGGCGGATGAGCTCGGCGGGGTCGTCGTGGGCAAGGGCCGCGTGGAGCTGGGTGAGCGGGAGGCGGGCCGTGGCGGGCAGATCGGTGAGGGCGGTGATCTGGCCGGCGATGCGGCGCAGGTCGGCCGCGTTGCGGCGGGCCCAGGTGGCTGTGGTGCGTGCGGCAGCGCGGCGTTCGCGGGTGGCCTGGACGCGTTGTTCGCCGGTGGTTCCGGCGGGGCCGGGGCGGCCGCGCAGGTAGCGGCGTTCGGCGGCCTGGCGGCTGGCGACGCCGAGGGGGTGGGCGAGGTCGGCCCAGCTGGCTCCCGCGTGGCGGGCGGTCTCGATCAGACCGGTCTCCCATCCGGCGAGCTGCTCGCGCACCTGCCGCAGCAGCATCAGGGAGGCCAGCGCCTGCTCCGGCCCGGGGGAGGGCGCATCCGGGGTGTCCAGGGGCTCTCGCTGGGCGTCGCGCAGGGCGTCGTCTATGGCGTTAAGAGCCGCAGCGGCGGCGAGGAACGACGCCGGACTGTGGGCATTCGTGCTGGTCGTGGCCGGCTCGTCGGCTGTGGTCACGGGCGCCTCCCTCTCATTGTCGTCCTGCGGACGACATCGTGGTTGTCATCCAATGGATGACATGTTACAACGGTGCCAGTGAGGCGCATTGGCAGCAACTGCCTGAACCTGCTGGAGGTGTTTTCACGATGTTGATGCGCACTGACCCCTTCCGTGAGCTGGACCGGCTGGCGCAGCAGATGATGGGCCCGGGCACCTGGTCCCGCCCGTCGGCGATGCCGATGGACGCCTACCGCGAGGGCGACGAGTACGTGGTGGCCTTCGACCTCCCGGGCGTCCCCGCGGACGCGATCGACATCGACGTCGAACGGAACATGCTCACCGTCAAGGCCGAGCGGCGGCCGGTGACGAAGGCCGACGACGTGCAGATGGAGCTGTCCGAGCGGCCGCTGGGCGTCTTCTCCCGCCAGATCGTGCTCGCCGACACCCTCGACACCGAGCACATCCAGGCCGACTACGACGCGGGCGTGCTCACCCTGCGCATCCCGATCGCCGAGCGCGCCAAGCCCCGCAAAATCTCCATCGGCGTCGGCTCCGGCCGCAAGGAGATCTCCGGCTGACACCGGCCGGACGGGTGCGGAGGGCGGACAGCTGATCTTCCCCTCACCTCGCCCTCCGCGCCCCCCCAATGGGCAGTCCGAAGAAGAAGGGGGCGGCCGAGATGACCCTGCGACGTGAAGCGTTCCTCGGCCACGTCAAGGAACGCGGCGAGTACGACACTTGGGAGGAAACCGAGCGCGCGGCCCGCGTGGTGCTCGCCCTCCTCGGCGCGCACCTGGTCGGCGATGTCCGCGCCCAACTGGCGGCGCGCTTGCCCGAGGCGTTCGCGCTGATCCTGCTCAACCCGCTGCAGAGCGCCGAACCGCTGTCCCCGGAGCGGTTCGTCCGCGCAACGGCCGCGTGGATCGAAGGCGCCACCGAGCAGACCGCGGCCTGGGACGTCAGCGCCGTGCTGTCCACCGTCGCCGACGCCGCCGGCGAGGACCTGACGGGCGAGATCCTGCTCCAGCTCCCTGCCGGCTACGACCTGCTCTTCGGCCGCCCCCAGCCCACCTGACCATCCGCACCCGGTGCCCGAACACCGGCCACAGCAAGAAAGGCAACCACCCCAGTGATCTCCGACCTGCACACACCGCCCCTGCAGCCGTACGGGACGGCATACGAGCAGATGCTGGAGAAGGTCCGCTACGAGGGCGCCTACCCCACCCGCGAGAAAGCCGACGAAGCCGTCCGCCTCGTCCTCGCCGGACTGGGACGCCAGCTGACCGGCGACGAACGCGTCGACCTGGCCGCCTGCCTGCCCCTGGAAGCCGCACGCGTGCTGACCGCACAGATCCCCGACACCCGGCCACTGACCGGCTGGGCCTTCGTCAAGGACCTCGCCGCCCGCACGGGGGCCTCCCTGGCCACCACCCGCTGGGACACCGGCTCCGTCTTCTCCGCCGTGGCCGCCCACGCCGGCCCCGACCTGATCACCCGCATCCTCCACCAGCTCCCCACCGGCTACGCCCTGCTGTTCGGCCGCGCCGAACTCACCCCGGCCGCGTAGACGGCAGGTGCGTGCTCGGGGCGGGCGCGACGACCGCTGCGACGGTGTCCGCCCTGGTCAGGTTCGGCGACGCGCAGCGGGATCGCGCTCAGCGACGCGTCGGGCGACCGCGTCGCCGCCAGGGCGGGCGTAACGCTCCAGGGGACGAACCGAGGCACGGCGGGAGCGGGCCGGCAGCATCGTCGATGACGAACCTGCCGTGGAGGGGCCCTTCTTGCGGTGCGCCGTGGAATTCCTGACAGTGCCCTCCTACCGCGAAGGGCAGTTCATGCGTCTCCAGTTGAGTGCGGCAGCGAGGCGGCGGCGTGGTTCCTAGGGCCTGTCGTCAAACTCCCGCCTGCCTCGCGACGCCTGGCACGCGCGCTCTCCGCGTTGTCGGGCTCGCCCCGGTACACCCGGTACCGGGACGACCCTCCGCCTTGAGATCGCACGCACCAGACGCCGCGAGGCCCGCCCTCCGGGCGAACGACGGGAGTTCGACGACAGGCCCTAGGGCTGTCGCGGTGGCACGGCCTGAAGGTGCTGGGTGGCTTCGGCGGCGGTGTAGGAGGAGGTGAAGGTGAATGCGCGCGGGGAGGGGCCATTGGCTCGCAGGTCCGCCAGTCGTTCCAGGGCCTCGTCGATGCTGGGGAGGCGGCCGGCGGGGATCCACCAGAGCACCAGGTGTGCCTCGACGTGCCGTTCGAACCATTCGCGGCGCCGCCGCATCACCTCCAGGTGCCCGCTGCGGTAGGTGAAGTCCCACAGTGCTTCCGGGGTCTCCCACACCGTCAGGTTGACGATGACGTCCTCGCCTGCAGGGCGCAGGGCGGTGGCGTCGGCCGTGCCGTCCTCCACGAGCCGCCATACGAAGCCCGGCGCGTGGTCGGCGGCGGTGTTCACCGGGGCCAGCATCTCGACGAACGGTGCTGTGCGCGGGTCGTCGAGGGGGTGGAGGAGGGTGGCGACGTTGAGCTGGGCGAGGTGGGCGGCGTGCACGGCTGCAGTCATGGCCGCATCCCAGCATGGGCCCTTCTCTATGTCAATCGATATTGTTTTTAGAAGTCTCGACCACCACGCAGCACTCTCCCGGCCGGGCGTCCATGCGGGCGCGGACGGGGCCGTCCGTGCCGAGCAGCCCCTCCAGCAGTGCGAGGTTCATGCCGCACACGAGCGGTGGAAAGCGTTCGGCGACGGCGTGGAAGGGACAGTTGCGCATGCGCAACACCGTCGCGGCTTCTCCGGTGGTCTCCTTGGCGCCTTCGGCGTCCTGGGTGCCCGCGGTGTTTTCCAGGTGCGGTTCGTAGCCACGGGCGGCCAGCACCGCCATGGCCTCTTCGAGGTCGCCGCAGGGTGCCGTCGGGCCGCGCAGGGCCTGGCCGCGGCGGCGCGCGGCTGCGCAGAGCCCGGCGTCGAGTCCGGCCTGTTCGGCGGCCTCTGCGAGCAGTTCGGCGGCGGTGCGGTAGTCGCGGGTGGGCAAAGACACCGCCCGTTCAACTCGCGCCCGCGTGTACACCTTGGCGGGACGGCCAGCTCCCGGCCCCGAGCGGCCCGTCAGGCGGCGGCTGCCGCTCTCCAGTAGTCCGGCCTCGGTCAGCTTGTCCAGGTGGTGCGCGGCGAGCGTGCGCGCCACCCCGGCTGCCTCGGCGGCCTCGTTGCGGCCGACCTCACGGCCCTGGGTCACCACGTACTCGTACAGGCGGCGCCGAACCGGATCCTGCAATGCTGCGATCGCGTCAATGTCTTCCACCCGGCCATTCTAGGAACAACACAGGTTTGCGATAGAAGGGCGGGACGCGGCCCCGCCCCAGCCGTGAGAAGTGACGCGCAACGTCTGCACTCCGGATCCGGGCGCGGCAGGGCTGCCGGTGCTGGTGTGGATCCACGGAGGTGCCTATATCGCAGGGGCCTCGAGTGACCCGATGTACGATCCGGCGGCGCCGGCCGGGGCGGGGCTGGTCGTGGTGAGCATCAACTACCGCCTGGGCGTGGAGGGTTTTGCCCTCTTCGACGGCGCCCCGCCCAACCGCGGGTTCCTTGACCAGATCGCGGCGTTGCAGTGGGTGCGTGCAGAACATCACCTCTTTTGGGGGAGACCCCGACCAGGTCACTGTGGCCGGGCAGTCCGCCGGGGCGGAATCGACCTGCTCGCCGGGCACACCCGCGATGAATTCCGGCTGTTCACCGTCATGAGCGGACGGCTGGGCACGTTCACCGACCAGGATGCCCGTATCGCCCTGGACCTGTTCGCCCCGGCACCGGTCGGCGCGGATGCCTACCGTGCCGCCCACCCCGCATGCCACCCCGGAGGAACTGCTGGAGACGGTGTACTCCGACGCCCTTTTCCGGATGCCTTCACTGCAGTTGGCCCGGGTGAACGCCGCGGCCGGCGGCACCTCGTTCCTGTTCGAACTGTAACTGGCATCCCGCTCCTTCGGAGGGTCCTTGGGCGCCTGCCACGGCCTTGACGTCCCTTTGGCCTTCGGCACCCTGGACAGTCCCACCGGCAGACAACTCCTCGGCGACCCGCCCACCCTCGACGCCATCACGGTGTCGCGAGAACTTCAGCAGGCATGGGTCCGTTTCGCCACCACCGGCGACCCCGGATGGCCCGCCCACCGCCCGGACCAGCAGCTCACCCGCGTCCTGGACACCGAATCGAAGACCTTGCCCTACCCCGAACAAGCCTCCCGCCAGATCTGGAAGGACCACACCCCAACCCCCTTCGACCTCATCGAGGACGGGCCACAAGGCCAGCGGCCGAATACCAAAGCCGGCTCATCGGAAGCCGACCCCAGCACGCCGTCACAGGTCGAGTGAAGGCAGGACCGGACCCTCCAGCGGCTGACCGACATCCTCCCCACGGAAACGTTTGCTGCTTCCGGTCCGAACCCGCTACGGGGGTGTGGGACCGGACCGGACACGAACGTGATCCGCCTCCCTGCGCGGTCAGCGCAGGGAGGCGGTGGCTGTGGGCAATGCCTACCGGGTGGCGCTGGAGCGGTTGCGTGACCCCTATGTGCGTCTGCGATGTGCCGGGGCAGTCGAAAGCGCCACACACCTAAAAGCAATCCTTTTAGGTGTGTGGCAATTTGCTTATTTGGCTTATGCGGCCTGCTTGGGTAGCTTTCCAAGGGTCATCCGATAGGCAACCGCGTCGCGTATCGGTTTCACTTTCAACCGATTTGTGGAGTTTCCTGTGACGACCGAGCCGCGGCCGGCGATCCCCTGGGCCCCGATGGCCGCGACGGCGGTGTTGTGGGGATCGGCGTTCCCCGCCATCCGCATCGCGCTGCCGGACTACACGCCCACGTCGATCGCCGTACTGCGGATCGCCGTGGCGCTGGTGCTGTTGGTGCCGTGCCTCGTGCTCGGCCGCATAGGCCGACTGCGGCGGGAAGATGTGGTACGGATGGCAGCCTTCGGGCTGACGGGCATGACGGCCTACCAACTGCTGCTGTACACAGGCGAGCAGAGCGTGGAAGGCGGCACGGCGGCACTGCTGATCACTGCCTCCCCGGTCTTCGCCACCCTGCTGGGCATCGCCTTCCTGAAGGAACGTCCCGGGGGTCGGGGGGTCACCGGGCTGGCCATCGCCCTGTGCGGTGCGGTACTGGTCGCCGTCACCACGGGCGGCGGCAGCGGCACCCTCACCGGGGCGGCCGCGATCATCATCGCAGCCGCCGCGCAGGCCACGTCCTTCATCCTGCAAAAGCCGCTGCTGAACCGCTATTCGGGCGTGGAGTGCACCTTCTACGGCAGCCTCTTCGGCCTTGTCCCGATGCTCCCCCTGGCCCCCTCGGCCGTCGCGCAGGCAGCAACCGCCCAGGGGCATCGCACCGCAGCCGTCATCTGGCTCGGCGTCGCCTGCACCGCGCTGGCCTTCTGGACCTGGTCCCGTACCCTGCGCACGGCGAGCGCGGCCACCAGCTCACTCGTCCTGTACGGGGTCCCGGTCGCGGCGCTCGCCCTGGACGCCGTCTTCCTCCACGAGTTGCCCGCTCCCACCGCGCTCCTGGGCGGTCTCCTCGTCCTCGCCGGTATCACCGTCGCCGCCACCCGCCGCACCACCACCCGCGTCGTGGCCCAGAGCCAGAAGTCGCCCAGCCCGCCGGCCTCACGGCCCCACGACCGCATCACGGAGCCCGCCTCCCACACCTGACGCCGCCTGAGAATGCGGCGCTGCCTCCGGCGTCGGAGCCGTGCGTAGGGTGGCGCTGGTGTCGGGGGCGATCGCCGCGGGGCTCGTGCTCGCTCAAGGAGATCCGGTATGCGTTCGGCGACAGCCCCTGCTGCGGATCCAGAGTCACGAGGACCTGAGCAAGAAGCGCGCCAGGCCGCCGATCGGTGGCATCTGTGGCACAACCTCAGCGAAGCCGCCGAGCGGTGCGTCGCTGACCACCGTGCCTGCCTGCGGGCCGAGATATCTGCCCCTCGGCGTCCCTCGCAGCCCGGCGACGAGGCTACGGACGTTACTGGCTCGCCATGGCCCACCGGCGACCGGTTCGCCGACCGCACTCGGGCCAACCATGCCGCTGTCCACGCATTGCTAGCCGCTGGCAACAGCCGCCGCGCGATCGAACGGCAACTGCGCATGACCAGTCGCACCGTCAAACGTCTCGCCGACGCCGCCAAGCCGGAGGGCCTCTTCCAGGGCCGGTGACAGGGCCGCCCTCCGTGCCTACTTCCGCTCGAAGCGTCTCTCCACCGACCCGGTCACCGCACCCCCGCCGTCCCCTCGCACGGTCTCCGGCTGGATCCTCAGCCATCCCGACGCCATCACCGAAGTCGAGCAGCTTCGACTGAAGGTTGTCCTGGTCCGCTGCCCCGACCTGGACGCGCTGGCCGGGCACGTCCGGTCGTTCGCCGAGATGCTCACCGAGCGCCAGGGCCGGCGGCTCCCGCAGTGGCTCGACGCCGTCCGCAGGGACGACCTGCCGGGCCTGCTCAACCTGGCCGCCGGCATCGATCGCGACCGCGATGCCGTCATCGCTGGCCTCACCCTGCCCTGGAACTCTGGCGTCGTCGAAGGACACGTCAGCCGCATCAAGATGCTCAAACGGCAGATGTTGGGCCGCGCGGGTTTCGACCTGCTCCGGAAACGAGTCCTGCTCGCCTGACAGGAGCAAGCACAAATTACCGACCAGGGCTGTCGGCTTGTGAGCAGCCGCCATCGGGGGTGCACGCCTCGGCAACTGAGAGGCTGTTTTCGTAGATGTGATGCCGAGTGATCAGGCCGTCGTCCACAGACAGCCTCAGCGCAAATGGGCCCGAAAAGGCTTTTCCGGTAGCCCGTACCGTTCCAGAGAGATGGCCCATCACCACTGCCTCGCTGCCTTCGGCCACGATCGCATCGATCGAAAAGGAGCCTTGGCCGGGGACCGTGTACGAGGCCAGGTCAACCCAGTGGCCCGCAACATCGGCGCGGGTGGAGCGGGAACGAATCCACGGCACCTGCGGATTCTCGGCCACCATCCAGTCGACCTTCTTTGCATAGATGGCGGCGATACGTTCTGGATCCCCTTCGGCAGCACGGCGAAGATAATCCTCTACCACGGCTCGGGTGCAGTGGGTGGTGCTCGTCATGGTCGGATCCTCTCCTCTGGTAACTCACAGATGATCCTGTACCAGGCACCGCAAGGCGTCGATTACCTGTCAAGTAATTGCGGTCCTCGCAAAGGCAACCGGTAAGGAGAAGCTTCCTGATGCGGCAATTGCGAGTGTCTGGCTCATTTAGACGGCATCTGTGGTGCACCACCGCGCACGCGCACAGTCACACTTCACGGAAGTTGAGCCAGAACCCGGACTCGTGGACAAAGCCACACGCGAGAGATTCCCGCCTCCGCGGCGACGTGGGCGATCGGGCGGTGCTGGCAGCGGTCGATCAGACGGTGCCACCCTTCAGGAGACATCAGGATCATCCTGCGGTCCGCACCGGGGTGTGAAGCGATCCAGGGCGGGCCGGCTCCCCTGCTCCGCGGTCGTGGGTCCTACCCGCATCGGGCCACACGTTCCGCGGCCAGGCAGGTACGGACCATCGCCACCCGGACCGTCGGGCCGCCGATGCCGCACTTGATGACGTAGAAGAGGAAGATGTTGGTCGAGGTGACAGCGAGCGCGTACACGTAGACGTCGTGAAGAATCTGCACGTAGAGGCAGGTGCCGATGGTCAGCACGGCCGTGGCGTAGAAGAGCGAGGTCGGTACCCACTGGGAGAGCGCGGAGAGCCCGGTGATCTTGCCGTCGTCGCTGGGGAGCGTACTGAGACCGAGCTGCCGGGAACGCGCGATGACCGCGCGGACGTAGGCCAGGGTCAGGAAGTTCGCGAGCCAGGTCAGCAACTGCCCGATCGCGGAGTTGAGCGGCCACCAGCGGGGTTCGACCAGGGTGATCGCCAGTACGAGCAGGCAGGGCACGACGGCCATGATCCGGATGATCACCTCGGTCACCAGGGCCAGCCGGCTCAGCGAGCCGGCCCGCCACCCGATGGCGAGCGGCGTGAGGCCGGAGAACAGCGTCTGGTAGTACTTCGGCGCCGCGATGGCGTAGGAGAGCCCGACCATCCGGGCCGGGAGGTTGGCCCGCCAGTCCGGCAGCCGGTAGTCGCTGTGCCGCAACGAGTCGACGATCGGGAAGCCCTTGGAACCGCCGTCGAGGTGCTGCACCAGCTCCACCAGCTTGTTGCCCCAGTCGAGGTCCAAGTCCCGCAGCAGCCAGGTGATGACGGTGGAGTTCGTCGTCGCCCAGATCAGCGCCGACACCAGCGACCAGGCGAGCAGCCAGTTGGTGAAGGGCCTGCGGTACCCCTCCGGGCGGCCGCTCTGCTGCCGGTGCATCCGCCACAGCCGCCACTCCCGGCCTGGATCCCCGGCCAGCGGACGCAGCAGCTCGCGCAACGCCCGCCAGCCTGTCTCGACCCGCAGCTCGGACTTGCCCTGCTCGGCAGCCTGCACCGTCTCCAGCTCCGCCAGAAACCCGCTCTTCAACTCGCCGAAGGAGAAGGCATGTTCCGTACCGGCGCCGAAGAGGAGCAGTCGGCGCGCCGGATCGGCGTCGATCAGATCCTCGATGAAGCGCGCCAGCTGCACGGCGCGCATATAGAAGATGTCCGGGACCACACCGTCGGTGCCCGCCCGTCCGGTGCCGAAGAGGATCAGCAGGCGGCCGAGCGAGTAGAGGTCGGCCCGGGCGATCTCGCTGTCGCCGGCCTTGACCTCCGGGGCGATGTAGGAGGACTCGGCGCCCGATGTTCCGGTGATGGTGTGGGTGTAGAGGTAGTTGCGTCCGAGGTCGATGAGTCTGAAGGTCCCGTCGGCGTCGGACACGATGATGTTGGACGGCGAGAGGTCGGCGTGTACGCCCTTGATCCGGCCGTTTATGGGGGCGTCCCGAGCGAGGCGCTGCAGGTCCTCCAGCGCCTCGAAGAGCAGCACGCCCTTTTCCCTGAGCCGTTCGAGCCGGAGGGAGGGTGCGCCCGCGCCGACAGCCTCCGGCTCCCACTCCCCGCGGACGAGTTCCGCGAGCGTCCTGCCTGCGATGAAGTCCATCAGGATCCAGCTGTCGAAGCTGGCCCAGATGCGTACCAGATGCCGGGAACCGGTGGCGGCGGTGCCGTACGTCTCGGCGTAGTCGCGCGTGGCGTGGGCGAGGGTCCTGATCCTGGTGAACGGGTACAGGATCAGCTTGAGGGCGAACTCCGGGCGGGTGCCGTGCACGGTGTTCGCGTTGCTGCCGCGCAGGATTATCGAAGTGCTGCCGTGCCGGTGGAACCGCAAGTTGCCCTGCACCGCCCGCCATTCGCGCTCGGCGGGCTCCACTGCCGCGTCCGCGCGACGCCGGCCGGGCCGCGGCTGCGGGTGGTAGATATCAGCGATGACCTCCGCGACAGCGTCCTCCGTGACGAGTACGCCGCAGACGGCGCCACAGTCATGGGTCACTGCCCGGCCATCGGGGCCGGGGTCGGGCGAGGGCTGCGGGAGCGAGCGCTGTGCCTCGGATTCGGCGAGACCGAGCAGGGTCAGCAGGTAAAGGCTGACGAACCCGAACAGCGCGGCCAGGCTCGCCCGGCGCCGTTCGCTCTGTGCGCGGTATCCCAGGCACCAGTCGGTAAGGCGGGAGATCGTGGCCTGTCGGCCTGCGAGTCCGAACCGGCTGTCGAAGGTCCGTTCGTCCGGCGGTATGTCCTGCAACAAGCGCCGCCATGACGTGAGGCGGCGGGTCCGTTGACGGGCGGTCTCCGGTCCGGCGTCGGCGGTCAGCTCCAGCAGCTCCCGTAGCTCCGCCAGGTGCCGGTCGCTATACCCTCTCAGTTCGCCCAGTGCCGCGAGGAGCAGGTCCGGCGTCGCGCCTCGGTTCTCCATTCGCGGTGTCCACCACCATCAGTCTCGGCATGGCACGGATGCTTCCCCGGCGGATCAGCTCGGTCGGTCTGCCCTCGGTGGCGCAGAAGGCGATTCCGTACGCCAGCCGAGCGCTGTCGAGGAGCCGGCGCTGGTCCAGCTCGTGTCGCTTGAGCTCGGGCATCCAGGGCAGTGGGGCCAGATCGAGGACGTACGGGGCACCGGACGCGGGGGACGTACGCATCCGGCGCAGCCAGTCCTGGTCGCGGTGCTTCTGACGGATCGCCGCCAGGTAGCCGCTGCCGAGACCGGTGCGCATCCGCTCGAGGTGGAGAGAGGTGAAGCGGTGCAGCAGGGAGAGCCCGCTGTCCGCCGACCGCATCGGGCGCGTACTGAGGGAGAGGATGTGGGTGCAGCCGTCGTCGACCGCCAGCCGGAACGGCAGGGCGGTGAGCACTCCGCCGTCGACCGCACGCCGCCCGTCGGGAGTCGGGACCGTTCCGGGCAGGGCGATGGGTAGCCAGGCAGAGGCGCGCAGCGCGGCCTTCAGGTCCTGGCGGGAGTCGAAGTCCCGCAGTACGACGGTCCGCAGGGCATCGACATCGGTGACCGGGACGGCCAGCGGTATTGCCGACCCGAGAACCGCCTCGTAGTCGAGGGGCTTGACCCGCTCCATGACGCGGTCGAAGGAGTACCCCAGGTCCAGGATCGGGCGCCGGCGCAGCACTCGGGAGAAGTCCACGAACTGTTTGGTCGTCAGGTCGTCGTAGTAGATCGACAGTGGGTACCAGGTCTCCCCGGCGAGAAAGTAGGCCCCGTTGATGCCGCCGGCGGAGCAGCCGTACACCACGTCGAAGGCGTTCTTGAAGCCGTAGTCCTCGAGCTGGGACAGCATCGCCGCGGAGATCACCCCCCGCATGCCGCCGCCCTCTACGGCAAGGGCCACGGTCGCCCCGTCGTTGCGCTGCCCCGGTAAGCTCCCGGAGTCCCGTCGGGCACGCAAAATCGCTAATACAGGATGCGCCGCATCCCAGTATTCAAGCCCGCTCTTGGCATCACCGGCCTGCATGGCACCCCCGCAGGATCAGGCCCCTGATCTCCTGTCACCACACGCCGGGTATCACCCTGCCAGACGCGAGGTAACTCCGGGAAGCCCTGGGCGTCGCTGAGATTGGCGCACTCTGCGGGACCGGGTTCGCGTGCCGGATCGTCTCAGTTCGGCGGAATTTCTGCGGAGGCAAGCCCGCCCTGGCTCGCATGACATCGGCTTCGGTCCGGCGCATATCCGCATCTGCCTGCCGGGTGCCGACCTCGACGGCCTTGCCCAAGCCCATGGCCAGGTCGTAGTCGGCCAGGATCAGGCACAGGGCGGTATCGCATCATGCCTCGCGTCACACTCGTCCCGAAAATGGCAACAAATGTTGCCGCTGCTGGGTGGTGGTCGCAGCCTGAGGGCGGAGGTGATTGCCATGCACGACATGAGCGACGCAACGAACAACAACGCGGTGAACGACGCGGCCGGTGATGCGGTGTATGACGTGGTGGTGGTCGGCGCCGGGGCGGCGGGGCTGAATGCGGCCCTGGTGCTGGCCCGGGCCTGCCGCCGGGTGGCGGTGGTGGATGCCGGGGAACCGCGCAACGCCCCGGCAGCGCACATGCAGGGCTTTCTGTCCCGGGACGGGATGTCCCCCGCGGCCCTGCTGGCGGTGGGCCGGGCCGAGTTGGCCGCGTACGGCGTGCCGTTGATCGAGGCCCGGGTGGAGCAGATCGACCCCGGCTACTTCGTGCGACTGGCCGGTGGCCCGGTGCTGCGGGCCCGCCGGGTGGTGGTGGCCACCGGGCTGCGGGACGAGCTGCCCGGGATTCCCGGGGTGCGCGAGCGGTGGGGCAGGGATGTGCTGCACTGTCCGTACTGCCACGGCTACGAGGTCCGCGACCAGCCGATCGGGGTGCTGGGCACCCACCCGGGTGCGGTGGAGCATGCGCTGCTGCTGCGGCAGTGGTCGGCCGACGTGGTGTTCTTCCCGCACACCCTTGAGGTGGGGGAGGAGGAGCGCGAGCGGCTGGCCGCCCGCGGAATCCGTGTCGCCGAGGGGGTGATCAAGCAGCTGGTGGTGGACGGCGACCGGTTGCGCGGGGTCGAGCTGGCCGAGGGCCAAGTGGTGCCCCGCAGCGCGGTGTTCGTCTTCCCGCGCATGGTGCCCCACGACGCCCTGCTGACCGGGCTGGGGTGCGAGAGGGACCGTGGGGGAGGGTGGGTGATCACTGATCGTTCGGGGCGGACCAGCGAGTTCGGGGTGTGGGCGGTGGGCAATGTCGCCGATCCCCGGGCCCAGGTGGTGACCGCAGCCGGGATGGGATCGGCGGCCGCGATCGCCATCAACCACGACCTGGTGCAGGAGGAGATCGAGCGGGCCGTCGAGGACCGACGCACGGCGGACGCCGTTTCCTCGGTCTCCTCGTACTCCTCGGCTTCCTTGCGGCAGACCGGCGAGGCCGCCTCCCTCATGGGAGAAAGCCGGCACACCCACTGAGAGTCGGCCGTCCGCACCGTGGCCCGCTGGGCCGGTCCGGCCGGACTCCGGCGAGTCCACGACGTGACGGGTGGCGCCCGGCGAGAGGTATGCGTGGCCGGCGGCCGCGGCACGCACCGCGCGGATGAGTTCCGCCGGTGCCGAGTCCGTGAGCAGGAAGCCCGCGCCGAGCCAGCCGCCCGGACTCCGCGCAGCCCGGTCTCCGTCAGCTCCTGACCTCGAAGGACTTCTTCTCGATCAGCTTGCCGTCCGTGAAGAGAACCGGAAAACCGGGTCCTTGTACCAGGTGCTGCCGGTCTCGGTGGACATCAAGGTGAGGCAGGTCGCCCCCTTCGGCAGGGGCGGCGCGCCCTTGTCCAGACCGTCGGCCAGGAACGAGTCCCCCAGGGCCACCCCGGCGATCCGTACGGTGCCGTCGCCCTCCAGGGCCCCGGCCGCCGCCGCCAGCAGCCCGAGCACCACGCTCAGCAGCGATTCGCCCACGACGCGCCCAGGAGTCCACATCCCTGGGGCGAACAGTGCCCTGACCTGACCGGTCAGCAGCCGGGGCGCCGAGCGCAGCCATGCCGTCAGCGCACGGCGAGCCGACGCCACACGGTCTGTACGTTCCACACGAGTCACGCGGTCACGGTAGGCAGCCGCGGCCGGGTACCGTACCCGCCGCTCGTCGCGACGGCCGGCCGACCGTCGCCTGTTCGACCTGCCCGACCCGACCTGCCCGACCACCAGAATGTCGGCATCCTCCCCGGGGCCGCATCACCGGCGGCCGGCCCCGGCCCGAGCCGAATGCCGCAACCGGCGTCACCCGGATCTTCTTCGAGATGATCTCCACCCGCGTCCCTGGCGCATGCCCGATGGGTCAATGCGTCAATGGGCCAGGCGCCACAACCCTCGGTCGGGTGGTTTGAACCCGACTCTTCGCTGTCATGTCGAGCTGACCGGGAGGGTTGGTCTGCTGTTGCCGTCGGTGACGTCCGCCCCGGCGGGATCAAGGGAAAGGAATCACGGTGGGAATGAAGTGTTCTGCCGCGGCATGGGGGACGGCGCTGACCCTGGTCACTGTCATGGCCGCTGCCGCGGCACCGGCGGTTGCGCACGGCCAGGCATCCGACCGGGCCCGGTCGGCCCGGCGCATTGTGCTCACGAATTCGGACGGCGGCCGGGCCGTGACCGTGACCTCGGGTGACGACATCGAAGTCCGGCTCACCGGCAACCGCGCAAACGGCCTCACGTACTCGTGGAGCCGCCCGACGTCCAGCGAACCCACTGTTCTCGAACGGGTCTCTGGGGGTACGACACCGAGCGGCAGCGCAACAGCGGTCTTCCACGCGGAACATGGCGGCACCGCCACCATCACCGCGCAACGACGCTGCCACGCCGACCGGGGACATTACTGTCCTCTAGTGGTCACGCCCTGGAAGGCCAAGGTCAAGGTCGAAGTGAAGTGACGCCATGGGCGGGGTCGGCCTTCGCCGGTCGACTGGGCTAGCGGACACGGCCCAGCGGCCCGAACCGGACAAGGCCGTCGCTCGGGGTGCAGGAGAGAGCATGCGGACACCGATGACGGTCGCGGATTTCCTCGACTCTCCTCGACAGGGCCGAACTGGGCTTCCGTGACCGTCCGGGGGCGACGAGCCGCATCGGCCCGCGCCGTGTCCCTGCTCCCACCCGGACAAGGACGCCACAAAGATTTGCTTTACCGGCGGGGACTACAGTACAGAAATGCCGCGCTATCCACGGCAGTTGAGGAGGAATCCTGTGTCATCGCCCTGCGATCCCCAGTACGCTCCCGCAGGCGACGTGGGTGCAGCGCTCATGATGATCGACTCTCGACTCAAGGCGATCTACGACGACAAGACCCAGACTGACGCCGAACAACAGGCGCTGACTGCCCAGTTCGCCAGGTCCTTGGGCCCCGGCGAAGCCGATGACGTGCTGGACGGCGCGTGCACGCTCATCTACATGTTCATGCAGTGGCTGCGGATGGCCTACGAGGATCACGGCAAGGACGTCATCGAGTACGTGGTGCCCAATCTCGTGGCCACGATGCGCATGATGCCCAAGAGCGTCCGCCCCGAGGTCATCCCCACCATGGCCGGCCTGCTCGTCGCCGCAGGTACCGGACTGAGCCCCAATCTGTGGCGCAAGCAGTACGGATACTGGACCAAGGACGAGATGAATCCCCTGGAAGCCACCGCCTTCCTGCTCGCGGAGCACATCAACCGACTCACCGAAGACCGCGACTTCGCCACGCGCCTGATCACCGACGCTCTGTCCAGTGCGGGCGAAGGCTGACGTGCGGTTCCCCAGGGGACGAGCGGCGCGCGACGGCCGTCAGGTGAACAGCACCCACTCGACTCCGGTGGCCTTCGTAGGAGGAGAGGACGGATCCGCGGGGCCGCCCCCTCGGCCGCCCCTTCGGTCGTCCGACTCCGCCCGACAGCAGCCGCCGTCGACCGCCGTCGACCTCTCCGGTGCCCGCGCCCACCGCCCCGACCAGCGTCAACCAGGCACGCTAAGGTCTCCGGCAAGCCCCAGGGCAAGAAAAGGCAAGCGGTACTTGATCAAGCCTGCTGCTCGTGGTTCCTCCGTGAGCAGGAGCGCTTCAGCGAGCTGGCGAAGTCAGCAAGGAACAGGCGGAGCGGTTCGTGGAGTTGACCAGAATACGTCGCACCGTGCTCGTCGTGCTCGGTGCGGTGCTCACCGTGGGCGGCTGCACGTCCGGTACGGCCGACAAAGCCGACAAGGCCGACCAAGCCAGTCGTACGGCCGGTGCTCCGGCGACGCCCGCGGCGGGTTCGGCGGCGACCCTGATGATGGATGACATCACCGCGGTGTTCGAGAACGGTGCCACCGTTCCGCAGTACGCGTACATCACCGATCTGCACGACGGCTGTGGCTACACGGCGGGGTGGATCGGGTTCTGCAGCCAGAGCGGCGACATGCTCAGGCTGGTCAAGTCGTACAACGCCGCCGCACCCCACAACGTGCTCGCCAAGTACACCACCGTCCTTCAGCGACTGGCCGACTCGGGAAGCGAGGACACCGGCGCGCTGGGCGAGGCGTTCGTGCGCGACTGGAAGAAGGCCGCGCTGGACCCGGCCTTCCGGAGGCTGCAGATCCAGGCGGGACACGACACGTACCTCACCCCGGCCAGGAAGCTGAGCGCGCAGGAGGGCGTGCAGAGCGAACTGGGTCTGGAAAACCTCTTCGACACCGCCCTGATGATGGGCCAGGGTTCCGACGACTGCGACGGCATGGTGAAGATCGCCCACGAGACCGACAAGTCGCTCGGGGGCAACCCGGCCTCCGGGGTGGACGAGGCGAAGTGGCTGGCCCGGTTCAACACCGTCCGCCAGAAGCACATGAAGCGCCCCTGCACTCCCGGCCGCGGGAACGACTGGCCGCAGGCGGTCGACCGGTCGCAGGCTCTGCAGGAGCTCGCGGACCGCGGCGAGTGGGACCTGAAGGCCCCGCTGACCGTGGGCGCCGACTTCAAAAGGACCATCAGCAGGCCGCAGGACTGACACCCACCGCGCCACCCACCGCCTCGCCCAGGCATCAGCTTTGCTGGCTTTTTCCGCGCGCTTAACGACTCCTGTACCGCCCGCACATTCTCAGCCACTAGTGTCCGGATCTTGTGCAGACCATTCCGGAGGGCCAGGCGCCCGCCGGAGACGAAGTGATGCCCGACGCGTCCACGTCTCCCGATACTCCCTCACAGGGGCCTACTGTGGCTGGCCCCCCAGCCGAGCCCACCGGTGACACACTGCGTCTGGGTGCCAGACCGATCCGGCGCCCTACTCCCAAACCCATCTTCGTCGACGCATCGGGAGGCCGCCGCAGGCGGCTGCGCCTCCTGGTGGCCGCGTTGGTGACGCCGGCAGTGGCCTACGTCGTCCTGCTCGTCAGCACGCTCCTGGGCGGTCCGACCCTGCCGGCGCTGCTGCCGCACCCCCTGCGGCCGAAGCCGCGCGGGGGCGCCGTCGCCGCGCACAAGACGCCCCGGCCCCGGACGACCCCGACGGCCGCAGCCACCGCCCAGCGGCATCGGAGCCCAGGCCGGACGACGATCGTGCCGAGGGCCGTCAACCACGCGTCCACCAAGGCGAAGTCGCCCTCGACGGCGAAACCGTCCCCGACCGCGAAACCGTCCCCGCACCCGAAGCCGTCCGAGGGCCACAAGCCGTCCCCGAGCCACAAGCCGTCCCCGCATCCGAAGCAGACCCCGACCGCGACGCCGTCCCCCCTGCCCACCCACGGCATGCTCTGACCCGCCTGGCGATCCGTCAGGAATCTATGGGCCCCAGGGCTTCTGGGCCGCGCCCGCTGTGCCCACCGACTCCTTGCCGCGCCGCGCAGCCCTACCTCGGCATTTCGCCAGACAAGCCGCTCCGTTCCAGAACTCGCCACTGATCGTCATCACTCGTCATCACTCAACTCACCCATCTCACTCATCATCACTCGTCGTCACTCATTCAGAAATCACCGATGTGAGCCCTTCTCCACAGCGTGGCCGTACCGCCCGCGAAACGCCGGTGCGCACCCACTGGGTGCTGCTGGTGACCATGGTGCTGACCCTCACCCTCACACTGCTCATCGAGGGTTACACGCAGCACATGTTCGGCTTCCAGGACGATGGCGGGAACCCCCCGCAGGGGCCGGTCAACCAGGTGCCGCCCTCGGTCGAGAACGGCGGCCCGGTGATCTCGGCAAGCGGATCCAAACCGGTCTCGCTCTCCCCACCGTCGCACACCGTGGTGCTCACCTTCGACGACGGCCCGGACCCGACCTGGACCCCCAAGGTCCTGGCGACGCTGGAACGGCACCACGTGCCCGCGACCTTCTTCCTCGTGGGCACCGGCGTGGCCACCCACCCCGAGCTTGCCGCGCGGATGGCGAAGGACCACGACGAACTCGGCCTGCACAGCTTCACCCACCCCTATCTGCCCAGCCTGCCCAGCTGGCAGCGCACGATGGAGATGCGGGAGGACCAGCTCGCGGTGGCCGGCGCCGCGGGCGTCACCAGCAACCTCTTCCGCCCGCCGTACTCGTCCGGCGCCGACGCGGTGGGCAACGCCGACTGGGCCACGATGCGACAGCTCGGCAAGCTGGGCTATCTGACCGTGCTCGTCACCCAGGACAGCGAGGACTGGCAGAAGCCGGGCGTGCAGAAGATCGTCCGCAACGCCACCCCTCCCGGGTCCACCGGCCAGGTGATCCTCTTCCACGACGCCGGCGGTGACCGCGCACAGACCGTGGCCGCGCTGGACACCCTGATCCCGCGCCTCCAGGCACGCGGCTACCGCTTCCAGACGGTCAGCCAGGCATTCCACCTCGCCGACGCCAACCGCCCGGCCGACACCGGCGAGAACCTGCTCGGCATCGGGCTGCTGTGGCTGCTCAAGGGGGCGCTCTGGGGTCTCAACGGACTCGACGCGCTGCTGCTCGTCGCCGGACTGCTGGGCATCGTGCGCGCGGTGATCTCCATGGTCGCCGCGGCCAGGCACCGGCGACATGCCCGCAAGGCGTGGGGAGCGCCGGTCACCGAACCGGTGTCGGTGATCGTCCCGGCGTACAACGAGTCGGCCGGTATCGAGGCGACCGTCCGGTCCCTGGTCGCCTCCGACCACCCGGTCGAGATCATCGTCGTGGACGACGGCTCCACCGACGGCACCGCCGACATCGTCGAGGCACTCGGCCTGCCGGGCGTGCGGGTGATCCGCCAGCGGAACGCGGGCAAGCCCGCCGCGCTCAACACGGGGATCGCCGCCGCTTCGTACGAGATCGTGGTGATGATGGACGGCGACACGGTCTTCGAGCCGGACGCGGTCCGGCATCTGGTGCAGCCGTTCTCCGACCCGGGGATCGGAGCGGTCTCCGGCAACGCCAAGGTCGTCAACCGGGGTGGTCTGCTGGGACGTTGGCAGCACATCGAGTACGTCGTCGGCTTCAACCTCGACCGGCGGCTCTTCGACCTGGCCCGGTGCATGCCCACCGTGCCGGGCGCGATCGGTGCCTGGCGCCGGGCCGCGCTGGTGCGCGTCGGTGGTGTCTCCGAGGCGACCCTCGCCGAGGACACCGACCTCACCATGGCGATCTGGCGCAACGGCTGGCGCGTGGTCTACGAGGAGAAGGCCATCGCCTGGACCGAGGCTCCCGCTTCCCTCGGTGCGCTGTGGCGGCAGCGGTACCGCTGGTGCTACGGGACCCTGCAGGCGATGTGGAAGCACCGCGGCGCCGTCCGGCAGAGCGGCGCAGCCGGCACGTTCGGCCGTCGCGGGCTGCTCTTCCTGCTGCTCTTCCAGGTGCTGCTGCCGCTGTTCGCGCCCTTGGTCGACGTGCTCAGCGTGTACGGGCTGATCTTCCTCGACCCCGTCCACGTACTGCTGCTGTGGTGCTCGTTCCTGCTCATCCAGGTCGTCACCGGGGCCTATGCCTTCCGCCTCGACGGCGAACGGCTCGCACCGCTGTGGAGCCTGCCGTTCCAGCAGCTCGTCTACCGCCAGTTGATGTACCTCGTGGTGGTCCAGTCGGTAGCCACGGCCCTGTCCGGCAGCCGCCTGCGCTGGCAGCGCATGGAGCGCTACGGCTCCCACCAGGAGCCACCCCTGTCACCGGCAACGGAGGCGCGGGGCTGACGGCAGGGGCCCCTGGAATTCGCCCATGTCCTGGGGCCCCACCGTTGAGCACCGTCAGCGTCAGCCGCACTGGCCGGGGTCGCCTCCCAGTGCGCGGGCTTCCGCGAGGGCCGGAGCGAGAAGTTCCGCGCCGACTACATCGACACGGCTGGGAGAGGGCTCAGGGCACCGCGAACGTGGTGTCCAGGAGAGCGGTAACGAGAACGCGGCCCTTGACCCGAAACTGGAAGGTCCTCCCATCGGGATCCGGGTTCTTGGGGCGAAGTTGTGCGGTGATCTTGACCGTTACCGTCTTGCCGTCCTCGACGTCTGTGACTTTAGCGTCCACCTTTGCCGCCCCGAAGGCATATTCGGACTTCCCGTTGTTGTGCCGTGCCTCGATCTCGAAGGCTTGGATCGCGGTCTGGACTTGCCGCTTCTCGTCTCGGGTGAGGATTTTGTTCGGGAATGTGACCTTCTTTGTGATGCTTGCCTCCGAGTAACTGCCTGAATCTGCTGTCCAGTCGAACTCGGCCACCTTCATTCCCGCTGTGGGGATTTGGATGGTCTTGGCGGCCACGTGGGTAGCCATATTCCTCTCCTCCCGCGAGTGCATACACCAAGCAGCATGTGCCACTGCCACTAACCAGGAGATGCACGGGTCGCGCGCCCCGCATGGCGACTACTCCATATGGGTGACCCTGGGTGCTGCGAGCAGCGAGAACGCTTCGTGACTGACCGTCTCGGTGAGTGAGGGGCCATCCCTCCCGCCGGAGGCGCCCCTACGTGACCAGACCTGTCAAAGCCTTCCGGCCGGTGGTCCCTACGGGAACCGCTTCGCGATCGCCTCCGTGATTGCGTCCGGTGCGTGTTCCTGAATGAAGTGACGCGCGCGTGGCAGCTCGACCACCTCGAGATCGGCGAAGGCGGAACGCATGCGCGGGATGCAGGCGTTCGGACGGAACACCATGTCTCGCATCCCCCACACCAGCAGCGCCGGTTTGTCGCCGAGCAGGACGGGCACGTCTCGGGCGAGTTGGTCCAGTAGGGGCCGTGCGGCACGAATTTCTTTGGGCATCATGGCGAGTCCGCGCCGGGCTTCCGCGGTGGGTTGCACCGCGCGATAGTGCTCGGCCTCGGCCGCATTGAGCTTACGGCCCAGCTCTGCGAGCAGAACGCGCTCGACGAGGAAATTCCGTTCGAGTATCCGCCGTTGCATCGGACGACTGCTCATGATCACGCTGAACGCCCGATTGGCCATCGCCTCGGTCGGCCAGAACGAGGTGTTGCCCAGCACGATCCCCCTCACCCGGTCCGCGCGCGTGGTGACCGCGCCCAGGCCGATGGGGCCGCCCCAGTCCTGTCCCATCAGGACGAAGCCGTCGAGCTGCAGGTGGTCGATCAACTCGCCGAGGACCGCGGTGTGTTCGGCGATGGTGTAGCCGAAGCCCGCAGGGCGTTCGGACAATCCAAAACCCAGGTGGTCGATGGCGACACACCGGTACCGGTCGCGCAGGCCCCTCACGATGTGACGGTAGAGGAAGCTCCACGTCGGAGCGCCATGACAGAACAGGAGCGGCGGCCCGGAGCCCTCGTCGATGTAGTGAACCCGGCCGACGGACGAGTCGAACCAGTGCGACTCGAAGGGGTACAAACCCCTGTCGGGAACGAAGTCGATCAGCATCGGGCCCTCCCTCTGAACCAGAGACTACATGTGTAGTATCCGAGGGCGCAGTAGCCTCCGCCGAAATGGCCGGCTTCACCTCGATCCCCGACCAGATCGGTCCGCGGCCGTTGCCGTACGACTTCCCGGATCCGCTCTCGGGTCTACCGGGTGGCTCTACCAGCTGGAGGTGGAAGGCAACGATGGCCCCGAACGAGCTGTTCGCGTTGGATCGAGTGACCGTGCGGCGCGGCCACGCCGTGCTGCTCGACGAGGTGACCTGCCAGATCCCCGCCGGGGCGTGCACCGCGCTGATGGGACCGTCCGGCGCGGGCAAATCCACTCTGCTGCGCCTGCTCAACCGGCTGGAGGAACCCACCGCCGGCCGGATCCGCCTCCACGGCCGCCCGCTGCCGGACGGGGACGTCCTCGCCCTGCGCCGCCGGGTCGGGCTGGTCGGACAGCAGCCGGTCCTGCTCACCGACCACGTCCCGGACGAACTACGCGTCGGCCGGCCCGGACTGACCGACGACCAGGCACAGACACTGCTGGAACAGGTCGGCCTGCCCATCACCATGCTCGCCCGCCGGACGGCCGGACTGTCCGGCGGCGAGGCCCAACGCCTCTGCCTGGCCCGGGCCCTCGCGGTCGGCCCCGAGGTGCTGCTGCTGGACGAACCCACCTCCGCGCTGGACGCCGCCAGCGCCAGAGCAGTCGAAGCAACGGTGCACCACCTGGTCTCCACCGGGCTGACCGTCATCCTGGCCAGTCACAACACCGCGCAGGCCCGCCGGATCGCCGACCGGGCCCTCGTCCTGCGGGCAGGGAAGCTGGTGGCCTGCGGCCCCGCGGCGGACATCGACTACCTCAAGGGGGACTCATGAATCCCGCCGTCCCCACCTGGGCGGGGGTCGCCGCTTCCGGCGCACTGGTCCTGCTGGCTGTGGCCGTGGCATGGCACGGGCGGCTGCGCCTGGCCCGCGACATCGCCATCGCCGCGGCCCGCGCCGGGGCCCAACTGGCCGCCGTCGGAGCGGTACTGCTGCTGGTCTTCCAACATACCGGCCTGGCCGGGGCGAGCTGCTGGCTCGCCCTGATGGTGCTCGTCGCCGGCCAGGTCGCCGCCCGCCGCGCCCGCGGCCTGCCCCGCGCACTGCCCATCGCCACGGCCGCGATCACTGCCGGAACCGCGGCGACGCTCGGCGCCCTGCTCGCCCTCGGCGTCATCGCCGCCCAAGCCCGAGTGGTGATCCCCGTCGGAGGCATGGTCGTCTCCGGCGCCATGCAGGCCACCGCCCTGGTCCTGATCCGCCTGCGGGACGAAGCCCGTACCGCACGGCCCGCCATCGAGGCGCGCCTCGCTCTCGGACTGCCGGCCACCGAAGCCTTCGCCCCCTACCTGCACACCACCTTGCGCACCGCACTCATCCCCGCCATCGACTCCACCAAGACCGTCGGCCTGATCAGCCTGCCCGGCGCGATGACCGGCCTCATCCTCGCCGGCGTCGACCCCTTCACCGCCATCCGCTACCAGATCGTCGTGATGTACATGCTGCTCGCGGCGGCCGCCCTCGCCTCCCTCACCTCAGCCCGCCTGGCCGAACGCGCCCTCTTCGACGAAGCC
This sequence comes from Streptomyces sp. MspMP-M5, assembly GCF_000373585.1. Classification (GTDB taxonomy): domain Bacteria; phylum Actinomycetota; class Actinomycetes; order Streptomycetales; family Streptomycetaceae; genus Streptomyces. The sequence continues at coordinate 77,249 of NZ_KB891890.1, forward strand.
CACCGGCTGCGCGACATACGAACGTTCGGCGCCTCCTAGCAGCCGGGCTTTGCGACGTGTCGTCCGCCGACCATCCCGTTGAGGATCACGAAGACTGTCGCAGCGGGCGGCCGGTTCCAAGATCAGTCCTGCGGATCTTGACGCCCTGGCGGTCACAAGCCGATGAAACTCACTGTTTCCGCCAAGTCCGCCCGCCCGGTGCGCAGTTGTGGTGCGCCTTCCTTCTCGAATCCCACGGCGACACCGCAGAACAGTACGAGCCCGTCCTCGGCTCCGACTGTCTCGCTGACGGTCTTGCGGTACATCGTCCACATCACCTGGGGGCAGGTGTGCAACCCTTCCGCCCTCAGCAACAGCATGACCGTCTGCAGGTACATCCCCGCATCTCCCCACTGTCCGGGCCCCATCGTCCGGTCGAGGTAGCAGAACAGGACGACCGGAGCCCCGAACGCCTCCGAGTTCAACGCGGCGATCTTCTTGGGTCTGTCGGGGTCGTCGCGCTCGATTCCCAGCGCTCGGTACCGCTGGGCGGCCGCGGCGGAAAAACGGTCCAGATAGGGCGAGGTCAGTTCGGCCGGGTACATCGGATACTCCCGCTCATCACCCGGGTCTCCCGCCAGTGCCCTGGCCGTCGCGCGCTTCTTCAGTTCGGCCAAGGGCGCACCCGTCACGACATACACGTGCCACGGTTGGAGGTTGCCGCTCGACGGAGCCCGCGTTGCCGCAGCCAGCGCTCGTTCCAGTATCTCTTTGGACACCGGCTCATCGCTGAACGCCCGTACGGCCCGGCGACTGTCCACGGCTTCGTACACATCCATGCCTTCTCGCCTCTCACTGAACGACAGACACCTCTCTACCGTCTCTACTGTCTCTACCGTCCTCAGCACCCAGAACAAGGTGATCCGGATCGGCTTCGATGTGCGGCAGCCGTGCAGCTCAGTCGCAGGGGTGATCTCAGCACTCCGACGCGGGTGCGGCGGGCGTGACAGAACACGGGTGCGTCGCCGTCGCCGAGATTCTCCCGACCGGAGAAGTGACCATGACGGGGATCCCACCCGCCTGACCGCCAGGCGTCCGAGAGTTTTAATCTGGGCCGAATGTTGCTGCTACGGCTCGACTTGGACGACCTCGCCTCCGTCCGGTTCGCGTGTTCCCCTTTGCAGGAGACCACTCTGAGCCTGTGGGCGTGGCACAACCCGGCCCGGCACGCCGAGCACCAGCCGTTCCTGCGCCAGTCCGCCCCGCTGCTTCGGCAACTCAACTGGCCCCTGCTGCAATCGCTGGTCGGCCCGCGTCGGCGCATCCCCGACTTCCTGACCCCGCACCCCGCCGGTCCCTCCCCTGACATCGACGACGAGTTCGCCGCGCTCCGGGCAACACCGGCCGAGCGCGTGCGAACCGAGCTCGTTCAGGCCGCCAGCGGTGCGGAGTTGCGCCCCGAGCTTCAGCAGGCGTACGGAGACCCTGTGGGCCTGCTCATGCGCATCGCCGACGCTCTGCATGCCTACTGGGCACTTGTGATCGCGCCGCACTGGCCGCGCATGCAGGCCGTCCTGCGTGCCGACGTCCTGCACCGGGCCCAACAGCTGGCCGACGCGGGGGCCGCGGCACTGTTCACCGGTATCGACCCGGGGCTGCGCTGGCAGGCCGGCGCCCTCACCGTGGACGCTCTCCGCGACGAACACCGTGAACTGGCGGTGGACGGCCGCGGCGTGACGTTCACCCCGTCCCTGTTCTGTGACCATGCCAATACTCTCGTCAACCCCGTCCCACCGCCCAGGATCGGCTACCCGGCCCGCGGCCGCGGCGCGGTCTGGCACACGGGCACGGCCCCCTTGCCGAAGGCCCTTGCCGACCTCCTCGGCAGCACCCGTGCCCACCTCCTGACCCTTCTCGCGGAGCCCGCCAGTACCACGGACCTGGCCCGCCGGCTGGGCCTCAGTCCCAGCACCGTGAGCCAGCACCTCGGCGTCCTGCACCGTGCACGACTGGTCACCCGGGCCCGGCACGGACATCTCGTCCTGTACCTGCGCAGTCCACTCGGCGACCAACTGGCGGTCTGAAACCGTCCGGACCGGGGTGCCGGACTGCCACAGCCGTACCTACCTACGTACCCACCCACCTACCGAATCGCCTCGGAACCAAGCAGGTAGCACTGCGTCAGCTCACGAAGTCGACGAGGGCCGAAGCTGCGGCCGTGCCCTGGGTGGACGACGGATACGTCAAGGTCAGCGAGGTGTTGCAGGCTGCGCCGGTAGTCGGACGGGTCCGATTCGGGGAGGTCGTCGATGAGGTGGCCGTTGTAGACGACGTCGCCGGAGTACAACGCGCCGGTGCGTTGCTCGTGCAGCGCGATGCATCCGGGTGTGTGGCCGGGAAGGTGGCGGACCGTCAGCGTCCGACCTCCCACGTCGATGGTGTCTCCGTCCCGGAGCGGGTGGGTGACCGTCATCGGGCCCAGCTGGTAGGTCCTCGGATCGTAAGCGGCATGCGGCAGCGCGTCGATCAGCAGATCCGGCACGGCCTCTCGTGCGGCCTCGATGCCGAGCTTCGCGTGGAGCTCGGCTCCGTACAGACTCGCCGGCATGCCCTTCGCCAGGACCTCGGCCGCAGCCTCGTGCGCCGCCCGTTCGCGGAACTCCTGGGCTCCACCCGCGTGGTCCAGGTGGGCGTGGGTGAGGATCACCAGCGGATCCCGCTCGAACAGCAGGGGGATCTCCCGGCGCAGTGCGGCCACGCCCAGACCGGCGTCCACGACGATGTCGCGGTCCGTGCCGCGCAGCCACCACAGGTTGGCCTTCACCAGCTTGGCGACATGCGGTTCGGTGATCCGCACGACTCCGTCATCCACTTCGTGCAGCTGGTACCAGGGACCCGTGTTCGGTCGGACCTCGACCGCCGGTTGCGCGGAGCGTGCGTCCCTCGTGCTGGTCATGCCGCGCACGGCTCCGCTTCACCTGCGACGACAAGTCGGTAGCCGTAGTCCATGTGCTCCTTCTCCAGCAGGTCGGCGTGCCGGCGCTGCCAGGCACCGGACCGAAGGTCGGCGCGCAGTCTTGCCATCGCCGGTTCCACAACGGAGGACGGAAGCTGGGCGAAGGTGGAGCTCGCCTGTCGTACGGCGGCATCGAGATAGCGCTCGGGGCGTCGCCAGTAGGCGATCTGGAATCCGTCCGTGAAGTCGTGCGGGATGGGAAAGGGAAGCACGGTGTGCGCACCGAGCGCTTCGACGACGTCGGACAGGGGCGTGAAACGCGCGTGCTCAAGGTCCCGGATCTCGGGCAGGTACTCGTCGATCAGCCACAGTTCCGGCTGATGCTCCGGATCCCAGGTGAAGACGGTCTGGCGACGGGACACGCGACGCAGCTCACGCAGCCCACCGCGCAGATCGTTCCAGTGGTGCACCGTCATGACCGCCATGGCCGCATCGAAGTCGTCGTCCTCGAACGGCAGTTGTTCGGCCACGGCCAGCACCTTCCTCGGCCCCGGATGCTGGCCGAGCATGACCTGGGACGGGTCCACCGCGGTGACCTCCGCGTCCGTCGGCTCGTAGGAACCCGCCCCCGCACCCACGTTGACCACCGTGCGTGCACCTCCCAAGGCCCGACGGATCAATTCCGCCAGCCGCGGGTCGGGGCGGCGGACGTGCCGATACCCGCTGCCGATACGGTCATATATGGCCGACGTCCCGCCGGCAGCACCAGAGAAGTTCTTCATGCCTCAGATCACAACAGAACGTCTGCGGGGCGGGCCAAAGATTCGGTGTAGGCCGAAAAGCGTCGTGGCCCACGCAGCGAGGTAGGACAGCGGCAGCCGCCAGGCACAGGGGAGTGCCAGCGCACCAAGCGAGAGATGCCTGCCCTCCGGCGAACGGAGGTGTCACGGGCCCCAGTTGATGGATATAGAGGCACCCACGTCCGTATGGCCGCCAGCAGACAGGGTGCTGCTGTCAGTCGAACTCGCACACGGCATAGACCGTGGCCGTGCCTACTGGGTAGGGCCACCCGCCACCATCGGAAACGCGCACGGTCCAGCCCTTGCCGTCGTCCGTCGGGTGGCTGGCCCGTGCGAACAACCGCAAGCGCCCTGAGTCGAATCCGCCGCCGACGACTGCAGAGTCCGCGGGGCAACGTGCGGTGCCCTCTCCGTATGCCCCCCAGGGCCCTGACTTGACTGCGAATTCTTGCTTGACGATCTGCTTGGCGGGGGCAGCCTCTGCTGGAACGGCAAAGGTGCCCAGAAGCGCGGTGGACCCGAGAACAGCGATGACGATGCGATGCACGAGCAGTCCTTTGCTGTTTTCCACTTGAGCCGAGACCACAGTTCCCCAGTTGAGGGTGGGCAGCCGCCGGTTCCTTGATCAAATCACCTAATTAGAGGCGTCGAATCGCGTCCTCTGGATAGGAGGCGATCCCTCGCGTGCCGCAGACCCCGCCCCTTGTTCTGTTCCTGGATGTCCCGAGCTGATGAGGGTCGGCGGACGGTCCGTCAGCGAGGTGCTGCTCGTCGAGTAGATGCGCCCGCTGCTCGGGGAGCCGGCCTCGGCCTGCAGTGCCGCGCCGACGACCCCGAGTCCCCGCTACTTGGGAAGCAGCGTGAAGAACTCGCGTGGCCGGTGTTCGCGTTCGTCGCATTCGGTGATCACGCCCGAATCGCTGGCGGCGGCGAACGCCGCCTTCAGGGTCTCCTCGGACTCGAATCGGCCGGTTGTCACGATCGCTCCGCCGTCGGCCGTGACCCAGCATTCGGTCGCCAGGCAGGCCGGCCTGGAGCGCACGAACTCACAAGCCGTGCGCACGCGGCCGATGAACTCCTCAAAGTACTCAGGTCGCGGGTAGTGGAATGCAACGAAACCGACGGTCATGCCGTCGCCCCCTCTCGCATATACGATGGCGTATAGAACGAGGCTAGCCCCGTATGTACGGTGGCGTATAGATCACGGCAGGTGAGAGGAAGCACATCATGGGCGCCACCCGCACACCACGTGACAAGTGGATCGAGGAGGGGCTGAGGGCGCTCGCGGCCGGCGGCGTGGACGCGGTACGCATCGAGTCGCTGGCCAAGGCGCTCGGCGTCACCAAAGGAGGGTTCTACGGCTACTTCGCCGACCGCGACGCGCTACTGGAGGCGATGCTGGATGCCTGGGAACGCGAAAGCATCGACGAGGTCCTCGACCACGTCGAACGCGCCGACGGCGACGCCCGGACAAAGATCCGCCTGGCCGGGCGGCTCACCCTCTCCAGCGACCGCCTGCTGCCGATCGACCTCGCCGTGCGGGACTGGGCGCGTCGCGACGCACGGGTCGCCGCACGCCTGCGCCGCGTCGACAACCGCCGTATGGACCTGCTGCGCGAGCTCATCGGCACCTTCTGCTCCGACCCCGACGAGATCGAGGCCCGCAGCCTGCTCGCTTTCTGCCTGTGCATCGGCAACCACTTCCTCGCCGCCGACCACGGAAGCCGCAGCCGCGCCGACATCATGGACCGCGCCACCGACATTCTCCTCGATCGCCCACGCGGCCATCACGGCCATCACGGCCATCACGGCCCCTGAAGTATGGCGGGTTGGTGGTGGTCGCTGAGTGGCCTGGGGCGACCGTGACTGGCCGTCATCGCGCGACGAAGAGAGTGGATCAGAACCGCTTCGTATGGACGCCGTCACCGAGAACCACCACGGTGTCGTCGTGCCGACGATGCCAGTCCCTGACTACTGACTGTGCATCAACCAAGGTCTTCGAAGACGAACTGCGGCACCGCGCGGCAACGAAAAAAGTGCACCTTCACAGGCATGGTGTGACCGTGTTGCAGCGAGGGCGCCCGCTGAGGACACGATCCGGGCGGGTTAGTGTCACGCCGGATGTTCAAGCGAGACGAGGGGGGCATGAGCAGGGCGTTCGCTCTTCGGGCGGGCAGGACGGGACTGGTCGGGGAGGCGGTGGCCTCCAGGGCGTCGCTGGTCGGCGCCACGGTCGGGCTGCTGCCGTTGCTCGGGCTGGTGCCGGCACTGTCCGGGGCCGACGGCCGGTCGGGTCTGGTGCTCGCAGGCGGGGCCGCGCCGGTGCTGTTCGGGGCGGCCCAGGTGGCCATCGCGTGGTCGTGCCAGACAGCCCGGCTGGGAGCGGGATTCCGTTCGGGGCTGTTGGTGCCGCTCGCGGCGGCGTCCACGGTACTGCCGCTGTGGCTGGGCCGGGAGTGGACCCTTCTGCTGCTGTACCTGGCGGCGAGTGCGGCGGTCGCGGTGCCGCCGCGACTGTGCGTGCCGACGCTGGCGGGCACGGTCGGCCTGGCGTACGGGGTGGCCGAGCGGGCCGACCACGCCGGGGCCGTCCCCACCGTGGTGCTGACCGCCGCGGTCGGGATGGCCATGGCGACGTATCGGCGCATCCTCGACCTGAACGCCGAACTGCGAAGCACGCGCCGCGAGTTGGCCCGTTCCGCAGTGGCGGAGGAGCGGCTGCGGTTCGCCCGCGACGTGCACGACATGCTGGGCCACAGCCTGCTGCAGCTGATCCTGCACACCGAGGTGACCCGCCGGTTGCACCGGGCCAGGGAGACCGACGTGGAGGCAGAGCTGCAGAAGATCGAGGACCTGGGCCGGCAGGCGCTGGAGCGCGTGCGCGAGGCCGTCACCGGCTACCGGCGGCTCAGCCTGCCCGCCGTGGTCGAGGAGGCGCGGCCGACCCTCGCAGACGCGGGGGTGACACTCGACTTCGACGCCGACCCGGCGGAGCTGCCCGAGGAGGTCGAGCTCATCCCCCCCCGGGAGCGGGAGGTCCTCGCCACAGTACTCGACGGATCGCCGATCGCGGCCGTGGCCGCGCGCGTGCACCTGGCCGAGAAGACGGTGCGCAACTACCTGTCCGCCGCCATCAGCAAGACCGGCTGCGCCAACCGCTTCGAGGCGGCGCACCATGCGCGCGAACGCGGCTGGTTGTGACGGCTACCGTCGGTGCGCCGGGAAGCCGGGCACCAGGAACGGTTCCAGCCACCCCGATCTTGCCGCGTCCGCCAGAGTGACGGCCGCTGCTACCGGGAGGTCCGGGAGGTCCGGGAGGTTGCAGTACTGCCGCCCGGCCGCGGTCGCGGCGGTGAGCGTGGTCAGACCGGCCCGCCGCTGGAAGAAGGAGGCGTGGAAGGTCCAGCCGATCACCGCGTCCTCGCGCGTCACCTGGCGGCGGTGTACCAACGAGCCCCGGCCGATGGCCAGTTGGCCCTCACGCAGCGCGTTCCCGAGGCTGCGATAGCGGTCCCGGGCCAGCAGCTCAGCCACCGGCGGCAGGGCCAGCACAGCCACCCGGCTCCAGCGGGGCAGATCCGTCCACCAGGGCCCGTCGGGCCACGAGGTCACCGTCCAGACAAGGACGACGACGGCCGCTGCGGCGGTTCCTCCAGGGTGACCGAGCGTGCGGTGGTCAGGCCGTGGTGACGGCGCCCAAACGGATCCACCCCGGCCCGAACACACTGATCTCCCCGACATCCGCCATCGCCCCGTCTTGTAGCGGAGGTCGGTGAACTACGTGGAGCGGCAGGCTACTTGGCACCCAGTGCAGCAGCTCGTCCCGCAACCGCTCGGCTACCGTCGCGTCGAGCGAGTCCAGGACCAGCACGTCGCGGTGTCGGCCGGACCGGCCGGTGTCGACGACCAACCGCTGCAGGCCGAGGATCCGCTGATACGGCCCCGAGACGGCGCCCACGGAGCGGACCCGGTCGAGTGGAACGGCCATCGGCTCGCGTCGCACCAGGCCGCACCGGGGCAGGATCTGATCGCCCATCAGCCGCGATAGGCCGTGGTGAGCCAGCGGGCCAACCCGACACCGGCTGCGGCCACCAGGCCGAGCGGGCCCCACAGTTGAGGGGAGTTTCTGCCGAGGAAAACGACCACCGCCAGCGGCGGCTCCCAGAGCAGCCCGTCCCCGGTCTTCAGGGACAGATGTCCCGGCCCGCCCCGTCAGGTCCTCGGCACGCGCGTCTGGTCCCGGCGGCGGGGGACGGTTCGACGGGCGCGGTGCGGACGTCGTCATCGAGGCAATCGGCATGGAGGCCCACCGGACGCCCGTGGCGAAGGCCGCGCAACGGGCCGTCGATGGCGACGAGCACGGCGCGATACGCCGTGGCCTGCCTGGATCAGTCTCGGGTTCTGGGATCTCCCGTCGGCAGCGCGCTCCGTCTGGCGGCGTTCGCCTGCCACTGGCGGCCGATGGAGCGCATCAGCGCCGGGTACACCCCGATGTACCGGAAGGGCTTGATGGCAGCCATGTAGAGGGCGCCGAACAGCCCGTTCGGCTTCACCAGGACGGCCATCTGGCCGCGGTAGCCGCCGGAGCCGTCCGGAACCCAGCCGATGTGCATCACCGCGTGCACAGTCTTGTTGCCCATCTCGGCGGCCCATTCGTCGTCCCTCTGATAGAGGGAGGTGAACGGCGACGAGCCGAGATCGGGGCCCTGGGGTCTCTCGCGAAGGTCCGCCGGCAACCGGTCACGTAGGGAAGGCAGTCGGGCACCGATGCCGGTACCCGACTTGTCCCAGCCGAGCAGTGCTCCCAGCTTCCAGCGGATGGCGAAGAGCACACGGGAGACGGGACCTTCTCCGTTCACCCCGCTCCTGATCCCCTCGGCAGTCTGGCGCACCAGCCACACAAGGTCATCAGGTCCGCCGGGGGTGGGAAGTGCCCACACGTCCTCGACCGTGAAGTCGTCGGTGATCTCGTGGATCCGCCAGGGGCGGTCGGTGTGGGCTGTTCGGGGAAGTCGCATGAGCAGGCCCCTATCTATACGGCGGCGTATACATTGAACATAGGTCATCTATACGCCCTCGTATACTCGGCAGGGACGTGAGGAGCCACACACCATCGGCGCCACCCGCACGCCATGCGGCAAGTGGATCGGGGAAGGCTTGCCAGGCACTTGCCGCGGGCGGGCCCGAAGCCGTCCGGGTCGAGACGCCGGCGCAGACACTGAGCGTTTTCCGTCCTCAGTCTGAGCTGGTCAGATGAAGGGCGAGGACGGCCTGACCGGCGTTTGCTGCCGGTCGTGCAGCTCGACGATCCAGCCACGGCCCCTCCGGCACCCCGCCAGAAGGCATATATGCGGAAAGGGGTCGAGGCAGGCGTTCGCAACGGGTTTCCGCATTATAAGGACGTGGATGGCGATGCGGCCCTACTGTGATGGCGACGAATCCGGGTGGTACAACGGGGCGCTATCAAGCCAGTCATGCGCCCGCCGACCGGCTGCCAGGGGGTTGCTTTGCGGGTACGGATCGACAGTGACGGGGCGGGCGATGGCAGTGGGTCGCGGGCTGAGGGTGCCCGTCTGACTGCCGACTTCGCGGACTGGCTGGTTCAGGATCGCAACGTGGGCCTGCATACGGAGATACAACGCGTCCGGCCGGACACGACCGACGGCTCGATGTCCGGTGACCTCGTGGAATGGATCAGCTTGGCGGTCTCCTCCGGGTTCAGCATCTTGTCGTTGCTCCGGGCGCACAGGTCCTTCCGTGCGTCGCTGCCGCCGCGCCTGCGGCCGGGGGCGCGGATGGTGATCGAGATCGGCGGTGTGCGATTGGTCGTGGAGGACGGCACCGAGCAGGACGCGGTACGCATCGCACGTGCCCTCGCCGCGTCCGAATCCGAATCCGAATCTGAGGCCGATTCCGAGCCCGATTCCGAGCCGCAGCTTGGGACGGAATCGCCTCTCCCGCCTGCATCCGCCGAGGGTACGTCTGCGGAGGACGAGGGCGATGACGGTTCCTGACCCCGCCCGGAGTCGTGCGGTCCTGATCGGGATCGATGCCTACACCCACCGGGCGTTGAGACCGATGCCTGAAGCGTCGGCCGGCGCACGGCGGCTGGCTGATCTCCTTCGTGACCCGTCCGTCTGGGGCCTCCCGGCCGAGCACGTTCAGGTGCTCGGAGCCGAGCACTCCGCGGAAGAGGTACAGGCCGCAGTGCGCGACGCGGCCAAGAAGGCCCGTGACACGCTGCTGGTGTACTTCGCCGGGCACGGCCGGCCTGACCGCAGCCACCGGCTGCACCTGGCACTGGCGAAAGCAGACGCGGATCACCCACAAGTCGGCACGCTGGACTACGGACACCTGCGCGACGTCGTGCGGGAGGCAGGCCACAGGGCGCGGTACCGCGTGATGGTACTGGATTGCTGCTACAGCGGCCTCGCGGGCGCAATGTCCACCGCCACAGCTCCGACACGTGACGAACTCGCGGACGCCCTGGGGGAATTGGACGCCCTGGAGTGGCAACTGGCCCAGGCCGACGACGAAGACGACTACGGGGACTGTGTCCTGACGTCGGCATCGGCAACCGAGGAATCCTTTGTGCTCCCCGGGGCGGACTACCCGGAGTTCACGGGAGAACTGATCAGGGTTTTGCACGACGGCATCGCCGGAGCGGGGTCGACGTTCAGTCTGGAGCATGCTTGGGAGAAGATTCGCCGCCGCATGCTGGAACGCGGCAGTCCGCACCCGCAGCAGTTCGCGCAGAATCGGGTTGCTCGCAAGATCTGTCTACACAACCGCGCCGCGGTGCGCCATCCTGTGAACGGTGCTGAATCCCTGCCCACCGCCGGGTCGTCGGGACGCAACCTGCTGGTATACGAGGCTGAACAGAGCATCGCGGACCGGGCTCCTGGCATGGTGGTTCACCAACCTCCACCATCAAACCAGGGTGCGACAGGCAATGATGCCGAGCCGCCTCTCCTGACGCGGGAGCAAGCGGCAGGTACAGGCGGCGTCACGCGGAGCGGGCCCCGCCGCCTCTTTCCGGATACCCGTGGAAGGTCGAGGGCACGTCGGAGCCGGTCATCAGGAGTCCTCCTCCATACCGAACTCTCCACGCGAACATCGTCAGTGGCCCGGTGGGGCCTTGGGACTCTCGGTCTGACGGCATGCATCGTCGGTATCTCCTTGTCCTCAAGCTATTACCGAGAACTGGCCGACTACCGCCAAGCGCCGATCTGTGCGCAAGCCCGCCAAACCCACCCGGATTGCGTCACCCGCGAAGTGGACCAGGTCGTCGACACCCGAATGGTCAGCGAGAACGACATCTACGACTTGACGGTCAGGCGGGCCTCCGGCAAGACGGAGACGCAGCCCGTGCGATACAAGGCTTACAAGGCAGCACTCGGCGGTGCGCCGGCGGACGTCAAAATCTGGCGCGGACAGATCGCAGAGGTCGCCGTCAACGGAAACAGCGAGCAGTACATCGACATCCCGGCCGCCGGCTGGGGCTGGAGCTACCTCGCCTGGTACGGATCCGAACTCGTCGGCATTGCACTGTTCATGCATGCTCTCTCGAACCGCACGCCAGGTAATGCCCTCGGCGCTGTCGCCGCCGTGTCCCTGGTTTGGGGCTTGTTGGGCTTCCTTGCCATATCCTCGGGCAGACTCATCGCTCTCGCCTGACCGGCGTGATGCGTGATCCCGGCCTGCCCAACTGCTCCGGACGACAGTTGATCACTTGATGTCCAAGGTGGTCCAGGGTCCGACGGGATGTGGCCGGATTCCCTGGGGAAATATGAGCGGCAGAGTCCCAAGTCCCCTTGGTACGGTGCGCCGATGTCAGCGATCAAGAAGTTCCAAGTCACCTTTGACTGCGCAGAACCTGAGCGCCTTGCTCGTTTCTGGTGCGAGGTGTTGGGGTACGTCGTACCGCCGCCACCGGAGGGGTTTGCCACGTGGGATGCTTTCAAGCGTTCGCAGCCACCTGAGCAGCGGGATGCATGGTTCGCCTGCATGGACCCCTCAGGCGTGGGCCCGCGGCTGTACTTCCAGCGCGTCCCCGAAGGGAAGGCCGCCAAGAACCGGGTACATCTCGATGTGCGGGTCGGCACCGGACTCGTGGGTGAAGAACGCCTCGCCGCGCTGGAGGCCGAATGCGCACGACTGGTCCCGCTCGGCGCAGTACACGTGCGAACGCTGTACGACGGCAATGATTCGTGTATTCCGATGCTGGACATCGAGGGCAACGAGTTCTGTATCGACTGAGCGTATGTGGCGGGGGCATCCCGTGAGGGCGAGGTTGTGCAGCCGGGCATGGCGGTGTGAACGCCGTCGCTTTCGGGCGGCAGTCGTGAAGGATCTTCCAGGACTTCATCCGCGCGAAGACATGATCGACGCGGGCCCGGACCTTGCGGTGAACATCCCTTAGCCGAACTCGCCCCCACCGGCGGCCCCGTGGGAGCTACTTGGTCAGCGAAGTGGCGGCCTTCTTGATGTCCTGGACCGTGGTGCCGAAGGTGCGCATTCCGCTGACGATCTCGTTGAGGGATGCGGTGAAGAGGCGCTCGCGCTCCGCGTCGGTCCGGTGCGGGGCGCCCTTGGGCGGGAAGGTCGCCTCCTGGCAGTCCTGGGCCCCGTGGTGCACCTGGTTCAGCGCGGCCGACCAGTTCTTCTGGAGGTTCCGGTCCGGGACGGGGAAATAGTCCCGGGCCTCCTCGACCCGCTGGCTCAGGGCGCCACAGAGGCGGTGGAGCGCTTTCTCGTCCAGCGCGACCTTCCCGTCCGCGTTGCGCTTCCCCGAGGCGGCCTTGAGGAGTTCGGAGTCCAGGGCGATCGAGGCGGCGTTGATCTGCTGTGCATGCCGGGTCCCGCCGTCGTTGAGCCAGGACGCCGCCTGCCAGGCGCGGGTCTGCGGTGCCTGCGCCGGCGGGGCGGGCCCGCGTTGCTCCCTGGCTGCATCGGCCGCGTCCTGCCACCGGCGAGAGTCATCTTGGGCGGTTGCCTGGGTGAAGGTCACGGCGGCCAGCACCACCGCCGGTACGGCGAGCGTGAGGAGCGTGCCCGCCTTCAGGAGTATCGAGGGCGGGCGGCCGGCCGCCCTCGATGCCGGTTCTGCGCCGTTGTCCGCGGTCGGCCGGCCGCGGAACCGGCGTACCGCCCATGCCAGACCGGCCCCCGCCAACGCCGCGCAGGCCGATCCGAGGACGGCGTTGACGAGCGTGAGGGAGGTGACCGGGCCGTCGATGATCAGGCCGTTGCGGGGGCGCCACCGGCACACGTCGAAGGCGGTGTTCAGCGGACCCAGGCAGCCGTCGGCGGAGAAGAGCAGGAACACCTCGGCGTAGGCGAGCAGTTGGACCACCTGCGCGGCGATCAGCGCCCGCGGCAGCCAGCGCCGGCGCGCGCGGGCGGCCACCACGGCGGCCGTCAGCAGGCAGGCCGCCAGGACCGTCACGGTCACCCACCACACGTGGACGACGATCAAGGGGCCGGCCGGTCCCTTCGTCGTCGGTCGCGACTGGTTCATCATGAGTTGGGCCAGGACCAGGCCGGCCCCGCACACCAGGGCCCCGGCGAGGCCGGCGCCGAGCGTCCGGCGCAGTCGCAGCCCCGTGCCCGGCGGGCCCGTGCGCCGGAGCAGGGCGAGGGCCAGCGGCACCAGCCACATCAGCAGCGCGGCGACCCCGACCAGGATCTCGTCGCTCAGCGGGGTGAGGAGGACGAGGCCGGTGGTGAAGGCCGAGAGGTCCGGGCCGTAGCCGTGCCAGTCGCCCGGGACCGTCCGGGCGTAGTACGCGGCCAGTTCCGCGCCTTGGGTGACGGCGCCCAGCGAGAGCGCCCGACCCCCCGTCCGCCACCACTGCAGCCCGGCCCACAGCACGGTCGCGGTCACCAGCGCGCAGCACACCGTGGCCGCCCGGCGCCCGCACCGGGGCAGGGCGAGTGCCAGGCGCAGGGACTGGGACCACCACACCGCGGGCACGGCCGCGATGGGCAGGAACGCGAGCAGGTACTGGGGCCGCGGCAGCATCCAGTCGATCCGGTACTCACCGCTGGACACGAACTCGCCCAACAGCAGGCCGAAGCCGAGCCAGAGGCCCGCCACCGCGGCGGACCGCCCGTCTCCGTCGGCCGTGCCCGAGGCCCGCACGAGCGGCAGTCCCAGGGCGAAGCAGAGCACCGGGGTCACCGCGCCGACCGTGATCCAGACGGAGCCTGGGCCGTGGGACAGGACCGGAAGCGTCGCCAGGGCCTGGTACAGGAGCGCCGCCGAGATCCCGGTGAGGAACATCGCCAGCGGGCTGACCCGGTGGAGGCGGCCGGCGTCGACGAGCGCGCGCCGGCGTTCCTCCCATCGCGGGTGGGTCCCGAGCAGCGCGGTCAGCCGCCGTAGCCACGGTGCCACGGGGCCGACGGGGTCGGGGCGCTGCCAACTGGCGGTATCCGCACCCCAGATGACTGCCCGGCGGTCGGCGAACAGTTCGCGCCGCCGCAGCAGGTCGGCCCGGGCGAGGTGCACCAGCACAGCCAGCAGCAGTCCGACCAGCACGGGGGACAGCAGCATGGCCGCGGCGCCAGGCCACCACGGGGACTTGGTGCCGGACAGCGCCAGGAAGAGGATCCAGCCGGTCACGGCGAAGGTCGGGATCAGGGCGAGCAGGACGTAGGCCCGCCACAGAGCGGTACTGGCGTAGGCGTAGTCCACGTCGCGGTGGTGCACATGGGCGAGTTCGTGCAGGACGACGGCGCGGAAGCCCTCGGGGTCGGTGTCGAGCCGGGGGAGCAGACCGGAGTGCAGGGTGACGGTGTAGTTCCCGGAGCGGCCGTGGACGCTGGCGCCGGAGGTCGTCCGCGTCGGGTCGACGCGGAAGCGCAACCGTGCGCGGACGCCGGTGCGGGCGCACAGCGCGGCGAGCTCGGCCCGCAGTGTGCCGTCGGCGTCGACGGTTTCGAGCGGCACCGTCCGGCGCCACCGCTCGCGAGCCGTCGGCAACCACCAGTACAGCCCGGCCGCGAGGGCAAGCAGCGCCAGGGTGGCGAGGGCGCCGCGGTACGGGACGAGCGTGTGGTCGCCGATGCACTTCTGCAGGGCGTCCGGCCGGACCAAGGCCCTCAGGAGGTTCTCCAGATCGCTGCTGCCGGGGTCGAATCCGGCGGCGTACTCGCACCCCGACGGGCCGTGCAGGCCCTCCCGGCCGTCCCGCAGGCCGAGAAGGACCGGGACGTCCTGGAGCAGCGTGTCGAGCGTGGGGATGCTCGACGCCACGACGAGGAACATCAGCAGCGCGAAGCGGGGGCCGGTCCCGGTCGCGCTCCGGAGCGCGGTGCGGGCCTTCATGAGCCGGTGCCGGGGGTTTCGGGGCGGTCCTCGTCGGCCGCGGCCGCCGTCGCGATCCGCGCCACGACGCTGTCGGCCAGCGCCTCGGCCTCCCGGCGGTCGACGCCCCGCTCGGTGGCTTGTTCCACGATGCGCGTTCTGACCAGCGCCAGTTCGACAGGGTCCAGCGCGATCAGCGTGCGGTTCGGCGCGCCCGGCGCCCGGCGCAGCAGCCTGCGCACGCCGGCCCGGCCGCGCGCCAGCAGGCCCTCCGTGGCGCGGTCGACGGTGCGGCGGGCCGCCTGATCGAGGACGAGCCAGACAACCGGAGTGACCAGCGCGGACACTTCGGCGTAGCCGAACCCGAGCGGCTCCCGCTTCTGCCCGCCCCCGGCGAGGGTGCGGACGACCCGGTCGTCGTCCAACGTCCGCAGGCTGTCGACGAGCGGTAACTCGTGGGCCGCGTGCTCCGCCACCACTTCGCGCACCAGATCGCGCACATACAGCACCGTTCAACCCCCGTACGTAGCAGGCCAGTTCATTGCATTGCAGCATCAAAGGGGGAGCGTGGGATACCCCCGAGGGGACACGGTGACGGACCTGTGGCATCGGGAGGGCTGCGCGGTGGGGGCTATACGGTCGAGCACGTCATCGACGGGCTCACCGGCCTGCAGCCGGCCCAGCAGCACCCGTACCAGGTGATCATTCTCGAGGTGATGCTGCCCGGAGCGCACGGCTGGCGGATCTGTGCGGAGCTGCGCAGGAGATCGCCCTGACCGCGCGCGAACTGATGGTGCTCGCCTGTCTGGCGCGCGGCCGCGGCCAGGTGGTCGCCGAGCAGGACATCCTCGACGAGGTCTGGGACCACGCCTACGACGGCGGCACCTCGATCATCGAGGTCTACGTCAGCACCCCGCGTCGCAAGATCGACGCGCCCTTCGGGCCGCGGAGCATCCAGACCGTGCACCGGTAGCCGAACAGCCAGGCCATGGACTGCTCGATCTGACCGGGCGGCGACGCCGCGGTCCTCGCCGGGGCCGGACTACGGGTATTCAGCGGAGAACCGCAAGTTTTGCTGGCCTGTTCGGGTGATGGGCCGTTACTACGCCCGACGCGGAGGAATGCCTTCTATCGAATCCGCTCCGCCTCGGGGCGCCCGCAGCGCGACTTCGCGCGTGTGGGGCGCGCACAGCGAAGCTGCCCGTGAATGGGAAGAGAGAAGGGGCCTGCCATGCGGCGCCATTTCCACATCCTGACCATCTCCGCCGCGCTTGCCTTGCTCACCTTCGGCTTTGTCGCCCCGGCCCACGCCGGGGGTTCAGGCGGTAAGTCACCCCGGATCAAGACTGTTCTCAACAACGTTCCCGTTGTTGGTCACCTTCTTGACGGGCTCGACGACTGAGCGTCCGAGAGCAGTTGAGGAGATCGCCTCCGGGTACGACAGGTCGTGACACCAGGCCGATCACTACCTGATCGGCCTCTTCCAATCAATCGGAGAAGAAATGCGTAAGCTTCAGAAGGCTGCCGTCGTGGTGGCCGTCCTCGGCAGCGTCTCCTTTCTTGGGGCTGGCACGTCCTATGCCGACGGCGGAAGGCAAGGCGGCAAGGGCGGGAGCGAGTTCAACATCAGACAGGGAAGCTCGTGTCGGTCGCACGATGAAAACGTCAACGTGCTCGGCGAGGTCGGGATCATCGACGGCGCGCTGGGCAGCGCGCTCGGTGGCGAAGGGTCCCCCGGCGCCCAGAGCACCAAGATGGGCTCGGAAATGGGCTGCGACAACAGCTTCGGCGTTGGCGGCAAGAGCGGCAAGGAGTAGACGCCGGCTCCGGTGTCCGGCTGGCCAGCCGCCACGAAAGTTCGAGGCCGACGAGCGGCATTTCGGGTCGTGACTCGGAAATCCAAGAGCATCTCCACATGGGCCCTCGCCGGAGACGGTGAGGGCCCACATGGCGGGTGGTGCCCGGTGAGCCAGGTGCCCGTTGTGGACCCTCACTGTCGGTCCTCAAGCTGATCGGCCCATGCCCATGCCCACTCCTATGCCCGTGCCCGTGGCCTCGTGGCTTTGGCCTGGAAAGGATGTGCTCGTGCCCACCGCCTCGCACCCCCGCCCACTGCGCGTTCTCGTCTTCGGCGCCGCGCTGCGGGCGCAATCGAGCAATGCGCGACTGGCCTCCCTCGCGGCCCGGCTGGTCACCGAGGCCAATGCCACAGCCGACCTGGTCAGCATGCACGAATTCGACATGCCCCTGTACGACGGTGACGCGGAAGCCGCCCGCGGACTGCCGGACGGCGCGGCCGCGCTGCACCGCCGAATCGACGAATGCGACGCGTTCGTCATCTCCTCCCCCGAGTACAACGCCTCCGTGCCCGGCGTACTCAAGAATGCCATCGACTGGGTGTCCCGCTTCCACCCTCAGCCGTTCAAGGACAAGCAGGCGCTGCTCATGTCGGCCTCCCCGTCGCTCGTGGGCGGAAATCGGGGGTTGTGGGCATTGCGGGTGCCTCTGGAACATCTGGGGACCCGCGTATATCCCGACATGTTCAGCCTGTCGCGCTCGCACGAGGGCTTCACGCAGGACGGGAATCTGGCGCACGAGAGCGCACAGAAGCGGCTTACCGAGACAGTCACCGACTTTCTCAAGCTCGTTGAGGCCGATACCCGCTATGTGTGCTTGCAACGCCGGTGGTACGAGTTCCTCGGGGACGCCACGGATGCGCCCGTGACCCTCCGGGCGCAGGACTGACGCCTGCGCATTTGACGGTGAGGCATCGGAAGGGCGGCCGCGGTGGCTGGCCATGCCTGCCAGTTCTTCAGGGCGGCCGCCACCGGCTGCCCCCACTGGCGGTAGGGACGTCCGCCAGTAGGTCGTGGCGAGACCCTAACTTCCCTACCAAGTGAGCCACTTGGCGACAAACGCGGCGGAGCGAGCGAGCCGCCGGCACACGGGGCACCCCGTTCCCGGGGTGCCCCTCGTTGATGTCCGGCTGCCCTACGAGCGTGGCAGGTCGGTCAGCGAACGCTGGTACCGGCGCACGGCCTCTGCATCGAGGAGCCAGCGGGCCGCCGCGCCGTTCAGCTCGTTCTCCAGCTGTCCGGCGGACGAGCCCTGAGCCAGGGCGTCCCAGTACGCGATGCGGTCGTTCTCCTGCCGCCACATCTGCGCCGTCGAGTCCAGGGCGGCAATGGCCTGGTCGACGTGTGCGGCCAGGCGCTCGACATGACCCTTGAGGGTCGCGAACACCCCAACTTGCAGGCGGTCGGCGGTGAGCTTCGTCAGTTCGGTCCGGTATTGCGCGATGCCGGTGGCGGAGCGGTCCATGGCCGCGTGGGCCTCTTCGACGGCCTTGGTGACGCTCTCGAAGAGGACCGGTGACTCGACGGACTTCTTCACGCCCTGGTAGATGCCGGGGACCTTCTTCGCCTCGCCGTAGAACTTCACGGCGCTCTCCGCGATGGCCTCGGTGTCCCAGGCCGCGGTGGAGCGGGCGAGGGTGATGCCCGTCTGGATGACGGCCTTGCCGGTGCCGACGATGTCCTCCGCGGCCAGCGCCAGCTGGATTCCCAGTACGAGCGCTCCGGGAACGGCCTTGGCCGCGCCCAGGGCGATGGCCTGGTTCGTCTCGCGCAGCTCGCTGTCCAGTGCGGCGAGGTTCTTCTCGATCTCGGCGATTTCCCCGCCAGGGCCGGTGTACCGCTTTTCCAGGGTTTTCCCGTCGCTGCCGAAACGGACGCGATCGTCGTCGACCAACTGCTTGAACTGCTCGATCTCGCCCTTGGCCGTGGTCACACCGGCCTGGTTCTGCGACGCCAGGCGGCGCAGGATCGTCAAACCCTGGCGGAGTTCGGCCTGCGCGGTGGCATCGCCGTCACCCGCCCGCCGCGCGAGGCCGTCCATGTGCGGCGTGAACGAGATGAACGTCCCGGTGTAGCCCTGGACGTCGGTGAGCGGCTGGAGCAGCGCCGTCTGATAGGCGCCGCCCCACTTGACGGCGTGGCTTCTCGCCAGGTCCTGGGTCTGGGCCACGGTCGGCACCAACTCCAGGGAGAGGGAGGGCTGTTCGGTCACCGCGATCGCCGCGGCCGTGGTCAGCTGGTAGGCGGTGAAGAGTGCCTCGGTGGCAGCCGAACCCAGCCCGTTCGTGGGCGAAGGCGCAACAGGGGCTGGGGTCGTCATACGTCGTTCCTCTCTCTTGAGGCACCCAGCAGCGTGTCGAGCTGGCTGCCGAGGTCCCGGAAGTTGGCGGCGACCGTGTCGAGCAACGCGGTCACGAACCCCTTGTACGACGGGGACGTTCCGCTGACGGAGGCGATGGCGTTGGCCATGTGGCCGGAGGTCACGTTCAGGGAGTTGCCGAGTGTGGTCATCGCGTTCACCGCCAGGGAGACCGAGTGCGACAGCGCCGTCAGTCGGCCGGTCAGCGCGGATACGGCGGCGGCCTGTTGGTCCTTGCCGCCGCTTTCCCGCTCCAGCTCGGCGATGCGTCGCTCAAGGCCGTCGATGTCGGCGATGTTGTCGCCCCAGATGCGGGCGATGCCGTAGCCGAGGGGGCCGAGGATCCAGCCGACGTTCTCCCACCTACGGGCTTCGGCGATCTTGTCGCGCAGTGCCTGTGCCTGGCCCCGGAGTTCTTCGGCCATCCGCTGGTCGGTGGCGATCACTGCCGCGATGGTGTTCAGGTCCTCGGCGAAGCGGGAGGCGTCGGCGGTGAAGGCCCGGTTGAGTTCGTTGACCTCGGCCGTGTTCGCCGTCACGCGCTGCTGGAAGATGTCCAGGTCGCCCTTGACGCGCTGAAGATGGGTGACGAACTCGTCCTTGGCCGCCTGGTCGCCGGCTTCCGCCTGCGGAGTCAGTTCCGCCAGGCGCCCCGCGGCGGTGCCGAGGTAGTAGGACACGAGCGACCGGGTCAGGGACAGCGGCTCCCTGACGCTGGTCCGCGTCTTGTCGAGCCACGTCGCCGCGTGCGACTTGGCCGCGTCCACATGCTCCTGGAGCCCCGGGACCGCCGAGGCGTCGCCCACCTGGCCATCACGTACGTTCTGGGCTGCCTGGTCGACAGCCGAGAGAACCGTCGCGGTCATGGGTCAGGCCGCCTTCGTGACGAGGCCGCTCTTGTCGACGGGGAGTGTGCTCAGCTGGTTGTTGATCAGCTGGGCGGTGTCGTGCACCGACTCCCAGTCCTTCTTCGCGGAATCGAGTTCGTAGGCGAGGAAGGGCCCGTCGTCGGGGTTCACGTCGTCGTGCAGCTTCGTGATGACGCCGTTGAACTGCGTGTGGAGAAGAGTCCACGTGTCGGCCATCGACTTGAGGCTCTGCTCCGCCTTTTCATTGGCCAATGCGAGATTGTTGAATTGCAGCTCGACACCGGAAAGAAGGCCGATCTCCGACTTGATGTTGGCCAGATCGGTGATGTTCTTCGCCAGCTCGGACTTCTTCGAGGTGAAGTCCGCGCCCGCCACACCCATTGCCACCGTGCCGCCGCCCACCGCGGCGAGACCGCCGAGCACGATGGCGGTCGACGCGCCGCCACTGGGTATTTCCGCCAGCAGGCCCACGGCGATGGCGAGTCCGCCGACGACGGTCAAGGCCGCCCCGCCCGCAATGATCGACAGGTCCGTGGACATGGCCTGCCTGATCGCGTCCTGACGGTTCTCCAGCTGGCTGATGATTCCCTTGTCGCCCTCGTAGAGCGACTTGGACTTGGCCGCGAGCTCCAGGAAGTGTCCGTGGTCGTCGGCCACATCGTTGCGGAAGGACTTGAGCGCATCCAGCGCGCCGTCCGCCTTCGTCCGCTTGTCCTCGATCTGCGAGACCAGGATCTGCAGGCCCTTGACGAACTGCGCCCGGTTGTCGTCCGTCGCGATGTTCTGGGCCATGTTCATGAGCGGGTTGTAGAAGCTGGTGAAGGAGTTGCTGAAGCTCATCAGGTCGGTGTTGGCGCCGATGAGCAGCCCGGACACCGAGTCACGCCACGACGTGGCATGCGCCTTGGCCGCGGTTTGGTACTTCTCGGCGTCGGTGAGCTTGTCGAGCTTCACCGCGGGCTGTTCCAGCACGTTGGTGGCGTAGGTGTCGACCAGAGCCCGGTGGGCCCCGGTGTTCTGCGCGTGCTGCTGCAGCTTCCCGTTGGTGCCGAACGCCTGCTGCTTGCTGTCGGCGAGGAAAAATAACATACGAAGTCCTCCATTCCGCGCGGGATTTCCGCAGGAAATGACGTGAAGGTGTGTGGATGGGCAAGGCGGCATCCGGAATCGGTACGGCTCTGCCGACAAGGGGTGCCGGCGCATGGCACGGATGGGATGCCCCAATACTGAGCGTGCCGGGTTGATCACCGGCGCGCGGCATCAATATGGCAGACAACTCGGACCTTGATCCAATCGAGCTGGTGTGACGTACGCCACGGAGGCTCGGGGATTCGGGGCTCGGAAACGCGAACCTGCTGGCCGATTTCCGACGCGGGGTTGTATGGCCGAGAAATGATGCTTTCCCGCGGCCGCGGCTTGTCGCTGCCGCGAGAGTGATATGGGGTGTCGATGCGGCCCCAGGGTTCTGCCGCCGATTCCGGAGCGGACTGCGGAGGCGGCCCGCGCCGCCAGGTTGCCCGGACACGTCCGCGGGGCCCGTCGGCCCGAGGCGACCGCTGCCCCGGCACCGGGACCGGACGGGGCAGCCTCACCCGTGCAGGCCGGCGCCACCGCGACCGCCGAACGCGATCGGTACTCCACGCCCGGGGGCCCGCGCGGCCGCCGGCGGGGACCGCCGGTGGAGAACCCATGGCCGTACGCGGAGAAATGCTCTCGGGCGCTGTCACTCGGCGTGGGACGCGGCTGCGTCCGCGATCGGGGTCAACTGCGGGGAATTGCCAGGAAGTTGCTCCGCTGTCCGGGCGTGAGCGGGGGCGGGTGTCCGCACGGCGCAGCCGCAGATCGCCGGTGTGTCAGACCACGGCGAGCCGGTCCACCAGCAGTTGCACTCTCCGCTCGGTGTCCTCCGGCGGCAGCCGTCCCGCCCGGGTCAGGGTCGCCAGGCCGTGCAGGCACGCCCAGAACACCTCGGTGAACATCCCCTGGTCGACGCCGTCCCTGGCGACCTCGCCCAGGCTCTCCAGCAGGGCGGCGAAGGCATCCTTGAGCGGCTCCGGGGTGTCCTCCTGTGCGTATGCCAGGCCGCCGTCGAGCTGGAACAGGGCGTCGTAGACCGCCGGGTTGCGCTCGGCGAAGTCGAGGTAGCCGCGGGCGAGGGCGGTGACCCGGGCACGCGGCCCGTCCGCGGCGGCGGTCGCAGCTCGTACCGCCACGGCCAGCTCGGTGGCGCCCTGGAGGGCGACGGCGCCGATGATCTCGCGCTTGCCGCCGGGCCGCCGCCGGGCGCTGGGCTGGGCGCTGCTGGTGGAGGCCCTCGCCGCGTACGGCGACATGGCCACCGTGCTGGCCCACCACGGCTTCGTGGCCACCGCGCTCGGCGTTCACGGCCTGACCGCGACACTGATGGTGGTCAACGGCCTGCTGATAATGCGCGAGACCCGCAAAGTCGCGGCCGCTCCGGCAACGCCCGCACCGAAGCCCGTCGCCGTCCGGTAGCCAGGACCGGGAGAACGCCGACAGGGAGCGCCCGGCGTAGCGGGCGCATGCGCGGGTCAGATGGGGCTGATCGGTCGGCGCGGGGAGGCGGCTGCGGCGGCGTACCCGGGCGTCGACGCCCGGAGACCATGGACGCCGCTGCTATGGCCTCACCTGGGCTGTTTCGTTCGGAACACCGAACCCTTGGCGTGTGAGCACGCTCATCGAGTGCGGCGCCTCCGACGGCCTCTGTAACCTGGCGTCGCTGTACGTCGGGGGAGCTAACCGTGGAGAACATCCTGTCCGTGGCCATCGGGGCCGCTATCGGCCTCATAGGGGCCGTGTTCGGTTCCTGGTTCACCGCGCGCCGACAGGACCGCATGTGGCTCCGCGAACAGAAACTCAAAGCCGGGATCGGCTTCGACACGGCCGTAGTTCAGCTAATGGACTACCTGAAGGAAACACAGCTGAGTGACGACGGTCCCGGAGCCAACGAGTTGGCGAACCGGATGCAAGAAGCACGCTCAGCCCTCTACCTACTCTGCGCCGGCGACACCGTCGATCTCGCCGATGCTCTCGCGCGTCGGGTCTGGAGCACCCGGCCCACCGACGGCCGGGACGATCGCAAGGCCGATCACCAAGAGACGTTGGACCTCCTGCGCCGTTTCACCCACCAGCTCCGGCAAGAGATCGCCAGATCGTAGTCCCCATTGGATCACCGGCGGACCAGAGGAAGAAGCCACTTCGGATGCACCATCGTCGGGTATGACCTCGCTGTCGGCGATTGCGTAGAGGCGCTCGACGCGGGCCCCCTTGGCGGCGTAGCCGGGTCGCGGGAGGTCTTGAAGGTCTTTATGCGTGGAAACGAGGCGCACTCCTCGCGGAGCAGGGCCCGAAGGCCCTCGTGGCTGATGTCGTCGACCACCCCCTCGGCGACCAGGACGTCCGCCAGCTTGGCCAGGCTCCAGGTTGAAAACGGCAGGCTGTGCTCAGTCGGCCCGGACTTGGCGATCTTCGCCCTGGCCATCTTCACTGGCCGGCAGGCGCACTGCCTCGATGCCAGGGCGGCGCCCAGGCACGGCAGCCATCGCTCGCACTCACCTCCGTCGACGAGGCCGCACCACATGCGGGCCGTCATCTTCCGGGGCGGCCGGCGGCTGCCCCGGACCAGAGGCACCGGTCAGTAGTAGTGGCGCATGATGTCGGTGGCCCAGTCGGGTTGGGTGGTGTGGCCCTGGGGGCCGAACTCGGCCAGGTAGGGCTTGATGTCGAGGACGGGGGTGCCGTCGACGGCGTCCAGGCCCTGCACGTGCAGGTCGAGGCCGTCGGCCTTGATCAGGCGGCAGCGGGAGACGCCGAGCCGGTTGGGGCGGTTCTTGCCGCGCTGGGCGAAGATGCCGACCAGGGGCCAGTCGGTGTTGCCGCGTGGGTGCCGGGCCCCGGTCTGGATCTTGTCGGTGGGGACGCGGTCGAAGTGGTAGACGACTTCCAGGTGGGAGAAGGTGTCCAGGCCCGCCACCGCGTCGGGGCCGAACCGGCCGGCGTCCAGGCGGATGATCGCCCTCTCCCCGCCCCAGTTGTCGTCACGTACCTCCGCGCGCCCGCCGACCACCCGGCCCACCGGCACGGAAACCACCTCGGCAGGAGTGCTGTTCGAGGGCATGCGTCGTGCCTTTCGTCCAAAGGGTGGTGAATTCACTGGAGTTGGGCCACCGTATTGGTCGCCGCGGTACGTCGGTATACGGTCCCGGGCTACGGAGCCAGAAGTGGTCCAGTCGCTCGCGGAGCTGTTCCAGAAGTGCCCTCACCTCATGGTGATCGGCGGCGGATCCGTAGACCGCACCGATGGCGCCGATGGTGTCCCGGCACTCGCCAGTGTGCCAGTCGGCGGGACGGCGCACAGGGGCATTGGGCCGGGAGTCCCCAGCGGGGTGGTTCAGCTGGGATTGGGCGTTGCCGTCGTCGACGCACTCTCGCAAAGGTCGCCGCACTTGACCAGCGATTTCACTGGCATTTGATCGGCCGTGGTTAGCGTCAACGCCGTCCGAGGGGTCGTGCTGCAGTGCGCCATGCAGTGCGACCCACCACTACAGAGGAAGGACGCTCAGCAGCATGAGCAACACGTCCCGCATTGAGACCCGTGAGATAGCCGACGACGACCTCGACAGCGTCGCGGGTGGTCTCTCCGTCAGTGGCTCCCTGAACGGCCTGACCGCCACGTTCGCCCCGGGCCCCAACGGCATCCCCATCCTGACCGGCGGCTCCGTGAAGTCCGTCAGCCTTACGGTCTCCGACATTCCCCTGGGCCCGATCCACGGCTGAGGTACAGCTGTAGCACGGTGCTCATCCACCGGGCCCCGGAACCGTCCCCGGCCGTCGTGGGGTAATCAAGGGTCCTGTGCAACGTCGGCCTTCGAGACCTGGTTGTGGTCGTGGAGGCCGACTTTGCCGTATGCGGCGGCTGATGGTGTCTGTGCGGCGAAGGGGGGCCTGGCATGGCCATGGTGTCTATGTCGATCGCTGCGTACTGCCAACGCCACTGGTGCGGAAATTCCGGGGGCGGTCCCTGGCCGGCCATGGCAGGCTTTGTGGATGTCGATCGTTGACGTGTCTGCCGAGGTGTCCATCGCGTACGAGGGTTTCGGCGACCCCGGGGATCCGCCGGTCCTGCTCGTGATGGGTTTCGGCGCGCAGATGCTTGCCTGGCACGAGGATTTCTGCCGGGCGCTGGCGGACCGCGGCCGTTACGTGATCCGATACGACAACCGCGACTGCGGGCTGTCCACCAAGTTCGACGAACACCCCGTCGACATGGGGGAGTTCATCGCCGCCGTCAGCTCGGGTGACCTTCCCGCCGCCCTCGCGATGGTTCCCTACCGGCTTCCGGACATGGCCGGCGACGGCCTCGGTCTGCTTACCGCACTCGGTATCGAACGCGCCCACGTGGTCGGCGCCTCGATGGGGGGAATGATCGCCCAGACGATGGCCCTCTCCTGCCCGGAGCGAGTGCTGACCTTGACGTCGATGATGTCCTCGACCGGTGAGAGTGAATACGGCCGGCCCAGCACGGAGGCCCGGGCGGTGCTGTTCGGTCCGAAGCCCACGGACCGCGAGGGGTACGTCGCAGCGGCGGTGAAGGAACTGGTGTGGGCCTCCAAGCGATACGGCGACGCCGCGGTGTTGCGTGAGCTGGCCGCCGAAAGCTACGACCGCTCCTACTACCCCGCGGGGATCGGACGACAGCTCGGCGCGATGATCCTCAGCGGTTCACGCGCGGACGCACTCCGCGAACTGCGGGTGCCGACGCTGGTGATCCATGGCTTGGACGACACACTGATCGACCCCAGTGGTGGGAAACGCACCGCGGAGCTGGTGCCTGGTGCCGAACTCCTGCTGGTCCCCGACATGGGCCACGACCGCCCGCGCGCACTCTGGCCCCGTCTCATCGATGCCTTGGTGACCCACACCGGTTGACCAGGCACGGCTGTAGCGGCCGCGGTCTGCCTGCGCAGCGCAGAGTGCGCCGGGGAAGACTGGCTGCTCTGGTAGCGGTGCCTGCCCCGAGCACGTCGGGCCTGTCCCAGGTCCTCTGCGTAGCGGGGAAGGGGGTTGTCGTCGTGCCACCGGCGGTCGGCCTCCCTGGCACGCGCATCCGGAGCCGGCTCCCCGGTGGCAGCAGTCGACCTACAGCCGGCTGCCCCGACGTCGCTCGCGCGAGGGACAGTACCTGCCTATCCACGAGGCGGCGCGGCTGGTGGCTCCCGATGCCGTGCCCGGGCTGGACGAGGCCGCGCTCAGTTCGAGTTGCTGCAGACGCACGGGCTGATCCACGACGACATCATCGACGACTCCCCGGTACGCCGGGGAGCGCCGTCGGTGTACTACGCCTACCGCGAGCGGTTCCCCGACCGTCCGCGGACGGCGTTGGGACTGGCTGTCCTGGCCGGGAACCTGGCCGCGTTCCTGTCGGGCCAGACGCTGCTGACCGCCCCGGTGGCCCCGCGACCTGCGGCAGGCGATGGCGGCCGTACCGGCGACGGCAGACGCGGACACGATACGCGGGCAATTCCTGGACCTGGAGTGCGACTTCGGTCCGGTGCCCGACCGTGCGGCGCTGGACACCGTGTCCGAGTGCAAGAGCGCCCGGTACTCGGTGCTGGCCCCCCTGCAGCTGGGTCTGCTCGCAGCAGGCGCGGACGCGGCCGCCCGCGCTGCTGGCGGCGACGAGCGGCACGGAGCGGGCGGTCGTGGAGTTGGAGCTCGCCAGGCCCCGGCTGCCCACCGCAGACCGTCGAACGGGTGCAGGACATCGCCCGGAGCCACGGCGTCGACAGGCAGCTGCTCGCCGAGATCCGCCGTGGTGCCGAGGAGGCGGCCGCCGTCGCCGCCACCTGGCGAGGGCGGCGGCGGGGCGAAGCCGTCGAGTTCTTCGAGCAGCTGCCACTGTCGGGCGCGCTGCGCGCCAAGTGACCTCCCGTGCAGGGCCGCGCGACTGCTGTGCCTGGCAACGTTCACCGGGTCACGCAACTGCTGGATGGAGTCCTTGCGGGCCAGGTAGCTTCACGACATGAGTGAGGACGGCAGGACCCGGATCCGCTCCGCTGAGCAGGCGGATGCAGCCGTGATCGCGCGCATCCACATGACCTCTCGGTCGGCGACCATGCCCTATCTGCCTCCGCAGAAGCGCAGTCACGAGCAGGTGACCCGATGGGTCGAGGACGTCGTGCTCAAGCAGTGCCGTACCTGGGTCGCAGTGCGTGATCCGGAGGTCATCGGCTATGCGGCCCTTGACGGCGACATGCTCGAACACCTCTATCTGCGCCCGGACGTCCGTCGGCAGGGAATCGGCACGCTGCTCCTCGACGAGGCCAGGCGGCACAGCCCTGACGGGATGTCCCTGCATGTCTTTCAGCAGAACACCGATGCCCGCGCGTTCTACGAACGCCGCGGTTTCATCGTCGTCGACACCAATGACGGCGATCACAACATGGAGAACCTGCCGGACATGACCCTTCGCTGGACACCGAACCGCGCGCGGTGAACGGTGCCGCCCCCGCGCAGGTAGCGGTGCAGGGGCGAACCATGCGATCACAGCGCCAGGCGACTGCGCAGTGTCTGGCGTCGAGCGCTGGGCCAGGTCTCTCCGATCATTCAGTTGTCCGGCCGTACCGCGCTATGAGTGACTGGGCGTTGCCTGGCATGCTCAGCCGTATGAAGATCGCTACTACCCAGCTCACCTGCGTCCCGGCCGACATATCCGCCAACGTCCAGCAGATGGTCGCCCTCGCCGGCGAGGCCCGTGCGCAGGATGCCGAGCTGGTGGTTTTCCCCGAGCTGGCGCTGACCGGGTACGAGCTGGAAGCTCTGCGCGCCGATCCCTGCCTGTGGGTGGACGCAGACGATCCGCGCCTGGACGCTGTCCGGGGGAGCGGTATCGCCACCGTCGTCAACTGCGCGGTCGACACGGGCGGAGAGCGTCCCGCCATCGAGACGCTGGTCTACGGAGCCGACGGTGAGCTGATCACCACCTACCGGAAGCAACACCTGTACGAGCAGGAGCAGAGCGTGTTCGCGGCCGGGCAGCGGGACGGGCGATTCGAGCTCGGCGGACTGCGTTTCGCTTTGGCCACGTGTTACGACAACCACTTCTCCGAACTCACCTGCCGCAGCGCTGCCGACGGCTGCCAGGTGCACCTGGCCAGCTCGCTGTACGGCACGGGCGGCGGGGTCGAGGAACGTGCAACGGTCTATCCGGGCATCGCCAAGGACGCGAACCTGTACGTCGTACTGGCCAATCATGTCGGCCCGGCGGGTGCGTGGACCGGCTGCGGCGGTTCCGCGCTGTGGGCTCCGGGCGGCGCCCTTCTGGCGGAGGCCGATGCCGACCGGGCCATGGTGGTCACCGCCGAGGTGGGATAGGCCGCCGGGGGCGAACGGGCGGCCTATCCGACCTCAGCGTCCCGCCGACGAAGTCACCCACCCCCGGTCGGCACAGGCACTGCCCGCGACCCGCGACCCGCGGCCTGCCCGGACGAGTGCATCTTCTGCTGGTCGCCCCACGGAGGCGTGGCTGCCGACGCGTAGGTGCGGGCTTTCGCCTTCAGTTCTCGGTGGAGGTGCGGCGGCGGGAGGCGAGGACCAGGCCGGCGCCGGTGGTGAGGGCGATGGCGGTGCCGCCGATCGCCCACGGGGTGGTGGGGCCGGCGCCCGAGGCGGCGAGTTGGGCGCCGGTGTCCTTGGCGGTGTTCTGGGACGGCTTGGCGGTGTCCTGGCCAGGGGCGACGGCCGGCTTGGCGTCGGCGCCGCGGTCGCCGCCGTTGTGCTTGAGCTGCTCGCCGGTGGCGGGCTTGGTCGCCTCGCCGTGGTTGCCTTCGGCGTTGGGCGCGGGCTTGTTCTTGGCTGCGTCCTTGGCCGCTTCCTTGGCTACGTCCTTGGCCGCTTGCTCGGCGAACCGCTCCGCGTCGGCCTTGTCCTTGGCGCGGGCCTCGTACTGGCCGACCTCCAGGAAGTGGCGGATGTCCTCCATGGTGCCGTCCAGTGCCTTGCTGGCAGCTTCCTTCACCTTGGGGCCGCCGTTGTGGAGGATCCGCAAGGTCCGCACCCGGTCGTCGTCGTCCTGGGCCTTCTGCCGGCCGACCTCAAGGAAGCGAACCCGGTCCTCGGGAGTGCCGTTGAGTGCCGCCTCGGCGGCTTCCCGCACGCCACGGCCGGAGTTCTTGTCGGAAAGGATCTTGAAGATGGCGAAGCGGTTGTTCTCGTCGGCCTTCGCGTTCCCCTGGGTGTCCGGCTTGACGTCGGGTGCCGTGTCAGGGGTGGAGCTGGCCGGCGACGTGGCGGTTTCAGCGGCGACCGCCGGAGAGGCGAACAGGACGGCAGGCGCTATCGCGGCAGCCGCGACGACAGACGAAATAC
>NZ_KB891891.1 GCF_000373585.1 Streptomyces sp. MspMP-M5
ATCGAGACCAAGGGCGGCATCATGACCAAGCTGATCGAGCGCAACACCACGATCCCGACGAAGCGTTCGGAGATCTTCACCACGGCCGAGGACAACCAGCCGTCCGTGCAGATCCAGGTCTACCAGGGCGAGCGCGAGATCGCGGCGTACAACAAGAAGCTCGGGATGTTCGAGCTGACCGGTCTGCCGCCGGCGCCGCGCGGCGTCCCGCAGATCGAGGTCTCCTTCGACATCGACGCCAACGGCATCATGCACGTGACCGCCAAGGACCTGGGCACGGGCAAGGAGCAGAAGATGACCGTCACCGGCGGCTCCTCGCTGCCGAAGGACGAGGTCGACCGGATGCGTGAGGAGGCCGAGCGGTACGCGGAGGAGGACCACAAGCGCCGCGAGGCCGCCGAGACCCGCAACCAGGGCGAGCAGCTGGTCTACCAGACCGAGAAGTTCCTCAAGGACAACGAGGACAAGGTGCCCGCCGAGGTCAAGACCGAGGTCGAGACCGCCGTCGGCGAGCTGAAGGAGAAGCTCAAGGGCGAGGACACCGCCGAGATCCGCACCGCGTCGGAGAAGGTCGCGGCCGTCTCGCAGAAGCTGGGCCAGGCCATGTACGCCGACGCCCAGGCCGCCCAGGGCGCGGCCGGCGGCGAGGGCGCGCAGGCCGGCGGCCAGCAGCCCAAGGCCGAGGACGACGTCGTCGACGCCGAGATCGTCGACGACGAGAAGCCCAAGAAGGACGGTGCGGCGTGACGGAGGAGACCCCGGGCTTCGAGGAGAAGCCCGACGTCCCTTCCGATGCCGCTTCCGAAGACGCGGCACGGGCCGAGTCCGCCGACACGGCGGGCTCGGCCCCGGCCGGGGACGTCCAGGACGTAGCGCTCCAGGCCCAGCTGGACCAGGTGCGCACCGCGCTCAACGAGCGCACCGCCGACCTCCAGCGGCTCCAGGCGGAGTACCAGAACTACCGCCGCCGGGTGGAGCGCGACCGCGTGACGGTCAAGGAGGTCGCGGTCGCCAACCTGCTCTCCGAGCTGCTGCCGGTGCTCGACGACATCGGCCGGGCCCGGGAGCACGGCGAACTGGTCGGCGGCTTCAAGTCGGTCGGCGAGTCGCTGGAGACCGTGGTCGCCAAGCTCGGCCTGCAGCAGTTCGGCAAGGAGGGCGAGCCCTTCGACCCGACGATCCACGAAGCGCTGATGCACTCGTACGCGCCGGACGTCACGGAGACGACATGCGTCGCCATCCTGCAGCCCGGGTATCGCATCGGTGAGCGCACGATCCGCCCCGCGCGGGTCGCGGTCGCCGAGCCGCAGCCGGGCGCGCAGGGCGCCAAGTCCGCCTCCGACGAGGACGCCAAGGGTGCCAAGGGCGGCAAGGGAGCCAAGGGTGCCAAGGCTGCGGACAAGGAGAACGGTGGCCCGGACGAGGGCTGATGTACGGGCCGACGTGACGACCGCCCGGAAGGAGGGACGTCGGGGATGAGCACCAAGGACTTCGTCGAGAAGGACTACTACAAGGTCCTCGGCGTCCCGAAGGACGCCACCGAGGCGGAGATCAAGAAGGCGTACCGCAAGCTGGCCCGGGAGAACCACCCGGACGCCAACAAGGGCGACGCCAAGGCCGAGGAGCGCTTCAAGGAGATCTCCGAGGCCAACGACGTACTCGGCGACGCCAAGCGCCGCAAGGAGTACGACGAGGCCCGGGCGCTGTTCGGCAACGGCGGCTTCCGGGCCGGCCCCGGCGGGGGCGGGAGCTTCAACTTCGACCTCGGCGACCTCTTCGGGGGCGCCGGGGGCGCGGGCGGCTCCGGCGGTTTCGGCGGCGGGCTCGGGGACGTCTTCGGCGGCCTGTTCAACCGCGGCGGCGGCGCCGGCACCCGTACGCAGCCGCGCCGAGGCCAGGACATCGAGTCCGAGGTGACGCTCAGCTTCACCGAGGCGGTCGACGGGGCCACGGTCCCGCTGCGGATGTCCAGCCAGGCGCCCTGCAAGGCGTGCTCCGGCACCGGCGACAAAAACGGTACGCCTCGGGTCTGCCCGACCTGTGTCGGCACCGGCCAGGTCAGCCGGGGCGCGGGCGGCGGCTTCTCGCTCACCGACCCGTGCGCCGACTGCAAGGGCCGCGGCCTGATCGCCCAGGAGCCCTGCGAGGTCTGCAAGGGCAGCGGGCGCGCGTCCAGCGCCCGCACGATGCAGGTCCGCATCCCCGCGGGCGTCTCGGACGGGCAGCGCATCCGGCTGCGCGGCAAGGGCGGCCCCGGCGAGCACGGCGGTCCGGCCGGTGATCTGTACGTGGTCGTCCATGTGGGCGCCCACCCGGTCTTCGGCCGCAAGGGCGACAACCTCACCGTCACGGTGCCGGTCACCTTCCCGGAGGCCGCGCTCGGCGGCGAGATCAAGGTGCCGACGCTGGGCGGCCCGGCGGTCACGCTCAAGCTGCCGGCCGGCACGCCCAACGGACGCACGATGCGGGCCCGCGGCAAGGGCGCGGCCCGCAAGGACGGCACCCGCGGTGATCTGCTGGTCACCATAGAGGTCGTCGTTCCCGGGGACCTCGGCGACAAGGCGAAGGAAGCGCTGGAGTCCTATCGCGAGGCGACCGCGGGCCCCGACCCGCGGGCGGAGCTGTTCCAGGCCGCGAAGGGAGCATGAGATGGACAGCCGGGGCGGGCAGCGTCGTAACCCCTTTGAACTGACCGACGAATCGCCGGTGTACGTCATCTCCGTCGCGGCCCAGCTCTCCGGCCTGCACCCGCAGACCCTGCGGCAGTACGACCGCCTGGGCCTGGTCTCGCCCGACCGCACGGCCGGGCGGGGCCGGCGCTACTCCGCCCGCGACATCGAACTGCTGCGTACCGTCCAGCAGTTGTCGCAGGAGGAGGGCATCAACCTCGCCGGCATCAAGCGCATCATCGAGCTGGAGAACCAGGTCGCGGCCCTCCAGCAGCGGGTCGCCGAGCTGCAGGGCGCCCTGGAGGGCGCGGCCAGCGCGATGCGGCAGCGGGAGGCGGCGGTGCACGCCTCCTACCGTCGCGACCTGGTGCCGTATCAGGACGTGCAGCAGTCCAGTGCGCTGGTGGTCTGGCGGCCCAAGCGGTCCTCCGAGTAGGGCCGTTGCGGACGCGACGAAGGGCCGGGGTGGGCACACCACCCCGGCCCTTCGCCGTGCCGCCGGCGGTCAGCAGCCGTTGTACCCCGCTGTCGGCATCGACAGCCGCCGGTGCACCTGCGACTTCATCGCCAGGGTGTAGACCGGTTCGTCCAGGTCGGCGGTCTCCAGCCGGACCCCCGCGGCCGCGCACCGCGCGCCGAACTCCTCGGCGCCGTCGATGGCGTACTCCAGCGCCCGCCGGTTGGGCGTGACGAACACATCGACCAGGCCCTCTTCGACGTCGTGCCACAGCGCGCCGTGGTCGGCGCGCAGCTGGTGCAGGCTGAGCTGGCAGGTCAGGCGGTAGTCACGGGCCGCCGCCCACTGTTTGCACATGGCGTGCTGGCTGCGGTCGTCGACCAGGAACGGATCCTCGTCCAGTTCGGACAGCGGCATCAGGCAGGCGATCGCCGTCACTCGGACCGAGTTCATCGTGCCCTCCGGGGCGTGGCGACTGTGGGGGCGACGATACCCCCGCCGGAGGCCCGGGGTGGAGGGGCGACGCCGGGCGGCGAGGCATATCCGCAGGCGTGGCAGATCTTCCAGCCGTCCTGGTTCACGGCCAACTGGCCGCCGCAGCGGGGGCAGTTCTCCGCGGACGGGCGGGGGCGGACCGTCCGCCTGCGGGGGCGACGGCGCGGAACGGTCGTCGTGGTGCTGCCCAATGCCGACGCCATGCGGCCTCCAGCTGCCGTCTTTGTGCCCGGGACAGGTCCGTTGCCGCTCGTCGTTGCGCGGAGGTGTTCGGTTCCTGTCGTTCTTGAGTACCAGGTGGGCGCGCGTCGGCGGATCCACGGGGTCCGGTTTCGGCCAGGTCCGGACCTGGCCACGGCGGCGGGGAGTACGGGGCGTACGAGCTTTACGGGGCGGGGTGTCGGCAGAAGGGGCCGTGGCGGGCCTTCAGACCCGGCCGAGCGCCTTGGTCACCGCGATCTCGATCATGACGCGGTCGGGGTTGGGCTCCGGGGTCCGGCCGTACCGCTCGGCGTACCGGCGCACCGCGTCGGCCACCGTCACGGCGTCCGTCCGCACCCGGGCGACGCCCTCCAGGGTCGCCCAGCGGCCGCGGTCCACCTGGCAGACCGCCACCCGCGCCCCGTCGGCGCCGGCCGCGAGGATGTTCCTGACCTTGGTGCTGTCCTTGCGCGTGATGATCCGCGCGATCCGCTGCCCGGCGTCGTAGGTCACACCGACCGGGACGACGTGTGGGGTGCCGTCGGTCCGCAGGGTCGTGAGGGTCGGCATCTGGTACTCGCCCCAGAAGGCGAGGTACTCGGGGGAGAGGGCGGAGAGGTCGTGGGCCATGGGGGCCAGGGTAGTTGGCACGGTGCCCGGCCGGTCATGGCATCACAGGAAGTCGGCCGTCTCCAGGTCGAAGGAGAAGGGGGCGGGGAGGGGGAGGGGTGTGCCGAAGCGGACGGAGTGCCGCACCAGATAGTCGCCGTCGGACGGCCGGCTGTGGAGCGTGGCGGTGGCCCGTTCGCGGTCGATCAGCAGATAGAGCGGGACGGCCCCGAGGGCGTAGCTGCGGCACTTGGCGATCCGGTCGAGCTCCGGCCGGTCGCCGGTGATCTCGGCGACCATCCTGAGTTCTCCGTCTGGGCGCCACCACGGTGGTGCGCCCCGGAATTCCCGGCGGCCCACGACCGTCAGGTCAGGGATCAGGTGGTTGTCCGGGTGCGGGCCGTGCGAGGGCAGGACCAGGCCCTTGCGGGCGGAGATGCTGATCTCGGGGCACTCCCGTACCAGTTGCCTGGTGAGTTCGCTCCAGCAGTGCTCATGCCTGCCTTCCTGGGCCGTTGTCACCACCATCTCCCCCTCGACCAGCTGGGCCCTGATGACCTCCGGTGCTGCCGCGTCCAGCTCGTGGAAGATCTCCAGCAGGATGGCGGACTGCTGGTCGACGTCGTACGCCGTGCGCTCTGCGGTCATGAGCGTCAGCGTGCCGCGCGGCCGCCTGCCCTGCGGCGAAAGCGGCAAGGTTCACCCGCGGGAGAACCGGCATCCGAAAAGACATTGAGTGGAATAGACTCAACTTATCGCACGTTGGCAACGTCAGGATTGGATAGGGAGGCGCACCGAGCGCCGGATCGCACGAGGAGGAAAAGGCAGAGTGGACGCCGAGCTGACCAACAAGAGCCGGGAGGCGCTGAGCGCCGCCAGTGAGCGGGCGGTCGCCGCCGGGCACGCGGACATGACGTCCGCGCACCTGCTGCTCGCGCTGCTCGCCGGGCAGGACAACGAGAACGTCATGGACCTGCTGGCGGCCGTCGAGGCGGACGCCGCCCAGCTGCGGTCCGGTGCCGAGCGGCAGCTCGCCGGGCTGCCCAGCGTCCAGGGCTCGACCGTGGCCCCGCCGCAGCCGGACCGCGAGCTGCTCGCCGTCATCGCCGACGCCGCGCAGCGCGCCAAGGAGCTGGGCGACGCCTACATCTCCACCGAGCATCTGCTCGTCGGCATCGCCGCCAAGGGCGGCCGCACCGGTGAGCTGCTGGAGCAGCAGGGCGCCACCGCCAAGAAGCTGCTGGCCGCCTTCGAGGCGAGCCGCGGCACCCAGCGGGTGACCACCCCGGACCCGGAGGGCACGTACAAGGCGCTGGAGAAGTTCGGCACGGACTTCACCGCGGCGGCCCGCGAGGGCAAGCTCGACCCGGTCATCGGCCGGGACCAGGAGATCCGCCGCGTGGTGCAGGTGCTCTCCCGCCGGACCAAGAACAACCCCGTGCTGATCGGCGAGCCGGGCGTCGGCAAGACGGCCGTCGTCGAGGGGCTGGCCCAGCGGATCGTCAAGGGCGACGTCCCCGAGTCGCTGCGCGACAAGCGGCTGGTCGCCCTCGACCTGGGCGCGATGGTCGCCGGCGCGAAGTACCGCGGCGAGTTCGAGGAGCGGCTGAAGACCGTCCTGGCCGAGATCAAGGCCAGTGAGGGGCAGATCATCACGTTCATCGACGAGCTGCACACGGTCGTCGGCGCGGGCGCCGGCGGCGACTCGGCCATGGACGCGGGCAACATGCTCAAGCCGATGCTGGCCCGCGGCGAGCTGCGGATGGTCGGCGCGACCACCCTCGACGAGTACCGCGAGCGGATCGAGAAGGACCCGGCGCTGGAGCGGCGCTTCCAGCAGGTGCTGGTCGCCGAGCCGACCGTCGAGGACACGGTGGCGATCCTGCGCGGCCTCAAGGGGCGCTACGAGGCGCACCACAAGGTCCAGATCGCCGACTCCGCGCTGGTCGCCGCGGCCACCCTCTCCGACCGCTACATCACCTCCCGCTTCCTCCCCGACAAGGCCATCGACCTGGTCGACGAGGCGGCCTCCCGGCTCCGGATGGAGATCGACTCCTCCCCCGTCGAGATCGACGAGCTCCAGCGCGCCGTGGACCGCCTGAAGATGGAGGAGCTGGCGCTGCGCAATGAGACCGACGCCGGCTCGGTGGCGCGGCTGGAGAAGCTGCGCAAGGACCTCGCCGACAAGGAGGAGGAGCTGCGCGGCCTGACCGCTCGCTGGGAGAAGGAGAAGCAGAGCCTCAACCGCGTCGGCGAGCTCAAGGAGCGCCTCGACGACCTGCGCGGCCAGGCCGAGCGCGCCCAGCGCGACGGCGACTTCGACACCGCCTCCAAGCTGCTGTACGGGGAGATCCCGTCCCTGGAGCGGGAGCTGGAGGAGGCCGCCCGGGCGGAGGCCGAGCAGGAGGCGGCCAAGGGCACCGGCGCCGCCAAGGAGTCGATGGTCAAGGAGGAGGTCGGCCCGGACGACATCGCGGACGTGGTCGGCTCCTGGACGGGCATCCCGGCCGGGCGCCTGCTGGAGGGCGAGACCCAGAAGCTGCTGCGCATGGAGGAGGAGCTCGGCAAGCGGCTGGTCGGCCAGAGCGAGGCGGTCGCCGCCGTCTCCGACGCGGTGCGCCGCACCCGCGCCGGCATCGCCGACCCGGACCGGCCCACGGGTTCGTTCCTCTTCCTCGGCCCGACCGGCGTCGGCAAGACGGAGCTGGCCAAGGCGCTGGCGGACTTCCTCTTCGACGACGAGCGGGCGATGGTCCGGATCGACATGTCGGAGTACGGCGAGAAGCACAGCGTGGCCCGGCTGGTCGGCGCGCCCCCCGGTTACGTCGGCTACGAGGAGGGCGGCCAGCTCACCGAGGCGGTGCGCCGCCGCCCGTACAGCGTCGTGCTGCTCGACGAGGTGGAGAAGGCGCACCACGAGGTCTTCGACATCCTGCTGCAGGTGCTCGACGACGGCCGGCTCACCGACGGCCAGGGCCGCACCGTCGACTTCCGCAACACCATCCTCATCCTCACCTCCAACCTCGGCTCGAACTTCCTGATGGACCCGCTGCTGAAGGAGGAGCAGAAGAAGGAGAAGGTGCTTCAGACGGTCCGGTCCGCCTTCCGCCCCGAGTTCCTCAACCGCCTGGACGACCTGGTCGTCTTCCACCCGCTCGGCACCGAGCAGCTGCAGCGGATCGCCCGGATCCAGCTGGACCACCTCCAGCGCCGCCTGGGCGACCGCCGGCTCACCCTGGACGTCACCGACCGGGCGCTGGCCTGGCTCGCCTGGCTGGGAACGGAACCGGTCGTGGACGCGCCCGCCCCGGACCTCTCCTACGGCGCCCGTCCGCTGCGCCGCCTGATCCAGACGGCCATCGGCGACCAGCTGGCCCGCGCCATCCTGGCGGGCGACGTGCTCGACGGGGACACGGTCCGGGTGGACGTGGACACCGCCGGCGACGGCGAGCGCCTGTCGGTCGCGGCGGTCCGCGCCGCGGCCTGACGGCCTGACGGCCGGACGCCGCGCCGCCGCCCCCGCCTCCCCCCGTATGCGCCGCTCCGCCGTCCCGGGGTTGCCAGGACCGGGCGCGTATGGGGGAGGATGGCAGAGACCATACGAAGGGAATTCCACGGTGAGCATCGACCCGTCCTCGATTCCGAATTTCGGGGGCCAGCCCGAACCTCAGCCGTCGGGGCCTGAGGGTCCCGTCGTCCCCGACCAGGACCTGGTCAAGCAGCTCCTTGAGCAGATGGAGCTGAAGTACGTCGTCGACGAGGAGGGTGACCTCGCCGCCCCGTGGGAGCAGTTCCGCACGTACTTCATGTTCCGCGGTGAGGCGGAGCAGGAGATCTTCTCCGTCCGTACGTTCTACGACCGTGTCCACGGCATCGAAGAGAAGCTGAAGCTGCTGGAGGCGATCGACGACTGGAACCGTCGGACGCTCTGGCCGAAGGTGTACACCCACACCCACGACGACGGCAGTGTCCGTCTGATCGGTGAGGCATCGATGCTGGTCGGCACCGGTGTCTCGCTCGAACACTTTGTGTCGAGCACGGTCAGCTGGGTGCGTGCCTCGATCGAATTCGACAGGTGGCTCGTCGAGCAGCTCGGTCTGGAGGCCGAGATCGAAGGCGACGCCGACAAGCCGGGCGACGACGAGGACTGACTCCGTCCCGCACCCGGCTGCGCGGGCCCCGGTACCGATCCTTTCGGCACCGGGGCCCGCGTGTGGGTGCGGGCGGGGGCGGGCAGGGGCGACTGTTTCGCAGCTGAACGAGGTTTGATCGTCTTCTATCAGGCGCGGAACCATTGCGGCGCGTTTCTCGTCCGTATGCATGCGCATGTGCATGGCGGGCGCATGCGGAGCATGAGGGGGAGACCGGCCGGTGTCGATCGAGCTGCCTGGCGAACTTGTCTGGATCATGGACCTGATGGGTCTGGAATGGCCCGATATCGACGAGGACGAGCTACGTGCCTGGGCGGGCCATGTCCGCGAATTCGGCCAGGGGCTGAAGGAGAGCCACGACGGCACGGACTCCTTGGTGAAGGAGTTGTCGGAGGCGTACGAGGGCGCTTCCTACGAGGCGCTGCTCAGCCGTTGGGGACAGGCGTCCACCGGGCACATGACCGTGCTCACCAACGGCTGCGAGGTGCTGGCGACCGCCCTGGAGGCCGCGGCCGTGGGGGTCGTCGTGGCCAAGGGGGTCGTGATCGCCCAGCTGGTGGTCACGGCGGTCGAGATGATCGCGGCGGCCGAGGCGGCGGTGGCGACGCTGGGCATAGCCGCCGCCGCGGAGGCCGGGATCATCGAGGTCGGGAAGCGGCTCGTCCGCGCGGCCATCCAGGAGATCGAGGACCTGGTCATCGGCGAACTCGTCGCCACGGCCGTCGAACCACTGCAAACCGCTATCGAGGAGGCGGTGTCCGGCCTCGTCTTCAAGGGAGTCGAGGCGGCGCTGGGTCAGGGGGGCACGGCATGAGCGGGGGGTTCCGGGCGCACCCGGAGAAGCTGGCGAGCGCGGCCAAGCGCGCGCACGGGCATGCCGAGCAGGTGGAGCACCACTCGCGCAACCTCGATGCGCGTACACGGGGAAAGATGCTCGGCCGGGGGAAGTTCGGCCAGATCATCCAGCGCGCGGTCCGGCCGGTGATCGACTCGATGATCACCGACATGTCGAAGGCGATGGCCAAGGGGCACCGGTCGATCGGCCACGGCCTGGAGATCACCAGCAAGAACCTCGATGACGCCGAGCGGGCTGTCATGCGGAGCATGAAAAACCGCGGCACCTCGCTGGGAGAGCACGGGGTGGACCTCAAGCCGGGCCAGTCCGTTCCCGGGAGGAAAGGGCTGCGCGGCCTGTACCAGCGGCGAGTGGACGAACGGGTCCAGGAACTGGACCGACAGGGCCACGGTGTCGGCCGTCACCTGAATGTGACGGACCAGCAGCTCAAGGACCGGCTCGGAACACCGGTCATGCAGGGGCCTGCGCACGCGCAGACGGTGGGCAAGGACCGCCTTGGCTATGTGCAGGGAACCGGCAAGATCGACCCGCTGCACGGCCCTGACGCACGGAACAGACTGAGTCCGCCGGACCTCTACTACGACGCGGAGAAGGGGCCTCCGAACAGGCACAAGTGCGATGCGCACGCCACCGCTTTCAGCGACGGCGAGTCATTCATGTACGCCGAACAGCATGCGCGCAGCAGACTCGACCCGTCGAATCCGGGTCAACAGGTCATTGAATTCTCCCCGAGTGAGGCGTGGGGGCCTGGTTCACATGCCGGCCGGTTCCGTGGGTTTTATATCGACCCGGATAACCCGATGCGGCACGACGGTGCCATCAACTATCGGGAAGTCAATTTCAAAGACGCGACCATCAAGGCCATCTACAGGCCGGACGGGAATGGCGGTCATCGACTGCATACCATGTTCCCGGAAGCGTCCTACAAGCACAATCGCTCCAGGCATCAAGGTATATGATGGCTTGGGGCGTTCAACGGGGAGCGGAATGTGGTGACCGCGGTGCGCTGGACGGCATGGCAGATTCCTGGATGGCGTGAGGACGAGAGGCTGCGGACTTTCTATAAGAATGCCTTTCATCCTGAGCTGATCAATGACATCGACGGCTGGAAGGGCGGCGCGACGGACGGCAGTGAACACGCGCGGCGGCTGCGGGCCAGCCTGGAGTATCTGCTGGAACAGCAGCCTGCTGACGTCGGGACCTGGCAGAGCATGACCAGGTACGCGTTCCATTCGGAGGGCGAGCTGTACGGCTATCTCCTCGCGCTGTACGAGTTCTTCTACGGCGACCGCAGAGAACCGCCCGTAGCGCCAGATTGATGTCTTCGTTCCGAGAGGAATCTCCGTATATGCCCACCAGAGACGAACTTCCGCCCCGTACCGGCCCATGGGCCACCCGGTTCGATTCCGAAGAGGCGCTGATCCAGGCCGAGGACGCCCTGCGCCAGGCCGCCCTGGAAAACCATGACCTCGCGCCGATTCTGCCGTTCGAGGATGTTTACGGGCCCTGGGACAACTGCTTGGGGAAGGCGACCGCGATCGCCATTGATCCGCGTGAGCCATACGGTCCCGACGGGGAAATCAACTACGTCCACGGTGACTTTCTCACGCAAGGGCTGTTGTACGGCGTCTACCGGCCCGCCGCCGGCGTCGGCGAGGACGGGCCGTCGAGCGCCGACGAGCTGTGGAACACCACGCTCTATCCGTACCCGGGCGGCTATCCGTACCCGGACGGCGGCCCCATCGCGCCCACCGAGGTCCCGCTGGCCGACCTCGGCCTGGACGCTCCGGGCGTGGACCGGCGCTTTGTGCATTTCTGTGCCGGGATGCTCGGTGCGGAGGCGGTGGACGATCTCGGAATGCTGCGGGACACCTTCGACTCCGCATGGCCGGACTACCGCGAGACGATCAGTGCGGGGTTGCTCCACGTCGTACGGAACCGCCCGTTGTCGGTGGACAGTTGGTATGCGCTGACTTATGTGACGTTCCCCGATCAGCAGGAACTGACGTCCTATCTCGCACAGGTCTACGCGTACCTCTTCGACGAGTTCGACGCCATGCCGGTCGCTCCCCGGTAAGCCCGCGCAGTGAGCCCGCGCACGGGGCGGACGGCCCCGGCCGTACAGCCGGGCCGGGGCCGGGAGCACGACCGCTCCGGGTCAGAGCCGCTTCAGCCGGCTCGCCGCCTCCTCCAGGACGGCGGTGCTCTTGCAGAAGGCGAAGCGCACGAAGGGGGCGCCCTCGTCCTGGTGGTCGTAGAAGACGGCGTTGGGGATGGCGACGACGCCGGCGCGCTCGGGGAGGCTGCGGCAGAAGGCGAAACCGTCCCCCTCGTGGGACCGCGCGGCTCCCAGGGGGCGGATGTCGGTGGTGATGAAGTACGTGCCGGCCGGCCGGAAGACCCCGAAGCCGGCGTCGGCGAGGCCGGCGGCGAGGATGTCGCGCTTGGCGCGCAGATCGTCGCGGAGCCCGGTGAAGTAGGAGTCGGGCAGCGCCAGCGCCTCGGCCACGGCGTACTGGAACGGGCCGGCCGAGACGTAGGTGAGGAACTGCTTGGCCGAGCGGACGGCGCTGATCAGCGCGGGCGGCGCGGTGACCCAGCCGACCTTCCAGCCGGTGAACGAGAAGGTCTTGCCGGCCGAGCCGATGGTGACGGTCCGCTCCCGCATGCCGGGGAACGACGCGAGCGGCAGATGCTCGCCCTCGAAGACCAGGTGCTCGTAGACCTCGTCGGTGATCACCAGCAGGTCGTGCTCGACGGCCAGGGCGGCGATGGTGGCCAGCTCGTCCCGGGACAGGACGGTGCCGGTGGGGTTGTGCGGGGTGTTGAGGAGGATGAGGCGGGTGTCGTCGGTGATGGCGTCGCGCAGCTCGTCCAGATCGAGGCGGTAGGTGCCGGTCTCCGCCGACGGGCGCAGCGTGACCGGGACGCGCCGGCCGCCCGCCATCGCGATGCAGGCGGCGTACGAGTCGTAGTACGGCTCCAGCGCGATCACCTGGTCACCCGGTTCGAGGAGGGCGAGCAGCGACGCGGCGATGGCCTCGGTGGCGCCGGCGGTGACCAGGACCTCGGTGTCGGGGTCGTAGGAGACCCCCAGGTGCCCGTAGAAGCGCTGCTGGTGGGCGGCGACGGCGGTGCGCAGTTCCGGGACGCCGGGGGCGGGCGGGTACTGGTTGCCGCGGCCGTCCCGGAGGGCGCGCACCGCGGCCTCCCGGACCTCCTCCGGGCCGTCGGCGTCCGGGAAGCCCTGGCCGAGGTTGATCGAGCCGGTGCGTTGGGCGAGTGCCGACATCTCGGCGAAGATCGTGGTGCCGAAGGCGGCGAGGCGGCGGTTGAGCAGCGGTCGGTCCATGGGCGCCATCCTCCGCCGAACCTCTGGAGTTCCTCAACTGTGCTTTTGAGTCGGCGCGGTCCGGGCAGGAGCCCCGCAGCAAGGACGAGGACGGCCGCCGACCAGGGCGGCCGCGCGGCGCGGGACGGCGCCGCGGTGGCGTACGGGGCGATGCTCCTCCACTGCCTGAAGGGCGTGCGAGGCGCCCCCGCGCTTCGGGGGAAGGAAAGGAGTGTGCGGCAGTGCACATGGGGTTGGCGATGTTCGCGTTGATCGCGGTGGTCGTGCTGGCGGTGCTGGGAGTGGGGGCCGTGGTCGCGCGGGGCGGCAGCCGCAAGGGGAGCGGTGCGCGCGGGGGATACGGGCGCTCGCGCAGCACCAGTGGCGGCGGGGGCAGTTGGTGGGTGGCCGGCGGCGGCGACGCAGGTTCCGGTGCGGGCGGCGGACACCACCATCACCACTCGTGCGGCGGGGGCGGCGGCCACCACGGCGGCCACCACGGCGGGCACTCCTGCGGCGGGGGCTCCTCCTGCGGCGGCGGAGGCGGCTGCGGCGGAGGTTCCTGAGCGCGCGCCCGGGGCCGCCGAGCCGCCCCACCGGCACGCGTACGCCTGTGCCCACGACCGCGGGACGCACCCGCCCGCGGTCGTGGGCACCGCGCTTTTCACCGCTGCCCCGACCCGCTTTGCACGCTTTTCGGCGCCCCCGCGCGGCCACACATGCGGGTAGCTCATGCGGCCTTGCATATGCGCCCGGCGTGTGG
Organism: Streptomyces sp. MspMP-M5; assembly: GCF_000373585.1. Classification (GTDB taxonomy): domain Bacteria; phylum Actinomycetota; class Actinomycetes; order Streptomycetales; family Streptomycetaceae; genus Streptomyces. Next base: position 13,533 of record NZ_KB891891.1, read on the forward strand.
CGTGAAACCGCCCAACAACCTTTGTGCGATGGGGTGTTGAACAGGTGAACTGCATGGCCCTCTAGGGATGGAAACCAGGGCGAAGATGGGTAAAAACGCTGTGTGCGCCACGCCATCCGTGATTCTCTCTCCCTTGAGAATCCCCCAGTTCTCGGACCTTCGCGTGGGCACGAGCCGGCAGGCAGTCATGCATCCCTGATCCCCATCTCGGGCGGGCCGGCCCACCATCCACTGCGTGCTTGCGGAGCCGACCCATGCTCACCACCTTGAAGACGGCTTACACCGATACCCGAGCATCCGACCTGGCCTGGGCCCTGGGCAGGGAACCCCTGCCGGCGCTGGCCGTACTGGACCTTCAACTCGACGACGCCCAGGTGCAGTTGAGGCTGCTCGGGGCTTCTCATCAGGTGCTGCTCGAAGAGGAGCACGGCACGTGTTCGGAGACCGTGGCCTGTATGCCGGGCAGCAGCACCCCGTTGCCGCTGGGCGTGGCCAAACGGCTGGGCGACTGGGAGTACGAGTTCGCCGCGCACGTCGAGACGCTCTCCCGCGGCTCGTTCGCGGGGCGCGCTCAGGAGCTGCTCGCCCTGGTCGCCGAGCATCCGCACGGCCTGGCCGGCACCTTCCCGGGCTCGCCGCACGCCTTCACCGCGATGCTGGCGCAGCGCCGGCAGGGGCAGGTGCGCTGGCGCACCTGGCACGCGTATCCGCAGGAAGGGCGGCTGGTGGCGACCCGTACGCGGGTGGGGGTGCGGGCGGCGGTCGCCGTCTGACGGCGGGCCCGCCGGACCTCTGCGCACCCCGGTCGTGACCGCTTCAACTGATGCGTACGGCACGCAGACTGCACTCGTGTGGGTGACATAGGGGCACCGAATCGTCACGTAGCGTTCATGTCATGATCGACCCGCCAGAGCCTCTCGTCGCCGGCTCGCCCGGGCCGTCGGAGGCCCTGACTCCGGCGCGGCTGCCGGTGCCGTCCGCGCTCGGCCGGCTGCTGGTGCTCGCCGCGGTCTTCGTCTGCGCCGCCTGCGGCCTGGTCTACGAGCTCGAACTGGTCGCGCTGGCCAGCTACTTGATCGGCGACTCGGTCACCCAGGCGTCGGTCGTGCTGTCCTTCATGGTCTTCGCGATGGGCGTCGGGGCGCTGCTGGCCAAGCGGCTGCGCTGCCGCGCCGCGATCGGCTTCGGCGCGGTGGAGGCCGTGCTGGCGCTGGTCGGCGGCGGCTCCGCGATGGCGCTCTACGCCTGCTTCGCCTGGCTGGGCCAGTCCCGTTCCGCGCTGGTCGGCTTCTCGCTCGGCATCGGTGTGCTGATCGGCGCCGAGATACCGCTGCTGATGACGCTGATCCAGCGGGTGCGCCGGCAGGACGCCGGCGGCGCGGTGGCCGACCTTTTCGCCGCGGACTATGTGGGCGCGCTCGTCGGCGGCCTGGCCTTCCCCTTCCTTCTGCTGCCCTGCCTGGGGCAGTTGACGGGCGCGCTGGTCACCGGCGCGGTCAATCTCCTCGCCGGCGCGGTGCTGGTGCTGTGGCTCTTCGGCCGCGATCTGACGACCCGTGCGCGGTGGGCGCTGGGCGCGGTCAATGTGCTGGTGCTCGCGCTGCTGGGCGCGGGCGTGGTGCTGGCCGGACCCTTCGAGCAGGCCGCGCGCCGGGCGGTGTACGGCGCGCCGGCCCGGATCGCGGAGCAGACCGGCGTCCAGGAGGTGGTGCTCACCGGTGGCATGGGCGGTGCGCCCGGGGGCGGGGCGGGCTCGGGGCGGGGGAGGAAAGGTTCCGGCAGTCCGCTGGAGCTGTTCCTCGACGGGCGGTTGAAGGTCGACTCGGGCGACGAGCGCGTCTACCACCAGGCGCTGGTGGGCCCCGCGATGGCCGGCGGCGCGCACGGCCGGGTGCTGGTCCTGGGCGGCGGTGACGGCCTGGCCGTGCGCGAACTGCTGCGCTACCGCTCCCTCCGGTCGGTGACGGTCGTCGAGATCGACCCGGAAGTGGTGCGGCTGGCGCGCACGGACCCGGGGCTGTCCGCCCTGAACCGCCATGCGCTCGGCGACCCCCGGGTGCGGGTGGTGACCGCCGACGCCTTCAACTGGCTGCGCGGGCAGGGGCGTTCGGCCGGCCGCCGGCCGGTGCGCTACGACGTGATCGTCTCCGACCTCCCCGACCCCGGGATCACCGCCAGCACCAAGCTCTACTCCCAGGAGTTCTACGGCCTCGCCGCGCGGATGCTGGCCCCCGGCGGACGGCTGGTGGTGCACGCCGGGCCCCCGCAGGCCCGGCCGCGGACGTACTGGACGGTGGAGGCGACGCTGCGCTCGGTGGGCCTGCGGACTCTGCCGTACCGGATCCCCATCCCCGGGCGCCGCTCGGGCTTCTCGGCCGGCCCGGACCGCTCGGCCGCCTCCTTCGCCCCGCCGAACGGGCCCGGTCCGGCCGCGCTCTCCGGCACACCGCAGTACTGGGGCTTCGTCCTCACCGCTCGCCGGCCGCCCTCCCTCGGCACCGCCCCGGACGCCCCGCCCACCGCTCTCTCCCTGGGCGCCCTGCGGACCGGCCGGCGAGACGAGGCCCGGGAGCGGATCCCCGGACTGCCGCCCTCGACGCTGATGCATCCGCGCTATCTCCAGTGAGCGCCGGGCCGCGCCCCGCGCCGGTCGGCCGGGGCGGGGAGCCGCATCCCGCACACCACGGACACCGACCGGGGGTCCCCGCGGTGCTGGTGAAGGAATTAGGCTCCCATGCCATGGAGCATGAGGTGTACGTGCCGTTTCCCGTCGGGACCGTGCGACAGGCGCTCACCGAACCGGAGCGGGTGGCGCGCTGCGTCCCAGGAGTCCAGCTCGACGCCGATGCCGCCCCGCACCGCCCCGAGGGCCGGCTGCGGCTGCGCATCGGAGGCTCCACCATCACCTATCGCGGCGCGCTGACGGTCGGCGGCGGTCCGGACGACGGCCGGGGGGACGGCGCGGCGGTCGCCCCGGTGACCATCGAGGCGAACGGCACCGAGACCCGGGGCGACGGGACCGTGGCGCTGACGCTGACCGTCCGGCCGACCCCGGCCGCCGAGCCCGGTCCCGGGACGACGCTGGTGTGCACCGGCACGGTCCGCAGCGAGGGACGGCTGGCCGCCGCCGACGGCCGGTCCGCCGCGGCCGCCGGCCGGCGCCTGCTGGACCGTTTCGCGGAGAACCTCGCGGCGGATCTGACGGACCGCCCGGTCACGGAGGCGCCGGAGGAGGCCCCCGGGCCGGTGGCGCCGGGCCTCTTCGACACCGAGGTCCCGCCCTCGTCCCTCGATCCGCTCGCCGACGTCGACGACGCCCTGGAGGAGGCCGCGTTCGGCGCCGAAGACGTCGAAGACGTCGAAGACGAGGACGGGCCGGGTGCCACCGGCGATCCGGAGGAGCTGTCCGGCGTCGTGCCCGCGGAGGCCGCGCACGCCCGCCGGACGATGATCGGGCGCAGCGCGGAGGAGGTGGACCACGCGCCGCCGCGCGGCCGGTACGCGCCGGTGCCCGCGCCGGAGCCCGGCGGCAGCTCGGTGCCGCTGCGCTGGGCGGCGCCCGCCGCCGCGGTGGTGCTGGCCTCGGCCGTGGTGGTCGGCCGGGTGCTGCGGCGGCGCCGCTGACGCGGCGGTCCGCCCACCGTCCGGATACCGGCGTGCGGCCGGGCACACCATTAGGGTCGCTTCCGTGAGCACCGAGAACACCACGCAGAGCGCGGCGCGGGAGCGCGGCGCGGACGGCGTACTCCTGTCCGCCGGGGACGCCGAACTGACCGTTCACCCGGACAACGGCTGCCGGATCGGCAGCCTGCGCGTCGGCGGCACGGAACTGCTGCGGCAGGGCGACAAGTACGGCTGCTTCCCGATGGTCCCGTGGTGCGGCCGGATCGACCAGGGACGGTTCCGCAACGGCGGCGAGCTGCACCAGATGCCGGTCAACTCCTCGCCGCACGCCATCCACGGCACCGGCCGCGACCTCCGCTGGCGCACCGCGCGCGCCGACGACACCGGGGCCGCCTTCACCTACGACCTGGCCGACCCCGCGGCCCCCTGGCCGTATCCGGGGACCGTCACCCAGGTCGTCGAGCTGGCCGAGGACGGCGGTTCGCTCACGCTGAGCATGGGCGTCGAGGCGGCCGGCGACTCCTTCCCGGCGCAGGCCGGCTGGCACCCGTGGTTCCTGCGCAACCTCGGCGAGGGCGGCGACGTCCGCATCGACTTCGCCCCCGAGTGGCAGGAGGAGCGGGGGCAGGACCACCTCCCGACCGGTCGTCGGATCACGCCGAAGCCCGGCCCCTGGGACGACTGCTTCGGGATGCCGCGCGGCGTCGAGGTGACGCTGACCTGGCCGGACCGGCTGGAGCTGACGGTCTCCAGCCGCGCCGAATGGGTCGTGGTCTACGACGAGCAGGAGGCGGCGGTCTGCGTGGAGCCGCAGTCCGGCCCGCCGAACGGGCTGAACACCGCCCCGCGCCTGGTCACCCCGATCGATCCGCTGGAGATCTCCACGACCTGGAGCTGGCGTGCCCTGTAGCCGCGGACGCCGTGGTGAGGGCGCTGTCCTAAGCTCGTGCGCATGACTGACGACGTGCGCGGCGAGCTGCTGCAGCAGATCAAGGACAAGGCCGTGGTGCACGGCAAGGTGACGCTCTCCTCCGGCAAGGAGGCCGACTACTACATCGACCTGCGCCGGATCACCCTCGACAGCCAGGCGGCGCCGCTGGTCGGTCAGCTGATGCTCGACCTCACCGCCGAGCTGGACTTCGACGCGGTCGGCGGTCTGACGCTCGGTGCCGACCCGGTGGCGACGTCGATGCTGCACGCCGCCGCCGCCCGCGGCCGCCGGCTGGACGCCTTCGTCGTCCGCAAGGCGCAGAAGGCCCACGGCATGCAGCGCCGGATCGAGGGCCCGGACATCACGGGCCGCCGGGTCCTGGTCGTCGAGGACACCTCCACCACCGGCGGCTCGCCGCTGACCGCCGTCGAGGCGGCGCGGGAGGCCGGCGCCGAGGTCGTTGCGGTGGCGACGATCGTCGACCGGGGCGCCGCCTCGGCCATCGCCGACGCCGGGCTCCCCTACCTCACCGGCTACCAGCTCGGCGACCTCGGCCTGGGCTGACGACCCGATCGGGTCGTTCTCGCCGATCTGTGGCATTGCCCACGGCCCGGTGTTTCACGTGAAACAGGGCAGTGTTTCACGTGAAACGCCGTCTGCCGTGGCACGGCACACCGCGTCCCGTACCCGGCCGGCGGCCGCACGGGCGATGTGGAGCAATCCAGTGAGTCTGGGAAGATGTGCCACGGCGAAGTCGTCGCCCCCTGGTCAGGGCCAAGAACGCACACCCCGCACACACAAGGAGCGGACAGATGCCCATCGCAACCCCTGAGGTCTACAACGAGATGCTGGACCGGGCGAAGGCAGGCAAGTTCGCCTACCCGGCCATCAACGTGACCTCCTCGCAGACCCTGCACGCTGCGCTGCGCGGTTTCGCCGAGGCCGAGAGCGACGGCATCATCCAGATTTCCACCGGTGGTGCGGAGTTCCTGGGCGGCCAGTACAGCAAGGACATGGTCACCGGTGCGGTGGCGCTGGCCGAGTTCGCGCACGTGGTCGCCGAGAAGTACGGCGTCAACATCGCCCTGCACACCGACCACTGCCCCAAGGACAAGCTGGACGGCTACGTCCGCCCGCTGATCGCGATCTCCGAGGAGCGCGTCAAGGCCGGCCGCAACCCGCTCTTCCAGTCGCACATGTGGGACGGCTCCGCCGAGACCCTCGTCGACAACCTCGCCATCGCGCAGGAGCTGCTGCCCCGCGCCGCCGCCGCCAAGATCATTCTTGAGGTCGAGATCACCCCGACCGGTGGCGAGGAGGACGGCGTCACCCACGAGATCAACGACGAGCTCTACACCACGGTCGAGGACGCGCTGCGCACCGCCGAGGCGCTGGGCCTGGGCGAGCAGGGCCGCTACCTCCTCGCCGCCTCCTTCGGCAACGTCCACGGCGTCTACAAGCCGGGCAACGTCGTGCTCCGCCCCGAGCTGCTGAAGGACCTCCAGGAGGGCGTCGGCGCGAAGTACGGCAAGGCGTCGCCGTTCGACTTCGTCTTCCACGGCGGCTCCGGCTCCACCGAGGAGGAGATCGCCACCGCGCTGGAGAACGGCGTGGTCAAGATGAACCTCGACACCGACACCCAGTACGCCTTCACCCGCCCGGTCGCGGACCACATGTTCCGCAACTACGACGGTGTGCTGAAGGTCGACGGCGAGGTCGGCAACAAGAAGACCTACGACCCGCGCACCTGGGGCAAGCAGGCCGAGGCCGGTATGGCCAAGCGCGTCACCGAGGCGTGCGCCAACCTGCGCTCCACGGGCACCAAGCTGAAGTAGCCGCCCGGCGGCTTCCCGGGCCCCGCAGCCGTACCGGTTTGCGGGGCCCTTCGCCGTCCGTGGGGCGGGCGCCCTTGGAACGGGGCATGCTCGCCGTATGGAGCAACCCGTCAGGAGTGAGCCGGGGCCGGTGCGGCTGGCCTCGCCGCAGGGCCGCTGGGTACTGACCACGACCGTCCTCGGCTCGGGCATGGCGATGCTCGACAGCACGGTCGTCAATGTCGCGCTGCCCCGGATCGGCGCGGACCTCAACGCGGACCTCGCGGTCCTCCAGTGGACCGTCACCGCCTACATGCTCACCCTCTCCTCGCTGATCCTGCTGGGCGGCTCACTGGGCGACCGGTACGGCCGGCGCCGGATCTTCGTCATCGGCGTCGTCTGGTTCGCGGTGGCCTCGCTGCTGTGCGGGCTGGCCCCGAACGCCGGGATGCTGGTCGCCTCCCGCGCGCTCCAGGGGATCGGCGGCGCCCTGCTCACCCCCGGCTCGCTCGCCCTCATCCAGGCCGTCTTCCACCACGACGACCGGGCCCGCGCCGTCGGCGCCTGGTCCGGCCTGGGCGGGGTGGCCGCGGCCGTCGGCCCGTTCGTCGGGGGCTGGCTGGTGGACGGCGCGGGCTGGCGCTGGGTGTTCTTCCTCAACGTGCCGCTGGCGGCGGCCTGCGTCCCGATCGCGCTGCGGCACGTCCCCGAGACCCGCGAGCGGCACACCGGCCGGGCCCGTGGCTTCGACGTCCCCGGGGCGGTCCTGGGCGCGCTGGCGCTGGCCGGCGTCAGTTACGCACTGATCGAGGCGCCGGGCCGCGGCGCCTCGCCCGCGGTGATCGTGCCCGCCGTGGTCGGTGTCCTGCTCGGCGCGGTCTTCCTCCACGTGGAACGGCGGCGCCCCGACCCGATGCTGCCCCCGGCGATCTTCACGATCCGCCAGTTCACCGCCGTCAACGCCGTGACCGTCTGCGTCTACGCCGCGTTCGGCGGCTTCTTCTTCCTCTCCGTGCTCCAGCTTCAGGTCGTCGTCGGCTACTCGGCCCTCCAGGCCGGCACCGCGCTGCTGCCCACGACGGTGCTGATGCTGCTGCTGTCGGCCCGCTCCGGCGAACTGGGCCAGCGGATCGGCCCGCGCATCCCGCTCACCGTCGGCCCGGTGCTCTGCGCGGCCGGCATGCTGCTGATGACCCGGGTCGGCCCGGGCGCCTCCTACCTCGCCGACGTGCTGCCCGCCCTGGTGGTCCTCGGCGCCGGCATGGTGACGCTGGTCGCCCCGCTCACCGCCACCGTACTGGCGTCCGTCGACGTCGACCGGGCCGGCCTGGCCAGCGGCATCAACAACGCCGCCGCCCGCGCCGCCGGCCTGGTCGCGGTGGCCGCCCTCCCCCTGCTCGCCGGCATGGGCCCCGAGACCTACCGCTCGTCCCCCGCCTTCGCCGCCGCCTTCCGCCGCGCCATGCCGCTGTCCGCCGCGATCCTGCTGGCCGGCGCCCTGATCGCCTGGCTGACCGTCCGCCGCGACATCCTCCATCCCGCGCAACCGGAAACCCCCGAACCCTGCCACGCCGAATGCACCTACCACTGCGGCGTGAACGCCCCACCCCTGGACCCCGGCACCCAGGACACCCTGACCCGCACCCGCCCCCGACGCGCATCCCCACCGCCCTCCAACCACCCACCCACGGGAGGTGACGGGGCGGAGGGGTAGGGGTGTGCCGGACGTAAAGCGAAGCAGTCCGGCACACCCCTACCCCTCCGCCCCGTCACCGCACCCAACAGCCCCGCGCCGCAGGCGCAAAAACATCCCACGGCGGGAAACCCGACGACGTGGGAAGCAACGCAGCAGAACGCCGCAGGCGCAAAGACACCCCACGGCGGGAAACCCGACGACGTAGGAGGCACCCCCAGCGCAGCGGAACGCCGCAGGCGCAAAAAAACACCCCACGGCGGGAAAGCCGACAACGTGGGATGCCGGCCAAGCGCAGCGGAAGGGCAGACTAGGAACCATGCCCATTCACGAAAACCTCCTCGGGGGCCCGCCCCCGACGCACCTGCCCGACGACCCGGAGCCCCGCGCGCTGCTCGCCTCGGGTGCCGCGCCCGCCGACGTCGCCGCGAAGTACCCGGCCTCCTCCCTGGCCTGGGCCCAGCTCGCCGACGACGCCTTCGAGGCCGGCCGGGTCGTCGAGTCGTACGCCTACGCCCGTACCGGCTACCACCGCGGCCTGGACGCGCTGCGCCGGGCCGGCTGGAAGGGCCACGGCCCGGTGCCGTTCGAGCACGAGCCCAACCGCGGCTTCCTCCGCGCGCTGCACGCCCTCGCCCGCGCCGCCCAGGCCATCGGCGAGCAGGAGGAGTACGAGCGCTGCTCGACCTTCCTCCGGGACTCGTCGCCGACCGCGGCCGACACGCTCTCCTGAGCCGCCGGGACCGCCCGCCCCGGCCCCGGGGCGGGCGGTCCCGGGGCCGGGCGCAAGATCGTGCCCGGCCCTTGCGCGGTGGTGGTGCAGCACCGATGATTTCAGTGGGCCGGGTCATCTCGCGCCCGAGGGGACCGGGGCTCCCGTGCCGACGAGGAAGGAGCGGACCGCTACCCGGTAGTTCGCACCTGAGGAGTCCCTCATGTCGCAACCGTCTCCCACCCGTTCCGCGCATCAGGCCCCGTCGCCGGACGCCGCGCCCCCCGAGGTGGAACCGCCGTTCGGCCCCGATCTGAGCATCGGCGCCGGCACCACCACCCCGTACGAGGACTACGTCCGCGCGAGCGTCCTCACCCATCTCCAGCAGCTCCAGTCCGACGACCCGGGCGAGATGGTCTTCCTGGTGACCACCCAGGTGATGGAGCTGTGGTTCACCGTCATCGTCCACGAGTGGCAGACCGCCGCCGACGCGCTGCGCCGGGACGACCTGCCGGTGGCGACGGACGCGCTGCGCCGTTCCACGTGGGAGCTGGAGGCGCTGAACGCCGCCTGGAAGCCGCTGGCCCGGCTGACGCCCGCACAGTTCAACGCCTACCGCGGCGCGCTCGGCGAGGGCAGCGGGTTCCAGTCCGCGATGTACCGGCGGCTGGAGTTCCTGCTCGGCGAGAAGTCCGCGTCGATGCTGGTGCCGCACCGCGGCTCCGCGGAGGACCACGCCGCGCTGGAGAAGGCGCTGCACGAACCGAGCCTGTACGACGAGGTGCTGCGGCTGCTGGCCCGCCGCGGCCACCCGGTCCCGGAGGCCGTCCTGCGGCGCGACGTGGCCGAGCGCTACGAACCGGACCCGGCCGTCGAGGAGGTCTGGGCCGCCGTTTTCGCCGGCTCGCAGGACTCCGAACTCGCCCGGCTCGGCGAGCTGTTGACCGATGTCGCGGAGCTGGTCTGGCGCTGGCGCAACGACCATCTGGTGGCGACCCGGCGGGCGATGGGCGCGAAAATGGGCACCGGCGGGTCCGCGGGGGTCGCCTGGCTGGAGAAGCGGGCCCGTAAGAACGTCTTCCCCGAGCTGTGGACGGCACGAAGCCATGTCTGAGAGCCGCGAGACCCCGCAGAGCCCCGGCCCCGGCACCGCCGGGGCCCGTACGGAGGCGGCCCGCGCCGCCGAACTCGACGCGGCCGGACCGCTCACCGCCACCCGCGACCGGTTCGTCCTCGACGACGCCACCAGCTATCTCGACGGCAACTCCCTCGGCGCGCTGCCCCGGTCGGTGCCCGGCCGGATCGCCGAGGTGATCGCACGCGAGTGGGGCGAACTGCGCATCCGGTCCTGGACCGAGGCCGGCTGGTGGACCGCGCCCGAGCGGATCGGCGAGAAGATCGCCCCGCTCGTCGGGGCGGCACCGGGCCAGGTGGTGGTCGGCGACTCCACCAGCGTCAACGTCTTCAAGGCGGTGACCGGCGGCATCCGGATGGCGGGGAAGGGCTGCACGGAGATCCTGGTCGACGCCACGACCTTCCCCACGGACGGCTATGTCGCCCGCTCCGCGGCCCGGATGGCCGGCCTCGCGGTCCGGCCGGTCGAGCCGGCCCGGATCGCCGACGAGGTCACCGAGCGGACCGCGCTGGCGCTGGTCAACCACGTCGACTACCGCACCGGCGAGCTCAACGACATGGCCCAGATCACCGCCGCGCTGCACTCCGCGGGCGCGCTGGCGGTCTGGGACCTGTGCCACAGCGCCGGCGCGCTGCCGGTCGCGCTGGACGCGTGCGGGGTGGACCTCGCGGTGGGCTGCACCTACAAGTACCTCAACGGCGGCCCCGGTTCGCCCGCGTACCTCTACATCCGGCAGAGCCTCCAGGAGCGGTTCGAGTCGCCGCTGCCGGGCTGGAACTCGCACGCCGACCCGTTCGGGATGGAGCCCGGCTTCACCCCGGCCGACGGTGTGCTGCGCGGCCGCGTCGGCACCCCCGACATCCTCTCGATGCTCGCCCTGGAGGCGGCGCTGGAGGCGTGGGAGGGCGTCACCGTCGAGGAGGTGCGGGCCAAGAGCCTGGCGCTGACCGACTTCTTCCTGGAGTGCGTCGCCGCGTATGTGCCGTCCGGGCGGGTCCGCTCGGTGACCCCGTCCGAGCACCGGCGACGCGGCAGCCAGATCTCGCTGGTGTGCCCGGGGGCCGGCGAGGTGATGGCGGAGCTGATCCGCCGCGGGGTGGTCGGCGACTTCCGTCCCCCGGACGTGCTGCGCTTCGGCTTCACCCCGCTCTACACCACCTTCGCGGACGCCGAGCGGGCGGCGTGGGTGCTCGGCGAGGTGCTGCGGGAGCGGTCCGCGGCGGGCGGCGGCGCCGGGTGACCGCGGCCGACGAGGAGGCGGCGCTGCTGGGGCTGGCCCCGGTGGCGCCGGCCCGCACGGTGGCGTACGGCCCGCACCCGGACCAGATCGTCGACTTCCACGGGACGTGGCCCGGGACCGGGCCCCTCGTCGTCCTGCTGCACGGCGGGTTCTGGCGGGCCGCGTACGACCGGTGCCACCTCTCGCCGTGCGCGGCGGAGCTGGCCCGGCACGGGCTGCCGGTCGCGCTGGCCGAGTACCGCAGGGTCGGCGCGGGCGGCGGCGCGCCGCAAACCTTCGAGGACGTCCCGGCGGCCGTGGCGGCCGCGGCCGACGCGGGGACGCGGCCCGGGGCGCCGCCCCGCGAGATCGTGCTCGTCGGGCACTCGGCGGGCGGCCATCTCGCGCTGCTCGCCGCCGCCCGCCCCGGCCCGCCGGTGACCCGGGTCGTCGCGGTGGCCCCGGTCGCCGATCTGGCCCGCGCCCATGAGCTGGGCCTGAGCGACGGCGCGGTGGCCGGGCTGCTCGGCGCCGGCCCCGGCTTCGCCGGCCGGCTGGCCGACGCCGACCCGGTCCGCCACCCGCCCGCCGGCGTCCCCGTCACGCTGCTGCACGGCACCGACGACCCGGACGTCCCGCCGGAGCTCTCCCGCCGCTACGCCGCCGCCCACCCCGCCGCGACCACGCTGCGCGAACTGCCCGGCACCGGCCACTACGCCCCGATCACGCCCGGCACCGACGCCTTCCGCACGCTGCTGGAACTGCTCCGTGGCGGCGGACCGGGCACCACGGAGGCCGCCGCGGAACCGCCCGGTGCCGGCCGCCCCGCGTAGTGCCCGGCCCGCGTAGTACTTGAGACGGACCCCGGCAGATCCGCTTCGGTGGGGACGCCCCGAGGGCCCGGCCCTGCTTACCGTGGTGTACGTGAACGAGACCACCCAGACACCGGGCGACCTGCACTCCGAGGCGCGGATAGCCCACGGAGTGCTGCACACCCTGCGCCAGGACCTGTTCGCCGGTGCCTTCGCCCTCCGCCCGCTGCCGCCGCTGGACGACGCCAAGCTGGCGCGGCGGCTGTCCTGGCTGCCGGGGCGCGCCCGCCGCTGTGCCCGCTGGCTCCCGCACGGCGCCGTCGGCTTCCTCGCGGCCTGCATCTTCATGGGCTCCGTCGGCTCCGGTTACGACGCCGGCGCGACGCGTCAGCTGCTGGACGTCGTCCTCGCGCTGATGATGGCGGTGCCGCCGGTGCTGGTGCTGTTCCGGCCGGTGGGCGCCTTCTGGCTGTCGCTGGCGGCGTTCTTCGTGGCGGCGGTCGGCTCCCGGTTCTTCTCGCCGTACGCCAGCGTCTGGAGCTCCGTCTTCGTCGTCCACCTCGCGGTGATGACGCTGGTGGTGCTGCGCACCCGGCCGCGGCTGGCGGTGGAGATGTGGGGGGTCACCTTCGGGCTGGGGGCGGTGGTCTCGGTGCTCGTCCGCAGCGGCGCCCTGGGCGACATGCCGCCGGTGGCGTTCTTCTCCGGGGTGGTGCTGGTCTCGGCCGCCGCGGTCCGGGCCTGGCGGGAGGAGCGCCGGCAGGTCGTGGAGACCCGCAGCGTCACCGCCGAGGAGCGCTCCCGCCGCACCCTGCTGGAGGAGCGCGCGCTGATCGCCCGGGAACTGCACGACGTGGTCGCGCATCATATGTCGGTGATCGCCATCCAGGCCGAGGCCGCGCCCTACCGCGTCGCCGATCCGCCGCCCGAGCTCGCCAAGTCCTTCGCCACCATCCGGGAGAACGCCGTCGCCGCGCTCACCGAGCTCCGCCGCATCCTCGGCGTGGTCCGTTCCGAGGACCCGGACGCCTTCGCCGAGCGCGACCCGGAGGCCCCGCAGCCGACGCTGGCCAGCCTGGACGCGCTGCTGGAGAGCGTCCGGGGCGCGGGGCTGACCGTCGAGGCGCTGATCACCGGGTCGGCCCGGCCGCTGCCGCAGGGCGTGGAGCTGTCGGCGTACCGGATCGTGCAGGAGGCGTTGAGCAACGCGCTGCGGCACTCGCCGGGCGCGGAGGCGCGGGTGGAGATCTCCTACGTCCTGGGCGGGCTGGGGCTGCGGATCGTCAACGGCGCCCCGAGCCGGCTCGCCAAGCCGTCGCCGGGCGCCGGCCACGGACTGCTCGGCATGCGGGAGCGGGTGCAGATGCTCGGCGGTGAGATGACGGCCGACCACACCGCGGACGGCGGCTTCGAGGTCGCGGCCTTCCTGCCGGTGACGAACACCGCGGGCGAGCCCGCCGGGGGCGGGAGCGGGGCATGATCCGGGTACTGATCGTCGACGACCAGGTGATGGTCCGCGAGGGCTTCTCCGTGCTGCTCAACGCGATGCCGGACATCGAGGTCGTCGGCGAGGCCGTCGACGGCCGGCAGGCGGTGGAGCAGGTCTCGCTCCTCAAGCCGGACGTGGTCCTGATGGACATCCGGATGCCGGAGATGAACGGCCTGGAGGCGACCCGCGAGATCGTCGCCGCCGACGCGGACGCCAAGGTGCTGGTGCTGACCACCTTCGACCTGGACGAGTACGTCTACCAGGCGCTGCGGTCCGGGGCCAGCGGCTTCCTGCTCAAGGACGCCTCGGCCGGCCAGCTCGCCGAGGGCGTGCGGATCGTCGCCGCCGGGGAGGCGCTGCTCGCCCCGACCGTCACCAAGCGGCTGATCAACGAGTTCTCCCGGCTGGGCTCGCCGCGCGCCCCGGCCCAGGAGCGCATCGGCGATCTGACGGAGCGGGAGACCGAGGTCCTGGTGCTGGTGGCGCAGGGCCTGTCCAACGGTGAGATCGCCGCGCATCTCGTCGTCGCCGAGTCGACGGTGAAGACGCACGTCAGCCGGATCCTGGTGAAGCTGGGACTGCGCGACCGGACCCAGGCGGCGGTCTTCGCCTACGAGGCGCGGCTGGTGACGCCGGGCGGCTGACGGCGCCCCCGCCCCGGCTGTCCACACCCTGTGGACGGCGGGCCGCGGATCGCGGAGTGCGCCGCCGGAGTCCGCTACGGCTCCGGCGGCGCACGACGGGGCGGCCCCGGGTCAGCCGATGTCGCGGCGGCGGAGGCCGGCGAGACCGGCGGAGATCAGGACCACCGTGAGGGCCGTCAGCCAGAGGAAGGGCGCGGCCGTCACCGCCCCGCCGGGCAGCTTGGGCAGATGCCCGAACGGCGAGAGGTCCAGCGCCCACTGGGGGAGCTGCAGCACCGGCCCGAGCCAGCCGACGGCGAGGCAGCCGCCGGTCAGTGCCCAGACCGCACCGGTCGCGCGGGGGAGCAGGCCGAGGACGGTGGTCGCCGCCGCGGCGAGCGTCCACACCGCCGGGACCTGGGCGAGCGCGGCGGCCAGCACCCGGCCGGTGCCGCCGGCGACGTCGCCGGCCGAGGCGCCGTAGGCGATCCCCAGGGTCAGGCCGCCGGCGGCCAGCACCACGGCGGTGCCGGCCAGCGCGAGGGCCAGGTGGCCGGCCGCCCAGCGCAGCCGGCCCACCGCGCCGGCCAGGACCGGCTCGGCCCGCCCGCCGGTCTCCTCGGCGCGCATCCGCAGCACCGCGCCGACGGCGTAGAGCGCCGCGATCATGCCGAGCAGGCCGGTGAGCGAGGCCAGGAAGGCGTCCGCCAGGGACTGCTGGCCGCCGAGCCGCTCGAAGATCTCCCGGGTCCGCTGATTGCCGCCGGCCAGGCTCGTGGCCCCCTTGACGATCCCGCCGAACACCGCACCGGCGAGCGCGAAACCGGCCGTCCAGCCCGCCAGGGCCGTCCGCTGGAGCCGCCACGCCAGGCCGCCGGGGCCACCGAGCGACCGGGGTGCCCGGGCGGGGCCGGGGCGGGCCGGCAGGAAGCTCATGCCGATGTCGCGGCGGGCGGTCAGGGCGTAGGCCGCCGCCGTCGCCAGCGCCGTCGCGGCGGCCGGCAGCAGCATCACCCACCAGCGCTCGCCGGCGTAGGCGCGCAGATTCTGCGCCCAGCCGACGGGGGAGAGCCAGGTGAGCGCGGAGCCGGCGCCGCTCCCGGGGGAGCCGCCACCGTCGGCGGCGGCGTCGCCGGCGGCGCGCAGCGCGAAGGCGGCACCCAGGACCGCGCCGGTCAGCCCCTTGGCCAGCCGGGCGCTCTCGGTGAGCTGGGCGGCGATGGCGGCGAGCGCGGCGAAGAGCAGGCCGGTGCCGCCGATCGCGACGCCCAGGGCGAGCGACCCGACCGCCGGCAGTCCGGCCGCGGTCAGTCCGGCGGCGGTCAGCGCCGCGACGCCGGCGTCGGCGAGCAGCGCCGCGAGCAGGGCCGCGGTCAGCGGGGCCCACCGGCCCACCATGGCGGCGGAGAGCAGCTCCTGACGGCCGGTCTCCTCCTCTTCCCGGGTGTGCCGGACGACGATCAGCAGGCTCATCACGGCCGCCAGCACCGCACCGAGCCCGGCCATCCGCCAGGCGACCAGGCCGCCGAGGGAGTCGCCGAAGACCGGCCCGTACAGCGCGCGCAGCGAGCCGCTGGCATTCATCGACGCGGCCAGTCCGGCGCGCTCGGCGGCGGTGGCGTAGAGCGACGCGAAGGCCGGTCCCATGGCGGTGACGGACAGGCCGAGGACCAGCACCCAGGCCGGGATCATCAGCCGGTCGCGGCGCAGGGCCAGCCGCAGCAGGGTGCCGGTGCCGGCCAGATGACGCGGGCGGCCGGGGCGGACGGCGGCCGGTGCGGCCAGGGCGCTCATCGGCTGACCGTCCCTCCGGCGCGGGCGCCGTCCCGCTGGCGGGCGTCGGGGCGCAGGTCGTCCTGATAGTGCCGCAGGAACAGCTCCTCCAGGGTGGGCGGGGTGCTGGTGAGGCTGCGCAGGCCGGCCGCGCCGAGCGGGCCGAGCACCGCGCCGAGCCGGTCGGTGTCGGCCTGGAGCCGGACCCGGCAGCCGCCGCCCCGGAGCGGCTGGACGGCGAGGCCGTGCACACCGGCCAGCCCGTCGAGTCCGGTCGGCGGGCCGGCCAGCTCGGCGACGACGGTCGTGCGGGTCAGATGGCGCAGCTCCCCCAGCGATCCGGACTCGACGGTGCGGCCCTTGCGGATGATGCTGACGCGGTCGCAGAGCGCCTCGACCTCGGACAGCACATGGCTGGAGAGCAGGACCGTGCGGCCGCGGTCGCGCTCCTCGGCCACGCAGCTCTGAAAGACCTCCTCCATCAGCGGGTCCAGCCCGGAGGTGGGCTCGTCGAGGATCAGCAGATCGACGTCGGAGGCGAAGGCGGCGACCAGGGCGACCTTCTGGCGGTTGCCCTTGGAGTAGGTGCGCCCCTTCTTGGTGGGGTCGAGCTCGAAGCGCTCCAGCAGCTCGCTCCGCCGATCGGCGTCCAGTCCCCCCGCCCGTCGCCCACCACCACCCGTCCACGGGAGGCGCTTCGCGCCGCTGCCTTGATGTCGCCCGCCACCACCCGTCCACGGGAGGCGCTTCGCGCCGCTGCCTTGATGCAGCCGCCCGTACAGGTCGATGACCTCGCCGCCGGAGAGATTGCGCCACAGGGTGACGTCACCGGGGACGTAGGCGACGCGGCGGTGGATCTCGACGGCGTCCTGCCAGGGGTCCCTGCCGAGGACCTGCGCGGTGCCGCGGTCGGCGCGCAGCAGGCCCAGCAGGACGCGGAGGGTGGTGGACTTGCCCGCGCCGTTGGGCCCGAGGAAGCCGTGCACCTCGCCGGCCTCGACGCGGAGGTCGAGGCCGTCCAGTGCGCGGGTCCGGCCGAAGGACTTGGCCAGGCCGGACACCTGGATCGCGGGGAAGGAGTGCGCCTTCGTCATGATTCCGAAGGTACGCTACCTTCATAAATTTGTGAAGTTAAAAAACCGTATAAAGTTGAGGAAACGGCGCTGAACAGGGGAGATGATGCGGACATGAGCGAGCAGCGAGAGCGGGAAACGAGCGCGACGGCGGGCCGCGACGACGCGGCGGTGCTGACGTTCGTCGAGCGCTTCGCGGCGCAGATGGTCGACGCCGGCATGCAGCGGATGCCGGCCCGGGTCTTCTCCTGTCTGCTGGCCTCCGACTCCGGCGTCCTGACCTCCGCAGAGCTGGGCGAGCGGCTCCAGGTCAGCCCGGCGGCGGTCTCCGGCGCGATCCGCTATCTCTCCCAGGTCGGCATGGTCAGCCGCGAGCGCGAGCCCGGCTCCCGCCGCGACCGCTACCGCGTCCACAGCGACCAGTGGTACGAGGCCCTGACCCGCCGGGACAGCGTCCTGACCCGCTGGGAGGACGTGCTGCGCGAGGGCGTGGACAGCCTCGGGGCGGAGAGCGCCGCCGGCCGCCGCCTCGGCGAGACCCTGGCCTTCACGGAGTTCATGCAGCAGGAGCTCATGGGCATGATGCAACGCTGGCGCGAGCACCTCGAAGAGCTCCGCACGCAGGAGCAGGAGGGCGGCCCGGCCCCGGAGACCCGGCAGGAGAACGGCGCGGCGCGGCGCTGACGTCAGGCCCCGGCCACCGTCCGCCCGCCCGGGGCGCCGGGCCCCGCCTCACCCCTGCCGCGGCAGCCGCAGCCGCCAGGCCCCCGGCTGCACCGTCCACGTCCGGGTCCGCACCGGCCCGCCGACGAGCGCGTCCGCCCGGTAGTGGAAGTCCGCCCCGGACACCGTCACGGCCCGCGCCCGGACCCGCACCGGCCGCTCCCCGCCCGGCCAGTGCACGATCACCTCGGCCCCGTGGTCGCGGTCCGCGGCGCCCGGCACCACCGACACCCCGCGCACCGGCCGGTCCAGATCCGCCAGCAGCGCCCCGTCCGCCTCGATCCGCAGGCGCAGCCGCTGCGCCGGCACCCGCGCCCGCCGTACGGTCGCGGGCGCGGCCAGCAGCGACAGCGCCGTACGGGCGGTGCGGGCCGCCGGCCGCCACCAGGCGCGGAGGCCGTCCCCCGGATCCACCGCGTCGGGGTCCGCGCCCCCGCGGGCCGCGGCCCGCTCCGGGCACCCGGCCGCCTCCGGCACCGTCCGCCCGGCGCGCTCCCTCACGGCCCCGTACACCGCGTACTCCGGCAGCCCCCCGTCCGTCTCTCCGCACGGGATCCGCAGCCCGCCCAGCACGATGCCGTCGCTGTCGTCCGTGAGCAGGTCCATCGGCCGCTCCCCGCCGTCCAGGACGGTCCGCGCGGCGGCCACCGCGTCCGTGGGGACGCCCAGTGTCCGGCTCAGCGCCACCGTCTCCGGCGTGCCCACCGGGACCAGCGACAGCGGCACCCCGGACAGCTCGCGCTCCCTGTGGAGCAGGCCCACCGCCCGCAGCAGCGCCCGGTCGTCACCCACCACCACGGGATGGCGCCGGCCGCGCCGGGACAGCGCCTGGAGGAATTCCTCCGGCCCCTCCGGCAGGCAGATCTTCGCCCCCGCGCCGGCGCACAGGACGTCCTTCGCGATGCGCACGGATTCGCCGTCCGTCCTGCGGGCGACCGGGTCGATGACCACAAGCAGGGGGCACCCCCGAACGGAGTCCGCGGGAGAGTGCCCAGAAGACTGCGCCGACACCTCGGTCCTTCCTCAGGTAGCATCTCGGTGCAAGAGCCCCTTGCGCTATTGCGCCAGGGGCTTCGTCTATTCCGGGGCACCGGTCCGACGGCTCCGGCGACGACGTACGCGTGACCACGCGTGCGCCGCGCCATCCACGCACGTTGGACATGCCCCGCCCGGAAGGGGTGTACGCCTGTGCCCGCACTTGTGCTGCTCGGTGCTCAGTGGGGTGATGAGGGCAAGGGAAAGGCCACCGACCTGCTCGGTGGATCCGTGGACTACGTGGTGCGCTACCAGGGCGGCAACAACGCCGGCCACACGGTCGTCGTCGGCGACCAGAAGTACGCACTGCACCTCCTCCCTTCCGGAATCCTCTCGCCGGGGTGCACCCCGGTCATCGGCAACGGCGTCGTCGTGGACCCGGCGGTCCTGCTCTCCGAGCTGAGCGGGCTCAACGACCGCGGCGTCGACACGTCCAAGCTGTTGATCAGCGGTAACGCCCACCTGATCACGCCGTACAACATCACCGTCGACAAGGTGACGGAACGCTTCCTCGGCAAGCGGAAGATCGGCACCACCGGCCGCGGCATCGGCCCGACCTACGCCGACAAGATCAACCGCACCGGCATCCGCGTCCAGGACCTCTACGACGAGTCGATCCTGACGCAGAAGGTCGAGGCGGCCCTCGACGTCAAGAACCAGCTGCTCACCAAGCTCTACAACCGCCGCGCCATCGAGGCCGGGCAGGTCGTCGAGGAGCTGCTGGGCTACGCCGGCAAGATCAAGGGCTATGTCGCCGACACCACCCTGATCCTCAACCAGGCGCTGGACGACGACAAGGTCGTGCTCTTCGAGGGCGGGCAGGGCACCCTGCTCGACATCGACCACGGCACGTACCCCTTCGTCACCTCCTCGAACCCGACCGCGGGCGGCGCCTGCACGGGCGCGGGCGTCGGCCCCACGAAGATCAGCCGGGTCATCGGCATCCTCAAGGCGTACACCACCCGCGTGGGCGCCGGCCCGTTCCCGACGGAGCTGTTCGACGAGGACGGCGAGGCGCTGCG
Source organism: Streptomyces sp. MspMP-M5 (assembly GCF_000373585.1). Classification (GTDB taxonomy): domain Bacteria; phylum Actinomycetota; class Actinomycetes; order Streptomycetales; family Streptomycetaceae; genus Streptomyces. Next base: position 33,211 of record NZ_KB891891.1, read on the forward strand.
CCGGATCGGCGGCGAGCGCGGCGTCACCACCGGCCGGGACCGCCGCTGCGGCTGGTTCGACGCGGTGATCGCCCGCTACGCCACCCGCGTCAACGGCCTGACGGACTTCTTCCTCACCAAGCTCGACGTCCTCACCGGCTGGGAGCAGATCCCGGTCTGCGTGGCCTACGAGATCGACGGCGAGCGCGTCGAGGAACTCCCCTACAGCCAGACCGACTTCCACCACGCGAAGCCGGTCTACGAGATGCTGCCGGGCTGGTCCGAGGACATCACCCAGGCCAAGACCTTCGCCGACCTGCCGAAGAACGCCCAGGCGTACGTCAGGGCGCTGGAGGAGATGTCGGGCGCCCCGATCTCCGCGATCGGCGTCGGCCCCGGTCGGGACGAGACGATCGAGATCAACTCGTTCCTGTCCTGAGCCGGGTCGTTCCCGGGGTGACGGCGAAGGCCCGGTGCCTTCGCCGTCACCCCGTTTTCGTGTACAGCAGCGGCGCCAGGCCGCCCGCGTCGTCGAAGGTGCGCCGGAGCCCGCCGGCCATCAGCTCCAGGGTGCTGGGGGAACCGGCCCGGCAGGTGTCGGGCGGTCCGGAGACCACGGTGGACGGGCCGAGCCGCACCGGCGGGCCGGCGCTCTTCAGGGTCGCCGTGAACCGGCAGTCGTACGTGGGGCCGGTGGCCTGCATACGGAGCACGGTCTCCCCGGGCTTCCCCTGGACGAGGGTGAAGCGGCGGACGTCCAGGCCGGAGTCGCCCACCGTCGTCGACCAGACGCCCAGATAGCCGGCCGGGATGCCGCCCGGCGGGGTCGTGGGGGCCGGGGCCTTCTCGGTGGCGGCGGCGCTGCCGTCAGAGCCGCCCAGCAGCGCGTACGCGCTGGCGGCGGCCGTCCCGGCCAGCACCAGACCGGCCGCGAGCAGCAGCATCCGGCCGGTGCGGCGGCGTGCCGGGGCCGCACCGGCCCGCGGGGCGACGGTGGCGGACGCCGGCCCGGCCGGGGCCGCGGCGGGCGCCCCGTGGGGGTGGACGGCGGTCGGCGGCGCCGCCGTGCGCTCCGCGCCGTGCTGCGGGTCCTCGGCCTCCAGCAGCTCCACGGCGTGCCGCCCCAGGCGGGCGACCAGCGCCCCCGGGAGCCAGGGTTCGTCGTCGGCCGCCCCGCCGGGCAGACCGCCCTCCGCCCGTGCCGCCAGCTCCTCGGGGGCCGGCCGCCGCGCGGGGTCCTTGGTCAGACAGTCCGCGACCAGGCCGCGCAGTCCCTCGGGGAGGCCGGTCAGGTCCGGCTCCTCCTGGGCGATGCGGTACATCATCGCGTGCGGCAGCGTCGTCTCGGTGCCGAACGGCTGGCGGCCGGTGGCCGCGTAGACCAGCACCGAGCCGAGCGAGAAGACGTCGCAGGCCGGGCCGAGCGGCTCGCCGCGGACCTGCTCGGGCGCCATGAAGCCGGGGGAGCCGACCGCTGAGCCGGTGTGCGTCACCGTGCTCGTGCCGAGGCCCTCCAGGGCCCGGGCGATGCCGAAGTCGATGACCCGCGGGCCGTCGAGGGTGAGCAGGACGTTGGACGGTTTGAGGTCGCGGTGGACGATGCCGGCGGCGTGGACGGAGCGCAGCGCGCGGGCGAGCCCGGCGGCCAGGATCCGCACCGTGCGCTCCGGCAGCGGGCCGCCTCCGCCGACGGCCTGCTGGAGGGAGGGGCCGGCGATGTAGCCGGTGGCCAGCCAGGGCGTCTCGGCCTCGGTGTCCGCGTCCAGGACGGGCGCGGTCCACTCCCCGCCGACCTTCCGGGCGGCCCGCACCTCGCGGCGGAAGCGGGCCCGGAACTCCTCCTGGTCGGCCAGTTCCGTGCGCACCAACTTGACCGCGACGGTCCGGCCGCGGTCCGAACGGGCCAGGAAGACCCGGCCCATGCCGCCCTCGCCGAGCCGTCCGAGCAGGCGGTAGTCGCCGATCCGCCGGGGGTCGTGGGCCCCGAGCGGTGCCAGTCCGCCGAGCGGTGCCGGTCCCCCGACCCGTCCGGCCGGACCCCGCTGCCTCGCCTGTGCCATTGCTCCGCCGCCCCCTTCGCCCGGCCCGCCCGCCTCCGCCTGCGGGAGCGGCCGCTCGTCCGCGGTGAGGATATCGATGCCGTGCGCACGGCCGGTGGGGCGGTATTCGGCCAAGGCGCGCGCCTCAGAGGCGGATCGCGCCGGCGCCGTCCGTCAGGGAGCGGCCGCCCGCCGCGGGCATGCGGGCAGGTGGGGTGACATTTCGTCAAGAGCCCGGCGCTGCCCGGGAGATGGCGGAGCGGATGTCTGATTCCGCGTCCCGGAACTTCCCGGGGTTATCGATCGTAAAGAAAGGAGAAAAACCGCAGAGAGCGACGACAGGACCCGCACGATCCCCCGTCCCCCTTCCGCAAGGAGACCGTGTGATACCCGCCGTACGAGCCATCGCACGCGCCGCCATGGCCGCCCGCCCCGTCCCGCTGGCCGAGGTCCAGGCGCGCGCCGAACTCCTCGCGCGCTTCAGCACCACGTACCTCGTCCCGGTCGACGTCTTCGCCGCCTTCGCGGCCGAACTCACCGACCGCCACCGCCCCGGCGGCCCGTTCACCGCGCTGTGCATCAACGGCCGCCGCTGGTTCCGCTACCGCTCCGTCTACTACGACACCCCCGACCTGCGCTCCTTCCACGACCACCGGCAGGGCACCGCGCTGTGCTTCACGATCCGCGAACGGCTCTACGCGGACACCGGAGAGCGGCAGTTCGAGGTCGAGCTCAAGGGCGAGCACGGCCGCACGGTCAAGCACCGGCGGCCCCTGATGCCCGGCGACCCGGCCCTCGGCGCGGCCCCGCGCGACTTCCTCGCCACCGTGCTCGACCGCTCCTACGGCATCCAGGCCCCCACCGAACTGGGCCGCTCCGTCGAGACCGACCACCAGCGCGCCACCTTCGTCGCCGACGGCCAGCGCGTCACCTGCGACGCCGCGCTCGTCTGCCGCGACCCGGAGACCGGCCGCTCCGTACGGGCCGACGGCGGTCTGGTCGTCGTCGAGACCAAGACCGCCGGCCGGCTCACCGAGGCCGACCGGCTGCTGGCCGGATACGGCGTCCCGGCCGCCGACTTCACCAAGTACTGCGGCGGGCTGTCGGCGCTCCGCCCGCACCTCCACGCCAACCACTGGCGCGGCCCGGTCCGGACCGCCTTCCCCGCGGCGGCCTGAGCAGTGCGCGGGGCGGTACGCCCTGAACGCCGCGGATCCTGACGGTGCCCGGGGGCAGGTACCCCACCCCCGGGCATCCCTGGAGTTTCCTCCAGGACCGTAGACATTCTGTCCGCGCGCGTGGTGAGCGCCATACACAGTGTCGGTACCGGCCGACGGAACGTGATCCCTAGGCTGGGGGCCGTCCGCCGCGCCGTCCGGCGGCGGAACCGAGCGACCCGATCCGAGGTACTGACCGTGACCACGCCGCTTCCCGACCCTGCCGCCGGGGCCGCCGTCAAGGCCGCCGACCGTGCGCACGTCTTCCACTCCTGGTCCGCCCAGGGCCTGATCGATCCGCTGCCGGTCGCCGGCGCGGAGGGCTCGTACTTCTGGGACTACGACGGCAACCGCTACCTCGACTTCTCCTCCCAGCTGGTCAACACCAACATCGGCCACCAGCACCCCAAGGTCGTCGCGGCCATCCAGGAGCAGGCCGGCAAACTGTGCACGCTCGCCCCCGGCTTCGCGGTGGACGTCCGCTCCGAGGCCGCCCGGCTGGTCGCCGAGCGCACCCCCGGCGACCTCGACAAGATCTTCTTCACCAACGGCGGCGCCGAGGCGGTGGAGAACGCCGTCCGGATGGCCCGGCTGCACACCGGCCGCCCCAAGGTGCTCTCCACCTACCGCTCGTACCACGGCGCCACCGCCGCCGCGATCAACCTCACCGGCGACCCCCGCCGCTGGCCCTCCGACACCGGCGCGGCCGGCGTCGTCCACTTCTGGGGCCCCTTCCTCTACCGCTCGCCGTTCCACGCCGAGAACGAAGCCCAGGAGTGCGAGCGCGCCCTGGCCCACCTGGAACAGACCATCGCCTTCGAGGGCCCCGGGTCGATCGCCGCGATCATCCTGGAGACCGTGCCCGGCACCGCCGGCATCATGGTCCCGCCGCCCGGCTACCTCGCCGGCGTCCGCGAGATCTGCGACCGCCACGGCATCGTCTTCATCCTCGACGAGGTGATGGCGGGCTTCGGCCGCACCGGCCACTGGTTCGCCGCCGACCACTTCGGCGTCACCCCCGACCTGCTGACCTTCGCCAAGGGCGTCAACTCCGGCTACGTCCCGCTGGGCGGCGTGGCCATCAGCGCCGAGATCGCCGCCACCTTCGACCGGCGGCCCTACCCCGGCGGCCTGACCTACTCCGGTCACCCGCTGGCCTGCGCCTCCGCCGTCGCCACGATCAACGCGATGGCCGAGGAGCGGATCGTGGAGAACGCCGCGGAGATCGGCGAGAAGGTCATCGGCCCGGCGCTGCGCGAGATGGCCGAGCGGCACCCCTCCGTCGGCGAGGTCCGCGGCCTGGGCGTCTTCTGGGCCCTCGACCTGGTCCGCGACAAGGAGACCCGCGAGCCGCTGGTGCCCTACAACGCGGCCGGCGCCGACAACGCCCCGATGGCCGAGTTCGCCGCGGCCTGCAAGCGCGGCGGCCTGTGGCCGTTCGTGAACATGAACCGCACCCACGTCGTCCCGGCCTGCACCATCACCGAGGCCGAGGCCAAGGAGGGCCTCGCCGCCCTCGACGAGGCCCTGGCGGTGGCGGACGCGCACACCGCCTGAGCGCCCCGCCGGACGGCAGCCGCGCGGCCCTCGCCTATCGTGGGCGGGGGCCGCGCCGCCTGGTTTCACGTGAAACCGCGCCACCCGCCTCGCCTATGGTGAGGAGGGCCGCTCCCGACGCGGCCATGGACGTCGGAGGAGACGCACCGCATGGCCCCGGGCCCGGACAGCTCAGTGATACGGCGCAGCACCCTGCGCGAGCAGATCGCCGACGCGCTGCGCGACGAGATCCTGGCCGGCCGGCTGCCCTCCGGCCACCCCTTCACCGTCAAGGAGATCGCCGACCAGTACGGCGTCTCCGCGACACCGGTGCGCGAGGCGCTGCTCGACCTGTGCGCCCAGGGCCTGCTCGACGTCGAACAGCATCGCGGCTTCAAGGTCCACGCCTTCACCACCGACGACTTCCGCGCCATGGTCGAGGCCCGCACCCTGATCATCGAGGGCATCTTCCGCAGCAACGCCGAACGGGCCCTGCTGGCCACCCCCGCCGAGGTGCTGATCTCCATCCGCCGCCGCGCCGAGGAGGCCGAACGCGCCGCCCGGGCCGGCGACCTGGACGTACTCATCGGCTACGACCTGCGGTTCTGGCGCGAGCTGAGCGGCATCGTCCAGAACGCCTACATCAGCGACTTCCTGGACCGGATCCGCGTCCAGACCTGGATGTTCACGGTGCCGCTGCTGCGCCGCGAGCCGCACCTCAAGGGCCGCCTCTGGCACGGCCACAGCGAACTGGCCGACGCCCTGCTGCGGCACGACCTGCCGGACGCCCAGCGGCTGATCGCCGACTACAACGCGCACTCCCTCGCCCTCGTGGGAACGGCCGGGTAGCACTACGCTGTCCCGACCATCGGCCGCATAGGGGCCGTCCTTCGTGGCCGTACGTGCGCCGGTGCCCCCGTCCCCGACCGGAAGCGAGCCCTCACCCGTGGCATGTGATCTGTGGCTGGTACCCCTCGTCGACGTGCTGTGCCACAGCCCCGACAACCCGTTCTCCGAAGAGATCGCCGCCTACAACGACGCCCTGGTGGGCGCCGGCCTGCCGGAGATCCCGGTCTTCAGCTACATGCCGGGCCTCTCCGGTGACGTGGCGCCGGTCGCCGGCTTCGACTACGACGCCCTGCACTTCCTGCGCCGCGCCTACCTGCTGCGGCTGTGCGGCCTGGAGGTGACCCCGGTCGGCGAACTCGGCGGCGACTACGAGCAGTTGCTGGAGATGTTCGAGACCACCGCACAGCAGTCCCACCTGGTCTGGCACTACGACCACGCGGGCGCCTACGTCCCGGTCGACTTCCCGCACCCGCTCGCCACCGAGGAACTGCTGGCCGGCGGCGGCCCGTTGGGCTCCTCCCACGGGTTGCTGCGGGACCTCGAACTGGTCGCCCCGGCGCTGGGCATCGACCCGGCCAACCCGCCGGCCGCCCCCGCACCGCCGGCCGGCCCCACCTCCCTGGAGGAGCGGGCCGCCGCCGCCCCCCTGGACGACGGCCCGTTCGCCCGGGAACGGCACGTCTGGCTCGGACTGCACGCCGCCGCCACCCGGAGCCTGGGCCAGGGCTCCATGATCGTCTTCAGCTGAACGGGCCGGGCCGGCGGGGCGGCGCGCCCCGGCCCCGCCGGCCCGTGCTCAGCGCGGCGCCTCCGGCGGCCGCTGCCGCGGCATGTTCGGCCGCGTACCGGGCTGCCGCGGATACCGCCCCTGCTGCCCCGGGCCCTCCTGCCGCGCCGCCGACCACGGCAGTACCGCATGCGTGGCCTGCGGCACCGGAGCCGACCGGAACGCCACCATCCAGTCCGCCGTCTCGGTGCGCACCAGCTCCCCGACGTCCTCGTTGAACCGCCGCAGCACGCCCAGGCAGCGCTCCGCCGCCTCGCTCGCGGTCCCCTCGGCCGGCCCCAGCACCTCCCGCACGCTCTCCGCCGCCCAGTCGAACTGCAGCGCCTCCAGCCGCCGGTGGATCGCCTGCGCGGTGGCCAGGTCCCGCATCCAGCCCGCGGTCAGCCCGAAGTACCGGTCGCAGCCCACGCACACCGCCGCCACCAGCAGCGTCAGCGCGCCCCACGGCGCCCCGTGCTCCCAGACGCCGGCGAGGTCGAGCAGCGGCAGCGTCCCGCTCGCGGTCACCCCGGCGGCGGCCCCCAGCCGCAGCGCCCGCGCCCCGCGGCGCTTGGTCAGCCGGTCGCGCAGATACCAGTCGGCGGTGCGCAGCGCGCCCTCCTCGCTCCAGAGGTACAGCGCGTCCAGCCGGCTGCCCGGTTCCCCCCAGTCGCCGTGCGGGAACGCCCGGCCCACGAGATCGCCGCGGCCGCGGAGCGGGCCGGCGGGGCGCCGCTCGGGCCGGCCGTGGTTCCGGTGCCGGTCCGGGGACCGCCCGCGGCCCCGGTCGGCCCCGCCCTCGCCCCGAGGGGGCCCCTCGGGCTGCATCTCCGGCTGACTCACCCGTGCGCTCCCTCGTACGCGGATCCGTGGGGTGCGCGCATGGCCTGCGGATCGTCTGCGCACCGCCCCCTTCCTACCGCCGAACGGCTGGCCTCTGTCCCAAGATCGCCCGTTTTCCGCCCGGAAGTGGTGGGGGATCCGGTATAGGACGTCCGCGGATCTCACCCGAAAGAGTTGCCGCCGTGCGGGCGGACGACGAGGGCGCCGCCGCCGATGCCGGCGCCGACGGACCGGCGGTTTCCGGCCGGGGCCCGCCCTTGTGCGATCGGGGCACGCCCGGCGGCCGCCCGCTTGGTGCGTTCGTCTAGGCTGCACACCGTGAAGGTCCTCGTCATCGGCGGCGGCGCCCGCGAACACGCCCTGTGCCGCTCTCTGTCCCTCGACCCCGACGTCACCGCGCTGCACTGCGCTCCCGGCAACGCCGGCATCGCCGAGGTGGCCGAACTGCACGGGGTCGACGCCCTCGACGGCCGGGCGGTGGCCGACCTCGCCGCGCGCCTGGAGGCCGATCTCGTCGTCGTCGGCCCGGAGGCGCCGCTGGTGGCGGGCGTCGCGGACGCGGTGCGCGAGCGCGGCATCCCGGCCTTCGGCCCGTCGGCGCGGGCCGCCGAGCTGGAGGGCTCCAAGGCGTTCGCCAAGGACGTGATGGCAGCCGCGGGCGTGCCCACCGCCCGCAGCTACGTCTGCGCCACCCCGGAGGAGATCGACGCCGCCCTGGACGCCTTCGGCGCACCGTACGTCGTCAAGGACGACGGGCTGGCGGCCGGCAAGGGCGTCGTCGTCACCGAGGACCTCGCGACCGCCCGCGCCCACGCGCTGGCGTGCGACCGCGTGGTGATCGAGGAGTTCCTCGACGGCCCGGAGGTCTCGCTCTTCGCCGTCACCGACGGCGAGGCCGTCGTCCCGCTCCAGCCCGCCCAGGACTTCAAGCGCGCCCACGACGGCGACGCGGGCCCCAACACCGGCGGCATGGGCGCCTACAGCCCGCTGCCCTGGGCCGACCCCGAGCTGGTCGACGAGGTGCTGCGGACCGTCCTGCAGCCCACCGTCGACGAGCTGCGGCGGCGCGGCACCCCCTTCTCCGGACTGCTCTACGCGGGCCTGGCGATCACCTCCCGCGGGGTCCGGGTGATCGAGTTCAACGCGCGCTTCGGCGACCCGGAGACCCAGGTCGTGCTGGCCCGTCTGAAGACCCCGCTGGCCGGTCTGCTGCACGCCGCCGCCACCGGCACCCTGGCGGCCTGCCCGCCGCTGCGCTGGCACGACGGCGCCGCGGTCACCGTCGTCATCGCCTCCCACAACTACCCGGGCACCCCGCGCACCGGCGACCCGATCGAGGGCCTGGCCGAGGTCGCCGAACAGGACGCCCCCGACGCCTACGTGCTGCACGCCGGCACCCGGCGCGACGCGTCCGGCGCGGTGCTCAGCGCGGGCGGCCGGGTGCTGTCCGTCACGGCCACCGGCGCCGACCTGGCCACCGCCCGGGAGCGCGCCTACCGCGCCGTCGGCCGGATCTCCCTGGACGGCTCGCACCACCGCACCGACATCGCCGCGAAGGCGGCGGCGGGGGAGTAGGGGCGCAGGGGGCGGCGCCCGACCGGCTCGTCCGTCGTCCGCGACAAGCCCCGCCTCCACCACGACCGAGGCATATGTCCGCCTCCCGGATCTCTGGACCTTTGGATCTCCGGTGACGCGCGCGGGCATATGCCTCGGTCGCGCTCCGGGGGACGTGACGCCGGTCGAGAAGCGGTCCAGATCCGCTCCCTTCCGGTCCATGGCTTTACCCAAAGCCATTCCATCGAGTGACCGCGCGGGTATCCGGCTGACGAACCCGGAACCCCCAACTAGGGTGCCGCGCAAGCGTCCTGCGGTCAGCGGTACCGGCAGCAGGGGGCGCGGCGTCCGCCGCTCCGGTGGGGCCGGTGCCCGCACCGGGGCGAGAGTCCCGGCGGGCGTCCGGCAACTGGCCCACCGACATTGCGATGTCAGTGGCCGGTGCCACAGTGGGTGGGGAGTGAGCTCGCTCGCTCGTCCGCACACCGCACGACCGTCGTCCGTCCGTCCCGTGTTCTCCGTCCCGCTCCGTCAGGACCGCTGGGGGTGTACAGGCTCGTGGCAAGTCCGGAAACAGGCGTCCTGGTGGCGCGTGCCCGCGCCCTCGCGGTGCTCCGCGTCCGCGGTGCGGCGCTGGCGGTTGCCCTGCTGCCGGCCGCGGCCGCCGTGGTCCTCCTCGTGGGCGGCGCCACCGGGCGGCTCGGCACCGAAGGCGGCTGGGCGGTCGCCCGCTGGGCGGTCGGTGGGCTCACCGTGGCGAGCCTCCTGCTGGCCGCGCTGGTCGCCGCGGTCGTCGTCCGCGCCCGGCCCGCGCTCAGCCCCTCCGTGCCGATCGCCGAGGACGCCGCCCCGGATCTCTACCGCCTGGTCCGCGACCTCGCCGACCGCCTCGACGTCCCCGCCCCCTCGGCGATAGCGCTCACCCCCGACTGCGACAGCTGGCTGGAGGACCGCACGCACCGCGCGCACGGCCCGCCGCGTCCCGCCGGGCGACTCGGCCGCCGGGCGCCCCAGGCCCCGGTCCTGGTCATCGGCTCGCCGTTCCTGTGGTGGATGCGGGTCGCCGAGCTGCGCGCCCTGCTGGCCCCCGTGGTCGCCGGCACCGGCCCGTCCGCGCATCCGGACATAGCCGCCGCCCGTCGCTTCATCCGCGGCCTGGATGCGGCCGCCGCGGTCGCCACCCGCGCCCGCGATCCGCTGCGCGCCCTCCCGCTCCGCTTCGTCGGCCGGGTCGCCCGGCTGCTGCTGCGCGCCGCCCGCGAGCACGCCACACTCATGGAGCGCGGGGTCGCGGCCGCCGCTTCCGAGCGCGCCCAGGGCGTCGACTACGGCCTGCGGATCGTCGCCCAGGAACAGGTCGGCCTGGCCTACGCGGGCTGGGACCGCCTGCTGACGAGGGTCGCGCTGCCCGCCTGGCGACTGGGCCGCTGGCCCTCCCGGCTGGACGCCGGTGTGGTCTCCGCGCTCACCGAGCTCTCCCGCCGCGACCGCCTCGCCGAGGGGTTCGCCTCCCGTCTGGGCGAGCGGCCCGCCTGCGACCTCCTGGAGGAGCCCGGCACCATCGACCGCGCCGCCTCCCTGCTCGCCGCCCGACTCTTCCACGGCGGCCCGGCCGAGCCCGGCCCGGACTGGTCACCGGTCGGCTGGCAGCAGTACCCGCAGGAGATCGTGGACCGCAAGTGGCGCCTGGAGGCGGCCCGGCTGCACCGCGTCCTCGACGCCCTCCCGCCGACCGGCCCGCACGATCCCGGCCGGGCGGCCCCGGACCGCCCCGCCGCCCCCGCGGACGCTCCCGCCGTCGCCCCGCCCCTCACCTACGCCGGCGCCCGTAGCCGTACGCCCGCCGCGCACCACCCCGCGGGCCTGACCCGCGCCCTCGACGCCGAGCGGGCAGCGCAGCCCCCCGCCGCCGAGCCCGCCCCGTCCGCGGCTGCCCCGCCCCCCGCCCCGACCCTGGAACGGGTCATCGACCGCCTGGCTCACGACACCGGCGCCGGCGATCTGCTCGCCGCCCGGCTCGGCGCCGAGGTCGCCCGCGAGGAGCGCGAGGAAGCCGCCCGCCAGGCCGCCCGGGACCGTTCCGCGCAGCCCGGCGGCACCGCCACCGCCGGCGTCGTATGGGGCGACGGCCCGCCCGACGGCCTCCCGCTCTTCCCCCTCCAACCACCCCGCACGGCCCGCGAACTCCTCGCCGACCACGTCACGGCGATGGTCTGCTGCGCCGCCGTGGACACCGCCGGCGCCGCCCCCGGCCTGGACTGGCTCGACGGCCCGGCCCTCCTCGTGGACGGCACCCGCCGCTCCGACCTCGGCCGCCCGGTCCTCAGCCTGGTCGACGACGGCGACGCCGAACCGCTCCGCGGCTGGCTGCACCGGATCGGCGTCCGCCCGGAGAAGCCGGTCCGGCTGGCCTGACCCCGGGGCCTGTCGCCCACCGAGGCGGCTGAGTGTTCCCTTCCAGTCCGTGCTTCGGGCCAAGGGCGCCTAAATTCACGACGAAGGGTGACGAAGTGAGTGCGTAATGTGATGTGCTGGGGGATGGGTAAGGCCCGGTCGGCCGCGGCCATGGGGGACGCGGGAGGGGAGTGGAAGGTGGCGACGGAACAGATCAGGCGCTGGGAATCGGGCGCCCTCGCCCACGCGGTCACGGATCCGTTCGGGCAGGGCCCGCTGCCCTGGCTGCGCGGCAGCGAGACCTACTTCGACTCCGGCCGGATCATCCCCTGGTACGTCGACCCCGCCGTCGCCCACGGCGACCTGCGGCTGCCCGCACCCCGAAAACACAACGGCCCCCGCACCGCCGACGACGTCCACCGCCAGATCAAGGGCTTCACCGTCCCCGGCGCGGTGGCCCCCGGCGAGGCCATCGACTTCCGGATCTCGGTCGACCCGCCGCAGCCCTTCAGCATCGACGTCTACCGCATCGGCCACTACGCCGGCGCCGGCGCCGCCAAGATCACCACCAGCCCCCGCCTCGCCGGCATCGTCCAGCCCACCCCGCTGCTCGTCGACCGCACCGTCTCCTGCCACCACTGGTGGCTGTCCTGGCGCCTCCAGGTCCCCGCGTACTGGCAGCTCGGCGCCTACGTGGCCGTCCTGACCACCGCCGACGGCCGCTACCGCTCCCACATCCCCTTCACGGTCCGCAACGACCAGCCCGCCGACCTCCTCCTGCTGCTCCCCGACATCACCTGGCAGGCGTACAACCTCTACCCCGAGGACGGCCGCACCGGCGCCAGCCTCTACCACGCCTGGGACGAGAAGGGCGCCCTTCTGGGCGAGGGGGACGCCGCCACCACCGTCTCCTTCGACCGCCCCTACGCCGGCGCCGGCCTCCCCCTCCACGTCGGCCACGCCTACGACTTCATCCGCTGGGCCGAGCGCTACGGCTACGACCTCGCCTACGCCGACGCCCGCGACCTGCACGCCGGCCGGGTCGACGCCACCCGCTACCGCGGCGTGGTCTTCCCCGGCCACGACGAGTACTGGACGGTGCCCATGCGCCGCACGGTCGAGGCCGCCCGGGACGCCGGCACCTCCCTGGTCTTCCTCTCCGCCAACACCATGTACTGGCAGGTGGAGCTCTCCCCCTCGCCGGCCGGCCCCGACTCCCTGCTCACCTGCCGCAAACGCCAGGGCCCCGGCCGCCCCGCCCTCTGGCGCGAACTGGGCAATCCCGAGCAGCGGTTGATGGGCATCCAGTACGCCGGCCGGGTCCCCGAGCCGGCCCCCCTGGTCGTGCGCAACGCCGACCACTGGCTGTGGGAGGCCACCGGCGCCCACGAGGGCGACGAACTCCCCGGCCTGGTCGCCGGCGAGGCCGACCGCTACTTCCCGCGCACCAGCCTCCCCGCCCACACCCGCCGCATCCTGCTCTCGCACTCCCCGTACCGCGACGGCGAGGGCGTCCGCCGCCATCAGGAGACCTCGCTGTACCGCGCGCCCAGCGGCGCCCTGGTCTTCTCGTCCGGCACCTTCGCCTGGTCCCCGGCCCTGGACCGCCCCGGCCACATCGACCAGCGCGTCCAGCGCGCCACGGCCAACCTCCTCGACCGCATCTGCAAGCGCGACTGAGCCCCGCCGCGCCCCGGCTAGCGCGCCGCGAACTCCCCCAGCTCCCGCGCCAGCGCCACCGTCAGCGCCCGGAAGATCCGCACCTCCGGATTCGGGTCGCCGGACCGCGTCACCAGCACGCTCTGCGCGCTCGGCGCGTCCAGCACCGGCACGAACACCGTCCCCGGCCAGGGGTAGTAGCGGGCGAAGGACTTCAGCCCGGACCCCGCGCCGCGCCCCGCCGCCACGCTCGTCAGCACGTCGTGCGGGTTCAGCGCGCAGTCCGGCGCCCGCCGCTCGCCGTCCTGGAAGTAGAGGTAGTCGACGAACGGCCGCGGGGTGCGCGCCGGCAGCCGCAGGAACGGCAGATCGATGACGTCCGCGATCCGCACGCCCTCCCGGGCCGCGTCCGCCAGCGGCGAGCGCGCGGAGACCGCCACGATCCGCTGCTCGGTCGTCAGGACGTCCACCTCGATGCCCTCGGCCCGCACCAGCGGCCGGACGAACGCCACGTCCACCCGGTCCTCGCGCAGCGCGCTGCAGTGCTCCGTGAAATTCAGCTGCACCAGCGTCACCGGCACGTCCGGCCGGGCCCGGCGGAAGGCGTTCACCGCGGCCGGGGTCACCTCCGCCGACCCGTGGCTCATCACCCCGACGCGCAGCCCGCGCCCCGGTGCCGGCCGGCCCTGGGCGGCCTCGGCCACGTCCTCCACCGCGGCGTTCGCGGCCGCCAGCAGCGTCCGGGCGTGCGACACCAGCCGCCGCCCGGCGACCGTCGGCACCACCGGGCCCCGCCCGCGGTCCAGCAGCCGCGTCCCGAACTCCCGCTCCAACTGCTGCACATGCTGGGTGACCGCGGCCGGCGACAGGAACAGCCGGGTCGCGGCCCGCCCGAAGTGCTGCTCCTCGACCACCGCCAGGAACGAAGAGAGCCGGCGCAGATCCATACGCGCCACGATAAGCCGGGACCGCGGCCCCGTCCGCGGGCCGTTCACGATTCCTGAACGGAGGCGGCGCGCCCGCCCGCCCGCGCCGTACAACCTCCCTCATGCCCCTGTCACACACCCCGACGGTCCAGGCCGGCACCCCGGCCGCCACCGCGGCCCCGGCCCCGGCCAGCCGCCACTGGCTCCGCGCCGGCTGGCTGATGACCGCCTCCGGGTGGAGCGCCAACCAGTACTCCTCCCTCCTCGGCGCCTACCGCGCCCACCTCGGTCTGACCGCCGCCACCACCACCGCCCTCTTCGCCGTCTACGTCCTCGGCCTGATCCCGGCCCTCCTCCTGGGCGGCCCGCTCGCCGACCGCCTCGGCCGCCGCCGGGTCGCCCTGGCCGGCCTGGGCGTCTCGGCCCTGGCCACCTGCCTGCTGATGACCGGCCCGGCCGCCCCCGCGCTGCTGTGGCCCGGCCGCTTCCTCACCGGCATCGGCGCGGGCACCCTGCTCACCGCCGGCAGCGTCTGGATCAAGGAGCTCTCCACCCCGCCGTACGGCACCGCCCCCACCCCCGGCGCCGCCGCCCGCCGCTCCGGCCTCTTCCTCTCCGCGGGCTTCGCCACCGGCGGCCTGGCCGCCTCCCTCATAGCCCAGTGGGCCCCGCACCCGATGGTGCTGGCCTACGTCCCGCACCTCGCCCTGTCCGCGGTCGCCGCACTGAGCGCCGCCCGGGCCCCCGAGACCACCCCGGCCCGGACCCCGCACCCGGCGGCCCCCGAGCCCGCCGTCCCCGCCCACCGCATCCCCTTCCGCCGCCTCGTCGTCCCGGTGGCCCCCTGGGTCTTCGCCGGCCCCGCCCTCGCCTTCGCGGTCCTCCCCGGCCTCGTCGACGCCCGCCTGCACGGCTGGCAGACCGTCTACGCGGGGATCGTCACCGCCGTCACGCCCGGCGCCGGCCTCCTGGTCGCCCCGCTCGCCCGCCGGCTGACCGCCCGGCACCGCCTCGCCACCGCCGTGGCCGGCCTGCTCGTCACCGCCGCCGGGCTGCTCCTCGGTGCGCTCGCCGCGGCCCACGCCCAGCCGGTGACCGCCCTGCTCGCCGCCGCCCTGCTCGGCGCCGGCTACGGCCTCTGCGTCGCCTACGGCCTCACCGAGGTCGCCGCGCTGGCGCCGCCGCACCACCTCGCCCGCCTCACCGCGCGGTTCTGGGCCGTCTGCTACCTGGGCTTCCTCACGCCCTACGGGGCCACCGTGCTCAGCGGCGCGTTCGCCCCGCCGGCGATCCTCACCGGCGTCGCCGTCCTGGCCCTGCTCACCCTCGCCGCGCTGCTCCGCCCCGGAGCCCGGCACTCCGCTTCGCTCTCCTGAGAAAGGGCCGCCCTCCCGCCGACCCCGACCCTGCGGCGCAGCCGCCGCCCCGCATACGGGAGAATCACCCTGACTCCTGGATCAACCTACGCGGAGGCAGCGTGTCCGGATTTGTAGAAAAGCCCGAGCCCGTGCAGGTCCCGGGACTCACCCACCTGCACACCGGCAAGGTGCGCGACCTCTACCAGAACGCCGACGGCGACCTCGTCATGGTCGCCAGCGACCGCATCTCCGCCTACGACTGGGTGCTCCCCACCGAGATCCCGGACAAGGGCCGGGTGCTGACCCGGCTCTCCCTGTGGTGGTTCGACCAGCTCGCGGACCTGGTCCCGCACCACGTCCTGTCCACCGAGGTCCCCGAGGGCGCCCCCGCCGACTGGGCCGGCCGCACCCTGGTGTGCCACTCGCTCTCGATGGTCCCGGTCGAGTGCGTCGCCCGCGGCTACCTCACCGGCTCCGGCCTCGCCGAGTACCGCCGGTCCCGTACGGTCTGCGGGCTGGCGCTCCCCGAGGGCCTGACCGACGGCTCCGAGCTCCCCGCGCCGATCTTCACCCCGGCCACCAAGGCCGCCGTCGGCGACCACGACGAGAACGTCTCCTACGAGGAGGTCGCCCACCAGGTCGGCGCCGAGACCGCCGCCGAGCTCCGCCGGCTGACCCTCGCGGTCTACGGCCGGGCCCGCGACATCGCCCGCGAGCGCGGCCTGATCCTCGCCGACACCAAGTTCGAGTTCGGCTTCCGCGCGCAGCGGCTCACCCTGGCCGACGAGGTCCTCACCCCCGACTCCTCGCGCTTCTGGCCCGCCGACCAGTGGCAGCCGGGCCGCCCCCAGCCGTCCTTCGACAAGCAGTTCGTCCGCGACTGGCTGGCCTCGCCCGCCGCGGACTGGGACCGCACCGGCGAGCAGCCCCCGCCGCCGCTCCCGCAGGAGATCGTCGACCGCACCCGCGCCAAGTACCTGGAGGCGTACGAGCGCCTCACCGGCCACCCCTGGGCCTGATTCCCACCCCGGCCCACACAAAAGGCCCCGATCGCATCGACCGGGGCCTTTTCTCTGAGCGGACGACGAGGCTCGAACTCGCGACCTCAACCTTGGCAAGGTTGCGCTCTACCAACTGAGCTACGTCCGCATGCTCCGTGCCGGGCGTCCGTTTCCAGTCGCCACCGCGCGGTGCGAGCCCCACTATAGCCAACTTCCCGCCCGTCGTTGCACGCCTTCGCACACCGGTCCCCGCCGCCGCACCTCGCCACTGCCCCCGCCCGGAGCTCCGGCCTGCCCCGTCCGCCGCCCCGCCCCCGGCGCAACTCGCCTCCGGAGCAGTGGCGTTCGCCGCCACCTCGCACCCCCGCCCCGCCGACGGCACCACCCGCCCGCGGCCCGGCCTTCACCCGCCGCCCGCCCCGGCCCATGTGGCCATCGCCACACGCCGGCAGACCCCGCCACCGCCGGCCCGTCCGCGCGCCCGCCCCACCCCGGACTCAGCCGTCCGCCAGGGTCGCTATTTCCCGTGGAAAGCCGCCCCGCACCACCGCGGTACCCCACCACGCAACCACCCAAGATCCCCGAACGCAGCGGACCGAACCGCCCGCAAGATCCCGGACCGAACGGCCCGCCATTTCGGCCGGGAAAACGACAAAGGCCCCGATCACGAAGACCGGGGCCTTTTCTCTGAGCGGACGACGAGGCTCGAACTCGCGACCTCAACCTTGGCAAGGTTGCGCTCTACCAACTGAGCTACGTCCGCAGGCATCCACTCGGCTTTCACCCAGTGGCGCGACAGCTACTCTACCTGATCCTTTGGACCGGCTGAACTGTCAGAGCGGGTGACAGGGATTGCACACTGCGCCTCCCCCTTGGAAAGGGGGCGCTCTACTACTGAGCTACACCCGCGTGACTCCTCGGGGTTCGGCCTTTCGGCCTCGCCCCTCGGCGTGCTCCAGACTCTAGCTGATCAGTGGGGGTGCTGTGCAACTCGGCGGTGTGCGGGCCCGGGGATGCCGGCAAGTCGGTTAGTGGTTGGCCGCGTTGAAGGCTTCGTAGACCTTCTTGGGGATCCGGCCGCGCGGCGGGACGTCCATCTGGTGCGAGCGGGCCCAGGCGCGCACCGCCGCCGGGTCGGGGGTCACCGCGGTCCGGTGGAAGGTCTTGCCGGACTTCGCCCGCTTGCGGCCGGCCTCCACGAACGGAGCGAGGGCGCCGCGCAGTTTCTTCGCATTGGCGGGATTGAGGTCGATCTCGTACGACTTCCCGTCCAAACCGAAGATGACCGTCTCTGCGGCTTCTCCTCCGTCGATGTCATCGGAGAGCGTCACTACTACGCGCTGCGCCACGGATATCGGTCCTTTCATGGAGCTACCCCTTGTTGACATGGGGTGATGCTCCGGATCCGGCTGATTGGGATCAATGCTTTTTCATTTGTACAGCGATGGGCATTGCATTGTGAAGCCCATTTAATTTCGTCAGCGTGTCCTGCCGCAATCTGGCCCCCCGTTCTTTTCGGAGATTTTTCCTGGCGGGCACTCCCGCCGATACCGGCCCGTGATCGGGGCCGTCGCATATCTATGCGCGTAGATTTTCGAACACGGTACTGTGAGGTCACCGCCTTACGCACCACACCACCGGGAGTGCCAGTGGCACGCGTCGTAGTCGACGTCATGCTCAAGCCGGAGATCCTCGACCCGCAGGGGCAGGCGGTGCAGCGCGCACTGCCACGCCTGGGATTCGAGGGGATCGCCGACGTCCGTCAGGGCAAGCGTTTCGAACTTGAGGTGGAGGGCCCGGTCGACGAGGCCGCCCTCGCCCGTATCCACGAGATGGCCGAGACCTTCCTGGCCAACACCGTCATCGAGGACTTCACCGTCCGGGTCGACGAAGCCGTGCGGGCCGAGTCATGACGGCCCACCCGTCACCCACCACCACCCGTGACGGAGGCCCTTCGGGCCGCGGCAACATCCGGGTCGGAGTCGTCACCTTTCCCGGCACGCTCGACGACCGCGACACCCAGCGCGCGGTCCGGGCGGCCGGGGCCGAGGCGGTGCCGCTGTGGCACCGCGACAAGGACCTCCACCAGGTCGACGCCGTGGTCCTGCCCGGCGGCTTCTCGTACGGGGACTACCTGCGGGCCGGGGCGATCTCCCGGTTCTCGCCGGTGATGGAGACCGTGATCGAACAGGCCCGGGCTGGGATGCCGGTCCTGGGCATCTGCAACGGCTTCCAGGTCCTCACCGAGACCCACCTGCTGCCCGGCGCGATGCTGCGCAACAACCACCTGCATTTCATCTGCCGCGACCAGAAGCTGCGGGTGGAGAACGCCGCCACGGCCTGGACCACCGACTACGCGCCGGGCCAGGAGATCAGCATTCCGCTGAAGAACATCGACGGCCGCTATGTCGCCGACGAACGCACGCTGGACATGCTGGAGGCCGAGGGCCGGGTGGCGTTCCGCTACGTCACCGACGGCCCGGCCGCCGACGGCTACGGAAACCCCAACGGTTCGCTCCGCGACATCGCCGGCATCACCAATGAGGCGGGCAACGTCGTCGGCCTGATGCCGCACCCCGAGCACGCCGTCGAGCCGCTGATCGGCACCGGCCGCACCGACGGGCTCGGATTCTTCACCTCGATCCTGAAGAAGCTGGTCAACGCATGAGCCTGGACACCGTCAAGCACGCCACCGAGACGCCCGGCGCCGACCAGCCCTGGGCCGAACTCGGCCTCAAGGAGGACGAGTACGCGCGGATCCGGGAGATCCTGGGCCGCCGCCCCACCGGCGCGGAGCTGGCCATGTACTCCGTGATGTGGTCGGAGCACTGCTCGTACAAGTCGAGCAAGGTCCATCTGAAGCAGTTCGGCGAGAAGGCCCCGGAGAACGATGCCCTCCTCGTCGGCATCGGCGAGAACGCCGGTGTCGTGGACGTCGGCCAGGGCTACGCGGTCACCTTCAAGGTCGAGTCGCACAACCACCCCTCGTACATCGAGCCCTACCAGGGCGCGGCCACCGGCATCGGCGGCATCGTCCGCGACATCCTGGCCATGGGCGCCCGCCCGGTCGCGGTGATGGACCCGCTGCGGTTCGGCGCGGCCGACCACCCCGACACCAAGCGGGTGCTCCCGGGCGTGGTCGCGGGCATCGGCGGCTACGGCAACTGCCTGGGCCTGCCCAACATCGGCGGCGAGGTCGTCTTCGACCCCTGCTATCAGGGCAACCCGCTGGTCAACGCGCTCTGCGTGGGCGTGATGAAGCACGAGGACATCCACCTCGCCAAGGCGTCCGGAGCCGGCAACAAGGTCATCCTCTACGGCGCCCGGACCGGCGGCGACGGCATCGGCGGCGTCTCGGTGCTGGCCTCCGAGACGTTCGACTCCACGGGACCGGCCAAGCGGCCCGCCGTCCAGGTCGGCGACCCGTTCCAGGAGAAGCTGCTCATCGAGTGCACCCTGGAGATCTTCCGGGAGAAGCTGGTCGCCGGCATCCAGGACCTCGGCGGCGCCGGGCTGTCCTGCGCCACCAGCGAGCTGGCCAGCGCCGGCTCCGGCGGTATGCGGGTCGAGCTGGACACCGTTCCGCTGCGCGACTCCTCGCTCTCGCCCGAGGAGATCCTCATGAGCGAGTCGCAGGAAAGAATGTGCGCGATCGTCGAGCCGGACAAGGTCGACCGCTTCCTGGAGATCTGCGAGAAGTGGGACGTCATCGCCACCGTCATCGGTGAGGTGACGGACGGCTCGCGGCTGGAGATCTTCTGGCACGGCGAGCAGATCGTCGACGTCCCGCCGCGCTCGGTCGCTCACGAGGGCCCGACCTACCACCGCCCGTACGCCCGCCCGGAGTGGCAGGACGCCCTCCAGGCCGACGACGCGGCGAAGCTGCCCCGCCCGGCGGACGCCGACGGGCTCCGCGCCCAGGTGCTCCGCCTGGTCGGCTCGCCCAACCAGGCGTCCAAGGCGTGGATCACCGACCAGTACGACCGCTTCGTCCAGGGCAACACCGTGCTGGCGCAGCCCGAGGACTCCGGCATGGTCCGGATCGACGAGGAGACCAACCTCGGCGTCGCGGTCGCCACCGACGGCAACGGCCGGTACACCAAGCTCGACCCGTACGCGGGCGCGCAGTTGGCGCTGGCCGAGGCGTACCGCAACGTGGCCGCCACCGGCGCCCGGCCGCTGGCCGTCTCCGACTGCCTGAACTTCGGCTCGCCCGAGGACCCGGCGGTGATGTGGCAGTTCGCCGAGGCCACCCGCGGTCTCGCCGACGCCTGTCAGGTGCTGGGCACGCCGGTCACCGGCGGCAATGTCTCGCTCTACAACCAGACCGGTGAGGCGGCGATCCACCCGACCCCGGTGGTCGCGGTGCTCGGCGTCATCGACGACGTCACCCGCCGCACCCCGGTCGGCTTCGCGGAGGAGGGCCAGCTGCTCTACCTCCTCGGCGACACCCGCGAGGAGCTGGGCGGTTCGGCCTGGTCGCAGGTGGTCCACGACCACCTGGGCGGGCTGCCGCCCCAGGTCGACCTGGAGCGCGAGCGGCTGCTGGCGGAGATCCTGATCTCGGCCTCCCGCGACGGCATGATCGACGCCGCGCACGACCTCTCCGACGGCGGCCTGGTCCAGGCCGTGGTCGAGTCGTGCCTGCACGGCGGCAAGGGCGCCCGCCTGGTCGTCCCGGACGCGCTGGACCCGTTCGTCTTCCTCTTCTCGGAGTCGGCGGGCCGGGCGATCGTCTCGGTGCCGCGCAGCGAGGAGCTCCGCTTCACCGACATGTGCGGTGCGCGGGGGCTGCCGGCCACCCGGATCGGCGTCGTCGACGGCGAAGCGCTCGTGGTCCAGGGGCAGTTCACGCTTTCGCTGGCCGAGCTGGGGGAGGCCCACGAGGCCACCTTCCCGGGGCTGATCGCCTAGCGCGCCCCGTCGACCGACCGTGCCGGAACGGCCCGCCAGGAGTACCTGGCGGGCCGTTCCGCCGTTTCCGCCACCGCGCGAGCGGCGGGTTCCTCCCTTCTCCTCTTGCTCGTAATTACGTAATTCCGTAATCTGCTGTCGTGGATCTGGAGCAGCGGGTGGCCGAGCTGGAGCGTCGCCTGGCTGAGCTGGAGGCGGCTCTCGGGGAGGGCGGCGCCCGGCCCGCCGGGCCGACGCCCGCTCCCTCGCCCGTGCGGGACCCCGGTGACGCGCTGTGGGCGCTGAACGGGTTGAAGGAGCAGTTCGCCGGCCTGGGTGCGGTCAACGGGGGCGTGATGTTCACCGGCGCTGTACGGACGCCGGCCGGGCTGCGCTACGAGTGGCAGTACGGCCTGCCCACCGACACCGTCCTGGACGGTGACTGGGCGGCGGCCGCCGAGTCCTTCGCGGCGCTCGGCCAGCCCGTGCGGCTGCGACTGCTGCGCGAGATCCTCGGCGGTCGCTGCACCGCCGCGGAACTCACCGCGCTCGACGGCATGGGCACGTCCGGCCAGATCTACCACCACCTGCGGCAGTTGACCGCCGCCGGCTGGCTGCAGACGGCCGCCCGCGGCCGCTACGAGGTGCCGGTCGAGCGGGTCGTGCCGCTGCTGGTGATGTTGATTGCCGCCGGACGATGACGCCCGGCCGACTCTTGGGGAGGACCACGTGTACGACAACCGCGCTCTCTGGCCCGCTGCCATAGCGCTCACCGCGCTGGGCACCGCGCTCTTCGCCTTCGCGATGCAGCTCCACCTGGCCTACGAGGAGACGTATGTGGAGGGGCTCTCCTACTTCGCCGGCACGGCGTGGGGCCTGGCCCTGATCGTCGGGGCGTACGCCTGGGGCGGCCGCCGCCTCAGCAGCAGCTGACGGTCGCCGGCCCGCTCCCGGACGTCCGCGGCCGGGACACCCGGGCGGCACCCTGACCGTCCCCGGAATCCCGGGCCGGCTGTCAGTGGTGCCGCCTAGGCTTGCCATATGTCACCTGCCACGCGCACACCGCGCGCCCGCCGCTACGACCCGGCCAGGACCCGCGCCGCCGTGACGGCCCAGTACGCCCATGTCCGGCGGGTCGTAGGGGAGTTGACGCCGGAGGAGCTGGCGCTGCCCACCCGGCTCGGCGACTGGACGGTGCGGGAGCTGGCCGCGCATCTGTCCATGGCCGTCGGCAGCGTGGCACGTGCGCTGCGGCAGCCGGCCCCGGCCGCGGCGGAGGTCACCCTGCTGGAGTGGCCGTCGGTGAGCGCGCAGTACGCCGCCGGGGTGGCGGAGTCCGTCCATCGGCCGGCGGCCGAGCAGGACCCGGTGGAACTGCTGGAGCGCACCGCCGAGGAGTACGCCGAGGCGGTGGCGCCCGAGCCGGACGACCGGGTCGTCCCGACCCGTCCCGGGGCGATGCTGCTCGCCGACTACCTCGTCACCCGCTGTGTCGAACTCGTCGTGCACACCGACGATCTGGCCGCCGCCCTCGGCCGGGAGATCCCCTTCGACCGGCACGCCCTGGCCACCACCACCCGGCTGCTGGCCGACGCGCTGGCCGCCCGGGCGCCCGGCGGTTCGGTCGAGGTCCGGGTGCCGCCGTTCGCCGTGGTGCAGTGCGTCGAGGGCCCCCGGCACACCCGTGGCACCCCGCCCAACGTCGTCGAGACCGACCCGCTGACGTGGATACGGCTGGCCACCGGCCGCACGGGCTGGGCCGAGGCGGTGGCCGCGGCCACGGTCGGCGCCAGCGGTGAACGCGCCGACCTCGGCGCCCTGCTGCCCGTCATGAGCTGAGCGGGCCGCGGACCGCCCGCGACCCCGCGTCACCGTCCACCGAGCCCGTCAGAAGGCCGATCGGCGCGACGTCGCGCATCTCACACCGCCGCTGCGCCGAACATTGCCACCCGGCCGAGGCCGACGTGGCGGCGCCGCCCGACGTACCCCGCGCGGGCGGCGCACCCCGTGGGACGCCAGGCGCCCCAAGGGCTGCGGGGCCCGCATGGCCGAAAAACGCCGTCGGAAGGTCATGGCCATGTCAGGCGCATCAGCTCCCCGTTCATGCACTCCTCCAGCCGCCCGGCCATCCCCGGTTCGGATGAATGCGCGACCTGGCCTAGACTCTGGGACGTGCCACGTGGTGACGGACGACTCAACCACGACCTGCTCCCCGGTGAGAAGGGCCCCCAGGACGCCTGCGGCGTCTTCGGTGTCTGGGCCCCGGGAGAAGAGGTCGCCAAACTCACCTACTTCGGGCTGTACGCGCTGCAGCACCGTGGACAGGAGTCCGCGGGCATCGCGGTGAGCAACGGCTCCCAGATCCTCGTCTTCAAGGACATGGGCCTGGTTTCCCAGGTCTTCGACGAGACCTCCCTCAGTTCCCTCCAGGGCCACATCGCCGTGGGCCATGCCCGCTACTCCACCACCGGTGCCTCGGTGTGGGAGAACGCCCAGCCGACGTTCCGCGCCACCGCGCACGGATCGATCGCGCTCGGCCACAACGGCAATCTGGTCAACACCGCCGAGCTGGCCGAGATGGTCGCCGCGCTGCCCCGCGAGGGCGGCCGGGCCACCCAGGTCGCGGCGACCAACGACACCGACCTCGTCACGGCCCTGCTGGCCGGCCAGGTCGACGAGGACGGCAAGCCGCTGACCGTCGAGGAGGCCGCACCGCGCGTCCTCCCGAAGGTCCGGGGCGCCTTCTCGCTGTGCTTCATGGACGAGCACACCCTCTACGCCGCCCGCGACCCGCAGGGCATCCGCCCGCTGGTCCTCGGCCGGCTGGAGCGCGGCTGGGTGGTCGCCTCCGAGTCCGCCGCCCTGGACATCGTCGGCGCCAGCTTCATCCGGGAGATCGAGCCCGGCGAGCTGATCGCCGTCGACGAGAACGGCCTGCGCAGCTCGCGCTTCGCCGAGGCCCGCCCCAAGGGCTGCGTCTTCGAGTACGTCTACCTCGCCCGCCCGGACACCGACATCGCCGGTCGCAACGTCTACCTCTCCCGGGTGGAGATGGGCCGCAAGCTGGCCGCCGAGGCGCCCGCCGACGCGGATCTGGTGATAGCGACCCCGGAATCCGGCACCCCGGCGGCCGTCGGCTACGCCGAGGCCAGCGGCATTCCCTACGGCTCCGGCCTGGTCAAGAACTCCTACGTCGGCCGGACCTTCATCCAGCCCTCGCAGACCATCCGCCAGCTCGGCATCCGCCTCAAGCTCAACCCGCTCAAGGAAGTCATCCGCGGCAAGCGGCTGGTGGTCGTCGACGACTCGATCGTCCGCGGCAACACCCAGCGCGCCCTGGTCCGGATGCTGCGCGAGGCCGGCGCCGCCGAGGTCCACATCCGGATCTCCTCGCCGCCGATCAAGTGGCCGTGCTTCTTCGGCATCGACTTCGCCACCCGCGCGGAGCTGATCGCCAACGGGCTGAGCGTCGAGGAGATCGGCAAGTCGCTGGGCGCCGACTCGCTGGCGTACATCTCCATCGACGGCATGATCGAGGCGACCACGATCGCCAAGCCGAACCTCTGCCGCGCCTGCTTCGACGGCGAGTACCCGATGGAGCTGCCGGACCCGGAGCTGCTCGGCAAGCACCTCCTGGAGTCCGAGACCAAGGCCCCGGCCGCCTCGGACGTGGACGGCGTCCGGACGCTCACCGCGGGGATCGGCGGCGCCGACGCGCTGCGTCGCCCGTAGAGCTCGTACCCACCCAAACGAAAGTTCTCAGCCATGTCCGCTGAATCAACCGGTGCCAGCTACGCGAGCGCGGGTGTCGACATCGAGGCCGGCGACCGTGCCGTGGACCTCATGAAGAAGTGGGTGGCCAAGGCCACCCGTCCCGAGGTCGTCGGTGGGCTCGGCGGCTTCGCCGGCCTCTTCGACGCCTCCGCGCTCAAGCGCTACGAGCGTCCCCTGCTGGCCTCGGCCACCGACGGCGTCGGCACCAAGGTCGACATCGCCCGCAAGATGGGCGTCTACGACACCATCGGCCACGACCTGGTCGCCATGGTCGTCGACGACCTGGTCGTCTGCGGCGCCGAGCCGCTGTTCATGACCGACTACATCTGCGTGGGCAAGGTCCACCCGGAGCGGGTCGCCGCGATCGTCAAGGGCATCGCCGAGGGCTGTGTGCTGGCCGGCTGCGCGCTGGTCGGCGGAGAGACCGCCGAGCACCCGGGCCTGCTGGGCGAGGACGAGTTCGACGTCGCCGGCGCCGGCACCGGCGTGGTCGAGGCCGACCGGGTGCTGGGCGCGGATCGTATCCGTACGGGCGACGCGGTGATCGCGATGGCGTCCTCCGGACTTCACTCGAACGGGTACTCCCTCGTCCGCCACGTCCTCTTCGACCGGGCCGGCCTCTCCCTGGACCAGGAGGTCCCGGAGCTCGGCCGCACCCTCGGCGAGGAGCTGCTGGAGCCCACCAAGATCTACTCGCTGGACTGCCTGGCCCTGGCCCGCACCTGCGACGTGCACGCCTTCTCGCACATCACCGGCGGCGGCCTGGCCAACAACCTGGCCCGGGTGATCCCGGACGGCCTGCACGCCACCGTGGACCGCACCACCTGGGCGCCGGGCGCGATCTTCGACCTGGTCGGCCGCGCCGGCTCGGTGGAGCGCTTGGAGCTGGAGAAGACCCTGAACATGGGCGTCGGCATGATCGCCGTCGTCCCGCAGGAGTCGGTGGACGTCGCCCTGACCACCCTCGCCGACCGCGGCGTGGACGCCTGGGTCGCCGGCGAGATCGTCGAGCGCGGCGCGCATGCCGAGGCAGTGACCCTCACCGGTGACTACGCGGGCTGACACCGCCGCCCCGCGGGGCCGCCGGCCGGGCGGCTCCGCGCAGCAGAGAACCCGGTCCGGGGGTTCCCTGGACCGGGTCCGTGATGGTGTTGTGAGCCCCGCGAGCGCGCAGAGTGTCAGGCGCGACGACGCTGGTGCGAGGTGTGGCCCTCGTCCTCGTCGTCCTCGCCGTTGTAGCGTTCTGCGTACCGCGCGTACGGGTCGTCGTCCTCGTCATCCTCGAACGGCTCGCGGTTCGGAGGTTGCTGGTTCGACTGCGATGCAAGCTCGTCGGCCAGTCGCGAGAGATCCGTCCCACCGCTGCTGTACTTCAGCTGGCGGGCGACCTTTGTCTGCTTGGCCTTGGCCCGGCCGCGCCCCATGGGTCGACCCCCTCAGTGACGGGGCTCGTCGGCCCCAGAGTCTTGACACGCGTTCATGATTCAGAGCGGACTCTCAAGAGAGAGACCGGCCCCTAGAGCTTTAACGGTACCTGCTTCCGCGGCCATACGGTACGTCGCCCGCATCACCCACCGCTCGGCATGACCGGCACGGCGCCCCGTCCACGCTGGTCAACTGCGATTTTAACCTGTCCTGTACGGCGACCCGCCGACGGGTGGTGAGGGATGTCTCCCCGACCACCCGCCAGGGGTCGCACAAGGGTGTGTTTCCGGCCACACCCGCCGGGCGTTCTGCTCAGGGGCGGCGCGCCTCCGCCATGCGCGCCTCCGCGATCCGGTCGGCCGCGGCGGCCGGCGGGATGCCGTCGGCCTTCGCACGAGCGAATATCGACAGCGTGGTGTCGAAGATCTTCGCCGCCTTGGCCTTGCACCGGTCGAAGTCGAAGCCGTGCAGCTCGTCGGCGACCTGGATCACGCCGCCGGCGTTCACGACGTAGTCGGGGGCGTAGAGGATGCCGCGGTCCGACAGGTCCTTCTCCACCCCGGGGTGTGCGAGCTGGTTGTTGGCCGCGCCGCACACCACCTTCGCGGTCAGCGCCGGCACCGAGGCGTCGTTGAGCGCGCCGCCCAGCGCGCACGGTGCGTAGACGTCCAGGCCCTCGGTGCGGATCAGCGCGTCGGTGTCGGCGACGGCGGCCACCTGGGGGTGCCGGGCGAGGACCCGGTCCACCGACTCGGCGCGGACGTCGGTGATCACGACCTCGGCGCCGTCCTTGAGCAGGTGCTCGACGAGGTGGTGGCCCACCTTGCCGACGCCCGCGATGCCGACCCTGCGGCCGCGCAGCGTGGGGTCGCCCCACAGGTGCTGGGCGGCGGCCCGCATGCCCTGGAAGACGCCGTAGGCGGTCAGCACGGAGGAGTCGCCGGCGCCGCCGTTCTCGGGCGAACGGCCGGTGGTCCAGCGGTTCGTCCGGGCGATCACGTCCATGTCGGCGACATAGGTGCCGACATCGCAGGCGGTGACGTAGCGGCCGCCGAGGGAGGCCACGAACCGGCCGTAGGCGAGCAGCAGTTCCTCGGTCTTGATCAGCTCGGGGTCGCCGATGATCACCGCCTTGCCGCCGCCGTGGTCCAGCCCGGCCAGGGCGTTCTTGTACGACATGCCGCGCGAGAGGTTCAGGGCGTCCAGCACGGCCTCGTCCTCGGAGGCGTAGGGGTGGAAGCGCGTACCGCCCAGGGCGGGGCCCAGGGCGGTGCTGTGGAGGGCGATCACGGCCTTGAGGCCGCTGGCCCGGTCCTGGCAGAGAACGACTTGCTCGTGGCCGCCCTGCTCCGTGCGGAACAGGGTCTGCAGCACGCCGCCGGAGGCGTCTGCAGGGGCAGGACGTACGTCGGTCACTGTGGTGACTCCCATAGTCGCGGAGGACGCCCTCCTAAAGGGTGGGGAGGGCCGGTTGGGACGAGCGTAAGACCTGGAGGCGGGTTGATCGGTCAGGTCGGGAGGATCACCCCCTCCCGGGGGACGGGCGTGGCACGATCTGCCGTGACCGGACCGGGCGGGGGCAGGCAACTCCGGGCGGTGGACTTTCCTTTGGAGGAGCGGGCGTGGCCTTGGCGTCGTCGGTGCGGGTCCCGTATGTGGCGTATCTGCGGGTCTACGAGCCGCTGGCAGCGTTCCCCGAGCCGGAGCGCTCCTACTGGGCGCGCTACGCCGCCCGCGAGGACACCCCCACGGCCGTTGACGAGCAGCGCCGGGCGCTGGCCGACCTGCTGCCGACCCCGCCGGTGCCGGTGCCGGTCCACGAGAGCGGTGACGCCTTCGTCGCCGTCGTGGACGAGGTGACCTGCGTCTGCCCCTGGCGGACCCGGCTGCGCGGCTGGCAGGCGCTGCAGGGCCTGGAGGAGCTGCTGCCGGCGTCGGTGCTGGACGCCGCGCTGCCCCCGGTGGTGCGCCGGCAGGCGGCCACCGACTACGAGCGCTGGCGCGAGCGCAACCCCGACGCCCGGCCGTGGATCCGCGCGGCCACCTGGCACGTCCCGGTGCGCTGGTTCGTCCTCTTCGACGATGCCGAGCGGGAGTACACCAAGGGTGACCCGGCGGCTCTGTTGCGTTATCGCACGCCGATGGCGCAGGCGCGCCGCAGGGTTGCGCGCGGACTGCGTACGCTTCGGGATGCCCTGGAAGAGGGACCGCTGATCGACGGCCTGGTAGATGTGGGGCGCTGGCTCGAGGAATTCCACCCGCGTTCGCTCGTGGAGCTGGACTACGGAGGGCTGGTGCACGCGGTGCCCGAGGGGCAGCTCGCCGAGGACCGTTCCGTCGCGGACGTGGCGGAGGGCCTGACGGCGCTGCGCGCGGGGGACGGCGAGCGGGCCGGCGCCGCGTACGAGAAGCTTTCCCGGCGGTGGCGCGGAGTGCGCGAACGCCAGTTCTCCAGCTGAACCCCAAAGGCCCGGGGCGGAGTTGCCGGCAGGAGCGTCCGCTGACGGGACGTACGGGACGTAGGTCCCGATCCGGGCTATTGCCCCAAGCGTGACCTAAAGCACTGACTTCGGGTCTTGCTCCCAAGGTGCACCCTCGTGCCAAAATAGGACAAGGAGCCTGTCTTGGGCTCCTTCCGTCCAACTAAGGGCGGATAGATCGGTATTGCGCTCCTTGAGGGGTCTCGTGGCGGCTGGACACGTTGTGACTGATCGTCACGGGTGCGTGACTGTCCGCTATGGCACGGTCCATCGGCTTCCGCCGAGGTTGAACACCTGAGAGGGCAATTCCATCGGTTTGGCCGACGTGGCTGGACAGATGGTGTAGTTGTAGTGCCGAGGACAAGCCGTTCGTCCTATAACCGACTCGGCCCGCGTCTGCCATTTCGGGCAACGTGGGTCAAGGTGCAGAATTTAGAGGAAAGAACCGTGATGGTTCGGTTCTCCCGAGGAGGCCGCTCATGACCGCTCGCACCCCTGACGCCGAGCCGCTGCTTACCCCCGCTGAGGTCGCCACGATGTTCCGTGTGGACCCGAAGACGGTGACCCGCTGGGCCAAGGCAGGCAAGCTCACGTCCATCCGCACGCTCGGAGGGCACCGGCGTTACCGCGAGGCTGAGGTCCGCGCACTGCTCGCGGGTATTCCGCAGCAGCGCAGCGAGTCCTGAATAACCGCATAACCAGGCTGTTTTCGGGCCCCCCAACCCGGAAACGCCCGTTTTTGCGCCACAGCTCCACCTGCTTCACCACGCTCCAACAGAGCTCATACGACGCGGTGCCTGCCCCAACAGGCCCCACATCCGCTCCACCGGGTACGTCGTCGATCGCGCTGGACTCCGCCGGGTCCGGCGCGATCTCTTTTTTGTGTGCGGCCGCTCCCGGGCCGCTCGCGGCGCTCGGGCCGCCCCGGCGCCTGCCGACCCCGGGAGGCGCGCCAGGACCCCTTCAGGGGCTTTGAGGAGGCCCGTCAGACCGGACCTGGCGGTTTCGTTCGGGAGAGCTGGGACGGTAGTGCAATTGCACATATTAAATTGACGGGGTGTAGGGGGGTGGGAAGTTCCCCATCCCGCGAAACATGTTCGGTGACTCCCGTCACGTCGCGGGCTTCTTGAACGGCGCACGGCGCTGGGGTATAGCGCCTTCCCGTCGTTCCGCTGTCAACAGCCTCCCACCACGCGGACGGTGGCGCAGGCGTCGTTGGTCACCGGCCGGCGGGACTTTCGTCCTCCGCCGGTGGCTCGGAGGCGGCCTGGGAGGGGGCCGGGGTGGCCGGAGGGGCGTCGGGCCCCGAACGGGCGCCGTGCGGCTCCATGGCGAGCCGCAGCAACTGGTGGCAGACGGGGCACTGCCGGGTGCGGTGGCGGTAGCCGTAGCGCAGGGCCGCCGACAGGTGGGCGCGCAGCAGCGCCCTCGTCTCGTGCCGTACCGCGGTCGTCATCGCACGCCACCTCCCGGCCCCACGCCTTCTGATGAGTTGAGTACCGGCGGCAGGTGCCGCCGTCAAGATGGCCGCCCGCTTCCGTCCGCGCCTTCGGGCCGCCGTCCGCGGGTGCGTGCCCCGTCCCGGACAGCGCGACGGCCCGCACCGGGGAAGACCTGGTGCGGGCCGGAAGAACAGAACGGCCCGCACCGGAGAACGGTGCGGGCCGTGAGAGGCGGTCCTGACGGGATTTGAACCCGCGGCCTCCACCTTGACAGGGTGGCGAGCACTCCAAACTGCTCCACAGGACCTTGCGTTTCGCTTTCCGCTTGCGGCGGGCTGCGAAGCAAGACTGTACAGCAGGTCAGGGGGTGCGGTCGAACTCGGTCCCGGCCGCCGCTCCCGCGCTCGGGCCGCCCTACGGCGCCGCGGCGTCCACCGCCTTCATGATCCGCTTGTCGGAGACCGGGTAGGCCGTTCCCAGGGCGTGCGCGAAGTAGCTCACCCGGAGCTCCTCGATCATCCAGCGGACCTCCCGGGCCGCGGCCGGCACCGGCTGCCCCTGGGGGAACTGCTCCAGCAGCCAGGCGTATTCGTCCTGCATCTCCTTGATCTTCGCCATCCGGCTGCGGTCCCGTTCGGCGTTGGCGGGCAGCTGCGTCAGGCGGCGGTCGGCGGCCACGAGATAGCGCATCAGGTCCGGCAGCCGCCGGGCGCCGTGCGCGGTGACGAAGCCGGGCCTGATCAGCTCCGCCAGCTGCTCCTTGACGTCCGCCAGCGACGGCAGCAGCGACGGGAAGGCGGTCGCCTTCAGCCGGCGCTCGCACGCCTGCCAGGCCGCCAGCACCTCCTGCACCTGCTGGATGGTCTTCAGCGTCGCGTCGACGAGGTCGGCCCGCACCGCGTCGAACAGCTTGCGGAAGGACTCCTCGTCCCACACCGGGCCGCCCCGGGCCGCGATCAGCCGGTCCGCGGCGGCCGTCACACAGTCCTCGAAGAGCGCCGCGATGGAGCCGTGCGGATTGCGGGAGAGCGCCAGCTTCTGCTGGTTGCTCAGCTTGTCCTGGGCGAACTTGGCGGGGTTGGCGGGGACGTTGAGCAGGATCAGGCGGCGGGTGCCGGCCCACATGGCGGCCTGCTGCTCGGCCTCGGTGTCGAAGAGCCGCACCGCGACGGTGCTGCCCTCGTCGACCAGCGCCGGGTACGCCTTCACCGGCTGGCCGCCGCGGCGGGTCTCGAAGGTGCGCGGCAGCGTGCCGACCGTCCAGGACGTCAGGCCGGTGCGCTGCTCCGGGCCGGCCGGTGCGGCCTCGCCTCCGCCGCCCCTGCGGTCCTTGCCGGGCCGCTTCTCGGCCTGCTCGAAGGCGCGGGAGATGGCGGCCCGGGTCTTCGGCTTGAGCTGGAGCCGGAGCGCCTCCAGGTCCTTGGCCTCGGCGAGCTTGCGGCGGCCCGCGGCGGAGCCGTTGCCGGACGCAGCGTCGAACACCCGGAAGGTGATCTTCAGGTGGTCGGGGACCTTGGCGAGGTCGAAGTCCGCGGCCTCCACCGGCACCCCCACCATCCGCTGCAGGCCGGCGGCCAGCGAGGCCGTCAGCGCGCCCTGGAGGGGCACGGCGGTGTCCAGGAAGCGGGCGGCGAAGTTCGGCGCCGGGACGTAGTTGCGGCGGATCGGCTTGGGCAGCGAGCGGATCAGCTCGGTCACCAACTGCTCGCGCAGGCCCGGGATCTGCCAGTCGAAGCCCTCGGACGAGACCTGGTTGAGGACCTGCAGCGGGATGTGGACGGTCACGCCGTCCGCGTCCGCGCCCGGCTCGAACTGGTAGGTGACCTTGAACTTCAGCTTCCCCTGCCGCCAGGAGTCCGGGTAGTCGTCCTTGGTGACGGCCTCGGCGGACTCGTTGATCAGCATCGAGTGCTCGAAGTTGAGCAGGTCCGGCTCGTCCCGGTGCTTCTGCTTCCACCAGGAGTCGAAGTGCGCCCCGGAGACCACGTGCGCCGGGATCCGCTGGTCGTAGAAGTCGAAGAGCGTCTCGTCGTCGACGAGGATGTCGCGGCGCCGGGCGCGGTGCTCCAACTCCTCGACCTCGCCGAGGAGTTTGCGGTTGTCATGGAAGAACTGGTGGTGGGTGCGCCAGTCGCCCTCCACCAGGGCGTTCCGGATGAACAGGTCGCGGGAGACCTCGGGGTCGATCCGGCCGTAGTTGACCTTGCGCTGGGCGACGATCGGGACGCCGTAGAGCGTCACCCGCTCGTGCGCCATCACCGCGGCCATCTTCTGTTCCCAGTGCGGCTCGCTGTAGGTCCGCTTCACCAAGTGCTGGGCCAGCGGTTCGATCCACTCGGGCTCGATCCGGGCGTTCACCCGCGCCCACAGCCGGGAGGTCTCGACCAGCTCGGCGGACATCACCCAGCGCGGCGGCTTCTTGAAGAGCGCGGAGCCGGGGAAGACCGCGAACTTCGCGCTGCGGGCGCCGAGGTACTCGTTCTTGGCCTCGGTGTCCTTGAGTCCGATGTGCGAAAGCAAACCGGAGAGCAATGACGTGTGGATGTGCTCGGGCGCTGCGTCCGTCTCGTTCAGGTGGACGCCCATGCCCTTGGCGACCGTGCGCAGCTGGGAGTAGATGTCCTGCCACTCGCGTATCCGCAGATAGTTCAGGAACTCCGTACGGCACATCCGGCGGAACGCGGACGAGGACAGCGCCTTCTGCTGTTCGCGCACGTACTGCCAGAGGTTGAGGTACGCCAGGAAGTCCGACGTCTCGTCCTTGAAGCGGGCGTGCTGCTGGTCGGCCTGCTGCTGCTTGTCCGACGGGCGCTCCCGCGGGTCCTGGATGGACAGCGCCGCGGCGATCACCATGACCTCGCGGACGCAGCCGTTGCGGTCCGCCTCCAGCACCATCCGCGCCAGCCGGGGGTCCACCGGCAGCTGGGAGAGCTTGCGGCCCAGCGGGGTCAGCCGCTTGCGGGCGTCCTTCTGCGTGGTGTCCAGCGCGCCCAGCTCGCGCAGCAGGTCGACGCCGTCCTTGATGTTGCGGCGGTCCGGCGGGTCGATGAACGGGAACTTCTCGATGTCGCCGAGGCCGGCCGCGGTCATCTGCAGGATGACGGAGGCGAGGTTGGTGCGCAGGATCTCCGCGTCGGTGAACTCCGGGCGGGAGAGGAAGTCCTCCTCGGAGTACAGCCGGATGCAGATGCCGTCGCTGGTCCGGCCGCAACGGCCCTTGCGCTGGTTGGCGCTGGCCTGCGACACCGGCTCGATGGGCAGCCGCTGCACCTTCGTGCGGAAGCTGTAGCGGGAGACCCGGGCCATGCCCGGGTCGATCACGTACTTGATGCCGGGGACGGTCAGCGACGTCTCGGCCACGTTGGTGGCCAGCACGATCCGCCGGCCCGTATGGCGCTGGAAGACCCGGTGCTGCTCGGCGTGCGACAGCCGGGCGTACAGCGGCAGGACCTCGGTGGCGGGGAGGTTCTTCTTGTTGAGCGCGTCCGCGGTGTCGCGGATCTCCCGTTCACCGGAGAGGAAGACGAGGATGTCGCCGGGGCCCTCGGCCCGCAGCTCGTCCACCGCGTCGCAGATCGCGGTGATCTGGTCGCGGTCGCTGTCCTGGCCGCCCTCCTCCAGGAGGGGGCGGTAGCGCACCTCCACCGGATACGTCCGGCCGGAGACCTCGACGATCGGCGCACTCGGCCGCTCGCCGGCGCCGTTCCCGTCCTGCTCGCCGTCCCCGCTGACCGCTCGCCCGCCGACGGCGGCGAAGTCCCCGAAGTGCCGGGCGAACCGCTCCGGGTCGATCGTCGCGGAGGTGATGACCACCTTGAGGTCGGGGCGCCTGGGCAGCAGCTGGGCGAGATAGCCCAGGATGAAGTCGATGTTGAGGCTGCGCTCGTGTGCCTCGTCGATGATGAGCGTGTCGTACTGGCGCAGCTCGCGGTCCGTCTGGATCTCGGCCAGCAGGATGCCGTCCGTCATCAGCTTGACGAGGGTGTCGTCGCCGACCTGGTCGGTGAAGCGGACCTTCCAGCCGACCGCCTCGCCCAGCGGGGTCTTCAGCTCCTCGGCCACCCGCTCGGCGACCGTGCGGGCGGCGATCCGCCGCGGCTGGGTGTGTCCGATCAGCCCGCGGACGCCGCGCCCCAGCTCCAGGCAGATCTTGGGGATCTGGGTGGTCTTGCCGGAGCCGGTCTCGCCCGCGACGATCACCACCTGGTGGTCGCGGATGGCTGCCAGGATGTCGTCCTTCTTCTGGCTGACCGGGAGCTCTTGCGGATACGTCACCTCCGGCACCGCGGCGCGCCGCTGCGCCACGCGCAGCTCCGCCTCGTCGAGGCCGTCGGCGATCTCGGCGAGCACCGCCGCCCGGGCCTCGGGCTTGCGGATCCGGCGCGCGCCGTCGAGGCGGCGCCCCAGCCGCTGCTGGTCGCGCAGCATCAGCTCGGGAAGTCGCTTCAGCAGGGAGGGCAGCGTGGGGGCGGCGCCGTCGGACGGGGCGGAGGCAGGCTGACTGGACATACGCTCCCCAGGATCTCACCTCGCGGAAAAGACTGGCGAACCATTTCCCGGCGGCCCCCCGCGCCGGGCCCCGGCGGCCGGGACCGAAGACCCCGGGCGGTATGTCCGACATCAGTGCCTTAGCGTGTTTGTCATGCATGATCATGAAGGCGACACCGTCCCGCACGGCGCACACGGCCGGCCCCGGACCTGGCCCGAACACTGGGCGGCCTTCAAGAGATCGCCGTTCCTCCCGGCCGTCGTCCTGATGTTCATCCTCGCCGCGGCGGCCGGCCTCTTCGCCGGCTCCTACACCTACGCCATGGCCAACCCGGCCCCCCGGCACATCCCCACCGCCGTGGTCACCACCCCCGCCGCCCCCGAGCAGAAGGCGTTCGTCGTCGGCATGGAGAAGGCCCTCGACGCCTCCCTCCGGCTCACCGGGTACGCCACCTACGACGCCGCCCGCAACGCCGTCGACGACCAGCGCGAGTACGCGGTGCTGCGCGCCCGCGGCGCCGGCGTCGAACTGGACGTCGCCGGCGCCTCGGGCGCGTCCGTCGCCCAGCTGCTCTCCGAGGCCGCCGCCAAGGTCGGCCCGGCCACCGGCGTGCACGTCACCGTCCGCGACATCAAGCCGCTGCAGCAGGGCGACCCGCGCGGTCTGGCGCTCTTCTACATCTCCCTGGCGGCCGTGATCATCGGCTTCGTCGGCGCGATCCAGCTCAGCGTGCACGCCCGCGGCCTCAACCCGCCCGAGCGGATCGCGTTCATCCTCGCCTACGCCCTGCTCGGCGGCTTCGCCATCGCCGCGGTGGCCGACTGGTGGCTGGGCGCGCTCCGGCTGCCGTTCGTCGAGTCCTGGATGATCCTCGCGCTGACGATGTTCACGTCCGGCATGGTCTTCACGATGTTCAACACCCTGATGGGCCGCTGGGCGATGATCCCCACCTGGGGCCTGATGGTCCTCCTGGGCAACCCCTCGTCCGGCGGCGCGGTCTCCTGGCCGCTGCTCCCGTCCGTCCTCGGCGCCATCGGCCGCTGGCTGCCGCCCGGCGCCTCGGTCAACGCCCAGCACACCGCGGTCTACTTCGGCGGCCACCAGCACGCCTTCCCGTTCCTGGTGCTGGCCGGCTGGTCGGCGGTCTCCTGCACGGTCTTCTGGGTCTGGCGGCACCGCCACCCGGGCGGCCGCGAGCCGTCCCCCGCGCCCGCGCACGCCGCCGACGCCTGACCCGGCGGGCCCCGCGCGGGCCCGCCCCCGGCGAAAGCCCCGGCAGCGGCACCCGATCGGAGGACGTCCGGACGACTCGGAGACGTCCGGACGACGAACCCGGGCGGCGAAGCCGGCCAGTGAATCCGGGCGGTGAATCCGGGCGGTGATCCCGGGCGATGAATCCGGGCAACGAAGAAGGTCCCGGTTCGAAGTGAACCGGGACCTTCTCCCAATGGGTGTGGCTGGGGCCGGGGTCGAACCGGCGACCTTCCGCTTTTCAGGCGGACGCTCGTACCAACTGAGCTACCCAGCCGCAGCGGTCCTGACGGGATTTGAACCCGCGGCCTCCACCTTGACAGGGTGGCGAGCACTCCAAACTGCTCCACAGGACCTTGCATTGTGCGAGTGGCGTGAACCAGTCTCGCACACGGTGGTGCGTGCCCCCAACGGGATTCGAACCCGTGCTACCGCCTTGAAAGGGCGGCGTCCTGGGCCACTAGACGATGAGGGCTGATGGCCCGCCTTGGCGCCGTTACCGGCCCCGTCGGGGACGTGAGAAGCATATGGGATGGGAGGACCGTTCGCCAAAACGGTTTACCCGGACCGGCCGGAGGGCGTCGCCGACGGGCTCGGGGAGGGGGGCGCGCCCGGTGTCCCGGGCTGGTTCTCGCGGGCCAGATGGCGGCTGACCTCGGCACGGGTCAGCCCCAGACCGCCCAGCGTGATCTCGTCCCACGCCTGGAGCCGCTTGGTGGTGCGGTCCAGGTAGAGCACCGACGCCTCGACGGGCGCGGGCTTCTGGTCCTGGACCGCGCGCAGCCCGCCGCCGCCCGTGGTGCCCTCGACCATCAGCCGGGTGCCCCGGGAAAGGGTGCTGATCTCGCGCTGATGGAGGTGGCCCGCCAGGGCCAGCGGTACCAGGCCGTCCGTCTGTGCCGCCGCGACCGGGTTGTGAGCCAGCGCGATGTCCACCGGGGTGCCCGCCAGCCGCTGGGTGCGCAGCGCGTCGGCGAGCCGGCCGCCGGCGGTGCGCTCGGCCGCGTCGCCGGCGGGTGCCACCGAACGGTCCGGGGTGAACTGCGGGTCGCCGACGCCCGCGATCCGCAGCCCCGCCACCTGGGTGACCCGGCCGTCGTCGAGGACCGTGACGTGCCGGCGGCCGGCCAGATAGCGCTGGGTGGTGCGCGAGTCGTGGTTGCCGCGGACCCAGACGTACGGGGCGCCGAGGGTGGCGACCGGGTCCAGGAAGTGGTTCTCGGCGGCCGAGCCGTGGTCCATGGTGTCGCCGGTGTCGATGATCACGTCGATCCGGTACTGCTTCACCAGGGAGGCGATGAGGTGCCAGCCGGCCGGGTTGAGGTGGATGTCGGAGACGTGCAGGACGCGGAGGGTGGTCGGGTCCGGCCGGTAGGCGGGCAGCGTCGAGGCGGCGTCGTAGAGCTTGCTGACGTTGGTGACCAGGCGCGCCAACTCCTTTTGGTAGACGTCGAATTCGCTGACGATGCTGCGTGCCGTGCCGACCACGGACGGGGCGGAGGAGAGCAGCCCGGAGAACCGCGGCTCCAGGACGGACCTGGGGTTCCAGGTGGCGTACGCGGCGGCTCCGGAGGCGGTCAGCAGGGCCAGGGCGAGGCCGCCGGCGGCCAGCGCGCGGCGCGGCCGGCGGTAGACGACCAGGCCCAGTGCGGTGGCGCCGCCGGCCACCGCGGCGCAGGAGGTCACCACCAGGCCGGCGGCGCCGTGCAGCACGTCGCGGGTGACCTCTCGCTGGAGCCCGGCGAACCGCTCCGGGTGGTCGACCAGCGCGGCGGAGCGGACCGGGTCCAGCCGGTCGACGGCGACGTCGAGGCGGACCGGCCCGGCGTGGCTGTCCAGCTCCAGGTCGCCCAGGGGCGGGACGGTGATCCGGGTGCCGCCGGTCAGCGCGGGACGCAGCGCCATGCTGGTGTCCATCGGGCCGACCGGCGCCCGGACGCCGCCGAGCAGCAGCAGCCCCAGCCAGGCACCGAGCAGGCTGATCGCCACCAGCCCGAGGGCCCGGGTGTACGGGCGCGCGGGCGGCGCGAGCCAGGTGCCCGGGGCCGTGCGGCGGGGCGGGCGGGACCGGCGGCGGAGGGCGGTGAGCAGTTTCCCCGGCGCGCCGGACCGGGCGCGGGCGGCGGGACGGCGGCGGTGGCCGGGGCGGCGGGGGCCCGGCAGGCGGAAACGGTGGCGGCCTGGCGGGTCGGGTCGTGGTGTACGGGAGCGCGCGACGCGGGCCATTGGCCCCGTATGCCCGCCGTGCCCGTCCGTCATGCGGGACGGAGCGGCTCCGCTTCGGCGGCGGACGGGGCCCGCGGACGGCCGCCGGGAACCGCCGGGGCCCCGGCCGGATCAGCCCCAGCCCAGCTCATGGAGGCGGGCGTCCTCGATTCCGAAGTGGTGGGCCACCTCGTGGATCACGGTCACGGTGACCTCGTGCACCACGTCCTCCGGCGTCGCGCAGTACCGCAGCGTGGGGCCCATGTAGAGCGTCACGCGGTCCGGCAGGACCGCCGCGTACCACTCGCCGCGCTCCGTGAGGGGGGTGCCCTCGTACAGGCCCAGGAGTTCCGGGTCGGCCGGATCCGGTTCGTCCTCCACGAACACGGCCACGTTGTCCATCAGCCGCGTCAGCTCCGGCGGAATCCGGTCCAGCGCGTCGCTGACCAGACCTTCGAACTCCTCGCGCGTCATCTCCAGCACGGGGCCATTGTCCGGCAACGTCTGGTTTCCTGTCGCGCATGGCGGAGCCCCGCTGACACGCCTGTGTGCGGTGCGCGGACGGGGTCGGGGCGGGAACGGGGCAGCTTCCTCGATTTCCTCGGTGAGCTGCGTGACAACCTCGCCCGCCGAGCGGCGAGTTGGCCTCCCGTTCGGGGGCCGAGGTTTTCACGCTCCCGCCATCCGTGCGTGTTCGGCAGCGAACTCGACAGCAAAAAGGGCCGGCACCTCGGCATCGCCGGCGCGTGGTTGCGTGCGCTCGGCTGCGGCCGAGGAGTGGCGGGCCGCGGTGTACGGGAGCCCCGGCGGGCGGATGCGGTGCGGGTGTCCGGCGCCGCGTGTCCTCAAGTGGGGGGCGGGAGTTGGGCAGGGCGTCCGACGCCGTCCCTGCGCCCCGGATCCCGGAGGTCCCGCCCGTGTGCCCGATGCCCCCTCGCCCGTCGTCCGCCGCCGACCCGTCCACCGCCAGGGTGCCCGCGCGGTGGCCGGGCGCGCGCTCGATGGCACGGGTCGCGGCCGCGGCGGTGACCGTCTCCGCGTGCGCCGCCGCGCTGGCCGGCTGCATGAGCGTCAGCGATCCCGGGCACCCCGCGCCGTCGGGCAGCGCCGCCCGGCCCGGCGACGGGAAGGCGGGGGCGCCCGGCCACGGTGGGCCGGCCACCGACGG
Organism: Streptomyces sp. MspMP-M5; assembly: GCF_000373585.1. Lineage (GTDB taxonomy): Bacteria > Actinomycetota > Actinomycetes > Streptomycetales > Streptomycetaceae > Streptomyces. The sequence continues at coordinate 72,459 of NZ_KB891891.1, forward strand.
GCGGGGCGACGGGCACCGGCGGACGGGCCACGGCCCCGGCCGTCCGGCGGGCGGCGACGCCGTGAAGGGCCGCGAGGACGACGCCGGGGCGTCGCCGAGCGCGGTGCCGTCCGCCTCGCCGGCGGTGCCGGCCACGCCCGCCCGCCCGGCCCGGCCGTCCGGCCCGGAGCCGGGCCCCGGGCACGGCGCGACCCCCGGCCCGGGCGGCTCCTCGGGACCCGCGCGGCCCTCGCCGTCCCGCCCCGGCCCGCCGCCCTCGCCCAGCGCGCCGGCCCCCGGCTCGCCGAGCGCGCCGCCCAGCCGGCCGTCGGGCGGTTCCGCGTCGCCGGGCGGTGGCGCCCAGGCGTCCGGGCCGTCGCCCCTCGCCCCGAAGTACTCCCCGAAGTCGTCGGCCGCCGCGTCCGCCTCGGCCCCTGCGCGCGGGTCCGAGCCGGGCGGCGGCATGGCCTCGCTGTCCTCGCCGATGTCGCCCCAGATGGAGTGGGACGCCTGAGGAACGGGGGAGGAACGCGGCCGGACAAGGCCATTTGCATTGTGGGGGCCTGGGTGCGTATGGTGGTAGATCGTTTGATCCCATTTGCCCGGCGCCTTGAAAAGAGCGCGCCGTGTGGCGCGTTCTCTCCCTTACCGTGGCTGACCGCATAGAGGCGGTCTTGGTGAAATCACACGGAGTTGTGGGCGCGTGCCGAGACTCCGGAAGGTTTCGCATTTCGCATGTCCGTTTCCATTGATCAGTCCGTCCTGCCCGCGCACGACGAGCAGCCCGAGCAGCCGGCGTCCGAGACGGTCGAGGCCACCGCGCCCGAGCCCGTCGAGACCGTAGAGACCGCCGAGCCCGTCGTGGCCGAGGACGCCGCCGGTGCCACCGAGGACGGCGACACCGACACCGTGACCTTCGCCGACCTCGGCCTGCCCGAGGGCGTCGTCCGCAAGCTCGCCCAGAACGGCGTCACCACCCCCTTCCCGATCCAGGCCGCGACCATCCCGGACGCGCTGGCCGGGAAGGACATCCTGGGCCGCGGCCGCACCGGCTCCGGCAAGACGCTCTCCTTCGGTCTGCCGACCCTGGCCCGCCTGGCCGACGGCCGCACCGAGAAGAAGAAGCCGCGCGCGGTCATCCTCACCCCGACCCGCGAGCTCGCGATGCAGGTCGCGGACGCCCTCCAGCCCTACGGCGACGTGCTCGGCCTGAAGATGAAGGTCGTCTGCGGCGGTACGTCCATGGGCAACCAGATCTACGCCCTGGAGCGCGGTGTCGACATCCTCGTCGCCACCCCGGGCCGGCTGCGCGACATCATCAACCGCGGCGCCTGCTCCCTGGAGGACGTCCAGGTAGCCGTCCTCGACGAGGCCGACCAGATGTCCGACCTGGGCTTCCTGCCCGAGGTCACCGAACTGCTGGACCAGGTGCCCGACGGCGGCCAGCGGATGCTGTTCTCGGCCACGATGGAGAACGAGATCTCCACCCTGGTCAAGCGCTACCTGACCAACCCGGTCAGCCACGAGGTCGACAGCGCCCAGGGCAACGTCACGACCATGACCCACCACGTCCTCGTCGTGAAGCCGAAGGACAAGGCGCCGGTCACCGCCGCGATCGCCGCCCGCAAGGGCCGCACCATCATCTTCGTCCGCACCCAGCTGGGCGCCGAGCGCGTCGCCGAGCAGCTGATCGAGGCGGGCGTGACGGCGGACGCGCTGCACGGCGGCATGACGCAGGGCGCCCGTACCCGGGTGCTCGCGGACTTCAAGGACGGCTACCTCAACGCGCTGGTCGCCACCGACGTCGCCGCCCGCGGCATCCACGTCGACGGCATCGACCTGGTCCTCAACGTCGACCCGGCCGGTGACCACAAGGACTACCTGCACCGCTCGGGCCGTACCGCCCGCGCCGGCCAGTCCGGCACCGTCGTCTCCCTCTCCCTCCCGCACCAGCGCCGGCAGATCTTCCGCCTGATGGAGGACGCGGGCGTGGACGCCTCGCGGCACATCGTCGGCGGCGCCGGTGCCTTCGACGAGGACCTGGCCCGGATCACCGGTGCGCGCTCGCTCACCGAGGTCCAGGCCGAGTCGGCGAACAACACCGCCAAGCAGGCGGAGCGCGAGGTCGGCGTCCTCACCAAGGAGCTGGAGCGGGTCCAGCGCCGCGCCACCGAGCTGCGCGAGGAGGCCGACCGGCTGACCGCGCGGGCCGCCCGCGAGCGCGGCGAGGACCCGGCGGAGGCGCTGGCGGAGTCCGCCAAGGCCGCCGCGGAGACGGTGGCCGAGGCCGCCGCGGCCTCCGTGCCGGCCCAGCCGGGCCCGGGCGACCGCCGGCCGTACGAGCGCCGGGACGACCGCCGGGACGAGCGGCGCGGTGAGCGTCGGGACGAGCGGGGCGGCTTCGGCCGGGACCGTGACCGGGATCGTCGGGACGACCGTGGTGGGCGTTCCTTCGAGCGTCGCGACGACCGGCGTGACGAGCGTCGGGACGAGCGCGGTGGCTTCGGCCGGGACCGTCGGGACGACCGCGGTGCACGTTCCTTCGACCGCCGTGACGACCGCCGGGACGAGCGGGGCGGCTTCGGCCGGGACCGTGACCGGGATCGTCGGGACGACCGTGGTGGGCGTTCCTTCGAGCGTCGCGACGACCGGCGTGACGAGCGTCGGGACGAGCGCGGTGGCTTCGGCCGGGACCGTCGGGACGACCGCGGTGCGCGTTCCTTCGACCGCCGTGACGACCGGCGCGACGACCGCGGCGGCTTCCACCGCGACCGCGGCGAGCGCCCGGCCCGTTCGTTCGGCCGCGACGACCGCGGCAGCCGCCCCTCCGGTGGCTACCGCTCCGGCGGCGACCGCCCGTTCAACCGTGACGACCGCTCCGGCGGCCGGCCGACCTCCGGCTACCGTTCCGGCGGCGACCGCCCGTACGGCCGGCGGGACGACCACCGCGGCTCCGGCAGCGCGTCCGGCTTCGGCCGCCGCGAGGACAAGCCGCGCTGGAAGCGCAACGGCTGACCCGGCCTCTGCCGGCCGCCCGGCTGATGGCCGGTGCCGGTAGCCTTCACGGCTCTCCAGGGCCCGTACCGCACGGAAGTGCCGTACGGGCCCTGTGTGTTGAGGCGCCGCGGGGGACGTGGAGCCGGGCCGGTGGCATACGAGTTGGCGCGTTGCGGGGCGCGTGCCGTACCGGGTGCGCGGTGCTGCGGGGCGCCTTCCGGGAGCGCGGCGTACGGCCCGTAGCTGCGGAATCGCGGGCGGCGGGACGTGGCCACGGCACGCCGGGGATCGGCCAGATCCACCATGCCTTCGGGCTGCGGCGCGTCCTCGGGCTATGCTGCTCGGTGCGGGCCATTAGCTCAATTGGCAGAGCAGTGGACTTTTAATCCATTGGTTCAGGGTTCGAGCCCCTGATGGCCCACCGAACCACTCGCAGGGCAGGCCGCCTGACCTGCGGTTCAGCGCCTCGACCGGTAATCACCGGCCGGGGCGCTTCGCATTTCCCGGCTACCGGCACTGCGGGGGACCGGTGGTTTCACGGTTTGAGGGGGCTGCCGAGGGCGCCGACGTAGTTGCCGGGATGCGTCGCGCCTTCTTGTCGGGTGACCGGTCCCCATGGCCAGTCGAGACTGGTCGAACGGCTGTTGCCGGGCAGGGTGATGTCGACCCTGTTGGGCTTGATGGCCTGTGCGGGTTCGTTGAGTTCGCTGAGGAAGACGAGGGTGAACGTCGTGTGGGTGCCCGGCGCGATGGTGACCGTCCGGGGCTTGGTCCTGGGGGTGTGCCGCAGGGTCTCGGTGTCGTGTGCCGCCTTGGCTTTGAGGGTGACGTTCGGATAGCCGTGGAGCGTGCACGACTTGTCGCCCTTGTTGTGCACGCGGACGATGGCGGTGTCCTGGTTGCCGGTACCGCCGTGCTTCGCAGTGCCGCCGGCCCAGGACAGGGCCAGCTGCTGAACGGAGCAGGTGTGCGGTGCGGCAGCCGGGGTTCCGGCGGGCGCCGTGCCGGCCACGGGCAGGGTGAGTACCGCCGCGAGGGTCACGGCACCGAGGTGACGGGGTTGGCAGAGCATGGCTCACCTCCGATGGCCGGCCTGCCGCCCGCCCGGGCCCGGGCAGTTACGAACCCGGGGACGCGAATGCGGGGAGGCGCACAAGGACGGCCTGCGGGCCTTCGATGGATGCGCGAAAGGGGATATCGGGATGTCCACCAGGGAGCCTTTCCTGGAGGTCCCGGCGGGCGGCTCCGGCGCAACTCCGGTGCCTCACGGGCGAACCGTACGGCCTTCCCCCAGCCTCCCCCGATCCCCGCGACTTCGCATCCCGGCCGGCGCGCGGTCACTTCGCGCCGGTCCCCGGGCCCCGGCGCTCCACACGGACGTCCAGGGTGACCGGCACCTGGTGGCCGCCGGCCGCCGCACTGCGGGCCCCGGTCTCCGCGCTGGACTCGATGTAGGGGGCGTAGTGGTCGAGCGCCCTAGTCGGCGATGTTGCCACCGGCCAGGTCGAAGGAGACCTCCTGGAGCGCGATGGGCACCCCCGCCTCGTGATGCAGCACACCGGTGTGGCGTGTCGAGGTGTAGAGGTCGAGGTCGTCCTTCGGCACCAGTCCCGATTCGTCCTCCGCCAGGGACCCCAGCGGGGACGGCAGCACGTCGAGGGTGATCTCGCCGGATGCGGGATCGATCCTGTGCAGGGTGACGTCGAGGCCGATGCGGTCGCGCAGCTCGGCTCACCAGCTCACCTGCACCGTGGATTCATGTGCCGGGTGAATGAGTCGGACGGGGCGGCTATTTGTCCGGGCGGGCTGCCCTGCCTAGCGTCGTCGGGGAAAGACGGGGGAGTGGGGTGGACATTGTCCGCCGGTCCGAGGGTGGGAAATCGTGGCGACCGAGTGCGTGAATTCTGCTGAGTGTGCGAGGGACGGGGATGAGGACGGGGGCGGATGGGATTCGCGGCCGGCCGGTAAAAGGGGCGGGGTGGCCCGAAGGTGGCGGGCGTTCGCCGGGCTGAGCGTCATCAGTTTCCTCGGATGTATCGATCTCACCATCGTCAATACCGCGGCGCCGGCCATTCAGCGGGACATGGGGGCCACGGTCACCGAACTCCAGCTGATCGTCAACATCTTCATCGTCGCGCTGTCGATGTTCATGGTGACGATGGGGCGGCTCGCGGACCACCATGGCCGGCGGCGGGTCCTGTACACCGGGACCGCGGTGTTCGGCGTCGCCTCGTTGGCGGCCGGGTTCGCCGGGGACGTACGGGTGCTGATCCTCTGCCGCTTCGTCCAGGGGGCGGCCTGTGCCGTGCTCTACACCAGTACCGGCGCCCTGGTCTCCGACACCTTCCCGCCGGAGCAGCGCGGCCGGGCCATCGGGGCGCTCTACGGCGTCAACGGCCTCGGTCTGGCGATCGGGCCGATGCTGGGCGGGTTCGTGGTCGGCTGGCTGGACTGGCGGTGGGTGTTCTGGCTGAACGTGCCGCTGACCGCCGTCGGGCTGGCGGTGTGCCTTTCCGCGGTACGGGAATCGCGGGGACGGAATGCGGAGGCCGGAAAGCCGGACTGGCCGGGGCTGATGCTGATCAGCCTCGCCCTGCCCGCAGTTGTCCTCGCTCTCACGCTCGGCGATTCGTGGGGATGGGCGTCCGGCCGCATTCTCGGTCTGCTGGCCCTGGGAATCGCCGGTGTCGCGGCGTTCTGCGTCGTGGAGCGGAAAGTCGCGGCGCCGATTATCGATTTCCGACTGTTCGCGAACCGTACTTTCCTCGGTGCGCTCACCGCCGATTTCTCCCTGGCGTTCTTCTATTGCCTGGCGTTCTTTCTGATGCCGCTGTACCTGGTGTCCGTACGCCACTACGGGGGCACCGCGAGCGGTCTGATGCTGCTGCCGTGCACGGCGGTGATGGCGGTGCTGTCGCCCCTGGTGGGGCGGCTGGTGGACCGCTGCCCGCCGCGGCTGCTGCTCTGCGGGGGGTTCGTGGCGTTCGCACTGTCGGCGGCGCTGCAGACGCGGTTCGACCGGGACAGCGGGGTCGCACTCGTGGTGGTCGCGTTCGCGTTGATGGGCGTCGGCTGGGCCCTCGTCCTCGGGCCGGCCACCGTGGCCGCGCTGTCGGCCGTACCGGAGCGGCTGGCCGGGACGGCGGTCGGCTCGTCGTGGACCTTCCACAACCTGGGCGGGGCGATCGGGCTGGCGGTGGGGATGGCCGTCTACCGCTGGTCGGCGCGGGACGCGCTGGACGCCGCGCTCGCCGCGCACCATCTGCCGGGCGGGGCGTGGACGGCGCGGGCGGTCGCCGATCCCGGTGCGGGCGCGGGGCTGTTGCGGGCCCACACCGGGTGGGACGGGCGTGCTGTGGAGGCGCTCGCCGGCGACCTCTTCCTCCGGGGCAACCAGGCGGCGATGTGGCTGTTGTGCGGGGTGGCCGGGGCGGCGTTCCTGGTGATCGGGGTGGGGATGCGGGCGCGGCGGGGGACGGCCGGGGGGCAGGGGCGCTGAACGGCGGGAGCGTGGGAGCGCGGGGAAGCGGGAGCGCGGGGGAGGTGAACGGCGGTGTCGCTGAACGGCGATGGCGCGGGGACGGTGAACGACGGTGACGCGGCGGCCGGTTGAGACGCGGAGGCGGGGCGTGACGGCCCGGGAAGGGGGCGTAGGCGCCCTGCCCGGCGCGTCGGGCGCCCGGGTTCATCCGGCCCCCGCCCGGGCCGTCACGCGGCCGCCTAGGATTTCGGTCATGGCGATACCGGGGATCGAGCTGCACCACCTCCGCTGCTACCTGGCCCTCGCCGAGGAGCGCCACTTCACCCGCGCCGCCGACCGCCTGGGCCTGTCGCAGCCGACGGTGAGCCGCACCATCCGCCGCCTGGAGGAGCTGCTCGGCCGGCGCCTGCTGGAGCGCACCACCCGCCAGGTCACGCTCACCGCGGCCGGCGAGCGGCTGTACGGCGAACTCCGCGAGCTGCTGCCCCGTTTGGAGGCGGCGCTCCTCCCGGACCTGGATGCGCCCCTCTTCCGTATCGGCTTCGCCTGGGGATTTCCGGCCACTTGGCCGCAGGCGGCCATCGAGCGGTTCGAGGCGGAGACCGGGGTCGGGGCGCGGGTCTACCGGCGCGACGCGGCCCTGGCCGGAGTGGACCGCGGCGACGTCGATGTCGCGATCCTGCGCGGGGACATCGCCGTACCGGGCCTGGCCGCCGAGACGCTGCTGCACGAGCGGCGGATCGCGGCGGTCTCGGTGCGCTCCCCGCTCGCGGCGCGGGACGAGGTCGGCTGGCGGGAGCTGGCCCGTATGCCGCTGGTGCTGAACGAGGCCGGCGGGACGACGGAGGCGTCGGAGTGGCCGCCCGGCGAGCAGCCGGAAATCGCCGTCCGCTGCGGGAACTTCGACGAGTGGCTGGAAGCGGTCGCCGGGAACCGGGGCGTCGGGGTCGTCCCGGAGTCGATCGGGCGGCAGCGGGTGCACCCGTTCGTCTCCTTCGTGCCGATCCCCGACGCGCCCCTGATGCCGCTGCAGATCGTCTTCCCGCGGCACAACGGGCACCCGCTGACCCGGCGTTTCCTCGCCCATGCGCGCGCCACGGTCCGTCAGTGCGAAGGCGGGGCCGGGGGCGGGGCGGTGGACGGGAGCGGGGCGGTCCCGGTCCGTAAGGGGTGAGGGGGGCGGGCCCGTAGGGGGTGGGGTGGCCCCAGCCTGTTGCTACCCCGTTCGGCGCAGGAGGACTCGCCGGGTGGTGCGGCGTTGGCAAGGCTTGGAGCGGCACGGTCCGTGGAAAGGCCGTACGGCGGCGGCGACCGGCAGCGGCGCGCGGCGGTGCCGGGACCGCGCGGGCGTCACCGGGCGGCGGAGTGGAGGCCGGTGCGGATGCTTCGAGGCGGCGGGAACCGCACGGGCGCGGTGGAGCGGCGGGTGCGCCGCGACCGGACGGCCCCGCTCGGCCGACGGCTCACACTCCGGCTCCCCGTCGCCCTGATCGTCATCGGTCTGGTCTTCGACCTCGCCACGCCGGCCCGGTACACCGCGGCCCCGTTCTTCGCGGCCGCCCCCTTGGTCGCGGCCCCGCTGTACTCCCTGTGGGCCACCGCCGGCACGGCCCTGGCCGCCGTCGTCAGCGACCTCCTGCTCGCCGTCTACCACGGCGTCGAGGACTACCAGCAGTCGGCGACCGAGGTCAGCACCGTCGTCGTGGTGGCCTTGCTCGCGCTCGTCATCAACCGGGTCGTCCGGACCGGCGAGGCCCGGCTGGCCTCCGAACGGGACGTCTCGGAGGCCGCCCAACGGGCCGTCCTGCCCGCGCCGCCCGCCCGTCTGGCCGGTCTCGCGATCGCCGCGCGCTACGTCGGCGCCCGGGCCGGCGCCCGTATCGGCGGCGATCTGTACGCGGTCCAGGACACCCCGCACGGCGTGCGGATGCTCGTCGGCGACGTCCGGGGCAAGGGCCTGGAGGCGGTGGAGGCCGCGGTGGTCGTGGTCGGCGCCTTCCGGGAGGCGGCGGAGCAGGAGGCCACCCTGGAGGCGGTCGCGTACCGGCTGGAACGGGCCCTCCAACGGGAGGGCGGGCGCCGCGCCGGCCTCGAAGAGCAGGAGGGCTTCGCCACGGCCGTACTGGCGGAGATCCCCGCCGGCGACCGGTCCCTGCTCCGCGTCCTCAACCGCGGCCACCCGCCCCCGCTGCTGCTCACCCCCGAAGGCGGCCTGCGGGAGCTGGTCCCATCCACCGCCGCGCTGCCGCTCGGCCTGGGCGACCTGGGCGGCCGGCCGGACCGTTCGGACGAGACGTTCCTCCCGGCCGGGGCGCTGCTGTTCCTGTTCACCGACGGGGTGACCGAGGCCCGCGACCGGGACGGCCGGTTCTACGACCCGTGCGCCCGGTTGCGCGGCAGCTGGTTCAGCGGGCCCGACGACCTGCTGGACGTGGTGGTCGAGGACGTCGCCCGGCACACCCGCGGGGGCCCCGCCGACGACATGGCCCTGGTGGCGGTCCAGCGGCCCCTGGGAACCTAGGTCGGCCGTTGCGGGCGGCGAGCCCGGCGGCGCCCGGGCGGCTACGGCAGTGCGGGGCCGAGCCAGCGCACGTGCTGACCGTGCGGGCCCGTCAGGGCGACCGGGCGCTCGTCCAGGGCGAGGGTCAGCAGCAGGGCGTCGTCCGGCTCCGGGGAGCGGTGCTCCGGCGCGCTGATCCACGGGAGCACGCTGTGGTGCTCCTGGGAGATCCAGTGGCCCCCGCCGTCCCGTTCGGCGAGCAGCGACCGCACGAGGCGGGCGAACTCCTCGCGCCGGGCGGGCGGAAGGTAGTTCAGCACCGAGCTGTGGAACACCACGAGGGTCGCCTCGGGCGGCGCCTGAGCGGCCAGCGCCGGCAGCTCGTCGATCAGGTCGCCGCGCACGAGGACCGGGCGCGGCGCGCCCCGCACCGCCTCGACGGCCGCCGAGAGCCGCGCCGTACGGGCCTCGTCACCGGGCCAGACGAGGGCGCGCAGCCAGCGCAGGTCGTCCGGCTCGCCGACCGGGTCGAGCGGGTCCAAGTCGATGCCGCCGCGCCAGACGATCTCGGGCAGCGCGCCGGGCAGTGCCGCCGCGCCACCGTCGCTGCCGGGCGCGGGGCCGCTGGTCCGGCAGGTGAAGGTGACCGGGCTGTCCGGGGCACCGCCCGTGAGGACCGTGCCGCCTTCCCCGCCGTCGCTCCCGTAAGGGCCGTACTCCCCGGGCCGCCCCTCCTGGACGTAGCGGTAGCGATAGCGGTCCGGGTGCAGGCACAACCCCGCCGAGGTGCCGACCTCCAGGAGGGCCAGCGGCTGCGGCAGACGGGCCAGCAGGGGCAGCAGTGTGGCGCAGCGGGCCGGTTCGTTGGTCTGGGTGGCGCGGCTCATGATCACCGCGCGGACCTCGTCCCAGTGCCGGATGGTCCACTCGCGCCAGCGCCCGTATGCCGACTCCCCGCGCGGCCCCGACTCCGCGTGCGGGCCGTCGAGATGGCGCACCGCGGCGAGCAGGAGGTTGGGCTGCTGCTTGTTGCCGGCCGGCAGCGACGCCGCGAGCAGCTCGCACAGCTCGTCGTCCCCACCGATCCGGGCGGTCAGCTCCTCGTGGGCGTCGGACCGGCCGCGCGCCTGCCGCCGGGAGAACTCCCGGTACCTGGCCGCCACTTCCTGCGGGCTGCTGACGGAGTTCCCGGCGTTTCCGGTGTTCGCGACGTTGACGACCATGAGGTGACGTTATCGTCCTCACGCTCCGTGATCGCGAGGCGTCCCTCCGCATAACGACTGGCGCACAATCGTCGTGAGATCGTTTGGCCGGGCGGCGTCAACTCGCCCCGTTTGTGGCCGAGATGGCGGTAAAAGTCCCCACCAGGGTTCCTGTGGGTGGCTTGCGGAACGCCCGCGGATTCGTGGGAACGCTTGGATTTCCCTCGCCGTCTCTATTACTGTCCGATAACGGAGCGCGGTCGTCCCAGCCGTCGCCAGTGGCGGCACCGTGCGCCGACGCCGAATCCTGTACGCGCTGTTCCCGCACGTCCAGAACGCCCCTCATGTCACCCGCCCGAGCCAGTGGTTCGAACGGTGCGACCCGTGCCCTCGACCCGTGTCGACTCGCCCGGATCAGCCGGTTTCGCGGGCGCTGTCGGGTCCGCCTGGAATTGCCGGGAATTGAGTCGAGGGAACCGGGGAACCACCATCTTGGGGTGAATCGGACGCCTCTCGCCAGGGGGTGCCCGTAGGAGACCTTCCTGCTCCGAACCCGTCAGCTAACCCGGTAGGCGAGAAGGAAGGAAAGGAGAACGCCCCCGTGGCGTCCAACAGGCCCGCCCCGCACGGCCCGTCCACCTATGGCCTCGGCGGCCCCGCCGACTTCGGTGGCGCGGTCGGTCCCGGTGTCCCCGCCGGGCTCGGCGTCCCCGCCGGTGCCGGCTCTCCCGTCGTGCCGGCCCAAGCCCCGTCGGCCCAAGTCCCGTCCGCTCACGTCGCGTCGGCCCAAGTCCCGTCGTCCTACGAGGAATTGGTGGACGGCCTGCCGCCTCAGGAGCCGGTCTTCCACGGCCAGTCCTCCCAGGCGGCCCAGGTGTCTCAGGGCGAGCCGGCCCTCGGCCTCGACGGCGACGGTGACGCGGACGACCGGCTCCCGGGCGACGAGGCGGGCGACGGCGAAGCCGGCCGCTCGATCCGCGGCAAGCACCGGGTGGCCAGACCGCGCACCGGCGGCCTGGCGCGCGGCGGTACGGCGCTGGGCGTCGGCGTGATCGCGGCGGTCGGTGCGAGCGGGGTGGCCGCGGCCGAGGGCCGGCCGCCGGTGCCGATATCGATGCCCGACCCCGGCGGGGCGGTCGACGACACCGCCGCCGGGACGCACCAGGACGCGCCCGCGACGCCCTCCGCCGCGGCCGCCGGCAGCACCGCGGCGCCCTCCCGGGCCGGTGCCGCCCCCGAGGCCGCCGGGGACACCCGGACCGCGGGCCCGGCCGAGGCGCTGCGCCACCGCATCCTCCAGCAGGCCGACACCCGGCAGGGGGCCGCGGAGCAGGACACCGTCCCGCAGGCGGCCGAGGACGCGCCCGGCCCTCAGCAGGAGGCCGCGGAGCCGACCGCGGCGGAGGCGGCGCAGCCGCAGGGCGCGGCGGCCGCGGAGACCGGGCACCCGTCGGTGGAGGCCGGGCACCCCGGCCACCAGGCGACCACGGCCGTCGCCCCGATCTCCTCGTACACCCTCGGCACCGGCTTCGGGCAGGCCGGTGACCGCTGGGCCGCGGAGCACACCGGGCAGGACTTCACCGCCCCGACGGGCACGCTGGTCAAGGCGGTTCAGGACGGGACCCTCACCCAGGCGGGCTGGGCCGGCGCGTACGGCTACCGCATCGTCCTCACCCTCGACGACGGCACCGAGCTGTGGTTCTGCCACCTGTCCTCGATGGTCAGAACGGCGGGCCGGGTCCACACGGGCGACGTGATCGGCCGCGTCGGCGCCACCGGGAACGCCACCGGTCCGCACCTCCATCTGGAGGTCCGCCCGGGCGCCGGCGCCCCGGCGGACCCGCTGCCCTGGCTGCGCGACCGCGGGGCCGCCGTCTGACGGACCGGCCGGCTGCCCATCGCCCGGTGGGCAGCCGACGCGCGCGCCGGGCCGGGCACTTGGGACGCCCCGGCGGGCCCGCGCGGGGAACATCCTCCGGCGCCCCGGCGTTCTACGGATCATGAACGTGACGCACGCCCAGAGCTCCACCCCCGCCCCGAAGCCGCTCGGTTCGCTGTCCGTCTCCACGCTCTGCCTCGGCGGCAACGTCTTCGGCTGGACCGCCGACGAGGCCGAGTCCTTCGCCGTGCTGGACGCCTACGTCGCCGGCGGCGGCAACTTCATCGACACCGCCGACGTGTACTCGGCATGGGTCCCCGGCAACAAGGGCGGTGAGTCCGAGACCGTCCTCGGCAACTGGCTCGCCTCCCGCGGCAACCGCGACGACATCGTCATCGCCACCAAGGTCGGCGCCCACCCCGACTACAAGGGCCTGTCCGCCGCCACCATCAAGGCCGCCGTCGACCGCTCCCTGAGCCGCCTCCGCACGGACCACATCGACCTCTACTACACCCACTACGACGACGAGTCCGTCGAGGTGGGCGAGTTCCTCACCGCCCTCGACGACCTCGTCACGGCGGGCAAGGTCCGGGAGATCGCCGCCTCCAACATCTCCGCCCGGCGCCTCCAGGAGTCGCTGGACTTCTCCGACCGCGAGGGCGTGGCCCGTTACGTCGCCCTCCAGCCCGAGTACAACCTCGTCGCCCGCGACCGCTACGAGGGCGAACTCGCCGACGTGGCCGCCCGCAACGGCCTCGCCGCCGTCCCGTACTACGCGCTCGCCTCCGGCTTCCTGACCGGCAAGTACCGCCCGGGCGCCGACGTCGACAGCGCCCGCTCCGAGAAGGCCGCGCACCATCTGGCCACCGACCGCGGCCGCCGCGTCCTGGCGGCCCTCGACACGGTCGCCGCGGCCCACGGCGCCGAGCACGCCACCGTCGCCCTGGCCTGGCTCGCCGCGCAGCCCACCGTGGCGTCCCCCATCGCCAGCGCCCGCACGGTCTCCCAGCTCCCGGCCCTCCTGGCCGTCCAGCAGCTCGTCCTCACCGACGCCGACCTCGCCCTCCTCACGGAGGCGTCGGCCTGACGCGGCACGGCGGCCGTCCCGGGCCCGGCCGTACGGGCCCGGGACGGCCGCCGTACACGCGGCGCGCGCGGTGCGGGGCTGTGCGGGGCACGGTGCTGCGCCCCGCACGGCCGCCGGCCCGGCTTCAGCCGCGCCGGTCCGCCACCGCCCACGAGGCCAGGGCGACCCCGCCCGCCACCGCGAACACCGACGGCCACGCCCCGATCTTCTTGGCCAGCGGGTGCGAGCCCGCGAACGCCGCCACATAGGCGCCGCTCAGCGCCGCGGCCGCCTTCGTACCGGCCTTCTGCTGCCAGCCCCGGGCCGCCACCGCCCCGGCCGCCGCCAGCGCGACCCCGCCCAGCGGCCGCTTCTTGGTCCACCGGGCCACGCCGTAGCCGCCCACCAGCCCCGTGGCCGCCACCACGCTCGTCGGTATCCCAGCCATCGCAGAATCCTCCCTTGTACGGACAACTCCCCTGAGCCTACGCGCGGTCCGCGGCCCGCGGCCCCGAGGGAGCACGGTCGCTCACGGTTCCCGGTCGGGCTCCTGGGACGGTGCCGCGGCGGGCCCCGGCATCCCCGCCCCGCCCGCCCACGCCTGGAGCAGCGCCGGGCCCGCCCACGCCCGGTGGCGCCACAGCCCCTCCAGCAGCTCGCGCTCCCGGGCGGCGAAGTCCGGCGGCGGCCCCGTCAGACGGGCGCGGCGGCGGTGGAAGGAGAGCGCGGTGGCCAGGGCCACGTAGCCGGTGACGGCGCGGGCGGCGGCCGGGCCGTGGGCGCGGCGGGCGATGTCGCGGGCCAGCGCACGCGTACGGAGGGAGGAGAGCGCGGTGGGCTCCGGCGCGGCCAGCCAGCCGGTGGCGACATACGGGGCGAGATGCTCGCGGACGGAGAGCAGCTCCTGCCGGCGGGCCCACAGCGCCAGCCAGGTCAGGGCCAGCAGGACCGGGACCATGAACAGGCCGTAGACGCTGAGGAAGCCGGCGTCGCCCAGGTCGGAGGCGGCGTTCCAGATGCCGTGCAGCAGGACGGCGGTGGCCAGGCCGAGGAGGACGAGCCCGGCGCGGGCCCGGCGGCGCCGCGGATAGCGGGCCGCCGCCGCCCCGACCGCCAGGCCGGTGAGGATCGTGAAGAGCGGATGCGCGAACGGGGAGACCACGATCCGCACGAAGAAGGTGCCGGCGGTGAGGGAGTCCAGGCCGGTGTGGCCCATGGACTGGTCCTCGCCGAAGGCGCTGCCCAGATAGAGGACGTTCTCGGTGAAGGCGAAGCCGGTGGCGGTGATCCCGGCGATCACGATGCCGTCGGTGATGCCGTCGAAGTCCCGGCGGCGGAAGCGGTAGAGCAGCAGGACGGCGGCGGCCTTCATCACCTCCTCGACGATCGGGGCGATCACCGTCGAGCCCCACGCCTGGGCCTCGGTCGGCGACGCCGAGGCGATGTTGTTGGCCAGCCAGTCGGTGGCGAAGCCGTTGGCCAGGACCGCGACCAGGGTGGCCGCGCACGCCCCCCAGGCGAAGGCGAACGCGAGGTTCCGCCAGGGCTCGGGCTCGATCCGGTCCAGCCAGCAGAAGGCCGCGATCAGCAGCGGCACCGGGAAGACGGCCAGCCCGACACCGACCAGAAACCCCTCGGTACCGGTCTGCCGCCGCACTATCCCGAGGATGAGCACCCCGGAGAGCGTGAGCAGCGCGGCCAGTGCGACGGCCCGGACGGTCCTGCTCTGCCAGGGCGCGGACCAGCGCCGATGCCCCCGGTGGGCGTCGGCGGACGTGTACGGCGACGGGCCGGCGGCGTGCTCGGGGAACGGCGGCGGGGACGGGTACACCCGTCGACCCTAGCGAGGGCGGCGGACTGCGGGCATTCGGGTTTGCCGGGCCCGGACCGTGATCTTCCGCGGGCCGGGGCCCCGGGCGGCGGCCGTCAGCCCCGCCGGCGGAAGAGCAGGTCGTGCACGACGTGCCCCTTGTCCAGCCCCTGGCCCTCGAACTTGGTGAGCGGCCGGAAGTCGGGCCGGGGCGCGTAGCCGGAGTGCACGTTCTCCAGCGTCGGCTCGGCGGAGAGGACCTCCAGCATCTGCTCGGCGTAGGGCTCCCAGTCGGTGGCGCAGTGCACCAGGGCGCCGGGCGCGAGCCGGGTGGCCGCCAGCGCCACGAACTCGGGCTGGATCAGCCGGCGCTTGTGGTGGCGCTTCTTCGGCCAGGGGTCCGGGAAGTAGACGCGCAGGCCGGCGAGGGAGCCCGGGGCGAGCATCTCGCGCAGCAGGATGATCGCGTCGCCGTTGGCCACCCGGATGTTGGACAGGCCGTTCCGCTCCGCGAGACCGAGCAGATTGCCCTGGCCGGGGGTGTGCACATCGCAGCCGAGGATGCCGGTGCCCGGATCGGCGGCCGCCATCTGCGCGGTGGCCTCGCCCATCCCGAAGCCGATCTCCAGGACGACCGGCAGCCCGCCGAAGAACGCGTCGAGATCGAGGCGGGAGAGCCCGTCGACGTCCACGCCCCACGTCGGCCACAGCCGGCGCAGGGCCCCCGCCTGGGAGGCGGTGACGCGGCTGCGGCGCGGCTGGAAGGACCGGATCCGCCGCTCGTGGTGCGAGCCCGCGGGGTCGGCCGCCGGGCCCGTCCCGTCGGGGAACATCGGGGCGCCGCGCCGGGGCACGGCGGCCGAGGCGGCGGTGGCGCCGAGCGGGCGCGCGGCGGCGGGCACCACGGCGTCCGCGCCCGTGGCGGCGGCGTCGGGGGCGGTGGTCTCGGGGGAGGCGGGATTCTCGGACACAGTGGTGTCGATTCTACGGACGCCGCCGCGGCGGACGGGAACGCCGCCGGCCGTCCCACGGCCCGGCACCCTGGCCGACGCCCGTACCCGCACCACGGCACCGCCCCGAACGCGCAGGTCGGCGCCCCACCGCCGGACCCACCACCGGCCCCCGCCGGCAGCCGCACCGGGGCCCGCCCCGGCGGCCGCTCACCCCGCGAGGCCCCCGTCCATCGCCGCCCCCTCCGGTATCCCCAGCAGTCGCATCACCCGCCGGGCCACCTCCCGCCCGATCGGCAGGGAGGCCGTCGCCGCCGGGGACGGGGCGTTGAGGACGTGGATCATGCCGGGGGACTCGGCGAAGAGGAAGTCGTCGACAAGGGTGCCGTCGGGCAGCACCGCCTGCGCACGCACCCCGGCCGGCGCCGGGCGGAGATCCTCCTCGCGGGCGGCCGGCAGCAGCCGGCGGACCGCGTCCGTGAAGGCGCGGCGGGACAGCGAGCGGTGCAGCTCGCCCGCGCCGTAGCGCCAGTGGCGGCGGGCTATCCGCCAGGAGCCGGGGTAGCCGAGCGTCCCGGCGAGCTCGGCGGGACGGACGGTGCGCCAGTCGTAGCCCTCGCGGGCCAGCGCGGGCACGGCGTTCGGCCCGATGTGGACGGAGCCGTCGACGCCGCGGGTGAGGTGGACGCCCAGGAACGGGAAGGCCGGGTCGGGGACCGGGTAGACCAGGCCGCGGACCAGGCCGGCGCGCTCCGGTGCCAGGGTGAAGTACTCGCCCCGGAACGGGACGATCCGCATGCCCGGGGCGTCGCCCGCCAGCCGCGCCACCCGGTCGCAGTGCAGCCCGGCGCAGTTCACCAGGGCGCGGGCGCGGTAGACCGTGCCGCCGGCGGTGCGGACCGCGACCCGCCCCGGCCGCCGGGCGATCGTGGTGACCTCCTCGCCGAGCACGACCCGGGCGCCGTCCTCCTGCGCGAGACGGCCCAGCTGCCGGGCCACCGCACCGAAGTCGCAGATGCCGGTCGTGCCCACATGGATGGCGGCCAGGCCGCGCACCTCGGGCTCGTACTCGGCGATCTGCGCCGGCCCCAGCTCCCGCACCGGCAGGCCGTGCTCCCGGCCACGCTGGATGAGGCCGTGCAGCCGGGGCAGCTCGGCGCGCTCCGTGGCGACGATCAGCTTGCCGGTGACCTCGTGCGGGATGTCGTGCTCGGCGCAGAACTTCACCATCTCCGCCGACCCCCGCAGGGCGAAGCGGGCCTTCAGCGAGCCCGGCGGGTAGTAGATCCCGCTGTGGATCACACCGCTGTTGCGCCCCGTCTGGTGGCGGGCCGCGCCGTCCTCCTTCTCCAGCACCACGACGCGTATGCCCGGCGCCGCGCGCGTAAGGGCACGGGCCGTGGAAAGCCCCACGATCCCGGCACCGATCACCAGCACATCGCAGTCGTACGCCGCCACTGCACCTCCCCAACCGCATGACCGCCGGTCCGCCCCTCGCCGCGGGCCCGCGCGTCAACGCCGACGACGTAGTCCATCATGACGGGCCCCACCGACAATCCGCAGTGACCTGCCTGACCTGCGGCGACAGACCGCCCGACGACGCCCCCGGCGACCGCCGCCCAGCCCCCTGCCCGTGGGCCCCGCCGACCGCTCCCTGCCCGGCCCGCGCCGCCGCTATGCCGGCGCCGCCAGCAACGGCCGCGCCCGCTCGCGGAGTTCGACCACCCGGGGCTCGTCCCCGTACGGCTCCAGGCGGTGCAGCAGATCGCGGACGTACTCCGTGGTGCGGGCCGACGAGATCCGCCCGGCGACCTCGACGGCCCGCGCACCGGCCGCGCAGGCCGCGTCCAGATTGCCGGACTCCAGTTCGGCGACGGCGGACACGACGAGGCGCAGCCCGTGCGACCGGACGAACTCCTCCGTCGGCCGGGACAGCGCCTGCTCGGTGAAGCGCCGCACCTGACGGGGCAGCCGCAGATCCCGATAGCACTCGGCGGCGTCGGCCGCGAAGCGCTCGTAGGAGTAGAAGTCGAGCCAGGACGGATCCGGGTCGCCGCTGCGGGACCGCTCCAGCCAGCCCTCGGACGCCTTCAGCGCCACCTCGCAGGCCCGCGCCTCGCCGGCCTTGGCCTGTGCCCGCGCCTCCACCAGGCGGAAGAAGCTCATGGTGCGCGCGGTGGCCAGCCCGCGGTTGCGCTCCAGGGCCGCCTGGGCCAGATCCACGCCCTCGTCCGCGAACCCGCGGTAGGTCGCCTGCAGGGACATCGACGCCAGCACGTACCCGCCCAGCGGGACGTCGGCGGCCGCCCGGGCCAGCCGCAGCGCCTGGATGTAGTACCGCTGGGCGGCCTCCTGCTGGCCGGTGTCGAAGGCCATCCAGCCTGCCAGGCGGGTGAGTTCGGACGTCGCCCCGAAGAGCGCCCGCCCCACCTCGTCGCTGTACGAGGCGAGCAGCAGCGGCGCCGCGTCCACCCGGAGGCACTCCGGCACCATGGACGAACGCCAGTCCCCGCCCCCGTACTTGGAGTCCCAGCGCCGGGCGTCCTCGGCCGCCTCGCGCAGTTTGGTGACGTCACTGTGGCCGACGTGCTGCGGGACGCCCGCGTCACCGGCGGCCGCGGCGTCCTTCTCCCGCGCCTCGGCCGCCTCCCGCGCCACCGAACTGTCGGTCGGCGATATCAGCCAGCGGGACGTGGGGGTGGCGTACGCGCTGACGGCGAAGGATCCGGCCAGGCTCTGCCAGATGCCGCCGCCGCTGCCCCGCCGCCCGGCGAGATCGAGACGGTACAGCTCGGTCGCCGAACGCACCGCCGCGCCGACGTCGCGAGGGAAGGCCAGCCCCACTTCGGGCGCCGGATCGGCGTCGGCCAGCCCGATCTCGTGCAGCGGTACCGGGCGCCCGAGCTTGCTGCCGATCGCCGACGCGATCAGATGGGGCGCGGCGCCCTGGGGCACCATGCCCTTGGAGACCCATCGGGCCACCGACGTCTTGTCGTAGCGAAGCGTCAGGCCGCGCTGCGCGCCGAGGTCGTTGACCCGGCGCGCCAGTCCGGCGTTGCTGATCCCCGCGAGGGCGAGAACGGTGCCGAGCTTTTCGTTCGGCCCGCGTGTATTGCTGGACATGCGCACCCCTCGACACAGCGACAGCCGCCCCGTACCCCGGGGCATGCGTCCACCCAGAGTAGTTCGCCGGATCCCTACCGTTAAGAGTCGGTGTCTTGTATGGCGAGATTCGTGTTCAAACGGGGGTGCGGGAATTGGCATGTGCTCCGGGTACGTGTGCCCATGCGCCCGTGCGTGCGCGCTGGCCGCTCAACATCCCCCGCGCTTCGATGAGTTCTGCGTGGGTCGGCCCGCTGCACTGGATCCAGTGGGCTGGGGGACACCGCCACCTCATTCCCCGCGGGTGGCGGTCCGGTCCGGGAGGCGCAGCCCGCTTCCCGGACCGTCGCGGGACCGGGCCGGACCCGGTCGCCGCGACGCACGGCGCCGTGGCCCCTCGCGGCGTCCGCGCGCCAACTCGTCGGCCGCGTACGGAGTTTGGCCGAAAAGCGACGGGTGGTGCTTTCACGCCGTCGGCCGCCCCGGGGGCCACACGGGGGGCCACCCGGGGCCGCCGGCGCGCGCCCCGCCCACCTCCGGGGCACCGCACCACCCTTGTGCGCCGCCCGCCGCCCACCTGTGTCCGGGCCTCCGCCGCCACTTCCCACCGGCCACCGCCATGGCAGCATGGTCCGCACGACAGCTGGGGAATCCGCTGTGCGGGGCGGTCCTGGCCGCCCCGGCGGACGGGGAATCGGGTGGAGGCGGCGATGCGCTGGCTGGTGGGATGGAGCAGTGCCGCGACCACCGGCAAGGAGAGCCGGACGCTGCTGCCGGTGGGCGCCCAGCTCCTGTGGGGCGACCCCGATCCCCTCTGGGCGGTGGGCGATTGGCGGCCCCACGAGGTGCGCGTCGTCCAGTCCGACCCGGAGACCCGGCTCGCCGTCCTCGGGGTCTGCGGCGCCACCGACGACCAGCTGAAGGTGGGCCTGCTCGCCGCCCGCGGGGGCGCGCTGCGGCACCTCACCGCCTGGCCGGGCAGCTACACCGCCGTCGCCCGGGTGGGACGCCGGATCACCGTCACAGGGGACCTGGCCGGCGCCCGCCCCGTCTTCCACACCCGGTGGGCCGGCGGAACCGCCTTCGCCACCGCCGCCCTGCCGCTCGCCGACCTCGTAGGCGCCGGCCTCGACGTCGGCCACCTCGCCGCCCGGCTGGCCTGCCCCGACGCCCCCGAGGCGCTGGGCACCGGCACCCCCTACGACGGCGTCCGCCGGATCCCGCCCGGCCACGCCCTGGTGCTGCGCACCGGCAGCAGCGAGACCGCCTCCTACGAGCCGCCCGCCTCCCTGGCCGTCGCCGCCCCCCAACTCGCCCCGGAACAGGCCGTGAACGGCGTCCGCGAAGCCCTCGTGGAGGCCGTCCGCGCCCGCCTGGCGGCCCCCCGCTTCGCCCCCGACCCGGACGGGCCCGACCGGCTCGACCCCGGCCCGGTGCCCGGCATGGGCCCCGCGGAGCGGCGCGCGGCGCGCGGCGGCCCCGCCCCCGGCATCGGCGCCGACCTCTCCGGGGGCAGCGCCTCCGGCACGCTCGCCCTCCTGGCCGCCGGCCTCCCCGGACAGCCCGGCCGGATCAACGGCCACGGCGAGCGCCTGCTGGCCGTCACCTTCAACGACCGCGCCGCGCACGGCGACCGGGCCCAGCACGAGGCCGAACTGGAGCGCGCCCGCGGCCTCGCCGCCGACCCCCGGCTGCACCACGTCGTCGTCGCGGCCGGCGAGGAGGCCCTCCCGTACACCGGCCTGGACGCCCTCCCGCTCACGGACGAGCCGGGCCCCTCGCTGACCCTCGCCGCCCGGCACCGCAGACGCCTGCTGTCCGGCGGCGCCGACCACTTCGTCGGCAACGGCGCCCGCCAGGTCCTCGACGCCCACCCGGCCCGCCTCGCCGACCTCCTCATGGACCGCCGCCGCCGCCATCTGCTGCGCCCGGTCACCGCACTGGCCAGGGCCGACGGCCCGTCCGCGCACTCGGTCCTGGTCCCGTTCACCGTCTACCGCGCCGCCCGGAAGCTCGCCCGCACCCCCTACGCCACCGGGATCGCGGAGGCCGCGCGCCTCCTGTTGGAGCGGCGGTTCGCCGACGAGCCGGTGGCCGCCGGCGCGGTGGACGCCTCACTGGCCGCGCTCACCTGGTGCCGCCCCGGGCCCGCGGCCCGCTGGCTCACCGGCGAGGCCCTGGCCGAAGTGTCGGTCCGCCTCGGGGACGCCGCGCACCGCTCGCCCGCCGCCGGCCGCCCCGGCGAACGGCGGGCCCGCGCCGCCCTGGCCCGCCAGGCCGCCGACCACCGGGTCTTCGAGCAGGCCGCCGAGGTCCGCAGCCAGCGGCTGCACGCCCCCTTCCTGGACAACCAGGTGGTGCTCGCCTGCCGCGCCCTGCCCGACACCCTCCGGGTCCAGCCCGACGCCCGGGCATCCGTCCTGCGCTCGGTCCTGGCCGGCGCCGGCGTACGCGACCTGCCGCCCGGCTGGGGCGCCGCCGCCCAGCACACCCACAGCACCGCCGCCCGCGCCGGCCTGCGCGCCGCGGTCGGCGAACTGCTCCGGCTCTTCGACGCACCGCTGCTCGCGGACGCCGGGCTGATCGAGGCACGGGTGGTCCGCAGCGCGCTCCGGGCGGCGGCCGACGGCGCCCCGCTCCCCCTGGACGGCCTGGCCGAACTCGCCGCCACAGAACTGTGGTTGCGCCGTCTGCTGGCCCGCCGCGGCTCGTGCTGGACCGGCGCCGAGGCACCGCGCCAACGGGCGCTCGCCGGGGGCGTCCCCCGCGCACGGCTCACCTGAACCGCCCACCACCCGTCCCCACCGCCCCGGAACGCCCCTCCCCACTGCCCGCCCCTCCCGCCGCCCTCCCCGAGGGCGGACATCCGGCGCACCCCCACCCCCCGGTGCGCCCGGCAGAACAGCGCCGACCTCCGGCGCACGACGGGCCTGCACACGCCGGCATTCCCTGGAGGTTGCGCCATGGGCGCTCTACCGGATGCCTCTTGAGGGCATACTGCGACCCGGTTGGCTCCGCCCGCCTCGTCCCAGCGGCCGGCCACGTCCCCGGTGGGCTGCTACGGCCGGGGGCTCACCAGGCCCCAGTGGGCTCACTGCGTCCCGGCGGGCTTACTACGTCCTGGCGGGCTCACTACGTCCCAGTGGACAGCTAACGGGAGGGGCCGGGGGCGGAGGGGGTTGTTGCCGGACGTAAAGCGCAGCAGTCCGGCAACAACCCCCGGAGCCCCCGGCCCCGGCACCACAGACGAACAGGGGCCCCGAGGAACAGGGGCCGAGGAACAGGCCCCGAGGAACAAGGGTCGACGAGCAGGGGCCCCGAGGAGGGGCCCGGACGAGGGCCTCAGAGGCAGAGCCCGCCCCACACCAACAGACCCCCACCCCTCACCGACAACTGATCCGCGCCCGCGCCCAGTCCCCCAGCGCCACCAGATCGCCCGCCCCCCACGGCTCGACCACCAGGCGCAGCGTCTTCCGCCCCACCAACGGGACATGCACCGGCACCGCCGCCGCCCCGCCGCGCACGACCGCCGACCGCCACAGCCGCACCCCGTCCGCGTACACCGAGAAGCGCAGCGCACCCAGCCCCAGGCCGAGGTCGTCCACGCCGGCCACCGCGTCGTACGCCGTGCACTGCCGGTTGAGGTCGATGACCACCGAGGACGAGGCGTGCACGCTCACCCCGTAGGGGTAGACCGTCCCGCCGATGCTCGGATGGTGCCGCCGCCACAGCCAGCTGCTGTCGAGCGTCCGGACCTCCGGCCCCGTGCCGTCCCCCGCGAAGTCGTAGTCCAGCGCGTCGACTTGATAGGTCGTCGTCGGCGGCGTGGGGACAGGAGTCGGCGTGGCTGTCGGCGTCGACGTAGGCGTCGGCGTCGGCGTGGGCATCGGCCCAGGCGTGGCCGAAGGAGCCGGCTTCGGCACCACCGGAGTGGGCGTCGGGGCGGCCGGTGCACGGACCGCCTCGGACGCCGCCGGGGTGGGCGTCTGCGTGGGCGTCGGCGTCGGCTCGGGCACCGGCTTGGCCCCCGGGGCGCCGCCCGGCGCCCGCGGGGTGTGCGACGGCGCCGGGGCGGGCACGGCCGACGGCCGCGGCTGCGCCCGCGGGTGCGGCGCCGGCTCCGGCGACCCGGCCAGCGCGATCGCCAGCGCCGCGCCCGCCGCGACCACCAGCCCGGCCCCGATGCCGATCTTCACCGGCGCGGCCAGCCCCTCGCCCGCGGCCGCCCCGCCGGCGCCGCCCGACGCCCCGGAACCGGACCCCGACGCGGCCGCAGCCGCCCCGGCCCCGGCGACTCCGGCCACCGCGGCGGCGCCCTTGACGGCGTACCCCGCCGCGAACCAGCCGACGACCGCGACCGGCAGCAGCGCCCCGATCCGCTCGTTGACGTCCGCGACCTCCAGCGCCGCGCTCCGGCACCGCGCGCACTCCTCCAGATGCTTGCGCAGCCCCCGCTCGGCCCGCATCCGGAGCCCGCCCCGGGCATACGCGCCGAGCCGGTCGGCGTACCGCGCGCAGGCGCCGCCCGCGGTCAGCGACTGGCTCACATGCGCCTGCAGATACGCCTGCTTGAGCCCTTCCCGGGCGCGGTGCGCCAGCACGGCGGTGGCGTTGGCGGTCAGCCCGAGCAGCGGCGCGACCTCGCTCGGCGACTCGTCCTCGACGGTGGTGTGCCACAGCACCGTCTGATAGCGCTCCGGCAGGCTGCGGAACGCCTGCACCGCCAGGGTCTGCTCGGCCTCGTGCATCGCCCGCACGTCCGCGCCCGGATCCAGGGTGTCGTCGTCCAGCGCCGCACCGGCCGCCGACACCGCGAACACCGCGAAGTCCTCGACCAGTTGCTCCCGCCGGGCGGTTTTCGCCCAGTGCGCAGCGACCCGCCGGACGGTCGTCAGCAGATAGGCGCGGACCGCCGTATCCGGCCCCGCCCCGCCGCGCACCGCCTGGAGGGTCCGCGCGAAGACCTCGCCGGTCAGGTCCTCGGCGGTGTGGGCGTCCCGGCAGCAGCCGCGCGCGTACCGGCGCACCGCCTCGGCATGCCGGCGGTACAGCTCCTCGTAGGCGCTGTCGTCCCCGGTCCGCAACGCGGCGACCAGCGCGGCGTCGGACGGCGGCAGCCCCGCCCCCCGCTCCTCGGCCGCCCCGTCCGCCGGCTCGTCGGAGGGCCGCTCCGGCCGCCGGGAGCGGCTGCGCTGCGCCGGCACACTGGGCCCGGTCTCCTCCGTGCCGTCGCCCGGGGGCGCCGCGGCCGGCGGCCCGGCCTGGCCCGGCACTTGGTCCGACGGCCGTTCCGCGCTCTCGTCGCGCCGCTCGTCCCGCCCGTCAACACCCATCGCCCAGGCCCCCGAAGCCGCCGTCGCACCGCACCACGGCGCAAGCGTGCCACACCCGCCGCCCGGGCTTCAGGGCTCGGGCGGGCAACCACTCCTCCGGGGCGGCCGCACTGGCGTTCACCCATACGGGACGGCCGTCCACGGCCGGCGCACCCGGGGACCGCCGCCCCACCGGGAGGCCCCGCACCCGGGACCCCCCGACGCGCACACCGGCTCCACGGGAGCGCGCCGTGCGGCACCCCCACCGTGGAGCCGGCCGCCGCACCTCACCGGGCGGGACGCGACCGCAGCCCTTCCAGCAGGATCTCCAGCAGCCGCGCGGACGCCGCCTGCTGCTGCCCCGGATCGGGCAGCGCGGGCGCGCCCGTGGCGATGACCAGCAGCACATCGGAGACCGTGACATCGGCCCGCAGCGCACCCGCCGCCCGGGCCCGCTCCACCAGCCGCCCGACGACGTCCAGCAGCGCCTGCCCGCCGGCCGTCGCCTCGGACTCGGCGCCCGCCCGCGGCGCATCCGCCTCACCGGGCGCCACCCGCTGCAACGGCACCCGGGCCTCGGTGCCGCCCTCCGGCAGCCGCGGCTCGCCCGCACCTCCCGGCGCCCGCTCCTCGCCCGCGTCCACCCGCAGGATGCCCGGCGGCAGCAGCCGCCCGGCCCCCGAGGCGACCGACGTCCGCAGGAAGCGCGCCAGCGCCGACCACGGGTCGTCCTCCTGGCCCAGTGCGGCCCTCGCCTGCTCGGTCAGCCGGGCGGTCTCCTCCTCGGCTATCCGCCGGACCAGCACGTCCTTGCTCGGGAAGCGGCGGTAGACCGTCCCCACTCCGACCCGGGCGCGGCGCGCCACGTCCTCCATCGGCGCGCCGTACCCCAGCTCGCCGAAGACCTCGCGGGCCGCCCGGAGCACATGCTCCAGATTGCGCTGGGCGTCCACCCGCAGCGGTGTGCTCCGGCCGTTGGCGCCGGTCGCCGCGCCCGTTCCGTTGCCGTTGCCGCCGGTGCCGTTCGCACCGTCGGAGGCGGCGGTCACCGTGAGCGCCGCCGACCATTGAGAGCCCTGAATGTGCATAAGTGATCCCCCGGTAATGACGTCTCCCCCCGGAGACTCCCCGCCCTGACGGTCGGGGCCACCCGACGAGAGGGTGCACCCCAACGACATACGAACATAGTTGAGCCCGCGTCAAGATTGAAGGGGGCGCTCCGCACCCCGTGCCCCCCGATCGGCCCAATGGCCCCGATCCGCCCCGCTCGCCCGTCCTTCCACTCCGCGCCAATCTCCGCCTGACCAGCGTACTTCGCACCGCTCGGCCGGAATGTCCGACTCCGCACCGCCGCCCGCCGCGGACATACTTTTCGCCCCGCCTGTGGACAAAGGCGTTCCGGCAGTGCGTCATGGAACAGTGCTGTGCGCGCCGGGGGCACAGCGCCCGACGGTGGCCGCGCCGCCCGCCCGGCCGCCCGCTCGGTGGCGCCCCGGCCTGGTCGACACCGTGAGGAGAACCTCTGTGAAGACTGCGTCCTCGGAGCATGCGGATGCCGTGGCGCGCATCCTGGTGGTCGGCGGCGGCTACGTGGGGATGTACACCGCCCTGCGGCTGCAGCGGACGCTCCGGCAGGAGCTGCGACAGGGCACGGTCGAGATCGTCGTCGTCGACCCCGAGCCGTACATGACGTACCAGCCGTTCCTGCCGGAGGCCGCCGCCGGCGCCATCTCCCCGCGCCATGTCGTCGTCCCGCTGCGCCGCGTCCTGCCGCACTGCACCGTCGTCATCGGCGAGGTCACCGCCCTCGACCACGACGCGCGCACGGCCACCATCTCCACCCTGGCCGCCGAGCAGGCCGGCGCCGCCGCCCTCACCTTCGCCTACGACGAACTGGTCCTCGCGCCCGGATCGGTCTCCCGCACCCTCCCCGTCCCCGGCCTGGCCGACGTCGGCATCGGCTTCAAGACCGTCGAGGAGGCCATCGGACTGCGCAACCACGTCCTCGAACAGCTCGACATCGCCTCCTCCACCCGCGACCCCGAGATCCGCGACGCGGCGCTGACCTTCGTCTTCGTCGGCGGCGGCTTCGCCGGCGTGGAGGCCCTGGCCGAGCTGGAGGACATGGCCCGCTACGCCGCCCGCTACTACCACAACGTCCGCCCCGAGGACATGAAGTGGATGCTGGTCGAGGCGACCGGCCGGATCCTGCCCGAGGTCGGCCCCGACATGGGCCGCTACACCGTCCGCGAGCTGCGCGCCCGCAACATCGACGTCCGGCTGGAGACCCGCCTGGAGTCCTGCGAGAAGCGCGTCGTCCGGCTCAGCGACGGCTCCCGCTTCCCCACCAGGACGGTGGTGTGGACCGCCGGCGTCAAACCGCACCCCCTCGTGGCCGCGAGCGGGCTCCCCCTGACCGACCGGGGCCGCCTCAAGTGCACCGCCGCGCTCCAGGTGGACGGCGTGGCACACGCGTGGTCGGCCGGCGACGCCGCCGCCGTCCCCGACCTCACGGCCCCGCCGCCCGCCACCCCCGACGCCCCCCGCGCCACCTGCGCCCCCAACGCCCAGCACGCCGTCCGCCAGGCCAGGGTGCTCGCCGAGAACCTCACCGCCGCCCTGCGCGGCGGCGAGCTCCGCAACTACGAGCACGCCTACGTCGGTTCGGTGGCCTCGCTCGGCCTGCACAAGGGCGTCGCCCACGTCTACGGCCGCAAACTCAAGGGCTACCCGGCGTGGTTCATGCACCGCGCCTACCACCTCAGCCGGGTGCCCACCTTCAACCGCAAGGCCCGGATTCTCGCCGAATGGACCCTCGCCGGACTCTTCAAGCGCGAGATCGTCTCCCTCGGCTCGCTGGAGAACCCGCGCGCCGAATTCGAACTCGCCGCGGGCACCGGCCGGCACAACGAAACCAGCTGACCGGCCGCCCCACCAGGGACGTTGACCACCCGCCCGGCTGCCGCACGCCGGCCGCCCCGGCACCGTGAACTACGCCCCGGCGCCCGGCGTCTGACGGAAGACCGTCCGGTCGGCCACACTGGACGTGTGACCATGGGTGGGCTCGTATCTGCGAAGAGTGACAATCACGAGGATTCAGGACGTTTGCTGCATTCCGCCAGAGGGTGCCGATCGTGCTCCCCGCCCCGCCCCGGGGCCTGCTCCCACACCGACGGCCCGACCCCGCGCGACGACGCGAAGTAAGAGGTACCCCTCCGTGATCTTCACGCGCTGGAGCGCCAAGTTCCCCGGCACACAGCGGCGCACCGCCGCCCGGTCCGACCGCGCCGCCACCCCGCCCGCAGGACCCACGGCGCACCCCGCCGCGCCCGCCGGCACCGACGACGCGCCCGCCGCCGTCCCCGCCGCCCGCGCCGAGGACCTCACCGGCGAGGACACCCCGCCGCCCGCCGCGCCGCCGACCGTCGACGCGCTCTCCGTCCACGACATCCTCGGCACCATCCCCGCCCTGGTCGCCGTCGTCTACGGCCCCGAGCACCGCATCGCCTACGTCAACAGCGCCTACGCCGGCGTCTTCGGCCCCCGCCCGGCCGGCCGCACCGCCCGCGAGGCCCTCCCCGAGCTCGGCGAACTGGGCCTGCTGCCCCTGATGGACCAGGTCCTGCGCAGCGGAAAACCACGCACCGTCAAGTCCCGCAAGGTCCCGGCCGGCGCCGGCGGCGACCGCGCCCGCGACGGCTACTACACCTTCACCTGCACCCCCATCGAGGTCGCCGCCAGCGGCCCGGCACCCGACCCCGAGGTCGCCTGCGTCGCCCCGCACAAGGGCGTCCTGGTCTTCGGCGCCGAGGTCACCGACCAGATCGAGTCCGCCGAACGGCTGCGCGCCAGCGAGGCCCGCCAGCGCGCCGCCGCGGTCACCCTCCAGCGCTCCCTCCTGCCCCAGGAACTGGAGCAGCCCGACGACCTGCGCGTCGCCGCCACCTACCAGCCCGGCGGCACCGACGCCGCGGTCGGCGGCGACTGGTACGACGTCATCACCCTCGGCGCCGGCCGCACCGCCCTGGTCATCGGCGACGTCATGGGCCGCGGGGTGCGCGCCGCCGCCGTCATGGGCCAGCTCCGCACCGCCGTCCGCGCCTACGCCCGCCTCGACCTCCCGCCCCACGAGGTCCTCCAGCTCCTGGACGGCCTGGCCGCCGAGATCGACGCCAGCCAGATCGCCACCTGCGTCTACGCCGTCCACGACCCCAACGAGGGCCGCCTGGTCTACGCCTCGGCCGGCCACCTGCCGCTGCTCGTCCGCGACGCCGACGGCACCGTCCGCCGGGCCGCCGAACCCACCGGCCCGCCGCTCGGCACCGGCGGCTGGCTGCACACCTCCGGCTCCATCCCGCTCAGCCCCGGCAGCAGCGCCGTCCTCTACACCGACGGCCTCGTCGAACGCCGCGACAAGGACATCGACGACGGCGTCGCCGCCCTGGAGCGCGCCTTCGCCGGCGCCACCGGCACCCCCGACATCGTCTGCGACCGGCTGCTGCGCTCCCTGGGCATCACCGCCGCCCACGACGACGACGTCGCCATCCTCGTCGTCCAGAACCCGGTCCGCACCGGGCACGACGCCGAGCTGTTCCACAACGCCGCCCTCGAACTCCACGGCGGCACCGAGGCGGCACCCCGCGCCCGCGCCTTCGCCTCCGGCGTCCTCGCCTCCTGGCGCTTCTCCCCGGAACTCCACGACCTCGGCGTCCTGGCCGCCAGCGAACTCGTCGCCAACTCCCTCCAGCACGGCACACCGCCGATGCGCCTGCGGCTGCGCCGCACCGACCGCCGCCTGATCATCGAGGTCACCGACGGCGACGACCACCTGCCCCGCCGCCGGCGGGCCGAGCCCGTCGACGAGACCGGCCGCGGCATCTCGATCGTCGCCACCATCGCCTCCGCCTGGGGCTCCCGCCGCACCCCCGGCGGCGGCAAGGCCGTCTGGTGCGAATTCGCCCTGCCCAGGGGCTGACCCGGGACCGCAAGCCGAGGCCCGGCCACGGACCGAGCCCGCCCGCCGTCCCACGACCTTTACGGCGCCCGGCCGGTGCGGCGCCGCGTCACCGGCTAGCACCGCACCGGCCCGCACCTCACACGGCCGCGGCCACCGGATCGGCCTCCGCCCGCTGCGCGGGCACCGCGACCGCCCGGTGCGGCTGGTCCTGGGCCGGGCTGAGCATCCGCCCCAGCTGCAGCGCCAGCACCGTGATCCCCACCGCGCACGCCACGAGCATCGCGATGTACGCGACATACATCCCGTGCCCGACCATCAGCGCCCCCACGGCCGGCCCGACCGCCAGCGCCAACTGCTTGACCAGCGCGAACGCCGAGTTGTACTGGCCTATCAGCGAGGCCGGCGCCAGATCCGCCACCAGCGGCGCCACCGTCGGCGACAGCAGCGACTCCCCGATGCCGAACAGCGCGTACGTGGAGATCAGCAGCACGGTCGCCACCACCTGGCTCCCGTGCACCAGCCCGGACAGCCCGGCGGCTATCCAGGCCACCGTCCAGACCATGCCCACCAGCGCCATCACCCGGCTCCGGCGCCGCCGCTCGACCAGCTTCAGCACCACGAACTGCGCCGCCACGATCGCCGCCGTGTTGGCCGCCAGCGCGATCCCCAGCGTGGCCGGCTCGATCCGGGTGACCTCCGTGGCATACGCCGCCAGCCCCGACTCGAACTGCCCGTAGCAGGCGAAGAACAGCACGAAGCCCAGCACGCACAGCCACATCATCCGCCGGTCGCCGAACAGCGCCCGCCAGGCACCCCTGGCCCGCTCCTCGGTCGGCACCGCGTCCTCGACCTTCGGCGCCCGCGGCAGCCGCACGGTCGCGATCGCCGCCCCCAGCACCAGGAACATCACGGCTTCTATGGCGAACAGCCGCACAAAGCTCGACGCATGCGCCTCGTCGACCAGCTGACCACCGACCAGGCCGCCTATGCCCAGCCCCAGGTTGTTCAGGAAGAACTGCGTGGCGAACGCCCGCGACCGGGTCACCGTCGTCGAGCACCACACGATCATCGTGGCCAGCGCCGGCTGGATCACCGCGATACCGGCCCCCAGCGCCACCGCCGACGCGACGACCATCGGCTCGGACTCCGACAGCCCTATCCCCAGGGACCCGACGGCGGCCGCGACCGTACCGGCGACGGCCACCGGCAGCGGACCCCGCCGATCGATGGCCCGCCCGGTCAGCGGCAGCACGACCAGCGCGGAGATCGCCAGCATCGCCAGCACCACACCAGCCGTACTCGCACCGAGATGCCGCACGTTCGCCACGTAGACGTACAGATACGGCACGGTGAAGCCGTTGCCGAACGCGCTCAGCGCGTTCCCCAGCTGGATCCGGCGCAGCGCGGCGCCCATCGCGGTGGTCACACTCACCTACCTAGGTCAGGTCATGAAGACGGATACGAGCCGGAACCCCGAGCCGAGCAGAGAAGGCGCCCGCGACGCCCGGACGTCCAAGGCCGGACAGTCACACCCTCAAGACTTCAACTCTAAAGTTCGAAGCTAAAGACTACACGACGAAGAACTTCAACGCCAATGACTTTCGTGTCATACTGC
Source organism: Streptomyces sp. MspMP-M5 (assembly GCF_000373585.1). Classification (GTDB taxonomy): domain Bacteria; phylum Actinomycetota; class Actinomycetes; order Streptomycetales; family Streptomycetaceae; genus Streptomyces. The sequence goes on from NZ_KB891891.1 coordinate 103,309, forward strand.
GCCGCATGTCAGAGCCCTCAGATGCGGCCACCGGCGGCACCGAGCCGAGCCTCGAGGAACAGATCGCGGCCTACCAACGCGAGTTCCAGGACCTCGACCCCCAGGTGGAGCAGGTCGTCTCCGCACTCCAGCGCCTCAACCGGCGGATGAACGTCGCTTACGGACGGCAGACCGCCACCCTCGGCATCAGCAACGCCGAATGGGAGGTCCTCAAGGCCCTCGTCGTCTCCGGCGCGCCCTACCGCATGGGCCCCGGCGAACTCGCCAAGCGCCTCGGCCTCACCCCGGCCGCCATGACCCACCGCATCGACCGACTGGCGAACGAGGGCCTGGTGACCCGCGAGCGCGACGAGACCAACCGCGTCCGCGTCATCGTCGAGCTGACCCACGAGGGCCGCGAGAAGTGGACAGAGGCGATGCGCATGGCGACGGTCTTCGAGGAGGACCTCCTCCAGGACCTCTCCGGCGAGGAACGCCGCGTCCTCGGTGACGCGTTGACCCGCCTGCTGCGCCGCGTCGAGGACACCCAGCCGGACGCCGACGGCCGCCTGAGCGACCTCGACTGACCCCGGTTTGACACGCCCCTGGTCGATCCGTAGTGTTCTCCGAGTTGCCAACGAGCCGGAACGGTTCTGTGGCAGCCATTCCGCCGCTTCGCGGCAACTCACTACTGCACGGCCCCTCAACGGGACTGAATTCCGCATGCCGAAATTCGTTCCGGGCGTCTGATTAGGCGTCACCGAGGAATTCCGCTAAAGTAGTGAACACCCCGCCGACAGGGGAATCGGATCGAAATTCGAACCGCCCGCAACTCACCGAGAAGCGGACCGGAACGGAAAGAAGATCTGATAAAGTCGGAAAGGCCGAAAAGCGAAAGCGAAACGGCCGACCCCGCTCCAGCAGGGGGCCAGAGACGGAAACGGATCTGGTAAGGTTGGAACCGCGAGAAAGCCGAAAGGCCG
>NZ_KB891892.1 GCF_000373585.1 Streptomyces sp. MspMP-M5
CCGCGAGCCGCTTCCCGGCCGATCCGTACGGCCCGCCGGGCTCCCGTATGTACCGCACCGGGGACCTGGCGCGGTGGGACACCGACGGCCAACTCCGGTTCGTCGGCCGGGCCGACGACCAGGTCAAGGTGCGCGGCTTCCGCCTCGAGCCCGGCGAGATCGAGAGCGCGCTACGCCGCAGCCCGCTGGTGCGCGACGCGGTGGTCGCGGTCCGCACCGCCGGCCGCGACGGACAGCACCCGGCCGGCCCCGGGCGGCTGGTCGCCTACGTCGTCCCGGCCTCCGGCACCCCCGAGCCGCTGCCCGTCCCCGAACTCCGCGACCACCTGGCCCGGTTGCTGCCGCCGCACATGGTGCCCGCGCTGTTCGTCCCGCTGGCCGCGCTGCCGCTCACCCCGAACGGCAAGACCGACCGGCGCGCCCTGCCGGACCCCGGCCCGGCAGCCGCCCCCGCCGCCCCGCACGTCGCCCCGCGCACCGCGACCGAACGCCGGATCGCGCAGATCTGGGCCGACGTCCTCGGGCTCGACACCGTCGGGGCCGACGACAACTTCTTCGACCTCGGCGGCGATTCCATCCTGACCATGCAGGTCGTCTCGCGGCTGCGCCGGGACGGGCTCCACCTGGCCACCAAGGACCTGTTCACCCATCAGACGGTCGCCGCGCTGGCCACCGTGGTGACCACCGGTCCCACCCGCCCCGACAGCGGCCCGGTGACCGGGGAACTGCCGCTCACCCCCATTCAGGAGTGGTTCTTCGCCACCCCCCGCGCGGCCCGCCACCACTTCAACCAGTCGGCGCTGCTCGAACTGACCGGCACCCCCGACCCGTCGGCCCTGCGCACGGCGCTGGCCGCGCTGCTGGAGCACCACGACGCGCTGCGGATGCGGTTCACCGAGGAGGACGGCCGCTGGCACCAGCACAACCCGCCGCCGTCCGTGCCGGACGACCTCCTCGTCCGGCACGATCTGAGCGGCCTGTCGGCCGAGGAGGCCGACGCCGCCATGGACCGGGCGGCCGACGCGCTGCACACCGGCTTCGACCTCGGCCGCGGGCCGCTGTTCCGGGCGGCGCTGTTCACCGGCGGCCCGACCCGGCCCGCCTTCCTGCTGCTGGTGGCCCACCACCTCGTCGTCGACGCGGTGTCCTGGCGCATCCTCCAGGACGACCTGGAGACCGCCTACCAGCAGGCCGTCGCGGGAACCCCGGTCGACCTCGGCGACCGCACCACCGCCTTCCGGGACTGGGCCCGCGGCCTGGCCGCGCACGTCGCCGACGGCGGCCTGGACCACGAACTGCCGTACTGGGAGGAGGCGGTGTCCGCCGCCCCGCTGCCCGTCGACCACGACCCGGGCACCCCCGGCGCCGCGTCCCGCACGGTCACCGTGACGCTGGACGAGCGGGACACCACGGCGCTGCTCCGCTCCGCCCCGCTCGCGTACCGCACCCGCATCAACGACGTCCTGCTGGCAGCCCTGGCGCTCGCCCTGGCCCGCTGGACCGGGAACGAACGGGTCTGCGTGGACCTCGAAGGCCACGGCCGCGAGGACCTGTTGGAGGGGGTGGACCTCTCCCGTACGGTCGGGTGGTTCACCACCGTCCACCCGGTGGGCCTGCGGGTCTTCGACCCGGAGGACCTCGGGCCCGACCGGGACTGGCGGGCGCTGGTCAAGGCCGTCCGGCGGCAGCTGCGCGCCGTGCCCGGCAACGGCCTGGGCTTCGGCGCCCTGCGCACCCACGGCTCCCCGGAGATCCGCGAGCGCCTGGCGCACACCGGCCACGGCCGGCTGGTCTTCAACTACCTGGGCCAGTGGGACGCCCGGCCCGACGGCACCGGCGGCGCGCTGGTCCGCGCCGAGCGCGGCTCCTTCGGCCGGGACCACGACCCCCGGGACGGCGGCTCCCACCTGCTGGAGGCGGTCGGCGCCGTGCAGGACGGCCGGCTCGCCTTCACCTGGCACTACCGTCCCGATGTCCACGAGGAGGCCACCGTACGGGCGGTCGCCGAGGACTTCGCGCTGGCCCTCGGACGGATCGCCCGCCACGCCCGGGACAGCCTGTGAGAGGCGCGACCGGCGTGGGCACGGTGTACGGGAAAGGCCCCCGCGCCCCGACCCGCGGCGGCACCCTGGAACCGACCGATCACCGCACCGCAGACCACCGCACGACAGGAGAACCGGACATGGACGAGAACGCCCGCTACCAGGTGCTGCGCAACGACGAGGACCAGTACTCGCTGTGGCTCGCCGACCTGGAAATACCCGCCGGCTGGCACGCGGTGGGCAAGGAGGGCACCCAGGACGAGTGCGCCGCCTACGTCGACGAGGTCTGGACCGACATGCGCCCCCGCAGCCTGCGCGAGCGGATGGACCAGGTCGGCTCCTGACCCGGCGCTCCGTGCGGGCCGCGCCCGGCCGGCGCCGGGCCGGCCCGCACGGCCCGCCTCCGCCGCACGGCGGTACACACCAGCACCACCGCACGCAGCACACCGCGCACGGGCCGGGCGCCCGGCCGCGGAACCGACACGTTCACCGAGGCGGGGGAAGCGCGGATCACGGGGGATCCGCCAGGCACGCCGGTCCGCACCCCGCCACGGTGCCCGGACGGCAAGGCACCCCCCGGACGTTCTCCCGCTCACCATGAGAGGGGACTCCGGAATGACTCCGACCGTGCACACCCGACGCCTGCTGCTCTCGCCCTACCGCCCCGAGGACGAGGACGCCTTCGTGGCCCTCCTGCGGGACGAGACGGTCTGCCGCTGGATGGGCCAGGAACGCGCGCCCGAGGACGAGATCCGGGCCGTGTTCCGGGCGATCCTCGACGAGATCTACCCCAAGGCCCTGTTCGACGTCTGGGGCGTCCGGGCCGAGGGCCGCTACGTCGGCCACGCGGAGATCAAGAAGACCGGCAACGTCGACGGGCACGAACTGGTCGCCGCCCTGGTCAGACCGAGCTGGGGCAGAGGTTTCGGCACCGAGCTGGTACGCGGCCTGATCGACTACGCCGCCCGCACCCTTCAACTCCCCGAGGTCTACGGCATGGTGGGCGCGGAGAACACCGCCAGCCTCGCGCTCTGCGCCCGCCTGGGCTTCCGGCACGTCCGCGATGTGGTCGGCGACGACGGCACGGTGACGCGGATGCTGGTCGTGTCGACCCGCTGACCGCGTCGGAGGAGGCCGGCCGCGGTCGCAGCCGAGGTCACCGGGTGCGACCGCGGCCGCTCTCGGTGACCGGATGTTTCGGTACGTCAGCGCTTCGGCGGCGGCTTGATCAGGTAGAGCCGGCGGGCCAGATCCAGCGCGGTGAACAGCACCTGGTTCCCGTTCCAGCGGTATTCACGGCGCTCTTGCCACACCTGGCCATTACCGGTCGAGTCGCCTTCGCGTGCCCGCAGGACGACCCCGGACCGCTGGTCCCAGGACCTGATCTCGTCCGCGTGGTTGTGCACGGTCCAGGACGTCCGGCCACGGATCGCCTGGGCGATCTGCGCGGGAATCGCCTGGAACCGCGCCCCTTCGGCCAGGGCCACGGCCAGCGTCTGGACACGGTCCTCCATCGTGTGGGTGCTTCTGTTCGGGTCGTGAAGGTAGATCTCGGACACCGCGTCCCGCAGGCGGCTCCGGCTGACGGTGACGTTCTCAAGGCCCCGGTACTGGATGCCCCAGCCGAAGCGCGCCCTGGGGATGCCCCGGTACTGGTCGCCCGGGACCATGTCCACCGTGCGGCCGTCTCTCTGCTCGGTGAACGTGTAGAGGACACGGCTGGTCCCGGCCTCGTTCTGCACCAAGAACCCGAGCAGATAGGTGTCGGCCCGGCGGAAGAGTCATCGGACCATGTGGCCCCCGATGAACTCGTTCTCGACGAACCGTCCGAGGTTGATCTCCTGCATGGCCGCGGGATCGGGGTTCCGGATCAGGTGGCCGGCACCGGGACGTCGGACGCTCTCCTCGCCCAGCATTGCGTTGCGGATGTTCGCGACCGTGCGGGTGTAGAGGGTGGCGAAATCCTCGTCCTCCGTCTGCTCCCTCGGCTGCGCCTGCTCCTGCGGCTTGGCCTGGACGCTCTGCTCCTGCCGGTGCCGGGTCGGTGCACCGTAGGTGACCGCCGCACCCGCGCCCAGCGTGCCCGCGAGGACCGAAACCACCACGGCCGCGCTGACCAATCGCCGCCGAACCGGCCCGCGTGCGAACCGTTCGGCCGGATCAACTCTCCGCGTCATCCCTTCCGTGTCTCCCATGTCAGGCCCAGAACTCGAACTCGGCCTGGAGCTTGCCCTTGGTGACCCGGCCTCCGTCGCTGTAGTAGAGGGCCCTGTACTCCGCGCCCTTCGTCAGGTTCGCGTCGATCAGGGTCGAGCCGTACGCGGCGCAGTTGGCGTTGCCGCAAGCCCAGTCCCACGTGACGCGTTTGCCTTTGCTGTCCAGGATCTCGATCCAGTCCCAGCCGTTGTACGGATCCCGCCCTGAGGGCACCACCCAGGTGACACTGACCCCTTTGACGTGGGACTGGTACCAATAGCCCCTGAACTGTGCCGGCGAAACCTCGCTGATCAGGTAGTCGGTGTTGAGCTTGCCGGGCTCTGTCCCGGGATCCCCGGGGCCCCCGTTCCGGTGCGTCGGCGGCTGCCAGTGCGCACGCGCCGAGTCGGTCGCCGGAGCCGCCTGCACGGCGGCCTTCGTCGACTCCGCCGAACCCTGCGGCTCCGCGGACGCCGTGCCCAGCGCCACCACGGACACACTCGCGAACACCCCGGCCATGACCGCGGCCCGCCGCCGGGGCGTGTTCGCCCGGGCGCATAAGGAAGAGATCCTGCCCTTGCCTGGCGTGCGGAACAACATGCCTACTTCACCCAACCGTTGATCGGTGATCGATGCACCGGAAACGCTAGGAAGCCGCGATCAACGTTCTGTTGACGACCACTCAACGCGAACATTGACCCATGCGACGCATGAGGGGAGCGCGGCGCCCGCCTCCGCCTCCTACCCCGTCCCCGCTGTACGGGTACCTGAAGACTCCTCAAACTTCCCTATTGGGTATGCAGATAGGGAAGGTTAAGGTAGTTTCATGAGTGACCGTTTGTACTCCGTGGAGCAGGTGGCCGAGCGACTCGGGCTGCATGTGCGCACCGTCCGCAACTACGTGCGCGACGGGCGGCTGCCCGCGGTCCGGATCGGCAAGCAGTACCGCATCGCGCACGAGGACCTGGAGGTCTTCACCGGCCGGCCGGTGCCCGCGCCCGACACCGGACCGGCCGGGCGGCAGCGGCACACCGAGGTGTCGAGCATCGTCGAGGTCGAGGGCATCGACCGGGCGACGGCCGACCGCCTGAGCACGCTCATGATGACCGCGGCCGCCGGCCGTGGCCCGGGGGAGCGTCCGCTGCGGATCGAGACGGTTCACGACAAGGACCGGGCCCGGATGAAGGTCATCGTCCTGGGCGGACTGGCCGACACGGCCCGACTGTTGGACTACATGGAGGGGGTGCTCGCATCATGAGCACAGGACAGGGCGGGGGAGCCGCGCAGGCGCTCTACAAGTCGCAGGCCGGCGCGGAGGAGATCCTGCGGCGCTACCAGGCGGCGCTGGAGACCTGGCCGGTGCCGGCCGAGCACGTAAGGGTGCCGACCGGGCAGGGAGAGACGTTCGTCGTCGTGTCCGGGCCCGCGGACGCACCGCCCCTGGTGCTGCTGCACGGTTCCGGCGCGAACGCGACGATGTGGCTGGGCGACATCGCCGGCTGGTCCCGGCACTTCCGCACCTACGCCGTGGACGTCATCGGCGAGCCCGGTCTCAGTGCGCCCGCCCGGCCGTCGTTGGCTTCGGAGGACCCCGCGCGGTGGCTGGACGAGGTGCTGGACGGGCTGGGGATCTCCACCACGGCCGTGGTGGGGACCTCGCTCGGCGGTTGGCTGGCGCTGGACTACGCCCGGCGGCGGCCGGAGCGGGTGACACGGCTGGCGCTGCTGTGCCCGGGCGGGATCGGACGCCAGAAGGTGGGCTGGCTGTTCAGGGCACTGCTGTTGCGCGTCCTGGGGCGCAAGGGAGTCGAACGGTCGGTGCGCAAGGGGGCCGGTCTGGAGGACCCGGGGCTCCAGCCCGTCCTCGACACGGTGGTCCTCGTCTTCACGCACTTCCGACCGCGTACCGAGCGGCTGCCGATCGTCCCGGACGAGGCGCTGCGCCGACTCGCCATGCCGGTACTGGTGATCGCCGGCGCGCGGGATGCGCTGTTCGACTCGGCCGGCACCGCGCGGCGGGTACGGGCGTGCGTACCGCGGGCGACGGTCCACCTCCTGCCCGAGGCCGGTCACGCCCTCTTCGGACAGACCGACACCGTCCTCGACTTCCTGCGCGAGCCGGAGCCTGCGGACCAGCCAAAGCCACCGGCGGGCTGACGGGTCCGCCGCGGCGGGTGAGGTGCCCGCGCGGTGGCCGGCCGCCCACGGAACCATCGGGATCACCCCTGCTACCCCCCGACCTCTGAGGAGCACGCATGAACCTCCGTGACGACGCCCGCGCCCTCGCCGACGACCTCGTACGGCTGCGCCGCACCCTGCACCGCACCCCCGAGACCGGCCTGGACCTCCCGCGCACCCAGGAGACGGTGCTGTCCCGACTGGACGGGCTGCCGCTGGAGATCACCACCGGCACGGGACTCAGCTCGGTGACCGCCGTGCTGCGTGGTGCGGCCCCCGGTCCCGTCGTCCTGCTCCGCGGCGACATGGACGCCCTCCCGGTCGCCGAGCGCACCGGCCTGGACTTCGCCGCCGACAACGGGCGGATGCACGCCTGCGGCCACGACCTGCACACCGCCATGCTCACCGGCGCCGCGACCCTGCTCTGCGCCCACCGCGACCGGCTCGCCGGCGATGTGGTGTTCATGTTCCAGCCCGGCGAGGAGGGCTTCGACGGCGCCCGGCACATGCTGGCCGAAGGACTGCTGGACGCCGCCGGCCGGCGCCCGGACGCGGCCTACGCCGTCCACGTGATGTCCGCGGGTCTGCCCGGCGGCGTCTTCGGCACCCGCGGCGGCCCGGCCCTGGCCGCGTCCGACGTACTGCGGGTGACCGTCCGGGGCGCCGGCGGGCACGGCTCGATGCCGCACCGGGCCAAGGACCCGGTGCAGGCGGGCTGTGCGATGGTCACCGCGCTCCAGGCATGGATCACCCGCACCTTCGACGTCTTCGACCCGGTGATCCTGACGGTCGGGACGTTCCACGCCGGCACCCAGGAGAACGTCATCCCGGACACCGCGGTCTTCAAGGCGACGGTCCGCAGCTTCTCGGCCGCGGCCCAGGCCCGCGTCAAGGACGGCACGGTGGAGGTGTGCCGGGGGATCGCCGCGGCCTACGGGGTCGCGGTGGACGCGGAGTTCGCCGAACTGTACCCGGTGACCGTCAACGACCACGCCGAGGCGGACTTCGCGGCTCACGTGGTGCGCGAGGCCCTCGGTGAGGAGCGCTTCGCCCCGCAGCCCCGGCCGCTGCACGGCTCCGAGGACTTCTCCCGGGTGCTGGCCGAGGTGCCCGGCGCGATGCTCACCCTCGGCGCGCCGCCGGCCGGCGCCGACCCCGAGCACAGCCCCAACAACCACTCCCCGCTGGCCGAGTTCGACGACGCGGTGCTGGCGGACGGCGCGACGGTGTACGCGGAGCTGGCGGCCCGGCGACTGGCGCCCACGGCGTAGCTGCTTGCGCGGCCCGGCCGTGCCGACCAGAGTGACGGGATGGCATCCGTGTCCGATTTTCCCGTTCCGTCCGTACCGGTGGAGGAGTCCGTATGACGGAGTTCGAGCAGTGGGACATCGTCACCGGGATCGGGCTGACCGCACTCGGCGTCGCGGCCGGGCGGGCGCTGGAGACCGAACGCCCCGACCACCTGGTCAGCGACCCCTACGCCGACGCCTTCCTGGCGGCGGCGGACGCACCGGTACCCGTGCCGCGACGGCTCGCGGACACGGAGCCGCTGTCCACCGCCGCCCGCGCCATGTGGACCTCGATGGCGGCCTACCTCGGCGTCCGCTCGCTGTTCTTCGACCGCTTCCTGATGACCGCGACGGCCGGCGGCATCACCCAGGTCGTGGTGGCCGCCGCCGGCCTGGACGCCCGGGCGTTCCGGCTGGAGTGGCCGCCGGGCGTCGAGCTGTTCGAGATCGACCAGCCAAGGGTGCTGGAGTTCAAGGACGGCGTGCTGGACCGCCTCGGCGCCCGGCCCCGGTGCGCCCGGCACGTGGTCCCGATCGACCTGCGGGACGACTGGCCCGCCGCCCTGGAGGACGCCGGGTTCGACCGCGGCCGCGCGACCGTATGGCTGGCCGAGGGGCTGCTGCCCTTCCTGACCGCCGCCGCCGAGCGGCTGCTCTTCGACCGCGTCAGCCGGCTCTCCGCGCCCGGCAGCCGGCTGGCCGCCGAACACCTGGCGCCCGGCGTCCGGGTAGTCGTCGAGGAGCCGGAGTACCGCGCGGCCACCCGGCAACTCGGCGTCGACCTCGTCGACCTGTGGCACTTCGACGACAAGGAGGACCCCTGCCGCCCACTCACCTCCGCCGGCTGGGACGTACGCACCGTCCCGGCCTACGACGTCGCCGCGGCCTACCGGCGGGAACTCCACGGCCCGATGGGGCGCACCGTGGCCCACAGCCGCTTCCTCACCGCCGAGCGCTAGCACCCGCCGGTGAGGAAGCGACCTTACTGACGCCCTGTCAGCCGTGCGTCGTCAGACCCGGGCGCCGCTGTCCCACCGGTCCCGCCGCGCCCCGCCCCGCGCGGTGCCACCGCCCGTCCGCCGGGGCGCCACCCCGCCGCGCTCCGCTTCGCCAACGCACTAAAGTGGCCGGGAAGTTGCGGGGGCTGCGCGTCAGCACGACGGAGGGATGACCAGGACATGGCGGTGCCGGAGGACTGGATGGGGGCGCGGCCCCAGGAGCCGATCGATCTGCACACCGATCGGCCGCACGCCGCCCGTGTCTACGACGTACTGCTCGGCGGCAAGACCAACTACCCGGCGGACCGGGAGGCGGCCGAGCAGACCCTCGTGTCGCTGCCCAACGCTGCCACGATCGCCCGGCAGAACCGCGGCTTCATGCACCGCGCGGCCCGCTATCTCGCGGGCGAGGCCGGCATCCGGCAGTTCCTGGACATCGGCACCGGCATCCCGACCTCGCCCAACCTCCACGAGGTCGTCCAGGCGGCCACGCCGGAGGCCCGGATCGTCTACGCCGACAACGACCCGATCGTGCTGGCGCATTCGCGGGCGCTGCACACCAGCCACCCCGACGGCCGGACCGCCTACATCCAGGCCGACCTCGGCCGTCCCCAGGACATCCTGCGGGACGCGACCCTGCGGGACACCCTCGACCTCGGTCAGCCGGTGGCGCTGACCCTGATCGCCGTTCTGCACTGGCTCCCGGCGGAGCGCGACGCCTACGCCGTCGTCCGCGAGCTGATGGACGCGTTCGCCCCGGGCAGCTACGTGGCCATGACGTACGCCACCGCCGACTTCGAGCCGCAGGCCCTGCGGGAGATCACGGACAACTTCGAGTCCAAGGGCTCCCATGTGCGCACCCGCACCCGGGCCGAGGTGCTGCGCTTCTTCGACGGCCTGGAGCTGGTCGACCCCGGCCTGACCGTGGTCCACCGCTGGCGCCCCGACCCCGTCGAGGTCGGCGCCGGCTCCCTCTCCGACGCGGAGCTGCCGCTCTACGCCGGGCTCGGCCGCAAGAGCTGACCGGCGGCCCCGCGGCACCGGCACGACGATGCCGCGGGCCTCACTCCGCGGTCGGCAGCGCGGCCCATACCGCCTTGCCGGCCGCCGTCGGGGTGGTCCAACCCCACGACTGGCTGAGGCAGTCGATGATGTGCAGCCCGCGTCCGCTCTGGGCGAGATGGTCGGGCTCCCGTACCACCGGAACGTCCGTGCTGTGGTCGCAGACCGTGCACAGGACGAGGTCCCGGCAGCGCAGCAGCCCCAGCCACAGCGGGCGCGGGGCGGCGCCCAGGAGCTGCCCGGCGGGCTTGGCGAGCCCGTAGCGCAGGGCGTTGGAGAGCAACTCCGTGACGACCAGTACGGCGTTGTCGACGAGCGGCCCGAGATTCCATCCGCTGAGCGTGGCCCCGGTGAAGCGGCGGGCCTCCGAGCCGGCCCGGCCGTCCGCCGTCAGGGCGCGGGTGGCCAGATCGGCGGGGCGGACGGCACGGTCGCCGAGTGGATCGTCGTGCGGCGCCTGCGTGAGCCAGTGGCCGAGGGGCTCGACGGGGAACTCGGCAGCCGGTGCTGCCGGGTGGGTGGTCATCACGAACTCCGGGCTGCCTTGCGGACCTTCGTCACGATCGAGTGAGGGGGTTCCACTATTCCTTGGCGGCGGCTGGCGCTGCAAGTGCATCTGCAATTACATTCGAGGCGGACGTAATTGCATCGGTAAGTGCAGCCGTAAGTGCGGTGGCACGTGATGCTGGTCAGACACCTGCGCATAACAAGGGAGTGGCGGGATGCAGCAGTTCGACAACGGCGTGGCCGCGGACCTGATCGAGGGCGCGGTCTGGAGGAAGAGCCGGCGCAGCGCGCCCGGTGGCGACTGCGTCGAGGTCGCCCGGCTGACCGACGGCGGCTTCGCCGTCCGCAACTCCCGTGACCCGCACGGGCCGGCGCTGATCTACACCCACGCGGAGATGGCCGCGTTCGTCGGCGGCGCCAAGGACGGCGACTTCGACGCGCTGCTGAGCTGAGCGGCGGATGCGCGGCGGACCCACCGCCGACGGGTCCGCCGCACACCGCGACGATGGCGCATTTCTGTACCTGGTGACCCGCAGATGCGACACTGGTGGTATCAACACTGTCGCTCACGGGAGTTGGGATGACCGCGATGATGCGGCCGGAAGCCGAGCTGTCGATAACGCGCTACCTGAAGGAGACGCAGGTAGGGCCCACCGCCGCGCGCATCGTGCTGGGCGCCCAGCTCCGGAGGCTGCGCACCGGCGCGGGCATCACGCGGGAGGACGCGGGCAAGTCGATCCGTGGCTCTCACGCCAAGATCACCCGCCTCGAAAGAGGCCAAGTCGGCTTCAAGAGACAGGACCTGGCCGATCTGCTGACGCTCTATCGCGTACTCGACCCGGAGCGCCGGGCCGACTACTTCGAGCTGGCGGACCAGGCCAACTCCAACGGCTGGTGGCACGAGTACAGCGACGTCCTGGAGGACTGGTTCGAGCTCCACCTCGGCCTGGAGGAAGCCGCCGCGCTGATCCGCACCTACCAGGTGCAGTTCCTGCCCGGCCTGCTCCAGACGGAGGAGTACGCCCAGGCGGTCACCCGCATCGGCTACCCCAACGCACCGCAGGAGAAGGTGGACCGCCTGGTCGCGCTGCGGATGGAGCGCCAGCGGCTGCTCACCCGGCCGGAGGCCCCGCGGCTGTGGGCGGTGGTGGACGAGGCGGTGCTGCGCCGGCCGTTCGGCGGCACCGAGGTGATGGCCGCCCAACTGCGCCACCTCCTCAAGGCGGTGCAGATGCCGAACGTGACGCTGCAGATCGCTCCCTTCAGCGTGGGGGCGAACGCGGCGGCCGGCGCCCCGTTCAGCATTCTCCGATTCGCCGAACCGGAACTGCCCGACAAGGTCTATCTGGAGCAGCTGACCAGCGCCCTGTATCTGGACAAGCAGGAGTCGGTGGACCAGTACACGGCGGTCATGGACCGGCTGTGCACGGAGGCCAACACACCGGCGGAGACCGGTGCCTTCCTGACCGGGCTGATCGACCAGCTCGGCTGATCCCGGACGCCGGTCCCCGGTCCGCGACCCTGCGCAACCACCGCAGGCCCCTCCGTCGACCTTCGCGCACCCCGCTCAGCGGGCCCACCAGATCAGCGCCCCGCCGAGGACGAGCAGCAGACAGACGCCGAGATTGACCACCTTGTGGGCCAGGAACACCGCCGCGAACTCGCGGATGGTCGCGCTCGGCCAGAAGTACGCGGCAGTGGGAGAACCCACGACCTGGCCGTTGAGGCTGGTCTTCCGGGCCATCAACGCGGCCCGGAACACGTGGTAGTTGTTGGTGACGACCACACAGCGGTAGTCCGGCTTCGCCTCCGCCATCAGCGCCCGGCTGAACCGCAGGTTCTCCTCCGTGGTCCGCGAACGGTCCTCGCGCACGATCCGGTCCGCGGGAAACCCGCGCTCGACGAGGTAGTCGGCCATCGCATGGGACTCCGGGAGCCTCTCGTCCGGCCCCTGGCCGCCGGAGGTGATCAGCAGCGGCGTGGAACCCCGCGCCACCAGCCGCTCGTACACCGCGCGCCCCCGCTCCAGCCGACTGGCCAGCAGCGGCGGCACCTTGGACCCGCCGGTCAGCCCGGAACCGAGCACCACCACATAGTCGGCCTGCCGCCGCACCGGCCACCGTCCGTAGAGGAAGGCGTAACCCACGAAGCAGAGGAAGAGGAACGACACATAGCCGACCACTCCGACGGTGACCGCGGCGCTCACCAGCAGGCCGACCGTGTGCAGGACAACCGCCGTGACCAGCAACACGAGCACGCCGACGATGCCGAGTCCGGCGAGCAGCGACAGCAGGTTGGCCGGGCGACGGCCCTCCTTGCGCACCATCGTCACACCATTGGCGATCAGAAAGCCGGCGAGGACCACCGTACCGAGCGCGGGCAGCACCACCAGTGCCAGCCCGGCGACCGCTCCCCACACGGGATGCGACCGCCCCAGGGTGCCGACCGTCGCCAACAGCCCGAAGGCCACGGCCAGTCCGAGATGGACGGCGTTGCCGAAGCGGCGGCGGTCGCGGAGCACACCGAAGCAGAAGAGGAGAAGGAACAACAGCGCGGGGGAGAAGGCCAACATGCCCGCATCGTAGACAGCGATCGCGGATCGGTGATCATTGTTTCGCCGACCAGTGCGGTCCACGAGCGGCCGCGCTGATTAGAGTGACGGCAACAAGTCCGGCGATCCATGATCAAGTGAGGTAATCGCGAACCATGCCGACCGAAACGTTTGAGTTCCAGGTGGAGGCCCGTCAGCTGCTCCAGCTGATGATCCACTCGATCTACTCGAACAAGGACGTCTTCCTCCGGGAGCTAGTCTCCAACGCCTCCGACGCGCTGGACAAGCTGCGTCTGGCCGCGCTGCGCGACGACTCCCTCGACGCCGACGTCTCCGACCTGCACATCGAGCTGGAGATCGACAAGGACGCCCGTACGCTCACGGTGCGGGACAACGGCATCGGGATGTCGTACGACGAGGTCGGTCAGCTCATCGGCACCATCGCCAACTCGGGGACGGCCGCCTTCCTCCAGGAGCTGAAGGAGGCCAAGGACGCGGCCGGTGCGGAGGGGCTGATCGGCCAGTTCGGCGTCGGCTTCTACTCCGGCTTCATGGTGGCCGACGAGGTCACCCTGCTGACGCGGCGCGCGGGCGAGAAGAAGGGCACCCGCTGGGCGTCCCGCGGCGAGGGCACCTACACCCTCCAGGAGGTCGACGACGCACCGCAGGGCACCTCGGTGACGCTGCACCTCAAGCCGGCCGACTCCGACAACCAGCTGCACGACTACACCTCGCCGTGGAAGCTCAAGGAGATCGTCAAGCGCTACTCGGACTTCATCACCTGGCCCGTCAAGCTGGTCGGGGAGACCGCAGCCGACGGCGACGGGCCGGCCGAGCCCGAGACGCTGAACTCGATGAAGGCACTGTGGGCGCGCTCGCGCGACGAGGTGTCCGAGGACGAGTACCACGAGCTGTACAAGCACATCAGCCATGACTGGCGCGACCCGCTGGAGACCGTCCAGCTGCAGGCCGAGGGGACCTTCGAGTACCAGGCACTGCTGTTCGTCCCGTCGCACGCCCCGCACGACCTGTTCACCCAGAACTACCAGCGCGGGCTGCAGCTCTACGTCAAGCGCGTGTTCATCATGGACGACTGCGAGGCGCTGCTCCCGCCGTACCTCCGCTTCGTCAAGGGCGTGGTCGACGCCCAGGACCTCTCGCTCAACGTCTCCCGCGAGATCCTGCAGCAGGACCGGCACATCCTCATGATGCAGCGGCGGCTGACGAAGAAGCTGCTGGCGTCGGTCAAGACCATGAAGGCCGACGACGCCGAGCGCTACGGCACGTTCTGGCGGGAGTTCGGCGCGGTGCTCAAGGAAGGGCTGATCACCGACTCCGACAACCGCGACGCGCTGCTCGCGGTGTCGTCGTTCGCGAGCACGCACGGCGAGGACGAGCCGGTCACGCTGGAGCAGTACGTGGCGCGGATGCGGGACGGCCAGGAGGACATCTACTACATCACCGGCGAGTCCCGGCAGAGCATCGACAACTCCCCGCACGTGGAGGCGTTCCGGGAGCGGGGCATCGAGGTGCTGCTGCTCACCGACCCGGTCGACGAGGTGTGGGTCGACGTGGTCGGCGAGTTCCAGGGCAAGCGGCTGCAGTCGATCACCAAGGGGGAGATCGACCTCGGTGCGCAGGGGGACGAGAAGTCCGAGGACGAGCGGGAACAGCAGGCCGAGGAGTACGCGGACCTGCTCGGCTGGATGACCGAGCAACTGGCCGACGACGTCAAGGAGGTGCGACTGTCGTCCCGCCTGACGGTCTCGCCGGCCTGCATCGTCGCGGGCGCCGACGATATGACCCCGGCGCTGGAGAACATGTACCGGGCCATGGGGCAGGAGGTGCCGCACACCAAGCGCATCCTCGAACTCAACCCCGCCCACCAGCTGGTGAAGGGCCTGAACCAGGCATACGGGGAGCGCGAGGACCGCTCCGGCCTCGCCGAGACCGCCGAACTGCTGCACTCCCTGGCCGTCCTGGCCGAGGGCGGCCGGCCGGCCGACCCCGCACACTTCGTGAAGGTGGTGGCGGACCGCCTGGGCCGCACCCTGTGATCAGTCACCGCCCCGTGCCGCGGACCTGAGCGCGGCGTACGAGCGTCCGCCGGCGGCCGACCCGGCCTCCGGCGGACGCTCCGCCATGCCCTAGCCCATGCTCTTGGCGCCGTCCAGGCACTCGCGGATGATGTCGGCGTGCCCGGCGTGCTGCGCGGTCTCGGCGACGATGTGCATCAGCACCCGGCGGGCCGACCACTGCGTGCCGGGCTCGAACCAGGGTGCCTTGGGCAGCGGCCAGGCACGGTCCAGGTCGGGCAGCGCGGCCACCACCTCGTCGGTCCGGCGGGCCGCCTCCTCGTAGTCGGCCAGTACGCCGGCCAGGGTCTCACCCGGCAGCATCCGGAACTGGTCCGCCCGACGGGCCAGGTCGTCCTCGGTCATCGCCGTGAAGTCCGGCATTGCCGAGGTGCCGTGCAGGATGAAGTTCACCCAGCCCTCCTCGACCGCGCTGACGTGCTTGATCAGACCGCCCAGACACAACTCGCCGGCGGTGGTGCGCCGCCCGGCCTGCTCGTCGGTGAGGTCGCGGGTCGTGAAGCGCAGGAAGTGCCGGTGCTTGGCCAGTGCCTCCAGCCATTCGGCGCGCTCGCCGGTGACGGCCGGGGCATCGACGGCCGGAACCTCGTTGGCCGGGGAGGAGGACTGGTCGCGGGTGGTCGCCTGGGTGTCGGTCATGGTCTCCGCCTTTCGGTGTTCTCCTGCGGTGGTGAGGACCACGCTACGAACCAAAGAGGACAGCTGCTGTCCTAGATTGTCGAGGAGTGCGGAAGCCGCCGTTGAAAGGCGGTGTCGAAAGCCGGTGTCGAAAGCCGGCGTCGAAACGCGGCGTTGGGAAGAGCACGGCGGACACCGCCCGCCCACAACCCTTCCCACATCCCGGGAATCATGCGTCAACGCACGCTGTTGCCAACGGACATGACCGTAGGAGTTGCCCTCAACCCGACCGATCCCACCAACCAGATCGACGCCAGCGTGGCGCTCGCCAAGGAGGCCGCGACCGCGGGACTGAGATCCGCCTGGTTCGGCCAGACCTTCGGCGCGGACTCGCCCCAGCTCGCCGCGATCGTCGGCCGCGAAGTGCCCGGACTGCATGTCGGGACGTCCGCCATCCCCGTCTTCGGGCGCCACCCGCTGATCGTCTCCAGCCAGGCGCAGACCGCGCAGGCGGCCACCCACGGCCGCTACCACCTCGGCCTCGCGCTCGGCACCAAGCTCCTGACCGAGGGCGGCTTCGGCCTCCCCTTCGACCGGCCCGTCGCCCGCCTGCGGGAATTCCTCACCGCGCTACGGCAGTTGACCGAGACCGGCAGCGCCGACTTCCACGGCGAGCTGCTCACCGCGACCACTCCCCTCCCCGCCCGGGTGCCGGGCGCGGAGTCCGGTGTCCCGCTGCTCGTCGCCGCGATGGGCCCGCGGGCCCTGCGGGTCAGCGGCGAGCTGGCAGACGGCATCCTGCCCTACCTCGCCGGGCCCCGCGCCCTCGCCGAGCACATCGTGCCGGCCGTCACCGCCGCCGCCGAGGCCGCCGGGCGCCCCGCGCCCCGGATCGTGGCACTCGTCCACGGTGTGGTCACCGACGACGCCGACGCGGTCCGCGCCACGGCCACCGAGCAACTGGCCTTCTACGAGCAGATTCCCTCCTACGCCCGGGCCATCGAGCTCTCCGGCGCCCGGCGGGCCGTCGATGTCGCGGTGATCGGTGACGAGAAGACGGTCGCCGCCGAGGTACAGCGCTACCGCGACGCCGGGGCGACGGAAGTGGTCTTCGCCGGGACGGAGCTCGCCGGCGACACCAATCGGCGCCGCACCTGGGATCTCCTGGGCACGCTGGCGGGGTGACCGGGCTGACCGGGCTCTGCGGTGAGCCGACCGGCCGCCCCGGCGGGCCGGCCCGGGTGCGCCGCCGGAAGAAAAGCGGATGCACGGCTCCCCGGGCCTCCGTTACGGTGTCCGCATGTCTACGCCCCGAATTTCCTAGCCGAGGACCCGCTTCCACGCCAGAAGTGTGTCCTCGTGCTTTTTCGGAGCGTTATCCCATGATCACCGTTCGCGATGTCGAGCTGCGCGCCGGCGCCCGCTTGCTGCTCTCCGATGTCTCCTTCACCGTCTCTCCCGGCGACCGGATCGGCCTGGTCGGCCGCAACGGCGCGGGCAAGACCACCCTGATGACCACCCTCGCGGGCCGGGCCAGGCCCGCCGCGGGGACCGTCACCCACACCGGCCCGGTCGGCTATCTCGCCCAGGACTCCCGTGCCGCCGACCCGGCCGGCACGGTCGCCGACCGGATCCTCTCCGCCCGCGGCCTGGACGCGGCGCTGCGCCGGCTGCGCGCGGCCGAGTCCGCCATGGCCGGCGCCGCCGACCCGCGCGGCCTGGAGCGCGCGATGGCCGCCTACGCCCGTGCGGAGACCGCCTTCCAAGCCGGCGGCGGATACGGCGCGGAGGCCGAGGCGGCCCGGGTCGCCGCGGGGCTCGGGCTGCCGCAGCGGGTGCTGAACGGGCCCGTCGGCGCCCTCTCCGGCGGCCAGCGGCGCCGCGTCGAACTGGCCCGCATCCTCTTCGCCGGGCACCAGGGCACCCTGCTGCTGGACGAGCCCACCAACCACCTGGACGTCGACTCGCTCGGCTGGCTCCGCACCTTCCTCCGGGCCCACCAGGGCGGCCTGATGGTGATCAGCCATGACACCGGCCTGCTCGCGGACGTCGTCAACCGCGTCTTCCACCTCGACGCCACCCGCGCGACGATCGACCTCCACAACACCGGCTGGACCGCGTACCTCGCCCAGCGGGCCGCGGACGAGCGGCGCCGCACCCGTGAACGGTCCAACGCCGAACGCAAGGCCGCGGCCCTGCACACCCAGGCCGAGAAGATGAAGGCCCGCTCGGCCACCGCCGTGATGGCCAGGAGCATGGCCCGCCGCGCCGACCGCATGCTGGCCGAACTCGAACCGGCCCGGCGGAGCGAGAAGGTCGCCCGGATCCGGCTGCCCGAGCCGCATCCCTGCGGCCGGATGCCGCTCGGCGCGATCAGCCTCGCCAAGTCCTACGGCGACCACCAGGTCCTCACCGGTGTGGACCTGGCCGTCGACCGGGGCAGCCGCCTGGTGATCCTGGGCCTCAACGGCGCCGGAAAGACCACCCTGCTGCGGATCCTCGCCGGCGCCGAGACTCCGGACGCCGGCCGGGTCGTGCACGGGCAGGGACTGCGGCTGGGCTACTTCGCCCAGGAACACGACACACTCGACGGCACCCGCACCGTCCGGGACAACCTCGCGGCCGCCGCCCCGCATCTCACGGACCAGGAGATCCGCCGGGTACTGGGGGCGTTCCTGTTCACCGGGGACGACGCCGACAAACCCGCCGGGGTCCTCTCCGGCGGGGAGAAGACCCGCCTGGCGCTGGCCGGACTCGTCCACTCCGGGGCCAATGTGCTGCTCCTGGACGAGCCGACCAACAACCTCGACCCCGCCTCCCGGGACGAGGTCCTGGCCGCCGTCGGCTCCTACCCCGGCGCGCTCGTGATGGTCACCCACGACGAGGGTGCCATCGACGCCCTGCGCCCCGACCGGGTGCTCCTGCTGCCGGACGCGGACGAGGACCTGTGGAGCGAGGAGTACCGGGACCTGGTGACCCTGGCCTGACCGACGGCGACCAGCGCCGATCGGCCGTGTCCGTTCACGGCCGATCGGCGCCCTGGTCCCACCTCACCGCACAGAGCGGGCGGGTCACCTCACGGAGTGGGCGTGGGCGAGGGAGTGGCCGGCGCCGCGGCCGCCACCTGGCGCGCCTCCTTGGTCACC
This sequence comes from Streptomyces sp. MspMP-M5, assembly GCF_000373585.1. Lineage (GTDB taxonomy): Bacteria > Actinomycetota > Actinomycetes > Streptomycetales > Streptomycetaceae > Streptomyces. The sequence continues at coordinate 18,684 of NZ_KB891892.1, forward strand.
AGGGCGGTGAGCTTCTTCGGCGTCAGCTGGGTCTTGGGGTCCGGGAGGGTGCGCCCGTTGACCTGGACGACGGGGACCGGCCCCAGGCCCGAGGCGGCGTAGTCCTCCTGCGCCTTCTTCACCCAGCCCTGGCGCGAGCCGCGGTCGAGGCAGAGGTCGAAGGTGTCGTGCTCGATCTTCTTGGCCTTCTTGGCGATCTCCTTGAGGAGCTTGCGGTCCTTCAGGCCGTCGGTCGTCGGAGCCGGCTGGTGCTGCCACAGCTGCTCCATGAACGGGCTGAAGCGGCCCTGGTCCTGGGCGCAGGCGGCCGCGGCGGCGGCCTCCCGCGCACCGGTGCCCCCATACTGCCGGTCGCTCTGGGTGACCAGCCGGTAGTTGATCTGGACCTGGCCGGACGCCAGCAGGTGCGAGAACGTGTCGGCGTACTGCTGGGCGAAGGCGCGCGAGTCGGGGCTGCGCGGGTCCTCGTACACCGTCAGCGTGACCGGGATGGTCGGCTTGACCGGAAGGTCCAGCTTTGTGTCGTCCGTCTTCCCCAAGGCGCCGGAGGGCGGCTCGATCGCCGTCGCCTCGTTGGCGCGGGAGAACTGGCCGACCACGACCGCCGCTCCGCAGACCACGGCGAGGCCGACGGCCGTCACCGCGTAGTTGCGCCACTTGGCGCGGGAGCTCTTTCGCGTCGCGTCGCCACCGTTGTCCGTTTTCCCTGCGGAGGCCACCATGCGCACCCTTTCACCAGGCATTTCACTGTGCTCGCCGACGGCGCCGGGCGTGCCGCCGGGCCGTCCTCAGCCGTCCTCGAATGGCGCGGGGCACGGCTGTGGCACGCACAGTGTGGCAGCTTCCGCTCCCCACGTCGGTGCCGGGGCCCGCAGCACCCCCTTCACCCGGCAGCGAGGGAGAGCCTCCGCAGAGCGAGCAGCCCGCCGACCCCCGGGACACAGGCGAGCACGACCGACCGGCGGGTCCGGTCCGGTACGGGTCGCGGGCGATGGCGACGGCCCTCAGCGCGTCAGGACGGCGCCCCGGCGCGTCAGGATGCGGGCGGCGTCCATACATAGGGCGTGGTGGTGGTCACGGCCTGGAAGCCCAGCCGGCGCAGGATGGGCGCGCTGTCGGCGGAGGCGTCGACCTGGAGGTACTTCACCCCGCGGGCGGCGGCGAGTTCGGCCCGGGCGGCGACCAGCGCGCGGTAGATTCCCCGGCCGCGCCAGCCCGGGAGCGTCGAGCCGCCCCACAGGCCGGCGAACTCGGTCCCGTCGCGGAAGACCAGCCACGCCGCGCAGACCACCTCGCCGCCGGCCTCGGCCACCATGACGGCGATCTCGTCCGGGTCCGCCGCGACCCGGCTGATCAGATCCTCGGCCAGCCAGCTCCAGTCCTGCTTCCAGACGGCCGACTCCATGGCGGCGATACGGTGCATGTCGGCGTCCGCGGTCACCCGCCGCAACCCCACCCCTTCCGGCAGGACCGGTGCCGCGGCCATCCCCTTCGTCAGGCCGATCAGGACCGTCTCCGGCTCTTCCGGGACGAAGCCCGCGGCGCGCAGCCGGTCGGTGAGGTCCGCCGGCCGGTCGTGCCCCCGGGTCTTCCACTCCACCGCCTCGCCGCGGGCCGCGAAGTAGTCGCGCTGGCGGGCGATCAGCCGGTCCAACTCGGCACCGCGCACGCCGACATCGCGCGGCGCGCTCACAAAGCCGCGGAACTGGCCGACGATGCGTAGCAGCGGACCGTCCTGCTCGTAACCGACCCCCTCGGGCGGGGTGGGCGGTACGCCCCGCATCTGCTCGTCGTAGGCCGCGAGCAAGCCGCCGATGTTCGTCACAGGAGAGACGGTACGGGCCATGGCAACTGGTTTGCCGGGCACGGCCGTCGCCGGCCCGGGCGCCACCGGCCCGGGCACCGCCCTCGGCAGCCATCGCGCCTATCGTGACTCCAGACCCCTCAAGCCCCCCCGAGCCCCCTCAAGACCCTCAACATCCTCAACACCCCTCAGGAGGAACGACGATGACATCGCCCACGACGACGAAACAGACCCAGCCCGTGACCGATCCCATGACCCATCCCGATCCCATGACCATGACCGTCGAGACCACGACGGTGCGGGGCCTGCGGCTGGCCTATGCGGACGCCGGCGGGTCCGGCGAACCGGTGCTGGCCCTGCACGGCCACTTCGGGCGGGCCCGGGCCTTCGCCGGACTGGCGGCCGCGCTGGCACCGGAGTTCCGGGTGATCGCCCTCGACCAGCGCGGTCACGGCTGGAGCGAACACCCCGACAACCAGTCCCCGGACGCCTATGTGGCCGACGCCGCCGCGTTCGTGCGGGCGCTCGGGCTGGGACCGCTGCCGGTGCTCGGCCACTCGATGGGCGGTGTGGTGGCGTTCCGCCTGGCGGCGCGCCATCCCGAACTGGTCCGGGCCCTGGTCGTCGAGGAGGGCGGCGCGCTCAACCGCCGCCCCGAGGTGGCCCATCCGGTCCTGGACGTCCGGGACTGGCCGCGCCGCGCGCCGACGCTGGGCGCCCTGCGCCACGAGGTCGAGGCGCGCGGCATCCCGGACGCCGGCTACTTCCTGGAGAGCGCCGTCGAACGCCCAGACGGCTGGGGCTTCCTCTTCGACTACGCGGACATGATGCGGTCCCAGGAGGCCCTGATCGGCGACTGGTGGCCCGACTGGCTGGCCGGCACCTGCCCGGCGCTGCTGCTGCACGGCCTGGACAGCTCCGTCCTGCCGACGTCGATGGCACGGGAGATGGCCGAGCGCCGGCCGGCCACCACCCTGCGTGAGTTCCCCGGCTGCGGGCACTGGCTGCACGACGACGATCCGGCCGGATTCGCCGCCGCGGTAAGGGAGTTCCTGACCACGTTGTGAGCAGCGGCCTCGGCTGACCGGGCACGGGCCGAGCCGTAATTCGTTTGACCCGTCCACGCGGCAACGCTGCACTGTGGCCGGACACCACGAGCCGTGGTGCAGGTATCCCGAGGAGGCAGCGGCCGCAATGGAGATCCGTCCCACGACCGATGAGGATCTGGATGTCTTCGTCGAGACACTCCATGCCGCGTTCGGGCGCTTCCCGCAATCCCCGATCGAGGACGGCGGGCCCTGGTGGTCGGCGCTCGAAATGGACCGCGGCCTGCTCGCCCTGACGGCGGACGGGCGCCCCGTCGGCACCGCCGGCGCGTACTCCTTCGAGCTCACCCTGCCCGGTGAGAACCGCGTCCCGGCCGCCGGGGTGACCGGCGTCGGCGTCCTGCCCTCGCACCGACGCCGGGGCGTGCTCAGCGCAATGATGCGGCATCAGCTCACCGAGCTGCGGGCCCGCGGAGAGTTCCTCTCCGTGCTGCTGGCCTCTGAGGCCCCGATCTACGGCAGGTTCGGCTACGGACCGGCGACCTACACGGGGCGCCTGACGGTGCAGCGCCACCGGGCCACCCTCGCCCTTCCCCGGGCGCGCGGAACGGCCGATGCACCGGCGACCGGCCCGGACAACGGCTCGGTCGAGGTCCTGCGGCGTGCCGAGTGCGGCGAGATCCTGGAAGAGGTCTACGACCGGTATCGCCGCGCCCAGCCCGGCGCGCTGTCCCGGCCGCACCGCTGGTGGACCTTGGGCGCGGGGCAGCCCCCGATCTCGCCGGCGCCGCGCTACGTCGCCGTCCACCGCGACGCCGACGGCGTCCCGGACGGGTACGCCAGCTATTCGGTCGACGCCGAGACCTTGACCGTCGACGAGACCATCGCCACCGACGACGCCGTCTTCACCGCCCTGGCCCGGTTCGTGCTCGGACACGACCTGGTCTCTCAGATCGTGTTCAAGCACGTCCCGCCCGACCACCCGCTTCGCTGGCAGTTCGCGGACTTCCGCGCCGGCGAGGTGAGCGGCGACACCGACTGGCTCTGGGTGCGGCTGCTGGACGTCCCGCGTGCGCTCACCGCGCGCGGCTGGTCCACGGACGGCGAGCTCGTCCTCGACGTCGACGACCCGTTCCTCGGCGAACACGGCCGCCACCTGCTGACCGTCCGGGACGGCAAGGCCGACTGCGTCCCGACGGACCGGGAGCCCGACCTGTCCCTGGACATCGGCGACCTGGGCTCGGTCTACCTCGGCGGCACCGCCCCGAGCACGCTCGTCCGTGCCGGACACATACGAGCCCACCGCCCGGACGCGGCCACCCTCGCTGACGCCCTCTTCCGCACCGAGCGTCCCCCACACTGCCTGCACTGGTTCTGACCGCGCACTCGCCGACCCTGCACAAGTCTCACAGTCCTAGGGCGCTTCTGACGGGTCTCCGCGACGCCGCGGAGACCCGTCAGAAGCGCCCTAGCGGCCCAACAGCCCGTCCAGGATGCGGCCGTACAGCCATCGCGCCGAACGGGTCACCACGGGCCGGAACACCCCGGGGACCCCACGCGGGCACACCTCCCCACGCCACACGACGAGGCAGCCCCCGGCCCGGCGGGCCACCTCGATCTCCGACCACCCGGCCACCACCCGCCCCCGCTTCTCGATCCGGCACCGCCCCGCCGCCGTCTCGCCGGGCGAGGCACCGGGCGGCTCCCACCGCACCACGCGCATCACGTCGTCGAACGTCAGCGGGCCCAGCCCGGTGCGGGCGACGAACGTGGTGCCCTCGCGGGTCGGCGGGGGCGTCGTCACGGTGATCGTGGTCAGCGGCACCCGCGCGGAGTGGGCCGCCCAGCACGTCAGCCGCTGCCACGCGGCGTCGGGGGAGAGTGACGCGGTGCGTTCGATCCGGAACTCTGCCACCGCTCCATGCTACGCAGCCGGCGGATCCACACCCCCCCCCGCACGCCTCGCGCGGCGACCGTGAGGCGGGCCTCGCCCCGACTCCGACCGGGAGGACGCCCGGACTACAGCTACAACTCCCGCGTCATGAACGCACTGTTCGGGTCGGGCCGGTAGCCCGCGAACGGCTCACAGTGCGCAAACCCGAACTTCTCGTAGAGCCGCCGGGCAGGCAGAAAGAAGTCAGCCGCACCCGTCTCCAGGCTCAACCGCCGAAAGCCCCGGGAGCGGGCCTCGTCGATGAGGTGCGTGAGCAGCAGTGAGGCGATCCCGCTGCGCTTCCGTGCGGGCGTCGTGCGCATCGACTTCAGCTCGGCGTGCTCCGCGTCCAGCCGCTTGAGCGCACCGCAGCCCACCAGCCGGTCGCCGTCCCGCACCGTCCAGAAGGTGACCTCGGGCCTGCGCAGGGCGTCGAGATCGAGGGCGTGCTTGCTCTCGGGAGGGGATATCGCCCGCATCTGCTGGACGTGCTCTTCGAGGAACGCGGCGATGTCGGGTCCGGAGAGGTCGTCTGTCGCGATCTGCACGGGGGCTTGCTCCTTCGTGCCGGAGAGGGACGGTGGTGGCCGCGTTCATTCGCTCCCGGCCGGTGGCTCCGCGACCGGGAACAGGATGGGGCTGAGGAGGTGCCGGGACCGGTCGGGCGCCGGCCCGTTGGCCAGGCGCGGCGCGATGACGCCGCGCAACTCGCCGATCAGTGCGTGGAGTTCGGCCTCGCTGAGCCACACGGCGTGCTGCCGGTACCCCACCAGATCGTCCGCCGGCGCGGCGTGCTCCTGGTCGAGATAGGCGTTGAACTCGGTGAGCAGCACGGTCATGGCGACGGCGAACGCGCGGCGGTGGTCGTCGGGTGTCAGCGAGGCGACGGTCTCCGGAGCGATCGTCGCCTGCTCCTGGCACAGCCGGTACCGGCGTTCCACCGCGCCGCGCACCCGGCGTTCGTCGGCCACCTCCAGGACGCCGCCGGCGGCGAGCAGTTCGAGGTGGCGATAGACGGTGGCCTTGGAGACCTCGCGGATCCGTGTGCACAGCTCGGAGGCGGTCAGCAGCTGCCCGCCCCGCATGAGGTGCACGATGCGCAGGCGTACCGGGTGGGCCAGAAGCTCCAGTGGATCCATTCCCCTACGCTCGCACGCCGTGCTACCTTTCGCAAAACTTGAGAAAGGATTGGGGGAGGACATGCGGGAAACCGAATCCGGGCCGGTGGCCGTCGCCAAGTCCGTTGCGGACAGGGCCTGTCGGGGGGATTTCGAGGGGATCGTGGCGCTGTTCGCGCCCTCGCTGCGGCCGCGGGTCTCCGCCGAGGTCGTACGGACCGCCTGGGACGAGCGTCTCGGCGAGGCCGGACCCGTCACCGCCGTCCAGACACCCGTCAGCGAACCGGCGGCGGCCGGATCGGTCCGGGTCAGCGTCCCCCTTGCCTGTGCGCGTGGCGGCTTCACCCTGGTCATGTCGGTCGACGAGGCGGGCCGGCTCAACGGCCTGCGCCTGGCCGCACCGGACACCACGTCCTGGGCGCCCCCGCCCTATGCCGACCCGCGGACGTTCACCGAACACGAGATCACCGTCGGCTCCGGGCCGTTGGCCGTCCCAGGCACCCTCGCCCTGCCGCACGCCCCCGGCCCGCGCCCGGCCGTGGTGTTGCTCAGCGGCGGCGGCCCCTTCGACCGCGACGAGACCAGTGGACCCAACAAGCCCCTCAAGGACCTCGCGTGGGGGCTGGCCACCCACGGGGTGGCGGTCCTGCGCTTCGACAAGGTGACCCACACCCACGCCGCCGCCATGGCCGACAGGCACGACCTCACCATGACGGACGAGTACGTCCCACACGCCGTCGCCGCCGTCCGTCTGCTCCGGCACCACCCGGCCGTGGACCCTGCCCGCGTCTTCGTCCTCGGCCACAGCATGGGCGGTAAGGTCGCCCCGCGCGTCGCCGCCGCCGAACCGTCCGTCGCCGGACTGGCGATCCTCGCCGGCGACACCCAGCCGATGCACCGGGCTGCCGTCCGCGTCGCCCGCCACCTCGCCGCCCTCGCCCCGGCCCCCGCGGTCCAGGCACTCGTCGACACCCTCACCCGCCAGGCCGCGCTGGTCGACAGCCCCGACCTGTCACCCACCACCCCCGCCGCCGACCTGCCCCTGGGCCTTTCCGGCTCCTACTGGCTCGACCTGCGCGCCTACGACCCCGTCGCGACCGCCGCCACGCTCGACATCCCCCTGCTCATCCTCCAGGGCGGACGCGACTACCAAGTCACCGTCGAGGACGACCTCGCCGGCTGGCGGACCGGCCTGGCACACCGCCCGGACGTCACCCTCCACGTCCACGACGCCGCCGACCACCTCTTCTTCCCAGGCACCGGACCCTCCACCCCCGCCGACTACGCACGCCCCCAGCACGTGGACCCCGCGGTCATCGCCGACATCGCCGCCTGGCTGGCCCCCGACGCGGACGCCTGAACCACCCGACACCGCCCGGCGGTTCAAGCAGGTGTGTAACCGCGACTGCGGACCAGCTCCCGGGCCAGGCGCACGAACGCGCGGACCGCGGCGCTCCGATAGGCGTCGCTGCGACGCAGCAGGGTGACGGTCCGGCTGGGGAGTGCGGGGTCGAGCGGGAGCGGGGCCAGATGGGGATGGTCGTGCGTGATGGCGTCCGGGAGCACGGTCGCCAGTGAGGTGCGCCGGACGATCTCGGTGAGCGCCTGGATGGAGTTGGCCTCCACCGCGATCCGCGGGCCGGCGCGGTGCTCGGCGAAATAGGCGTCGATGTGCATCCGGGTGGCGAAATCGCCGCTCAACAGGGCGAGTTGACGGTCGGCCAGCTCAGCCACGGGCAGGGGCCGATCCGGGCCGGCACCTTCCCCCGAGGCGGCGGTGACCAGGCTGAGCGTCTCCGTGAACAGGCCCGCCGCCTCGATGCCGGCCAGATGCGGCCCCGCGAAGGCGATACCGAGATCGAGATCGTCGTCCAGCAGCCCCGCCTCGATGCGGTCCTGGGGCAGCTCCCGCACGGCCAGGGTGACCCCGGGATGCCTGGCGTGGAGTTCCGCGGTGAGCGGGCCGACGAGGTAGGCGGTGAACGTCGGCGTCAGGCCCAGGCGCAGATGACCGCGGGAGAGGTCCTGCACGTCGTGGACGGCCCGCTCGGCGGCGGCCAGGTCACGCAGCGCGTGCCTGGCGTGCTGGGCGTACGCCTCGCCGGCGTCGGTGAGGCGCACGGTGCGGCCGGTACGGTCCAGCAGCTGCACCCCGACGGTCCGCTCCAGCTGCCTGACCTGCTGGGAGAGCGTCGGCTGGGAGATGTGCAGGTCCTCGGCGGCGCGGGTGAAGCTGCCGCGTTCCGCCACGGCGAGCAGATAGCGCAGATGACGCAGTTCCAGGGCCATGCCCACCACTATAGAACTGTCTATAGATGCGGTCTATGGCAGACATGCTCAGCAGCTCTTGGACTCAATAAGGGCAGGTCGTGCAAGGTGGAAATCGCCCGGCGGATCCGGCCGATCCGGAAGGCCGGCACACACCGAAGGGAACGACCATGCCTGACCTCGCCGAGCGCGTCGCCCGATTCCGACGCGACGTCTTCCCGGCCAAGGCGGACCTGTTCGGCCACCTGGCCACCCACCACCAACCCCACACCCTCTTCATAGGCTGCTCCGACGCCCGCGTCGTCCCGGAGCTCATCACCGCCTGCGAACCAGGCGAACTCTTCGTCATCCGCACCGCCGGCAACCTCGTCCCCGCGTACCACCCCCGGTACGGCGACGGGGTGACCGCGACCATCGAATACGCCGTCGCCGTCCTCGGCGTCACCGACATCGTGGTGTGCGGGCACGCCGCCTGCGGAGCGATGACCGCCCTCGCCGAGGGCCATGACCTTTCCGGCGCCCCCGCGCTCGCCCACTGGCTCGACCACGCCGACGCCTCCCGGGCCCGCACGACGGCGGCCGGAACACCCGCGGACGTGGCGACCCTGGTCGGCCAGAACGTCCGGGCGCAACTGGCCAACCTGGCCACCCACCCCTCGGTCGCCCGCGCCCTCGCCGAGAACGCGGTCCGGCTGCACGGCTGGGTCTACGACATCGCCACCGGCACCGTCGAGCCCACCGAACCCCCGCACGACCCGATTCCGGCGCCCACCCTCTGACCCCTTGCGGATTCCCTCCGCAAGAACCCACCCACCAAGAACCCCCACCCCGAAAGGAACACTCCCATGACCGACTCCCGTACCGGCGCCACGCCTCACGCCCAGTTCCACCCGGCCGCCCGCCAGGCACTCGCCGACGCCGCCGTCGAGGCCAAGACCCGCAAGAACCTCACCTGGCAGCAGATCGCCGACGCCGCCCAGCTGTCGGTCGCGTTCGTCACCGCCGCCGTCCTCGGCCAGCACGCCCTGCCTGCCCGGTCCGCCCAGGCAGTGGCCGACCTGCTCGGTCTCGACGACGACGCGGCGATGCTGCTCCAGACCATCCCCACCCGCGGCTCGATTCCCGGCGGCATCCCCACCGACCCGACCATCTACCGCTTCTACGAGATGCTCCAGGTCTACGGCACCACCCTCAAGGCCCTGGTCCACGAGCAGTTCGGCGACGGCATCATCAGCGCCATCAACTTCAAGCTGGACGTGAAGAAGGTCGCCGACCCCGAGGGCGGCGAACGCGCCGTCATCACTTTGGACGGCAAGTACCTGCCCACCAAGCCTTTCTGATGGCCACTCACCTCACGTAGCAGCCCGCCCCGCCCCCGCTCACAGAAAGCCGCCTCCCATGGACTTCGTCCAACGCACCATCGACCTCGCCCGCCGGAACGTCATCGAGGGCGGTCGCCCCTTCGCCACCGTCATCGTCAAGGACGGTGAGATCCTGGCCGAGAGCCCCAACAAGGTCGCCCAGACCAACGACCCCACCGCACACGCCGAAGTCCTCGCCATCCGCGAGGCATGCACCAAGCTCGGCACCGAGCACCTGACCGGCACGACCATCTACGTCCTCGCCCACCCCTGCCCGATGTGCCTGGGCGCCCTCTACTACTGCTCCCCGGACGAGGTGGTGTTCCTCACCACGCGGGACGCCTACGAGCCCCACTACGTGGACGACCGCAAGTACTTTGAACTCGCCACCTTCTACGGCGAGTTCACCAAGGACTGGGACCAGCGCCGCCTGCCGATGCGCTACGCACCGAGCGACGCGGCGGTGGACGTCTACCGCCTCTGGCAGCAGCACAACGGCGGCGAACGCCACCAGAACGCGGTACCCGGCAAGTAGGGTGGCAACGCGCAAGGCGGCAACGCCTTGCGGCGCGCCGGCCGGCCACCGGGCCTGTCCGACCCCTCGGACAGGCCCGAGCAGGCCCTTACGCGGGCGCGAGGTACTGCGCCACCCCGTTGCCGAGCGACCAGTCACTGGACGCGTTCTCGGTCAGCAGGACGAACACATTGCGCGGCTCGGTACCCGCGTACTCCTGGGCCAGTTCGGCGATCCGCCGGTAGAGCGCCTGCTTCTGCTCGTCCGTGCGCCCCGAGCGCATGGTGATGGCCACGTAGACAATGTCGTCGTCGCGCTGCACGCCGAGGTAAGTGCCGTGTCGCAGCGTGCTGTTGACGCCGTCGTGGCTGGTCAGGACCTGGAAGCGGTCGTCGGGCGGGATGCCGATCGTCTCGACCAGGGCGTCCTGTACGGCGCGGCCGAGCGCGTCGAGCCGCTCGCCGTCGGCCCGCAGCGCGTCGATGCGTACGAAGGGCATGCCGGTTCTCCTCCATGACGGACAGCGTCCTACGGAAAGGCTACGGAAATCTTCAGCAACTTCAGCTGAGTGTACATACTAGTAGGTACAGGAAGAGAGGTTTAGGGGCGCTCTCTCCCGCTCTTCTCTCCTGTGCGGCCGCGTGCGAGGGTGTCCAGCAAGATCGTTGCGCCGTGCGGCCGCCGTGCCGCCCACCGTTGGAGGATGCCCGATGAACCGCAGCCGGACCGTACTGGTGACGGGAGCCTCGCGCGGCATCGGCCGCGCCGTTGCCGCGGCCTTCGCCGCCGACGGCGACCGGGTCGCCCTGCACTACGCATCCAGCCGGGAGGCCGCCGAAGACGCCCTGCGCGCCCTGGAGGGCAGCGGCCACGTCCTCGTCCAGGGGGACATCGGCACCCCGGACGGCGCGGCCGCCGTGGTCGCCTCGGCCGTCGAGGCGCTCGGCCCGATCGACGTACTGGTCAACAACGCCGCGGCGAACATCGCGCACCCCCTGGCCACCACCTCCTACGAGGACTGGCAGGACGCGTGGCGGCGCACCGTGGACGTGAACCTGCTGGGCACGGCCCATGTCACCTACTGCGTGGCCCGGAACATGATCGACCACAAGGTCGAGGGCCGGATCGTCAACATCGGTTCCCGCGGTGCCTTCCGGGGCGAGCCGGACCACCCCGCCTACGGCGCGACGAAGGCGGCCCTGCACGCCCTGGGCCAGTCGCTCGCCGTCTCCCTGGCTCCCCATGGCATCGCGGTCGCCTCGGTCGCCCCCGGTTTCGTCGCCACCGAACGGGTCGCCGACCGGATCACCGAAGCCGTCGAGCAGCAGAGCCCGTTCGGGCGGGTCGCCGCACCCGAGGAGATCGCCGCCGCCGTGCGGTACCTCGCCTCGCCGGAGGCGGCCTGGTCCTCGGGCGCCGTGCTCGACGTCAACGGGGCGTCATACCTGCGCTGAGGCCGCCGCGGGCGCCGCACCGGGCGGGCGGGTGGCATCGGTGAGCGCGGTGGTGCTCAGCATCTCCTCGTCCACGTCCAGGAGTTCCAGGATCGCCGTCGCGATCGCCTCCGGCTTCTCGCCGGCCACGATGCGCCGCCCGATCTCGCCGTGGACCAGCGAGTGGAGCCAGCCGATCCGACCGGCGACCACGCGCGGCGCCTGATCCTCGGGCCGCACGCGGGACCGCCCCCGGCCGAACGGCGCATGAGAACCTCGGAGTGCCGCCTGATGACAGGGAGTTCGACCGGTGAGCGGTGAGGAACGACCGGAACGCCACGGCCAGACCGCAGGTGAGGCTACCCGCAGGGTCTGGGCGGAATCGATGTATGCCACGTCGCGGCGGTGGTCCGGAACCCGGGTGCTGGTCGACCGCAGCCTGCCGCTGGGCCGCCGCTCCGGGATCACCTACCCGGACGTCTGGCTGGCGGCCGTCGCGCCGTCGGCCGCGCTGCGGCGCTGGTACGGAGTCCAGGAGGCCAGGTACCCGGCGTTCGCCCGCCGCTACGAGCGCGAGCTGGCCGAGCCGGTGCGTGCCGCCGGCCTCCGGCGCCTGCACGGACTGGCGCGCGGCGGGCCGCTGATCCTCCAGACCGCCGTCACCCCGCTACACCTCAGCCACGCCCGGGTCCTGGCGGGGCGGCTGCGGACCGGTGCGGCGGACGCCTTTCGGGAGGAGGGCGGCGAGGCCGCGTGCTGGCTGGACGAGGTCTGCCCCGACTGCGGGCGGCCCGCCGAGTACCAGGGGGTCGCGTTCTGCACGTACTGCCACGCGTCGATGGCATGTTGACGGGCGGGGCCGCTGGGCACGGAGTGATGCGGTGGCGGCGTCGCTGAAACGACGCGAAAGAGGGAATTGCCAGCTGCTGGCTCAATGGTGATGTTCCGTATGCCGAAGGGAGGAGAAGTGAGCGGCGTTGGGTCGCTTGGACTGAGCGAAAGGTTCGGAATGTCACGGATCACTCGGATCACCGCCATGGCCGTGCTCGCGGCCGGGACCGCGCTGGGCGGGAGTTCGGCAGCCTTCGCCGACAGTCACGCGGGGGGCGCCGCCGTCCGTTCGCCTGGCGTGCTGTCGGGCAACCTCATCCAGATCCCGGTGGACGTTCCCATCAACGTGTGCGGCAACACGGTCGACGGCCTGGCCCTGCTGAACCCGGCCTTCGGCAACGTCTGCGTCAACGGCGGGAAGCACAAGGAGAAGCACCACGGCCACGAAGGCCGCCGCTGACGCCACCGCTGCCGGCGTGTGAGCCGCGGTTGTCAGACTACGGACCCGCCCCGTCCCCACCGGTCACCCGGTCGGGACGGGGCGGGTCCGGTTGTGTGCCGGCCGGTTCTCGCGGATGGCTCAGGGCGCCGGACTCGTCGCCGGCTTCGCGGCGGGGTTGCGCAGCCCCTCGGCCGCGTCGGCAACCCGCTGCAGCAACTCCAGGAACGTGGAGCGCTCCTGGGCGTCCAGCGGAGCCAGGAAGATCTGGTTCATCCGGGCGGTCCGTCCGGCGAGCCGGCGGTGCAGCCTGGTGCCCTCGTCGGTGAGGCGGAGCACGGAGCGCCGGCCGTCCCGGGAGTCGCGGACCTTGTCGACCAGGCCGCGCGCGGCCAGGCGGCGGACCACCTCGGCGATGGTGGAGCGGTCGAGGCCGACCCGCTCGCCGACCGTCCGCTGGTCGAGGCCGTCCTCACCGACCAGGGTGTTGAGCACGGCGAACTGCGGGGAGGTGACGTCCTCCGACACGACCGTGGTCCACAGCAGCGTGTGTGCCTGTTGCAGCCGCCGGGCCAGGTGGCCGGGGTGGGTGCTGAGGTCGAGCGCGGGCACGGTGGGGTCCTGTTCCTCTCGCCGATGCTCTCTGCACTGAGGGCCTTGCCCTCGATTGCTCATCATGTCACGCTTCGGAACTGCCAGCCGATAGTCAGTGCACTGATTATTTCACAGAGTCGGTGCTGCTGGCTGTCGTCCTGCTGACTGTTGCTCCGGGCGCAGCGCTGACACTGTGGCGGCGCTCGGGGGCGGGCACTCGGGACCGGGGAGGAGTGGGATGGACAAGGTGGTGGCCTCGGCTGCCGAGGCGGTGGCCGATGTGGGGGAGGGGGCGTCGCTGGCCGTCGGCGGTTTCGGGCTCAGCGGCGTGCCGGAGGTACTCCTTCAGGCCCTGTACGAGACGGGGGTCGGTGGCCTCGGCGTCGTCTCCAACAACTGCGGTGCCATGGAACGGGGCCTGGCCGTGCTGCTCGCCGCGGACCGGATCGCCCGCGTCACCGGTTCGTACATCGGAGCCAACAAGGAGTTCGCGCGCCGCTACCTGGCCGGCGAGCTGGAGGTCGAGCTGATCCCGCAGGGGACGCTCGCCGAGCGGCTGCGCGCCGGGGGCGCGGGTATCCCCGCCTTCTACACCCCGGCGGGCGTGGGCACCCAGGTCGCCGACGGCGGGCTGCCCTGGCGGTACGACGGCGCCGGCGGAGTCGCAGTGGCCTCGCCGGCCAAGGAGGTGCGGGAGTTCGACGGGCACCGCTACGTGCTGGAGCGGGGGATCCGCACCGACTTCGGCCTTGTCCGGGCGGCCAAGGGCGACCGGCACGGCAACCTGGTCTTCGCCAAGTCCGCCCGGAACTTCAACCCCCTTGCGGCGATGGCCGGACGCGTCACCCTCGCCGAGGTGGAGCAGCTGGTCGAGCCCGGCGAGATCGATCCGGACCAGGTCCATCTGCCGGGCATCTTCGTCCAGCGCGTCGTGGCGCTCACCCCGGAACAGGCCGCAGACAAACACATCGAACGGCGCACCGTCGCCGTAGCGGAGACCCGGGAACGGAGGCCCGCTGATGCCGTGGACCCGTGAGGAGATGGCCGCGCGGGCGGCCGGCGAGCTGAGGGACGGCCAGTACGTCAACCTCGGCATCGGGCTGCCGACCCTCATTCCCCACCACCTTCCCGAGGGCGTGGAGGCGATCCTGGAGTCGGAGAACGGAATCCTGGGGACCGGGCCGTATCCCACCGAGGACGAGATCGACCCGGATCTCATCAACGCCGGCAAGGAGACCGTCACCGTCCTGCCCGGCGCCGCCTACTTCGACTCCGCCCTGTCCTTCGGGATGATCCGCGGCGGCCACATCGATGTCGCGGTGCTCGGCGCCATGCAGGTGTCCCAGCGCGGTGACCTCGCCAACTGGGCCGTCCCCGGCACGTTGATCACCGGGATCGGGGGTGCCATGGACCTGGTGCACGGCGCCCGCACCGTCCTCGTCGCCATGACCCACACCGCCAAGGACGGCTCGGCCAAGCTCGTCGAGGAGTGCACGCTCCCGCTGACCGGACGGGCCTGCGTGGACCGCGTCATCACCGATCTCGGCGTGTTCGACCTCGCCCTCGCGCAGGGCGGCTTCGTCCTCGTCGAGCGGGCGCCCGGTGTCACGGTCGAGGAGATCGTCGCGAAGACGGGCGCGCCGGTACGGGTGCCGTGTCACGGAAGCAAGGGAGTTCAGCACGCATGACGGCCACCCAAGGCGAGATCGACCGCGAGATCGCGCGGGAGCGGGAGGCGTACGGGCAGGCCGTCGCCGAGGGCGCCCCGCGCACCGCGCATCCGGCCCGGAACTACCCGCCGTACCGCTCCAGCACGCTGCGCCATCCCCGGCACCCCCTGGTCCAGGTGGCACTGCGGCAGGACCGCGAGGCCGTCGAACTTGCCTCGCCCGCCTTCGGCCGCACCGATGTCACCGAACTCGACCACGACTTGACCCGCCGGCACCCCGGCGAACCGCTCGGCCAGCGCATCACCGTCAGCGGCCGGCTGCTCGACCGCTCCGGCCGGCCCGTGCGGGGCCAGCTGGTCGAGATCTGGCAGGCCAACGCCGCCGGGCGCTACGCCCACCGGCAAGACCAGCACCCCGCGCCGCTCGACCCGAACTTCACCGGCGTCGGCCGGACGTTGACCGGCGACGACGGCGGCTACACCTTCACCACCATCAAACCCGGCGCCTATCCCTGGCGGAACCACACCGGAGCCTGGCGGCCCGCCCATATCCACTTCTCGCTCTTCGGCACCGCGTTCACCCAGCGGCTGATCACGCAGATGTACTTCCCCGGCGACCCCCTCTTCCGCCACGATCCCATCCTGCAGTCCGTCACCGACGACGCCGCGCGGCAACGGCTGGTCGCCCGCTACGACCACGGCCGGTCGGTGCCGGAGTGGTCCCTGGGCTACCACTGGGACATCGTCCTCGACGGTCCCACCGCCACCTGGATCGAGAAGGGGCGCTGATGAGAGCGGAGTGCGACGGAGCCCGGTGCCTGCTGTGCGGTGGTGTGCCGGCCGGTGATCCGCTGCCGGCCGCGTTGCCACCCGAACGGCGCGCGACGCTGGTGGCCACCGGGGAACCGCGGGGCACCCTTCGCTTCGACATCCGGCTGCACGGTGCGGCGGAGACGGTGTGCGTGGAGTGTGTATGAGCGACGACCGAGACGCCGGCCTGCTCGACCCGGTGCGTGTGGGCTCGGCGGCCGAGGAGGCCACCGGCGACACCGCGTTCCTCCAGGCGATGCTGGACGCGGAGGCCGCCCTCACCAGGGCGCAGGCCGCCGTCGGCCTGGCGCCGGAGGAGGCGGGCCACGCGGTCACCGAGGCCGCCCGCGCCGACCGCTTCGACGTACGCGATCTCGCACTGCGGGCCCGGGCCGGCGGCAATCCGGTCATCCCGCTGGTCGCCGCGCTGACCGCGGCGGTGCCCGACGCCCAGGCGCCGTATGTGCACCGCGGCGCCACCAGTCAGGACCTACTCGACACGGCGTCGATGCTGGTCGCCCACCGGGCGACACGGCCGGTCCTGGCCGACCTGGAGCGCACGGCCGGCGCCCTGGCCCGTCTCGCCGCCGCGCACCGCGACACCCCCATGCCGGGCCGCACCCTCACCCAGCACGCCGTCCCCACGACCTTCGGACTCAAGGCCGCGGGGTGGCGCAGTCTGGTGCTGGATGCCCGGGACCGTCTGGGTGCCGTACGCCGCAGCCTGCCGACCCAACTCGGTGGCGCCGCTGGCACGTTGGCGGCGTTCCAGGCGTACGCGGAGGCGGCGGTGGAGGCGGCGGACGAGGGCCCGGTGCCGGCCGAATCGACGCTTCCCCTGGCCGGTGCCTACGCCCGCGAAGTCGGGCTTGCCGAGCCCGCGCTGCCCTGGCATGCCCTGCGCACCCCGGTTGCCGATCTGGCCGGAGCCCTGGCGTTCACCGCCGGGGCGCTGGGCAAGCTCGCCGCCGATGTCCTGGTGCTCTCCCGCACGGAGATCGGCGAGTTGAGCGAGGGCGCCGGCGGCGGTTCGTCGGCCATGCCGCACAAGGCGAACCCGGTCCGGGCCACGCTGCTGGCCGCCGCCGCGCGCCGGGCGCCCGCGTTGGCCGCCGTGCTGTACGGCTGCGTCGCTGCGGAGGACGAGCGCCCCGCCGGTGCCTGGCATGCGGAGTGGGAGACCCTGCGGGATCTGCTCCGACTGGTCGGTGGAGCGGCCCGGGACGCCGGGGAACTCGCCACCGGCCTGCGGGTGCACCCGGAGCGGATGCGGGCCAACCTCGATCTGACCGGGGGAATGGTGGTCTCGGAGCGGCTGACGGCCGTCCTGGCCGCCCGGCTGGGCCGGGCCCGCGCCCGCGACCTGCTGAGCGAGGCCGCCCACACCGTCCGCACGAGCGGCGGCAGTCTCGCCCAGGCACTCTCTTCCGAGCCCGCCCTGAGGGGCGTTGACCTGGTCTCCCTCACCGACCCGGCGCACTACACCGGCGCGGCGGCGGCGCTCACCGACCGCGCCCTCGCCCGGCGGTGAGCCCGCGAAGCCGGTCGGTGTCTCGGGACCGGCCGCGGCCGGCGACCGCCGCAGCCGCGTCGTGGTCCTCACCGACGGGCGTTCCTGCGCGACACCGACCGGATGAGCCGCCACGTCACCGGCCAACTGCTCCAACCCCTGGCGGAGGGCGAACGCACCACCCTGCACGCGCTGCTGCTGCGCATCTCGACCCCGCCCCTCCCACCACTCCGAACGAGGGGGACCCTGCCCCTACGACCTGGCACGCACCGTCAACAGCAGGTCTGCAGCGGTAAACTGACGATCCGTCATTCAATGTGGCCACAGGCGGAGCAGACGAACTGGCTCTCCTGTGTCGGGTTCCCGTCCCGGTCCGTCTCGACCGTCCGGTACATGGTGCCGCCGCACTTGCTGCAGCCTCGGGTCTGAATGAGCTGGCCCATGGGCAGATCCTCCCTCGGGGAGCGCATGCGGCACCTGCCGCGCAGCGCCATCGCGTAGTCGAGCAGGACGAACGCCTCCTGGCGACACCGCTCGCGAAGGGTGATGTCGTCCGGGGTCTCACCGGTCGCCGCAACGCGACCGCATCGATAACACCAGTGTCGATTACTCTGCGGGTCGGGCTGAAGCATCGGCAAGCGACAGTCAGGACAGTCCACAGTCGGCCTCCTTGACGAATCCGCACCGCGCACAGACGGCGATCGGATGCCCGTCCCGATCGCGCTGGCCCCACATGGTGTTCCGGCACAGTGGGCAGCCGCTGGTGTGGATGCCGCGCGGCCCGAGCGGCGGCGGCTCGGGCGTGGACTCCACATACGCGATGATCAGCGCCCGGTCCCGCTCGCTGTTCCCTGCCATGCGCAGCAGATTCGCCAGCCGTGACCGGGCTTCGTCGGCGAAGGTCCCCATGGCGCGGAGGGTATCCGGCTCGCGCCCCCGAAACGACGACCTGACCCGGAGTGCACTCGATCAGTTGAGCTGGTCCGCGCCGCGGGCCGGAGCGGCTCCGCCACGGCACAAGCGCGCCCGGTTTCACGTCAGTTGCTTGACATACGATCGGACTCGGTGTCGACCGACCGCCGACCCGGGAGTGAAGAGACCCGGCGTGAGCTGCGACAACTGCGGTTCTCCGTGGCCTGGTTGACGGTGCATGCCGTCCACCCCGACGGGGACGCCTACGCGGACGGTCCCGTCGACGCGGTCGCCGGTCTACCCGGTCTCCGGCCGGCGGCTCGCCACGGTGACGAACACCGCCTGACCGCGCCGCAATCGTCCGCCTCACCCGCAGCACCCGACCGGAGGGGCGAGACCACCCGTCCGGCCCCGCGTCGCCGCGCCGGGAAGCCGTCCTCTCCGGCGCGGCGGCGCAACGGAGTGAACGGTGTACCCG
Source organism: Streptomyces sp. MspMP-M5 (assembly GCF_000373585.1). Lineage (GTDB taxonomy): Bacteria > Actinomycetota > Actinomycetes > Streptomycetales > Streptomycetaceae > Streptomyces. The sequence goes on from NZ_KB891892.1 coordinate 37,404, forward strand.
TTAGGACGCGGCCGGATCGCCGGGGCATCCGAAGGTAACGACTATTACGTAACTGAGGGGGCTATAGACACCACTCCACTATGAGGTCCCGTAATGGATCAGCAGATCGCCCAGGTAAAGATCCACCCCGCCATCGGCATAGCCCGGGTCGGCAACAGCGACCAGACGGCCTTCATCGGGCCGGAGTCGCCGGACCAGCCGCCGCTGCCACCCGGCTCGTACAAGGACAGCTCAGGCAGGATCATCAAGCAGGCCGCGCGTTTCCGGCTGTACGGCTACAACAAGGCCGGCGAGGTCGTCCGGGAACTGAAGATGGGCCAGGACGACGTCACCGAGATCCGGTGGTCGGTGCACCTGGCCAACAAGAAGGCCGCCTGGTACCAGTTCCACTTCCCGCTCGACATCCCGGAGGCCAAGGACCCGACGAAGCTGAAGCCGGAGATGCGGCGTCGGCGGAACGCCGGCGTGAAGGGCGAGGAGCGCAAGAAGCTCGTCATCGACTCCGGCCGGCAGGCCATCGAGGTGCCTCAGGAGAAGCCCTTCACCCTCGCCGGGGAGATCATGGGGAAGCCGATCAAGCTCGGCCAGGCGTTCGCCGAGTCCGGCGGTCGGCTGGTCGTGACCGGCGGAGACGGTGCATCGGCCTCCTGGGACGAGAAGAACAACCCCATCTCCGGTGTCGCCAACAACGACACCTGGTACGACAACGTCTCGGACGGCCCGATCACCGCCGAGGTGACCATCGGAGGCGTGACCAAGACCGCCAGTCCGGCCTGGGTAGTCGTCGGCCCGCCCCACTACGCCCCCGGCGTGAAGACCATCCGCACCCTCTACGACCTGCTCTTCGACGTGTTCGTCACCGAGCAGACCCTGGAACTGAAGGACCCGCCCTCCTACCCGGAGGACGTCGAACCACTGCTGGCCCGCTTCTGTGAACTGCAGTGGGTCAACCACGGCTTCGCCACCCAGTTCGGCTGGAAGGGCCCGTACCACTTCCTCGACCGGGCCATGCGCAAGCGCCTCAACGACACCAGTGAGACCAGCCGGGACCTGCGCCGCCAGATCTACCACCAGATGCGCGACTACGACCGGGACGGCATGTCGCCGGTGCCCTGGCCATGGCTGTACGGCGACGCCATGACGGCCAAGAAGCCCGATTCCGTGCGGCAGCACCTCGCCCTCTCGCCCACCCAGGACCGGATCCTGGCCCGGTGGGCCGACGGCGACTTCGTCCCCGGGGCGGCCCGCACCGGCCACCCCGACGTGGACAAGGCCCCCGTCGCCCAACAGCCCGGCCTGCTGGACCGCGCCGCACTCGACAACTGCGCCGCCGACGCCTTCCACCCCGGCAGCGAGGTCACCTGGCCGGTCCGCCACAAGACCATGTTCTCGGAGCCGTTCCGCATCCTGCACCGCGCCGAGGGCACCCAGGAGCCGGACTACGGCGACGAGTTCACCGTCGACGAGATGCTGGGCAAGAACGGCCCGCTCTACGCGCAGGGCCCCGGCGACCTCACCCGTTGGATGGCCGCACCCTGGCAGTGCGACACCGCCAGCTGCCGCTTCGGCTACCAGGTGGTGAGCCAGCTCGGCCCGCGCTACAGCCCCTACCTGCCCACCTTCTGGCCCGCCCAGATGCCCAACCACGTCCTGAAGAAGGCCGACTTCGACACCGTCAACACCAAGCCGGGCGGCGGCGACGACACCGCCAGGGAGAAGGCGTTCGAGAACCGGGCGGTCTGGCTGCGCGGCCTGAAGAAGGTGTCCTACAACAAGCAGCGCCGCCAGATGATCGACGACTGGTTCAAGTTCGGCATCGTCGAGCCCCACGAATACACCGTCGGCGACGACAAGTTCCCCAAGTACATGCAGGTCGAGTCCGAGCCGGGCTACGGCCCGGTCCCCGACCACGCCAACCTCATCAACATCCATGTGCCCGAGGCCGGTGTGCCCCAGCTGGCCGCGGCCGCCGGCACCTGGCGCGGCGCCCTCTCCGCCGAGGACGTCGAGTCCGCCCTGGTCCAACAGGCGGTCGAGGAGGCCAAGGAGTTGACCGGTTACGACGAGACGGCGATCGCCGCCGGCTACCTGGAGAAGCTCGACCCGTTCCACGAGAACCAGTGAGCCGAGAGCCAGTGAGCCGAGAACCGCTGAGCCCCGCGCCCACCTATGACGTGGTGGTCGCGGGCGGCGGGCCGGCTGGCTGCGCCGCCGCGCTCACCCTCGTCCGGGCGGGGCACCGGGTGCTGCTGGCCGACGCCGGCACCGGCCCGCCCAAGGTCGGCGAGGCGCTGGTCTCCGTGGGGCGGCTGATCCTGGCCGACCTCGGCGTCGAGCGCCCGGTGCTGGGCAGTGGCCATCTGCCCTGCCACGGCAACCAGTCGGCCTGGGGCTCGTCCGCACTGCACGAGGTGGACTTCCTCCGCGACCCCCACGGCCACGGATGGCATCTCGATCGCGCGCTGTTCGACCGACGGCTGCGGGCGGCCACCCGGGCCGCGGGCGCGGACGTCGCCGAACGCACCGCCGTACGGGGCCCCGTCCGGCAGCCCGATGACAGCTGGCGGGTCTCCCTGCGCGACCGCGGCACCCGGGGCGGCGAGCGCACGGTGCGCTGCCGGTGGCTGGTCGACGCCACCGGCCGGGGCGCCGCACTCGCCGTCCGCGCCGGCGCCCGCCGCCGGACCGGCGACCGGCTGACCGCCCTGCACGTTCTCCTCGACCCGGCGCGGGACGGCGCCACCGACGGCCGTTCACTGGTCGAGTCCGACCAGGACGGCTGGTGGTACACCGCCCTGCTGCCCTCCCGGCAGCGCCTGGTCGCCTACTTCACCGACCCCGACCTGCCCCTCGCCGCCGTCCGCGGCGCCGAGGGGTTCCGCGACCGGCTGCTGGCCACCCGGCACGTCTCCCGCCGGGCTCGTCCGCACGGGCTCGGCGCCCTCCGGCCGCCCCGCCGCGCCCCCGCGCACACCGCCCATCTGGACCGGGTGCACGGGGACGGCTGGACCGCCGCCGGAGACGCGGCCGCCGCCTTCGACCCGCTCAGCTCCCAGGGCATCCTGACCGCCCTCTACACCGGGCTGAGCGCGGGCGAGGCGGTCGACGGCCACCTGCGCGGCGATGGCACGGCACTGGCCGACTACGCGGCGAAGGTCGACACCGCACGTGCCGCCTACCTGGACGGCCACCGCGCCGTCCACGCCCAGGAGACCCGATGGGCCGACCACCCCTTCTGGGCCAGGCGGCATCCCACCCCCAACCCCACGAAAGCGAAAGGCAGTCACGCCCTATGAACACCCCTTACGCATCGCCCAAGCACGGCGGCCACGAGCACATCCACCGCTTCCTGATCCTGGGCAAGGAGAAGCTGTTCTTCTACCACCTGTCCCTCTACAACCCGGACCTCGGCCACCACTACCAGGCGGTCTTCACCTTCGAGATCGAGGGCGACGACCTGAAGAAGATGTACCTGGAAGACCTGAAGAAGAACGAGGACAAGCGGGTCTTCTACGCCCTGCGCTGCCCGCACCACTTCGAGCTGCCGGAGCTCAAGAACGGCAAGGAATTCCGGGTCTACCTGGAGCGGGTGGTGGTCCAGAACGACGGCAGCCGCAAGTTCGAGCAGATGACCCCGACCGAGGCGCCGGTACCGGTGACGTGCCGGCCGCAGGACGTCCTGTACTTCCGGGACATGGCGGACCGGCCCCTGCCCTACCCCCAGCGCCTCACCTACCTGGCGTTCGGTGCGGGCAAGGAGGTCCACCTCGCCCACCAACTCGCCGAGCGCCCGAACTGGGACGAGGTCATCACCGTGACGACGAAGCAGTCCATCGATGACGCGACGCTGAAGCAGGTCCCGCCGGTCGTCATCGACTCGATCAACGACCCCCACGGCGTGATCAAGGAGAGCCTGCTGAAGAAGGACCAGCAGTACCAGGGCAAGATCAGCGCCGGCAACCAGACGGTGGACTTCATCGTCGGTCGCCAGGGCTGGTGGAACCACACCAGCCTCAACACCGCCTGACGGACGCCGCGACCGCCCCCCCCCGGTCGCCCTTCGGGCCGCGAACCCCTCGCGGCCCGAGCCGGCCGTCAATTGACCGACCGTCAGGAGAGGTTCTGCTCGATGGCGGCGATGTAGCGCTTGATCGAGTGGTCCCGGAGTCCGTCCGAGGCCGGCGCGAACGCGTCCGCGGTCAGCCCCTTGGCACGGTCCGCCATGCCGCCGAGCAGCCCCATGGACTCGTGCAGCCTGCCGCCCGAGTCGATGTACCGCAGCGCATCGACGTGCGTGAAGACCGGCTCGGGAGGCAGCTGCGCAACGATGTCGTTGTTGTTGACGAAGCGGTACATGCGGTTCTTGAAGCCCTTGTTGTACGCGGCTGCCAGGATGCGGTCGCAGGTGCGGGGCTGCCCGTAGGTGTAGACGCCGTCCGCCTGCAACCGCGGCTCCTCCAGGTACATCCGCGCGCCGGCGAGCATGGCCAGCGCACCGCCGAGACTGTGCCCGGTGAACCACACGGTCTGGTTGTCGGTGCGCAGCTCCGCCAGGGTTTCCTTGACATCCGGGAAGATCGACTGGAGGGCCTCGGCGAATCCGTAGTGGACGTAGCCCGTCTCGGCCGGGCCGGGCCACGGGGGAGTGCTGGCGTCGGACAGCCAGTCACGGATCTGCGCCGGCTCGGTGCCGCGGAAGGCAGTGATGATCATGTGGTCGCTGGCCGCGGTGTACGCCTGGGTGTCCTCCAGCGGGAACGGCGGCGTGAACCGTGTCTGATGGTGGCGCACCTGGTCGAAGCCCCAGTCGCGTGCCCGGGACTCGATGGTGGCCTCGTCCTTGTAGGCGAGATCCGATGCCTGGGCCAGCCAGTAGGCCAACGGCAGGCTGTAGCCGGCTCTCGCACGGTGGTCGATCGCGGTCGGTGCGGACACGTGGGGTCCTTTCGTTCCGAGTCGTACGCCGACCGTGCGGGCGGAGCGCCCCGGCGGCGCAGGGTCGGTCCCTTCGTAACGGCAGACACCCGGCCCGCGACCCGTCGCCGCGCCCGTAGTCCCTCGAACGGCGGGCCGCCGCCGTTCCCGTGGGAGCGCACCAGCTGGCTGATGGCCCGTCAGAGCCGGACCCCGCCGGTCGCGTCGAGCACCTTGCCGGTGATCCAGCGGGAGTCGTGCGAGGCGAGGAACGCGACGATGTCGGCGACGTCGTCCGGCCGGCCGACCCGGCCCAGCGCGGCGCGGGCGGCCGCATCCGCTTCCGCGGCCGGATTGCCGCGCAGCCAGTCGGCGTTGACGTCGGTGTCGATGACCCCCGGGGCGACCCCGTTCGCGGTGATCCCCCGGGCGCCCAGTTCCTGGGCCAGGTTGAGGGTGAAGTTGTCGAGGGCGGCCTTGGTCGCGCCGTAGGCCATGGCGACGGGCATGGCGAGGCGGCCCGCGGCACTGGAGACGTTGATGATCCGGCCGCCGTCGCGCAGCCGCGTGAGCCCTTCCCGGACGACGAAGAACGGCGCGCGGACGTTCACCGCGAAGACCTTGTCGAAGTCGTCCTCGGTCAGTGCGGAAAGCGCCACATGCATGCCGATACCGGCGTTGTTGACGATGATGTCGACCGCCGTGCCGGTGTCGGGCGACAGCTCCGTGATGCGAGCGTCGAAGGCCGACCACAGCGCCGCGGCATCGCCGCGGGCGCCGAGCGGGGCGTGCAGCGCGACCGCCCGGCCGCCGTCCTTGCGGATGCGTGCGACGGTCTCGTCCGCCGCCGCTTCGTCGCGGGCGTAGGTCAGGGCGACCGCGGCGCCATCGTGCCCGAGGCGTTCGGCGATGGCCCGGCCGATGCCTCGGCTGCCTCCGGTGACCAGGGCGATCTTCCCGTCGAGCGGACGGTTGGTGGTCATGGCATGCTCCCTGTCATCTCGTGTGGCCCCGCGAACGGACGTGGCGGGCGCCTGCTGATGCCGGGGACGCTAGGGCCTCACATCGATGTGAGAGTCAACTCGTGGGGCAGCCTGGGGCGGTGTGGTTCCCTAGGTGAGTGAGTCCGAAGTCCCGTCGTCCGCGCGTTTCGGGGCCGGATGCAGGATCAGGGGGAGGTAGATGTCGTCGACGATGTCGGTGATGACGTCGTCCGCGACGGGTGTGCCGAAGAGCAGGAACTGGTTGCGCAGGAGGTCGGTGGCGACCGTGGCGCGCCGGGAGTCCAGGATCCAGGGCTGGATCTCGCCGCGTTCGACCGCGCGTTCCAGGATGGTCCGCAGGGCCGCCGGGCCGACGGTGTGGACGCTTTCCCGGACCAGTTTGGCGAAGTCGGGGTCGCGGGTCATCTCGGCCAGCAGGCCGCGCAGGATGCCGCCGAGCGGGCTGGCCACCTTGGCGGCGAGGTGCCGCATCAGGTCGATCACGTCCGAGCGCAGGGCGCCGGTGTCGGGCGCCTCGACGGCGGTCAGGCCGGTCGACCGGCAGGCGTCCATGACCAGTTCGGCACGGCTGGACCAGCGTCTGTAGAGGGCGGCCTTGCCAGTGCGGGCCCGACTGGCCACCCGTTCCATCGTCAGCTGGGCGTAGCCGGTCTCGCTGAGCTCCTCCAGGGTCGCCCTCAGGATGGCTTTCTCCAGCTCCGCGCCGCGGCGGCGGGGGCCTTTGCGGTGGTCGGCGGCGGGTGCGGCGGTGGGATCGGCGTGGGGTGACAGCGTGACTCCCGAAGATGTCTCGTAGAGACCGTTGTGTTCTCTATGGGCCCAGTCTATTCTCCAAATTAGAGAACACCGCGTTCTTTAACCATGAGCTTTTCGATTCGGAGTGGACCGATGGCCGATATCGCCACCACGCCCCAGGCAACCCAAGCGCCCGCCTTCCCGAGCGACCGGACCTGTCCGTACCAGTTACCGCCGGGCTATGCCCAGCTCCGGGACGCTCCCGGCCCGCTGCACCGGGTGACCCTCTACGACGGTCGCCAGGCATGGGTGGTCACCAAGCACGAGGCCGCGCGCAAGCTGCTCGCCGACCCGCGCCTGTCCTCCGACCGCGCCGACGCCAACTTCCCTGCCACCTCACCGCGCTTCGAGATCGCCCGGGAGAGCCGCCCGGCGTTCATCGGCATGGACCCGCCCGAGCACGGCGTCGCGCGACGGATGACGATCAGCGAGTTCACCGTCAAGCGGATCAAGGGCATGCGCCCCGAGGTCGAGGAGATCGTGCACGGCTTCCTCGACGAGATGCTCGCCGCCGGCTCGCCCGCCGATCTGGTCAGCCGGTTCGCGCTGCCGGTGCCGTCCATGGTGATCTGCCGGCTGCTCGGCGTGCCCTACGCCGACCACGATTTCTTCCAGGACGCGAGCAGGCGCCTGGTGCAGTCCACGGACGTGGCGAGTGCCGCCGCGGCACGCGACGACCTCCGGCACTACATGGACGGCCTCATCACCGCCTTCCAGGCCGAGCCCGGCTCGGGCCTCGTGGGCAGCCTGGTCGCCGAGCAGCTCGCCAACGGCGAGATCGACCGAGAGGAACTGATCTCCACGGCGCTGCTGTTGCTCGTAGCCGGCCACGAGACCACCGCCTCGATGACCTCGCTCAGCGCGATCACCTTGCTGGCACACCCCGAGCAGTACGCGGCCCTGCGCGACGATCGCAGCCTTGTTCCCGGTGCGGTGGAGGAACTGCTCCGCTACCTGGCCATCGCGGACATCGCGGGTGGCCGCGTCGCCACCGCCGACATCGAGATCGAGGGCCAACTCATCCGGGCCGGCGAGGGCGTGCTCGTCATCAACTCCATAGCCAACCGGGACGGCACGGTGTACGAGGACCCGGACGCCTTCGACGTCCGCCGCTCCGCTCGCCACCACCTGTCCTTCGGCTTCGGCGTGCACCAGTGCCTGGGGCAGAACCTCGCGCGCCTGGAGCTGGAGGTCATCCTCAACGCGCTGATGGACCGCGTGCCGACACTTCGACTCGCCACGCCCGTGGACCAGTTGAAGCTGCGACCGGGCACCACGATCCAGGGCGTGAACGAGCTTCTGGTCGCCTGGTGACGCGGGGAGAGGAAGGGGGAGTGCGATGACCATGCGAGTGAGTGCCGACCGGACGGTCTGCGTGGGCGCCGGACTGTGCGCGCTGACCGCCCCCGGCGTCTTCGACCAGGACGACGACGGGATCGTCACGGTGCTGGAGTCCGCCCCGGCCGGCGACGACGGTACGGCGGCACGCGAGGCCGGTCTGCTCTGCCCGTCCCGGGCGGTGCGCATCGTCGAGGCGGATGCGTAGCGATCGATACGGTTGCCTGGAATTCAACATGAGTGTGGGCCCACCGTGCTTGGTGGGCCCACACTCACAAGTCATGACGCGTGCTGCGAAGTCGGGGACAGCGGAATCCGGGAGTCCGAGGTCCAGGAGAGGGTCCGGGAGTCCGGCAATCAGCTCAACTGCCCGTCGTAGTCGGGCAGCTTGAAGCCCTTTTCGTAATGTCCGCCCTCAAGGTCGGTGCTGCGATTCCCGACGTTGGCGACGAGGGTGTAGCCCTGCGACTCGTACTTCTTCCGGCAGCCGAGCTTGACCTGCGCTTTTCCTGGGCTGTCGCCGTGCGGCTTGAGGCAGAGGCCGTCGACGGTGTAGCCGGCCGCGGTGAGTTCCCGGGTCGTGGCGTCCTGCTCGTTGGGGTCGCGGTAGGACGCGAACAGCACCGCCGCGCCGTGTTCGTGCGCATACTCCGTGGCTTTGAGGATCGCCTCGATCGGCTTCCCCCGGTCGTAGTGCGTGGCCAGGGAGGTGTTGTCGATGTCCAGGACGATCGCCGGCTTCTCGTTGCTCTTTCCCCCGGCCAGACGGTGCGTCAGGTAGTCCTGGAGGGAGGCGGCGACCGGAGCGACGTCCTTGAGCCATTCGCTCTTGCTCGGCAGTGATTCCGGGCGAACGGCCGCCTGCGCGGGGAGCGGCAGTGCCACCAACGCGCCCAGCACGGGCCCCAGTACCAGCGCGGCTCTGCTGCCCATGACTTTTCCCATGCCCATGATTCCCTCGCTCCTTTTGTGTGTTTCGCTCGATGGTCACGGGGCATTCCGAACCGGATTGCCGGGCATCAAGGCATGTGTGTCGGCCGAGAGGCACAGCAACCCGGATTCCGGAATCCCCGTGGTCGTCCAGGTCATTGCTACCCACATCAGCCGCCCTACGGTGTCCATGCCGCACCAATGGCCACAATGGGACGTGATTCACACCGAGCCGCACCCGCCGAAGGAATCCACCGATCTGCACACTACGAAGGCTTTGCCTCCGCGAAATACGGATTTCACCTCACATTCCCTGGCCATTGGTGGAGAAATGGTCGGCCAACTCCTGTGACAATGCGGGCACATTGACGGGTACGCCGTTGGCACGCAGCGATGCGGTGGCGGCACAGCCGGCCGCCACCGCCTGCCGGGCCGCCACCGGTGAGGTGAGCGTGTGCCCGCCGTCGCGTACGAAGCCCACGAATTCGGCCATCAGTCGCGGGTCGGCCCCGCCGTGCCCGCCGTCGTCCGAGGGCACCTCGACGACCAGATCGGCGTCCGCGCGATAGCCGCTGCGCCGGCCGTTCCACACCTTGACCACCGCCCCCTCGGTGTCACCGAAGTTCTCCAGCCGCCCGTGGGTGCCGATGACGGTGTAGTTGCGCCAGTAGTCGGGCGTGTAGTGGCACTGCTCGTACGTGGCGAACACCCCGTTGTCCAGGCGCATGGTCATCATCGACAGGTCCTCGACGTCGACCACGTCGTTCAGGCCGGTCAGGGAGGTGGGTGGCCAGTTGTTCTCGGGATCGAACCACTCGGCCAGCGTCCGCTCGCCCTGCCCGCCCCGCGCGGTGATGTCGCCGTAGACGGTCAGCCCGCCCATCGCCTGGGCCCGCACGGTGTAGCCGCCGGCCAGCCAGTGGATCACATCCAGGTCATGCGCCCCCTTCTGCAGCAGCAGACCGGTGGTCCGACGCCGGTCCGCGTGCCAGTCCTTGAAGTAGAAGTCCCCGCCGTGGCCGACGAAATGACGGCACCAGACGGCCTTGACCTCGCCGATGGTGCCCTTGCGGACCAGGTCGCGCATGGTCCGGATGACCGGCATGTGCCGCATGTTGTGGCCGACGTAGAGCCGGGTGCCGGTGCGTCGCGCCGTCTCCAGTACGCGGTCGCATCCGGCGGTGGTGATCGCCAGGGGCTTGTCGACGAACACCGCGACGCCGGCCGTCAGGAAGTCGACGGCCAGCTGCTCGTGGGTGTCGTCCGGCGTCGTCAGGATCACCCCGTCCAGCCCCGCATCGAGCAACGGGCGGTGGTCGGCGTACCGCTCGGCCCCCGGGTACAGTTCCCGGCTTCCTTCCCGGCGAGCCGCGACCGGGTCGCACACCGCCACCACCCGCGCCCGCAGACGCTCCTCGGCCACATGCCCGCCGAGCGTCCCACGCATCCCGAGCCCCACCACGGCGAGCCGCAGCTCCTCCGAAGTCGGTGACGTCTCTTGATCCTCGGACGCCTCAGACACGTCCAACTCCTCCTGATTTCCCCTCACTTGACGGTCGTTCGGTTCCTGCTCCGTACTGCTGGACAACCTCATCAGCCTTTCCTTCGAAGGACGTCGACGGGTCGGCCGGCGTGCGAGGCAGCTGGCCCGGGGCTCCCGCGTCCCGTCCGTTTCGGGTGCTTGTGGCCTTCGCCGGCAGGCGGCCATGCTGACGCGGGGCACACCCGACACCTGCCGCACGGCGACCCGACGACCACCACACCACCGCAGAGCACCGGACTCAAGGAGCCCCATGCCGCGTACGAGCGGGACCGGACCGTCACTGCCACCTGAGGACCGCACGCTCTCGCCCTTCACGGGATACGGTCGCGCGCACTGGCTGGCCCTCGCCGACCGGTTGCTGACGGACGCGCACCGGTTCGCCTCGCCGTCCGGCGCACGCCTCGTGCTGCCCGGCAGGCCGTCGTCCTCCGGCACCGATTCCGACCAACTCGAAGGCTTCGCCCGTACGTTCCTCCTGCTGGCCTTCCGCACCGCGGGCTGCGCAGGACAGGCGCCTGCCGGCCTGCTCCAGCGCTACGCGGCGGGCATCGGCGCCGGCACCGACCCCGGACATTCCGAGGCGTGGCCGGCACTCGGCCAGGAGTGCCGGCAGACCCTCGTCGAGGCGTGCTCCCTGGCCCTGGGGCTGCACCTGACGCGGCCGTGGTTGTGGGATCAGCTGCCGGACGGGGTGCAGGAGCGGGTCGTCACGTGGTTGCAGGGTGCCTGGGGGCTGCGGATACCCGACAACAACTGGCACATGTTCCGGGTGATCGTCGGCGAGTTCCTGGCGAGTGTCGGAGCCGCCCACGACCGCGCCGCGATGGACGACGACCTGGCACGTATCGAGCAGTTCTACGTCGGCGACGGCTGGTACCGCGATGGCGGCGACGCCCGCACCGCCGACAACTTCGACCACTACAACGGCTGGGCCCTGCACACCTACCCCCTCCTGTGGTCCTCGATGGCCGGCGAGCGTGCCACGGATCGAATGGATCGAACGACCCTCAAGGCGCGACTGCGGCGCTTCCTCACCGACTACGCGCTGTTCTTCGGCGCGGACGGCGCCCCCGTGCACCAGGGCCGCTCGCTGATCTACCGGTTCGCGGCGGCCACCGCCCCGTGGCTGGGCGCACTGGTCGACGCGACCCCGCTCGGACCGGGCCAGACCCGGCGACTGGCCAGTGGTGCCCTGCGGCACTTCACCGACCGCGGTTTCCGTGACCGGAACGGCATCCCCACCCTCGGCTGGTACGGGCCGTACCCACCACTGGTGCAGGGTTACTCCGGCCCGGCGTCCCCGTACTGGCTCGCCAAGGCATTCCTCGGCCTGCTGCTGCCGGCCGACCACCCGTGCTGGACGGAGCCGGAGGAGCCGCTGCCCGTCGAACGGGGCGACCGGATCCGGGCCCTGCCCGTCCCCGGCTTCCTGATCTCGGCGACCCGCGCGGACGGCGTGGTGCGGCTCCTCAACCACGGCAGCGACAACTACGCGACGGCCGACGACGGTGGCGACCAGGCGCGGGGCCGCCGGGCGGCAGGCCGTTACACGGCGATCCGGACAACCGGGGATCCGCTCTACTCGCGGTTCGCCTACTCCACGGCGACCGGCCCGTGCCACCTGGCCGACGCATCCCCTCGTCTCCTGGCCGACAACCACGTGGCGCTCCACCACCCCGAGCTGGGCCTGTCCCGCCGCACGCGCATCCACCGCCTGCACTTCCACGACCACTGTGCCGCGTCCTGGCACCAACCTGCCTGGCATCGACCAGCGCGGCAGCATCTCGCTCGCCAAGAAGTTCGAGCGGACCGGCATGACTGGACAGACACCGAGGCCCGGATCGAGACCGCGAGCGTGGTCTGGGGCGCGTTCGAACTGCGCGCCCATCTCGTCGATGCGCCCCCGTACCTGCCGCTGCACGACAGCGGGTGGCAGCTCGCGGGGGACCGGCCCCCGCGCGTCCGGTTCGTCGACCACCGGGCCGAAGCCGCCGCCGACAACGGCCTGACCAGCACATTCGTCTCCCTCGCCGGCCATACGCGGCTCGACGTGGCGACCGCGGAGGGCACCAGCGCCTTCGGCCGGTACACCGCCGTCCCGTATGCCGTCGGCCGGCGCGCGACGGCCCGGACTGTGCACGTCGCCCTGGTCGGTCTCACCGGCCGTGGCGCGGACCCCATGCCTCCGGTCGTACGATGCACCGTCGAGGGGACCACCGTCATCGCCGGTTTTCCCGGCGGTACTTGGGTGGTGGTGGCGCTCGGCGCGGAGCCGGCACGTTCGCCGACGGTGGGCGGGGTGCCGCTGACCGGGCCGGTGCGGTACGCCCGGGTTTCCCCGGATGAGGAACCGGTGATCGTTCGCGACTGAGGCCGGTGTCACCGCATGCACAAAGGTAATCAATTCATGGCCAGGCTTTTACAAACTGGTTGAAAGTATGTGCCACGCGGGTGAAGGTTCTGGACAAGTATGTTCTGGGATCGAAATGGACGCGCCCGGGTATCGGGTGCGTCTCGGAGTGCGGGCGGCGGATTGCGTGGCCGACCGTCGCCCGTACGATGCCGGAACTCCGTCCATTCGCACCTCATCCGGAAGGCCACCGCGGAATGCCCGTCTTCAGACGCCGCAAAGGCAGCCGTCCCCGCATGCTCCCCGAACTCGACGACGCCGCCCTGGGACAGGTCAGGCGACGCGTCGAGACCTGCTGGGACCGCGGTTCGCTCGACACGCCTGTCATGGCCCTGATGGCGGACGTGCTCAGCGACGTCGGCGACGACTGGGATCGCAAAGCGCACCGTCTGCGCGTCCTGGCCGCGGCCGCGGGACGGGCCCTGCCCGGCATCTGGCGCGAGCACAACCCGCACAACCAGGACGCCCTGCTGCTGCATGCCTGGTCGGACCTGCTGCAGGCCCGCCAGGAAGGCTCCGCCGTCGACCTGGACGCCGCCCGGCAGACCTGCCACCGCGCGGCCGAACTCCTGCCCGCCGACCCCACGCCTTGGACCCTGCATCTGGCCATCCTCCGCCTGGAGCGCCGCCCGTCCGCCGAACTGGCCGCGATCTGGCGCGAGATCAAGGCCCGCGACCCGTGGAACCGGGAGGCCCACCTCCAGGCACTGGGCTACCTCTCGCCGGACGAGTGCGGCTCCAGCAGCCAGGTCCTCGACCTGCTCGACAGCGTCCGCTCCGCGATGCCCACCAACGCTCCCGCGGCCGGCCTGGAACTCACCGCCCTGGTCCGCAACCACCAGCGGACCATGGGCCCCGGAGGGGTCACGGCGCTTGGCGCGGGCGAGTTCTGGCGCCGGCACGACGCCGTGACGGTGCTCGACCACGCGGCGCACTACTGGCCGAGCCAGGGCTTCCTCCATCATGCGCAGGCACTCGCCGACCTGAACCTGCTGGCGTATGCGCTGATGAAGGCGGCGCGCCCCGGCGAGGCCGCGAACGTGCTGCGCGCCACCGGCGGTGTGGGGACGCCCTGGCCGTGGAACGCGGAGGGCGAGCCGCTGGAGCGGTTCTCCCACTACTACGCCCGCGCCCGGGAAAGCGAGTGACGAAGGCCGGTGGGGTGCGTCAACGTGGCAGTCGCCCGGCGGCGTTGAGGTAGCGCGGCCGGCGCGGCCGGCGCGGCCGGCGCAGGTTTCGCCGGTGAGCGGCGTCCGCCTCGATGACGCCGTATGCCGTCGCTCGCCACTGAGGCGCACGCCGCCACGGTGGGGTCACGCATACGACACATAGCCGGAACGAGTGGAATAACCGACTCTTTCCCGTGTCTCCCGAATGTCCCGATCTCTCCCAGGGGAATTTCTTCTCGGAAGAGCGTTGGGAGATCCGCATGCGTCACACCGTCGACACCGGCCGCTCCGCGGCGTCCGGCGGTCGCCGCATGCTGTTTTTCCTGGGGCTGCTCGCCCTGCTGTTCGCTGCGCTCACCACCGGCTACGCCGACGCGGCGGACGTCCGGGCCGGCCGGTGCCCCACCCGCGTCGACGCTCCGTCCGTCACCAGTGCCGCGGACCGGATCTGCGACACCACGAGTCATGTGCTGACATCGACGGAGGGCATCGCTCACCACCATCCGGGCAACGGCTTCCGGCGGTTGTGCCATGCCACCGCCTGCCATCTGCGTCACCACGTGCCGTCCGGGCCGAACGGCAAGGCCCTGCGGGAATCCCATGTCGAAGAGCCCCTGGCCGCACCGGGACGCGCCGCTTTCTGGGCCGCCCTCCCGTCTGCCGCCACCGGCCTGCCCGCGCGGGTGACCGTTCTGCGCTGCTGAGCGCGCCCGGCCGCGTACCACCATTCCCCGCGCGCCCCCGCACCACAGGGCCGAAGGGGAGGTCGCGGCCTGCCGCAGCAGCGTCCACGACATCCCGCACCGCAGGAGTTCCGGCATGCCCGCCGACGTCTTCGCCGCCCTCGCCGCCCTCGTACGCGCCGAGGCCCACCGCACCGCACCCCGACCCGAGCCACGCCCACCGGCCGCCACCGCACCGACCGACCCGTGCACGTCACAGGACGCGTCCACACCACAGGATCCGTCCACACCACAGGATTCGCCCGTCTCCGTCTCCGTGCCCGCGCAGCCCGCATCACCACCGGCCGGACCGGACGACCCGGCCGTCGCCCCCGCGCTCCCGGCTCCGGTCGGCGGTGCGGAGGCGCCGCAGCAGTTCCGTGTCGGGCGGTCGGGCGGTAGGTGGTGGGGGCGCCGCCGTGGGGGAAGGTGAGCGCCTCCGTGGCTGACGGCTGGACATTTCGACTGCCCGGGAGGGAACTGCCGTTACCAGGGCGAGGGTTGGGCGCCGACGGGCGTTGTCAGTGCGCTGTGTCACGATCGTAGACGTCGGGTCGGTGCGTACGGACCGCTGCGCAGCAGGCCCGCGCGCAGACACCGCATTCCCGCCCGTCCACACCGCCGTGAAGGGACCCGACCGTGAGCGACAGCTCCCGCTCCGCGCTTCGTCTCGCGTTGCGCCTCGCCGATCCGGCCACCGCCGACGCGCTTGCCGAGCGCATGCGGCCGCAGCTGTTGGCCCTGCTCTCCGACCGGTTGGGCCTCCCTCGGGAGTTGGTGGGCGAACTCCTCGGTGGGGAGGATGCCGGACGGCTGCGGGCGCTCCTGGAGGAGGACCCGGTCGAATGGCTCGCCACGGCGGCTGGGACGGGAGATCCGGTCCTCGGCCCGGCGCTGTGGCGTGCGGAATACCGCGACGACGACGGGAGCAAGAACCGCGCGGTGGAGGAGGCGCCGGGGCTGCTGGCGATCCTGCTGGAGGCCGCCGACTTCATGGATGATCGCTGGTACGCCGAAGACGGCCTGCTCAACATGGTCTACGAAGCCGAGGGGGCCATGATGGTCCCCGCCCTGACCAGTGGGGCCGCAGGGCTCTCCATGGATCTCCTCGCCGCTTTCAACCCGTACCTCCCGCCGCCGGCCGTCGTCGACGCCTGTCTGAGCCTGTTCGCCCTCTGGGGCACCACCGCGGCCCTTGAGGAATTCCTGCGCATGCACGAGGACGTACCGCTGCTCAGCCACTGGCATCCGTGGCTGCCGGACATGCTGCGCGCCGCCCTCGCGGTCCCCGACCCGGAGACGTACCTCCGGGGGCACCGGGCCACGGAGGAGTGGACCGACCCGGAGCACCTGTACGCCTTGGCGAGGGTGCGCTGCGGATGCCCTGGCCTCACAGCCAGGCCCGACGGCCTGGACTGGGCGCTGATCCGGCGGGAGCACGAGCGCCTGTCCTTCCACCGGGACAACCTCCCTGCGGACGACACCGGCCGGGCGGTCACCCCGCTGCTCCTGCTCACCCAGTGGGAGGGGTGTCCCGCCCATCTGCTGTGGGAGAGCTTCCGGGCCGATCCGGTCGAGACCGCCAAGTACGCCGCGGAGCTCCCGTTCGAGGCGTTCACGGTGTTGTGGACCGACCGCGAGGAGCGCAACGGGGTGTTGTACCACGCCCTGGAGCGCGGCATCCTCGCTGGGCGGCTGCCCGTGAAGCGGGTGCTGGCCGAGGTGGGTCCGGCCGAGGCGGTCCTGGCGCATCTCCCGCTCGACCACGGCCCGACCAGGAAGGCACTCACGGATCTGCTGGACGCGCTCGGCCCGGACCCCGTCAACTGGCTGACGTTCTATGCCCGGCTGAGCACGGCCTTCGGAAGCGTCACTGAACTCGTCGCGGACGTCACCGCGATGGACGCCGCTGCAAGGGACGTCACGGCGACGGAAGCCACCGTGACGAACGTGACCGCCACGGACGCCAACGCGACCGATGCCCGCATGCAGCGTCACAAGAGTTGGCCACGGCCGGCCCCGGCGCAGTTCCCGGCCGAGCAACCCGACGGTGCCCGGTCGGCCTACCTCAAGGCACTGGCGTGCGCCTCCGAGGAGGCCCAACTCGCCGTCGTGCCCCACTTCGACGAGCGGGCCGTGCAGCACCTCCTCGTCTTCGGCAACCCGTCCCCGGCGGTCCGCGAGACGGTGGTGGCCGCCCACGGCCCCTCCGCCCAGGTGGCGATGGCCGGCAGCCGCGCTCTCTCCGAGGAGAAGGTGCGCTCTCTCCTGGATCTCGACGAGCCGGCGGTGGACGCCATGTTGTTCCGGTTCGGCCCCCTCGACCGGACCGAACACGAGCGGCTGCTGGCCGGCCGCCTGCGGGCCGGCGGCAGTCGGGAAACGGTCTCCGGGGAACTGCTCGCGGCCCTGGACGACCCCGACGCCGTCTACGACCGCGCCCAGTTGGCGGCCGGTCTGGGGTCAGGGGATCTCGGGGTGGCCCACAGGGTCCTGGCGCGGCTGCGGCCGCTCCATCTGCCGGCCTCGCGGCTGCGGCTGCTGGTCGCCGTCTGGGAGCGCGGCGGGCCCGACGCGGTCCGCGAGATCCTGGCGACGGACCACCTCCCGACCGCCCTCCGGGACCGCACGGAGCGGCAGTTGGCGTCGCCACACGGCCTGGCGGAGCTGCGCTCCCAGCTCGCCGAGGCGGAGTCGCCGGCGGCGCTGCTGGCGTATCTCACCGAGCCGGCCGGCCGGCCCCGGGAGCGTTTGCAGCAGCTCCGCGGTGAGGGGGTCATGCCACCCTGGCAGGCGCTCGGCGCGGCGCGCGACGCCGGGACGCTCCCCGACGAACTGCTCGACGCCCTGGTGGAGCTTCCCGACTGCCCCCGGGCGCTGTTGCTGGCCGCGTTGGAGAAGACGCCGGTGTGCGGAGCGGACTGGATACGTGCCGCGCTCGTCGGCGGCCGGCTCACCCACACCGACGTCCTCATGCATGCGGCTCCCGCCCGCGCCGCCCTGCACACCCTCCAGCAGTACCCCGACGAGCGGCCCGGCGCCGCGCCCCACGAAGACGCGTCCCACGGCGACGAGCGTCACGACGCCGGCCCGCAGCCGGTGTGCGTCCAGGCAGAGCTGCTCACCCGAGAGCATCTGGGGACAGACATCGATGCCTGGGGCCGCTGCCTCCAACTGCTGCCGACTTTCGTGGGGACTCTCCCCGAACTCCTGGCGACGGCCAACGCCCCTATGCCCCAGGGGATATGACCGCCCGGTGGCCGCACGGGCGGCGCAGCGGGCGGTCCGGCCCCGTGGGCGGCCGCCTCAGACGAGGCGCCAGGCGACGGCGTACGGCTGGGCGAACTGTGTGATGCGATGCGCGCGGACGACGACCTCGGCATCCCCGCTCGGGATGCCGGGCCAGCGGACCTGCTCGATGTTGTTGATCCGGTCGAAGCCGGAGTCCGTGCCCATGTTCCCGTGGCGTTCCTGTCCGCCCGCGCGGACGATCAGGTCGAGGTCGTTCTGCAGGGCGGGGCCGGGCGGATCCGTCCAGACCAGCGTGATCTTCAGCTCGTGGCCGTCGTCTTGCGGGACGGTGAGGGCGAAGGTGCGCTCCTCGTCCTGGTCCAGCGCGTCCCCCTCGGTGAAGCCAGCATGGTCACCGGCGTCGGGCAGCACGACGGCCTGTGCCAGATTGACCAGCCCGAAGCCGGAGTTGTTGTTCGGGGAAGGGCCGGCCTCGGAGGGGTTGTACTGGCCCGGCAGGTCGTCCGCCCCGTTGATCAACAGAGCCTTCATCAGTGCCGCGCTCGGATCGGGGGTGCCGTTCTTCACCAGGGCTTCCCGCAGTACCGCCACGCAGCCCGCGACCAGCGGCGTGGCCATGCTCGTACCGCTGTCGAAGAAGAACGCCGGATCGTCGGAGACTCCGAACACCGTGCTGAACTTGGCCGCACGCGAGTGGGTCGACAGGATCGACGTGCCGGGGGCGACGACGTCGGGTGCGAAGCGGCCCTCCTGCGTGGGCCCCCGGCTGCTGAACGCCGCCATCCCGGCCGGGTTGTCCGCCTGCCGGTCGTCGTGGATCGGGTTGACCGGGAAGGAGAACGAGCTCAACTGGCCGTAGGTCAGCGCGATGTCCGGGCGCCGGCTTTCACTGGCGCCGACGGTGATGCAGTTCTTGGCGGCGGCCGGTCCGCTGACGGAGGCGGGGCTGATCCGGCCGGTCCGGCCCAGATCGCGTCCGGCGTTGCCCGCGGCGAAGCAGATGACGAGGTTCTTGTGGTCCCAGACCATCTGGTCGATCTCGGCCGACTGCTGGTTGTAGGGCAGCCCCGGCTGGGTCGGCCCCCATGAGTTGGTGTGGACCCGTGCCTCGTCCTCGGTGTACGGCGGCCCGAACAGGTCCTGCAGATCGGTCGGGATGCCGCCCAGTCCGCCGTTGTCGTCCAGAAGGGACTGCAGCACGAGCGTCGCCTCGGGCGCGGTGCCGTCGATGGCGCCGCCCATCGACGCGGACTGGCCGCTGCCGAGGACCGAACCGGCCACATGCGTGCCGTGGCCTTCCGGATCGTCGGTCTGGTCCGGGTCGGTGCGGCCGAGGGCGACCAGGCGCTTGACCCGGCCGTGGAACGCCGGGTGCACGTCCTGGGTGGAACCCTTGTCGAGGCCGGTGTCGGCGATGGCCACCACCTGTCCCGCGCCCCGGAACGGCGCGCCGTTGTGGGAGACCCGGGCGTGCAGCAGTGTCCCCGCGACGGAGTTGTAGAGCACCATGGTCGGGACTTCCTCGACGTGCCGGATGTCGTCCAGGGAGGTCAGCGCGGCGAGGTTCTCCTCCGGCACCGTCATCCGCACCTTCCGGTGTCCGGCTTGGACGTCGCCGATGCCGACTCCGCCGGCCTGTGCGATCCGCTCCCGCACCTCGGCGGAGTCGGCATCGACGTCCTGGTGGAGGACGACATCGACGGTACGGGTGCGGGGCTCCGCCATCTCCAGCGGTTCGGCGAGCACCGCGACGCCCGGCCGCAGTCGGCCCGAGCGCAGCGACGGGGCGAGCTTGAAGCCCTTGAGATAGACATCCGCCCAGGCCACGAACGGCAGGGCGCGAACGGCCGCCAGATCGGACGGCCGGTATCCGCATAGGTAGGTACTGTCCGGTACGTACTCGTGGATGACCACGCCGAGTGCCGTCAGCTGGTTCTTCTCCTCCGCGGACGGCACGTGCGTGGTCTGCACAAGCAGATAGTTTGATGCCGAAGCATCCTCCGAGACCAACTCTTCACTGGCCAGCTCTGCGGACTGGACCAGGGGGTCGATCGTCACGCCATTGATAGTGATGCGAGCCACGTCAAGCTCCAATTTTGTGCATGTACAAGTGGCTCCCTCTTCTCACTATAGAAGCGATAGGGATGGCCGGCTCGGGGGACGAACCCCCACTGGATTCCCGCTTGTCCGTGCCCGATTCAACTTCTTGTCCGGCCCCTTGTGACGGGGAAATCCACTGGCTGTGACGGGAAATCCCACTGGACAATCGCCGCGGGTCTGCCGGATAGTGCGCCGCATGGCTTCTCGCGTGCGGCACCTCACCTTCGACTGCTCCGACGCCTACCGCCTGGGACAGTTCTGGGCCGCCGTCCTGGACGGCTCGCTCGCCGACGACGACGCCCCCGGCGACCCCGAGGCCCTGGTCACCGCCCCGGGCTCGGCGCTGCTCTTCCTCGCGGTGCCGGAGGACAAGGCCGTGAAGAACCGGCTGCATGTGGACCTGCAACCCCAGGACCGGTCCCGGGACGAGGAGGTGGCCCGCGTCCTCGCCCTGGGGGCCACGCTGGTGGCCGATCACCGCAGGCTCGACGGCACGGGCTGGGTGACCCTGGCCGACCCCGAGGGCAACGAGTTCTGCGTCGAACGCAGCGCCGCCGAGCGGGTGCAGCATCTCTGATCCGATATCCCTGATCTGATCCGTGCACGGTCCGGTCGTCCTGCCCCAACACCGCTTCCCCGGGCCGACGTTGTGCGACCCGCGGCGCTTCGGTCGCCCACGGCCGGCCGATGCTGGAGAAGGGCATCCACCACTGTCCGCCCGAGGCGCGGGTCCGCGCCGCGCCGGGCCGTTCGGATTCCGTTAGGGAACCGGCCCCGGTGCGCACACGCTGCCGGGCCGGGCGCCACCGTGGAGCGGCGGGCCCCGATCGACGGGGTGCAGAAGGGGAGGTCCGTGGTGAGCGCGGAGCACATCGTGGGGGTGCTGGTGGCGGTGGCACTGGTGGGGCTGCTGGTGGCCGGCGTCAAGTTCCCGGACCGGTTCTGAGTTTGCGGCAGGCCGTCGGGGTGTGGCGGCCGGATCGTGGTTGGGGCGCGGGCCGCGGTGACCACCGGGCGGGTGGTCAGTCCTCGCCCAGTCCGGCCTCTTCGAGGTCGAGGCCGCGCTGCAGCCGGCGCCGGGTGGTGTCGCTGATGTGGTGTTCCGCGTACAGCCGTTGGAGCTGGGTGGATTCGGCGGCTATCACGGTGCGGCGCAGTTCCCGGTAGGTGGCGGCCGAGGCCCAGGTGGACGGCGTGGTGTCGTCGTCCTGGTCGGCGTCGGCCTGGTCCAGGCGGGCCAGCAGACCGCGGCGCAGCTGGTCGAGCAGCGCGGTGGGTGCGGCCTCGGCCCCCTCCAACTCGTCCAGGCAGGCCAGGCCCGCCTTGGCGAGTCCGGCGCGGGCGCGGGCCTCTTCGCGGGCGGTGTGCTCCGGCTCCAGCGCGATCCCGGACCAGCGGACGACCGGCGCGAGGGTGAAGCCCTGTAGGACGAGGGTGAAGACGACCACACCGGTGGTCAGCACCAGGACCAGCGGGCGGTGCGGCAGCGGGCTGCCGTCGCCGGCGGCCAGCGGGATGGACAGCGCGGCGGCCAGCGGCATCACCCCGCGGGTGCCGGCCCAGGAGACCACCGCCGGGATGCGCCAGGTGACCGTGCCGTTGCCGCGGCGGCGTTGCATGACGGCGGAGAGCGGTAGCACCCCCAGCATCCGCACGGCGATCACGGTGCCGGCCACCGCGAGGACGCCCAGTGGCCAGGCGTGGTCGTAGGAGTTCAACTGGTGGACGAGTGCCGGGAGTTCCAGCCCTATCAGGGCGAAGACGACGCTCTCCAGCAGGAACACCACCGTGCCGTAGACGGCGTGCACCTGGAGCCGGATGGTGGCGTTGGTGAGCCGGTGTCCGGTGCTGCCCAGCACCACCCCCGCGACCACCACCGCGGTGACGCCGGAGGCGTGCAGATCCTCGGCCAGGACGTACGAGGCGTACGGGGTGACGAGGGCGATCACCGTTTCCAGGATCGGGTCCTCGGTACGCCGCCGGATCAGCGCCACCAGGGCCGCGACGGCGCCGCCGACCAGCGCCCCACCGCCGCCCAGGACCAGGAACTGGCCGCCGGCCGACGGCAGGGTGACCGCATGGGCGGCGATCGCGGTGCCCACCGCCACCTTGAAGAGCACCAGGCTGGTGGCGTCGTTGAACAGGCTCTCGGACTGGACCAGGACCTGTATCCGCGGCGGCAGCGCGATCTTGCGGCCGAGTGCCGTCACGGCGACCGGATCGGTGCTGGCCAGCACGGCGCCCAGCACGAACGCCATGGTGGGGGAGAGCGGGGTGACCGCGGCCGCCACGGCCCCGACGGCGGCCGCGGTGGCCAGCACCAGACCGAAGGCGAGCACCGTCACCGGCTGCCACACCACGCGCAGTTCGCGCCAGGGGATCTCCTCGGCGGAGGCGTACAGCAGCGGCGGCAGCACCACCACGCTGATCACTTCGGGCGCCACCTGGACGTCCCGGAGCCAGGGCAACAGCCCGACGAGCAGCCCGCCGACGACCAGCAGGGAGGGGGCGGGAATGCGCCAGTGGCGGGCGCCGGTGGCCACCAACGTGGCGAACACGACGAGGAGGAGAATGGCAGTAAGGTCGGTCACGCGCTCGTCTCTCGATGGCTCCGGCTGTTGTTGAACCGCCGCCGACCAGACTTCCCGGCACTCCGGCTCAAAACTTACCGCGTCTTACCGACTCTTAGCGCGTTGCTGCCACAGTTTCCACGCCCCGCGGTGCCCGAAGGCGGGGGCGCGGCCGTTGCGTGGCCCTCGCCCAAGGCGCGGCTACGCAACCGTCATCAGGAGCAGCGACAGCAGCAGGACGATCGCGCCGCCGACGACGAAGGCCCGTTCCAGGCCCAGGTGTTCCCGGCCCTGGACGACGACGGTCCGCGGATCGGCCGGGTCGTAGCGCAGGAGCACGCGGTCGCCGTCGGCGAGTGGACGCCGGCGGGTCGGCGCCACGGGGCAGACGATCTCCAGCACGCGCTCGTCGTCGGTCACGAACTGGAGCAGCGGACGAGGCCGGCCCGCCCCGTCGGAGGCCCGGCCCGGGGGCTGCTTGACCAGGGCCGCCACGCACACTCCGGTCCGCTGCACCCGTCGCACCTGCCGGAGCCCGAACACCCCGGCCAGCATGCCGAGCAGCCCGCCGAACGCGGCGATCCCCGCCAGCACGGCCACCGCGCCCGTATCCATCGACGCTCCTTCCTCCGGACGTGCTGCTTCGGATGCGCTGCTCGGGATGCGCTGTGCCCGGTCTCGCGTGGATCAGCCGAGTCCCACGGCTTCCACCGCCGCGTCCGGTGCCGCCGTGGCGGGCAGGGAGAGGACCATGGTCAGCCCGCCGCCCGGGGTGTCCTCGGGGTCGAGGGTGCCGCCCATTGCCTCGGCCAGGCCCCGGGAGAGCGCGAGGCCCAGTCCCAGGCCGCTGGTGTTGTCGCGGTCGCCCAGCCGCTGGAACGGCACGAAGATCCGCTCCCGGTCCTCCGGCGGCAGTCCGGGGCCCTCGTCGACGACCCGCAGTTCGACGCGTCGGCCCAGGGAACTGGCGGTGATCAGCACCCGCTGCCCCGCGTCGGAGTGGCGCACCGCGTTGGTGACGAGGTTGGCGACGACCCGTTCCAGGAGCGGTGGGTCGGCGAGGACGTCGCTGACCTCCGCCAGGCCCTGGGACTCGATCCGTACCGGGGACGCGGCCAGGGTGGACAGGGCCATCGGCAGGACGTCGGCGAAGGCGGTGGGCTGGAGGTTCAGGGCGAGCGCGCCGGCGCGGAGCCGGCTCATGTCCAGGAGGTTGTCGACCAGGCGGTTGAGCTGGATGAGCGAGTCCTCTGCGGTGGCCAGCAGTTCCTCGCGTTCGGCCGGGGTGAAGTTCACGTCCGCGCTGCGCAGGGAGCTGATCGCGGCGCGTCCGCCGGCCAGGGGCGTCCGCAGGTCGTGGCTGACCGCGGCCAGCAGCGCGGTGCGCAGCCGGTCCGCCGCCTTGACGGGTTCGACCTCGGCGGCGGCCTCCGTCAGCCGGGCGTGGTCGAGGGCGGCGGCCAGGTGGGCGGCGAATGCGGTCAGCACCCGGTGTTCGGAGGCGGGCAGCCGGCGGCCGCGGAGGACCAGGACGCGGTCCGGTCCGGCCGGCACCTTCACCAGGCCGTCGCTCTCTTCATCGGCGTCGGAGTCGAGGTCGGTACGCGGGACGAGTTCGGCGGACGTCATGCCGAACGTCTCGCGGGTCCGCTCCAGCAGCACCGACACCCCCTGCTCGCCACGCAGGATGGTGCCGGCCATGGACGACAGCGTCTCGGCCTCCGCGGTGGCGCTGGCGGCCCGCCGGGACAGCCGCAGGGAGCGGTCCACCAGGGCCGCGACGGTCACCGCGACCAGTGCGAAGACGGCGAGCGCCAGCGCGTTGTTGGGCTCGGTGATGGTGAACTCGCCGCTGGGCGGGATGAAATAGTAGTTGAGCAGCAGCGAGGCGGTGAGCGAGGCGAGCAGTGCGGAGACCACGCCGCCGAGGCAGGCCACGCCGACGACGGTCACGAGGAAGAGCAGGGCCTCGCTCGTCAGGTTGAGGGCGCCCCGGGTATGGGTGAGGACGGTGGTCAGGAGGAAGGGGAGGACGAGGCCGGCCATCGGGCCCGCGACGCGCCGGGAGTGCGGCAGCTGCCGGCCGGGCATCGCCAACCGGCGCCCGCGGCCCGCCCGTTCGTGGGTGACCATGTGGACGTCGATGTCGCCGGACAGCTCGACGGTGTCCTCGCCGATGCCGCGCGGCGCCACCAGACGGGACAGCCAGCTGCGGCGGCTGGTGCCCAGGACGAGCTGGGTGGCGTTCTCGGCGCGGGCGAAGTCCAGCAGCGCGGCGGGCACATGGTCGCCGACAACGGAGTGGTAGCTGCCGCCCAGCTTCTCCACCAGGGCGCGCTGCTTGGCGAGCGCGGCGGGGGAGGCGTAGGCGAGACCGTCGCTGCGGGCGACGTGGACGGCCAGCAGGTCGCCACCGGAAGAGCGGCCCGCGATCCGCTCCGCGCGGCGGATCAGCGTCTCGCCCTCCGGGCCGCCGGTGAGGGCCACCACCACGCGTTCGCGGGTCTCCCAGACGGTGCCGATGCCGTGCTCGGACCGGTACCTCTGGAGGGCCTCGTCCACCCGGCCTGCGACCCACAGCAGTGCCAGCTCCCGAAGGGCCGTCAGATTCCCGATGCGGAAGTAGTGCGCGAGCGCGGCGTCGACCTTCTCGGGCCGGTAGATGTTGCCGTGCGCCATGCGTCGGCGCAGCGCCTCGGCGGGCATGTCCACCAGCTCGATCTGGTCGGCGCGGCGGACCACCTCGTCCGGTACGGTCTCCCGCTGCGGGACCCCGGTGATCTTCTCCACCACGTCGTTGAGCGACTCCAGGTGCTGGACGTTGACGGTGGTGACCACGTCGATGCCGGCGGCCAGCAGCTCGTCGATGTCCTGCCAGCGCTTGGCGTTGCGGCCGCCGGGCACATTGGTGTGCGGCAGTTCGTCGACGAGGGCGACCGCGGGGCGGCGGGCGAGGACGGCGTCCAGGTCCAGCTCGGTGAAGGTCGTGCCGCGGTAGGAGCGGTGCAGCCGCGGGACGACCTCCAGCCCCGCGAGCTGTTCCTCGGTGTGCCGCCGGCCGTGGCACTCGGCATACGCCACGACCACGTCCGTGCCGCGCCGCAGCCGCCGGCGCCCCTCGTCCAGCATCCGGTACGTCTTGCCGACGCCGGGCGCCGCGCCGAGGAACACCTTGAGCTTCCCCGGGCGTGCGTCCGGTGCCTCGGCCGCGACCCCTTTCGGCGCCACCGACAGCCCCTCCCTCGCCATTGCGGTACGACCCCACGGCGCCTGGTTCGGCGAGGGGACCTCGGGCGGCCGAGCGGACATGGGTTGCGTGCCATGGTCACACCGCCTCGGCCGTCGCGCGGCGGAACGCGGCGATGTTGACGTTTTCCTGATCCGGGCAGCTCAGAGCGCCCGCCGACCGTGGAAATCTGACGTGGCGTCAGTGCGGACCGCGGCGGCGTACGTCGAGCAGCAGCGCGCCGGCGAATCCGGTCATCAGCAGCACTCCCAGCAGCGCGGCCAGCGCCCCACCGGACACGGCACCGGCCAGCAGCACGGCCAGGCCGATCAGCAGCGCCGCCACCACGGAGGCGGCGATCTTCCAGTCGTCGCCGATGAGGAACGCGTACCAGAAGCGGGCGAAGGCCCTGGCGAGGGCGGGGATGTTCACGGGGCCCTCCGGACGCGTGCGGCGGGGTGCGGACGGGTGCGGGCGGCGACCGCGGGCGCGGCCCGGACCAGCAGGCGGCTGACGGCGAACCAGGCCGCGATCAGCACCGGGATCGCCCAGTCGCCGCCGTACCACGCGATGCTCTGCCCGCCGGGTGCGAAGACGCCGAGGCCGGCCACCGCCCAGTACGTGCCGAAGCCGGTCAGCAGCAGTCCGACGCCGTACTTGAGGGTGTGCTCGGGGACGCGGGAGAGGGGGCGGTGGGCGAGGAACCCGGCGACCGCCACACAGATCGCCGCGGCGGCCGCGGTGGCGGCGGCCACCGGGAGGTCGTGGGCACTGGTCCCGAAGGTGATCACGATGAAGACGATCTCCACGCCCTCCAGGAAGACGCCCTTGAGCGTGACGGTGAACGCGAACCAGTCCAGGCCGAGGCGGGTGGTCCCGTCCGCGCGGCGGGCCGCGGAGGTCTGCGCGGCGAAGGCCGCGTCCTCGTCGCGCCGCGACCGTAGACCGGCGCCGCGCAGCACCGCCTTGCGCAGCCACTGCAGGCCGAAGACCAGCAGCAGGGTGCCGACGGTCAACTGGAGGGCGGCCCTGGGCAGCCAGGTGGCCAGCGCGTAGCCCGCCGCGGCGGTGAAGGCCGCCAGGGCCGTGGCGGCCGCCACGGTGCCGGCCCAGGCGGACCGCCAGCCCCGGGTCACGCCCATCGCCATGACGATGGTCAGCGCCTCCACCGCCTCCACCACCGAGGCGAGGAAGACCGCCGCCACCAGTCCGTATGTCGCGCCCATCCAGGCGCCTCCTCCCACAGGACGGTGCCAGCCCAGGATGCCGGACACCGGCCGTCCGCCCCAGTGGTCCGGCCACCCCGCGTGGCGCGTCTCCGGCCTCCATGGACCGAACACCCGGGCTCCGCCGTCGTCAAGGCTCCGTCAAAGCAGGAGCGCAATGCTCCGAAAACGGGTACTGCCGATTACACCGGAGTTGGAGGTGAGCTTCCATGCTGCGCTACCTCACCCGCGACCAGGTCGCGCTCGTCGCCGCGCTCGTGCTGCCGCCGGCGGTCTGCGCGCTGCTGCTGCCCTTCCGTGGCGGGATGTCCAACACCCACGCGGCGCTGGTGCTCGTCGTCGTGGTGGTGGCCGTCGCCGTGCTGGGGCACCGCCTGGCCGGGGCGCTGGCGGCGCTCTCCGCCGCGGTGTGGTTCGACTTCTTCCTCACCCGGCCCTACGAGCGGTTCGCCATCGTCAAGTCCGCCGACCTCGCCACCGCCGTGCTGCTGCTCGTCGTCGGCGTCGCGGTCTCCCAGCTCGCCGCCCGCACCCGGGAACTGAAGGTCATCGCCATCACCGACGACGACTACCTGGCGCAGATCCACCACACCGCCCGCCTCGTCGAGAGCGCAGCCGGTCCGGACGCGGTGGTCGGCCATGTGCGGCGGCAGTTGGTAGGGCTGCTGGGGCTGACCTCGTGCCGCTTCGAGTACGGCACGCTCATCGGCCGTCCGCCCCGGCTGCTGGAGGACGGCTCGCTGTCCTGGGGGCGCCGCCACTGGGACGCCGACCGGGACGGACTGCCGGGCGAGGAGATCGAACTGCGGGTCAGCCGGGGTGGGCGCTTCCACGGCCGCTTCATGCTGCGTGCCGCGCCGGGCGCCGCGCCGCCGCTTGCCGCCCGGCTGGTCGCGGTGACCCTGGCCAACCAGGTCGGTGCGGCCTTCGAGTCCGTCAGCCCGGTGCGCGCCTGAGCCCGCGGCCGCCGGGATGGACCGCGTCGGCCGACGTCAGCGCGTACCGCACCGCCGAGAATCTGCGCGGGCCGGGACCGAGCATCGTCGCGCGTTCGCCGGGAGGAACACCGTCGTCAGTCATCGCCCCGGCCGGACTGCTGCTGCGGTACGGCTCGTTGGCGGTCACCAGGGCGACCGAGGCGGCCCAGAGGACCGCCATGACGGCGAAGTTCCCCACCTGGCAGGTGCGTTTGCGGGTGAAGCCGCGGATCAGCGCGGCGGCCACGGCGATGCCCACCGTCACGGAGACGAAGTTGTGCACCGTCGGTCCCGCCCTCTGGACCAGGCGCCCCCTCGTCGACTCGCCCGAGTACGCCTGCCAGTTGGTGTTGGTGACGAACGACGCCGCGGCGTCGCCCATGGGGGTCCTCGCCTAGAACTTCTCCGGAAAGATCAGGCAGAGGACGAGGTAGATCACCAGGCCGGCGGCGACGATCAGGCCGATGATGTTCTCCGCGCTCACCGGCGTCCCACCCCCTTGGCGGCCAGGCTGATCAGGGCGAACACCACGGCCGTCAGGCCGACATAGGCAACGTCCGACATGCGTGTGGCACCTCGCAGATCATCAGGGGCGGGAGCCCCGTCCCGCCCGGTCATCTGGGCAAATGCGAGTTTCTACGATTTAATGACGCTATATCAGATTTGACGTGGCGGTCGCGTGCCGCGCCGGTGACGGCCGGGCGCGGAGCCGGGCAGGGTGCCCGCACGGCCGAACGGGGCGGGTGGATGGTGCCACCCGCCCCTCGCGGCCTCAGGCCCGCGGCCGCCGGTCAGGCCGTCGCGGGCTGCACCGCCGTGCCGGGCGCCGCCATCCGGCCGGTGCGGTGCAGGCCGTACAGCGCCGCGCCGCAGGCCAGTCCCAGCGCCGTCAGGACGAGCCAGGGGAGGGCCGACAGCCCGGCCGCGCGAGCGGTGTCGAGCGCCGCTCCGGTCAGCAGATTCCCCACCGTGATGCCGACCCCGCACAGGGTGTTGTAGAGCCCGTAGTGCGTGGCGACGAGCCGGTCACCGGAGAGCCGGACGATGGTGTCCATCTCGAACGGATAGGTGACCATCGTGCCCAGCGCCAGCAGCAGCGCGGTCAGCACCGGCGGCCCGACCGCCAGCGCCCACCGCCCCGGCCCCCCGCCCGGCACCGGCACCGCGCTCGCCACCACCAGCGGTACGAACGCGGCACCCAGCACCGTCAGCCCCCAGGCCAGTGCCTGGCCCGGGGCGAGACGGGCCGCGCACCAGGCGGTGACCCGCGTCTGGCCGAAGAGCGTGCCCAGTCCGGACGCCGCGAACAGCAACGCGACCGCCACCGTCCCGAACCCCCCGTCCCCGCCCAGCCGTCGGACCTCCAGCGGCAAGGCCAGATACACCTGGAACGACAGCACATAGGACCCGATCATGGCGCCGGAGAACAGCAGGAACGGACGGTTGGCCAGTACACCGCGCCACTGGCGCAGCACGCCCTCGCGCTCCTCGGGCGAACGCCCGGCCGCCTCGCCCCGGCGCGCCGGCAGTGCCCGGATCTGCACCGCGCTCAACACCGCGAAGACGCCCGCCGAGACCAGGCAGGTCACCGTGAAGTCCACTCCGGTGAGCACCATGCCGACCAGTGGGCCGAGCAGGATGCCGGCCTGGTAGAAGACGTTGAACAGGGCGAACGCCTCGACCCTGCGCTCACCCGCGTCGGCGGCCAGGTAGGCCCGCACGGCCGGGTTGAACAGCGCACCGGCCAGACCGGTCGCCGCGGACGCCGCGAGCAGCGCCGGCACCGAGTCCACCAGTCCGAGCGCGGCGAACCCCACGGTGCGCAGCAGGCAGCCGGCGACGATCAGCGGCTTGTACCCCAGCCGGTCGGCGAGGGTGCCGCCGAGCAGGAACATCCCCTGCTGACTGAAGTTGCGGACGCCTAGCACCAGTCCGACCGTCCACCCGGCCAGGCCCAGTGCCCCCGACAGATGCTGTGCCAGATAGGGCATCAGCATGTAGAAGCCGAGGTTGATGGTGAACTGGTTGAGCAGGAGCAACTGCACGCTGCGCTCGTACGAGCGTGCCTGGCGCAGCACCGTCTTCATCGGACCGCACCGCCTTCCGCGGCTCCCGACGCGGCACCCGCGCCGGCCGTGCCCACCACGCCGGGCAGGTCGGCCGTGGCCACCGTGCCGGCCCGGCGCGACAACGGATCCACGACGTTCGTGCAGCGCGTCCAGCGGGTGACCTCCTTCTCGTCCGGCCGCCCGATCGCCTCCGGCCCGGCCGCGGGCGGGGCGTCCGACAGGCCGTGTGCCGCGCAGTACTCGTCGTCGTAGACGGTGTGGAGATACCGCTGGGGCCCGTCGGGGAAGACCGCGACGATACGGGTGCCGGGGGCGCTGGTGCGGGCCAGCCACCCCGCCGCCAGTGCGACCGCTCCCACGCTCCACCCGCCGGTGGCGTAGTGCGAGGCGGCCAGTCGCCGGCAGGTCCACACGGCCTCGGCCGGTGCCACCCAGTGGACCTCGTCGAAGCGCTCGTAGGCGACGTTGCGGGGGAAGATGCTCGACCCCAGGCCGCGCATCAGCCGTGGGCGGGCCGGCTGCCCGAAGATGGTCGAACCCACGGTGTCGACACCGACCACCTTCAGCGCCGGGTAGAGACTGCGCAGCACCCCGGACAGGCCGGCGGAGTGCCCGCCCGTGCCGACGCTGCACACCAGCACGTCGATATGGCCGAGCCCGGCGGCGAGTTCCAGGGCGAGCGGGGTGTAGGCGGCGACGTTGTCGGGGTTGTGGTACTGGTCGGGGCACCAGGCACCGGGGTGTTCGGCGAGCAGGGCGCGGACCCGGTCGCGGCGGGCCTGCTGCCAGCCGCCCGCCGGATGCGGCTCGGTGACGAGGTCCACCCGGGCCCCGTGTGCCGCCAACAGCCGTGCCATCGACGGCTCCAGGCCCGGATCGGTGACCACGGTGACGGGATGGCCGTGCACCAGGCCCGCCAGGGCGAGCCCCAGGCCCAGCGTGCCGCTGGTCGACTCGATGATCCGGCCACCGGGCCGCAGATCGCCGCGTGCCTTGGCCCGTTCCACCATGTACAGGGCCGGCCGGTCTTTGATGCCGCCGGGGTTGAAACCCTCCAACTTGGCCCAGAAACCGGTGCCGGACGGGCAGAGCGGCTCGGAGACGTACAGCAGCGGGGTGTTGCCGACCAGCCCGGGCAGGGACGGGAGGGCGAGGGGCGGGTTGGTACTGAGCATTGAGGTCATGGCGTCTTCTCGTTCGTTCGTTCGTCGGAGTGCGTCATGGTGTTCGGCGTTGCGACACGTTCGCCGGGGTGCGACCCGTTCGCGGACGGTGTGCGACATGTGCCCAATTCACAGGCCAGAGCGGCTGGTTGGGTGAACGTCGTCTGATATCCCGCAGGTCAGGTCGCTGGATGCGCCACCGGTAGGCGAGGGGAAGGGGGCGGACATGCCTGGCCGCGCCATGCCGCGGAGCTGGGTGCACCGTCGCGGGCTGGCGGGGTACCTACCGGTTTCGGGTGATGTGCCTGGTCTAGATCAACAGCACTGCGGAGCGAGCCACGGACGTCTGTGCCGACGGCATGGCGTGGGAACTCGATGCGTCAACGACGGTGCGTACCAGGCGGGTTGAGGTGGCGGCGCAGCGGTCCAGTGGGGACTGGTCCGGAGCCTGCAGCGCCGCTCCCTGCGGGGGCTGGCCGGACAGGCACGCCCCCG
This sequence comes from Streptomyces sp. MspMP-M5, assembly GCF_000373585.1. Classification (GTDB taxonomy): domain Bacteria; phylum Actinomycetota; class Actinomycetes; order Streptomycetales; family Streptomycetaceae; genus Streptomyces. Next base: position 69,307 of record NZ_KB891892.1, read on the forward strand.
TCGGATGGCCGTCCGGGTGCTCATGGTGCGGCTGCCCGGGCTCCGCCACGGATACGGCCGGTCCCGCAGCGACGGCGGGCTCGGCGGCGGACGGATGGAGACCGGCACCGGGACCGGCACCGGCGTCGGCGACTGCGGCAGGCAGATGAACGTCGCCGCTCTCCGCGCTCAACCCATGACTGAACACCAGCGCAAGCAGCGCCGCGAACAGGCACAGCAGCCCCACGGGGCCCGCCGAGAAGCGAGCCCGCCGCATACCGAAGGGCGACCGGGCCGTGACCATGCCGCGAGAGTAACGCCTGGAACCACGACCCGGTACGACCCACACGCCGATCAGCGACAACCGGCCACACAACGGCCGGACCGCGCCGCCGCGGCGGCCCGGGTTGTGGCGAAGAGCTGCCATCCCCGTCATGGGAGGGCAAACATGCTGCCGGCCGCGCCTGCGAGCAGCTTCGGCCTGGCCAAGGCATCCGCGCCCGCCCTCGTCCTCGCCGGCGTGCTGGGCCTCCAAGGCGGCGCTGCCTTGGCCACGGGCCTCTACCCCCTGGTGGGTCCGGCGGGCGTGGTGACGCTGCGGCTGCTGATCGCCGCGATCGTGCTGCTGGCCGTATGGCGGCCGGGCTGGCGATGGAGCCGCACGACCTGGACGCTCGCGGCGGCCGCAGGCACGCTGATCGCCGTTCACCACCTCAGCTACTACGAGGCAGTGGACCGGGTGCCGCTGGGCGCTGCGACGACCATGGAGTTCCTCGGCCCGTTCGCGATCGCGCTGATCGGTTCGCGCCGGGTCGCCGACCTGCTGTGGGCCGCCCTCGCCGCGGCGGGCGTGGTCCTGCTGAGCTGCTCCGGACTCCAACTGGACGCCGCGGGGCTGCTGTTCGGTGTGCTCGCGGGTGGCTGCTGGGGCGGGTACATCCTGGTCGGCAAGCGCCTGGCGGAACGTGTCCCGGACGGGCGCGGTCTGGCCCTCGCGGTCAGCTGGGGCGCGCTGCTCAGCCTCCCGTACGGCATTTCCCAGGCAGGCATCCGGCTGCTCGATCCGGGCACCCTCGCCCTCGCCGCGGCGGTCGCGGTCCTGTCGACCGTGCTGCCCTACACCGTCCAGCTGGAGGCCCTGCGTCGCCTGCCGCCCGGTGTCTTCGGCGTCCTCACCAGCCTGGAACCGGCCGTCGGGGCACTCCTCGGCCTGTTGTTCCTCGGCCAGCGCCTCGCCCTGCCGCAGTGGGGGGGCGTCGCGGCGGTGGCCCTGGCCTCGGCCGGCGCGAGCCGACTCACGAGTGCATCCGAGCACCCTTGATCGCCTTGGCCCGCCCGCGGCGCGACTGTCCCGGTCGGCCCTGCCTTGCTGATGCTGATTACGGCGCTTCGTGCGCGTGCGCCTCGGTGTCTGCGGGAACGGGCGCGAGCCGGTAGGTGTTCCCTTCGGCGCGCACCCGGCCGCCGGTGGGCGGCGGGAAGTGCGTGCCCAGGAGGAGCGTTTCGCTGTCGGCCAGTTCGGAGAGCAGTGAACGCCGGGTGGTCCGGGCACGTTCGGGGTCGATGTCGACGCAGCTGCCGAGGGCCGGGTCGGCGAACTGGACCGGGTGGTGCAGGCAGTCGCCGGTGATCAGTGCCGTGGCGCCACCGCTGCTGATCTCCACCGCGACGTGACCCGGGGTGTGGCCGGGCGTCGGGACGAGCCGCAGACCGGGGGCGATCTCGGCGCCCCGGGGCGGGACGTCCACGAGGTCCAGCAGCCCGGCGTCCTCGACCGGGTGCACCGAGTCGCGGAACATCTGCCGACGCGGCTCGTCCATGTCGTATCCGGCCCAGAACTCCCGCTCGGTACGGGAGACGACGTAACGGGCGTTCGGGAAGGTGGGGACCCAGCCGCCGCCCTGCGCCCGGGTGTTCCAGCCGACGTGGTCGGCATGGAGGTGCGTCAGAACGACCAGGTCGACGAGGTCCGGGGCGAAGCCCGCGGCCGTGAGGCGCGGTACGTAGTCGGTCCGCAGGTCGTGCCAGGCAGGGTTGGCCCGGGTCTTGCCGTTGCCGATCCCGGTGTCGACCAGCACGCGCAGGCCGCCCACCGAGAGGGCGAAAGTGTGACTGGCCAGGCGCAGCGTCCCGCTCCGGTCGACGAAGTCGGGGCGCAGCCAGTCATGCCGGGCGACCACGTCGGGGGTGGCGCCGGGCAGCAGCCAGGGGCCGGTCTCCGGCGGCAGGACGACCTCGTCGATGCGGTGGACCGTGAGGTCGCCCACGGTCCAAGTGGGCGCGGCGGGCTGGGCAGTTGATTCGGCGGGTGGGGTGGTGGTCATGGTTCGTCCTCCTGGTTGGGTGGGGTCGGTTGGGCTCGGTGGGTCAGGGGCAACCAGCTAAAAGCAATCCGTTTGCGTTAGGTCGACCGTAGGGCCTATCGTCAGCTAACGCAAACAATTAGCGTTTGAGATTGCGTTCCCCCTCAGTCAGCCCCAGCCATTCCCAGCCATTCCCCGTCAGCCTCAGTCCGACCCGACCCTGTCCCACTCGGCCCGCCGCGCACCCCGTCCCGACCCAGCGCGCCCCGGGCCGGGCCGGCCCCAACTCGACGCAAACAGACACCACTCGACCGGGAGACGACCCCATGCCCCACCCCTGCACCGACCTCACACCCCGGGAGGCGGCCCGCTGGGCCGAGCGTTCCGGACTGCCGCTGCCGGCCGATCGCCATGATGCCGTCGCAGCCACCGCCCAGCACATCCACTCCGTCGTCTCGGTCCTGCGGGAACTGGACTTCGGGGAGATCCCGCCCGCCGCCTCCTACCGCGCAGGGAAGATGCCCGATGCAGCCGTATGAGCTGTCCGTGGCCGCCGCAGCCGACGCGATCCGGGCCCGGCGACTGTCGCCCGTCGAACTGGTCGACTCGGTGCTCGACCGCATCGAGCAGGAGGAGCCACGCCTGGGTGCGTACGTGGCGGTGACGGCCGAGCAGGCCCGCCGGGCCGCGCGCGCCGCCGAACGGGAGGCCGTCGCCGGTCGCCTCCGTGGGCCGCTGCACGGGATACCTATGGGACTGAAGGACCTGATCGACGCCGCCGGCACGGCGACCACGGCCAGTTCCCGGGTCCGGGACGGACATCGCGCGGCCGCCGACAGCACGGTGGCCGGGCGGCTGGCGGCGGCCGGCGCGGTGCTCGTCGGCAAGACCCACACCCATGAGTTCGCCTACGGGCTGATCACCCCGCAGACCCGCAACGCCTGGGACGAGGGCCGCATCGCGGGCGGCTCCAGTGGCGGGTCGGCCGTCGCCGTGGCCGCGGGCGCCGCCGGCTTCGCCCTCGGCACCGACACCGGAGGATCGATCCGGGTACCGGCCGCACTCAACGGCGTCGTCGGTCTGAAGCCGACCTACGGGCTCGTTCCCCGGCACGGTGTCACCTCGCTGTCCTGGTCGCTGGACCACGTCGGCCCGCTCACCCGCACCGTCGCGGACGCGGCCCTGGTCTTGCCCGTGCTGGCCGGCCACGACCCGTGCGACCCGGCCTCGCTCATCACCCACCCCACGGACCACTTGCCGCCCCGCGGGACCGACCTCACGGGGCTGCGGATCGGCGTTCCCCGCAACTACTACTTCGACCGGATCGCGACGGACGTCGACGTCGCGGTCCGACGCGCCATCGAACGGCTGGCGGCCCTCGGCGCACGGCTCGTCGAGGTCGAGATCCCCATGACCCGCTACATCCAGGCAACCCAGTGGGGACTGATGGTCCCCGAAGCCACCGCGTACCACGAGCAGACCTTGCGGACGATGCCCGACCGCTACGCGGACGACGTCCGTATCCTCCTCGAAGCCGGCGAACTGCTGGGCGCCGGGGACTATCTGCGGGCCCAGCGTGCCCGGACGCTGATGCGGCAGGCGTGGGCCCGGCTGTTCGACGAGGTCGATGTGATCGCGGCGCCGACCGTGCCCACCGTCGCCGCGCCGACCGGCCAGGACACGCTCACCTGGCCCGACGGCACGGTCGAGAGCGTCTCCGACGCCTATGTGCGCCTCTCCGCGCCCGCCAACATCACCGGAGTGCCCTCGCTGTCCCTGCCGGTGGGGCAGGACCGAGCGGGCCTGCCGATCGGGATGCAGCTGATCGGACGGCCCCTCGGCGAGCCCGATCTCCTGCGCGTGGGGCACGCCTACGAGCAGTCCGCGCCCGCCCGGACCCTCGCACCGCCGGCCGCCGCCCGCACGGGCCTGGAACCAGAAGCAACGGCTTTGCGTTAGCGCTTAGGGTGGTGACATGAGTCCCCGACCGATGGCGCGCCCCGGCGGCCGCAGCGCCCGCGTCCAGGAGGCGGTGCACACTGCCGTGCGCGCGCTGGAGGCGGAGGTGGGCCGCGAGGGCTTGACGGTGCCGCTGGTCGCCGCGCGGGCCGGGGTCACACCGTCGACGATCTACCGCCGCTGGGGCGATCTGCGGGAGCTGCTCTCGGACGTCGCGGTCGAGCGCCTGCGCCCGGAGGCACCGCCGGACGACCACGGCGATCTCGCCTCCGACCTGGCCTCCTGGGCCGAGCAGTTCCTCGACGAGATGGCCTCGCCACCCGGCCGCGCGTATATCCGCGACGCGCTGCTGGGCGACCCGGACGGCAACAACGCCGGCCAGTGCTCGGCCTACGCGGCCGACCAGATCGATGTCATCCTCGCCCGCGCCGCCGACCGCGGCGAACGGGCCCCCGACACCGAAACCCTCATCGACCGCATCGTGGCGCCCATGATGTACCGCATCCTCTTCCGCCCGGGCCCCCTGGACGCCGCCTACGCCCACGACCTGGTGACCGCGGCCCTCGACAGGCCGGCATAACGGGACCGTCCCTTTCCCCCGGACCCAAGGTGAGGCCGGTTCCCCCGGACCCAAGGTGAGGCCGGCCATCCGCCTCGGTTGGGCGTCCCTTACTGCCAGGGCTGAGGGGCCGGGCCAGGCCCCTCAGCCCTCGTCGATCCCATCGGTGGTCGCCGACCAGCCGTGTTCGAGCAGGTCGACGGCCCGGTTGACGGCGGCATCGGCCAGTGCCTTGCGGGGGCGGCCTCCTTGCGCTCGTGCCGGCCCAGCGGGGGCTGTTCGCGCGTGGAACCCGTCATGGCGTCATGGAACGGGCGGGGTGACCGAGACAAAGAAGTGCACGGTTCAACCTCGAGCGGTGCGCGGCGCAGTTGCGCGCACGGTCAGCTGTGGCCGGTGTCGATGACGCAGAAGCGGTTGCCGTCGGGATCGGCGAGGACGATGAAGTCGGCGTCGTCCGGATAGCAGTCCCAGTCGACATGTTGGGCGCCCAGGGACACCAGGCGCTCGACCTCGGCGGCCTGATCGGCCGCGTCCCCGGCGTACAGGTCGAGATGGATCCGCGGATATTCCTGGACGGGGGACTCGCTGAGGCCGAGGGACAACTGCACACCGGCGCCCTCCTTCGGCACCAGCACCACCCAGTCGTCCGCCACCTCCTCGCGCGGGACGTATCCCAGGGCCGCCGTCCAGAACGCCGCCGCACGGGGTACGTCCGCGACACCCAACACCACCGATCCGACTCTCAGCATGGGTCGATGATGCCGTATCGCGGTGCGACCGCTTGGCGGTGGGGCTCGGCGAACGGGGCACCTGCCTGGCGCCTCCCGCTCTCCGGTCGACCGGTGCGGCACAGTGGGGCCATGGACACCGACGACAGGGGCCCGTTGGCCCGGGCCCGCGTGGCGACCAGACTGCCGGCCCAGGATCTGGACCGGGCCCGGCGTTTCTACTCCGAGCGGCTGGGCCTGGAACCCGTCGACGAACGCCCCGGCGGGCTGCTGTACCGGTGCGGAGGCGTGGACTTTGTGCTGTTCCGGTCGGCGGGCAGCTCGGTCGGTGCCTTCACGCAGATGTCCTGGGAGGTCGACGACATCGAGGCGGTCGTGGCGGAACTCAGGCGCCGCGGTGTGGTGTTCGAGGACGTCGACCTGCCTGGACTGCTGGGCGGCGGGCGGACGACGGACGGCATCGCCGAGGTGCAGGGCAACTACCCGAGCAAGGGCGCTCGTGGGGAACGCGGTGCCTGGTTCCGCGACAGCGAGGGGAACATGCTGGGCATCGGCCAGCCCGTGTACTGACGCCCGGTCAGCGGCCGACGGCCCCTCCGGCCATGGGTGCCGAAGGGGCCGTTGTCGGGGTGTCGGTGGTTGACTGGCTCTGCCCGGCTAGCGGTTCTGTGCCCACCACGCCGCGAGGCCGATGACCGCGGTGCCGAGCGCGTAGGACGCACCGCGCAGGAAGTTGGTGGCAACGAGCCGACCGTAGCGGCGCCATGGGTTCCGGAAGCGGGTGGTTGTCGGCTGACGGCCCTCCATCGTCTGCATTGGGAGCCCCTCTCGTGAACGCGGAGAACAGCGACGGTTCCACAGGGGGAGCCCCGATCGGGCAGCGTCGGTGGCCGGACTCCCGATCACGGGCTCCCTTGCGTTACCTGCAAGCTTACGAGGTTGTGCGCTTGTGAACGCAGTGCATCGCCCGGCGCGTCCTGAGGGGATCCGGTGAATGTGTACCCGCACCGTCCCATGGCCGGGTGCCGGGTGAGGTGGGGCGGGATGGTGGTGGGTGCATGAACACCCCTGATTCCAAGGGGACTTGGAATCGTGGCCACAGGCGCGTTCACGGTCGCGGTAGCGCCTTCCCTAACCGTCGCTGTCGTCGGGCGTGGACCGAGTCTTCGGCCTGGAAGAGATCGCCGACGCGCACCGTTACATGGAGGCGGGAGCCCAGGTCGGCAAGATCGTCGTCACGGTCGATCACTGAGGAGGGCCATTACTGGGGAGAGTCGATCACTGGGGAGAGGGGACGGCGCCGGGTGGCTGTGGCTGTGGCTGTGGCTGTTGCCGTGGTCGTGGCCGTCGACTGACGCGGCGCCGCGCGGGGCCTCGCGGCGACCCTGCGGGGGATCGCCCGCTTGGCGGGACGGACTGTTGGGCCGGGGCCGGCCGGGGTACCTCGCCTGGGGTTGCCGACCGCGGCACCCGAGAACCCGGAAGCGAAGGAGCCGCTGTGAAGTTCGGGGTATCGACCTTCCTCACCGACCAGGGGATCGCGCCGGCCGCCCTGGGGCGCGCCGTGGACGAGCGCGGACTCGACTCCCTGTTCATCGCCGAGCACACCCACATCCCGGTGGACCGCCGCACGCCGTACCCGCGCGGCGGCGAACTTCCCGAGATCTACTACCGCACCCTCGACCCGTTCGTCGCGCTGGCCGCCGTCGCCGCGGTCACCGAACGGCTCCTGCTGGGCACCGGCATCGCGCTGGTGGCCCAGCGGGACCCGATCGTCACGGCCAAGGAGGTGGCCTCGCTGGACCTGGTCTCCGGCGGGCGGGCGGTCTTCGGGGTCGGCATCGGCTGGAACAGGGAGGAGATGGCCAACCACGGCACGGACCCGCGGACCCGGGGCCGCCTGGTGGACGAGCGACTACAGGCCATCCGGGAACTGTGGACGCGGGAGAAGGCCGAGTTCCACGGGGAGTTCGTGGACTTCGACCCCGTCTACTCCTGGCCCAAGCCGGTCCAGCAGCCGCATCCGCCGATTTACGTGGGCGGGGGCGAGGGTGCCTTCCACCGGGTGGCCGCGCTCGGCGACGCCTGGCTGGCCAACAGCACCTCGCCCGATGAACTGGGGCCGCAGATCGAGCGGCTGCGCAGCCTCGCGGGCCGGGACGTTCCGGTGACCGTCTATGCGGTGCCGCAGGATCCGGAGGTCCTCGAAGGGTACGCACGGCTCGGCGTGGAACGGGTGCTGTTCTCTCTGCCGACGGTGCCGGAGGCCGAGACGCTGCCGCACCTCGACCGGTTCGCCGACGTCGCCGGGCGCTTCCGGTGAACGGGGCGGGGCAGCAGTGCCGGTGATGAGCCGGGGGCGGGCCCGGCAGTGCTTCGCCGCGGCACGGGTTGCCCGGCTGGCCACCGTCGATGCCGAGGACCGCCCGCATCTGGTGCCGGTGGTGTTCGCCGTGACGGGCGACACGCTCGTCTTCGCCGTGGACCACAAGCCCAAACGGGCCACCGAGTTGAAGCGCCTGGCCAACATCCGCAGACATCCTGGCGTCTGCCTCCTCGCCGACGAGTACGGCGAGGACTGGGACCGCCTGTGGTGGGCACGGGCGGACGGCACCGCCACCGTGCTGCCGCCGGCGGACGGGTCGGTGACGTCCGCGCGCTATGTGCGGCTGCTGACGGAGAAGTACCGCTCGCAGTACGCCGACCGCCGACCGAACGGGCCCGTGGTGGAGGTGAGCGTGGAGCGGTGGTCCGGCTGGTGTGCCACGTAGGGGGCTGGCGCAGCGGTTAGCGCGCGGTAAGCACAGCGGTGCGCTGCCACGGCGACACACGGATATGCGGTTGCGGCGTCCGATGACGAAAGGGCATGTTCGGGGGATTCGCCGTCTCCCGCCCGCAGTTGGCCGCAAGGGAGCAGGCAACAGGGCCGTGGCGGACGGCCGACCGCGAAGGAGGCGCAATGGTGACCGGCGTTCCCGTACGGCGGTTGGCCCTCCTCGGAGGGGGCTTCTCCACGGACACCGATGGGCTGTTGGACGACTGGGTTCTCGGCCAGGCGCGCACGCCCCGACCCAAGGTGTGTTTCCTGCCCACCGCCAGTGGCGACGCGGCCGGCTACGTCGAGCGGTTCCTGGCCGGCTTCCGCCCGCGTGACTGCGAGCCCAGCGTGCTGCCGCTGTTCCGGCGGGAGCTCGACGACGACGCCCTGCGCGCACTCGTGCTGGCACAGGACGTGGTCTACGTGGGCGGCGGCAACACCGCCAACCTCCTGGCGGTCTGGCGGGCCCACGGCATGGACCGGCTGCTCCGCGAGGCATACGAACGCGGCACCCTGCTGTGCGGGATCAGCGCCGGCGCCAACTGCTGGGCCGAGGGCTCGCACACCGACTCCTTCGGCCCACTGACGTTCCTGCCGGACGGGTTGGGCCTGCTGTCCGGCTCGGTCTGCCCGCACTACGACAGCGAACCGGGGCGTCGGGCCTCCTACCGCGCCGCCGTGGCCAGCGGTGCACTGCCAGCTGGGTGGGCGCTGGAGGACGGCGTCGCCGCTCTCTTCACCGACGGCCTGCTGCCCGAAGCGGTGAGCCGTACCGCACAGGCCCGCCTCTACCGCGTCCAGCCGGGCGGGCGAGGGGGAGTGGACGAGCGCCCGCTGAGGAGCCGTCGGCTCCGGTCTGTGCCATGACCTGAAAAGACAAGCTCGTCGCACCCCTCCTTGCCTCGACGGCGCCGGCATGACTTGAACCTCACGCGCTGTGAGGATGCAAGTTTGAGCCATGACCCAACCCGTCCATGCACCCTCGTCCCCGCCTGCGCATCGCCCTGGCTTCAACCTTCCCCACCCTCCTGACCGTTCCACTCTGTGTCCTCCTGGCCGCGGTCGGTCTCGTGCCTTGGACGATCCTTCTCGCCGTGCCGGTCACACTCGCCGTCCATGCCACCGTGACCTTGGCCCGGCTCCGCTCGGCCTCGTTCAACGGGGGGTAATGGGAAGGGAAAGGTATTGTCATGTCCATTCAACGCGCGTAGCGCGGGGTGCGGTATGTGCGGTTTCCTCGAAAGGAGCCTCTCCAACCCCCCACATTTCAGGAGACGTTGATGCCTCGCGCTGCCCTCGGCCTGTCGGCCGCCGCAGTTGTCGTCGTCGGCCTCTGCGCCGCCCCGGCACTCGCCGAACCGCCGGCTCCGCCGTCGACATCGACCGCCCGCGCCGAACTGTCGGCCCTGAAGGTGGCCGCCCCGCACTCCATGGACGGCTACTCCCGCGACAAGTTCTCCATATGGGCCAAGCAGCCCGATGGTTGCACCACCCGCCAGGAGGTCCTCGCCCGCGACGGAAAGGACGTCCAGGACAATCCGGGCAGCTGCCAGCCGTCCAGCGGATCGTGGTACTCCGCCTACGACGACACCACCGTCACCGATGTCGGCCAGGCAACCATCGACCACATGGTCCCCCTGGCCGAAGCCTGGCGGTCCGGTGCCGACACCTGGACCGACGAACAGCGCAAGGGTTTCGGGAACGACCTGAAGGACCCCCAGCTGCTGATCGCCTCGGAATCCTCCAACAGCTCCAAGAGCGACAGCGGCCCGGCCGACTGGAAGCCGACCAACCACGGCTTCTGGTGCACGTACGCCAAGGACTACACCCACGTCAAGTCCGTCTGGAAGCTGACCACGACCGACAACGAGAAGAAGGCCATCTCCTCGATGCTCGACACCTGCACCAACTGACCGGCTGGACTGACCCGACGGCCTGCTGCCTCGGCGGTGCCGTGCGCAGACCGTTCGTCAACATCGTGCGGGCCGGGAACGATCCCGGCCCGCACGATGCGTCGTCGCGTGCGGAGTGCCGCTACCTCACACCCTGGCTCGCCGGGTGGCCCTCCCCGTCGGGCCTGACGTCCGCCCGAGCCAGCCGCAGACTTCCTCCGCTGTCCGCCGTCCGCTGCCAGGCACCTGCCGATCGGCGTGCCGACGACGTCACGGTGCCCGCCCGTGCAGCAGAATTCGACGTGTCTGCCACCCAAGGAGGAGCTGCCCGATGGCTCTGACCAACCTCGACATCGTCTCCGTTCCGGTCTCCGACCAGGACCGCGCCAAGCGCTTCTACGCCGACGTCCTCGGCTTCACCACGCTGATGGACAATCCGATGGGCGAGAACATGCGCTGGGTGATGCTTCAGCCGCCGGGCGCCGCCACCAAGATCACCCTGGTCACGTGGTTCCCGACCATGCCCGCCGGCTCCCTCAAGGGTTCCGTGCTGGCCTGCGACGACCTGGAGGGGACCCTGCGGGAACTGGAGCAACGGGGTGTCGCCTTCCACGAGGCGGAGATCCAACAGGCTCCCTGGGGACGTTGGAAGTCCTTCGACGACCCCGACGGCAACGGCTGGATCGTCCAGGAGAACGCCACCTCCTAGCCGCTGGGGGCGTGCCGAAGGCCATCGGTGGCACCACCGGTGCCTCGGACGATCACGAGTGCACCACGAACTACCGCGCCGCGAACCAGCACCTCCAGCCGGGCAGTTGGGTTCCGGTCTGTTACCCGGCGAGCGCCGGCCCGTGGCTGAACGGTCACGGCGGCGTACTGGACCTGAACGCGCCCAGCTACGACGACAGCACCCGGACCATCGCCGAGGGCGGCCGCGACGGGATCCAGTGGCGGAACCCCGACGGGAGTCCTGCGTAGGGTCCGTCCCGATGCCCTGACGGAAGCGGGGGAGAGCCTGGCCCGGCCGGTGAGGTGCGGCGGCCGGGCCAGGCAACCCGGCCGCCGGCGGGTGGCCGGGGGCTTCTGGGTGGTGTTTCCGAGCCAGATGGCGTTTGCTCCCGGTACGCGCCCTGGTCCACCGGGCCCGGGTCTGAGACGCTCGTCGGGCACCTGGGCGACGACAGGCAGCCGATGGGCGAAGGGGCGCAGAGGAAGGGCGCGCACGCAGTCCGCGACGCAGAACGGTTCCCCGGTCCGGACCGGCCGCCCCGGCCCGAACCGGCGCCGGCAGCACGGCGGATGATCCGTACGGAATCTGCCGGACGATACCAGCCGCTGCTGGGACGGCGTCGCCCAGGCACCACGTCCGACGGCCTACGCAACGGAGGAAGACGGGATGCCCCGACCGTTCGACGGAGTGCGGATACTCGATCTCACGCACGTTCTGGCAGGACCGTTCGCCACCTACCAGTTGGCGGTCCTCGGTGCCGATGTGATCAAGATCGAGCCGCCGGACCGGCCGGACTTCGTGCGGTTCAAGGGCCCGGACCCCGCACTCAATCGCCAGCAGCGCGGGGTCAACTACCAGGTCCAGGGCGGCAGCAAGCGAGCCATGGCGCTGGACCTGAAGACGCCGGGCGGGCGGCGGGTCTTCCGGCGCATGGTCCGCACGGCCGATGTCGTCGTGGAGAACTACCGGGCCGGGGCACTGGAAGAACTCGGCCTGGGCCCCGGGCAACTGGCCCGGCTCAATCCGCGCCTGATCCACTGCTCGATGACCGGCTACGGGCAAGGGGGCCCGCGCGCCGGGGTGACCGCCTACGACAACGTGATCCAGGCGGCCTCGGGAATCATCGACCGCTGTGGCGGCCACAAGCCCAACCTCCCCTTCGTCGACTATGCCAGCGGCTACAACGCGGCCTTCGCGATCGCCGCCGCCCTCTACGGCCGGGACCGCGACGGCCGCGGGCAGCGGATCGACTGCTCGATGCTCGACACCGCCCTGATGCTGATGGGCCCGCACCTGGCGGCTCAACTGCACGCACCGGACTGGCAGGCGCCACCGGAGGCCGGGTTGGGTGCGTACCCCACCGCGGACGGGGTGTTCGTCCTGGGCGCCCCGACCCCCGACCAGAACCGCAGACTGTGGACCGCCCTGGCGAGCGAGGGACACGATCACCCCCGCTTCCGCGACCTGCCCGACTTCGAGAGCCTGCACCGCCACAGTCAGGCCATGCGGCAGGTGCTGGCCGGCATCTTCCTGAGCCGCACCGCGGCCGCATGGGAGGACTGGGTCCACGCACACGGCCTGCCGGGAGAACGCCTCCGTACCCTGGCCGAGATCACCGCCGACGACCAGCTCCGTCACCGCCCCCTGCTGCACCACGGCGCGAACGGTGACCCGACGGTGCCGGTCGCGGCGTTCGCCTACGCCCACGACGGTCCGGAGCGCGTCCGTCCCGCGCCCGCCGTCGGCGAACACACCCAGGAGATCCTTGAAGAGATCGGCTTCACGACGGCGGAGGTCGAGGCCCTCAAGGCGGAAGGCGCCGTCCGGTGAGCATGGGCAGCGACCTGCCCCGCGACGACCGGCCGGTGCGCTGAGCGTGGCCCACGACGATCCCAAGGACATCGTGCGGCGCGGGTACGACGCCGCCGCCCTGCGCTACGACGAGGTGTACGGCGGCGAGGGGAAGTACGAGCCCGTGCTGCGCGCACTGCGGCGGTGCCTTCCGGCCGGTGGCACGGTGCTGGACCTCGGCTGCGGCAGCGGAGTGCCGGTCGCACGGACCTTGGCCGCCGCCGGTCACCGCGTCACCGGAATCGACATCAGTGAGGTGCAGATCCGCCGGGCCCGGGAGCGGGTGCCCGAGGCGGAGTTCCTCCACGGTGATGCCTCGGCCGCATCGTTCGCCGCCGCGTCCTTCGACGCCGTCGTCTCCTTCTACACGCTGATCCATCTGCCCTTGGCCGAGCAACCGCCCCTGCTGGGCAGGGTCGCCGAATGGCTGCGCCCCGGCGGGTGGTTCGTGGCCATCACGGGGTCCGGTGCCTGGACGGGCGTGGAGGAGGACTGGCTCGGCGGCGGTGCCCCGATGTGGTGGAGCCATGCGGATGCCGCCACCAACCGCGCGTGGATCACCGAGGCGGGCCTGACGGTCGAGCGGGAGGAGTTCGTGCCGGAGGGCGACGGCGGTCATGCGCTCTTCTGGGCACGGCGTCTCTGAGGTACGGCGTGCCTGAGGCCGGTCGGAGGGGCCGCCCACGTCCCGGCGGGCCCCTATCGGGGCTCCGGTCCGGTCATCGTGTCGGCGATGATGCCGGCGAGACGGTGCAGTTGGGCGGCGAGGGCGTGCCGTTCGTCGGGTGTGAACTGCGACAGTGCCTGGGACTGCCGGGCGCGAAGTTCGGTGCGCATGGTGGTCAGCCGCTGGGCGCCGTCGTCGGTGAGGCGGATGAGTACCTGGCGTTCGTCGTGCTCGGAGCGCCGTCGGGTGACCACGCCGTTGGCTTCGAGTTGTTTGAGCATCCGGATGGCGGTGGGGACGCTGATGTCGGCGTTGGCGGCGAGTCTGCCGACCGGTAGGCCGTCGCCCCGAGCGTCTTCCATGAGCGGGGCGAGCAGGGCCAGTTGGGCCATGGACAGTCCGGCCGCGGAGCGGCCGACGGTGGCGGCCCGTGAGCGGCGCATGGCGTAGAACAGCTGGTCGGCCGCCTGCGCCAGCTCCTCCACGCCGCCCCGGTCGGCGGCGGGACCCCGGTGGTGGGCGGCGGCGCCCTTGCTGGTGTCCGGCGGCTGGCCCGTCCCGGCCTGGAGCCCGGACGGCGCGATCGCGATGATGGACCGGCAGGGCATCGCCACCGGTGTGCTCTCGGTCACCGCGCCCGGCGTCCACCTGGCCGGCGACGCCGAGGCCCGCACCCTGGCCCGCGCCGTCAACGAGTACACCGCCGAGGTCGTCAAGGACCGCCCCGACCGCTTCGGCCACTTCGCCGGCGTTCCCCTGCCCGATGTCGACGCGGCCCTCGCCGAGGCCGTCCACGCGCTGGACACCCTGGGCGCCGACGGCGTCGTGCTGATGTCCAACGCGCACGGCCGCTACCTCGGCGACCCGGACTTCGAGCCGCTGTGGGACGAACTCGACCGGCGGGCGGCCGTCGTCTTCGTCCACCCCGCCCAGCCCCCGCTGCCGCTGCTGCCGGGCACCCCCGCTCCGCTGGCCGACTTCGTCTTCGACACCACCCGCAGCGCCCTCGACCTCGTGCTCAACGGCGTGCTGCGCCGCCACCCGAGCCTCCGTGTGATCCTCTCCCACGGCGGCGGTTTCCTGCCCTACGCCGCCTACCGCTTCGCCGGCCTGGCCCCCCTCGCCGTGGACCCGGACCGCGACGCCGACGACGTGCTGCGCGACCTCAAGCGCTTCTACTTCGACACCGCCCTGTCCGCCGGCCCCAGCGCCCTGCCCGCCCTGCTCGCCTTCGCCGAACCGGGCCACGTCCTGTACGGCAGTGACTGGCCCTTCGCACCCCAGGAAGCCGGCACCTACTACAACCACCACCTGGAGACCTACCCCCACTACGCTCCCGGTCAGGCCCGGGCCATCGACCGCGGCAACGCCGAGGCGCTCTTCCCCCGCCTCGCCCGCTGACGCCTCGCCGGTGGCGTGGTGCGCCGACAGGGGGCGGTGCATGGTGGAGGGGTGGCCACCCGGCAGCTCGTTGCCGGTATGCGGCAGCCGTGGAAGTCGAGCCAGGCGCTGCTGCTGATTCCGGTCGTGCTCATCGTGACGATCACGGTCGTGGATCTGCTGGTGCCGGCCGATGTGCATCTGGGGCCGTTGCTGGTGATCGCGCCGGCCATCACCGCGTCGTTCGCCGGACCGTGGACGACCGGGGTGATCGGGCTGCTGACCGTGGCGGCGCAAGCCTTCATCGGCTGGCACTTCGACGCGCTGTTCACTCGCAATGTGCTGGTGCAGATCCTGGCGATCGCGGTGCTGTCGGCCCTGGTGGTCTTCTACTGCCTGGCGCGGGAACGGCACCGCGCGGAGCTGGCCCAGGTGCGGTCGGTGGCCGAGGCCGCCCAGCATGTGCTGTTGTGGCCGTTGCCGGAACGGATCGGGCCGCTGCAGATCGCCTGTCTGTACCTGGCCGCCGAGAACGAGGCCCAGATCGGCGGGGACCTCTACGCCGCCACCCGCACCGACAACGCGGTCCGGGTGATGATCGGAGACGTACGCGGCAAGGGCCTGTCCGCCATCGGCGAGGCCGCGGTGCTGCTGGGGGCCTTCCGCGAGGCCGCCCACCGGCACACCACCCTGCCCGATCTCGCCGCCAACCTGGAGGAGAGCGTCGCCCGCTACCTCACGGACTTCGAACCGGCGGAGGAGGCGGGGGAGCGGTTCGCCACCACGCTCCTGCTGGAGATCCCCGACGGCGACCACATCACCCGCATGACCAGCTGCGGCCACCCCCCGCCCCTGCTGCTCAGCCCCGGAGGCGCCGTCACCGCCCCGAGCCTGCATCCGGCGCCCCCGTTGGGCATCGGGGCCATCGGCCCGGCCGGTTACTCCCTGGACGTGGTCTCCTTCCAGCCGGGCGACACGCTGCTGCTGTACACCGACGGCGTCATCGAGGCCCGCGACGCCGCCGGCGGCTTCTACCCGTTCGGCGAACGGGCCGCCCAGTGGACGGGCGCCAGCCCGGAGGCGCTGCTGCACCACATCCGGCGCGATCTCCTCGCCCATGTCGGCGGGCGCCTCGCCGACGACGCGGCACTCATCGCGCTGCACCGCACACCCACCGTGCACCGCGGCCGGCACACCGGGCGGGGTCTGCGCCTCGGCGGACTCGGCCACTCCGCGCACGAGGAAGCACCGGCGGCCGACCCGCCGGACTCCACACGCTCGTGGCCGGACTCCCCGCCGGCCGAGGACACCCACCCGCCGTGATCGGGCGGCGGAGGGGCGGAACGGGCGGAGGGCCCGGCTCACTTCCTCGTGCGGTGGGCGGGTCCGCCCTGCACGGCCACGGCGATACCGTCGAGCAGCGGCTTGAGACCGAACGTGAACAGGGCGTCCAGGTCGAGGTCGTAGCCGCCGTCCAGACTGCGTGCGGTGCGGGTGAACACCGGGTAGTGGTCGGCGGCGACGATCGCCTCGTAGGCGGAGGTCTGGCGGTCCATCCACTGGTCCGCGGACAACCCGGTGGCCGCCTCGGCCTGGGCCGCCCGCTCCAGGTGCACGGCGATGCCCTGCACATAGCTGTAGAGGAGGACGTGCAGGTCGAACATGGTCGCCGGATCGAGGCCATGGCCGTCCAGGGCGGCGAGCGCCCACTCGGCGTGGACCATCAGCTCCGGCAGCATCAGCGGGCGGGTGAGCGTGTCGACCTGCGCGAGCCAGGGGTGTCTGCGGTAGATCCGCCACAGGGTGTGTGCACCGAGTTCCAGCCTGGCGCGCCAGTCCTCCGGCGGGGTGGCCGGATAGCTCTCCTCGCCGAACGCCGCATCGGCCATCAGCCGCACCAGGTCGTCCTTGCTGGTCACGTACCGGTACGGGGACATGGCGGCGACACCGAGCCGGGCGGCGACGCTGCGCATGGACACCGCCGCCAGTCCCTCGCTGTCCGCGATCTCCGTCGCCGCGCGGACGATCCGCTCACGGGACAGTTCGTGATCGGCGGCGGCCGGGGAGGGCGAGCGGCGCCTGGGTGCGGAAGGCCGTTCCGGCGCCGGCGTACGGTCCTGGGCCACCGCCACGGTGCCGACCCGGGGGCGGGCCTCGACCAGTCCCTCCAGGCGCAGCGTGGTCAACGCCTTGGTGGCGGTGGCCAGTGCGACTCCCCACTCACGGGCGATCTGCCGCGTCGACGGCACGCGCTCGCCCGGGGCGATGGTGCCGTCGAGGATGCGTCGCCCGATCTCGTCGGCGATGCGCCGGAACGGCGGGTCGGAGGTCGCGGCCATGTCGTCGGCTCCCTGAGTATTTTTTCGCGCTCCTGGCAGCTGTACTAGAGCAGACCCTACCAGCGCGAAGGGTGGAAAAGCTGCCGCTGGACTAGAACAGCAGGCCAGGAAGGGCAGTTGGCGGCGCTGTGCATACGCCGTACATTCAGCCGCGTACAGCGTATGAAAGGGCTTGCTCACATGAAGACTGCTCACATGAAGACTGCTCACATGAAGACTGCGCGCATGGAGTCTGCGGTCATGAAGTCGGTGCTTGTTTCCGGTGCCGGGGTTGCGGGGACCGCGCTCGCCTCCCTCCTGCGTCGGGAGGGCGTTGCCGTGACGGTGGTGGACAGTGCGCCGGGGATACGCCGTGGCGGACAGGCGGTCGACATCCGGGGCGTCGCGCTCGAAGTCGTCGACCGGATGGGGCTGTTGGGACCGGCCCGCGCCCATCGCACCCGGATGCGGGGCATGTCCGTCCTGGACGGCGACGGTCGGGAGATCAGCCGCTCCACCGAGGCGACGTTCAGCAGCGGCCGGCTCGACAGTGACGACATCGAGCTGCTGCGCGAGGACCTGGTGCGCCTGCTGCACCAACGCGCCGGAAACGGCGTCGAGTTCCTCTTCGGGGACAGTATCGCCGCACTCGACCAGGACACGGACGGCGTGCGGGTCGCCTTCGAGCATGGTCGCTCGCGGACGTTCGACCTGGTCGTGGGGGCCGACGGACTGCACTCGTGCGTACGGCGCCTGGGCTTCGGGCCGGAGGAACGCTTCACCCGTCCGCTGGGCATGCAGCTGGCGATCTTCAGCGCGGACAACTTCCTGGGCCTGGCGGACTGGCAGGTCTGGCTCAGGGACGGCGAGACCGGCTACGGGATCTATCCCGTGCGGGACAACACCGAGCTGCGGATCTCGTTCGGCTTCGCGGCCGAGCCCGGCAGCGCCGCCGACCGTGACCCCGAACGGCAGAAGCAGGTGGTGGCCGACCGGATGGCGGCGCTGCGCTGGGAGACCCCCAGGCTGCTGAAGGCGCTGTGGGAGGCGCCCGACTTCTCCTTCGACGCGATGACACAGGTACACCTGGACCGCTGGTCGCACGGCCGGACGGCGCTGCTCGGCGACGCCGGATACTGCGCCTCACCGCTCTCCGGCCAGGGGACCAGCCTGGCTCTCGTGGGCGCCTACGTCCTCGCCGAAGCGCTGCGCCGGTCCGGGGGCGACCACCGAGCGGCGTTCGCCACCTACGAGGAGCGGATGCGCCCGTTCGTCGCGCTCAACCAGGCACTGGCCACCGAGAACCCCGGCGCACCGGCCGACGAGGCGTCCGTGGAGCGCGCCAAGAACGCCCTCGTACTGGACGGATGCCCCTGACCTCGCCGTAGAAGTCGGGACGAAGGACCGGGCAGGGGCCGGCTCCGGGACGACGCCGACCGGGAACGCCGCCGCCGGTGCCCGCCGTGCCCACGTTCGGCCCGCTGTACATGCGCAGCGCCCCGTTCGGTGATGGGCTGGGGGCGCTGCCGTGCGGAAGCTGACTTCGGAATATGCCAAGTCCGCTCCGTACCGAGTCCCACGACCAGTCCCACAACTGTCCGCACCGGGCCGGGCGGGCCGGTGCGCGCCGCCCCGGGCCACCGCTGCGCCGCCCCTCCACGAGAACGGCTGAACCTCCCCATGAACGACCCGCACACCCCCTCCCGAGACGCCACCGCACGACCCCGCACCACCGCGATCGAGCGTGCGAACGAGCTGACCTACCAGCAGTTGGCCCGCGAACTGCTGCTGGTGGGCCCCGCGCCCGCCAACGAGGACCTCAAGCTGCGCTACCTCGACGTACTGATCGACAACGGACTCTGTCCGCCCGGCCCACCCAAACGCATCCTCATCGTCGGGGCCGGGATCGCCGGCCTGGTCGCCGGGGACCTGCTGACCCGCGCCGGACACGACGTGACGATCCTGGAGGCCAACGCCAACCGCGTCGGCGGGCGGATCAAGACCTTCCACACCGCCAAGGGACAGCCGTCGCCCTTCACCGACCCGGCGCAGTACGCGGAGGCCGGGGCGATGCGCCTGCCCAGCTTCCATCCGCTGACCCTCGCGCTCGTCGACAAGCTGGGCCTCACACGGCGGCTGTTCTTCAACGTCGACGTCGATCCGGACACCGGCAACCAGCAGCCGCCCGTGCCGCCGGTCGTCTACAAGTCCTTCAAGGGCGACACGACCTGGACCAACGGCAAACCCAACCCCGCCTTCAAGGAGCCGGACAAGCGCTACCACACCTGGATCCGCACCAACCGCGAGCAGGTCCGGCGCGTCCAGTACGCCACCGACCCCTCCCGGCTCAACGAGGGCTTCCACCTCACCGGCTGCGAAACCCGGATGACCGTCGCCGACATGGTCAACCAGGCACTGGAACCGGTACGGGACTACTACTCCGTCAAGCAGCACGACGGAAAACGGGTCAACAAGCCCTTCGAGGAGTGGCTGGCCGGCTGGGCCGACGTCATCCGTGACTTCGACGGCTATTCGATGGGCCGCTTCCTCCGCGAGTACGCGGAGTTCAGCGACGAGGCCGTCGAGGCGATCGGCACCATCGAGAACATGACCTCCCGGCTGCACCTGGCCTTCTTCCACAGCCTCCTGGGCCGCAGCGACATCGATCCCCACGCCACGTACTGGGAGATCGAGGGCGGCAGCCGCCGGCTGCCCGAAGCGCTCGCCAAGGAGCTGCAGGACCAGATCGTGATGGGCCAGCGGATGGTCCGCCTGGAGTACTACGACCCGGGCCGCGACGGCCACCAGGGCGGTCTCACCGGACCCGGCGGCCCCGCCGTCGCCATCGAGACCGTCCCCGAGGGCGAGCCCTACGCGGCCACCGAGACCTGGACCGGCGACCTGGCCATCGTCACCATCCCCTTCTCCAGCCTGCGGTTCGTCAAGGTCGCCCCGCCGTTCTCCTACAAGAAGCGCCGGGCCGTCATCGAGACCCACTACGACCAGGCGACCAAGGTGCTGCTGGAGTTCTCCCGGCGCTGGTGGGAGTTCACCGAGGCGGACTGGAAGCGCGAGCTGGACGACATCGCGCCCGGCCTCTACGAGTACTACCAGCAGTGGGGCGAGGACGAGGCCGAGGCCGCGCTGGCCCTGCCGCAGGGCCTGCGGAACCTGCGCACCGGGCTGCTCGGCGCCCACCCGAGCGTGGACGAGACCCGGATCAGCGAGGAGCAGGTGGAGTACTACCACCACTCCCGACTGCGCGGCGGAGTGCGGCCGGCCACCAACGCCCACGGCGGCGGCTCCACCACGGACAACCCCAACCGCTTCATGTACTTCCCCTCCCACCCCGTGCCGGACAGCGACGGAGGCGTGGTGCTGGCCGCCTACTCCTGGTCCGACGACGCCGCCCGCTGGGACTCCTTCGACGACGCCGAGCGCTACGGCTACGCCCTGGAGAACCTCCAGGCGGTGCATGGCCGCCGGATCGAGGTGTTCTTCACCGGCGCGGGCCAGACCCAGAGCTGGCTGCGCGACCCGTACGCCTGCGGTGAGGCGGCCGTCTACACCCCGCACCAGATGACCAGTTTCCACCTGGACGTGGTCCGGCCCGAGGGACCGGTCCACTTCGCCGGCGAGCACGTCTCGCTCAAGCACGCCTGGATCGAGGGCGCGATCGAGACCGCCGTCCGGGCCGCCATCGCCGTCAACGAAGCGCCCGCGCCGGAGGCCGGCATCACCACAGCCACCGGCCGGCCCGCGGCCGCCGCGTCAACGGAGCCCACCCGAGAGAAAGCGCTGACCCGATGACCAGCAACGACACCTGCACCGTCGCCGAATACCTGGCGGTCCGCCTGGAACAGCTCGGCATCACCCACCTGTTCGGCGTGCCCGGCAACCATCTGGGGCCGTTCCTGTCGACCCTGCACGAGAAGACCAAGGTCCGCTGGGTCGGCACGCCCACCGAGGGCGGCGCCGGCCAGGCAGCGGACGCCTACACCCGGGTCAAGGTCGCCGACGCCCGGACCGTACAGGGCGAACAGGGCATCGGCGCGGTCGCCGTCACCTACGGCGTCGGCGCGTTCAACCTGCTCAACGCCATCGGCGGCGGCTACACCGAATACATCCCGCTGATCGCCATCAACGGCGCCCCCTCCTACGAGCAGTGGCTCAACCAACAGGCGATCGGCCTGCTCACCTCGCACATGTCGCAGCGCCCGGAGAGCAACCTCGACGTCTACCGGCAGGTCACGGTCGACGCCCAGGCGATCTCCAACCCCGGACTGGCCCCCAGCCAGATCGACAGCGCGATCACCGCGTGCCTGACCCACCGCAGACCGGTCTACCTGGAGTTCATGGAGGATGTCTGGGAGGCCCGCTGCCCGGCACCGCAGGGCCGCCTGGCACGCCGCGAGCGCCCGCTGACCCCGCGCAACGTGAAGATGCTCAACGCCGCCGTCCAGGCATGCGTGGAACTGGTACGGGATCACGACTACAACCCGATCCTGTGGGCGGGTGAGGAGATCGACCGCTTCAACCTCGCCGACGAGTTCGAGAAGCTGGTGCGCGACACCGGCATCCCGTACTGCACCACCATCGGCGCCAAGTCCGTCATCTCCGAGGACACCCCCGGCTTCTCCGGCGTCTACAACGGCAAGGCCAGCAACCCGGACGTGGCGTCGATGTTCCAGAACGCCGGCTGCCGCATCGGACTGGGTACCTGGGCGACGTCGAAGAACCTCGGCGGCGTCCGCTCGATCGGCGCCGACTGGGCGGTCGCCGCCCACCAGGGCGTGCACGTCGGCGCGTTGTACTTCCCCGACGTCCAACTCGGCGAGTTCATCCCCGCGTTGCGGGAAGCCTTCGTCGAGGCGTTCGGCCCCGGGTACTTCACGGCCGACTACTACGCCCAGGCACACGAGGCCGGCTTGGACGTCCCCGACAGCGTCACCGCCTTCCTGGAGACCCTCAGCGGCGGCTCGTACCCCGAGAGTCCCACCTACGACAGTCTCTTCCGGCACGTCAACGCGTTCCTGGAGTCGCAGGTCAGTGAGGAGGACGGGCGGCGCACCACGCCGTTCACCGTGATCAGTGACGCCGCGTTCGCCCTCATCGCCTCGATGAACCTGCGGATGCCCGAACGTGCCTCGTTCGTCGCCCAGAACAGCTGGCTGTCCATCGGCTACTCGGTCGGCTTCGCCACCGGCGTCGGCCTGGGGCGTCTGCAGGCGGGCAAGCGGCCGATGGTCTTCGTCGGCGACGGCTCGTTCCAGGAGACCTGCCAGGAGCTGTCCACCCACGTCCGGCAGGGCCTGAAACCCGTGGTCTTCGTCCTCGACAACGAAGGCTTCTACGGCATCGAGCAGATGCTGGTCCACCCCTGCTACTACAAGGCGGACGGCACACCGTCCTCCGACGGCGCCGACTTCTACAACGACCTCCACCCCTGGCGCTACGAGAAGCTCGCCGAGGTCTTCGGCGACGACAAGCACCCGATGCACGGCGTCAGCATCACCAGGCACCAGCAACTCACCGACCTCTTCAAGAAGATCGGCGAACCCACCGACCCCATCAACCGCGGCCCGATCGTGGTACGGGTGGCCCTCGCGCGGCGCGACTACCCCGAGGCGCTCAAGTACAAGATCCAGGAGAACTGCCCGCCCCCGGTCGGCG
This sequence comes from Streptomyces sp. MspMP-M5, assembly GCF_000373585.1. Classification (GTDB taxonomy): domain Bacteria; phylum Actinomycetota; class Actinomycetes; order Streptomycetales; family Streptomycetaceae; genus Streptomyces. Next base: position 92,167 of record NZ_KB891892.1, read on the forward strand.
AACCCCTCAAGGCAAGGACGGGCTGAGCCCGCCTCCCGCAGGTCGGCCTTCGCGACCCGTTGGCCGTGGTCATGAAGGCCGACCCCGGCCGTTGCCCGGAGCGGCGCCGGGGTCAGGTCCTGGGCCGGCGTCCGCTGCGGCGGGGCGCCGGCTCCGCGCCGTCCAGCAGCTCCGTCCGCCGCTCCTCGCCGTGCGTCTCGACCTGCACCACGATCCGGCGCAGCAGCTCCGCCGTCCGCCGGCACTCCGCCGCGTCGAGCGCTTCGGTGACGAACACCTCCTCCGCGTTGAACTGCGGGAACAGACGGTGCATCAGCGCCTCGCCGTCCTCGGTCAGGCTGAGCAGCACCAGGCGGCCGTCCTCGGGATGGCCGGTCCGCCGGACCAGCCCACGGGACTCCAGGGTGCGGGCGACGCCGGTCAGGGTGCCCTTGGAGATCCCGGCCTCCTCGGCGACGTAACGGGTCTCCGACTCGCCCCAGATCCAGATCACCCACAGCACGACGAACGCCGTCCACGTCAGATCCGCCCCGCGCAGCACGGAGTTCTCCAGGTGCTGCCGAACGGTCGCGGCCGCCCGGTAGATGGTGGCCACCACCGCCATCTGGTCATGTCCGATCGGGACGCCGCCGAGCTTGGTCTCCACCAACTTCTCGGCCTCGATGAGGGAACGTTGGCCTGGCACGGGCCCTCCTACGGTCGCCGGTGTACGGCCCGGCCGCGCACCCGACAGTCCGCGACCGTTCGGAGCCAAATTGTAGGTGGGCCGGACGCCGGGAGACGTCCGGCCCACGCTCCGCCGGTGCGGGATTCAGGCGTTTGCGCGCCTCAGGGGGTGGGACCGCTCCAGTAGGCGTCGTCCCACTTCAGCGCGTCCGGGCTGAACTCGACCTCGACCTGCTCGGCGGCCTCCGGCCGCAGCGAGAAGGCGTACTTGCCGACGGCCGTCTTCCCGGGCGGGACGGCGTCGGTGATGACCTTCTGGCGGCCGCTGCCGTCGATCACCAGCTGCGCCGAGTCCCCGTCGGCGTCCTTGACGTTGGGGATACCGGTCTCGACGTCGGCCGGCCGGGAGCCGGTGTTCACCACGGTCACCGTGATCTCAACGGCCTTGTTGCCCTTGGCGTGGCCGTTGGCGTACGCGTCCGGGGTGAACGGGGCCGGCTTGGAGATGGTGACCTTCAGTCCGTTGCCGAAGGTGTACGCCGCACCGAAGGAGAGGTGCCGCTTCTCCTCCTCGGCCGCCGCCGACGCCTCGGCGGCCTTCTCCTGCTTGACCTTCGCGCGTGCGTCGTCGACGACGTGCTTGACCATCACCACGGCGAACACCGCGCTGCCGGCGGTGATCAGCAGACCCACGATGCCCAGGACGAGTCCGCTGAGTGCCATGGCCTTGTTGGTGGCGCGGCCCTTGCGCGCCTGGCTCATCCCCACCGCGCCGAAGATCACGGCCAGCACAGCGGGCAGCCAGGAGAGCCAGAACAGGAAGATCAAGACGCTCAGCACGACCCCGACCAGGCCGAGGATCAGGGCGGTGATGCCCATGCCGTTGTTGGGCCGGCCGGTCGGCACCGGGTACGCGGCCGGATACGCCGCCGGGGGTGTCGCGGGGCGGGGCACGTCGACCGCGTCGGGCGACGGCGGGGCCCACGGGTCGTGCTCCGGTGTCTGGCGATCCGCGGTCGTGGAACCGTCGGGTGGGGTGGGCGTAGTCATGCGGATCCTTCACGCGCGTCGCTGAACAGGAAGATTACCAAGCATTTTCCGTATTTATTACCTCTCGCGGTCACCCTCGCAGACACCGGGGGGCCGTAACGCCCTGCGCCGCGGTCACCGGTTCCCCCCGGCCGGGCCGCCCCGCACCGGGGGCTCCGCTCTAGCGGGACGTGGTGAAGCGGGACGGCGGCAGGCCGAAGGCGCGGGTGAAGGCGGCGGTGAACGCGGCGGGGGAGGCGTAGCCGAGACGGCCGGCGACCTCGCTGACGGACGCCGTGCGCAGCAGCGGAACGGCCGCGAGCAGACGGGCGCGAGACCGCCAGACAGCGGGGCTCTCGCCGGTCTCCGCCCGGAACCGGCGGGTGAAGGCCCGTTCGCTCATGGCCGCCCGGCCGGCCCACGCGGCATTGGTGACGCCCACATCCGGGGCGGCCAGGTAGGCGCGGCAGAGCGCCGCCAGATCGCCGGAGGAGGGAATCGCGACATGGAACGGCAGCGGGGTGCGCGCGGCGATCTCGTACAGGAGCAGCGCGGCGATGCACCCTTCCCGGCCGGACAGGCTGTAGTCGGCCTCGAACTCCACGGCGCTCAGCAGCAGTTCGCGCAGCAGCGCGGGCACGTCCACGACGGTGCAGGTGGCCGGCCACCAGGGAACCGCCGCCGGCTCGAGGTACAGGCTCCGGGTGCTCACCCCCAGCATGCGGACCCGATGGGGGGTGGCGGCCGGAATCAGCACGGCACGCTCGGGCGGAACCGTCCAGGTGCCCTCGGCGGTGTCGACGACCATCACGCCGGTGGCGCCGTAGAGGAACTGGGCACGCCGGTGCTCGTGCCAGTCCAGTACATGCCCGGACGGGTAGTCGGTGCCGATCGGCAGCACCGCCCGGTCGACGTGGTCGACGGCGTCCAGGGCGATGTTCCGCACCCGGCCACTGTACTGGCCGAGACGCGAAGGAACGATGCCGATCTTCGCATGCGAGCAGGCCGGTGGAGTTGGTGGAGTGGGTCCATGGACGTTGTGGCATTGATCGGGATCGGGCTCCTCACCGGGGTGACGACCGTGTTGTTCGGGTTCGGCGGCGGGTTCGTCGCGGTCCCGGTGGTGGTGTGGGCGGACGCCGTGCTCGGCGCGAACGCGATGCGGGTGGCCACCGCCACCTCGGCCCTGGTGATGGTGGTGAACGCGGGCTTCGCCACGGCCGTCACCCCACGCCGGGTGCTGGTCGCCCTGCGTGGCAGCGGCGCACTGCTCCTCCTGCTGGCGGCCGGTGCCGCAACGGGCGCCCTCGCCACCCGACTTGCCCCCGCCGCCCTGGTCCGCTGGGCGTTCGTCGGATACGTGGCGCTCACCATCGTCGATCTGCTGCTGCGGCCCGGCTTCCTGCGCCCGCGCGCACCCGTCGAGACGACCGTCGCCGCCCCGCGGCCGATACCGTCCCTGCTCGGCGTGCCCATCGGGGCGATCGCGGCCTTCCTCGGCGTGGGCGGCAGCGTCATGACGGTGCCCGCGGTGCGGCGGGCCGGACACCCCATGCAGGTGGCGACGGCCTTGGCCAACCCGCTCACCGTGGCCATCGCCCTCCCGGCCACCGCGGTCTCCCTGGGCGCCGCCGCGCTCCCGCCCGCCGGCTCCGCACAGGTGCATCTGGTCGGCCTCGTCGACGTCGGCGCCGCCGCGGCGCTGCTCGTGGGCGCCCTGCCGGTCATCGCCGTACTGCGCCGCCGCCCACCGCGGATTCCGGACCGCCTCTACGCCCGTGCGTACGTCGGCCTGCTCGCGCTGGTGGCCGTGGCGATGCTGCTGTCGGGGTAGGCCCGGCCGGTGGACGGTCCCTGTGTCGGACGGAACGCTGTCGAGGAATACGAGCAACTGATCGCCGTTCGAGGGAAGTTCGGCGTCCGGAGCCTGCGAGTACGGGGGCCGGGGGAGGGGCACGGTCGCCCCTTCCCCGGCCCCCGTCGTCGATGCGTCAGGAGGCCGATACCCCTTCGATCTCCTCGCGGACCGTACGGGCGGCGGCGACCAGGCTCTCCAGGGAGGCGCGGGTCTCCGGCCAGTCACGGGTCTTCAGACCGCAGTCCGGGTTGACCCACAGCCGCTCGGCGGGGATGGCCTCAAGTCCCCTGCGGAGCAGGGAAGCGGCCTCCTGCGTGCTGGGGACGCGCGGCGAGTGGATGTCGTACACACCCGGCCCCGCCTCGCGCGGGTAGCCGTGCGCGGCCAGTTCGCGCGCCACCTGCATGTGGGAGCGGGCGGCCTCCAGGCTGATGACATCGGCGTCGAGGTCGCCGATGGCCTGGACGATGTCACCGAACTCGGCGTAGCACATATGGGTGTGGATCTGAGTTTCCGGCCGGACACCGCCGGTGGTCAGCCGGAACGCCTCCGTCGCCCACGCCAGGTAGGCCGGGTGGTCGGCGGCGCGCAGCGGCAGGGTCTCCCGCAGCGCCGGCTCGTCCACCTGGATCACCGAAGTGCCCGCCGCCTCCAGGTCGTTGACCTCGTCGCGCAGGGCGAGGGCCACCTGGCGGGCGGTGTCGCCGAGCGGCTGGTCGTCGCGGACGAAGGACCAGGCGAGCATCGTCACCGGGCCGGTGAGCATGCCCTTGACGGGCCGACCGGTCAGGGACCGGGCGTACGCCGTCCAGCGGACCGTCATCGGCTCCGGGCGGGAGATGTCACCGGCCAGGATCGGCGGGCGGACGTAGCGGGTGCCGTAGGACTGCACCCAGCCGTGCCGGGTGGCGAGGTAGCCGGTCAGCTGCTCGGCGAAGTACTGGACCATGTCGTTGCGCTCGGGCTCGCCGTGCACCAGCACATCCAGCCCGGCCTTCTCCTGGAAGGAGATCACCGCCTGGATCTCGGCGCGGATGCGTTCCTCGTAGCCGGCGGTGTCGATCCGGCCCGCGCGCAGATCGGCCCGCGCGGCCCGCAGTTCGTCGGTCTGCGGGAAGGAGCCGATGGTCGTGGTCGGCAGCAGCGGCAGACCCAGGTGCGCGCGCTGGGCGGCGGCCCGCTCGCCGTACGGCTGGGAGCGGCGGGCGTCGGCCTCCGTGACGGCGGCGGCACGGGCCCGGACGGCAGGGTCGTGGGTGATCGGCGAGGCCGCCCGGGAGGCCAGATCGGCCCGGTTGGCGGCCAGCTCGGCGGCGATCGTGTCGGTGCCCTGGGCGAGGCCCCTGGCGAGGGTGACCGCCTCCGCGGTCTTCTGCTTCGCGAAGGCCAGCCAGCGCAGGATCTGCGGCTCGATCTCCCGCTCGGCCGACGCGTCCAGCGGCACATGGAGCAGCGAGCAGGAGGCCGACACATCGACCCGCTCGGCCAGCCCGAGCAGGGTACCCAGCGTGGACAGCGACTTCTCCAGGTCGTTGACCCAGATGTTGCGGCCGTCGACCACCCCCGCGACCAGGCGCTTGCCCGGCAGCCCGCCGACCGCGGCGAGGTCGTCCAGGTTGGCGGCGGCGGCCCCGGTGAAGTCCAGCGCGAGCCCGTCCACGGGGGCCTTGGCCAGCACCGGCAGGGCCGCGCCGAGCCGGTCGAAGTACGAGGCGACCAGCAGCTTCGGGCGGTTGGTGCGGGCACCGAGGTCGCGGTAGGCGCGCTCGGCGGCGTTCAGCTCGGCGGGCGTGCGGTCCTGGACGAGCGCCGGCTCGTCGAGCTGCACCCACGCGGCGCCGGCCGCGCGCAGATCGGCGAGGACCTCGGCGTACACCGGCAGCAGCCGGTCCAGCAGGGTCAGCGGGTCGAAGTCGGCGGGTACGCCCGGCGCGGGCTTGGCGAGCAGGAGGTAGGTGACCGGGCCGACGAGCACGGGCCGCGCGGTGAGGCCGAGCGCGAGCGCCTCGGCCAGCTCCGCGACCTGCTTGGCCGAGTCGGCCGTGAACACCGTGTCCGGGCCCAGTTCCGGCACCAGGTAGTGGTAGTTCGTGTCGAACCACTTGGTCATCTCCAGCGGCGCCACGTCCTGCGTGCCCCGTGCCATGGCGAAGTAGCCGTCCAGGGCGTCGGCCGCCACGGCGGCGCGGTGCCGCGCGGGGATCGCCCCCACCATGACGGTGGTGTCCAGGACGTGGTCGTAGTACGAGAAGTCACCGGTCGGCACCTCGTGGATGCCGGCCTCGGCGAGCTGCTGCCAGTTGGTGCGGCGCAGTTCGGCGGCCGTGGTGCGCAGGGCGTCCGCGGTGACGCGGCCCTTCCAGTATCCCTCGATGGCCTTCTTGAGTTCCCGGCGGCGGCCCTGCCGGGGGTAGCCGTACACGGTGGCCCGTGCTGCCGCGACTGCGGACTTGGTGGTCACGGAGATCTCCTTCGCGAGATGAATCCCTGAGATCCCGGGGACAGGACGAGTGCGCGAAGGGCGACGAACCGGGCGGCGTGCGGGTGCATGGCAAGGCACGAGAGTCCGCCTGGTATGAACGCCGACCCGCCCTCGAGGTCACCGGGATGTCCGCGTACGAGTCGTTCGCACACGGGCAGATGGCAGGTCTTCGGACTCGCGGGCACGTCCTCACCTACAAGGACACCTACTGGCCGTCGCTTCCCAGACCCGTACCTCGGGGCCAGTGCGTATGACGGCGGTCGTTCCCACTCACCGCTGCGGGGCAGTCCCGGATTCCCACCGGGTTCCCTCTTACGACGCTCCCGCCTGGCGGACGGGGCGAACCAGCTGCACCGGTCAGCTTAGAGGGTGCGGGAGCGCGATGGGGCGTCGCGTCCACGATCCGGATGAACTCGGCAGCCTCCGGCGGAAAATGGGGTGCCCGCAACGCCGCACTGTGATGGGGTCGGTGCCCATGCGCTCCCGCCCGCCTTCCCTCAGCGACGACGTCATCGCAGGCACGGTCGCCGAACACTGGCTGCCCGAGAACGCGCGGATCACCGCGGCCGGCTATCTCCCCTGGGGATTCGGCGCCCACCACTGGCGGATCTGCGGCGGCGGCACGACGCTGTTCGTCACACTGGACCAGCTGGCGCCCCGGCACACCGCGGCATCGCTGGAAGCGGCCTATGCGGGGGCCGCCGCGCTGGCCGCCGGCGGACTGGCGGCGGTGTGCGCACCGTTGCCGCAACGATCCGGCCGGTTCACCGTCGCCGTCGCGGGCGGCGCCCTGAGTGTGACGCCGTGGCTGGACGGGCGCACGCCGACCGAAGCGGAGGCCCGCGAGCCCGCCCACCTCGGTGAAGTCACCGACGCACTGGCCGCATTGCACGGCACCGAGCCGCCGGCGGGCCTGCCTGTCTGGGCCCCGCAGGTCGGCCCCGCGTTCGCCGACGAGGTGCGGGCCCGCACCGCCCGGCCATGGACGACCGGCCCGCTGGGGGAGGAGGCACGGACCGCGGTCGCCGCCCGCGTCGACGCCATCCGGCGCTGGACGGCGCGCTATCACCGACTCGCCGGGAGCGCGCTCGCACACCGGGAGCGTTGGGTGCCGACCCACGGTGAGCCGCACTACGCCAACCAACTCGTCGGCCCCTTCGGGCTGCGGCTGGTCGACTGGGAATCGCTGGCCCTCGCCCCGCGCGAGCGGGACTACGGCGATCTCCTCGCCGCCGGCGCCGCGGTGCCGCACGATCCGGCGCTGCTGGAGCTGTTCGCCCTCGACTGGCGGCTGTCCGAGATCGCCGCGTACACCCGCTGGTTCGCCGCGCCCCACCTCGGCAACGACGACGACCACACGGCGTTGGCGGGACTGCGGGAGGAGCTGGCCGACCCCGATTGAGCCGGATCCGGGCGGCCGGCGGATGCCTGGCCGGTGCGGTTCAGCCCGCCGCCGGCAGATGGACCTCGAAGCGGCACCCGCCAGGCACGTTGCGCACCGCCGCGCGGCCCTGGTGGGCCTCGACGATGCCGCGGACGATGGCCAGGCCCAGGCCCGCGCCGGCGGGCGGGGTCCGGGCGTCGGTGCCGCGCCAACCGGTGTCGAAGACCCGGGGCAGGTCCTCCGCGGGGATCCCGCCGCAGCCGTCGGTGACGGACAGCACCACACCGGCGTCCCGCCGACGGGCGGAGACCGCCACGGTGCCGTCGGCGGGGGTCCGGCGAATGGCGTTGACCAGCAGATTGGCCAGCACCCGGGACATCTCACGGCCGTCGACCTCGACCGGCACCCGTTCGACGCCGTCCCCGACGAGCCGTACGCCGTGTTCCCTGGCCAGCGCGTCGGCGCCGGCGATCGCGTCGCCCACGAGGTCGTAGACCGACATACGGGTGGGGGACAGGCACAGGACCCCGGCCTGGATCCGGGAGAGTTCGAACAGGTCGCCGACCATGGTGCCCATCCGCGCCACCTCCGTGCGGATCCGGGTGTGATAGACGCGCGGTTCCGCCACCACACCGTCCTCCAGCGCCTCGGCCATCGCCTGCAACCCGGCCAGGGGAGTGCGCAGATCGTGGGAGATCCAGGCAACCAGCTCCCGGCGGGAGGCTTCCAGGGCCCGCTCGCGCTCCCTCGACGCGGTGAGCCTGGCACTGGTGGCGGCCAACTCCCGGCTCAGTTCGGCTAGTTCGGCCGTCGGCGCGGTGGCGGGCGGGGTGAAGCGGCCGTCGTCGCCCAGCGCGCGGGCGGCCTCGGTCAGCGCGCGGCTGCCCCGGACGACGCCGCGCCCGAGGACGAGGGCCACCGCCAGGGACACCAGCGCCGCCATGGCGCACACCGTCGTCACCACCCACAGGTCGTGATCGGACAGCAGCATCGCCCAGGACACCAGCAGTGTCCCGGCCAGCATCGCCGCCACCGTGACGGCCGCGACCACGGCCAGGGAGACGGTGACCGAGCGGTTCCGCAGCAACCGCAGGGCGGCCGTCCCGACCAGTCCGGCGGCGGCCGCGCCGGCCGCCGCGTACAGCGCGATGAGCAGCGCGTCACCGAGCATCGCCGGCTCCGTCTCCGTCGTTCTCCTGCGGTGCGGGAGCGTCCAGGCGGTAGCCCACGCCCCACACCGTGCTGATCAGCCGGGGCCGGGCCGGGTCGTCCTCGACCTTCTCGCGCAGCCGCCGCACATGGACGGTCACCGTGGACAGGTCGCCGAACTCCCAGCCCCACACCCGGCGCATCAGTTCCTCCCGGCTCGTCGCCCGCCCCGGGTTCCGCAGGAAGAACTCCAACAGGTCGAACTCCCGGATGGTCAGGGCGAGTTCGGTGCCATGGCGGGTGGCGCGCCGGGCAGCCGGGTGCAGGGCGAGCGGACCGGCCCGCAGCCAGGGCTCCGCCGCCGCGCTCCCGGCCGCGGTCGGCGCGCCGGCCCGGCGCAGTACGGACTCCACCCGCAGGACCAGCTCCCGCGGGCTGAAGGGCTTGGTGACATAGTCGTCCGCCCCGAACTCCAGGCCCAGGATGCGGTCCTCCTCGTCACCGCGCGCGGTCAGCATGATGACCGGGAGCGGGCCCTGCTCGCGCAGGCGGCGGCAGACCTCCAGTCCGTCCATCCCCGGCAGCATCAGGTCCAGTACCACCAGGTCGGGCGGGCGTGCCGCGGCGCGGGCCACGGCGGCCGGGCCGTCGGCGCTCACCTCGACCGCGAAGCCCGCCCGGTGCAGATAGCCGGCCACGACCTCGGAGACGGTGGGATCGTCGTCCACGACGAGTACGCGTTTCACCTCACCGAGTCTGGCACCCCTCTTCATCCGCCGGCCGAGGCGGTCCGGGACGTCAGTGTTCCGTAAGGTCACCGAGTCCCTTATGTCGTTTTTGTCTTCGTAAGGTGAGGGGAATGAGCGAGACACCTCCCCTCCCCGCACGGCTCGACGTCGTGCTGCCCGGCCTCGACCAACGGCTGCCCGACCTCGGACCGATGCGGGGCGCCGGCCGCCAGGCACTGGCCGCCCGCACACCGCCCCGGCCCGACGGCCGACGCGTGCCCGCCGCGGAGCCGGCCGACCCCTGGACGGACCACCCCTACGCCCAGGCGCTGCGCACCGGCACCGGCCCGCTCCACCTGCGCCGCCTGGCACCGCACCCGTCCCCACCCGCCCCCGACTGGCAGGACGACCTGCTGCCCCTCGACGTCGAGCGCTGGTGCGCGGCCCCCGACGCCGCCGACACCAGCGTGCTCCGCCGCTGCACCGGCCCCGTCCTCGACGCCGGCTGCGGCCCCGGACGGATGGTGGCCGCACTGGCCGCCCAGGGACTGCCGGCGCTGGGCGTGGACGTCAGCCCGGCCGCCGTGGCCCGCACCCGACGCCTCGGCGGCCGGGCCGTACGGCGCTCCGTCTTCGACCGCCTGCCGGCGGAAGGCCACTGGCGCACCGTCCTCCTCATGGACGGCAACATCGGCATCGGCGGCGACCCGGTCGCCCTGCTCACCCGCCTGCACGCCCTGCTGGCCCCCGGCGGACGGCTGCTGGCCGAGGCCGCCCCGTACGACGTCGACGAGCGCCTCACCGTCCGCATCGAGGACGCCGACGGCCGCCACGGTCACCCGTTCCGCTGGGCCCGCCTGGGCGCACCCGCCCTGCTGTGCGTCGCCGACGCGGCGGGTTGGCGCCCCGCCCAGAGGTGGACACACGGCGGCCGCCCCTTCCTGG
>NZ_KB891893.1 GCF_000373585.1 Streptomyces sp. MspMP-M5
ATCGCGTTCACGATCTCCCGCATCGCATAGGCGCCCTGATGACCGCTGACCGAGCGGTGCCGGTCCTTCCACGCGGTGATCACCGGCTCGATCAACGACCACTGCCCGTCCGATAAGTCGCTGGGATATGACTTGCGTTCACTCACCCCGCCAACCCCAGCAGACCCCACACGACGGACCCGCGGATTCCGCCCACACCTCACACCATCGGGCGACCACAGAACGACTCAAAGACTCACGAACCGCCCACTCAGCGTCCGACTCCAGCGTCAGGTAGTCCTTGTAACCGTTCGCAACCACGTCACCGTACGGCTGCCACCAGCCCTGCTTACCGGCGTCCTTGGCCAGTCCCTCCAGCGGCTCGACAACCTCCACGGCTTCGACGCCATACACCTTCAGGAGTGGTTGCACGTCCTGTGGGCGCAGACGCGCCTTTGCGTTCTCGATGCGAGACAGCTTGCTCTCGTCCCAACCCATTGCCGCGGCGGCGCTTCCGAGGCTCATGTTCACGCTGTTTCGGTACTTGCGTAGAGCCTCACCGAGTCGTCGCCGGCGGAGAGTTGGCACTGCTCTGACGTTCGGCATGGTGCTGTTTGACACCCCCAAGGTGCTCGTGGAACGGCCCGGGTGCAGTTTCGCACCCGTCTGGTGCGCAAGTCGATAGGTCTCGGGTGCATTCTCTAGCGAATTCCGGTGCCAAGCTTGCGAGTTGAGGTCTGGAAGATGCACTCTCTTCAACGGAAGGCGCGACGGCTCCAGCAGCTCTAATCGGGCTCGCAGTTCTACGTCGCCTGCGCTGCCTGCCTGCCATTCATGCGGCACGGGAAGCAGCGGAGGTCCTGAGACGGCAGTGCTGCCAGCACAGGGACTCGCGCCTCCGCGGCAGTTAAGCGGTGCTGCACACGCTCCCGTTGTGGGCGGGACCGCGTCAGCAGTGATTCGTCTGGAGGGTCGAACATGCCCCCTGCACTACCTCTGCGTCGATCGTCCACCGCGGGTCCGCGCCCCCAGCCGGCGGGCGCGCGGCAGCCCGCCAATGTTGAGCCCGCGCCGAAGGAGGCGAGGGAGTTTCAGGCGCGGAGGGGCGATCTCCGTACCTGGGACGCCAGCGCCTGGGAGACGTGGCTCGTCTACGGCGGCATGGCGTGACCTCCTCGGCCGGTCCGCCGGGGGGCAGCGCGGAGCCGCTCGGAGTCGGTGACGTGGTCGAGTACGCCCCCGGGCGTACCGCCATCGTGACGGACATCTGTGCCGGTGTCCCCTGGCTGCGCGACCACGGCTTCAGGGAATGGCCGGCCGACGACGCTGTCGAGATTCGGGTGGTGCGACGGAGGGCCGCGCGCACCTCGGAAGGGGACAGCTGGTGACCGGTGACACGCCGACCGCCGGTGTCTCCGCCGGGCAGGAGGAGCCGGTGCGCCCCACCGTCGAAGACCTCTTGACGGAGGCCGCGAGGTTGAACGAAGCGATCAACAAGCACAGAGAACAGCTCGGAGGCCATTCGGAATGACTCACCCCGCGCTGCCAGGCTGGCGGGAAGTCCCCGCCCCCGTCGCCGGCTGCGACTGGTGCGCCATGCTCCACGAGGATCGCGCGAACGCGATCCGGCGGGGCGACGGTAGCGCCGAAAGCGACTCCAACGTCCTCATCCGGCACCATCACGCGGAAGCTCACCGATGATCCCGCGCATGCTGCGGCCCCCCCCGGCCACCTGGCGACATGCGCCACAGCGGCCGCCCCGTACCTCACACGGAGGCGCTGAACCCATAGCTCGCAGTGCCTCGGCGGCCGTTGGCCCGGCCGCCGAGGCGGAACGCCACCACACCCGACTCAAGGGATGACAACGCAATGCGTGACTTTATCGCCTGCCTGTTCATCTGGTTAGGGGAACCCCTCCGCCAACGTCTGCGCACCCTTCACCGGCGTGCCAGTAGCTGGCTCTCCCCGCCACCGCCTCCGTCAGCCTCCCCGGGGGTTCTCCAGCGGCCGACGTACGACCGGGACCCGCTGCCTGATCACGTGCTGGCTCTGCGCATGCCGTTCGATGGGCATGCAGTCAGCCCCGCGCGGCCCTATTACATCGCCTCCGAATTCTCCCTCCGTTCCGCGGAGGCAGTTCAGCTCACCAATGTCTGGTGGCCGACTCACGCGGGGGCCGGCCTGTGAAGAAGAAGGCCAAGTCGCCCTGGACCGAGCTGCCCACGACCCGCGAGTGCACGCCCAAAGAGCTGGCCGCCGTCCGCAACTTGGTGCACAGGCGCCTACGTGACCCCAACGACCGCACCACGATCCTCACTGCCCTGGGCCTGGGGAAACAACCGGTGTAGCACCCGTGATGGCCGCCTTGCTCCGCCAGCGGCCATCGCCGCACGGATTGCTCCGCGGTCGGGGAAGCCACTACGGCCCCTGGCCGCCGAGTATCTGCGCCGCCAGCAACTCCTGGGGGAGCGCCCGCCGGCGGCCGGGACGGCTCGGAGTACCCCACTCCTTCGCACGTGCCTCCTCTCACCGGCTGCCCGCCGCACTCATGTCTGTGGGCAGGCAGCCGCCCCACACGCTCCACACCCATGGCGGCCGTCCGGGTTAGGGCCGCACCACGACAGCAACGAACCGAGGAAGGCGATGACCGAGATCATCACCGTCGCCCAGTGGAACATCGAGCACGATGGGGGACTGGACGGCCGGCGCTGGCAGCTCGCCCACGAGATCCTGCACTCCCATCGGCCGGACATCGTGCTACGCCAGGAAATGACGCACAGTCATGCAGACGGTCGGCGGCGCCTCTTCGCTGCCGAAAGCGCCCTGGGCATGCGCGGTTTCATCGCTGCGGCCACTCCCGAGAGCCCCAACGCCTGCGGCCTGTTCATCGGCCCCGACCTGTTCAAGCCCGTAGCTCAGTACCACCACGAAACCCTGTGGTGGCACCCCATGTGCAACGTCGTCGTCCGGCTCGGCGACTGCCCCATACTCATCTCGTTGGCGTCGTTCCACCTGTGTAGCCATGACCCGGAGACCCGCCTTACCGAGGCTCGCCGCCTCATCACACTCGGCAAACCCGGCATGATCAGCCTGGTCGGCGGTGACTGCAACAGCTACCCACACATCCCCGAGCCCAACAAACTCCCCCACTGGCCGTCGGTGCCAGACCGTGCTCATATCGCCGCCCGCACCTACCTCGACGGCGGCAAGCTCCTCAGCGACACCCGCCCCGACCGCGTGCTCACCGCCGCCGGATTCGTGGATCTCGCCCGCTACGCCTACAACCACCTCAGCCAAGACCAGGCTCTCGCCGCCACCGCCGGCCATGAGAAGCCCCTGCAAGGCGGCCCGCAGCGCATTGACCGCATGTACGGCACGGGCGGCATCGCCGCTGCCCTCACCAGCGTGCAGGTCATCGACACCGAAGACACCCGCAAAGCCTCCGATCACGCGCTGGTGATCGCCAAGTTCGACCGCCGCAAACTCGAACGCCTCCTCTACGCAACGGACGTCGCCGCGGTCGCTTAGCGCCGATCGGTACGACACCAGCCGCCGGCCGCACCACGGCCCGGCACCCAAGACTCCGCCCCAGCCCGGCATACCCGAACACCGCACGGCACCTCGTTCGGAGCCCAGCGGGGGCGGCACCAGCCCCGACCCCGAGGCGTACGGCCCCAAAGCAGCCGCGTGTCCCGAGGGAGGGCCAAGTAATGACGGTTTTCAGACGAGAGAACAGCACATGGGCAACGAAAAAAAGACGGTGGACGCCGCCAAGGGGCGCCGGGATCGCGACGCCAAGAACGACGGCGCCTCCACACCGAAGGAGAAGCAGCGAGGGGTGTCCACCCACCTGGACGAGAAGGGCTACAGGGAAGGCCGCTGGTACGGCGGATAGCGGCTACCCGCGCCCTTCGACCCGGTGCCGATGACCATCACACGCCTCGGCGCCGCAGCTTCCCGGCTGCCGTCACGCGCCAGCCACCACAGACCCCGCCCTCTTGCGGCCGGCACAGCGAAACCCGACCGTACGAAGGCGGCTTCCCCAACCCAACGACAACACCGAGAGGAGGTAGGGACGTTGACTCATCAGAACGGAGACACGCAGATGAAGCCGGCGCAGGTCGATGACCAGCCGGACGTGATCAACCTCGGCGACGCCGCCACGCTCACGCGTGGCGGTGAGGACCAGGGCGTGGAGAACAAGCGCGCACCGTACGACTGATCGCCACCACATCACCGCGGTGGCCCCCGTGCCTTAGGCGCGGGGGCCGCCCCTCTCGTCCCCCAACACTGCTGAAAGAGGTGGCCATGACCATGCGTTGGTTTGGAGGATGCGCCCCGGAGGGCCCGCAGCTCGCGCCGGAAGGCGCCCGGGTGCTCTGGAGCGAGCCCCGATTATGGATGGTGGGCAAATGGCCGACCCCGCTGATACGGATGGCCAAGAGCAGAACGGCGCTTTTGGCCGTCATCGGCCCGTGCGCCGCGACCCAGCAGGACCTCGCCCCGGCCCTCACCGCCCCCGACCTTGCCAAAGCCGTCGGACACTGGCCCGGCTCGTACACCGCAGTGCGCTTCACCGCCCGCGCGGTTGTGGAGATCGTCACCGATCCCACTGGCGCCTGCCCCCTCTACACCGCCCACACCCCCCACGGCATCGTGTGGGGCTCCAGCGCCCGCGCCCTCGCCCCCCTCACCGGCGGGGAAGTGGACACCGACTGGCTCGCCGCCTACCTCTGGGACACCGCGGCACCGAGGGACGACCGTAGCCCTTGGGAAGGCGTTCGCCCCGTACCGCCCGGTCACGTCCTAACGCTCGCCGCGGGCGGCTCCCGATTCCTGCAACCGTGGTGGTCGTCCCCCACGCCCCGCCCGCGCACCGAGGCCCTTCGTGGCCTTCGCCACGCGTTGACTGAAGGCGTCCGCGCCCGCGTCGAAGACACACCATCCGCCACCGACCTCGGCGGCATGGACTCCACCACCCTCGCCGTCATCGCAGCCCGCCACCGCCCCCTCACCGCCATCACCGCCTACCCCCTCGGCCACACTGAAGGCGGGGACCTCGACTATGCCCGAGCCCTGCGTGTACCGGGCCTAACCAAGATCGAATTCCCTCTTGAAGCGGCCCACTTGCCGTTCGCACCCGCCATCACGCCGATGCCGGCAACTGACGAACCGCCGCCTTCCACCGCCGTATGGGCCATGCTCTCCGCCCAGCTCCGCCTCGCAAAGGCCCAAGGAACTGTCCGGCAACTCACCGGCGATGGCGGCGACCACCTCTTCCTGGCCTCACCACGACACCTTGTGGACCTCGCCCACGACCGGCGTTGGCTCCCCCTCATGCGCGACGCCCTGGCCTGGGCACGCCTCCGGCGCCAAGCTCCTGGCCCGCTCATCACCGCCGCGCTCCGCGGTGACACCGAGGGCATCGCACGCCCCTGGCTGGCCCGCCCGCCGTGGCTCACACCCGACACCCCCGAACCCCGCTGGCGCTCGGGAAACGCCACACAGGCCCTGATCTCCTCCATGCGCACCGTCGCACGCACCGCCCACGCCGATGCCCAGCTCTGCGACGACGTCGGCATCGAACTCCACAACCCCTACCTCGACGGCGCGGTCCTCACCGCCGTTGCCGCCGCCCCCGCCGAAGCCCGGTTCTCCGCACACCGCTACAAGCCGCTCCTCGTAGATGCCGTGGGCGACCTGCTCCCTGCACTTCACCGAGACCGCGCCACGAAAGGCACCTTCACCTCCTCGTTCCACCACGGCCTCCGTGCCAACCTCCGGCGTGTCCTCGACCTCACCGACGGCCAACTCGCTGCCCGCGGCCTCATCAATCCCGCCCCCCTCCGCACCACCATCCACGCCGCGGCGATGGGCGCGGAAACCAACTGGGCCCGGCTCCTCCCCACGCTGGCCGCAGAGCAGTGGCTCGCCACCATCGACCGCACATCAGCCGTCCGATGGCACGACACCACCCCCGCCCCGGCAGGCCGCCGATGAACGCCGCCGCACACACCGTCGTCGCCATCACCGCCAGCGCCCGCGTGATCATCAACTACGACACCGGCAACACCGAAATGCGACGGCTGAACGGCCAGCCCGTTACCGGCACCATCGTCCACATCAGGCCCTCCGCTCCCACCTGGGGCACAACGGAAGCACGCGCCACACTCACCCCCAACGGCTACACGCCCCTGCACTGGCGCCTGGCCGCCATCCCGGCGGTACTCCTCACCGCCGCCGTACGGGCCTGCGGCCCACGCCGCCGGCGCTTCCGCCGCCTCGTACAACTCGCCCGATCCGGACGGCACTTTGTCCCCGCGACTCGCATCCAGGCTGAGTACGCCGTCCGTGCCGTCCGCCGGGCCTCCTACGCTATGCCCACCGCCTGGGCCTGTTTGGAGGAGTCCGTCGCGGCCACCGCTCTACTCGCCCTCGCCGGCCGCCGCGCCGAATGGCGCCACGGCCTGGCCACCGACCCCGTACGGTTGCACGCCTGGCTCGTTGACGCCCGAGGGAGACCCGTCGAAGAACCCGAGGACACCTTGCTTTACACCGCTACATACACGCCAGACGGCCCCGGCCCCGCCTGCCGGGCCCGGAGGGAGAACGCAACGTGAGTGACCCGCACATCGTGCTGACCGGCGAGCGCCTCGCCCTGGGCTTGCCGCGCGAGGACATGCTGCCGGAATATCACCGGTGGGAGACCGACTACCGCACTCTTCTCGGCTACGGCGCCCAATTCCCCCAGTCCTGGGAATCCCGCGTTGCCGGCTGGGAACGCCTCCGCAAGAGCTCCAGCTCACCGCAGTTCGAAGTCGTCCGCACCGACGAGCAGACGGCCATCGGTCTCACCACGCTCCACATCAACCAGGTCACCCGGACCGCCGAGTTCGTGATGATGCTGGCCCCGCACGAACGCGGCAAGAGCTACGCAACCGAAGCCGCCCGCCTCACCCTCGACTGGGCCTTCCACATCGGCGCCCTACGCACGGTCTGGCTCAAAGTTCTCGAACCCAACCATGCCGGCATCGCCGCCTACGAGAAGGCTGGGTTCCAGCGCGCCGGCCGGCTCCGGCAAACCGGGTTCTGGCTCGGGAAGCCCGCCGACGAGCTGATCATGGATGCCCTCCCCGAAGACCTCGTCGGGCCTTCCGTGATCACCGAATAGCGCGCCGGATCGAAGTGGCACAGACCACGAGCTGCGCGCGGGAATACCGATGTGCGGGCTGTGGCTATATTTGAGAGCCTCTAGGGCCGGTGTGTTCACGCACCGGCCTTCTTCGTGCCTGACAATGCCGTCGGCCGCACTTCCACCAAACGCTCGCACACCTCGTCGGAGGACCACCGCGCTATGCCCTTGGCCCTGCTCGCCCTTGCAGTCGCCGCATTCGGAATAGGCACCGCAGAATTCGTCATGATGGGCCTCTTGCCCAACGTAGCGTCTGACCTCGGGGTGACCGTCCCCACCGCGGGCTGGTTCGTCACCACATACGCACTCGGCGTCGTCATCGGCGCCCCACTGCTGACGATGCTAGGCACCCGGCTGCCGCGAAAGCTGACGCTCATCCTGCTCATGGGCCTCTTTACCCTGGGCAATTTCGTGGCCTCGATCGCGCCGGACTTCGGCACCTTGATCATCGGCCGTGTCTTGGCCGGCCTTCCGCACGGCGCGTTCTTCGGCGCCGGGGCCGTTGTCGCTGCCCGGATGGTCGCAGAGGAGCGTCGTGCGCGCGCAGTGGCCACCATGTTCCTCGGGCTGACCGTAGCCAACATCGTCGGCGTCCCGGTCGGGACCGCTCTCGGCCAGCACCTCGGTTGGCGCGCCACATTCCTCGTGGTCACGGGAATCGGCTTGATCGCCATGGTCTCGCTCGCCGCGCTGGTTCCGCCCATCGCAAAGGATCAGCAGGCAGGGTTCCGGTCCGAGTTCCGCGCACTCGGCAACCGGCAGGTGCTCCTGGGGCTGCTGACGACGGTGTTCGGCTTCGCCGGCGTCTTCGCGGTCTACAGCTACCTGTCCTCGATGGTCACCCAGGTGACGGGACTCTCGGAGTCGGGCGTCACCATCGTCCTGGCCCTCTTCGGCGTCGGTATGACGCTGGGCGCGCTGGTTGCCGGCCCGCTCACCGACCGCGCGCTGCGGCCCACGTTGTACGGCTCGCTGGCCGCCCTCGCCTTGGCCCTGCTGGCGTTCAACTGGGCTGTGCACGTTGCGTGGGCCATGTACCTCGGCGTCGTGGTTCTCGGTGTCGTCGGCTTCATGACAACCACCCCGCTTCAGATGCTCGTGATGATGAAGGCGCAGGACGCGCCCAGCCTTGCCTCCGCGTCCAACCAGTCGGCGTTCAACCTTGCCAACGCCGGTGGAGCATGGGCAGGCGGCCTCGTCGTATCGGCTGGCTATGGGTGGACGTCACCGGCTCTGGTCGGCGCTGCCCTCGCGGCGGTCGGCCTTGGCGTCGCCTTGGCCGCGGGGATGTTGGACCGGCGCACCACGGGATCGATCTCCAGGGTTGTCGCCCGCGGCGACAGCCGGGAGAGCCAGGAAGCGCACGTCTCCGCATGAGGATCGCCGTCTGGGCGCCAGTAGGCGCCCAGGCGGCTTGATCAAGGCTGGTTGGCTCGGGCACCTGTGTGCTTAACTCAGGACAACCGAGTTCGTCATGATGGGCCTGCTGCCCGACGTCGCGAACGATCTGGGCACCTCCGTGCCCACCGCCGGCTACCTCGTCTCCGCCTACGCCCTCGGCGTCGTCATCGGCGCACCCCTCCTGACCGCCCTCGGCTCCCGCGTCCCCCGCAAGCGGATGCTGGTGGCGCTGATGGCGGTCTTCACGGTCGGCAACCTCGCCTCCGCCCTCGCCCCCAGCTTCGGCCTGCTGGTCGCCGGCCGGCTGCTGGCCGGGCTGCCGCACGGCGCGTTCTTCGGCGTCGGCGCGGTGGTCGCCGCCCGGCTGGTGAAGGAGGGGCGCCAGGCCCGTGCGGTGGCCACCATGTTCCTCGGCCTGACCATCGCCAACATCGTCGGCGTGCCGGCCGCCACCCTGCTCGGCCAGCACCTCGGCTGGCGCGCCACCTTCCTCGTCGTGGCCGCCGTCGGCCTGGTCGCGATGGCCTCCCTGGCCCGGCTGATCCCGCCGCTGCCGGCCGAACGGCACACCGGCCTGGCCCGCGAACTGCGCGCCCTGGGCGACCGCCAGGTGCTGCTCGGCCTGCTCACCACCGTCTTCGGCTTCGCCGGGATCTTCGCCGTCTACAGCTACCTCGCCTCGATGATGACCGAGGTCACCGGCTTCGCGGCCGGGTCCGTCCCCCTGGTCCTCGCCCTCTTCGGCATCGGCATGACGCTCGGCGCGCTGGCCGCCGGACCGCTCACCGACCGGGCGCTGCGCCCCACCCTCTACGTCTCCCTCGGCGCGCTCGCCCTGGTCCTGGCGGCCTTCCACTTCACCGCCTCCGTGAAGTGGGCGGCGCTGGTCACCGTCGTCCTCGTCGGCGGCATCGGCTTCCTGACCACCACCCCGCTGCAGATGCTGGTGATGAACAAGGCGCGGCAGGCACCGACGCTGGCCGCCGCCTCGAACCAGTCGGCCTTCAACCTCGCCAACGCCGGCGGCGCCTGGATCGGCGGCCTGGTCCTCTCGGCGGGCTGGGGCTGGACCTCGCCGACCCTGGCCGGTGCGGTGCTGGCCGCCGCCGGCCTGGTCGTCGCGGTGGCGGCCGGCCTCCTGGACCGCGGCGCACCCGACCCCGCCCGGATCGTGGCCCGCGGCGGCGAGCCGGAGCCGGAGGCCGCACCGGCGTCCGCGCCCACGACGGACGCCGTCAGCCGCTAGGGCCGTGCGGCGGACCGGTACCGACGAGTCGGGGCCGGTACGGAACGGACCGTACCGGCCCCGCCGCCCCCGCCTCCGGAACCTCAGGCGCCCTCGCGCCAATGGTTGGTGATCGGCAGCCGCCGGTCCTTGCCGAAGCCCTTGGCGGAGATCTTGGTGCCCGGCGGGTACTGCCGGCGCTTGTACTCGGCGTGGTCCACCAGCCGCAGCACCCGGGTCACCAGCGCCGCGTCGAAGCCCTGCGCCACGATCTCCGCATGGCCCCGGTCGCGGTCGACATACAGCTCCAGGATGCGGTCCAGCACCGCGTAGTCCGGCAGCGAGTCGGTGTCGACCTGGCCGGGCCGCAGCTCGGCGCTGGGCGGCTTGTCGATCGTGTGCTCCGGGATCGGCGGGGGCGTGCCGCGGGCGGCGGCGGCCTCGTTGCGCCAGCGCGCCAGCTCGTAGACGACGGTCTTGTAGACGTCCTTGATCGGGCCGTAGCCGCCGGCCGAGTCGCCGTAGAGGGTCGAATAGCCGCACGCCAGCTCGGACTTGTTGCCCGGCGCGAGGACGAGGTGGCCCTCCTGGTTGGACAGGCCCATCAGGAGCGTGCCGCGCAGCCGCGACTGGAGGTTCTCCTCGGCGAGCCCGGTCAGCCCCAGCGCCGCCATGTAGGAGTCGAACATCGGGCCGATCGGCACCGTGCGGAAGTGCAGCCCGGTACGCCGGGCCAGTTCGGCGGCGTCACCGATCGAGTGCTCGGAGGAGTAGCGCGAGGGCATCGCGATCGCGTGCACCTGCTCGGCGCCGACCGCGTCGCAGGCCAGCGCGGCGACCAGCGCCGAGTCGATGCCGCCGGACAACCCCAGCAGCACGCTGCGGAAGCCGTTCTTGGCGACATAGGCGCGCAGCCCGACGACCAGGGCGGTGTAGATCTCCTCCAGGTCGTCGAGGCGTTCGGCCTGCCCGCCGAGGGTCTGCGGCGGGTACGGAGACGGAGGGCGCGGCGTCAGCCGCTCCGGTGGAGCCGGGGCTTGCACCGGGGGGCCGGCGGAGAGCACGACGTGGTCCACCCGCAGCCCGTCGTCCAGCTCCCCGGACGGCGCCTCCGGCGCGGCGGCGGGCAGCTCCAGGTCGACCAGCACACACCCCTCGGCGAACTGCGGGGCCCGTGCGATCACCCCGCCGTCGCGGTCCACCACGATCGAGTCGCCGTCGAAGACCAGCTCGTCCTGCCCGCCGATCATCGCGAGGTAGGCGGTGGTGCAGCCGGCCTCCTGGGCCCGCTTGCGGACCAGCTCCAGCCGGGTGTCGTCCTTGTCCCGCTCGTAGGGTGAGGCGTTGACGGACACCAGCAGCCCGGCGCCGGCGCGGCGCGCGGCCGGCACCCGGCCGCCCTCCTGCCAGAGGTCCTCGCAGATGGCCAGCGCCACGTCGACGCCGTGGACCCGGACGACCGGCAGGGTGTCGCCGGGGACGAAGTAGCGGAACTCGTCGAAGACGCCGTAGTTGGGCAGGTGGTGCTTGGCGAAGCTGAGCGCGACGGCGCCCCGGTGCAGCACCGCGGCGGCGTTCTGCGGGGCGCCGGCGGGCCGGCCGTAGCGGGGCAGCGCCTGCGGACAGCGGTCGAGGTAGCCGACGACGACCGGGACGTCGCCCAGCCCCTCCGCGGCCAGCCGGGCGGCCAGTTCGGACAGCGCGGCCCGGCTCGCCTCGACGAACGACGGACGCAGCGCGAGGTCCTCGACGGGGTAGCCGGTCAGTGCCATCTCGGGGAACGCGACGAGGTGCGCGCCCTGGCCGGCGGCGTGCCGGGTCCAGTGCACGATCGTCTCGGCGTTCCGGGCGAGGTCGCCGACGCAGGAGTCGATCTGGTTGAGGGCGAGACGAAGTTGAGGCACCCCGCCAGTCTAATCGTCTTTCTGACGCAATGGGGGTGCCGCGGCCCGGCCCGAGCGATGCGGGCACCGGTCCGGCCGGGCCCGGCGGTCAGTCCCGCCGGTAGCCGAGGATCGTCATCATCCCCGACTCCGAGTGGTAGACGTTGTGGCAGTGCAGCATCCACAGCCCCGGGTTGTCGGCGTCGAACTCCACCGCGAGGCGCTGGTTGGGCCGGATGACCGTGGTGTCCTTGCGCGGCCCGCCGTTGGGCAGCCAGAAGCTGTGCCCGTGCAGATGCATCGGGTGCCACATGTCGGTGTCGTTGCGGAACACCAGCCGCACCCGTTCGCCCGCCCGGATCGGATAGCGCTGCGAGGGGGTGTAGGCGCGGCCGTTGATGGCCCAGTCGAAGCGCTCCATGGTGCCGGTGAGCTTCATCCGCAGGATGCGGTCCGGCTGCCGGGTCCGGGCCCGTACGCTCTCGTGCGCCCGGATCCGGTCCGCGGTCATCAGCGGCCCGTCCAGCTCCCTGGGGTGGACCGAGGGCTCCGGCGGCCGGCCGTCCCCGGTGCGCAGCAGGGCCAGCGCGGTCTTGTTCCGGCCCTTGCCGTCGGCGACGGCGACCAGCGGGAAGACCCCGGATCCGACGGTGACCATGACGTCGTAGCGCTCGGCCATGCCGATGAGCAGCTGCTCGGCGCGGATGTGCTCGACGGGGTTGCCGTCGGTGTGCGTCACCGTCATGCGGTGGCCGCCCAGCGCGACCCGGTAGGCGGTGTCGCTGCCGGCGTTGATGAGGCGGATCCGGATCCGGTCGCCCGGCCGGCAGCGGAAGGTCTCGGGATCTCGCTTCGTACGGCCGTTGATGAGGTGGTACGGGTAGTTCACATTGCCCGGCATGCCGCCCAGCACGCTGCTGCGGCTGTCGGACGCCAGGAGCCGGGACGGGCCGCTGCGGCCGTGCTTGCCGTGCCCGGGGCCGTCGTCGCGGCGCGCCCCGCGGCTCGCCCGTGCGGTGGCCATGGACGCGGCGCCCGCGGAGGCGGACGCGCCCGCGGCGGCGGAAGCGGACGAGCCCGCGCCCGCGGAGGCGGTCATGCCGTGCGGGGGCACGCCGCCCAGGCCGGAGTTGTTCAGGCCCGCGTTCGCCAGGCCGAGGCCCAGGCCCAGACCGTCCATGGCCGGCCGGTTCACGCCCGGGACGAGACCGTCCAGGAGCCCCGGGCCCACCCGTCCGCCGTCCGCCGCCCCGCCGTCGACGCGGCCGTGACCGCTGTGGCTGCCGGGCTCGTGGGGTCTGCCGGTGCCGTGGGCCGTGGCGTGGCTGGAGCTGTGACTGGAGCTGTGGCTCTCGTGGCCCGACGGCCGGCGGCCGGGGTCCTTGGGCTTGTGCCCGGCGCCGGACCCGTGCCCGCTGCCCGGGCCGTGCCCGTCGTGCCCGGAGCCGCCGTCGTGCCCCGAGCCGTGCCCGTCGTGCCCCGAGCCGCCGCCGTGCATGGCGCCCCGGCCGTGGTTCAGCTCCTCCAGCACGGCGTCCGGGGTGCTGCCGTCCACCCCGTCGAGCCAGTCGTCCAGCACCACGATCCACTCGTGGTCGTACTCCAGCGGCTCCCGGGGGTCGTCGACGATCAGCGGGGCGTAGAGCCCGTGGTCCTGCTGGACGCCGACGTGCGGATGCATCCAGTAGGTGCCGGGCCGGCTGACCCGGAAGCGGTAGTGGAAGGACGAGCCGGGCTGGATCGCCCGCTGGGTGACGTCGGGGACGCCGTCCATGTCGTTGCGCAGGTCCATCCCGTGCCAGTGCATGGTGGTGGACTGCGGCAGGCTGTTGGCCAGCACCACCGACAGGGTGTCGCCCGCGGTGACCCGCAGCTCGTCGCCCGGCAGCCGGTCGCCGTACACCCAGGTGTGGACGGTCCGGCCGCCGATGTCGATCCGGTCCCTCCGGGCCTCGACGTACAGCCGGCGCACCCGTCCGGAGGCGGCCCGCCGGCTCTCGCAGTCGGCGACCTCCGGGCCGTGCGGGTCGACATAGCGGCCGCTGGGGGCGCGGTCCTGGTCGGGCCGGCTCTCCGGAGCGGTGGACGCACCGGAGGGGCCGGCGGAGGCAGCGAGCAGACCGCCGCCGGCGACCGCGATGCCCGCGCCGAGCACGGCGCGGCGGGAGTGCGTATGAAGGGAATCCATGGGGGCAGCACCTCGTGGCGATGGGGGAGCGGGGGAGCGGCGCGGGTCCGGGGAGGCCGGGGCGGCCCCGGCCGGCGGTCAAGGGCGCGGCGCGGCCGACGCGACGGCCGGGGATATCGGCCGCGGTCCGCGCAGCGGGTGGCCGGGCCGGGCGGCGGCCTTGCGCTGTTCACCCATCGCGGACCTCTCGACGGCCGGGGACCTACGGACGCAGCCTTGCTCCCGGGGCGCCGGCCCCCGGAGGTGGCCCATCGCGCCGCGCTCGCCGCGTCCGGTGGACCGTCTGCCTATTCTTGGTCCTCCCACGCCCACGGCATATCCGGCATTTCGGACGCGCCGTCGGGATCACCCGAACACCAGGATGTCCGTGAGCCCGATCCGCCCCGCCGCAGACGCCCGCACCGGCCCTGCCAGAACGGCCGCCGCCGTCCTGCTGCTGCTCGGCGCGCTCGCCTACACCGCCTGGGTGCTGGAGCTGGTGATCGCCACCGGCCTGGACCCGGTGCGCGCCTACGTGAGCGAACTGGCCGCCGCCGACCAGCCGCTCGGCGGCCTGTTCCGCGCCACCGACCTGGTCGCCGGACTGCTGGTGCTGGCCGGCGCGCTCACCGCGCTCGCCGCGGTCCGGCGCCGGCCCTGGACGGTTGCCGGCCTGAGCGCCCTGGCCCTCTTCGGCGCCGCCACCGCGCTGGACTCCCGGCTGCCGCTGAGCTGCGCCCCCACCAGCGATCCGGTCTGCGCCGCCCGCGAGACCGCCGGACTGGTCCCGGCCACCCACACCGCGCACGCCGTCAGCAGCACGCTGGCCATGCTCGGCGCACTCGCCGCGCTGGTCCTGCTGACCGTCGCCGCCCGCCGGTACGGCCACTGGCCCGCGCTCGCCCGCCTCGGCCCGCCCCTGGTGCTCACCCAACTCGCCGCTACCGCCTGGACGTTGGCCGAGGTCGCCGCCCTCACCGCGGGCCGGGGCACCTGGGCGCTCGGCGTCGGCCAGCGCCTCCAGGTGCTGCTGGTCGCCCTCTACGTCGCCGTGCTCGCCGGCTGTCTGGCCCGCGGCGCCCGGGCCGCCCGTGCCGCCGTCCGCAACGCCCACGACGCCCGCCCCGGCACCCCGTCCGTGCCCCAGGACCCGCCCCGAGGAGCCGCATGAACCCCCGCCCCGCCCCCGGCCGGATGGTGCGCGTCGGCGGACTGCCGCTGCACGTGCTGAGCGAGGGCACGGGCCCGGTCGTGGTGCTCTGTGCCGGCCTCGGCATGGCGTGGTTCGACTGGGACGCGGTCGCCGCCCGGCTCGTCCCGCACCGCACCGTCGTCCGCTTCGACCGGCCCGGCCTGGGCCTGAGCGCACCGGCCGCGGCACCGCCCGACCTCGCCGCCGAGGCGGACCGGATCGCCGCCGTCCTGGACGCCCTCGGCCACCGGGCGCCGGCCACCGTCGTCGGCCACTCACTGGCCGGCTTCCACGCCGAGGCGTTCGCCCGGCTGCACCCCGCCCGCTGCGCCGGCCTGGTCCTCGTCGACGGCAGCATCGAGGAGGACCCCCGGCCCCGGCTGCCGCGGACGGTCCGCACCGCCTGGGCGCGCGGCGCGGCCGGCGCGCTCTCCGCCGCCGGCCTGCCGCAGCTCCTCGGCCCCGCCGCGCGCCGGCTGCTCGCCCGCGCCGGGACGCTGGGCCACCACCCGCGGCGGGGCTGGGAACGCGCCGGCTACCGCACCAGCCGGGTGCTGCGGGCCTGCGCCCTGGAGAACGCGACCTACCCCTACCAGGCCGCGGATCTCGTCGCGCTGCGCCGGCTCCGCCCGCTGCCCGCGGTCCCCGTCACCGTCCTGGCCGCCTCCGACGGCAGCGCGTCCCGGAGCCGGCTGCGCTGGCTGGCCCGGCAGCGGGCGCTCGCCGCGGAACTGGGCGGCCGCTGCACGGTCGCCGCCCCCGCCGGCCACCTGGTCATGACGGACGCACCGGACACCGTGGCCCGGGCCGTGCTGGACCTGGGCTGAGCCCCGTCCGCGGCGCACCGCATACCGGCCGAACGCCGCCACACGGGCCGCTCAACACCAGGTCAACAGGCGTTCTGTGGCCGTCCAAGACTGGGCCAAGGCCCTCGATTCCGGCGCCGCCGGGCGCTGACCCTGCTCGCGGCGGGGAAGATGCCGGCAGAAGACGGCGAGGGGGTCACGGTGCGACGGTTCTGATCCAGGCCAAGGGTGCGTAATGTGACGGTAACCCGCCGGCGTGATACTGGTGGGCCCGAACGCGATGATCCCCGCGCGTGGACAGGCCGAATGACCTGCAAGGATTGGTGAGCCATGGACAAGCAGCAGGAGTTTGTGCTCCGGACGTTGGAAGAGCGCGACATTCGCTTCGTCCGGCTGTGGTTCACCGACGTCCTCGGGTTCCTGAAGTCCGTGGCGGTGGCCCCGGCCGAGCTTGAGCAGGCGTTCGACGAGGGCATCGGCTTCGACGGCTCGGCCATCGAGGGCTTCGCCCGGGTCTACGAGTCCGACATGATCGCCAAGCCCGACCCCGGCACCTTCCAGATCCTGCCGTGGCGCGCCGAGGCCCCGGGCACCGCCCGGATGTTCTGCGACATCCTGATGCCGGACGGCTCGCCCTCGTACGCCGACCCGCGGTTCGTCCTCAAGCGCATCCTGGCCAAGACCTCCGACCTCGGCTTCACCTTCTACACCCACCCCGAGATCGAGTTCTTCCTGCTCAAGGACAAGCCGGTGGACGGCTCCCGGCCGATCCCCGGCGACTCCTCCGGCTACTTCGACCACACCCCGCAGAACGTCGGGATGGACTTCCGCCGCCAGGCGATCACCATGCTGGAGTCGATGGGCATCTCGGTGGAGTTCAGCCACCACGAGGGCGCCCCCGGCCAGCAGGAGATCGACCTGCGCTACGCCGACGCGCTCTCCACCGCCGACAACATCATGACCTTCCGGCTGGTGATGAA
This sequence comes from Streptomyces sp. MspMP-M5, assembly GCF_000373585.1. Lineage (GTDB taxonomy): Bacteria > Actinomycetota > Actinomycetes > Streptomycetales > Streptomycetaceae > Streptomyces. The sequence goes on from NZ_KB891893.1 coordinate 16,826, forward strand.
GCAGGTCGCGCTGGAGCAGGGCGTGCAGGCCACCTTCATGCCCAAGCCGTTCTCGGAGTACCCGGGTTCGGGCATGCACACCCACCTCTCCCTCTTCGAGGGCGACCGCAACGCCTTCCACGAGTCCGGCGCCGAGTACCAGCTCTCCAAGGTCGGCCGCTCCTTCATCGCCGGCCTGCTCCGGCACGCCGCCGAGATCTCCGCCGTCACCAACCAGTGGGTCAACTCCTACAAGCGCATCTGGGGCGGCGCCAACCGCACCGCCGGCGCCGGCGGCGAGGCCCCCTCCTACATCTGCTGGGGCCACAACAACCGCTCGGCCCTGATCCGGGTCCCGATGTACAAGCCCGGCAAGATGGGCTCCACCCGCGTCGAGGTCCGCTCCGTCGACTCCGGCGCCAACCCCTACCTCGCCTACGCCGTCCTGCTCGCGGCCGGCCTGAAGGGCATCGAGGAGGGCTACGAACTCCCGGCCGGCGCCGACGACGACGTCTGGGCGCTGACCGACTCCGAGCGCCGGGCGATGGGCATCGAGCCGCTGCCGCAGAACCTCGGCGAGGCCATCGCGCTGATGGAGCGCAGCGAACTGGTCGCCGAGACCCTCGGCGAGCACGTCTTCGACTTCTTCCTGCGCAACAAGAAGCAGGAGTGGGAGGAGTACCGCTCCGAGGTCACCGCCTTCGAGCTGCGGAAGATGCTGCCGGTGCTGTGAGCCCGGACCACTCCGCTGTGTCCGAGCCGACCCGCCGTCGAGAGGCCGCCCCATGGCACTACCCGCTCCGCAGGGACGGCGGAGCAGCACCTTCACCCGGCTGCTGAAGCACGGTTTCACCGACCCCTCCGCGGCCGGCGCGCTGCTCGACGCCCCCGAACTCGCTCCGGTACGCGACGACTCGGTGCTGCTGGAGGCGCTCGGCGCCACCCCCGACCCCGACCTGGCGCTGCGCGGCCTGGTACGTCTGGTGGAGGCGCTGCCGTCGGCGGAGCGGCAGGAGCTGCTGGCCACCGTCGCCGCCGCCAAGCCGCTGCGCGACCGGCTGCTGGGCGTGCTCGGCGCGTCCGAGGCGCTCGGCGACCACCTGGCCCGGCACCCGGGGGAGTGGCGGTCGCTGGTCACCTACGAGTCGGTCGATCTGCACCCCACCACACCGGAGTTCGAGCAGGCGCTCGCCGACGGCATCTGGGGCGAGCGGGGCGCCGACCGGCCGCGGGCGGACGCCCTGCGCGTCGCCTACCGCCGCGCTCTGCTGGGCATCGCGGCCCGCGACGTGTGCGGCACCACCGACGTCGCCGAGACCGCCGCGGAACTCGCCGACCTGGCCACCGCCACCGTCCGCGCCGCCCTGGAGATCGCCTACGAGGAGCAGCCCGGCGACGCCGCGCAGTGCCGGCTCGCGGTCATCGGCATGGGCAAGTGCGGCGGCCGGGAGCTGAACTACGTCTCCGACGTGGACGTCATCTACGTCGCCGAGCCCCGCGAGGGCGCCGAGGAGGCCAAGGCACTCCAGGCCGCCACCCGGCTCGCCTCCCGGATGATGCGGCTGTGCTCGGACAGCACCGCCGAGGGCACCATCTGGCCGGTCGACGCCAACCTGCGCCCCGAGGGCCGCAACGGCCCCCTGGTGCGCACCCTCACCAGCCACCTCGCCTACTACCAACGATGGGCCAAGACCTGGGAGTTCCAGGCACTGCTCAAGGCCCGCCCGATGGCCGGCGACCTGGCGCTGGGCCAGGAGTACGTCGACGCGCTGGCGCCGATGGTGTGGGACGTCGCCGAGCGGGAGAACTTCGTCGCCGACGTCCGCCAGATGCGCCGCCGGGTCGTCGAGAACATCCCCGCCGCCCAGGTCGACCGGGAGCTCAAGCTCGGCCCCGGCGGCCTGCGGGACGTCGAATTCGCCGTCCAGCTGCTGCAGTTGGTGCACGGCCGGGCCGACGCCACGCTGCGCAGCGCCACCACCCTGGACGCCCTGGCGGCGCTCGCCGCCGGCGGCTACGTCGGCCGCCAGGACGCCGCCGCCCTCGACGCCGCCTACCGCTTCCTGCGCACCCTGGAGCACCGCATCCAGCTCTTCCGGCTGCGCCGCACCCATCTGATGCCCGAGGACGAGTCCGAACTCCGGCGCCTGGCACGGTCGTTGGGGCTGCGCACCGAGCCGGTCGCCGCGCTGCGCCGGGAGTGGAAGTGGCACGCCCGCGAGGTGCGCCGGCTGCACGAGAAGCTGTTCTACCGGCCGCTGCTGGACGCCGTCGCCCACCTGGAACTCGGCGAGGCCCGGCTCTCCGCCAAGGCCGCCGGGCACCGCCTGGAGGCCCTCGGCTACGCCGACCCGGTCGGCGCGCTGCGGCATCTGGAGGCGCTGGCCTCTGGCGTGACCCGCAAGGCCGCCATCCAGCGCACCCTGCTGCCCGTCCTGCTCGGCTGGTTCGCCGACTCCGCCGACCCGGACGCCGGACTGCTGGGCTTCCGCAAGGTCTCCGACGCACTCGGCAAGACCCCGTGGTACCTGCGGCTGCTGCGCGACGAGGGCGCCGCCGCGGAGAACCTCGCCCGGGTGCTGTCCGCCGGCCGGCTCGCTCCCGACCTGCTGCTGCGCGCCCCCGAGGCGGTCGCCCTGCTGGGCGCCGCCGACGGTCTCCAGCCGCGCGGCCGGGCCGCCCTGGAGCAGGAGGTGCTGGCCGCCGTCGGCCGCGCGGACGGCGCCGAGGCGGCGGTGGCGGTGGCCCGCGGGGTGCGCCGCCGGGAGCTGTTCCGGACCGCCGCGGCGGACGTCATCGGCGCCTACGGCACCGAGTCCAGCCCCGCCGAGACCGACCACGGCCATGCCGTCGACACGGTCGGCACGGCGGTCTCCGACGTCAACGCCGCCACCCTCGCCGGCGCCCTGCGGGCCGCGGTCCGCGAGCACTGGGGCGACACCCTGCCCACCCGGTTCACGGTGATCGGCATGGGCCGCTTCGGCGGCCACGAGCTGAGCTACGGCTCGGACGCCGATGTGCTCTTCGTCCACGAGCCGCGCGAGGGCGCCGACGAGCAGGAGGCCGCCAAGGCCGCCCACGCGGTCGCCAACGAGATGCGCCGGCTGCTCCAACTCCCCTCCACCGACCCGCCGTTGCCGATCGACGCCGACCTGCGCCCGGAGGGCAAGTCCGGTCCGCTGGTGCGCTCCCTGGCCTCGTACGCGGCCTACTACCGGCGCTGGTCGCTGGTGTGGGAGGCGCAGGCGCTGCTGCGCGCCGAGCCGGTGGCCGGCGACGCGGAGCTGGGGGAGCGGTTCGTCGAGCTGATCGACCCGCTGCGCTACCCGGCCGAGGGGCTGGGCGAGGACGCGGTCCGCGAGATCCGCCGGCTCAAGGCCCGGATGGAGTCCGAGCGGCTGCCCCGCGGCGCGGACCCGACCACCCACGCCAAACTGGGCCGCGGCGGGCTGAGCGACGTGGAGTGGACCGTCCAGCTGCTGCAGATGCAGCACGGCTGGGAGCTGCCCGGACTGCGCACCACCCGCACCCGGGACGCGCTGGCCGCCGCGCACGCCGCCGGGCTGATCGGCACCGACGACGCCCGGACGCTGGACGAGGCGTGGGTGCTGGCGGCCCGGGTGCGCAACGCGGTGATGCTGGTGCGCGGCCGCCCCGGCGACACCTTCCCGGCGGACGGCCGGGAGCTGGCGGCGGTCGGCCGCTACCTCGGCTACGAGGAGGGGCACGTCGGCGAGATGGTCGACGACTACCGGCGGATCACCCGCCGGGCCCGCGCGGTCGTCGAGGAGCTGTTCTACGGGGCGTGATCCGGGCATGACCGGGCGTGATCAGGGGCGGGCGGCGGCCGGCCCGGCAGCCCGCGCGGGGTCACGCCTTGAGGGGCTCGGCCACCATCACGTACCGCGCCAGCCGGTGCGGCAGCCGCCCGTACCAGGCACGGGCGAGTGCGTAGCCGAACGCCAGGCACAGCACGCCGCCCAGCGCGTCCAGCCAGAAGTGGTTGGCGGTGGAGACGATCACCGTCAGCGTCGTGGCCGGGTAGAGCAGGCCCAGCACCCTCGCCCACAGCGGCTTCGCCAGCAGCGCGATGGTGATGCCGCACCACAGCGACCAGCCGATGTGCATCGACGGCATCGCGGCGTACTGGTTGGACATCGACGCGAGGTTCCCGGACGCCATCGAGCCCCAGGTGCCGTGCTCGATCAGGGTGTCGACGAACCCGCCGTCCGGCATCAGCCGGGGCGGCGCCAGCGGATAGAAGTAGTAGCCGACCAGGGCGACGCCGGTGGTGGCGAAGAGCGCCAGCCGGGCCGCCGCGTACCGGCCGGGATGCCAGCGGTAGAGCCAGACCAGCACCCCGATCGTCACGATGAAGTGCAGCGTCGCGTAGTAGTAGTTCATCGAGACGATCAGCCACGTGACCGAGTTCACGGCGTGGTTGACGGTGTGCTCGACGGCGATGCCCAGGCCGTGCTCGGCCCGCCAGATCCAGTCGGCGTTCCGCAGTGCCTGGGCCTTCTGCTCCGGCACCGCGTTGCGGATCACCGAATACGTCCAGTAGCTGACCGCGATCAGCAGGATCTCGAACCACAGACGGGGTGTACGTGGGGTCCGCAGCCGGGCCACTCGGCCCTTGTCGGCCGGACTCTCCGTGTGCTCCCCGACGGCCGGCGGGGCGGCTGGCGGATCGTCCAGAGTCCTCACGTGCGCTTCACCCATGGGAGGACAGTCTGCCAGAAAGGGTTCAACGCCCGATCATCCTCCGGTCGGGTAAACGACGCCTGGCCTCTACCTGGAGAAGGAGGGGGAACCCCCTAGACGAATGAGGGGATTCCCGGACAGGCAAGGGCAGCCAAGGCAGGCAGCCCCGTCCCGGGGCCCGTAAGGGGTGCCCCTACTGCGAGGCCCGCAGCGGCCGGGGCACCTTCGCCGGGCCGGACGCCGGGCCGGGCGCCGACGCCGTGGACCCCCGCACCACCAGCTCGGGATGGAAGACGAACTCGCTGTGCGGCGCCGGGGTGCCGCCGATCTCCTCCAGCAGCGCCCGCACCGCCGCCTGCCCCATCGCCTGCACCGGCTGCCGGATCGTGGTCAGCGGCGGATCGGTGAACGCGATCAGCGGGGAGTCGTCGAAGCCCACCACGGACATCTCCCGCGGCACGTCCAGCCCGCGCTGCCGGGCCGCCCGGATCGCACCCAGCGCCATCATGTCGCTGGCGCACACGATCGCCGTCACCCCGAGCTCGATCAGCGCGGCCGCCGCGGCCTGGCCGCCCTCCAGGGTGTAGAGCGAGTGCTGGACCAGCGGCTCCGCCTCCGCGGCGCTCATGCCCAGCTGCTCCTGTGCGCAGCGCAGGAACCCGGCGATCTTCCGCTGCACCGGCACGAACCGCTTGGGCCCCACCGCCAGCCCGATCCGCCGGTGGCCCAGCGCGGTGAGATGGGTCACCGCCAGCTCGACCGCGGCCCGGTCGTCGGGGGAGACGAACGGTGCCTGCACCTTGTCGGAGAAGCCGTTGATGAGGACGAACGGCACACCCTGGCCGCGCAGCTGCTCGTAGCGCCCCATGTCGGCGGAGGTGTCGGCGTGCAGCCCGGAGACGAAGATGATGCCGGCCACCCCGCGGTCCACCAGCATCTCGGTGAGCTCGTCCTCGGTGGAGCCGCCCGGGGTCTGGGTGGCCAGCACCGGGGTGTAGCCCTGGCGGGTCAGGGCCTGCCCGATGACCTGGGCGAACGCCGGGAAGATCGGGTTCTCCAGCTCCGGCGTGATCAGCCCCACCAGGCCCGCGCTGCGCCGCCGCAGCCGCACCGGCCGCTCGTAGCCCAGCACGTCGAGGGCGGCCAGCACGGACTGGCGGGTGGTGGCGGAGACGCCGGGCTTCCCGTTGAGAACCCGGCTGACGGTGGCCTCGCTGACACCCGCCTGTGCTGCGATGTCGGCCAGCCGTGCGGTCATGGGAGTGGACTGTACCGGTCGCATGTCAGATTGCCCACCAGCTGCAGCTGTCCCCGGGCAGCACCGCCGAGGCGCCGTCGACCGCCACCGGCGCGCTGGCGAGCAGGAGTTCCCCGGGCAGCGGGAGCACGGCCTCCTGGAGGCGGGTGTTGACCGCGCACAGCACCCCGGGCCGGCGGAACGCCAGCACCCCCTCGGGGGCCGCCTCCCACGTCATCTCCCCGTCGCCCAGGCCCGGCAGACGGCGCCGCAGTTCCAGCGCGCGGCGGTAGAGCTCCAGGGTGGAGGACGGGTCGCCGGTCTGTGCCGCGACGCTCAGCGGGGCCCAGTCGGCGGGCTGCGGCAGCCAGCTGCCGCCCGGCCCGAAGCCGTACGGCGGCAGTTCGCCGGACCAGGGCAGCGGCACCCGGCAGCCGTCCCGGAAGCCGTCCTGGCCGCCGGCGCCGGAAGCGCCGTCCGCCTCCTGCCCGTCGCCGCCGATCCGGCCGCGGAAGAACGCCGGGTCCTGGCGCACCTCGGCGGGCAGGTCGGTGACCTCCGGCAGCCCCAGCTCCTCGCCCTGGTAGAGGTACGCGGACCCGGGCAGCGCCAGCATCAGCAGGGTGGCCGCGCGAGCCCGGTCCAGGCCGCCGCCGAGGCGGGTGGTGTGCCGGACGACGTCGTGGTTGGAGAGCACCCAGGTGGTGGGCGCGCCGACGGCGACGGTGGCGGCGAGCGAGGAGTCGACGACCCCGCGCAGTGCGTCGGAGTCCCACGGGGCACTCAGGAACTGGAAGTTGAACGCCTGGTGGAGCTCGTCCGGGCGGACGTAGAGGGCCAGCCGCTCGGCGCTGGGCGCCCATGCCTCGGCGACCCCGATGACGGCCCGGCCGTGGGTCTCGCCGTAGGCGTCCAGCAGCCGGCGCCAGTCGCGGTGGATGGCGTGCACACCGTCCTGGTCGAAGAACGGCAGCACCTGACTGCCGATCAGCCGGGCCTGTTCGCCGTGGCCGATGTCGGGCAGGCCGGGCGCCTTGACCATGCCGTGCGCCACGTCGACCCGGAAGCCGTCCACGCCCAGGTCCAGCCAGAAGCGCAGGATCGCGGCGAACTCCTCGTGCACCTCGGGCCGCTCCCAGTCGAGGTCGGGCTGCTCGGGCGCGAAGAGGTGCAGATACCAGTCGCCGCGGTCGGTGCGGGTCCAGGCCGGGCCGCCGAAGACCGACTCCCAGTCGTTGGGCGGGAGTTCGCCGTGCTCGCCGCGGCCGGGGCGGAAGACGTAGCGCTGCCGGGCCAGGTCCGGGTCCTGGAACCACGGGTGCCGGTCGGAGGTGTGGTTGGGGACGATGTCCACGATCACCCGCAGCTTCAGCGCGTGCGCGGCGCGGATCAGCTCGTCGGCGTCCTGGAGGGTGCCGAAGAGCGGGTCGACGGCGCGGTAGTCGGCGACGTCGTACCCGCCGTCGGCCTGCGGGGAGGCGTAGAACGGGGTGAGCCAGACGGCGTCCACGCCCAGGGCCTTGAGATAGGGGAGCCGGTCGCGCACCCCGCGCAGATCGCCGACGCCGTCGCCGTTGCTGTCGGCGAAGGAGCGGACGTAGACCTGGTAGATGACGGCGTCGCGCCACCATCCCTGGGTCCGGTCGGGTCCGGCGGCCTGGGGGGCGGGGCCGGGGGAAGTGAGCTCCTGGGTCATCTGCCGTCCCTGTCAGGTCAATGAGGCGAAGGTGCTTCCACGAAGTCAACGCTCGGCGGGGCGGGGGGTGACGGTGCGTCGGTACCCGGGAGGGCCTGTTCCGGCCAAGGAGCCGCAACTCCTTCCAGAATTCTTGCAGAAAAATCTCGCAACATCTTTCGGATTGTTTTCGGCGCTGTTACGTTCCAGACCGCCAACCGAGGCTTTCCCAAAGGAGTTCACATGCGGCGTGGCATACGTGGCGCTCTCGCCACCGCGCTGGTAGCGGGCCTGGCACTGGCGGCGTCGGGGTGCGGGAGCGGGGGTGACGGCGGTGGTGCGGCGGGCGGTGAACTGTCCGGAACGGTCACCTTCTGGGACACCTCCAACGACGCCGAGAAGGCCACCTACCGGAAGCTCGCCGAGGGTTTCCAGAAGGAGCACCCCAAGGTCCACGTCGCCTATGTGAACGTCCCCTTCGGCGACGCCAACGCCAAGTTCAAGAACGCCGCGGGCGGCGGCGCCGGCGCCCCCGACGTGATGCGCACCGACGTCGCCTGGGTCGCCGACTTCGCCAACCTCGGCTACCTCGCCCCGCTCGACGGCACCCCCGCCCTGGACAACACCGGCGACTACCTCCCGCAGGCCGTCGGCTCGACGAGATTCCACGGCAAGACCTACGCCGCACCGCAGGTCATCGACACCCTCGCGCTCTTCTACAACAAGAAGCTCCTGGAGGACGCCGGCGTCCCCGTCCCCAAGACCTTCGCCGAACTCGGCGCCGCCGCACAGAAGATCAAGGCGAAGACCGGCGCCACCGCCCTCTATCTGCGCGGTGACGACCCCTACTGGTTCCTGCCCTACCTCTACGGGGAGGGCGGCGACATGGTCGACGCGGCCCACAAGAAGGTCACCGTCGACAACGCCGCCGGCGTCCGCGCCTTCCGCACCATCAAGCAGCTGGTGGACTCCAAGGCCGCCGTCACCGACGCCACCGACGGGCAGGAGAACCAGCTCAAGGCACTCAAGGACGGCACCGTCGCGATGGCGGTCGACGGCCCCTGGGACATCGAGGGCGCCCGCGCCGGCAACGCCTTCCGGGACAAGGGCAACCTCGGCGTCGCGCCCGTGCCCGGCGGATCCGCCGCCCAGGGCTCCCCGCAGGGCGGCTGGGACCTCTCCGTCTACGCCGGCAGCAAGAACCTCCAGGCCGCCTACGCCTTCGTCAAGTACATGAGCTCCGCGCAGGTCCAGCGGGAGACCACCGACAAGCTCAGCCTGCTGCCCACCCGCACCTCGGTCTACAAGGACCCCGCGGTCAAGCGGAACGAGATGGTCGCCTTCTTCAAGCCCGCCGTCGACCGCGCCGTCCAGCGCCCCTGGATCGCCGAGGGCAACTCCCTCTTCGAGCCGCTCAAGGTCCAGACGAACAAGGTGCTCACCGGCGCCGCCACGCCCGAACAAGCCGCCAAGGCCGTCGGCGACGCCTACCGGAAGCTGCTCAAGGACTACACGTGACGCTCACCGCCCGCATCCGCCGGGCGTTCGGCACCCACTGGTACGCCTGGACGATGGCCGCCCCGGTCGTCCTCGTCGTCGGTGTCATCATCGGGCTCCCCCTCGTCCGCGGCGTCTACTTCTCGCTGACCGACGCCAACGAGGCCAATGTCGAGCGCTCGATCGGCATGAACCACATCCCCGCCACCTACCACTTCACCGGCCTGGACAACTACCGGGCGGTGCTGACCGACGGCGTCTTCTGGAGCCGCCTCGGCTGGACCGTGATCTGGACCGTCGGCTGTGTCTCCCTCACCTTCCTCACCGGACTCGCCCTCGCCACCCTGCTCAACCGCCGCCTGCGCGGCCGCACCTGCTACCGCCTGGCGCTGATCCTGCCCTGGGCCATCCCCGCCTTCGTCTCCGTCTTCACCTGGCGGATGCTCTACAACGAGAAGAACGGCCTCCTCAACAAACTGCTGGCCGGCGGCGGTATCGACGCCGTGCCCTGGCTCAACGACCCGACGTGGGCCAAGCTCTCGGTCATCGCCGTCAACGTCTGGCTGGGCGTGCCCTTCATGCTCGTCGCGCTGCTCGGCGGGCTGCAGTCCATACCGGGCGAGCTCTACGAGGCCGCCGAGATGGACGGCGCGGGCGCCTGGCAGCGCTTCCGCCACATCACCGTGCCCGGACTGCGCGCGGTCAGCGGCACCGTGATCCTGCTCTCCACCATCTGGACGTTCAACATGTTCCCGGTGATCTTCCTGCTCACCCGGGGCGGACCCGGCGACGCCACCGAGATCCTGGTGACCTACGCCTACCGCCTCTCCTTCGTCGACAGCCCCCGCGACTACTCCGCCTCCGCCACCTGGGGCGTGGTCATCCTCGCCCTCCTCGCCCTCGTCGCCGTCGGCTACCGCCGGGCGCTGCGCAAGCAGGGAGAGGTGTGGTGACCATGGCGCGCACCCGGCCCCGCCCCCGCTCCGAACGGCACTGGACGGCCTCCGTCGGACTGCACCTGGCCCTCCTGGCCGCCGCCGTCATCGCGGTCTTCCCGCCGCTGTGGCTGCTGGTGACCTCCTTCAAACCCAAGAACGACGCCTTCACCACCGGCCTCGTCACCCACTTCACCCTCGACAACTACACCCACGTCCTGACCGGCACCTCTTTCCTCACATGGTTCGGCAACTCCGTGGTCGTCGTCGGCCTGACCACCGTCATCGGCGTCCTCACCGCCGCCACCACGGGCTACGCCGTCAGCCGCTTCCGCTTCCCCGGCATGCGCCCGCTGCTGTGGATGCTGCTCGTCACCCAGATGTTCCCGGTCGCGGTGCTGATCGTCCCGCTCTACAACCTGCTCGCCTCCCTCGGCCTGCTCAACCAGCCGCTCGGCCTCGTCCTCACCTACCTGACCATCGCCGTGCCGTTCTGCGCCTGGATGATGAAGGGCTTCTTCGACACCATCCCGGTGGAGATCGACGAGGCGGGCCGGGTGGACGGCCTCAACCCCTTCGGCACCTTCTGGCGACTGGTCCTCCCGCTCGCCCGCCCCGGCCTGGCCGTCACCGGCTTCTACACCTTCGTCACGGCCTGGGCCGAGGTCGCCTACGCCTCCGCCTTCATGACCGGCGAGGAGAACCTCACCCTCGCCGGCGGTCTGCAGACCTTCGTCAACCAGTACACCAACGACTGGGGTTCGATGACCGCCGCCGCCGTGCTCATCGCCGTACCGGCCGCGCTCGTCTTCGCCTTCGCCCAGCGCCACCTCGTCGCCGGCCTGACCGCCGGCACCACGAAGGGATGACATGACCCGACAGCACAGCGCCACACCCGACACCGTCCCCTCGGGCACCGCCTGGTGGCGCGACGCCGTGATCTACCAGATCTACCCGCGCAGCTTCGCCGACGGCAACGGCGACGGCATGGGCGACCTGCCGGGCATCCGCGGCCGGCTGGGCCACCTGCGCGACCTGGGAGTGGACGCCGTCTGGCTGAGCCCCTTCTACGCCTCCCCGCAGGCCGACGCCGGCTACGACGTGGCCGACTACCGCGCCGTCGACCCGCTCTTCGGCACCCTCGCGGACGCCGAGGCGGTCCTCCGCGAGGCCCATCACCAGGGTCTTCGCCTCATCATCGACCTCGTCCCCAACCACTGCTCCGACCAGCACGCGTGGTTCCGCCGCGCGGTGGCCGAGGGCCCCGGCTCGGTGCTGCGCGAACGTTTCCACTTCCGCAAGGGCCGCGGCGGCTGCGGCGAACTCCCGCCCAACGACTGGGAGTCCGTCTTCGGCGGCCCCGCCTGGACCCGTCTCCCCGACGGCGAGTGGTACCTCCATCTCTTCGCACCCGAACAGCCCGACTTCAACTGGGACCACCCCGCCGTCCAGGACGAGTTCCGCTCCCTCCTGCGCTTCTGGCTCGACCTGGGCGTCGACGGCTTCCGCGTGGACGTCGCCCACGGCCTGGTCAAGGCCCCCGGCCTCCCCGACATCGGCCACGGCCAACAGGCCCGCCTGATCGGCTCACAGCTCCTCCCCTTCTTCGACCAGGACGGCGTGCACGCCGTCTACCGCTCCTGGCGGGCGATCCTCGACGAGTACCCGGGGGAGCGGATCGGCGTCGCCGAAGCCTGGGCCCCCACCGTCGAGCGGCTCGCCCGCTACGTCCGCCCCGACGAACTCCACCAGGGCTTCAACTTCCACTACCTGAACACCGCTTGGGACGCCGGCGCCCTCCGTACCGCCATCGACACCTCCCTCTCCGCCCTGGGCGCCGTCGGCGCACCGGCCACCTGGGTCCTCTCCAACCACGACGTCGTACGTCACCGCACCCGCCTCGGCGGCGGCCTCGACCGCGCCCACGCCGCCACCCTGCTGATGCTGGCGCTGCCCGGCTCGGCCTACCTCTACCAGGGCGAGGAACTCGGCCTCCCCGAGGTCACCGACCTCCCCGACGAGCTCCGCCAGGACCCCTCCTTCTTCCGCACCAGCGGACAGGACGGGCTCCGCGACGGCTGCCGTGTCCCGCTGCCCTGGAGCGGCACGGCACCGCCGTACGGATTCGGCGCCGCAGACACCTGGCTGCCCCAGCCCGACAGTTGGGGCCCGCTCACCGTCGAGGCCCAGACCGGCGACCCGGACTCCACCCTGGAGCTCTACCGCGCCGCGCTGGCACTGCGCCGCGCCCATCCCGGCCTCGGCGCGGGGGACGCCGTCGAGTGGCTGGACACCCCTGACGGCGTGCTCGCCTTCCGCCGCCCCGGTGGCCTCCTCTGCACCGTCAACACCACGGCGGAGGCCGTGCGGCTGCCGCTGCCGCCGGTCCGTCAACTCCTCTCGTCCCGGGCGCCGTTCGCCACGTCCGCCACGTCCGCCATGCCCGCCGGGCCCTCGGACCCGTCTGCTCCGTCCGCTGTCCCCGCATCGCCTGTCTCCGCATCGCCGTCCCCCTCCGTCTCCGTCTCCGTCTCCGTCTCCGGCCCCGGCCCCGTCTCCGACTCCGTCGCCAGCTCCGCGTCTCCCGCCGGGCCCCTGCCCGCCGTCTGTGAACTGTCCAACGCCCCGCACAGCCAGGGTGTTCCCGAAAATCGCGAACTTTCAAAAGTTCATGAAATCCTGCGCGAAATCCCGGCCGACACCACGATCTGGTGGCAGGAGTGACCCGTCCAGCCCCCCGGCCCACCCCGCGTCTCTCCGACATCGCCGCCCAGGCGCAGGTCAGCGAGGCGACGGCCAGTCGCGTCCTCAACGGCCGGGCGGGGGTGGCGGCGGGCACCCGTCAGCGGGTGCTCGCCGCGCTCGACGTCCTCGGCTACGAGCGCCCGGTCCGGCTGCGGCGGCGCAGCGCCGGCCTCGTCGGCCTGGTCATCCCGGAACTGACCAACCCGATCTTCCCGGCCTTCGCCCAGATCATCGAGCAGTGCCTGGCCGGCCACGGCTACACCCCGGTCCTGTGCACCCAGACGCCGGGCGGCGCCACCGAGGACGAACTCGTCGAGCAGCTGGAGGAGCGCGGCGTCACCGGCATCGTCTTCCTTTCCGGCCTGCACGCCGACACCGCCGCCGATCCCTCCCGCTACACCCGCCTGACCTCCCGCGGCGTGCCCTATGTCCTGATCAACGGCTACCACGACCGGGTCGACGCGCCCTGTGTCTCGCCCGACGACCGCGCCGCGGCCCGGATGGCCGTGCGCCACCTCGCCGAGCTGGGCCACCGGCGGATCGGACTGGCCGTCGGGCCGGCCCGCTATGTGCCCTCCCGCCGCAAGGCGGAGGGCTTCACGGCGGCCCTTCAGGAGTCGTTCGGCCTGTCGAGGGGGCAGGCCGAACGACTCGTCCGGCACACCCTGTTCAGCGTCGAGGGCGGCCACGCCGCGGCCGCCGCCCTGCTCGACGACGGCTGTACGGGCATCGTCTGCGGCAGCGACCTGATGGCGCTGGGCGTGGTGCGCGCCGCCCGGCAGCGGGGGATCGACGTCCCCGGCCGGCTCTCCGTCGTCGGCTTCGACGACTCCCCGCTGATCGCCTTCACCGCCCCGCCGCTGACCACGGTGCGGCAGCCGGTCCAGGCGATGGCGACGGCCGCGGTGGGCGCGCTGATCGAGGAGATCCAGGGAAACCCCGTCCAGCGGACCGAGTTCGTCTTCCAGCCGGAACTGGTCGTACGGGGCTCTACCGGCCCCGTGCGGGGCGTACGTGACGAACGCCGCCCGACTCCGGGACCGGCCGTGGGCTGATCCTCGTCGCCGCGTTCGCCACCCGCTGGGCCGTCCTCGACCGGTCCCCGGTCGGCAAGGCCGTCCGGGCCGATCTCGGACTCCCGGAGGGGTGAGTCGCCCTGGCTCGGCTCCGGCTCCGGCCTCGGTCTCAGGCGGCCGGGCGTCGCGCGTGGAAGAGGCCCCAGCGCAGCAGGCCGCGCCGGGTGATGTCGGCCCAGAGGGGGAGGTTGGTGAGCAGCTCGTCGAGGTAGGCCGGGCTGATGACGTCCCGCAGTTCGGCCGCGCGCCGGTGGATCTCCTCGTCGAGGCGCGCGTAGTGGGTGGTGAGGTCCGCGGTGCGGTCCTCGAAGTCGATGTCGCTGAGGCCGAGTTCGGAGAGCCGGTCCAGATAGAAGGCCGGCGTTGCAGGGTTCTCGATGCCCAGACGGGAGAACGCGGGCCGCACCGCCTCGGCGGGCGTCCCCTCGGCCAGCATGATGTCCGAGAAGACCAGGGCGCCGCCCGGTTTCAGTACGCGTACGGCCTCGCCCAGTGCGCCCTCCCGGTCCGTCACATGGCACAGGACCTCCAGCGACCAGGCGAGGTCGAACCGCTCCGCCTCGTAGGGCAGGTCGTTCAGGGAGCCGGTGGTGACCTCGATCAGTCCGTCCAGCCCGCGTTGGGCGTTGGTTGCGCGGTGGCGCTGGTTGTGCCGCTCGCTCAGGTCGAGGGCCGCGACGCGGCAGCCGAAGCGTTCGGCGAGCGCGCGGGCCGATCCGCCGTACCCGGAGCCGAGGTCGAGCGCGGTGGCGTGCGGGCCGAGCAGGTCCGCGGCCTTGTCGGCGGCGTGCTCGACGGTGCGGTGCGAGGCGTGCGCGATCGCCTCGTGGCCGTCGGCGTAGATACCGACGTGGATGTCCTCGCCGCCCCATACGGCGTCGTAGAAGACGTCGACGTCGCCGGTGTCGTAGTAGTTGCGGGTCGCGTCGTCGTGCTGGTGGTGCGGTGCGGGGCCGGTGGCGTGCTCGTGGTTGTTGATCACGGTGGGGGAATTCCCCGTGTCCGGCCGGGCAATTCGCCCTGGCTGCCGGATGGGTGACTTCGCGCCACCTGACGTGCCGTATGGCGATCGGTCCTCGTATGGCGGCCGGTCCGGCCGGCCGGGCGCGTAAAGACCGCCGCGCGGGCGGTCCTCCGGTCGGCCGGACCGGCTCGCCTGGGAACGTAACATCGTTGCAATCTCTTGCGAAAGGTCTTGCAGTAAACCTTCCCCACGACTACAACCAGGGGCCATGCCCTCCACCGCGCACCGTGCCCGCCGCCGGATCGCCGCCGCCCTCGCCCTGCTCGCCGGCGCCGCCGCACTGGCCCTCCCGCCGCAGCCGGGCGCCCAGGCCACCCCCTCCGACGGGCGGCCCAAGGCCGAGGCTCAATGGATCGACCGCACCACCGTGGTCTGGAAGGGCGCCCAACGCACCGAAGCCCGGCTGGAGTTCGGCGCACCGGGGCGCGCCGCGGGCCGTATCCGGCTCACCCCCGGCACCCTCACTCCCGCCGAACGGGCCGCCTACCCGCACCTGGCCGGCTACCCCGCCTTCACCGTTGACCCCCGCGACCGCGCCCTCGCCGCCACCGCCCTCCGGCAGCGGCTGACCGCCACCCAGCGCACCCCCGACGGGCAGCACACCACCGGCGTGCAGATCCCCGGCGTCCTCGACGACCTCTACGGCACCCGCGCCCAACACGCCGCCCTGGGACCGGTGTTCCACCACGGTGTCCCCACCCTCTCCGTCTGGGCGCCCACCGCCCGCACCGTCGCCCTCGAACTCGCCGGCCGCCGCGTCCCGATGCACCGCGACGAGGCGACCGGGGTATGGAGTGCACGGGGCGACCGGAACTGGACCGGCAAGCCCTACCGCTACCTCGTCACCGTCTGGGCCCCCGACGCCGACCGGACCGTCACCAACGCGGTCACCGACCCCTACGCCACCGCCCTGACCGCCGACTCCGCGCGCAGCCTCGTCGTCGACCTCGCCGCCCGCGAACTCGCCCCCAAGGGCTGGGCGCAGCTGCGCAAACCCGCGCCGGTCCCGCTGCGCCGGGCCCGCATCCAGGAACTCCACATCCGCGACTTCTCCATCGCCGACCCCACCTCGCACCACCCCGGCCAGTACCTCGCCTTCACCGACACCGGCTCCGCCGGCCTGCGGCACTTGAAGGCCCTCGCCGCCGCCGGCACCACCCACGTCCACCTGCTGCCGGCCTTCGACTTCTCCTCCGTCCCCGAACGCCGCGCCGACCAGCGGCGCCCCGACTGCGACCTGCCCGCGCTGCCCGCCGACTCCGCGCGTCAGCAGGAATGCGTGGCGAAGACCGCCGACCGGGACGGCTACAACTGGGGCTACGACCCGCTGCATTACACCGTCCCGGAGGGCTCCTACGCCTCGGACCCCGACGGAACCGCCCGGACCGTCGAGTTCCGCCGGATGGTGCAGGGCCTCAACGGCATCGGCCTGCGCACCGTCATGGACGTCGTCTACAACCACACAGCAGCCGCTGGCCAGGACGACCCGCGCTCCGTCCTCGACCGCATCGTCCCCGGCTACTACCACCGGCTGCTCGACGACGGCACCGTCGCCACCTCCACCTGCTGCGCGGGCACCGCGCCCGAACACACCATGATGGGCAAGCTCGTCGTCGACTCCGTCGTCACCTGGGCCAGGCAGTACAAGGTCGACGGCTTCCGCTTCGACCTCATGGGCCACCACCCCAAGGCCGACATCCTCGCCGTCCGCAAGGCCCTCGACGCCCTCACCCCCGCCCGGGACGGCGTCGACGGGAAATCGATCATCCTCTACGGCGAGGGCTGGAACTTCGGCGAGGCCGCCGACGACGCCCGCTTCGTCCAGGCCACCCAGCGCAACATGGCCGGCACCGGCATCGCCACCTTCAGCGACCGGGCCCGCGATGCGGTCCGCGGCGGCAGCCCCTTCGACGCCGACCCCCGCGTCCAGGGCTTCGCCTCCGGCCTCTTCACCGACCCCAACTCCTCACCCGCCAACGGGGATTCCCACGCCCAGCGCACCCGCCTCCTCCACTACCAGGACCTGATCAAGCTCGGCCTCACCGGCAACCTCGCCGACTACACCTTCACCGACACCACCGGCCGCCGGGTCAGGGGCTCCCAGACCGACTACAACGGCGCCCCCGCCGGCTACGCCGCCGCCCCCGGCGACGCCCTCGCCTACGCCGACGCCCACGACAACGAAACCCTCTACGACGCCCTCGCCTACAAACTGCCGCCCACCACCTCCCCGGCCGACCGCGCCCGGATGCAGGTCGTCGCCCTGGCCACCGCCGCCCTCTCCCAGGGCCCGGCGCTCTCCCAGGCCGGCACCGACCTGCTGCGCTCCAAGTCCCTGGACCGCAACTCCTTCAACAGCGGCGACTGGTTCAACGCCCTGCACTGGACCTGCACCGACGACCCCCGGGACGGCGCCGACGGCAACGGCTTCGGCCGCGGCCTGCCCCCGGCCGCCGACAACAAGGACAAGTGGCCCTACGCCAGGCCCCTGCTGGCCGACCCCGCCCTCCGCCCGGACTGCGCCACCCGCACCGCGGCCTCCGCCGCCTACCGCGACCTGCTCCGCATCCACGCCTCCGAACCGGCCTTCGGCCTGTCCACCACCGCCGCCGTCCAGTCAGCCCTCTCCTTCCCCCTCTCCGGTCCGGACGAGACCCCCGGCGTCCTCACCATGCGCCTGGCCGACCTCGTCGTCGTCTTCAACGCCACGCCCCAACGGCAGCCCCAGACCGTCCCGTCCCTGGCCGGGCGGCCGTACTCCCTGCACCCCGTCCAGGCCCACGGCGCCGACCGCATCACCGCCACCGCGGCCTACGACCGGGCCTCGGGCACCTTCACCGTCCCGCCCCGCACCGTCGCCGTCTTCCGCCGCAGCTGACGCGGAGGGGAGGGAGGGGCTGACGCGGGAGGAGAGGGAAGCGGGTGGGGCGGGGCGGCCCGGGCGGCCCGGGAGCCGGCTACCCCACCCGCTTCTCCAGCAACGTCACGGCATAGCAACTCCCCCCGTTCCCCTCCTTGAACGGCTGCTCGCCCACGACCGTGTAGCCCGCCCCCTCGTAATACGCCCGCAGCCGCGGATTGCCCGCCACACAGTCCAGCCGCGCCCAGGGCCGCCCCGACTCCGCTATGCGCTGCTCGGCGTGGGCCAGCAGCGCCCGCCCGGTCCCCGCCGGAGCGCACGAGCGGTCCACCATCAGCCGGTGCACATACCCCGCCGTCGGCGGCTGTCGCCCCCACGCCGGCTCGTCTTCCCACCACAGCTCGAAGCCGCCGACGATCCGCCCGGCCGCCTGCGCCAGCCAGACCTCCCCCTCCTTGATCCGCAGCCGGAAGTGCTCCTCGTCCTTGCCGCCCGGCTTCCACTGATCTATGCCGCGCTCCACCATCCACCGAGCCGCCGCGTCGTACAGCCCGACCAGAACGGTCAGGTCGTCCCCCATGTCCGCCGCCCGACAGGTGATCTCGTCCACGCCCCGGCCCCTGCCGTAGCCCATCGCCCCTCCCTCGGTCGCTCCGGCGGTCCAACGCGCCGCCACACCAACGACGTTAGATCAAGGGTCTGACAATCCGCTCCGGCCGGCCTCCGGCCCCTGCGCGCCCGCGCCGGACCCCGCCGGCTCCTGGCCCGCGTGGCGCCGCCCGCCTGCATCACGCCTCTTGCGTCACGCCGCCTGCGGAAGCTCCAGCAACCGCCCCACCAGATCCGCGAACATCCCGTCCGCGGGCTCGTCGGCCAGCATCCGGCGCAGCACCTGCGCCATCCGCGCGTCGTAGGCGGCGCTGACCGCCGCCAGCGCCGCGAAGTCGTGCACCAGCTGCCGTTCCAGCTCGGCGCGCGGCACCCGCCGCCCGTCCAGCCAGAGCAGCGCGGTCGTCTCGGCGAGCGAGATCCAGGACCGGACCACCAACTCCAGCCGGGGCGAGGGTTCCTGGGCGTCCAGGTCGAGATGGGCGAGGATCTGGGTGTAGGCGGCCTGGCGCACACCGTCGATCAGTGCGCTCGTACGGGACGAGCCGATCGCGGGGCCGCCGCGCATCAGCGCCGAGAAGCCGGGGCCGTGCTCGTCCACGAAGTCGAAGAACCGCTCCATGACGCGCAACAGGCGGGCGCCGAGGGGCCCTTCGTGCGGTTCGACGAACCGGGCGGTCAGCTCGTCCGCGGCGCGCCGCAGGGCCGCCTCGTAGAGCTGCTGCTTGCCCGGGAAGTAGTGGTAGACCAGCGGCCGCGATATGCCGGCGGCCTCGGCGATCTCGTCGATCGAGACGTCGTCGGGGGAGCGGTGGCTGAACAGGCCGAGTGCGACGGCGATCAACTGCTCCCGTCGCTCCTCGACCCCCATCCTGCGGCGTGCCCCGGCGGTCATGCGCACACCCTAACGACCGCCCGCACAACGACACCACCGCCCGAACGTCCCAGAAGATCCCCGAACGCCCCGACGGCCGGCCAACGGGGCGGGCGCCCCCGCCCCGCCCTCCGTATCAGAGATCCAGGACCAGGCCCGTACCAGGCTTCGCCCGGGACACGCAGATCAGCAGCGAGTCCTCGCGTTCCGCGTCCGTCAGGAGCTCGTCCCGGTGGTCCACCTCACCGGCGACGACCCGTTGCCGGCAGGTGCCGCAGAAGC
Organism: Streptomyces sp. MspMP-M5; assembly: GCF_000373585.1. Taxonomy (GTDB): domain Bacteria; phylum Actinomycetota; class Actinomycetes; order Streptomycetales; family Streptomycetaceae; genus Streptomyces. The sequence goes on from NZ_KB891893.1 coordinate 36,323, forward strand.
CCTCCTCGCAGGAGTACGGCACGTCGGGCAGGGCCTGTTCGCGGATCGCGCGCAGCACGCTGGTGCCGGCCGGGACCGTCACCGTACGGCCGGTCCGCCGCAACTCGACCTCGAACGCGGCGTCCTCGCCGCTCCCGGCCCCCGTATCCGGCGCCGCATCCGCACCGGCCACGTCCCCCACCGGCCCGAAGCGCTCCGTATACAGAGTGAGGCCCTCCGGCCCCTCGGGCAGCAGGTCCGCCACGGCGTTCATCAGGGGCTCGGGCCCGCAGCAGTACACGGCGGTGTGCGGGGGCGCGTCGGCGAGCGCGGCGGCCAGATCGGGCCGCCCGTCCTCGTCCTCCGCGACGACCGTCGACCGCCCGCCACCGGACGCCCCGGCGGCGCCCCCGGCCAGCTTCTCGACCTCCGGCAGGAACGGCATCGACGCCCGCGACCGCCCCGCGTACAGCAGCCGCCAGGGCACCCCCGTAGCCTCGGCCCGCCGCACCATCGGGAGGATCGGGGTGATGCCGATACCGCCTGCGATGAAGAGGTAGGCGTGGTGGTCCTCCAGGGGGAAGCGGTTGCGCGGGCCGCGCGCCTCGACCGTGGTGCCGGCGCGGAGCGCCTCGTGCACCTCGCGGGAGCCGCCCCGGCCGTTCTCGATCAGCCGGACCGCGACGGTGTACGAGCCGCCGTCCGCCCGTACGGCGTCGGCCGGTTCACCGCACAGCGAGTACTGCCGCACGGCCCCCGAGGGCAGCACGAGGTCGAGGTGCGCGCCCGGTTCCCAGGCGGGCAGCCGCTCGCCCTCCAGGCGCAGGGCCACCACGCCCTCGGCGGCCTCCGTCCGCTCGGCCACCCGCAGCCGCAGCGGTACCGGCCGCCCCTGGGCCGGCCCCCGACCTGCGCCGGTCTCCCGGCGCCGCCCGGAGATCGGCTGCTCCAGGGCGGGCAGCGGCCACAGCGGCGAGCGCCGGATCCGCCGCCGCAGGGCCCGTCGGACCACCAGTGCGGTCCCGGCGACCGCCAGCGCGGTACGGAGGCGCGGCAGGCCCGTACGGTGCGGGCCGGCGCGGCCGGCGGACGTGGACACACGGACAGGCACGGGCACTTCAGACTCCTCCGGAGGCGGCAGCGGCGGCGGTCGCGGCGGGTGAACGGTCCAGGTAGGCGAGGGCCTGCTCGGTGCTCCCGTGCTGCGAGGGGTGGTAGGTGCGGCTCAAGTACTGGGGTATGGAACGGACCATCGCCCCGGTGGTCGGCAGCACGCCCTGCCGCCCACCCCGGACGAAGTCCTTCACCGTGGCCTTCCCGCCCACGAGCGTGGGGTCGTTCTCCATGAAGAACCGGATGCCGCGCTGCCACAGGAACACCAGCGTGGAGAAGGCCGTTGCCCAGGTGCGGGCCCGCCGCCGGTAGCCGCCGTCCAGATGCATGAAGAGGTCGAACGCCACCGACCGGTGCTCGACCTCCTCCGCGCCGTGCCAGCGCAGCAGGTCGAGCATGGTCGGATCGGCGCCCCGGGCGTCCAGCGTCCGGGCGTTGAGCACCCAGTCGCCGAGGAAGGCGGTGTAGTGCTCGATCGCGGCGATCAGCGCCACCCGCTCCTTCAGCCACCACGCGCGGGCCCGCCCCGGTGGCAGCGTCCGGTCGCCGAGCAGTTTCTCGAAGAACCAGTCGACCTGCGCGGTGTACGGGGTGGGGTCCAGGCCCTGCTCCTTGAGGTGCGGCAGGACGTCGTCGTGCGCCTGGGAGTGCATGGCCTCCTGGCCGATGAACCCGATGACGTCCGCGCGCAGTTCGGGGTCGCGGATGTAGGGCAGCACCTGCTTGTAGACGTGCACGAACCAGCGCTCACCGGCCGGCAGCAGCAGGTGCAGCACGTTGATCGTGTGGGTACTGGACGGATCGCCGGGGATCCAGTGCAGAGGGGTGTCCGCCCAGTCGAAGGCCACGTTGCGGGCCTTCAGCGGGGTGTGCTCGGACGCGACCGGCTGGGGCCGCAACGAGGCCGTATTAGACATGGCGTCAATGTACTGGCGGGTAAGGAATGTCGATACCCCCTGAACGCCGGAAGAACGAGCCCGCCTCGCGGCCCCCGTCCACCCCTCACCGCAACGCCCGCACCATCCCCCCGCCCGTCACCGTGCCCTTCAGGTCGGCATGGGCGCCCGCCGCCGCGGGGACGGCCAGCAGCCGGCCGGCCGCGTGCCCCCGTACCCCGCCGCTCGCGGTGATCGACGTGATCCGGTCACTGCCCGCCGCCAGCAGCCACCACCGGCCACCCGTGCTCTTCCACAGCACGCCCGACAGCACCCGCGGCTCCCGCGGACCGCAGGCCGTACCGCCGTCGGCGCGGGCGGTCACCGAGCCCGTCGCGTACGGCTGCCCGCTCGGTGCCGGCGCCTGGAACTGCGCCAGTGCCCCGCCGCCCGCCCCGCGCCAGGTCTCCGCCCGGGTGCACAGCCAGGACGCGACGCCCGCGCCCCCGGGGAGCGGCTGCTCGGCGAACCGCCAGGTGTTCACCGTCCGCACGCCCTGCGAACGGAGCGCGGGCAGCTGGCAGGCGGTCCGCGCCCAGGCCGTACGGCCCGCCGCCCCGGACACCGCGCCCGGGCTGCCCGGGGGGCCGTAGGTGAGCCGGGCCGGCGTCAGTTCCCCGAGGTCGGTCAGCAGCTCCCCGGCGGACCGGCCGCCCGGGACCCCGCCCGGCTGCCCGTCCAGCTGCCCGCCGACCCGGAGGGCGGACCACCGGGTGCAGCTCTCCGTGGTGCGCGGCGCCGGCACGGGGGCGGTCAGACCGTCGGCGCCGACCGCGACCGACTGGCCCGCCGCGTCCGGCTTCAGTAGATCCACCAGCCGTACCGACGTCACCCAAGGGGCCGTCAGATAGCGGACGTTGGCTTCCGTGCGGTTCACCACCAGGAGGCCGGCGGAGTCCGCCGTCGCGTCGTCCGTCCGCGCGAAGTCCAGGGACGCCCCGGAGCCGTCGCCGCGCCCCTGCCCGTCGGTCGCCTCGGCGTACCGCACCACCCGCAGCCCGTCGTGGAAGAGCACCACCACCGCGTGGTCCACCACGCCGGCGAAGAGCAGCCGCGGCGGGCCGGCCGCGGGGCCGACGGGGGTGCCGGGCGTCGCGGTGACCGGCACCCGGGCGCCGGGCCGGGCCCACACCGCCAGCGCCCGCCGGAGCAGCGCCCGGTCGCCGGTCCGGTCGCCGCGGGCCGGCCAGGCCGAGAAGTCCGGCCGGGCCGCGGTCTTCCAGGCCGTGGCCGAGGAGACCGCCAACCGGCCCGGATCCAGGGCCGCTTCGGCGGCGGCGTTGCGGGCGTACGGCGGGGCCGCGGCGCCGTACGGGCCCCAGCCCTGGCCCGGCAGGCCCAGCAGCGCCCCGCACACCAGCACCGCGGCCCCGGCCGCCAGCGCCGCGCGGCCGTTCTGGCGGCGCCGGATCAGGTCCGTCGGACGGGCCTGCAGCGCGCACGGGTCGAACTCCACCGACTCCAGCAGCGCCCGGTCCCGGCTCCCGGCCGGCAGTACCGCCCCGTCCGCCTCGGACAGCGCCGCCTGGGCATCGGCGACCCCTGCCGCCTCCAGCACCCGCCGGGTCTCCTGGACCGACAGCCGCTCCAGATCCCGCAGCACGAAAGCGGCCCGGGCCGGGCCGGAGAGCGCGGACAGGGCCTGGTCCAGGGCGAGTTCGTCGGCGCCCCCGGAGCGCGGGAACAGCCGCAGGCCCCAGACCAGGGGGAGCGGCGCCGGCGGCAGCAGGCGGCGCCGCCCCGCCAGTGCCGCCCTCAGTACCCGCAGCCGCATCAGCGCGTAACCGGGATCGACGGCCGGGTCCGCGCCTCGTTGGGCGGGCAGGACGGCCGCCGGACCGGGCCGCCGGGGCAGCGCCCGCTGTACCACCGCGTGCGCGGCCAGCACCCGACGCCCGCGGGTGGGGGCCGGTGGCAGCACCAGATAGGCCAGCCGGGCCAGCCGGGGGTAGTGCTCGACCAGGGCCGCCTCGGCCTGCTCGACGTCGATGGGCTCGTCCCCGTCTGCGTACCCGACGAGGGAGGCGCGGTCCGGGCGCGGGGTCACCGCGTGCTGCTGCTCCACATTCCGTGGAACGAGTGAATCCTGTGATGGTCACCGACGGCCGGGCCCGCCCGGACGGGTGACGCACCCCGCGCGGGCCCGGCGGCCGACGTCAGGCCGTGTGGTGCCGGTCCAGGTCGAACTCCCCGTCCCGGGCGCCCAGGACGAACGCCCGCCACTCCGCCTCGGTATAGCGCAGCACGACCTCGGGCTCCTTGGAGTTGCGCATCGCCACCGCGCCGCGCTCCAGGAAGGCGATCTCCACCGCCTCCGCCTCGGGGTCGCCGGGCGGGCGCTGCCAGGTGGCGTCGGAGATGTCGAGGCTGTAGAGCCATTCCTTGTCGGCTGCGGTGCCCATGTCCTGCTCCCCTTACTCGCGTGAGCTGTGGCGGTCAGCGTACGCGGCGCCCGGACGAGCTTCCACCGGTGTGGACAGCCGGACGTTCGGCCCCGCCCGCCAGGGGAGTTGGCGGCGCGGCCCTGTCGGGCGGAGAGGCGGCGGGCGTCTGCGTCCGCCCTGTCGATTTGGCCGGATCTCGACGCAAGGGCGGGGGTTGTGTGCAAAGCCCGGTCGCAGACTCGCTCGCCGCGTGTGGACCCGCCCCTCAACGGGAAGCCAGAGCAGTTCGCGCCAGGTCGCGGAGCCCCGCAGCAGTACCGCGCAGCGCCGCCGGCGGACTGCCGGCTCGCCGCGGCGACCAGTGTTCCGCGGACCCTCACCCGTACGCTCCCTGGGCTTCACATGCCCGGCCGTCGGGCGCGGGGACAGTCTGCCGGGTAGGAGAACGCCAGGTCATTGGGTCGCGCACCCCGCAGGGGGTGTACCCAGCACCACCTACGGAGGCTCTGATGAGCACGGCACCCGCCACGACCCCCACCACGCCCCCCGCCTCGAACGCCCCGGACACCTCCGCTGCTTCCGCCCCGGCCGCCGTCCCCGACTACGCCGCCCTGATCGCCGACACCCCCGACCTGGTCCGGGCCGCCCAGCGTCTGCGTCACCAGGTCTTCGGCGTCGAGCTGGGCGCCGCCCTCGACAGTCCGCTCCCCGGACACGACATCGACGCCGTCGACGACCTCGCCGACCACCTGGTCGTCATCCACACCCCGACCGGCGCGGTCGTCGGCACCTACCGGCTGCTGCCACCGGGCCGCAGCCAACGCCTCTACTCCGACGGCGAGTTCGACCTCACCGACCTCGACGCGGTGCGCCCCGCCCTGATCGAAGCCGGCCGTTCCTGCGTCCACCCCGACCACCGCAACGGCGCCGTGATCAACCAGATGTGGGCCGCCCTGGCCCGCTACACCCTGCTCTCCGGCCACCGCTACCTCGCCGGCTGCGCCTCCGTACCGCTTGCCGACGGGGGCACCGCGGCCGCCCACGCCTGGGCGCTGGCCCGCACCCGCCACGCCGCGCCGCCCGCGTTCCTGGTCACCCCGCGCCGCCCCTGGCACCCCACCGCCCCGCTGCCCGAGCGCCCCGCCCTCGCCCAGCTGCCGCCGCTGCTGCGCGGCTACCTCCGCATCGGCGCCTGGATCTGCGGCGCCCCCGCCCACGACCTGGACTTCGGGGTCGCCGACTTCTTCACCGTCCTGGACATCGAGCAACTCGGCGACCGCTACCGGCGCTTCTTCCTGGGGGAGCGGTGAACGGGGCGTTGCCCGGGGGAGTGGTGAATGGCCCTTCGCCCGGGGGAGTGGACGGCCCATTGCCCGCCGGGGGCGTGGTGAGCGGCCCGTTGTCCGGGGGCGTGGTGAACGGTCCGTTCGACGTTCGTCCGGTGTGCAGCCCGGGGTGTGCCGTGCACGCCGTCCCGCGCCTCCCGCTCCCCGGGACCGTCCGCCGGGCCGCCGCGTTCGCCGGCGCGGTGGGCCGCACCCTGGCCGCCGGGCCGCGCCTGGCGGACCCGGTACGCCTCCGGGCGCACGCCCGGGCCCTGTTGGCGGCGCTGGCGGTCGGGCTGGAGGTCCGTGGCGCGGAGGGCGCGGCCGGGGCGGCGGACCCGTTGTCCGTGACCGGTACGGAACCGGTGGCGGGGCCGGCGGAGCGCGTCGCCGGAGCGGCCCGCGCCCCGGGCACCCTGATCGTCCTCAACCACGTCTCATGGCTCGACATCGTCGCGCTGCTCGCCGTGGAACCGGCCACCCTGCTCGCCAAGCGCGAGGTCGGCCGCTGGCCGCTGGTCGGCGGACTGGCCCGGCGCGCCGGCACCCACTTCATCGATCGCACCGACCCGCGCCGACTCCCGTGCATCGTAAGGGAGTTGTCCGCGCTGCTGGTCGCCGGCCGTTCGGTGGCGGTCTTTCCGCAGGCCACCACCTGGTGCACCGCCGAGCAGGGCGCCTTCCGCCGGGCCACCTTCCAGGCCGCGCTGGACGCCGGCGCCCCCGTACGCCCGGTGACCGTCGCCTACGCCCAGCAGGGCCGCCCCACCACGGTGGCCGCCTTCTGCGGGGACGACACCTTCGCCGCCTCGCTGCGCCGGGTGGTCGCCGCCCGCGGACTGACCGTGCGGGTCACCGTCCACCCGGCGCTGCCCACAGTGGGCCGCGACCTGGACCGGCGGGCGCTGGCGGCCGCCGCCGAGCGGGTGGTCCTCGGCGGCGGCCGGGTGCCCGGCGCCGGTGCGGCGCCCGCCCGGGCCGGTCAGGCGCTCGGCACGTACTTGTAGCCGACCCGGCGGACGGTCACGATCGAGCCGCGGTGCTTGGTGCCGAGCTTCCGCCGCAGCCGGGCGACATGGACGTCCACGGTGCGGCCGTCGCCGACGTGCCCGTAACCCCACACCGTGGTCACCAACTGGTCGCGGGTGTGCACCCGGTGCGGATGCGCGACCAGATGGGTCAGCAGCTCGAATTCGAGGTATGTCAGGTCCAGCAGCCGGCCGTCGACGTACACGGTCCGCTGCTCGGCGTCGATCCGCACGATCTCGTCTCCGGTCCAGGCGCCCCCGGCGGCCCCGGCGGGCGGCTGCGGGGTGGGGGCCTGCTCGGCCGGTACCAGGACGAGGTAGCCGACCATCGGCGGCTGGCCGGGCAGGGCGGGCAGGCTGTGCTGCGGCGCCGGGAGCCAGGTCGCGCCGGAGGCCAGCAACTCGGCGACCTGCTGCGGACTGTGGCGCGCGACATCTCCGCCGGGGGCGGCGGGCTGGGCGTACCGCCCGGCGGTGGCCGGTGGATGGAGGGCCTCGTCGGGCGCCACGGCGCGCAGCCGGTGACGGGGATGGGGCAGCGGGGGAACGGTGGCGGTGGCGGAACCGGCAGGAACGGTACGGAGATTGGTCATCGAACGTCAGCTCTTTCGCGCAGGGGGCCGTCGGGGGACGTGCGCGCGGGCAGGGCTGGGGACACCGGTCAGCGGTGTCGGAGAGGAGGGTGCGGGCCCGCGCTCAGTGCGCGGGGCAACACAGACGGTCGAAGGCGTGCGCCTGCCGGGACGGCCAGAACGGCTCGAGGTCGCTGCGACCCGTCGCGGTGTCTGTGAGGCTGGCCATGGCCCTATTGAACCAGACGGCCATTGATCTGTCTTTCGCACCGGGCCCCGTTGTGACGCGATCGTGCCGCGGGCCGGCCCCACGGGCTCGCGGGCCGCTGACGTGGCAGCTCCGACTTCCCGTCGTCGCACGGGAGTTGAGTGCATTGCAGCTTCGGTAGCACTCCGTCCGGTGGCCGGAAACCGTTCCTGGATCGCCGTTCACTGCGCAGGCACCGCCGTCCCGCGCCCGCGTATCGCCGTTCCCCGCCCTCATGCAGTCGTCCTGCGCCCCCGTATCGCCGACCGGAGCCCCTGTATCGCCGTCCCGTGCGCCCGTATCGCCGTCCCTCGTCTCCGTATTGCCGTGCGCGGTGCCGGTATCGCCGTCCGCGCGGCCCCTATGGCCACCCCGAGGGCCAGTGCCGTCAGATGTCCGGCGTCGGTGAACGTCCGGCCGCGGCGGAGCATTGGCGCGGTGCCGAGCGCCAGCAGCCCGCCGGTCGCCGCCGCCCGCGCGCCCCGGTGCGGCAGCGAGGCGGCCAGCGCCCCGAGGGTGGCGTAGAAGCCGTAGCTCGCCCCGACGTCGATGGCGTGCGCGGTGGCGCCCCCGGCGGGGCGGGCCGCCGCTCGCGGGCCGTCCGCGTCCGTCGCCGCCCGCTCGGCGGCGGCCCGGCGGGCCCGGCTGCGTCCCCGCAGACCGGCATAGACCAGCAGGCTGGCGCCGACGTGTCCGGCCGCGAACACCGCCGTCGCGCGCCCGGCGCCCCACCGCGCCTCGGCCGTCCCGAGCGCGGCCAGCAGCGCCGCCCCGTACGCCACCGGCAGCGGCTCCTCCACGAAGGCCGCGCTGGTGGCCAGCGTCCCCCACCGGCCGGCCCGCAGATTGGCCACATTGGTGGAGTGCGCCCGCAGCAGCTCCGTCCGCCGCCGCGCCGGCAGCCGGGCGGTGGCATACGCCCCCAGCTGCAACGCCCCCACGTACAACGGCGTCACCCAGGGCAGCGCCCCGCCCCGCACCCCGCCCCCGCTCCGCACCGTGCTCCGCATGTCGCGTCCCCCTCCGCTACCGGTCGGTCGTCCCGTGCCCCTCCTCGCCGCCGCACGACCCGGCCCGGACCCGGTCCGTACGGTGATCGCGGCATGGGTCCAGCGTGCCATCCGCCACTGACAACGGCCCCGGCCACCCGGCCCGCGACCGCCCAGCCGGCGACCGTCAGGCCCATGGCCGTCCGGCCCGCGACCGCCAGGAAGCCAGGGCGTGCCCGCGCCACCGCCGTCCCCGGACATGCAGGCGGGGCCGGACCCACCGGTCCGGCCCCGCTCACCCCCACCCCCGGGGACGGCCGGTCACACCTGTGCGCGCCGCTCCAGCTCCGTGCAGCAGGTGTCCACCATCAGCCGGGTGACCACGTAGGGGTCCACGTTGGCGTTCGGCCGGCGGTCCTCGATGTAGCCCTTCTTCTCGACCTCGACCTGCCACGGGATGCGCACCGAGGCACCGCGGTCCGAGGCCCCGTAGGAGTACTGGTCCCAGGGCGCGGTCTCGTGGGCGCCGGTCAGCCGCTCCTCGATGCCGGTGCCGTACTGGCGGACGTGCTCCAGCGGCTTGTCGCCCTCGCCCAGCGCCTCGCAGGCGGTGATGATCGCGTCGTAGCCCTCGCGCATCGCCCGGGTGGAGAAGTTGGTGTGCGCGCCCGCGCCGTTCCAGTCGCCACGGGCCGGCTTGGCATCCAGGGAGGCGGTGATGCCGTGCTCCTCAGCGGTGCGGTGCAGCAGCCAGCGCGCCACCCACATGTGGTCGGAGACCTCCAGCGGCGACAGCGCGCCCACCTGGAACTCCCACTGGCCGGGCATCACCTCGGCGTTGATGCCGGACAGGCCGAGGCCGGCCGCCAGGCAGCGGTCGAGGTGCTGCTCGACGATCTCCCGGCCGAAGATCTCGCCGGCGCCGACACCGCAGTAGTAGCCACCCTGGGGCGCCGGGAAGCCGCCGCCCTCGGGGAAGCCCAGCGGGCGCTCGCCCTTGAGGAAGGTGTACTCCTGCTCGATGCCGAACAGCGGCTCCTGGCCGGCGAAGCGCTCGGCCACCGGGCGCAGCAGGGCCCGGGTGTTGGAGGGGTGCGGCGTGAGGTCGGTGTTGAGCACCTCGCACAGCACCAGCAGGTGGTCGCCGCCGCGGATCGGGTCCGGGCAGCTGAAGACCGGGTCGAGCACGAGGTCCGAGGAGTGGCCTTCGGCCTGGTTGGTGCTGGACCCGTCGAAGCCCCAGCGCGGCAGCGAGCTCCCGTCTTTCAGGATCTTGGTCTTGGAGCGGAGCTTGGCGGTCGGCTGGGTGCCGTCGATCCAGATGTACTCGGCCTTGATGGTCACGGGGTCCTCTTATACGGGTCGGTGCGGGTACGCGTGCGGGCGTACCGGAGCACTCTCGCAACAGGCCGTTTCCCGACCGTTGCCCGTATGTGAACCACAGGTTACCCAGTCGGACATCCTCTGATTCTGCGACGATTCACGGTAAAACGCCTGGCATTCCCTTGTGTGGGTGCTCAGCCGTGTTCCCGCAGCAGCCCCGCGAAGCCCAAGTGCCGGACCCTGCGCATGAGTTCGCCGGCGTCGATGCCCATGGTGGCCGCGGTGTTCCCGACGTGCCATTCATGCGCGGCCAGCTGTCGCAGCACATGGCCGCGCCGCACCTGCTTGTCGGAGAGCCGGAACGTCATGAGATACGCCACTTGGCCCCGATTGTCGGTGATGACCTCGCCGATGTGCTGTGGACGGTGCAGCGCGAACGGCGGCAGGAAACGGGACAGCCGGAACCGCCCCATCCGGTACACCTGCCGCAGGTCGTACGTCCCGTCGAGCAGCTCCGCCGCCATCAGCCCGGCGTGCTGCGCCTCCCACTCCCGCCGGGACCGCTCGGCCGCCGCCCGCAGCTCCCCGAGCGAGCCGACGTACTCCCCGGCGATCCGGGCCGAGAACTCCGGCACCGGGCCGCCGTACAGGGCGTACTGGTACATCAGCTCGCCATAGAGGTGGTGGACCAGCGACGGGTGCAGCGCCCGGTAGTCGTCCGGATGCGGCACGACGAACGCGGTGGCCGGCGCGTCCGCCACGTACACCAGCACCCCGCACTGGTCCGGATGGATCTCGAAGATCCGCAGCGCGTCGGCCAGCCCGGCGATCTCCTCGCCCCGGTACACCGTCTCCACGCGCGGTGACAGCCCCGCGCGCACCGCCCGGTGGGTCCACTCCTCCCACACCACGGACGGCCCGCCGAAATGGAGCGCCAGATAGCCGTCGAGCGCCAGGTGGAGCGGCAGGAACCGCAGCCCCGCCGGGCCGCCCCCGCGCCCCGTCCGCCGCCCGCGCTGCCGCTGCACCAGCTTGCGCGGCAAGCGCAGCGGCGCACAGTCCACCGGCCCGCTCCCGTCGCTCAGCTGCGCGCCGTACGAGGCCGCCGGCGTTCCGTCCGCCGTCCAGTTCGCCACGAAACCATGCGGAATGTACGAGGTGTACGAGGTGCGCCGGTCCGCCACCACCGTGGCCGGCCCCCCGTCCCCGTACACCTCGCGGTGCAGCCGCAGGTCCTCGATCGGCTCCGCACGCACCAGCGGCACCAGCCGTACCGCACCCCACACCTGCGCCGGACGGGCCCGCAGCCCGCCCAGATCCAGCCTGCTCACCGCACACCGCCTCCCGTGCCCGTCCCGGCCTCCGTCGCCTCCAGGAACTGCCGCACCCGCTCGTCCAGATGGGCCCGCAGCTCCGCCGGTCCGCTGCGCCCCTCCGCGAACCGCGCCAGCTCCGCCAGCGCCGGAAGGTCCTCGGCGCGCCGCACACCCACCGTGGGCACCGCCGCCGACAGCCGCCGCACGGCGAACTCCCCGGCGTCGTACACCGGATTGAGGTGCAGCACCACGACCTCGCCCCCGGGGTCCAGCCGCTCCCGCCACACCCGCAGCACCTCGCCCGCCAACCCGGGCGGCGCGTTGTCCCAGCCGTCCGAGACGATCACCAGCCGCTCCGGCCCCGTCTCCAGCGCGTCCAGCACCCGAACCCCCAGCGGCGTCGCCCCGTACGGGTACGCCAGGAGCGCGTCCTGCCGTCCCGACGTCCACAGTGGGCGGTACGCCCCCGCCAGCGCCTCCAGCAGGAAGTGGCAGGCCAGCGCGACCGCCAGCGGACGCTGCCGCTTCTGCCGCGAACCCGTCGCGGAGAAGCTGTCGTCCAGGACGGCCGCCACCCGCCCCCAGGTGCCGGCCTGCGCGCCCGCCGCGCGCCGGGCCGCCGCCCGCAGCGCCCCGGTCAGTTCGGCCCGCCGCGCGACCCGGTCGTCCAACGGGAGCCCGAGGACGTACGACGCCAACCGGGTCAACGGCATCGCCGCCGGATCGACGGCCACCGAGGCGCGGTGCGCACGGGCCGACTCCTGGGCGCGCAGTCGTTCCAGACGGGTCATCCGGGGTGCGATGCGCTCCAGGAAGACACGGCGGTCGATGCCGTGCCGGGCCGCGAACCCCTCGGCGACCGTGAACGGCAGCTCGTACAGCGCCGCCTGCTCGTAGTGCGCCCGCCGCCAGGCGTCCAGCAGGGGCGTGCCGTAGTGCGTGCGCCGGCCCGGCGCGAACAGGAAGTCCCCCAGCTCGTCGTCGGCGGGACCGGCCGGCGGCAGATGCGCGTGGCGCAGCGCGCCCGCCAGCCCCGCGCGGTACTTCACCGCGTCCAGCGCCGGGTCCGGGCGCGCGGCGAGCCAGTCGCGGACGAGTGCGCGGGTCCGGCGGTTGTTCACCCGGGCCCGGCGCAGCTCCCGGAACAGCCGGTACACCCGCGGGGCCGGCAGCCGCGCCAACCGGGCCGCGATCAGCCGCCCCTCGGTACGCCGCTCCTCCGGCGTCGCCTCCCTGGCGGTCTCCAGGAGGCGGCGCACGATGAGCGCGGCATTGTGGTCGTTGACGTCCAGGGCGAGCGAAGCGGCGTACAGGGGGCGGTAGTTGCCGCACACGTAGGCGTGCAGGAAGTCCAGCGACATCCGCTGCTCCGCCGCGTCGGACCGGAACTCGCGCTGCCCGGTGGCGGTGACTGCGGCGTTGACGAACAGCAGCACGTCCTCGGCCGCCACCGCCTCCGCCCGCGTCTCCTGGCTTCCCACGCCGTCCCCCGTACACCTCTCCGCACATCGGTGCCGGCCGGGGAATGAGGGCGCGAACAGCGAATCGTTGCTTGACAGAGCAGGTCCGGAAGTCGCGCCGGAGTCCCGCGGCCGGCCCCGGAAACGTAACACCGCCGCCTCCGCCCGGTCATCCGCGTTTCCCCGCGCGGCCCCGCCCCCCGCCGTCCCCCGACGCCGCCCAACGCCCACGTCAGAAGCCGTCCCAAGGCCCTTCATAACCCCAACGGCATGACCACATGGCGCATTTGGTCGTGGAAGGCATGACCGGTCACGCCTAACGTCACCACCGTCCGGCACACCGTGCCACCCACCGGAACCACCACCCCCGAGGAGCCACCATGCCCACCACCCCGTCCTTCACCAGCTACGTCGACCTCGTGCTAGCCGCCCTCGCCCGCGACCCGGACCTCCCCGTCGTCACCACGGCCGACGGCCACCACATCACCGCGGACGCCCTGCACGCCACCGTCCACCGCATGGCCGCCGTCCTCGGCACCCATGGCGTCGGCCGCGGCCGGACCGTCTCCGTCCTCGGCCGCAACCGCCCCGAGGCGCTCGCCGCCCGTTACGCCGTCAACCTCCTGGGCGCGCGGGTGGTGCTCCTCTACGACGGGATGGCCGCCGAAACCCTGGCCAGGGTGACCGAGAGCGCCGAGACCGACCTCCTCCTGGCCGACCCCGACCTGCACGACACGGCCCGCGCCCTCCTGGACGGCTGCACCGGCCCCCGCCCCGAGGCCATGACCTTCGGCCCGCCCCCTACGGGCGCCGCCCCACTCGGCCCCGACCTGCTCGCCGCCTGCGCCGCCCTCCCCGCCACCCCCACCGTCCCCAGCACGGCCCGCCCCGACGACGACTGGTGCATCCGGCACACCGGCGGAACGACCGGTGTCCCCAAGGGCGTTCGGATGACCCACAGCGGGATCGCCGCGATGCTCGGCCGCACCTCCTGGGAGGCCGCCGGCGACCCGCCCCGTTTCCTGGCCTGCACCTCGCTGGCCCACCTGGCCGGCATCGTGGCCGACGCCACCCTCGTGGCCGGCGGCAGCATCGTCCTCCACCGGGAGTTCGACCCCACCGCCGTCCTGGCCACCGTCGCCCGCGAACGCATCACCCACCTCTGGCTGCTGCCGCCGCTCCTCTACCGCCTCCTGGACGACCCCACCCTCCCGTTCACCGACCTCGGTTCCCTCACCCGCATCTCCTACGGGGGCTGCACCGCCTCCGCGTCCCGGATGCGCGAGGCGGCCGAGGCGTTCGGTCCGGTCCTCTACGGCTGGTACGGCCAGTCCGAGGCGATGTCGATCACCGAGGCTGGCCCCGCCGACCACGCCGACATCCGCACCGACCGCCCGATGACCGTCGGCCGCCCGACGCCCGGCGTCGCCCTCGCCGTCCGCGACCCCGAGGGCCGCGACCTGCCCCCGGGGCAACCGGGCGAGATCCACGTCCGCTCCGCCGGCGTGATGCGCGGCTACTGGAAGCGCCCCGACCTCACCGCGGAGGTCCTCCGCGACGGCTGGCTGCGCACCGGCGACGTCGGCTACCTGGACGACGACGGCCGCCTCTACCTCGTCGACCGCCTCAAGGACGTCGTCATCGTCGTCGGCGGCCACGTCAACCCCTCCGAACTGGAGGACCTCCTGCACACCCACCCGGCCGTCGCCCACGCCGCCGCCTACGGAGTCCGCCGCCCCGACGAGACCGAGGAGGTGCACCTCGCCGTCGTCCCCGCCCCCGGCCACTCCGCCGACGAGCTCTCTCTGCCCGCCCTCCGCACCTTCGTCACCGCCCACAAGGGCGCCCTCTACGCTCCCGCAGCCGTCCACCTCCTCGACACCATCCCCCTCACCCCCGTGGGCAAACCCGACAAAAACCTCCTCCGCGCCCTCCAGGTCCCGACCTCCTGAACCACCCCCGCACGCCGTCCCGCACACCTTCCCCGCATGCCTCCCCGCACCCGGCGAATCCCCTTGGCCAGGGGCGGCAAATCCCCCCTGGCCAGGGGCTTTTGTCAGTGCCCGGCAGTAAAATGGGAACCAGTAAGTGAGGGTTCACCGAAGCTCCTGGAGGTCTGCCGGATGGCCGCTGCCACACTCATGACGAAACCCCTCCCGGCCCACCCGCTGCCCAAGAAACCGCTCCCCGCCGGCTGGCCCCGGGAGCGGTACGAATCCCACAACCGCCGCCTGAAGGCCATGCGCCTGGCCATAGCCCTGCTCGACACCGGCGTCTACCGCCCCGAGCACGCCAGCAACGCCACCATCCGCTCCACCGCCCTCGCCATCGGCGTCCACCACCCCTCCGACACCACCTGCCGCCTGGTCCGAGCCCTGCTCTACGACAACTGCTGACCTGCGACATCTGCTGATCCACGACTCCTGCTGATCCACGAGATCCGCTGATCGGCGACAACTGCCGCCCCCGACAAGCCGGTCGACCCACCGCCCGGCCCGAAACGCGACGCGCTCGGACCCACACAAAAGCCGTCGGCCGCGCCTTCCCCAAAAGGAAGACACGGCCGACGGCTCACAACCACCCGGACCGGACCGGCAACCAGCACGCTCCGCCCCGGGGACGGTCTTTAGATGTCGAAGTACAGCTCGAACTCGTGCGGGTGCGGGCGGAGTTGGATCGGGGCGATTTCGTTGGTGCGCTTGTAGTCGATCCAGGTCTCGATCAGGTCGGAGGTGAAGACGCCGCCCTGCTGGAGGTACTCGTTGTCCTCTTCGAGGGCGTTGAGGACCGCGGGGAGGGAGGTCGGGACCTGCGGGACGCCGGCGTGCTCCTCCGGGGCGAGCTCGTAGAGGTCCTTGTCGATCGGCTCGGCGGGCTCGATCTTGTTCTTGACGCCGTCGAGGCCGGCGAGGAGGAGGGCCGAGAAGGCGAGGTAGGGGTTGGACGACGGGTCCGGGGCGCGGAACTCGACGCGCTTGGCCTTCGGGTTGGAGCCGGTGATCGGGATGCGCATCGCGGCGGAGCGGTTGCGCTGCGAGTAGACGAGGTTGACCGGGGCCTCGAAGCCCGGGACCAGGCGGTGGTAGGAGTTCACCGTCGGGTTGGTGAAGGCCAGGAGCGAGGGGGCGTGCTTGAGGATGCCGCCGATGTAGTAGCGGGCGGTGTCCGAGAGGCCCGCGTAGCCCTGCTCGTCGTAGAAGAGCGGCTGGCCGCCCTGCCACAGCGACTGGTGGACGTGCATGCCGGAGCCGTTGTCACCGAAGATCGGCTTGGGCATGAAGGTGGCCGTCTTGCCGTTGCGCCAGGCGACGTTCTTCACGATGTACTTGAACAGCATCAGGTCGTCGGCGGCGGCGAGGAGGGTGTTGAACTTGTAGTTGATCTCCGCCTGGCCGGCGGTGCCGACCTCGTGGTGCTGGCGCTCGACCTGGAGGCCGGACTTCTCCAGCTCCAGGGAGATCTCGGCGCGCAGGTCGGCGAAGTGGTCGACCGGCGGGGCCGGGAAGTAGCCGCCCTTGTAACGGACCTTGTAGCCGCGGTTGTCCTCCAGGGCACCGGTGTTCCAGGCGCCGGCCTCGGAGTCGATGTGGTAGAAGCCCTGGTTCGCGGAGGTCTCGAAGCGGACCGAGTCGAAGACGTAGAACTCCGCCTCGGGACCGAAGTACGCGGTGTCCGCGACGCCGGTGGAGGCGAGGTACGCCTCGGCCTTCTTGGCGATGTTGCGCGGGTCACGGCTGTACTGCTCGCCCGTGATCGGGTCGTGGATGAAGAAGTTGATGTTGAGGTGCTTCTCCTGCCGGAACGGGTCGACACGGGCCGTCGACAGGTCCGGGCGCAGCGCCATGTCGGACTCGTGGATCGCCTGGAAGCCGCGGATCGACGATCCGTCGAAGGCCAGGTCCTCGTCCGGGTCGAACGCCGCAGCCGGGATCGTGAAGTGCTGCATCACGCCCGGCAGGTCGCAGAAACGGACGTCGACGAACTTCACGTCCTCATCCGCGATGAACTTCTTCGCGTCGTCGGCGTTCTGGAACATCCAACTCCTCCTAGCCCGGTCACCGCTCGGCGGACGCGGGGTTGCGACTCGGAGCGCGTCCTCGTGCGGTGGCGCGCTCGCCCGACCATAGGCAGGCGGGATTTCCCAAGCATGACCCATTTGTTTCGCCGAGGTTAACCGGCGCGCTGTCGCCCTCACCCCCAGTGTGCGCCCACGGGAGCGGACGCGGAGTCGGGTGCGGCACCGCTGCGGCAACGGCTGCCGGGGGACGGTGGCGGCGGTGCGGTCGCGGTCGTCCGGGAACCCGGCGCCCGGGGAACGTATGCGGTCGCAGTACCGTGGACGGGTGGACAACAGGCAAGCAATCGGATCGTGGATCTCCGGGCCCCGGGCGACGGCCGAGGACATGGGTGTCGACTTCGGCTACCGCGGGCAGCAGCTCGGGCTGCCCGAGGAGGGCCCGGGGTCGATCGCACGGGTCGGCCGCCGCTTCGGCGCGCTCTTCATCGACTGGGCGCTCTGCCTGCTCATCGCGTACGGGCTGCTCAGCGGCGGCAAGGCGCAGTCGGCGAGCAACTGGGCGCTGGTGGTGTTCGCGGTGCTGAGCGTGCTGACCGTCGGCACCGTCGGCTGCACCCCGGGCAAGCGGCTGCTGGGGCTGCGGGTGGTCGCTGAGGGCGGCGGCCGGATCACCCTGCCGAGGGTGGTGCTGCGGACGCTGCTGCTGGTGCTGGTCATCCCGGCGGCGATCTGGGACCGGGACGGCCGGGGGCTGCACGACCGGCTCAGCCGCGCGGTACAGGTGCGGATCTAGCCACGGTACAGATGCGGATCTAGCTACAGCCGGCGACAGCCGGCCACGGCCGGCGGCAGAGCGGCAGCCAGCCGCGAGGAGGCCCCCATCGGCTCCTCGCGCCCCCACCAACGCCGGACGCCCCGAGGCCAAGCCTCGGGGCGTCGCACGTAGTTGTACGTAGTGGGGGAAATCCGGCGTGGCCGGTCAGCGCGTCTCAGCCGCGTCTCAGCGTGCCTTGCCGCCGCCCTTCGGCATCCGCATGCCCTTCGGCATCGGACCCTTCGGGACGGGCATGTTGCTCAT
This sequence comes from Streptomyces sp. MspMP-M5, assembly GCF_000373585.1. Lineage (GTDB taxonomy): Bacteria > Actinomycetota > Actinomycetes > Streptomycetales > Streptomycetaceae > Streptomyces. The sequence continues at coordinate 54,090 of NZ_KB891893.1, forward strand.
CAGGTCGCCGAGGGCGCGCAGGCGGTCGTTGACGGCCGTCACCTGGGGGCCGGGGAGGACCCGGGGGAGCTTCAGCAGGTGGGTGCGCAGCTTCTTGAGGGGGACCTCGCCCTCGCCGTCGCCGACGACGATGTCGTGCACCGGGGCGTCCGCGACGGTGCGCGCCATGCGCTTCTTCTCGGCGCCCAGCAGGCCGCGCAGCCGGTTCGGGTTGCCCTCGCCGACCAGGACGATGCCGGCCTTGCCGACGGCGCGGTGCACCACGTCCTGGTTGCGGTTCATCGCGACGGCGGGGGTCACCGTCCAGCCGCGGCCGACGTTCTCCAGGACGGCGGCCGCCGCACCGGGCTGGCCCTCCATCTGCCCGAAGGCCGCCCGCTCGGCGCGCCGGCCGAAGATGATCGCCATCGCGAGGAACGCCAGGACGAAGCCCAGGACGCCCGCGTAGACGGGGTGGCCGATCACGAAGCCGATGGCGAGGAGGACGCCGAAGACGACGATTCCTGTGCCAGCGACGACAAGACCGACCTTGGAATCGACCCGACGGGTCATCTTGTAGGTCAGGGCGATCTGCTTCAGCCGCCCGGAGTTCTCAGCGCCGCCAGCGCCGGTTGCGTTTGCCTTCCTCGCCATACACCGAAGTTTACGTGGCGTGCGGGCGCCGGGTGGCCGCGGCCTCCAGGACGTATCCGGCGTCGTACCGGTCCTTGGCGCGGCGGCGGTCCTCCAGGACCGATGTCCAGGCGTTGCGGCGGGCGGTGCGCTGGCCGCCGCGCAGCAGGACGGCCTCGATGGCACGCAGAGCACCGGTGACGGAGGGGATGGGGCGAGCGGTGGCGCGGAGCGGCGCGACCTCCATGGTGATGGTCTCCCTCGGACGAACGGACACGAACAGGGGGTGCGGGGGGAGGTGTCTTGCGGTGCGTACATCCATCGTCACCGAAGGGTGTTACCAACGGATGACCTGCCGGTCAAACACCTATGAAACGTTGACGCGGCCCCGACGCCCCCTGCCTGGGGGAGTGCGGGGCCGCGTCTCCTAAGCATGTGCCACGTTTCACAAGTTGGCGCGCCGGGGGCGTCAAACCGCCTGACTGGACGCCTCGACCTCGCGCCGCTCGACCGCCTGCTGGTAGAGGCGGCCGGCGCGGTAGGAGGAGCGGACCAGCGGGCCGGACATGACGCCGGCGTAGCCGATCTCCTCGGCCTCCTCCTTGAGCTCCACGAACTCGGCCGGCTTGACCCAGCGCTCGATGGGGTGGTGGCGGACCGAGGGGCGCAGGTACTGGGTGATCGTGATCAGCTCGCAGCCCGCGTCGTGCAGGTCCTGGAGCGCCTGGCTGATCTCCTCGCGGGTCTCGCCCATGCCCAGGATGAGGTTGGACTTGGTGACCAGGCCGGCCTCGCGGGACTTGGTGATCACCTCCAGCGACCGCTCGTAGCGGAAGCCGGGGCGGATCCGCTTGAAGATCCGCGGGACCGTCTCGACGTTGTGGGCCAGCACCTCCGGGCGGGAGGAGAAGACCTCGGCGAGCTGCTCGGGGATCGCGTTGAAGTCCGGGATCAGCAGTTCCACGCCGGTGTCGGGCATCGCGGCGTGGATCTGGCGGACGGTCTCGGCGTAGAGCCAGGCGCCGCCGTCCTCCAGGTCGTCGCGGGCGACGCCGGTGATCGTGGCGTACTTCAGGCCCATGGTCTGCACGGACTCGGCGACCCGGCGCGGCTCGTCGCGGTCCAGCGCCTGCGGCTTGCCGGTGTCGATCTGGCAGAAGTCGCAGCGGCGGGTGCACTGGTCACCACCGATGAGGAAGGTCGCCTCGCGGTCCTCCCAGCACTCGAAGATGTTGGGACAGCCCGCCTCCTGGCAGACCGTGTGCAGACCCTCGCTCTTGACCAGGCCCTGGAGGTGGTTGTACTCGGGACCCATTTTCGCCCGGGTCTTGATCCACTCGGGCTTGCGCTCGATGGGGGTCTGGCTGTTGCGGACCTCCAGGCGCAGCATCTTGCGTCCGTCGGGTGCGACTGCGGACACGTCGGCTCCCTAACAACTTCGATTCTTCGGCGTACACCAGGGTACGCCCGTCAATTCGCACGCATTTCCACGTGCGGGTCGTGCTTGGCCGAACCCCGGACGGGAGGGCGGCATTCCCGCGGCCCGGCCGCGGGGCGGTGCTCAGACCGCGCGGGGGAGCAGGACGGCGTTCTCCAGGACCTCTCCCAGGTGTTTCTCGACGACCGGCAGGGCCTCGGCGATGGTGACCTCGCGGCCCAGCTCGCCGGAGAGCGAGGCGACACCGGCGTCCCGGATGCCGCACGGCACGATCTTGTCGAACGAGGTGGTGTCCGGATTCACATTGAGGGCGAAGCCGTGCATGGTGACGCCCTTGGCGACGCGGATGCCGATCGCGGCGAGCTTGCGGTCCTCGCCGCGCTGGCCGGCGTTGGACGGGGCGTACTCCGGGCCGTTCAGCCGCGGGTCGAACAACTCGTCCGCGGTCCGCGGGTCGAAGTCGAGCTGCAGCCCGCCGAGGGCCGGCCGCTGCTCCACCGGATCGCCCAGGACCCACACGCCGCTGCGCCCCTCGACCCGGGTGCCCTCGACGCCGAACTCGGCGCAGACCCGGATGAGGGCCTCCTCCAGCCGCCGGACGTGCGCGACCACGTCGACGGGGCGCGGCAGCTTCTGGATCGGGTAGCCCACCAGCTGGCCCGGGCCGTGCCAGGTGATCTTCCCGCCGCGGTCCACGTCGACGACCGGGGTGCCGTCCAGGGGGCGTTCGTCGTCGGAGGTGCGGCGGCCCGCGGTGTAGACGGCCTGGTGCTCCAGGAGCAGGCAGGTGTCGGGGATCTCGTCGGCGAACCGGGCCGCGTGGATGCGACGCTGCTCCTGCCACGCGGACTCGTACTCGACGGCGTCCGTCCCGAAGCCCAGATGCACAAAGCGCAGCCCCTCGGGTACGGGGGTCTCCCCCCGAGAGATCGCAGTCACGGCAGCTCCTCTTCGAACCTTGTCGCAGATCCCTGCGACGTGTGATGCCTCTTGCGAGGCACGTGCGATGCCACGTCGCGCCCATGCCACTGTACGGCCGCCCGTTGCGCCCCCCGCACCGGGCCGGTGCGCCGCACGGCCCTCGAAGCGCCTGTGACGTGCTCACACGATCGGATGAACGCGGGGCGCAGGCCGCGAGAAAGGCGCTGAAGGCCGTTACATTCACGCCGTTCCACAAGGGCGAAGCGAGCATGCCGGACGGGATCAGTCGAACCCGGCGGCCCGGCCCGGAAGGCAGGAGACCGGTAAAGCTGATGACGGAACGACCCCCGCACCACACGCCCAACCGCCAACTGGCCGCGCTCATCGCCGAGGCGGGCTTCTCCAACGCAGGGCTGGCCAGACGGGTTGATCAACTGGGCATCGAGCACGGCCTCGATCTGCGCTACGACAAGACGTCGGTGACGCGCTGGCTGCGCGGGCAGCAGCCCAGAGGCACCACCCCCGCGCTGATCGCGGAGGTCTTCACCCGTCGGCTGGGGCGCCGGCTCTCCGCGCAGGACCTCGGTCTGGACGCTTGCGCGCCGGTGTACGCCGGGCTGGAGTTCGCCTCCACGCCGACCGAGGCGGTGGACATCGTCAGCGGACTGTGGCGCAAGGACTCCGGCAGCCACGCCGAACTCCGCAAGATCGCCTTCACCCCGGCCGGCCTGGTGGTGCCCAGCCGGGACTGGCTCATCGGCCGCCCCGACGAACGCGTCGCGCACGGCGAGCCGGCGGGCGAGGCCGGCGAGCGGGTCCCGCTCCAGGGCGGCCGGTCGGCCGTGCCCCGGCAGCGGCAGACCGAGCGGGTGGACCGCACCCAGGGCGGCCGGGTCACCTCCGGCGACATCGCGGCCCTGCGCTCGGTCGGCGAGCTGTTCCGCGCCCTGGACCACGCCTACGGCGGCGGCCACGCCCGCCAGGCCCTGGTGCGCTATCTGGAGCACGAGGCCGAGCCGATGCTGCGCGGCACCTACGGGGAGACCGTCGGCCGCCGGCTGTTCTCGGCCGCCGCCGACCTGACCCGGCTGGCCGGCTGGACCTCGTACGACATCGCCGCGCACGGGCTGGCGCAGCGGTACTTCGTCCAGGCGCTGCGGCTGTCCCAGGCCGCCGGCGACCGGGCGTACGGCGCCTATGTCCTGGTGACGATGAGCCGGCAGGCGGTCTATCTGGGGCACGGCCGGGAGGCCGTCCAACTGGCCCGGGTCGCCCAGCAGGGCGTCGGCAGCGGTGTGCCGCCCACCGTGCAGGCGCTGCTGCACGCCGCCGAGGCGCGCGGCCACGGCGTCCTCGGCGAGGTCCGGGCCTGCACGGCCGCGCTGGCCCGCGCCGAACGGGCCCTGGAGGGCGCCCGTCCCGGGGACGACACCCCCTACTGGGCGCGCTTCTTCGACGAGGCCCAGCTCGCCGACGAACTCGCGCACTGCCACCGCGATCTCCAGCAGTACCGCGCCGCCTCCCAGCACGCCGAGCGCTCGCTGCAGCTGCGCGCCGCCGGGTTCGCCCGCAGCCGGCTGTTCTGCCGGGTGGTGCTGGCCACCGCGCGGCTGGGCCTGGGCGAGTTGGAGCAGGCGTGCACGCTCGGCGCCGAGGCGGCCCTGCAGGCGTCCGAGATGCGCTCGGTCCGGGCCCACGAGTACGTCCGGGACTTCGAGCGCAGGCTGGAGCCGTACCGGGACGCGCCGGCGGTGCGCGGCTACCGCGAGCGGGTGGCCGCGCTGGGCTGACGGGCCGGTGTGCCCTAGGCCGCCGCCGGTACGGTGTCCGGTTCCGGACGGGCCGGGAGGCCGAAGTCCTGGAGGAGGGCGCGGGCGGCGCGGTGGCCGGAGCGCAGGGCCCCCTGGAGGGTGCTGGTGTCGCGGTGGTCGCCGCAGACGTACAGCCCGGCCAGCACCCGGACGGTGCGCTGCGGGTCGTGCGGGGTGGCCATCGCCGGTACCGCGTACGGGTTGTGATGGCCCGTCAGGAGTTGCCAGTCGTCCGTCCGCACGCCGTAGATCCGGTCCAGCCGGGGCCGGACGGTCTTGTCGAGGACGTCCAGCGGCAGCGCCGCGGCGGGGCCGAGGACGACGGTGGTGACCAGCGGCCGGCCGGGCGGGGTGCGGGACGGGTCGATCGCGCCGGCGAGGTAGCTGAAGCCGATGGGGCCCTCGGTCGGCAGGATCAGGGCGGTGTCCCGGGCGGGGCCGCCGCGGGTGCCGGCCGGGGCGTCCGCGGTGTGGTGCAGCACCGTCAGCGGGTGGAAGGCGGGCACCCGCAGCCCCGGCAGCAGTGCGGCGGCGTCCCGCGCGCCGGTCGCCACCAGCACCGCCCGGCACGGTATCCGGCCGTGCTCGCGGGTGTGGACGCCGTTGGTGTCGACGGCCGTGACCGCCACGGAGGTCCGTACGGTGCCCGGCGGCAGACCGGCCGCCAGCAGTTCCGGTACGGCCGAGGCGCCGCCCGTCGGCAGCGCCAGCCGGCCGTCCGCGAAGGCCCGCAGCACCTGCGCCGCGCCCCGGCTGGAGCCGCCCAGCCGGGGATCGCAGAGCAGGGCGCCCAGCAGCGGCCGCAGGAAGGTGTCGTGGGTGCGCGGCGGGAACGCCGGGCGGCCGGCCAGGGCGTCACTGACCGGACGGTCGGCGATCCGCTCCGTGCGCCGGTCGGCGCGTGTGAGGGCGCGCGCCGCGGAGAGTGCGCCCCTTGTGCATCGCAGCGGGCTGATGCGCTGGACCCGCTGCCCGTTGTGGAGGCCCAGCCCGGCCGCGAACGGACGCAGCGTCAGCTCCGCCAGGCCGGGCGTGCGACGCAGCGCGACCGGGGAGACCGCCAGCGGGCGGCCGCAGCGGTCCAGACGGAAGCCGTCCACCTCGTCGGTGGCGGAGCGGCCGCCGACCCGCTCGGCGGCCTCCAGGACGGTGACCGAGAGCCCGGCCCCGGTCAGATGGCGGGCGGCGGCGAGGCCGGCCGGCCCGGCCCCCACGATGACGACGTCGACGGCCGATGCGGAGCGCAGCACATTCCCCTCCCGAGGTCGGTCCCAGCGGCAGCGCACGGTGCTGATGCCCGGTGCGGCCGCCCGGGATGCCCAGTGGTGTGTCCGAGGACCGTAGGGACCACCGCGCCCCGGCCGACAGGGGCGCCCCGGGGGCGCGTCGGAGCGGCCCCCGCGCCACTTCCCGGCCCGCGGGGCCCGGGGGTCGTCCTACGACGCCAGAGCGGCGCGCACCGCGTCGCCGATCCGCGGGTCCGTGAAGGCGAAACCGGACTCCAGCAGCCGCCGCGGCACGATCCGTTGACTGCCCAGCACGTCCTGTGCGAACTCCCCGAGGACGAGCCGCAGCACCGGCGCCGGCACCGTGCACAGCGTGGGGCGGCGCAGCACCCGGCCCATCACCGCCGTCGCCTCGCGGTTGGTGACCGGCTCCGGCGCGGTGAGGTTGACCGGCCCGGACAGCCCCTCGGTGACCAGCAGATGGCGGAGCGCCGCGAGGTGGTCCCGCAGGGAGATGAAGCTCCAGTACTGGCCGCCGTCCCCGAGCCGGCCGCCCAACCCCATCCGGAACAGCGGGAAGAGCCGCCCCCAGGCCCCGCCGGAGCGCGCCACGACCAGGCCGGTCCGGGCGAAGACGGTCCGGATGCCGGCCTCCTGGGCGGGCGCCGCCGCCTCCTCCCAGGCCACGCACAGCTCCGGCAGGAAGCCCGTACCGGCCGGCGCGCGCTCGTCCGTGCGCCGGTCGCCGGTGTCGCCGTAGAAGCCGATGGCGCTGCCGCTGACGAGGACCCGCGGCGGCTCGTCCATCGCGGCCAGCGCGGTGGCCAGCGTCCGGGTGCCCAGCACCCGGCTGTCGCGGAGTTCCTGTTTGTACGCGGCCGTCCAGCGGTGGTCGGCGACGCCCGCCCCGGCGAGGTGCACCACCGCCGCGCAGCCGGCCAGCGCGGCCGGGTCCAGCCGCCGCCCCGCGGGGTCCCAGGCCACCTCGTCGGCCGCCGCCGGCCGTCGGCGCACGAGCCGGACGACGTCGTGGCCGTCCGCGCGCAGGTTCCGGACGAGGGCCGTGCCGATGAGTCCGGTCGAGCCGGTGATCGCGATCCGCATGGGGCCATCCTGCCCGCAATCCGGGGCGACGCAGGGGACCGGCCGGGACGGACCGTGCGGGACGGACGGGCGGGCTCAGCGGCGGAAGCGGGCCCACAGCCGGGGGAAGCGCTCGGCCAGGGCCGCGTCGTCGTCGAAGTCGAGGTAGCCGCCGAGCGGTTCCGGCGGGGCCGGCGGCAGCCGCAGGTCGGGCATGACGGCGCCGGTCAGCTGCTCGTACGCCTCGTCGGCGGCGTAGCCCAGCTCCTCGGCGTCGCCGTCGGTCTCCTCGTCGAAGTCGCCGACGAGACGGGCGAGCTGGTCCGGATCGTCCAGCGCGCCCTCGAAGACGTGCCGGCCCTGGCCGATCAGCCAGCAGCGGAAGTAGTCGAAGGCGTCGTCGCTCGCGCCGTCCAGCATCAGGGCCGCGGCGGCCCACAGGTCCCAGGTGTAGGCGCGGTTGTAGCGTTCCTCGAAGTGGCGGGCGAAGTCGACGACGCGGTCCGGGTCGAGCCCGAGCAGCCGCTCGACCAGTGCGTCGGCCTGCTCCTCGGGGTCGTTCCCGGCGGCCGCGCGGGAGTCGTCGATCAGCTCCCAGAAGTCCGTCTCGTCCATCACCGCTCCAGCATCCGCCCTGCCGCCGCGCCCCGCACGCGGAATGCCCCGGACACGCCGGGGCGCCGTCCGGGCCGGCGGTCCGGGGCGCCGGGAGGGGTGACCCGGCGGTGACCGCGCCGGGACTCCCTCGTTGTGCGGCATGCACGACGGCAGTACAAATCTGTCCCAATCCTCCCACCCAGCCCACCCGGCATCCCCCACCCCCGCACTCCCACTTCGTGAAGGGCGCTTACCGCCATGCCCATGGACGAACGAACCCGGGCCGAGGTCGAACGCGCCGAGGCGGCCCTCGTCGAGCACTACCCGCGGCTGGTCCGCCTCGCCTATCTCGTCCTGCCCCCGTCGATGGGCCGCCACCGCAAGGTCCTCACCGCGCACGGCCTGGTGCAGCGGGCACTGCCGTGGCGCCTGCCGCGCCGGCCGGCCGGCGCGCTGCCCGCCCAGCGCGGCCCGGACGCCGGCGCCGGCTACGACCTGGTCCGCCAGCGCACCGTGGAACTGGCGCTGGCCTACGAGGACCGGCAGCGGCCCGCGGTGCTGCTGCCGACCGTGCCGTTCGTCTGGGGGCTGCGGCTCTTCCCGCGGGCCGGCGGCGCCGACGAACTCGCCCTGGACCAGGCCCTGTCGGCGGTCCCGGCCGCGGTCCGGGCCGCGCTCGGGCTGTGGCAGCTGGAGGGGCTGGACGCGGACGCGGCCCGCACCGTGCTGGCCCGGGCCGGGGTCCCGGACCCCGACGCGGCACAGCGGGCGGCGGCGCAGCTGGACCGGCGGACCGGGGCCGGGGCCGGGGCGCTGCTGAACTCCGGGGAGTTCGACCCCTGCACCGTCCAGGCCCGGCCGACCGACCTGCTCCGCCGCCGGCAGCGGGTCCGGGCGACGGCCGCGCTGGCGGCGGTGGTGGTGGCCGGCGTGGTCGCCCTGGCGCTGCCCGCCGGCCGGCCCGCGGACGGCGGCGCGGCCCCCGTCGCCGAGCAGGCCCTCGACCCCGGCCGGCTGCTGCGCGCCCCCGACGAGCAGTGGGCCCGGACCGCCCGGGTGGACTTCACCGCCTGGCCGCCGCGCGGCCGCCAGGCCGGTGACCGGGAGCTGCTGGCGCGGGCGCTGCGGGTGTGGGCCGCGCCGCCCCCCGGCACCCGGATCGTCACGGCGGCGGACACCTCCAGCCGTCCGCCGGCCGCCCCGCCCCGGCTGCTGTACGCCGGGCTGATCGACAACGTCATGGTGGTGGTCTTCCACGACGGCGAGCGGCTGGTGCGGTACGCCGAACCGGAAGGCGCCACCCCCACTCTGCACTTCGCCCGGGTCGACAACGCCGACCTCACCTCCGCCGGCGCGCTGGTGATCGGCCGCGGCAACGGCTGGATGCGCTATCTGATCGCGCCCTGGGTCTCCGGCGTCGCGGTCCGGGACCTGCTCGCCCCGGGCGCCCCGCCGAGCGGGCTGCACCTGGCCCCGGACGGCGTCACCGACCGCATCCCGCTCCCGCCCGCGGACGGCGCCCCCTGCGGGCACTGGCCGGTGGCCGAGTTCCGCTCCTCGCCGCGGATCGACGACCGCCGCTCCTTCCTGCTGACCGACCTCGGCGACCTGGCGCCGGTGCATCTGACGTATCTGCCGCCGCCCGCGGCCGGCGGCGGGCCCGGCGAGGCCACCGGCGCCCCGGCGCTGCGCAGCTGGGCCCGTACCGCGTGCACCCTGCGGGCGCTGCGCGGCAGCGGCGTACGGTCCGTCAACAACTGGGTCTACGCGCAGCAGGTCCTCCCCGAGGGCGGCGGCACCGCGACCTGGGTGTGCAACCGCGCCGACACCTGGCGCGGCCCCGGCCGGGCCATGGTGCAGTTCCAGACGTCGGCGGCCGGGCCGACCGACCCGGGGCGGGTGGCCGGCCGGGCCGTCGGCACGGCGGTGTGCAGCCGCTTCGGCCGGCATGTGCTCGGCGACGTCCACTGGCAGGCCAAGTCCGGGAAGTGGTACCTGCTCGCGGCGGGCAGTGGCGAGGTGTCCGCGATCGATGTGACCGGTGGGGTGCGGGCCGGCGCGGCGGCGCCGACGCTGGCGGTCCCGGCCAGCCGCGACACCCCGGTACAGGTCGCCGGCCGGCTGCGGGACGGCGGCGGGCTGCGGGCGCTGCGGCCGTAGGCGGTGGGGGCGTGGGCGCGGGTGTGGGTGTGGGCGGGGGTGGTTCGGCGTCGGCGGCATCCGGGGAAGCGTCCGAGGAATCGCCCCCGGAACGTCCGAGGAATCGTCCGTGGAAACGTTCGTGGAAAACCCGACAGGAGGTGTCGGGTTTCGCTGTCAGGGTCGCTCTGCAACGACGGCACAGCAGGCAGCAGCGAGGAGTGACACGTGACGGCGCAGGAGAACACGGCGCAGCGGGCGGCGGCGGACGGGCGGACGGTCGCCGCGGCGCCCGGCGGGCGGGCGCCCGAGGGCGATCTGACCGGGCGGGTGGCGCTGGTCGCCGGCGCCACCCGGGGCGCGGGCCGGGCGATGGCGGTGGAGCTGGGCCGGGCCGGCGCGGTGGTCTACGTCACCGGCCGCACGACCCGGGACCGCGTCAGCGAGGTCGGCCGGGCCACGGAGACCATCGAGCAGACGGCGGAGCTGGTCGACGCGGCCGGCGGTACCGGGATCGCGGTGCCCACCGACCATCTGGAGCCGGCGCAGGTCAGGGCGCTCGTCGAACGCATCGACCGGGAACAGGGGCGGCTGGACGTCCTGGTGAACAGCGTCTGGGGCGGCGACCGGCTGATCCAGTTCGACACCAAGGTGTGGGACCTGGACCTGGCCGGCGGACTGCGGATGTTCCGGCTCGGCATCGACACCCACGTCATCACCGGGCACTTCGCGTTGCCGCTGCTGATCCGGCGGCCCGGCGGACTGGTCGTCGAGGTCACCGACGGCACCGCCGACTTCAACCGCACCTACCGCGACAGCCTCTGCTTCGACATCACCAAGAACGTCCCGCACCGGATCGCCTTCGGGCTCGCCAGTGAACTGCGCGAGTACGGCGGCACCGCGGTCTCGCTCACCCCGGGCTTCCTGCGCTCCGAGGAGATGCTGGACCACTTCGGCGTCACCGAGGAGACCTGGCGCGACGCGATCGCCCGGGAACCGCACTTCGCCATCGCCGAGTCTCCGGCCCTGATCGGCCGCGCGGTACGGGCCCTGGTCGCCGATCCGGACAAGGCGCGCTTCACCGGCCGGTCGCTCTCCAGCGGCCAACTGGCCAAGGAGTACGACTTCACCGACGCGGACGGCACCCGGCCGGACTGCTTCGGCTACTTCGCGGACGTGGTGCTGGGCGGCAAGGACGCGCGCCCGGAGGACTACCGCGAGGGCGTCTCCGGTCGGTCGGCGGGCTCTTCCGCCGGGGTGTAGAGCGCGGCGGCGCGGCGGGCGGCCGTCGCGAACCGCTCCCGCAGCCCGGCGGGCGCCAGTACCTCGACCTCCGGGCCGAGCCCCAGGAGTTGGGCGTAGGCGACCTCCTCGGACTCCACGGCGAGGGTGATGCGCAGCCATCCGTGGGCATCGGGCCCGTCCGCGGCCGCCGCCCGCTCCACCGCCTCGCGGGCGGCGGCCGGCTCGGTGACATGGGGGAGCTGCCGGATTCCGCGCGGGGAGAGCCGGATCAGCACCTCCTCGCGCAGCAGCGACCGCCGGAACTGCTCGGCCCGCTCGGCCCAGAACGCGGGCAGGTCGAACTCCGGATCGCGGACGAAGCGCCCGCCGCCCGCCGCGTCCCCGCCCTTGCCGCCGCCCCAGGGGGCGGCCGCCGGGACGTGCGGCTCGGCCGCGGTGAACCGGTCGACGCGGTAGACCCGGAAGCCGGCCGGCGCCGCCGCGGGCCCCCCGGGCGAATCGGCCGCCCGGGCCGCCAGATACCAGACGCCCGCCTTCAGCACGAGACCGTACGGCTCCAGCTCCCGGGCCACCTCGCGGCCGGCACGGAGATAACGGGCCGTCAGCCGACGGTCGTCCCACACCGCGTCGGCGATCACCGGCAGCAGCGCGGGCGTCTCCGGATCGTGGTACCAGCGCGGCGCGTCCAGATGGAACCGCTGGGCGGCGCCCGACGCGGCGTCCCGCAGCTCCGGCAGCAGCGCGGCGGAGACCTTCAGCCGGGCCGCGGACGCGGCGTCGGCCAGGCCCATCTCGCGCAGCGCGGAGGGCACTCCGGACAGGAAGAGCGCCTCCGCCTCGCTGCGGCCCATGCCCGTCAGCCGGGTGCGGTAGCCGCCTATCAGGCGGTAGCCCCCGGACCGGCCGCGGTCCGCGTAGACCGGCACCCCGGCCTCCGAGAGCGACAGCACGTCCCGGGCGACGGTGCGCTCCGAGACCTCCAGCTCCCGCGCCAGCTCGCCGGCCGTCATCGACGGCCGCGACTGGAGCAGCAGCACCATTCTGATCAGCCGTGCGGCACGCATGGATCCATCATGCGGCGCACCACTGACAACGCCCCGCCGGCCACGGTCCGCGGAACGCGGAACGCAGGGCCGGCGGGACGGAAAGGGATCCCGTGCGAAGACCCCGGGCGCGGAAGGTGGTCTTCGCACGGGAGATCGTGGGCGGGCGGCACCCGGTGTCGGCCGGGCCCGCGCCGCCTTGAGGGCCCCGTGCGGCCCGGGCTCAGAGCCCGTAGCGCTCGCGGGCCTCCTTGACCGCCTCCGGCTTGACGTCCCCGCGCCGGGCCAGGGCCGCCAGCGCCTGGACGACCACCGACTGCGGGTCGACACCGAAGTGCCGGCGGGCCGCCTCACGGGTGTCGGACAGGCCGAAGCCGTCCGTCCCGATGGAGGTCCAGTCCTGCTCGACCCACGGGGCGATCTGGTCCGGGACCGCCCGCATCCAGTCGCTCACCGCGACGACCGGGCCGGGCGCACCGGCCAGCGCACGGGTGACGTACGGGATGCGGTCCTCGCCCTCCAGGCGGGCCGCGTCGCACTCCAGGGCGTCGCGGCGCAGCTCCGTCCAGGACGGCGCGGACCACACGTCCGCCGCCACGCCCCAGTCGGCGGCCAGCAGTTGCTGCGCCTCCAGGGCCCAGTGGATCGCGGTGCCGGAGGCCAGCAGCTGGAGCCGCGGGACCTCGGTGCCCTCGATGGCGGTGGCCTCCTTGAAGCGGTAGAGGCCCTTGAGAATGCCCTCCTCGACACCCTCCGGCATCGGCGGCTGCACCTTGGTCTCGTTGTAGACCGTCAGGTAGTAGAAGACGTCCTCGCCGGCGGGGTGGGCTTCCGTCGCGCCGTACATCCGGCGCAGGCCCTCCTTGACGATCACCGCCACCTCGTAGGCGAACGCCGGGTCGTACGAGAGCGCCGCCGGGTTGGTGGAGGCGATCAGGTGCGAGTGGCCGTCGGCGTGCTGGAGGCCCTCACCGGTCATCGTCGTGCGGCCGGCGGTGGCGCCGATCACGAAGCCGCGGCCCAACTGGTCGGCGAGCGCCCAGAACTGGTCGGCGGTCCGCTGCCAGCCGAACATCGAGTAGAAGATGTAGAACGGGATCATCGGCTCGCCGTGCGTCGCGTACGACGTCGCGGCGGCGGTGAAGTCGGCCAGCGAACCGGCCTCGGTGATGCCCTCGTTGAGGATCTGGCCGTTCTTGGCCTCCTTGTACCAGAGCAGCTGGTCCCGGTCGACCGGGTCGTAGGTCGCGCCCTTGGGGGAGTAGAGGCCGGCGGTCGGGAAGAGCGACTCCATGCCGAAGGTGCGGGCCTCGTCCGGGACGATCGGGACCCAGCGCTTGCCGGTCTCCTTGTCCCGCATCAGGTCCTTGATCAGCCGGACGAACGCCATGGTGGTGGCGATCTCCTGGCTGCCGGAGCCCTTCTTCAGCGCGTCGAAGTTCTTGTCGGCGGGCATCGGCAGCGGCTTGGCCACGACCTGCCGGGCCGGGGCCGGGCCGTCCAGGGCGGCGCGCCGGGTGCGCAGGTACCGCATCTCCGGGGAGTCCTCGGCCGGGCGCCAGTACGGCACCAGGTCGCCCTCCAACGCGCTGTCCGGGATGGGGAGTTCGAGCAGGTCCCGCATGGTGCGGAACTCCGCCATCGTCAGCTTCTTCATCTGGTGGTTGGCGTTGCGGGACTCGAAGCCCGTGCCGAGGGTGTAGCCCTTGACGGTCTGCGCCAGGATGACCGTCGGCGCGCCCTTGTGCTCGACGGCGGCCCGGTACGCGGCGTACACCTTGCGCGGCTCGTGGCCGGCGCGGGAGGTCTGGAACAGCTCCAGCAGCTTGGCGTCGGAGAGCTGCGCGCCGAGCGCCTTCAGGGCGTCGCTCGCACCGAAGAAGTGCTCGCGCAGATAGGCGGCGTCGCGGGTGGCGTACGTCTGGAACTGCGCGTCCGGGGTCTCGCGCAGCCGCTGCAGCAGCACACCGTCGGTGTCGAGCGCGAAGACCTCGTCCCAGGCCCGGCCCCACAGGGCCTTGACGACGTTCCACCCGGCGGCGCGGAACTGGGCCTCCAGCTCCTGCACGATCTTGAAGTTGGGGCGGACCGGGCCGTCCAGGCGCTGCAGGTTGCAGTTGATGACGAAGGTGAGGTTGTCCAGCCCCTCGCGGCCGGCCAGCGCCAGGGCGGCGGTCGACTCCGGCTCGTCCATCTCGCCGTCGCCGAGGAACGCCCACACGTGCGAGTTCGCGGTGTCCTTGATGCCGCGGTGCTCCAGGTAGCGGTTGAAGCGCGCCTGGTAGATCGCGGAGAGCGGGCCGAGGCCCATGGAGACGGTGGGGAACTCCCACAGCCAGGGCAGCCGCCGCGGGTGCGGGTACGAGGGCAGGCCCTCGCCGCCGGCCTCCTGGCGGAAGTGGTCCAGCTGCTCCTCGGTGAGCCGGCCTTCGAGGAAGGCGCGGGCGTAGATGCCGGGGGAGGCGTGGCCCTGGATGTAGAGCTGGTCGCCGGAGCCGTCGCCCTCCTTGCCGCGGAAGAAGTGCTGGAAGCCGGTCTCGTACAGCCAGGCCGCCGAGGCGAAGGTCGCGATGTGGCCGCCCAGGCCGAGCTTGGAGCCGCGGGTCACCATGGCCGCCGCGTTCCAGCGGTTCCAGGCGGTGATCCGGGCCTCCAGGGCCTCGTCACCGGGGAACTCCGGCTCGGCGGAGGTCGGGATGGTGTTGACGTAGTCCGTCTCCAGCAGCGAGGGCAGGTCGGTGCCCTCGGTGTGGGCGGTGTGCTCCAGGGCGCGGCGCATCAGGTACGCGGCGCGATGCGGGCCCGCTGCCTTGGTGACGGCGTCCAGCGACTCGCGCCACTCGGCCGTCTCCTCGGGGTCGCGGTCCGGGAGCTGGTCGAGCTGGCTGTACGGCAGGCGCACGGGATCGGGCATGGGTGGCCCCTTTCCGGACGGGTGGGAATGCGAGTTCGGCAGGCATTCGGCAGGCAGGGGTGTCGCGCCCCAGTCCTCGACGATAACTCTCTGATCGATGATCGATCAACGCCGAACGGAGGAAAAACCGCAGGTCGGCACGGGGTGCCGCAATTCGGGGCACCGCGTGCCAGCTCCGGAGCCCGCCTCCGTTACGCCCCGGAGCGCCCCCGGCACACCCCGGAACCGACGGGCCCTCCCGAGGCCCGGAGCGGCCGGCCCCGAGTGCCTTTCCCCACATGCCGAAACACGCCGGAACACGCGGAAGCGGCCCCGCGGAAGCATCCGCGAGGCCGCCCGTCGGCGCCGCCCCTGTCCCCGGTACGCCTACACCCGCGGCGCGCAGCTCAGCACATGTGCCTTGAGGAGCGCGCCGATCCGCGGGTCGCGCCGCCGGAACGCGTCCACCAGCTCCTGGTGGTCCTGGGCGTGCGAGCGCTGCTCGGGACTGAACCAGCGGATCGACAGCGTCGTCCAGACCTCGATGCCCAGCGACTCCCAGGTGTGCAGCAGCACGGCGTTCCCGGCCGCCCGCACGATCTCCCGGTGGAAGGCCACCGTGTGCCGCACCTGGGCCTCGCCGTCACCCGCCGCGTCGGCTTCCCGCAGGGCCGCCACCTCGCGCTCCAGTGCCGCGGTGTCCTCCGCCAGCCGGTCCGCCGCCAGCTCCGCGGCGACCTGCTCCAGCCCGGCCCGGACCGGGTAGCTCTCCTTGAGGTCGTCCGCGGTGAGGTTCCGCACCCGGACGCCCTTGTTCGGCGCCGACTCGATGAGCTGGAGCGACTCCAGCTCCCGCAGCGCCTCCCGCACCGGCGTCTGGCTGACCTCCAGCTCCACCGCGATCCGCCGCTCCACGATCCGCTCGCCCGGCTGCCAGCGGCCGCTGACGATCCCCTCGAGGATGTGCTCGCGGATCTGTTCGCGCAGCGAGTGGACGACGGGCGGGGTCATGAGGTGCTCCTTCAGAGCGGATCGGGCCGCGAGACGTGGTGCCGGGCCCATTATCGGGGACGCGGACGTGCCGAAGGGCCGGCCCCGGCTCGTCG
Organism: Streptomyces sp. MspMP-M5; assembly: GCF_000373585.1. Taxonomy (GTDB): domain Bacteria; phylum Actinomycetota; class Actinomycetes; order Streptomycetales; family Streptomycetaceae; genus Streptomyces. The sequence continues at coordinate 70,204 of NZ_KB891893.1, forward strand.
GAACGAACCGGGGCCGGCCCCTGGGCACAACTGCCTTCTCCCTGGCGGGAGTCGGCGTCGGAGACCGCTTTCGGTCTCGTTGCGATCCTCGGTCGCCGCGCGAGCGACCGCCGCTCAGAGACCCATCTTGGTCTCGTTGCGATCCTCGGTCGCTTGGGTGACCGCTACAGACCGATCTCGGTCTCGAACTCCGCGGCCTCCAGGATCTGCTTGACCGTGGTCAGGTAGCGGGCCGCGTCGGCACCGTCCACCAGGCGGTGGTCGTACGACAGGGCCAGGTAGGTCATGTCGCGGACGGCGATGGTCTCGCCGAGGTCCGGGTGGTTGATGACCACCGGGCGCTTGACGGTGGCACCGATGCCCAGGATGCCGACCTGGTTCGGCGGCACGATCACGGTGTCGAACAGGGCGCCGCGCGAACCGGTGTTGCTGATGGTGAAGGTCGCGCCGGACAGCTCGTCCGGGGTGATCTTGTTGGCGCGGACCTTGCCCGCCAGCTCCGCGGTCTTCCGGGCGATGCCGGCGATGTTGAGGTCGCCCGCACCCTTGATGACCGGGGTCATCAGGCCCTTCTCCGCGTCCACCGCGATACCGACGTTCTCGGTGTCGAAGTAGGTGATCGTGCCCTCGTCCTCGTTGATCCGGGCGTTGACGACCGGGTGGGCCTTCAGAGCCTGGACGGCGGCCTTGACGAAGAACGGCATCGGGGAGAGCTTGACGCCCTCACGCTGCGCGAAGGCGTCCTTGGCCTTGTTGCGCATCCGCATGATCGCGGTGATGTCCACCTCGACCACGGAGGTCAGCTGCGCCTGGCCGTGCAGGGCCTTCATCATGTTGTCGCCGATGACCTTGCGCATCCGCGGCATCTTGACGGTCTGACCGCGCAGCGGCGAGACCTCCAGGGCCGGGGCCTTGGACGGCGCGGCAGCCGGGGCGGCCGGGGCCGGCACGGCGGCCTTGAGGGCCTCGGCGGCGGCGATGACGTCCTGCTTGCGGATCCGGCCACCGACACCGGTGCCCTTGACCGTGGCGAGGTTGACGCCGTTCTCCGCCGCGAGCTTGCGGACCAGCGGGGTGACGTAGGCGCCGTCCGCCTCACCGGCCGCCGGGGCGGGGGTGACGGCGGCGGGCGCGGCCGGAGCCGGAGCCGGCGCGGGGGCCGGAGCCGGGGCGGGCGCCGGAGCCGGGGTGGGCGCCGGAGCGGCCGGGGCCGGTGCCGGCGCGGGGGCCGGAGCCGGGGCGGGCGCCGGAGCCGGGGTGGGCGCCGGAGCGGCCGGGGCCGGTGCCGGCGCGGGGGCCGGAGCCGGAGCCGGAGCGGCGGCCGGAGCCGGGGCAGCCGGTGCCGGGGCGGCGGCCGGAGCCGCGCCCTTGGCGCCGATCACCGCGAGCTTGGCGCCGACCTCGGCGGTCTCGTCCTCGCCCACCAGGATCTCCAGCAGGGTGCCGGAGGCCGGGGCCGGGATCTCGGTGTCGACCTTGTCGGTGGACACCTCCAGCAGCGGCTCGTCCTCGGAGACCTCCTCGCCGACCTCCTTCAGCCAGCGGGTGACGGTGCCCTCGGTGACGCTCTCGCCGAGCGCGGGGAGGAGCACGTCCGTGCCCTCGGCACCGCCCGCGGGGGCGGCGGCGGGGGCCTCGGCCACGGGGGCCGGGGCCGGCTCGGGCTGTGCGGCCGGGGCCGGGGCCTCGGCGGCGGCCGGAGCCGGGGCGGCGGCGGGGGCACCGCTGCCGTCGTCGATGATGGCCAGCTCGGCGCCGACCTCCACGGTCTCGTCCTCGGCCACCTTGATGGAGGCCAGTACGCCGGAGGCCGGGGCCGGGATCTCGGTGTCGACCTTGTCGGTCGACACCTCCAGCAGCGGCTCGTCGGCCTCGATGCGCTCGCCCTCGGCCTTAAGCCAGCGGGTGACGGTGCCCTCGGTGACGCTCTCGCCGAGCGCCGGCAGGGTTACGGAAACCGCCATGGTTTCAGTTGCTCCTATCGCAAGTACGGATGTGGTCGCGCCCGGGACTGGTGGTCAGTCGTGGGAGTGGAGGGGCTTGCCGGCCAGGGCCAGGTGGGCCTCGCCGAGCGCCTCGTTCTGCGTGGGGTGCGCGTGGATGAGCTGCGCAACCTCGGCCGGCAGGGCCTCCCAGTTGTAGACCAGCTGGGCCTCGCCGACCTGCTCGCCCATACGGTCACCGACCATGTGGACGCCGACCACGGCACCGTCCTTGACCTGGACGAGCTTGATCTCGCCCGCGGTCTTGAGGATCTTGCTCTTGCCGTTGCCCGCAAGGTTGTACTTCAGCGCCACGACCTTGTCCGCGCCGTACAGCTCCTTGGCCTTGGCCTCGGTGATGCCCACCGACGCGACCTCGGGGTGGCAGTACGTGACGCGCGGGACGCCGTCGTAGTCGATCGGGACGACCTTCTGGCCGGCCAGTCGCTCCGCCACCAGCATGCCCTCGGCGAAGCCGACGTGCGCGAGCTGGAGGGTGGGGACGAGGTCGCCGACGGCCGAGATGGTCGGCACGTTGGTCTGCATGTACTCGTCGACGAGGACGTAGCCGCGGTCCATCGCGACGCCCTGCTCCTCGTAGCCCAGACCGGCGGAGACCGGGCCGCGGCCGATGGCGACCAGCAGCACCTCGGCCTCGAAGGTCTTGCCGTCGGCCAGGGTGACCTTGACGCCGTCGGCGGTGTACTCGGCCTTGTCGAAGAAGGTGCCGAGGTTGAACTTGATGCCCCGCTTGCGGAAGGCCCGCTCCAGCAGCTTGGAGCTGTTCTCGTCCTCGACCGGCACGAGGTGCTTGAGGCCCTCGATGACGGTGACGTCGGTGCCGAAGGACTTCCACGCCGAGGCGAACTCGACGCCGATCACGCCGCCGCCCAGGATGATCGCGGACTTCGGGACGCGGTCGAGCGTGAGCGCGTGGTCCGAGGAGATGATGCGGTTGCCGTCGATCTCCAGGCCCGGCAGCGACTTCGGCACGGAGCCGGTCGCGAGCAGGACGTGGCGGCCCTGGACCTGCTGGCCGTTGACCGCGACGGAGGTCGGCGAGGACAGCCGGCCCTCGCCCTCGATGTAGGTCACCTTGCGCGAGGCGATCAGACCCTGCAGGCCCTTGTACAGGCCCGAGATGACCTCGTCCTTGTACTTGTGGACCGCGTCGATGTCGATGCCCTCGAAGGTGGCCTTGACACCGAACTGCTCGCTCTCACGAGCCTGGTCCGCGATCTCACCGGCGTGCAGCAGAGCCTTCGTGGGGATGCAGCCGTTGTGCAGGCAGGTGCCGCCGACCTTGCCCTTCTCGATCAGGGCGACGTCGAGACCCAGCTGCGCCCCGCGCAGGGCGGCGGCGTAACCGCCGCTGCCGCCACCGAGGATCACTAGGTCGAAAACGGTGCTGGCGTCGTTCGCCACGTCACGTCCTCCATGCATGGGTGCGCCGGAGCCGGTCTTCGGTGACCGGTCCGCGGCTGTTGTTCGGCCGCTTTAACTCGGCCCTTGGTAAGGGGGGCCCTGTCCTGCCGAGAACCCATCTTCGCACTTGTTCCACGAAGGCGGGACGCGGGGCCGGGCTGTGGACGGCCGATCAGCCGCCCCGTCGGGGTCGGTGGGGCGTACCCACGTGCGGATTTCGTCGAGGGCGAACACGTCGTGGGCGAGCCTACGACGGCCCCGGGCGCCGCCCGGGGCCGTACCGCACCTCCGACCGGGCCCGGATCAGCCCAGGTCGCCCTCGGCGGTCCGCTCGGCCAGCCGCACCAGGGTGCGGACGGCGGAGCCGGTGCCTCCCTTGGGGGTGTAGCCCCAGGGACCGCCCTCGTGGAAGGCGGGGCCGGCGATGTCCAGGTGCGCCCAGGGGATGCCCTCGCCCACGAACTCCTTCAGGAAGAGGCCGGCGACCAGGCCGCCGCCCATCCGCTCGCCCATGTTGGCGAGGTCGGCGACCGGGGAGTCCATGCCCTTGCGGAGGTGGCCGGGCATCGGCATCGGCCAGGAGTCCTCGCCGACCTCCTCGGCGATCTCGTGGATCGAGGTGCGGAAGGCGTCGTCGTTGGCCATGATCCCGAAGTGGCGGTGGCCCAGCGCCAGCACCATCGCGCCGGTCAGCGTCGCCACGTCCACGATCGCGTCCGGCGCTTCCTCCGAGGCCCGGGTCAGCGCGTCGGCCAGCACCAGCCGGCCCTCGGCGTCGGTGTTGAGCACCTCGACGGTCTTGCCGCTGTACATGGTCAGGACGTCGCCGGGGCGGGTGGCGGAGCCGGACGGCATGTTCTCGGCGAGCGCCAGCCAGCCGGTGACGTTCACCGGGAGGTCCAGCCGGGCGGCGGCCACGACCGCGGCGAACACCGCGGCGGCGCCGCTCATGTCGCACTTCATGGTCTCGTTGTGGCCGGCCGGCTTCAGCGAGATGCCGCCGGAGTCGTAGGTGATGCCCTTCCCGACCAGGGCCAGCGTCCGCTCCGCGTCGGCGTGCGTGTGCGCGATCCGCACCAGCCGCGGCGGCGCCTGTGAGCCCTGGCCGACGCCCATCAGGCCGCCGTAGCCGCCCTTCTTGAGCGCCTTCTCGTCCAGCACCTCGACGGTCAGGCCGAACTCCTTGGCGGCGGCCTGGGCGTGCGCCGCGAACTGCTTGGGGTCCAGCGCGTTGGACGGGGTGTTGATCAGGTCGCGGGCGCGGTTGATCTCCGCGGCCAGCACCTGGGCGCGCTCCGCGGCGGCCCTGAACTCCTTGTCCCGCGGCTTGCCGCCGAGGACGGCGGCCTCGCCCAGCGGCGCCGACTTGGCGTCCGCCTTGCGGCCCTTGGCGCCCTTGCCGTTCCCGCCGTTCTCGCCGCGGAAGGCGGTGAAGGTGTACGCGCCCAGCAGCGCGCCCTCGCCCACCGCGGCGGCCGCCCCGGCGTAGTCGACCGGCAGCGCGAAGGCGGCCTTCTTGGCGCCGGCCAGCGCCCGGGCCGCGCTGCCCGCCGCACGGCGCAGTGCCTCGTGGCCGTAGGACTCGCCCTTGGCCGGGGCGTCGCCCAGGCCGACCGCCAGCACCACCGGTGCCTTGATGCCGTCGGCCGCGGGGAGCTTGGTCACCTCGCCCTCGGCACCACTCGCGCCGAGGGTCTCCAGCACGGCGGCGAGCTTGCCGCCGAACGCCTTGTCCACGGCCTCGGCGCCGGGGGCGACCACGACGCCCTTGGCGCCCTTCGCCACGCCGACGACGACGGCATCCGCACGCACCGTTGCGGCGGAAGAAGTACTGAGGGTCAGTGCAGTCACGGTGATGAGAGTCCTGTTCCGTCCGGGGAATCCGTTTCGCGCGTACGCGCTGCTGCGGCCGAGCCTACGCTCGGTGGCGCCGCCCGGCCCGGCCGGTTACGGCACCGGAACCTGACGGGGCGCCGCCCGCTGCCGGACAATTCCCGCAACTCGCCCACGAGGCACGGGTGTTGCCGCCGTCCTCCCGGTGGTGTTCAGCCAAGAGTGAGCAGTACCAGCGCGGTGAGTCCGGCGCATTCCGCCAAAGCGCCGAAGACATCGCCGGTCACCCCGCCGAACCGCCGCCGGCAGTGCCGCAGCAGCAGCTCCCCGCCGGCCAGCCCCAGCAGCGCGGCCGCCGCCGCGTGCAGCGCGCCGTACGGGCCGCCGGCCGCCGCGCCGAACACCGCGCAGCCGGCCGCCACCAGCGCCGCGCAGCCCGCCGCGGCCGGCACCGGTACGGTCCCGGCGACCGCCGCGCCCAGCCCCTCCGGCCGGGCCGCCGGCACCCCCGCCCGGGAGGCCAGGGTCAGTGCGCCGCGGGCGGTGACCGCCGCCACCACCGCCCCGGCGGCGCCGGCCGGCCAGCCCGTCGCGTACAGCCCGGACAGCGCCGCCACCTGGGCGAGCAGCGCGAACAGCAGGGTGATGACGCCGAACGGCCCGATGTCGGACCGCTTCATGATGCGCAGCGCCTCCTCGGCGGGCTTGCCGCTGCCCAGGCCGTCGGCGGTGTCCGCGAGCCCGTCCAGATGCAGGCCGCGGGTGAGCACCGCCGGTACCGCGGCGCTGCCGGTCGCGGCCAGCAGCGGGCCGCCGCCGAGCAGCAGCAGCGCCCCGCCGAACGCCGCCGCGCACAGGCCGACCACCAGCCCGGCCACCGGCGCGCACAGCATCCCGCCGCGCGCCGCGGTCCGGTCCCAGCGGGTCACCCGCACCGGCAGCACGGTCAGCGTGCCGAACGCGAAGCGGAGCCCGTCGAGGGGCGAGGCGGGGGAGGGGGCGGTGTCGGTCACCGCGGCAGGGTACCCGGGGCGGCGGACCGGCCCGCCCGGCCGGGCAGCTCACCAGGGGTGGTCGCGGCCCCGGGTGTACTGGGCGTCGTACGGCTTGAGCGGCCGCCACCAGTCCCACACCATGCACAGCGCCAGCACCACCAGCACCGCCGCGACATGCTCCTTGCCCGCCAGGTTGTTCTTGATGAACACCACCTCGACGACCATCGCCACGACCACCGCGGCGCAGGTGAAGCGGGCCCGGTAGCGCCAGCAGACGACCACCGCCAGGCCGACCACCGCCGCCGACGGGCCGGTGTCGACCACGAACTTGTCGGAGTCCGGCAGCCCGATCGGGCTGTCCGGGCCGATCCACAGGCCGATCCGGGCGTACATCGTGCCGGCGAGCGTGGCCGCGTAGGCGACCAGCAGCGTCTGCCACCGGCCCAGGCAGATCTCGGCGATCCCGAAGACCACCAGGATCTGCGCCAGCGCGCCCCACACCGGCAGGTCCAGGGCCGGTACGAACAGCGACAGCGGGGTCCGCAGCAGCGCCAGCCACAGGTGCTCGTACGCCTGGACCGAGCCGATGTCCTGGACGGCGTGGTAGCCCCAGGACTGTTTCTGGACGAAGTGGAAGGCGAGCGTCAGGCACACCGCGGTCAGGGTCAGCGGGATCGCCCGGAGCCGGCGGGCGGCCAGCGCGGGCCACACCGTCCACAGCAGCCGGCCCCACTCGGCGCGCGCGGCGCCGCACAGGGCGGACGGCGTCCCCCGCCCTCTGCCGGAGCCCCTCATCTGCCCTTCTCCAGCTGCTTGCGGTTCAGCCGCTCCGGTAGTCCCGGCGCTTCGAGGAAGCCCCCGGCGCGGACCGCGTCGAGGCCCCCGACGGGTCGGTATGTCGCGTGGGCGCGAGCGAGCGATTCGATGTGCCACCACCGGGAGAAGAGGCCGAGCAGGGAACGCCGCAACCGCAGCGCCGGGCCCGCGCCGAGCCGCGACCCCCGTTCGAAGACGGAGCGGAAGATCGCGAAGTTGAGCGAGAGGCGAGTGATCCCCGCCTCGTCCGCCCGCCGGACCGGCTCCGGCGTCCGCCCCTCGGCGCCCCATGGGACGAAGCTCGGCAGGGCCCGCAACTCGCCCTCGGCGTCGGTGCGTTCGCGTATCACGCGGCGGCCGTCCGCGGGGCCGCGACGCGCCCGCCGGCCGCGGTGGAGGTCTTCCTCCGGACTCAAAGCGATGTCTCCCGATAAAACGTGCAAAAAGCGATCCTACGGGGAGCCGTCGCCGGGCCGGCCTGGTGCCGTCGCGGACGGGCGGTGCGCGGGTGCGCCCGGTCGGTGTCAGTCGTGCACCGGAAGCTCCGCGGCCAGTGCGGCCGCCGCCCGTACCAGCGGCAGTGCCAGCAGTGCCCCGGTCCCCTCGCCCGCTGTGACGCCGTGGTCGAGCAGCGGGTTGAGTGCGATCCGGTCCAGCGCCTTGGCCTGCGCCGGTTCGCCGCTCGCCTGCCCGGCCACCCACCAGTCCGGTGCCCGGAACGCCACCCGCTGCGCCACCAGCGCACAGGCCGCGGACACCACCCCGTCCAGGATCACCGGGGTGCGGCGGACCGCGGACTGCAGCAGGAAGCCGGTGGCCGCGGTCAGGTCGGCGCCGCCGACGGTCGCCAGCAGCTCCAGCTGGTCGCCGAGGACCGGCCGGGCCCGGCGCAGTGCGTCCCGGATCGCCGCGCACTTGCGCATCCAGGCCAGGTCGTCGATCGGCCGGCCGCCGCGCCCGGTGACGACCGAGGCGTCCGTCCCGCACAGCGCGGCGATCAGGGTGCCCGCCGCGGTGGTGCCGCCCACGCTCAGATCGCCCAGCACGACCAGGTCGGTGCCGGCGTCCGCCTCCTCGTCGGCGATCGCCACCCCGGCCCGGAACGCCGCTTCGGCCTCCTCGGCGGTCAGCGCGTCCTCGACGTCGATCCGCCCCGAGCCGCGGCGCACACGGTGCCGGGTGACCTCCGCCGGCAGCTCCGCCGGGTCGCAGTCCACCGCCATGTCGACCACCCGCACCGGCACCCCGGCGGAGCGGGCCAGCACCGCGGCCGGGCTCGCCCCGTCCAGGACGGCCCGCACCAGGTCGCGGGTGCCGCCGGCCGGCCGGGCCGAGACGCCCAGCCGCGCCACGCCGTGGTCGCCCGCGAACAGCAGCGCCCGCGGCCGCTCGACGGGCCGCACCGGCACCTGCTGCTGGACGGCGGCGAGCCAGCCGCCGAGGTCGTCCAGCCGCCCCAGCGCGCCGGGCGGCACGGCCGTCCGGGCCCGCCGCTCCTCGGCGGCGCGGCGCAGATCGCCGTCGGGGCGCTCGATCAGTTGGGCGAAGTCATCGAGGTTCAGGGCGCTCATTGGGCGCAGATTACCGGCAACGGCGCGACGGCGGGGCGCGCGCCGGGGACAGCGCCGCAACCGGGCGCGCCCCTGCTCTGCCGACGGCCCGTCAGGCCGCGCTCCCGGCGGTGAACCGCACCTCGCACACCGCCGTCCACGGCAGCCACCGCCGCCCCGGCCGGGACGGGCCGGACGGCCGGCGGGGCGCCAGGGGCCGGGCGCGCACCGCGGCGACGGCCCGGTGGCGACGGGCCGTCAGGAACACGGCCACCGCCGCCCGCCAGGGCAGCGCGTCCAGGACCAGCGCCCCACCGGGGAACCGCCCCGCGCACACCGCGAGCAACTCCCGTACCGCGCCCGCCGGCAGCCCCGCGGGCACCTCCGGCACCGCCACGACCACCCCGCGCTCCACCGCGCCCACCAGGGCCGGCCAGCCGGCACCGGAGGCCGGGCGGCCGACGGTGCGCCGCCGGGGGACGTCCGGCAGCAGCATCCGGCGGGCCGCCGCGTCCCCGTCCGGCAGCACCGAAAGCCAGGTCAGCCGCCCGTTGTCCAGCCGCCGGAAGCCGGTCCCCAGGCCCTCGCCGAGGACCACCACGGTGGCATCGGGGCGGCGCGCCAGATAGCCGCGGACGGCCGCCTCGGCGGGGGCGCTCAGCTCACCGGGCCCGCCCGCGCCGCCCCGCCCGGGACGTCCGCAGCCGCCGTGCCGCGGACGGGAGTGCCGGAAGGGGGAGGTGCACCCGCAAGGCCGGGAAAGTTCGGTCACGGTCCCAGCGGACCCGCCGGCGTCCCCCCGGGCAAGCGGACACGGGCCGCGCCGGGCCGCTGTCAGCCGCGCAGCGCAAGCGCCTGGCCCGCGACCACCAGCAGCAGCTGCTCGCACTCGGCGCCGAACGCGGCGTTCAGCCGCCCGAGTTCGTCCCGGAAGCGCCGGCCCGCCGGGGTCGCCGGGACCACCCCCGAACCGACCTCGTTGCTCACCGCCACCACCCGCCGCCGGGTCTCCCGCACGGCCGCCACCAGCGCCTCGCAGCGCTCCCGCAGCGCCCGCCGGCCGCCCGCCTGCCACGCCGCGTCGTCCCACGCCCCGGCCTCGTCCATGGCGTGCGTCAGCCACAGTGCCAGGCAGTCGACGAGCAGCGGCGGCGCGGTCGCCGGCTCCGCCAGCAGCGGCACCAGCTCGCAGGTCTCGACGGTCCGCCAGCCCGCCGGGCGCCGCTCGCGGTGCAGCGCCACCCGCTGCGCCCAGTCCTCGTCGCCCTCCCGGGTGCCGCCGGTGGCCACGTACACCACCTCGGGGAACGCCAGCAGCCGCCGCTCGGCCTCCACCGACTTGCCGCTGCGCGCCCCACCCAGCACCAGCGTCCGGCGCGGCAGATCGGGCACCGCGTGGTACTCGCCGACCACCAGCGTGCTGCCGTCCGCCACCGCGCGGGCGCCCAGCGCCGCCAGCCGCCGGTGGAGTTCGGGCCCCGGCGGCACGGTGTGGTCCAGGTGCACCGCGACCACGTCGGTCGCCGCGTCCACCGCGCCGCTCGCCCGCAGCCGGGCCAGCGCCTCCGGCCGCGCCAGCACGTCCAGCAGCACCAGGTCGTACGGCGCCGGGGGCGCCCCGGACGGGCCGTTCCCGCCCTCGTCGAGCCCGGCCGGCGCCGCGCCCGGCGGCAGGTACAGCAGCCGCTCCCCGTCGCCGCCGGTGACCTCGTAGCCGGTGCCGGGTACATCCACCGCCACGGCCCGCACCCGGTGCCCGTCCAGCAGCGCCAGCTCCCGCCCGTCGGCCACCCGGCCCGGCTGCGGCAGCCCGGCCGGCACCTCCAGGGCCGGCCCGTCGTGCGGATGGGAGAGCAGGACCTGCCGCACACCGGCCAGTGACCGGCCCGCGCGGGCCGCTGCGAAGGCCGGGCCCGGGGTCAGGTCGAGCAGCAGCGCGCCGTCGACGAGCAGGGCGGTCGCCGCCCGCGCCTCGTCGCCGACGGCGGTCGCGCAGGCGGCACACGGGCAGTCGGGACGCGGCAGCCCCAGCGGGGCGCCGGTGCCGAGGAGAGTCAGGTCCACCCGGGTAAGTCTCTCGCGTCCGGCCCGCGCCAGCGCGGCGGGGCGCTCGCGGACATCGCCGCCCGGCCCCGTAGAGCACGCGGTGCGCCCCTCGACACGGCCGTTAGGCTTCCGATCAAGCGGGGAAGCACGATCGGCAGGCACGGCGCGGCGCGCGGCATCCGGCGCGCGCGGTGGGATCGGCGGACCCGGCGGACCCGGTGGGACTCCAGGAGGCGCACATGGCGTGGACGTGGCGGTTCGAGAAGGCGGACGGTTCGGAGGCGGTGCCCACCGTGGAACCGGAGGATTTCACGACCCAGGGGGACGCCGAGTCCTGGATCGGGGAGCAGTGGCGCAACCTCCTGGACGGCGGCGTCGACCAGGTCCGGCTGTTCGAGGACGGTACGGAGATCTACGCCGGGCCGATGAGCCTGCACGCCGACGAGGAATGAGCACAAGCAGCAGCGACGGGGGCCGGCCCGGCCGGCCCCCGTCGTCCCGAGCCGCCCGGGATCAGGGGCGCTGACCCCGCTTGACCTGCGGCTTGGGCAGCCGCAGCCGGCGCATCTGGAGCGTGCGCATCACCGCGTAGGCGCGGACGCCCTTGAGGTTCTCCTTGGGGAAGCGCTCCTGGAGCACCTTGCCCAGCCGGAACCAGATCAGCGCCGAGTCCAGCACGATCAGCACGATGATCACCAGCCACAGCAGCAGCGCGAGGGACTGGATCTGCGGCACCCGGATCATGGTCAGCACCAGGATGATCACGGCCACCGGCAGGAAGAACTCCGCCGCGCACCACCGGGAGTCGACGTAGTCCCGGGCGAAGCGGCGCACCGGGCCCTTGTCGCGCACCGGCAGATAGCGCTCGTCGCCGTTGGCCAGCGCCTCGCGCTGGCGGGCCAGGTCGGCACGCCGGGCCTCCCGCTGCGCCTTCATGGCGTCCTTGCGGTTGGTCGGCGAGTGCGCACGCGTGCGGCGCTGCGACTGGGCTTCGCTGCGCTTGGGCGTCGGGCGGCCCTTGGGGGCCTGCGGGTCGCGGGGCTGCTGGGGCTGGGACGCGGTCACCTTGGCGGTCGCGGCCTGCTCATCCTTCGAACGGCTTCGGAACACAACACCCAAGAGTACGTGCTCGCCGCGAATGAGCCACAGGCCGACGGGGAACGATCCGACAACGGCACCGGCCTTCCCGCGGGGGCGTAAGCGGACAGACCGGGCGGTGCGGTGGTGCCTCGGGGGCGCCCTACTCCCTGGGCTGGAGAAGCCGGACGGCCTGATCGTCCTGGAGGAGGAGCGCATCCGGGCCCGAACAGTGCGGTAATGGAACCAGGGCCCGTACTGTGGGGTCTGTAGATGTGCTGGAGCCTAAGCCCGATGCAAGTCGGTCAGAAGGGGGCGCGCGAGGCCCATGAGCGATGGTGTCATGAAGCGGATGGGGATGATCTTCCGCGCGAAGGCCAACAAGGCCCTTGACCGGGCCGAAGACCCGCGCGAGACCCTTGACTACTCGTACCAGAAGCAGCTCGAACTGCTGCAGAAGGTACGCCGCGGCGTCGCCGACGTGGCGACCTCCCGCAAGCGCCTGGAGCTTCAGCTCAACCAGCTCCAGGGCCAGTCCGCCAAGCTGGAGGACCAGGGCCGCAAGGCGCTGGCGCTCGGTCGCGAGGACCTGGCCCGCGAGGCCCTGACCCGGCGCAGCGCGCTGCAGCAGCAGGTCACCGACCTGGAGACGCAGCACCAGACGCTCCAGGGCGAGGAGGAGAAGCTGACGCTCGCGGCGCAGCGGCTCCAGGCCAAGGTCGACGCCTTCCGTACGAAGAAGGAGACGATCAAGGCCACGTACACGGCCGCCCAGGCGCAGACCCGGATCGGCGAGGCGTTCTCCGGCATCTCCGAGGAGATGGGCGACGTCGGCCTGGCCATCCAGCGGGCCGAGGACCGCACCGCGCAGCTGCAGGCCCGGGCCGGCGCCATCGACGAGCTGATGGCCTCCGGCGCGCTGGACGACCCGTCCGGCATGGCCAAGGACGACATCACGGCCGAGCTGGACCGGCTCTCCGGCGGCAGCGACGTCGAGCTGGAACTGCAGCGGATGAAGGCCGAGCTGGCGGGCGGCCCGTCCGCCCAGCAGCAGGCCCTGGAGAGCGGCCAGGGCGGCGCCGCCCAGCAGGCGCCGCAGCAGCCGCAGCAGCACCCGCGTCTCGACAAGCAGTGACCGACGGCGGCGGGCCGCCCGCGAGGGTGGTCCGGCGCCGCCGCGAGGCCGCCGACCCGAACAAGGGAGACCGTCGTGATCGTACGGATCATGGGGGAGGGGCAGGTGAAGCTGGACGACGCCCACTTCATCGAGCTCAACAAGCTGGACGACGAACTGCTCGCCGAGATGGAGAGCGGTGACGAAGCCGGATTCCGGCGCACCCTGGGAGCCCTGCTGGACTCCGTCCGCCGCCTCGGCACCCCGCTGCCGGACGACTCCCTGGAACCCTCCGCACTCATCCTGCCCGGGCCGGACGCCTCGCTGGCCGAGGTCCGGGAGATGCTCAGCGACGACGGCCTGATCCCGGGCTGAGCCCGCGGCCGCACCCGCACACCCAGCGCACTACGGACAGCGCCCCGGCCCCGATGGGGGACCGGGGCGCTACCGTTTCCCCCTGTGAACCCGTCGCCAGCCACCGCCCCGAGTGCCCGCGCCGCGCGCCGCGGTGACGTGGCCGCCCAGGACGTGACCCGCGTCGCCCGGCTCCGCCAGTGGCACCGGACGCACCAGCTCGCGTTCGACGCCGCCGTGGCGGTGGTGGTCTTCGTGGCGATCCTCTGCGGCGCGGTAGCCGGGCCGCACGGCCCGCACGGCGCCCACTTCCCCCGCTTCGGCGCCCGCGAGCTCACCGCCACCACCGTGGTGCTGGCCGCCCTCGCCTGCGGTGCGCTGGTGCTGCGCCGGCGGCTGCCCCGCACGGTGCTGGCCGCGACCGGCGCGCTGACCATCGTCGAACTGGTCGCCCAGTCCGACGACCCGCGCGCCCCGGTCGCCGGCGCGGCGGTGATCGCCCTGTTCACCGTGGCCTCCCGCACCGACCGGCCGACCACCTGGCGGATCGGCGCGCTCACCTGCGTGGTGCTGACCGCCGCCGCGATGCTCTTCGGGCACCGCGCCTGGTACGCCCAGGAGAACCTCGCGATCTTCGCCTGGACGGGCATGGCGGCGGCCGCCGGCGACGCGGTCCGCAGCCGTCGCGCCTACGTCGACGCCATCCGCGAGCGCGCCGAACGCGCCGAGCGCACCCGCGAGGAGGAGGCCCGCCGCCGGGTCGCCGAGGAGCGGCTGCGCATCGCCCGCGAGCTGCACGACGTGGTCGCCCACCACATCGCCCTGGTCAACGTCCAGGCCGGAGTCGCCTCGCACGTCATGGACAACCGTCCCGACCAGGCCAAACAGGCTCTGGCGCACGTCCGCGAGGCGTCCCGCTCGGCGCTGGAGGAGCTGCGCGCCACGGTCGGCCTGCTGCGCCAGTCCGACGACCCGACGGCGCCCACCGAGCCGGCGCCCGGCCTCGGCGTCCTGGACCAGCTGGTCGACGGGTTCGTCCGGGCCGGCCTGCCGGTCGCGCTGGACCTGCCGCCCGGCCCGCAGCCGGCCCTGCCTGCCTCGGTGGACCTGACCGCCTACCGCGTCGTCCAGGAGGCGCTGACCAACGTCCGCAAGCACGCCGGCGACGGCGCCCGCGCCACGGTGCGGATCCTGCGGACCGAGGGCGCGCTGACCGTGACCGTCCAGGACGACGGCCCGGGGCAGGGGGCCGTGCCGGAGCCCGGCGGCGGCCATGGTCTGATCGGGATGCGCGAGCGCGTCCAGGCGCTGCGCGGCACGGTCGTCACCGGCCCCCGCGCGGCCGGCGGCTTCCAGGTGCGGGTCACCCTGCCGCTGGGCGGCGCGCGCACCGGCGGGACGACATGAGCGTGAGGGCGACGGGATGACCATCAAGGTGCTGCTGGCCGACGACCAGACGCTGCTGCGCAGCGCGTTCCGCATCCTCGTCGACTCCGAGCCGGACATGCGGGTGGTGGGCGAGGCGTCCGACGGGGCGCAGGCGTACGAACTCGCCCGCCGCGAGCGCCCGGACGTCGTCCTGATGGACATCCGGATGCCCGGCACCGACGGGCTGGCCGCCACCCGCATGATCAGCCAGGACCCGGAGCTGGCCGGCGTCAAGGTGGTCATCCTGACCACCTTCGAGGTCGACGACTACGTCGTGCAGTCGCTGCGGGCCGGCGCCAGCGGCTTCCTGGGCAAGGGCGCCGAGCCGGACGAGCTGCTGCACGCGATCCGGATCGCCGACGGCGGCGAGGCGCTGCTCTCGCCCGCCGCCACCAAGGGCCTGATCGCCACGTTCCTGGCACAGGGCGACGGCGCGGCCCAGGGGCCCGGCGGCGCCGGCGCCGAGCGGCTGGCCACGCTCACCGGCCGGGAGCGCGAGGTGCTGGTGCTGGTCGCCGGCGGGCTGTCCAACGACGAGATCGCCGAGCGGCTCGACGTCAGCCCGCTCACCGTCAAGACCCACGTCAACCGCGCGATGGCCAAGCTCGGCGCCCGCGACCGGGCCCAACTGGTCGTCATCGCCTACGAGTCGGGACTGGTCCGCCCGCGGGCGCACTGAGCGGAAGCAGCGGCGCGTACGCCCAGGGGTGCAGGGCGGGTGGAGCCGGCCGTACTGCGGACGCGGTACGGGCCGCGGCCGGAAACCGACCTGCGAGCGACGAAAACCGGTCCGGCCGTGGCGGAGGGTGTAGGTGGGCCGGTGCCGGCCCTGTCGCCGGTGCCGGGCACGCCGCCCCAGCCCTCGATACCCGCTTTTCTGAACAGAAGAGAGACCCCTACCCATGTCCTGGCTGTCCCGTATCAGCCTCGTACAACGGGGCCTGATAGCGCTGATGTCGATCGTCGCGATCGCCTTCGGCGCCATCGCGATCCCGCAGCTCAAGCAGCAGCTCCTGCCCTCCATCGACCTGCCGATGGTCTCCGTGATCGCCCCGTACCAGGGCGCCTCGCCCGACGTCGTCGAGAAGCAGGTGATCGAGCCGCTGGAGAACGGAATCCAGGCGGTCAACGGCATCAAGAGCGTCACCTCGACATCGAGCGAGGGCTCCGGCGTCATCATGGCGCAGTTCGACTACGGCAACGACTCCAAGACCCTGGTCGCCGACGTCCAGCAGGCCGTCAACCGGGCCCGGGCGAAGCTGCCCAAGGACGTGGACCCGCAGGTGGTCTCCGGCGGCACGGACGACCTGCCCACCGTCGTCCTCGCGGTGTCCTCCTCCACCAAGGACCAGCAGACCCTCGCCGACCAGCTCCACCGCAGCGTCGTCCCGGACCTGAAGAACATCGACGGCGTCGGCCAGGTCAACGTCGGCGGCGTGCAGGACCGGATCGTCGCGGTCACCCCGGACGACGCGAAGCTGGCCGCCGCGGGCCTGAACTCCGCCGCGCTCGGCCAGGCGCTGCAGGCCGGCGGCACCGCCGTGCCGGCCGGCGCCTTCGCCGAGGACGGCCGCAGCAGGACCGTGCAGGTCGGCGCCGGCTTCACCTCCGTCCAGCAGATCAAGGACCTGATGGTCACCCCGGCGGCCGGCCCGATGGGCGGCGGCCACGGCGGCAAGCCGGTCCGGCTCGGCGACGTCGCCACCGTCAAGGAGACCTCGGCCACCCCGACCTCGATCACCCGCACCGACGGCCGGCCCAGCCTCTCGGTCACCGTGACGATGAACCAGGACGGCAGCGCGGTCGCCATCTCCGACGCGGTCAAGGGCAAGCTGGACGGCATCCGCAAGGACCTGGGCAAGGGCGCCCACGTCACCATCGCCTCCGACCAGGGCCCGCAGGTCTCCAAGTCCATCGAGTCGCTGACCACCGAGGGCCTGCTGGGCCTGGTCATGGCCGTGGTCGTGATCCTGGTCTTCCTGCTGAGCCTGCGCTCGACGCTGGTCACCGCGGTCTCCATCCCGCTGTCCGTGGTCATCACCCTGATCGTGCTGTGGACCGGTGACCTGTCCCTGAACATGCTCACCCTGGGCGGTCTGACCATCGCGATCGGCCGGGTCGTGGACGACTCGATCGTCGTCCTGGAGAACATCAAGCGGCACCTGGGCTACGGCGAGGAGCGCCGCGAGGCCATCCTCAAGGCAGTCAAGGAGGTCTCCGGCGCGATCACCTCCTCGACCCTGACCACCGTCGCGGTCTTCCTCCCGATCGGCGTGGTCGGCGGCATGGTCGGCGCCCTCTTCGGGTCCTTCTCCATCACCGTCACCGTCGCCCTGCTCTCCTCGCTGCTGGTCTCGCTGACCGTGGTGCCGGTGCTGTCGTACTGGTTCCTGCGCGCCCCGAAGATCCCTGCGGGCACCGACCCCGAGGAGCTGCGCCGCGCGGCCGAGGAGAAGGAGACCCGCAGCGCGCTGCAGCGGCTCTACGTCCCGGTGCTGCGGTTCGCCACCCGCCGCCGCGCGCTCAGCGTGCTGATCGCGGTGGTGGTCCTCCTCGGCACCTTCGGGATGGCGCCGCTGCTGAAGACCACCTTCTTCGACCAGGGCAAGCAGGACACCCTGAGCATCAAGCAGGAGCTGAAGCCGGGCACCAGCCTGGCCGCGGCCGACGCGCAGGCCAAGCGGGTCGAGAAGGTGCTCGCGGACGAGCAGGACGTACAGGACTACCAGGTCACCGTCGGCTCCTCCGGCATGATGGCGGCCTTCGGCGGCGGCTCCGGCGCCAACCAGGCCAGCTACCAGGTCAAGTTGAAGAGCTCCGCCGACTCCGACAAGGTCACCGAGCACCTCCGCAGCGAGCTGGCAAAGCTCGGCCCGGCCGCCGGCGACACCTCCGTCTCCGCGGGCGGCGGCGGCTTCGGCAACCAGAACCTCAGCGTGGTCGTCAAGGCCGGCGACGCCGATGTGCTCAAGCGCGCCAGCGAGCAGGTCCGTACGGCCGTCGCGGGCCTGGACCACGTCACCGACGTCCAGAGCGACCTGGCGCAGAGCGTGCCGCGGATCTCCGTGACGCCCAACGACCAGGCCGCCGCGGCCGGTTACAGCCAGGCCACGCTCGGCGCGGCCGTCGCCCAGGCGGTCAGCGGCACCCCCAGCGGCAAGGCCGTGCTCGACGACACCGAGCGCGACGTGGTGATCAGGTCGGCCCACCCGGCCACCACCGAGGCCCAGTTGAAGGACCTGCCGCTGCCGACCCCGTCGGGCATGGCCCGGCTCGGCGACCTGGCCACCGTCAAGACCGTGGCCGGACCGGTGCAGATGACCCGGATCGACGGCGCCCGCTCGGCGACCGTCACCGCCAAGCCGACCGGCGACAACACCGGCGCGGTCTCCGCCACGCTGCAGACGAAGATCAACTCGCTGAAGCTGCCGGCCGGCGCCACCGCCACCGTCGGCGGTGTCTCCCAGGACCAGACCGACGCGTTCGGCAAGCTCGGCCTCGCCATGCTGGCCGCCATCGCGATCGTCTTCCTGCTGCTGGTGGGCACCTTCCGCTCGATCGTCCAGCCGCTGATCCTGCTGATCTCGATCCCGTTCGCGGCGACCGGCGCGCTCGGTCTGCTGGTCGCCACCGGCACCCCGATGGGCGTCCCCGCCATGATCGGCATGCTGATGCTGATCGGCATCGTGGTCACCAACGCCATCGTCCTGATCGACCTGATCAACCAGTACCGGGCCAAGGGCTACGGCGTGGTCGAGGCGGTCGTCGAGGGCGGCCGGCACCGGCTGCGCCCGATCCTGATGACGGCGCTGGCCACGATCATGGCGCTGCTGCCGATGGCCCTGTCGGTCACCGGCGACGGCGGCTTCATCTCCCAGCCGCTGGCCGTGGTCGTGATCGGCGGTCTGATCACCTCGACCCTGCTCACCCTGCTCCTCGTCCCGACGCTCTACGCGATCATCGAACTCCGCAAGGAGCGCCGGGCGGCGAAGAAGGCGGCCAGGCGGGCCGGGAAGGACGACGGCCCGGCGGCCCCCGCCGACACCGACCGCACGCCGGAGCCGGCCGGCGTCTGACGCCCGCCCCGCACCACCCCCGGATCCCCCGCGACCGCACCCGGCGGCCGCGGGGGATCCGCGCGTCCGGGGCCCGGAATCCGCGCGTCCGGGACCGGCGCCCGGGCGCCCGGCGCGCCCCGGCGGGCGGGGTGGCCGGAAGGCGCCGCTGCGGCCCCCGGTCCGCCGTCGCGTACCACCGTGTCGCCCATGGGCGCCCTTATCATCAGGCGCGCAGTATCGGCGAGTTGACCGCCCCGGCCGGAAGGTTGTCGCATCGTGCTGTTAGAGCCGGAAGGCAAGAGAGTCCCGACGCCCCGCCCCGACACCGGGCGCGGGCGTCCCCCCTCCGGAGCGTTACCGACGCTCGGCGTCGAGGAGGAGTTCTTCCTCGCCGACCGCGCCACGCGGGCCACCGTCGCCCGCGCCCCCGACGTCATCGCCCGCACCCGCGCCGACCTCCGCGACCACATCGGCGCCGAACTCTTCACCACCACGGTCGAGACCCGCACCCCGCCCGTCACCACCCTGGAGGACCTGCGGCAGCAGCTCGGCGCGCTGCGCGCGGACCTGGTGGCCGCCGCCGCCGAGGCCGGCTGCCGGGTGGTGGCGTCCGGCACGCCGGTCATCCCGTTCCCCGGCCCGCCGGAGATCGCCGACAACGCCCGCTACCGGCGGATGGCCGACTACTACGCCCCGCTCGTCGTGGGGGACCGCAACACCGGCGTCTGTGCCTGTCATGTCCATGTAGCCGTACCGGACCGCGAGGAGGCCGTACAGCTCTGCAACCACCTACGGCCCTGGCTGCCGACGCTGCAGGCGCTCGCCGCCAACTCGCCCTTCCAGGACGGGCGGGACAGCGGATTCGCCGGCTGGCGCGTGCTCCATTTCGGTCGTTGGCCGCACGCCGGCCCCACGCCGCTGTTCCGGGACGCGACGGCCTACGACACCTTCGTCGACACGCTCGTCGCCTCCGGCATGCTGCTGGACCGCAAACTCGTCTACTGGTACGCCCGCCCCTCCGAACGCTGGCCGACGCTGGAGGTCCGGGTCCCCGACGTCAACGCTGACCTGGACACCGTCCTGCTCGTCGCCTCCCTGACCCGCGCCCTGGCCGGCGCCCTCCTGGCCGACATCCGCCGGGGGCGGCCGGCCCCCGAGGTCGACGACGCGCTCCTGCGGGCCGCCCACTGGCGGGCCGCCCGCGACGGCCTGTCCGGCTCCGGCCTGGACCTGGCCACCGGCCGCCTGCGGCCCGCCGCGGACCTGGCCGCCCGCCTCATCGGCCGGGCCGCACCCTTCCTGGAGGAGGCCGGCGAACTGCCCTTCGTCCGGTGGGTGTGGCAGCGCCTGCGGCAGCGCGGCGGCGGCGCGGAGCGGCAGCGCGCCGCCTACCGGCGCCGCGGCGACCTCCGGGACGTCGTCGACCTGCTGAGCCGCGACCTGGAGGCGGACACCGCAACCGCCCGGCCCTGACCGGCCGGGGCCGCCCGTTCACCACCGCACCGCGGTGAAGTCCACCGGCCGCGGCCGCAGCGCCCGGGTGCGGCCGGCCAACTCCCGCATCCGCCGCGCCATTTCGTCCTCCGGCAGGTGCGCGCGGTCCCCGTGCCCGGGCAGCAGCCACTGGAAGCGGAGCCGGGGCGCCGTCCGTTCCAGCGAGGCCGCCAGCTCGGTGACGGAGTACCACGTGACGCTCTCCGCCACCTCGACATCGTCGGTGGTCCGCGACCAGTAGAAGCTGTCGCCGCTGAAGCAGTACCGCTCGTCCGCGACGTACAGCACGCTGCCCTCGGTGTGGCCGGGCAGCGGATGGGCCACCACGCCCGGGGCGATGTCGGTGGGCCCGGTGCCCCGCAGCACCCGGTCCGCGTCCGGCGCCGCCGCCAGGTCCCCCTCGTGGATCCACAGCCGGGCGCCGAAGCGGTCGGCGTAGCGGCGGCCGTGCGCGGCGTGGTCCCGGTGCGTGAGCAGCACGTCGGTCACCGCTCCGGCCGCCTCGAAGCGGGTGGCCAGCGCCTCGGCGAACCGCGGGGTGTCGATCATCATCTGCGTCCCGTCCGGCCGCCGCAGCAGATAGGCGTTGGCCCCGGCGGTGTGCGGCGAGTTGTGCCCGCACACGCTCACCGCGTCGTCCAGCCGCAGCGGGAACGGGTCCAGCTCCGCCGCCACCCGGCCGCCGGTCCGCCGCACCGACCGGGTCGGACAGGCGAACGCCGCGGCGGCCAGCAGCCGTTCCTCCGCCGCCCCGCGCGGCTGCCGGACCACCTCGGACCGGCCGCCGATCTGCTCGATCAGCCCCGGCGCGAGCTGCCGCGCCACATCGCAGTCGGTGCAGCGCCCGTCGACGTACCAGTCGCCCGCACCGCCTGTCCCCGAGTCCGCCGCACGGTCGTCACCAGTGGTGTTCACGGTCCCTGTGCCTCCTCGCCCCGTATGCCCAGTCATGTCATGCCATGCCTGTGGGTCTTCCCCGGCCACGAGGGTCCCCCGGCGGGAGCGGAAAGCGAAAGGGGCGCGGGGGCTTGTTTCTGCTGGTCAGGGCGTCTCTCACGGAGGAGGGCATATGTGTCATGCATGCGTCAAGATCTCCAGGGTCGTGCGCGCTGCGGCCCACACGCCCGCGGGGCGGTCCCCCCGTAGGAGAACCGCCCCGCTCGCCGTGCCGCCGTGCCGCCGCGAGCCCACCCCGCTACGGCAGCGCCAGCATCCGCTCCAGCGCCAGCTTGGCGAAGTGCTCGGTCTCCTTGTCGACCTGGATGCGGTTGACGACCTTGCCGTCCGCCAGCGACTCCAGCGCCCACACCAGGTGCGGCAGGTCGATGCGGTTCATCGTCGAGCAGAAGCAGACCGTCTTGTCGAGGAAGACGATCTCCTTGCCCTCCGGCGCGAAGCGGTTGGCCAGCCGGCGGACGAGGTTCAGCTCGGTGCCGATGGCCCACTTGGAGCCGGCCGGCGCGGCCTCAAGGGCCTTGATGATGTACTCGGTCGAGCCGACGTGGTCCGCCGCCGCCACGACCTCGTGCCTGCACTCGGGGTGGACCAGCACGTTCACGCCGGGAATCCGGGCGCGGACGTCCTCGACCGACTCCAGCGAGAAGCGGCCGTGGACCGAGCAGTGGCCGCGCCACAGGATCATCTTCGCGGCCCGCAGCTCCTCCGCCGTCAGCCCGCCGTTCGGCTTGTGCGGGTTGTAGACCACGCAGTCGTCCAGGGACATGCCCAGGTCCCGTACGGCGGTGTTCCGGCCGAGGTGCTGATCGGGCAGGAAGAGGACCTGCTCGCCCTGCTGGAAGGCCCACTCCAGCGCCCGCTCGGCGTTGGAGGAGGTGCAGATGGTGCCGCCGTGCCGGCCGGTGAACGCCTTGATGTCCGCCGAGGAGTTCATGTACGACACCGGCACCACCCGCTCGGCGATGCCCGCCTCGGTGAGCACGTCCCAGCACTCGGCGACCTGCTCCGCGGTGGCCATGTCGGCCATCGAGCAGCCCGCGGCCAGGTCGGGGAGGACCACCTGCTGGTCGTCGCCGGTGAGGATGTCGGCCGACTCGGCCATGAAGTGCACACCGCAGAAGACGATGTACTCGGCGTCCGGCCGGGCCGCGGCGTCCCGCGCGAGCTTGAAGGAGTCACCGGTGACGTCCGCGAACTCGATGACCTCGTCGCGCTGGTAGTGGTGCCCCAGGACGAAGACCTTGTCGCCCAGCCTGGCCTTGGCGGCGCGGGCGCGCTCGACCAGGTCCGGGTCGGAGGGCGCCGGCAGGTCACCGGGGCACTCCACGCCGCGCTCGCTCCTGGGGTCGGCCTCGCGGCCGAGGAGGAGCAGCGCCAGCGGGGTCGGCTGGACGTCCAGGGGCTGGGCGGTGGTCACGTCACGCACCCTCTCTTCTCTGCGGAAAGTCCTTGCGGACGGTCTCTGCGAAGACGGCGGGGTGCGCTGCGGCACCGCCTTTTCGTCTATTTGACGTTATCTATCATAGCTCGTTCACGTCACTTTGACGATGGCCATAGTGTCGATGTGACGCATCAGCCCCGCGGCCCGGGCGGGCACCCGTGTGCACCGGCGGCCCGCGGTGTCCGGCGGCCGGTGTGCGAGCATGAAGGAAGAGAAGGACAGATCACGCGCAGCCGGAATTAATCCGGGACGCCGCCGGTTGAAGCTGTTCGCAACCGATGGCAAGCGGTCCGTACAACCCGGGAGAGATGTAGATGAGCGTTCAGGACGAGACCACCGTCACCGACGGCATCATCCTGTCCGACGCGGCCGCGTCGAAGGTCAAGAGCCTGCTGGAGCAGGAGGGCCGGGACGACCTCGCGCTGCGGGTGGCGGTCCAGCCCGGCGGCTGCTCCGGCCTGCGCTACCAGCTCTTCTTCGACGAGCGCTCGCTCGACGGCGACGTCGTCAAGGAGTTCGACGGGGTCAAGGTCGTCACCGACCGGATGAGCGCTCCCTACCTGGGCGGTGCCTCCATCGACTTCGTGGACACCATCGAGAAGCAGGGCTTCACGATCGACAACCCGAACGCCACGGGCTCCTGCGCCTGCGGCGACTCCTTCAGCTAAACCCGCGGCGGGCCCACGGGCCACGACGCGCGAGGGCGGCGCCCCCACCGGGGAGCGCCGCCCTCGTCGTCGTCCGCCGCGCGGCCCGCGGCCCGATCTCAGGCCGTCACCGCAGCGGCACCGCCTTGCCGGACGTGCCGTCCACGACCTTCCGGCCGTCCAGCGGCTTCTCCAGCGTCACCGTCTTGCTGAAGTCCTTGGCGATCTTCACGCAGATCTGCCCGGGGTGCTTCTCCTTGCCGGTGACCGAGACCTGCACGGTGTCGGCCGACTCCCGGGCGCTCACGTCGTAGGTGCTGCACACCCCGCCCCAGAAGTGGACGGTCAGCGTCCGGCCGCCGTCGCCCACCGTGTAGCCCGACAGCGCCATCGCCGTCGTCCCGGGCGCGGACGGCTTCGGCGCCGGCGGCTCGCTGCCGCGCAGGTACTTCGGGTCCACCGCGGTCCCGGCGATCGTGGAAGTGCTGCCCGGCGCGCCCCCGGCGCCCGCCGTGCGCAGCGTGTAGAGCCAGGACGGCACCAGCACCTCCCCGCCGTGCGAGTACCGCGCGGCGAGCCCGAAGACCGCGCCGGTCACCTCGGCCTCCGGCTGCCGGCCGGTCGGCGCCGGCTCGCAGGGCGCGATCCCGCCGCCCTGCGGGGCCTTGCCCTCCTTGTGCTGGAAGGTGGGCGCCGAGGGGCAGTGGGCCAGTGGCCGCATCGTCCGGCCGTCGCCGCCCAGCGTGTTCAGCGTCGTCCGGGCGTCCCGGACGGGATAGGTCGCGCCCTTGACCGGCTGCGCCAACTCGCCGCTGCCGCCGACCAGTTGGCCGTCCGAGCCGACCTGGAGCCGGCTCTGCCAGCCGTAGCTGGGCAGCCCGCCGATCACCGGGTCCGCGGTCACCACCCGCACCGCGGCGTACGTCTGGTGCGTGTCGAGCCGGGCGTCCGGCTGGCCGAGCGCCGCCAGCACCGGCCGGACCGCCTGCCGGGCCTTCGCCTCGGACGCCGGACCGCTGCCGGCGTCCCCACCCGCATCGGCCCCGCCGTCCGTGCCGCCGCGGTACGAGGGGCAGCCCGGCCGGTCGTCCACCAGCGGGCACTTGGTCCCGTCCCCGGCGCCGTACCGGCTGAACACCCAGTTCCCGGCACCGGACTTGGCGACCCGCAGCGTGGTGCCGCGCCCGTCCGGACCCGGCGTGCCGACCGTCCACCAGTTGCCGTCCGACCGCACCGTTCCGGCCACGTCCAGGGACTTCGCCAGTCGTGCCACGGCGGACTGGTCGATTCCGCCCGCGGGCCGGTAGACGGGCGCGGACCGCGGGCCCTCGGGAAGCGTGCCCACCACGCGGTAGTGGTCCTGCTGCGGGGCGGGCTCGCCGACCGCGATCGACGCCGAGTCCAGCACCAGCGGCGGGGGGCCGCCGTCGGCCGGACCGGCCGGGCCGGCGCCGCCCGACGCCGACGAGGCCCAGTACGCCGCGCCGCCGCCGGCCACCAGTACCGCGCCGGCCACCGACGCGATCACCAGGGGGGTGCGCCGCCCGCGCCGTCCGGTCCGGTCGGCCTGGGAGGTGTCCTGCGTCTCCGGGGTGTCCTCGGTGCTCACGCTTGGCTCCTTCAGCTCCGCCGGTCGTCTGAGGTGCCACCCGGCAGGGTGGACGCCGATGGGACGGAGCCGGGGCGCGTACGGTTCCCCGCGCGCCGCCCGCCCCGCCGCGCCGCACCCCGCACGGGCTGTGACGGCGCTCACAGGTCGGGCCGCCCGGCGGGAGATCCGCTCCCGCCAGGCCGGCGAAACGTCCTATGATGAGGTGTTTTCTTCCCGTGACGAGTGTCCAGGAATGGGCAGATGCCGGGCCTGCCGCCGGGTAGCGTTGCCCTCCGTCCGCCCAACCCCACGCCCTCCGCAGGAGCAGACCCGCCGTGCGTATCGCAGTCTCCGGCTCCATCGCCACCGACCACCTGATGACCTTCCCCGGCCGCTTCGCCGACCAGTTGGTCGCCGACCAGCTGCATACGGTCTCTCTCTCCTTCCTGGTCGACCAGCTCGACGTCCGCCGCGGCGGGGTCGCCCCCAACATCTGCTTCGGCATGGGCCAGCTCGGCATCCGGCCGATCCTGGTCGGCGCCGCCGGCACCGACTTCGAGGAGTACCGCGCCTGGCTCGACCGGCACGGCGTCGACACCCGTTCGGTGCGCATCTCCGAGGTCCTGCACACCGCCCGCTTCGTCTGCACCACCGACGCCGACCACAACCAGATCGGCTCCTTCTACACCGGCGCCATGAGCGAGGCCCGGCAGATCGAGCTGCAGGCCGTGGCCGAGCGGGTCGGCGGCCTGGACCTCGTCCTGATCGGCGCGGACGACCCCGAGGCGATGATCCGGCACACCGAGGAGTGCCGCACCCGCGGGATCCCCTTCGCCGCCGACTTCTCCCAGCAGATCGCCCGGATGGACGGCGAGAACATCCGCCTCCTCATGGAGGGCGCCACCTACCTCTTCAACAACGAGTACGAGGCCGGGCTGATCGAGTCCAAGACCGGCTGGACCGCCGAGGAGATCCTCACCAAGGTCGGCACCCGCGTCACCACCCTCGGCTCCGACGGCGTCCGCATCCAGCGGGTCGGCCAGCAGGACATCGAGGTCGGCGTCCCCGAGGAGAAGGCCAAGGCCGACCCGACCGGCGTCGGCGACGCCTTCCGCGCCGGCTTCCTCGCCGGCCTGGCCTGGGGCGTCGGCCTGGAGCGCGCCGCCCAGATCGGCTGCATGCTGGCCACCCTCGTCATCGAGACCGTCGGCACCCAGGAGTACGAGCTGCACCGCAGCCACTTCATGGACCGCTTCACCAAGGCGTACGGCCACGAGGCCGCCGCCGAGGTCCAGCAGCACCTGCTCTGACCCGCGGCCCCGGCCTCAGACGCGGCGCCGCACCACGTACGCGGCGCCGCGCTCGGCCGGCTCCTCGCCCACGTACTCCTGCTCCCGCATCGCGCACCACGCGGGGATGTCCTGCCGCGCGGCCGCGTCGTCGGAGAGCACCGTCACCGTGCCGCCGACCGGCACCTCGCCGATCACCTTCGCCAGCTCGATGACCGGGACCGGGCAGCGCCGGCCGAGCGCGTCCACCACCAGCCCGGGCGCCACCGCGGCCGGCCCGGCAGGCCGGGCCTGCTCAGGTGCCACCCCTTCCGCCGGCACCCCGAACCGCTCCCGCACCGACCGCACCGCCTCCGGCAGCACCCGCAGGAACCGCTCCACGTCGGCCTCCTCCGTACCGAGCGGCAGCGAGACCCGGACGTTCCCCTCCGACAGCACCTCCATCGCGCGCAGCACATGGCTCGGCGTCAGCGTGCTCGACGTGCACGACGAACCGGAGGAAACGGAGAAACCGGCCCGGTCCAACTCGTGCAGCAGCGCCTCCCCGTCGACATAGAGACAGGAGAAGGTGACGAGGTGCGGCAGCCGGCGCACCGGGTCGCCGACCACCTCCACGTCCGGCACCAGCTCCGGCACCCGGGCCCGGACCAGGTCCACCAGCCCCCGCAGCCGCGCCGCCTCGTCGGGACCGCTCTCCGCGGCGGCCCGCAGGGCGCGCAGCGCCGCCGCCGCGGCCACCACCCCGGGGAGGTTCCCGAACCCCGGGCTGCGGCCCGACTCCCGTTCGTCCAGCGGCCCCTGGGGCGCGAACCGGGTCCCCTTGCGGACCACCAGCAGCCCGACCCCGGGCGGCCCGCCCCACTTGTGCGCGCTCGCCGTCAGCACCGACCAGGCGCCGGGCACCGGCCCCCACGGCACCGACTGCGCCGCGTCCACCAGCAGCGGCACCCCGGCCTCCTGGCAGTGCGCGGCCACCTCCTCCACCGGCTGCGCGGTGCCCACCTCGTGATTGGCGGACTGCAGGCACACCAGCGCCGCGTCCCCGCCGAGCGCCGCGGCCATCTCCGCGGCCGCCACCCGGCCCGTCCGGTCCACCGGAACCTCCGTCACCGTGCCGCCGGCCGCGGTGTGCACCTCGGCGGCGTGCAGGACGGAGGAGTGCTCGACGGCGGAGTGCACCAGGCGCCGCCCGGCGCGCCGACGGGCCGCCAGTACACCGAACATGCCCGAATGCACCGCATGCGTCCCCGATGGAGTGAACGTCAGCTCGTCGGGCCGGCACCCCACCGCACCCGCGGCCGCCTCCCGCGCCGCGTCCAACAGCAGCCGGGCCCGCCGCCCCTCGCGGTACAGGCGGGCCGGATCGGCCCACCCCTCGTCGAGCGCGGCGAGCAGGGCCTCCCGCGCGACGGGGTGCAGCGGGGCGGTGGAAGCGGCGTCGAAGTAGGGCACGTACGAGACGGTAGAGCACCGGTCGCCGGGCCGCCGGACGGGTCGCCGGGCGGGCCGTCAGATGCCCCGCGGGGACGGGCGATAGCGGCCCGGACCGGACGTCCCGAAAGGGCCCGGCCACCCCTTGGGGGTGCGACGCGGCGCGTTGGGCACCCTCCCCGCGCGACCCCAAATAGCGTCCAGTAGGGTTTGGTCCGCATAAACATCCAAACCCCTGCCCGAAGCAGGGCGGCGACCGACCAGCGAGTAAGGCCGCAGCCGACCGCTCGGGCGAGACTCTCGGGAAGGCGCTACGTGAGTCCCAACGGCTCCGACCGCTCGTCGCGGCGCCCGATGCGGCGGAAGCTGCCGCAGGTGCTTGCTGCGGGCCTGGTCCTGGCAACCGCGACCGGTTGCACATACAAGGACTTCCCCCGCCTCGGCATGCCGACGCCCGTCACCGACGAGGCGCCGCGGATCCTCTCTCTTTGGCAGGGCTCCTGGGCCGCCGCCCTCGCAACGGGCGTGCTGGTGTGGGGCCTGATCATCTGGAGCGTGATCTTCCACCGCCGCAGCCGGACCAAGGTGGAGGTCCCCGCCCAGACGCGGTACAACATGCCGATCGAGGCGTTGTACACCATTGTCCCGTTCATCATCATCGCGGTGCTCTTCTACTTCACCGCACGTGACGAGAGCGCGCTCCTCAAGACGTCCAAGAAGCCGGACCACGTCGTCAACGTCGTGGGCTTCCAGTGGAGCTGGGCGTTCAACTACCTGGAGAACGTCGACGGCAACCCGAAGACGACGAACATCAACTCTCCGGAGCTCGCCGCGATCCCGGACAAGTGGAAGAAGTCCGCGCCCCAGGGTGCGGACGGCGTCTACGACTACGGCACGCCGGCCACCCGCAACCCGCAGACCGGCAACCCGGGCCCGACGCTGTGGCTGCCGAAGGGCGAGACGGTCCAGTTCGTGCTGACCTCGCGTGACGTCATCCACTCCTTCTGGGTGGTGCCGTTCCTGATGAAGCAGGACGTCATCCCGGGCCACACCAACGTCTTCGAGGTGACCCCCAACAAGGAGGGCACCTTCATGGGCAAGTGCGCCGAGCTCTGCGGCGTCGACCACTCCCGGATGCTCTTCAACGTCAAGGTCGTCTCGCCTGCCAAGTACCGGCAGCACCTGAAGGACCTGGCGGCGAAGGGTCAGACCGGATACCTGCCGGCTGGTATCAAGCAGACCGACCACGCCAGGAATGCGGAGACCAAGAACCAGTGAGCATCCTCAACGAACCTCAGGGTGCCGCCGCCGAATCGGCTCCGGCAGCACCGCCCGTACGCAAGAAGCAACCAGGCATCGCTGCCGTCAAGTGGCTGACGACCACTGACCACAAGACCATCGGCACGATGTACCTGGTCACGTCGTTCGCGTTCTTCTGCATCGGCGGCCTGATGGCGCTCCTCATGCGCGCCGAGCTGGCCCGGCCGGGTACGCAGATCATGTCGAACGAGCAGTTCAACCAGGCGTTCACGATGCACGGCACGATCATGCTGCTGATGTTCGCGACGCCGCTGTTCGCCGGTTTCGCCAACTGGATCATGCCGCTGCAGATCGGCGCGCCGGACGTGGCGTTCCCGCGGCTGAACATGTTCGCCTACTGGCTCTACCTCTTCGGCTCGCTGATCGCGGTCGCCGGCTTCCTCACCCCGCAGGGCGCCGCGGACTTCGGCTGGTTCGCCTACTCGCCGCTCTCGGACGCGGTGCGTTCGCCCGGCGTCGGCGCCGACATG
>NZ_KB891894.1 GCF_000373585.1 Streptomyces sp. MspMP-M5
GGGTGGGGGTGGCGAAGGAGGAGCGGAGGAGGGTGAGGAGGTGGGTGGCGGAGGTGTCGTCGAGGAGGGCGCGGGACCAGCGGAGGGCGAGGTGGATGCGGTTGCCGTCGTGGGTGGCGGCGGTGGTGATGCTCAGGCCGCGGGGCATCCGGGCCGGGGCGGAGAACCACACCGCGGTCGCCCGGCCGCCCGTTTCGCCGAAGTCGAGGGGGTACGGGACGCGGCCGATGTTGGAGACGAGGGCGGTGGGCGACCAGGGGGCGGCGAGGGCGCGGAGGGCGCGGATGAGGGCGCGGCGCGGGCCGATGGGGAGGGGGAGGGAGGTCAGCAGGGTTGCGGGCAGGCCGAGTTGGGAGTGCGGGGTGGCCGATTTGAGGGCGCGGGTGCGGGCGGCGGTCTGGTGGAGGAGGCGCGTGAGGGGTGGGGGCGGGGGTGAAGGTGGGGGGAAGGGGACTTGGGTGAGGCGGGTGCCGTTGCCGATGGGCATGTGGGGGCCGCGTGGTCGGTCGTCGACGGGCATGGTGAGCACGACGGGGGCGGTGGGGCGGTGGTGGTGGAGTGGGTGGAGTTGGTTCCAGCGGGTCGCCATCAGGTAGGTGGCGACGAGGAGTTGGTCGTTGATGGTGTAGGGGGGACGGGGGGTTTGGTCGGTGGGGCGCGGGGTGCGGGCGGGGAGGGGGAGGTCGGTGAGGAGCAGGCCGTTGCCGGTGGGCGGGGCGGTGGCCGTTGTCGCGGTGTGGTCGGGGGCGAGGCGGGCCGGGCGGGTGAGGGGGTTGGGGCGGGAGAGGAGTGAGGGAAGAGGCCGGGGCACGTCGAGCGGAGGCACGAGTGGAGGCAGGGGCGCGTCGGGGGCACCGGTGTACAGCTCGGCGGCGGTGGCCAGGATGCGGAGGCAGGCAGGGGCGTCCAGGGCGGTGTGGTGGACGGTGAGCAGCAGCACGGTGCCGCCGGTGTCTACGGTGCCGCCGGTGTCTCCGGTGGGGGTGTGACCGCCGGTGGAGGTGTGGCCGCCGGTGGGGGATGGCTCGATCACCTCCAGGCGGAGGGGTGGTGAGGCGTCCAGGGGAGGGCATGCGGTGAGTGCGCGGGACCGGGCGTGGGTGAGGGCGTCGGGGCCTGGGGGCGGGAAGGCGACCGGGTCCACGTCCGGGGTCGGGGTGAGTTGCCAGGTGTAGTGGCGGTGCCACCAGCGGGTCGGCATCTGGCGCATCAGGACGCGTGGATGGCGGGCGAGGGCCTGGTGGAAGGCGGTGCGTAGCCGTTCGTGGTCGAGTCGGCCGGGGAGGTGCACTTCTATGTGGACGGTCTCTGGTTCGGCGTCCTCCAGGCAGTGGCGGGAGATCTCGTCCACGAGGGGGAACGGGATGCGGATGCCGGCGGGGAGGCGGATGCCGGCGGGGAGGCGGATGCCGGCGGGGAGGCGGGCGCCGTCCCGTGCCTGCGGCGGGTCGTGGCGGGCCGGTTGGCGGGCGGTCATTCTGGCCCACCTGCGTCCTGCTGGGGCGACATGGCTGCGTCCTCCTGCGGTGGCCGTCCCGCGCCTTCCCAGGGTGGCCCGCCGGCGTTCTCCTGGGGCGGTCCCGCCGTGCCCTCCCGGGCCGGCCGTGCGGAGTCAGTCGCGGGCCTGGGCCCGGACCCGGGCCCGGACGCATTTCCGGCAGCGGTGGCGCTGATTGTGGCCGTCGGCGAGGTGACGGTGACGACCGCCGCCGTGAGTGCCAGGAGGGCCAGGGCCTGGGCGAGGGGGCTGAAGGCGCCCGTGCGATCGGCGACGGGGTGGCCCGCGCCGACGGCCGCCGTGATGCCGGCCGCGAGCATCGCGGTGCCCGCCAGCGGTACCAGCGCCCGCGGCCGGAGCCGGGCCACCAGGGCCAGCGGTACGACGATCAGCGCGTACGGGCCGGCGGCCAGGGCCAGCACCGCCGTGAGGGCCAGCGTGCCCAGAACCCAGGACGGGGCGGGCGGTTGCTGCGCAGTGGGCGGCGGGGCCGGTGGGGTGCGGCGCGGGCGGCGGATCAGGGCGGAGGTGAGGAGTGCGGCGATGCCCAGGGCGCCGGCGATCAGGCCCAGGTCGTAGAAGGTGGCCGGGGCGTAGGAGAGCGTGACGGTGCCGCCGGCGCCGGCCGGGACGAGGAACGCCTGCTGCCAGCCGTCCACGCGGAGCGGGGTGAGTTCCCGGCCGTCGAGGGTGGCGTGCCAGCCGTCGTTGGCGTTCTCGTGGAGCTGGAGGTAGGCGGCCTGGCCGGCGCCGATGGTGACGGTGCGGTGGTCGCCGGACCAGTCCTTGGCGGCGACCGTCCGTGCCGCCGCCTCAGCGGTCCTGCCGGAGTGCTGACCGCCGGAGGACTGGCCGTCGGCGGACCGACCGTCGGAGGACCGACCGCCGACGGCAGCGCGAGTGGGAGCGGGAGAGAAGCCCCGCGCCCCCGCACTCGCCTCTCCGGTTTCTCCGGTATCTCTGGTCTTTCCGATCTCTGCAGTCCCTCCCGTCTCTCCCCTCTCCAGCCTCACATCCGTAAGTACCAGTGCACCCTGGTCGCCGGCCTCCACGCGGTGTTGGCCGGCGCGGAGGAGGAGTTGGCTGTCGGGGGCGGCGGGGCCGCAGGGGCGGACGGTGACGGGGCGGCGGTCGGTGAGGTCGCGGACGTGTCCGGCGGCCTCGGTGGCGTAGAGGATGCCGTCGACGGCGAGCACGGGGCCCTTGCCGCAGGGGAGGGCGAAGCGCTTGGCGGGGTCCGGGCGGGGGGTGCGGTAGGCGTCGAGGGCGGGGACGTAGACCTCGCTGAGGCCGACGGGGAGTTGGAGGGGCTGGCCGGCGAGGGGGTTGCTGAGGGTGAGTTCCTTGACCTTGCTGATGGTGATGTCGAGGCGGTCGGTGGTGATCGCATCGAAGCGGGCCAGGCCGTTGTCGTCGACGCCGGCGGTGGCCGCTCCGTAGGGCGAGTCGAGCTGGATCTGTTCGGGGCGGGTGGAGATGCCGCCGGCGGCCGCCAGGACGATCCGGTCGATCTTCTTCTTGCCGGGCCAGCGCAGGTGGAGGGTGGGTTTGGCGCCGGCGATCCAGGCCGTCGTCAGGTCGCCGTCGACGAGGTTGCGGGGGCTGAGGGAGCGGCCGAAGCCGAAGCTGGTGGAGTCGGCGGTGGCGGTGATCCGGTCCTTCTGTTCGGGGGCGACCTGGTCCAGGAGCCGGTCGAGGGCGCTGCCGGGGACGGCGAGCGCGCTGCCGGTCACGGTGTACGGGGCGGTGCGGCCGGTGCTGAACTGGCGATGCAGGCCGGTCTCGGCCGAGGCGGGTGAGAGGCCGCCCGGGTCGCTGCCCCGGTGGAGGGAGACGATTTCGGAGGGGGCGTCGGACTTCGCGGCGTCGGTGGGGAGTTGGAGCAGCCGGGTGACCTGGACGCCGGGGACGGAGATCTCGGTGAAGCCGGCGCCGGAGAGGCCGGTGCGCGGGCTCTGCGAGCCCAGGATGGTGAGTTGGAGCCAGGTGGCCCTGCCGGGCGGGGCCTTGATCCGCTGGCGGGTGCCGTCGGGGCGGAGGGTGCTGTCGGCGCTGCCGCGGTCGGTCCGGACGCGGACGGCGGTGGGGGCGGCGCGCAGCCCGTCGCCGGGGAGCGGGGTGACAAAGAGGTGGGCGGGGATGTCGGTGGGCGTGGTGAAGGTGACGCGGATCCACTGGCCGACGGGGTTGCCGGCGCTGCCCTCGGCCCAGGCGGTGTCGGGGTTGCCGTCGAAGGCGTTGACGGGGTCGTACTGCGGCAGGTGGAAGAGCCAGTTGCCGCTGGAGGAGGCGGTGACGGCGGCGGCGCCGCGCAGGACGGCGGTGGTCTGGTGCGCGATGCCGGAGGCCGGGAGGATCTGCCGGGGTGGTCGGCCGGGGTCCTGGAGGCTGCCGGGGAGGTTGGTCTCGTCGGCGGTGTAGGTGTACGAGGTGTTGCTGTTGACCAGGCCGAAGCGGGTGTCGGCGCGGCGCAGCCCGTCGGCGGTGAGCTGGAGCGGTGGGGTGCCGATGCCGGGGTGGCGGTCGCCGGTGAGGACGGTGGGCCGGTCGCGCAGTGAGGGGTCGGCGGCGAGCTGGAGGAGGGCTTCCGGGCCGCCGCTGAGCTGGGCGGTGGCCGCGGCGGCGGGGGCGGTGACGGGGCCGGGTTCGGGGACGCCCTGCGGCCGGTAGATCTCCACGGAGCGCTGCCGCGGGTAGAGGCCCTGGACCTGGAGGGGGGCCTCGGCGGGGATGCGGCCGCCGGTGGTGAGCGGCCCGAAGGCGGCGGTCTTGCGGTAGCCGGACGCCTCCAGGGTGCGTGCGACGGTCTGCGGGGGGACGTAGCCGATCTGGTCGGGGTCGAGGTCGTTGCGGACCACGACGTCGTGGATGCCGGCCCGGTGCAGGTAGTCGCGCAGGCCGGGGACCTCGGCGCCGGTGAGCAGGGCCTGTTCGACGGCGTCCAGGGCGCGGCGGGAGCCGGGGGTGCCGAACGGCACGAAGTCGCGCTGCGCCCAGGGGGAGCGGGCGAGCACGTCGAGGGGGTCGTCGATGGGGGAGCCCCAGGTGAACAGGCCGTGTGCGGTGGCGGGGACGACCAGGGCGCGGCTGCCGTGGGTGTGGGTCTTCAGCCAGCCGGCGGTCTGCTGCCAGTAGGCGGGGAGGTGGGTGAAGGCGCCGGGCTGGAGGACGTCGCCGTTGAGGTAGGGCAGGGCGAGGGCGGGCAGGACGAGCACCGCGGCGACGGCGGCGGGCAGCCGGCGGGCGGCCGGGCGGGTGGCGCGCCGCCCGGTGCCCGTCCACCGGACGGCGGCCAGTAGGTGGGCCAGCCCCAGGGCGAGTGCCAGGCCGAGGCCGGGGGTGAACTTGTAGATGTTGCGGAACGGGCGCAGCCAGCCGTTCAGCCAGTCCTGCCAGGTGCCGTGCAGGGGGCCGCCGAGGGCGCCGCCGTAGCCGGCCAGGGTGATCAGGGCGATGGTCAGGACGGTGAGCAGCAGCCAGCGGCGTTCGGGCAGGTCGCGGCGGGCCAGGCCGGCCAGGCCGAGGGCGGCGGCGAGTGCCGAGCCGGCGACGGCGGCGGCGTTGCCGGTCAGGGTCCGGCCGGCGGGCAGCCAGGGTTTGCCGAAGTCGAGGTAGCCGACCCAGTTGCCGGCGCCGCGCAGCAGTTCGGTGGCGGACATGGTGCCGGTGGTGGTGTCGGCCTGTTCGATGAACGGCATGAAGTTCTCGCCGTGCAGGCCCAGGAGGAGCAGCGGGATGGTCCACCAGGCGGTGGCCAGGACGACGCCGGGCAGCCATCGGACGAGCAGGGCGCGGCGGCGGGGGCCCGTACGGGAGAGCAGGTACAGCAGGGCGGGCAGCAGGGCGGCCAGGGTGGAGGCCGCGTTGACGCCGCCCATGAAGGGGATCAGCAGGGCCGAACGGGTCGCCGCGGCACGGGCGTCGAGCCGGTGGTCGGTGAGCGGCAGCAGGACCCAGGGCAGCAGGGCGCCGGGCAGGGCGGCGGCGGAGGTGGAGCCGACGACGAGGGTGAAGGCGGGCCACAGGGCGTAGCAGGCGGCGCCCAGCAGCCGGGTGGGCGGGCTGCCGGCGCGGAACCGTTCGGCGAGCCGCAGCGCGCCCCAGAAGGCGGCGGTGACGATCAGCGACATCCACAGCCGCTCGGCGAGCCAGACCGGCAGGTGGACGAGGTGGGCCGCGCCGTAATACGGGAGGGAGGGGAAGGCGTAGCCGATGTACTGGTCGGCGAGGCCGCCGAAGCCGGCCCGGTCGTGCCACATCTGTCCGAGGTCGGTGAGGAACCGCCAGGGGTCGAGGGCCACCCCCAGTTTCGTCTCGAACGTCGTCTTCCCCGGGGAGGGGGCCAGGAACGCGACCAGGACGGCGGCCCAGAAGGCGAACAGCCAGCGCCTGCGCCGGGGTTCGCCGGGCGGTGGCGCGGGGGCGGTGGCCGGGGTGCCGCCGGCGTCGGGCACGCCGGGGGACGGGGACATCTTCAGCGTCTGGGTCATGGCAACCGCCGGAGGATGAGGAGGAGGTTCCAGGTGGCGATCTCGCGGACGCCGGGGAGGCGGGGGATGGTCTCGGCGAGGAACGGCGCGTAGCGGGAGCGGGCGGTGACGACGGCGACGTCGTCCCGGGCGCGGACCTGGCGCAGGGTGGGGCCGATGTGCACGGCGAAGAGGTTCTCGCCCAGGGTGTGTTTGGCGGGGCGGCCGGTGCGCCGGTGGTAGCGGCGGCGGGCCCGCGCGGCGCCGAGGTAGTGCCAGGGTGCGGTCTCGTGGCCGCCCCAGGGGGAGAGCCAGTTGGTGAACGCCACGTAGATCAGGCCGCCGGGGCGGGTGACCCGGACCAGTTCGCTGAGGAAGGTCTGCGGGTCGGCCACGTGCTCCAGGACGTTGGAGGAGAAGCAGACGTCGGCGGCGCCGTCGGCGAGCGGCAGCAGGTAGCCGTCGGCGCGCACCGCGCCGTCGGGGGTCCGGCCGCGGGCGGTGAGTTCGGCGGGGTCGGGTTCGAAGAGGTAGCCGTGGGCGCCGCGGCGGCGGAACTCCTCGGTGAAGTGGCCGCTGCCGCCGCCGACGTCGGCGACCACCGCGCCGCGCAGCGGGACGTACCGTTCGACCTGGTCGGCGGCGTCCCGGGCGAGCAGCCGGTAGCAGTGCCCGGGGTCGGCGGGTTCGTTCAGGAAGGCCCGGAAGAGGGCGAGGGACCTGCGCAGCGAGGGGTCGCGCACGGGGCGGTCACCACCCGGGGAGCGGTCGGAGGTACGCCTCCGCGGCGACAGCCCGGAAGCTGCGGACGGTCCGGCTCCATCTGAAGCGGGCGGCGCGGCCGGCGGCGGCGGCGCCCAGGGCGTGCCGCCGCCGGGCGCTCAGGCCCAGGGTGCACCAGTGCGCGGCGAAGGTGCTCTCGCCGCGGGCCAGCAGCCCGGTGGTGCCGTCCTCGACGGAGTCCCGCAGTCCGGGGATGTCGAAGCCGACGGTGGGGGTGCGGCGGGCGGCGGCCTCCATCACCACCAGGCCCCAGCCCTCGACGAGCGAGGGGTGCAGCAACAGCCAGGCGGAGCAAAGGAGTTGGTGCTTGCGCTGTTCGGATATCCGGCCGGTGAAGGTGACGCCGGGGCCGGCGAGCGCGGTCAGCCGGTCGCGTTCCGGGCCGTCGCCGACGATCACCAGCCGACCGCCGGTGACCGGCCGGACCCGCTCCCACAGCCGCAGCAGCAGGTCGATCCGCTTGTACTCGACGAGCCGGCCCATGGCCAGGAACAGCGGCTCGGGGGCCTCGGGGACGAGCGGGCCGGGCTCCTCGACGCCGTTGTGGACCAGCCGGATCCGGTCCGGTGCGACGCCGAGGTCGTGCAGTGCGGCGGCGGTCGAGTCGGAGACCGCGACCATCAGGTTGCCGCGGTGGGTGCCGGCCAGCGCCCAGTGCTCCAGACGGCGGCCGAGCCGGGCGGCGGGCGCCGGGTAGCGCATCCGCCACAGGTCGGTGTGGACGTGGTTGACCAGGCACAGCGTCGGCCCGCGGTGCCACAGCGGCGCCAGGTACGGCATGCCGTTGCAGACCTCGACCAGCAGATCGCAGCCGCCGGTCCGGCGCGCCAGCTGGCGGGGGACGCGCAGGAAGTGGCCGGCGTCGCCGCCCGCCGACAGGACGCGGTAGCCGTGCTCGGCCGCCTGCCCGCCGCACAGCAGCGTCACCTCGTGGCCGTGGGCGGTGAGCCCGTCGGCGATCCGGTCCACCAGCAGTTCGGAGCCGCCGGCGGCGGGGTTGCCCAGGTCGCGGCGGGCCAGGAAGACGATCCGGCGGGGGAGCGGGGGTGCGGCCGGCGCCGGCGCGGGGGACGCCGACGGAGCGGGCTGAGCAGGCTGAACGGCCGGAAAGGGGACGGGCGGTGCGGCGGTCAGCGGTGGGGAGGGGGGTACATGCTGGGGCATGTGCGATCCAACTCGTCTCAGGGTGCGGTACCGGCGGTGGGGGACGTACTGCGTGCTGAGTCGTGCGGGTCGTGCGGCGCGTCGGGGAGCGGTGGGGGCGGGGGACGGGTCGCGCGGAGCGGTCGGCGGGTGTACGGGACGGACGGTGCGGGGGCGTGCGGGGTGGTACGGGGTCGTGCGGGGGCGTGTTCCCGGTGTGGGAGGCACAGTGTTCGCGGCGGGACGGGCCCGCGGCTACTCACCGGGGTGACAAAATCCGCTCCGGTCCCGCCCGTCACGTCGTCACGCCGCTGAGAACCGGCCACCGGACCGCCGGCCGCGGGCCACCAGCACCCCGGCGGCGACGGCGAGCAGCGCGCCGGCCGTGGCCGCCGCCACCGGCAGGGTCCGCCCGACCAGCGTCAGCTTGTCGCGGTCGGCCCGCGCCAGGGCGGTCTGGGCCCGCCGGGTGGCCGGGGTGAACGCCAGGCGCCGGGCCCGCAGCAGCACCACCGCGTCCCGCCGGGCGCCGGGTGCCCGCAGCGTCTTGACCGGCGCGATCGACGCGTCGACGATCCGCCCGGTGCGCTCCTCGACGACCAGGCTGATCCCGGTGTTCGCGTACCACTCCTCGGCCTGGATCTGGCCCTGTCCGGGCCGGCCGACCAGCCGCCCGGGGACCTGCCGGGTGCCGGTCCGGGTGGCCGGCACGGTCCCGGTGAAGCGGTAGCCGGTGATCCCCGGCAGCCGCACGGTGCCGGCGAAGCGGAGCGGGACGGCCGCGCCGAGGGTGTCGTCCCACCAGCGGTAGGTCCTCTTCTCCAGCGCGAAGGGGAACTTGAGGTAGGCGTCCCCGTCGAAGCGGGTGGGGTACTCCCCGCAGCAGTGCACCGGGGCGTTGCTGCGCCGGTCGGTGACCCAGCGGCCGGTGGTCCACTGGAACGACCGGCGCGGGTCCGCGAGCGGCAGCGTCCGCGGGGTGTCCACCGTCGTGGACACGTCCCAGACCGCCCGCCCGCTCCGCCCGCTCGCCGCGACATCGCCCAGTACGTGCCGGGTGACGGTGATCCGCTGCCCGTCGCGGGTGGTCAGCGCGCCGGCGTCGAAGTAGCTGCCGGTGCCGGTGAAGACGGTGGTGACGTCCACGTCCACGGGGGTGACCGCGGCCCGCGGCGTCACGTACCAGGCCAGCAGCGCGGCCAGCACCAGCAGGAACACCCCGGCGCCCAGGAGGGCCAGGGAGAGCGGCGAGGCGGTGCGGGCGGCGGGCGCGGGGGCCGCGGGGGACGCCGCGGAACGGCCGGAATATCTGGATCGGCGCATACGAGCACTCCTGGAAGCGGTGGGGGAACACGCCCTGGTGCACGTGCGGCGCCGCGACGCGGCGTCATGGGCCGGGAACGTAAGCGAACCCTTGACAGCGCGTCAATGCCCTTCCACACTCGGCAGGCACCACGACCGAAGCGGCGCCGCGCGGTGGGAACGCGGCACCGCCGCCGGTCCTCCGAGCCGTCGCACCCCGCGGGCCGCGGGGCCGCAGGGCCGCCCGCACCGCGGCCGTACGCCTGTCGACTGCCGACGTCCTCGCTGTTGCCGCTCTCCGGTACCGGTTCGTGCCGTTCGCCCGGTACCGGCTGCCGACGAAGGGATCGCCGCGCCATGCACCGCACGCTCGCCGCCGCGCTGACCGCGCTGGCCGCCGCCGCCCTGGCCGTGGGCGCCGCGCTGGGCATCGTCGCCGCCCTGCAGGCCACCCCCGAGCAACCGAACGTGCCACTGGTGACCTTCGGCCGGCCCGGCGCGTAGGGGGCCGCATCGTGGTGACCGCGGTCCGCTCGGCCTGGCAGGAGGTGCCGCCCCATCAGGTGCACCGGTTCGCCGCCCTCGCCCTGGAGGAAGTCCCCGCGCTGGCGCAGGAGATCTTCCGCGAGATCCGCCGGGAGTACCCCCGACTGCCGCTGGTCCCCGACGAGTCGGGGGAGCCGCGGGCCCTGGTCGGCATCCGCCAGTCCCTGGAGCACTTCGTCGCGCACCTCACCGCCGCACCGGACCGGCCGCACGTCCACCCGCGCGTCTTCCAGGAGTTCGGCCGCGGCGAGGTCCTCCAGGGCCGCAGCCTGGACGCCCTCCAGGCGATCTACCGGCTGGGGGTGCGGCTGGCCTGGCGGCGGCTGGCGGGGATCGGCCAGCAGGTCGCCATTCCCGCGCCCGCCATGTACGAACTGGCCGAGTCCGGCTTCGAGTACCTCGACGGGCTGGTCGCCGAATCCGTCCGCGGCTATGCGGAGGCCGCCGCCCGCCAGGCCGGCGAACGCCTCCGGATGCAGCGCCGCCTGATGGACCAGCTGTTCGCGGAGCCGGAACCGTACACCCGGGAGGGGACGCGTCGCGGGACGGGCGGTGTGGCGTACGGGCCGGCGTCCGACGCCACGTCCGGCCGTGCCTCCGGGTCCGCGTCCGGCCGTGCCTCTGGGGTCGCCGCCACGCCCGGCACCGCCTCCCTCCGCGCTGCCGGGCCCGGTGGGCTTCCCACGGCGTCGCCTCCGCCCGCCCACGGGGCCGGGGGCCCGTCCGACGGCCGGCACGGGCACGGGAACCCCCACCCCCAACTCGCCGAACGCGCCCGGCTGCTCGGCTGGCCGCTGCCCGAACGGGTCGCGGTGGCGGTGCTGCTGCGCCCGGACCGGGAGGCGGTCGCGCCCGCGGTGGCCGACGGGATCCTGCTGGACATGGAGTGCGAACGGCCCCGGCTGGTGGTGCCGGACCCGGACGCCCCGGGCCGCCGCGAGCTGCTGGCCCGCGCCGCGGCCGGCTGGTCGGGCGCCATCGGCCCCGCCGTGCCGCTGCCGGACGCCGGGAAGTCGCTGCGCTGGGCGGCCTCCGCGGTCGACCTGATGGAGCGCGGACTGCTGCCCGCCGGCGAACTCCTGCAGTGCACCGAGCACACCGAGGCACTGGTCCTGCTGCCGCCCGGCGAACTGATCGAGGACCTCACCCGCCGCCGGCTCGCCCCGCTCGACCACTGCGGCCCCACCCACGGCCGCCGCCTGGCCGAGACTTTGCTCGCCTGGCTGGAGACCCGCGGCGGCGCCCCCGAGATCGCCGCCCGCCTCGGCGTCCACCCGCAGACCGTCCGCTACCGCCTTCGCCAGATCCGCGAACTGTGGGGCCCCGACGTCGACGATCCCGACCGCCGCTTCGAACTCGAACTCGTCCTCCGGGCACGGCGGTTGCGCGGCGAACTGGGGTAGCCGGCCGGGGCTCAGGAACCCGTCAGGACGACCAGCTGCCGGGTCGCCCGGGTCATCGCGACATAGCGGTCCACCGCCCCCTCGATCCCCTCGCCGAACGTCTCCGGCTCGACGAGCACGACCAGGTCGAATTCGAGCCCCTTCGACAGCTCCGGAGTCAGCGACCGGACCCGGGGCCGCTCCCGGAACGCGGGCGCGCCGATGACGCACGCCGTCCCGTCGTCGTGCCCGGCGAGCCAGCCGTCGAGGACGGAGTCCAGCTCCGCGACGTGCCCGTGGACGACGGGGACACCGCTGCTGCGGATGGAGACCGGCACGTTCGCGTCCGGCAGCGCGGCCCGGATGACCGGCTCGGCCGCCGCCATCACCTCTTCCGGCGTCCGGTAGTTGATGCTCAGGGACGCCACCTCGATCCGGTCGAGCCCGATCCGTTCGAGCCGCTCCCGCCACGACTCGGTGAAGCCGTGCCGGGCCTGGGCCCGGTCCCCGACGATGGTGAAGCTCCGGGACGGGCAGCGCAGCAGCAGCATCTGCCACTCGGCGTCGGTCAGTTCCTGGGCCTCGTCGACGACGATGTGCGCGAAGGGGCCGGCGAGCCGGTCCGGGTCGGTTCCGGGCAGCGCGTCTTCGTCGATCAGGGTGTCCTGCAGGTCGCGGCCGCGCAGCATCGTCACCGCGCCCTCCCCGTCGGCGTCGGCCGCGACGATGTCGTCGATCACGTCGGCCATACGGGCGCGTTCGGCGGCGACGGCGGCCCGGTGCCGGCGCTTGCGCCGGGCCGTCTCCGGGTCGCCGAGCCGCTGCCGGGCCGCGTCCAGCAGCGGCAGGTCGGACACCGTCCACGCCTGGGGCGCCGCCTTGCGCTGGAGCCTGCGCACCGCGTCGCGGTCGAGCCAGGGCGCACACATCCGCAGATACGCCGGCACCGACCACAGGTCCCCTACGAGGTCGGCCGCCTCCAGCAGCGGCCAGGCGCGGTTGAGCGTGCCGACCAGCTCCTCGTCGTGCCGCAGTGACCTGCGGAGCCGGTCGGGCGAGATGCCGCTGTCGTCGCCGCCGAGCTTGTCCAGCAGGATCGCGACCAGCTCGTCCCAGATCTGCTCGCGCGCCTCGTTGTGCGGAGTGCCCGGGTCCGGCGCGTCGAACGCCTCGGCCCAGTCGTCGGCGCTCAGCCGGACGTCGGCCCAGTCGGTCGTGACGGTCATGCCCTCGGTGGGCGGCTCCTCGTAGAACCGCACGGCCGTCTCGATCGCCCGCACCATGTCCGCGGACGACTTCAGCCGGGCCACCTCCGGATCGGCCTCGTCGGCCGCGCCGGCCCCCTCGGCGACGAGGTCCCGCAGCGTGCAGATCTGCACGCCCTCCTCCCCGAGACTGGGCAGCACGTCGGCGACATAGGCGAGATAGGGCTGGTGCGGGCCGACGAACAGCACGCCGCCCCTGCGGTGCCCGAGGCGGGGGTCGGAGTAGAGGAGGTAGGCGGAGCGGTGCAGCGCGACGACGGTCTTGCCCGTGCCGGGGCCGCCGTCGACGACCAGTGCGCCGCGGGAGCCCGCCCGGATGACGGCGTCCTGGTCGGCCTGGATGGTGGTGAGCACCTCGCGCATCCGGGGCGACCGGCTGCCGCCCAGGCTGGCGATGAAGGCGGACTGGTCGTCGAGCGCGGCATGCCGTTCCCGCCCGTCGGCGGTGAACACCTCGTCCCAGTAGTCGCTGATCCGGCCACCCGTCCAGCGGTATCTGCGGCGGCTGGCCAGCCCCATGGGGTGGGCGTGGGTGGCCGCGAAGAACGGTTCGGCGGCGGGGGAGCGCCAGTCGAGCAGCAGCCGGCGTCCCGCGCTGTCGGTGAGGCCGAGCCGTCCGACGTACACCGGCTCGGGGTCGTCGGCGCGGACCATGTGGCCGAGGCACAGGTCGAGGCCGAAGCGGCGCAGGGCGCGCAGCCGGCCGGTCAGCCGGTGGATCTCCAGGTCCCGGTCCATGGCCTGCCGGCCGGCGCCGCCGGGCGCCCGGCGCTCCGCGTCGAGGCGGTCGGACAGTTCGGCGACGGCCTGATCGAGGCTCTCCGCGAGGGCCGCGAAGTGCTTCTCGTCGCCGCCGATCAGCGCCGGGTCGCCCTTGGACGCGAGCCGCTCG
This sequence comes from Streptomyces sp. MspMP-M5, assembly GCF_000373585.1. Taxonomy (GTDB): domain Bacteria; phylum Actinomycetota; class Actinomycetes; order Streptomycetales; family Streptomycetaceae; genus Streptomyces. Next base: position 13,281 of record NZ_KB891894.1, read on the forward strand.
GGAAGCCCGAACGCGCTGGTGGTCAGCGAACTCATGCGAGCACCCCCGCTCCCGGGGCCGTCGTGCTCCGGGAGTGCGCCGACGCGCACACCCGTGTCTGCGCCTCCGCCGTCTTCGCCGTCTCCGCCGCCTTGGTCTCCGCGGCGCCGAGCGACCGCCGCGGCAGCGCGAGCCGCCCCGTCACGGGCCCGACGCCGGCCCTCCACCCCAAGTCAGGCAATACCACACGCACTTCGCGAGCCCCCGTTTCCGCAGCTACCGGTTCAGGCCAGCGATTGTGCGGCACGACCGGGGCCTTGCCGCAAGGCCCCCTGTGCGCTATACGTTGAGAGTGGCGAGGAGCGCGAAGTCTCCTTGCCTTTTCTTGTGCGTGTGCTTGTGCGTGCGGAATACCTCCCCTCCCCGCCGCGTTGTGGCCCCGCAGGGGGCGCGCGCATCCCCTACACGGGCTGCACACCGTCGTGCTGTGCACCGCGGGTGTGATGGCCGCGGCGGCCGTCCTGGCGGTGGCGTTGCTGCGCGGTATGGGGACGGCGCGGGACGCGGCGAAGACGGGGGAGAGGGCGGCGACGGGGGAGTCGGGGGCGGCGACGGGCGGTGCCTCCGACTCCCCCGTCGCCGTCAACTGACGTCAGCTGAAGTCGAATTCCCCGGTGCGGGTCCGCTTCAGCTCGAAGAACCGGTCGTAGCCGGCGAGCAGCCGGGCGCCGTCGAAGACCCGCACCGCGTCCTCGCCCCGTGGGATCGACATCAGGACCGGGCCGAAGAAGGCCACCCCGTCGATGTGGATCGTGGGCGTGCCGACGTCCTCGCCGACCGGGTCCATGCCCTCGTGGTGGCTCTTGCGCAGCGCGTCGTCGTAGGCGTCCGTCTCCGCGGCGCGCGCCAGTCCGGCGGGCAGTCCGACCTCGGCGAGCGCCTCCTCGATGACGGTCGCGGTGTCCTCCCGGCCCTCCTTGTGGATACGGGTGCCGAGCGCGGTGTACAGGTCGCGCAGCACCTCCTCCCCGTGCTCCTGGGCAGCCGCGATGCACACCCGCACCGGACCCCAGCCGGCGTCCAGCAGTTCGCGGTACTTCTCGGGGAGGTTCTCGCGGCCCTCGTTGAGCACGGACAGGCTCATCACCCGGAACCGCAGGTCGATGTCCCGCCGGCGCTCCACCTCCAGGATCCAGCGGGAGGAGATCCAGGCGAACGGGCAGATGGGGTCGAAGTAGAAGTCAACGGAGTGCCGGGTGGGGCTCTGGTGCGTCATGCGGTCCAGATTAGGGCGTCACCGGCCCGGCCGACTGGGACACTCCGCCGCCGTATGCCTGGGCCAATCCGGCCACCTGTGCCGCCGGCCGCCACCCCCACCGCCTGGCCTACGCGGCCCTCCGGCCTCGGCCCGCTTCCCGGCCTACCGCGCCCTGCCGGCCTTCCCGGTGTTGCGTGCGGGCTCGTCCTCGTCCGCGCCCTCGTCCGCTTCCGGTTCGACGCCCAGCATCCGCTGGAGCAGTTCCTTGAGCAGGGTGCGCTCGGCGACCGTCAGCCGGCCGAGCGGCTGGCGGGCGAAGTCCAGCGACGTGCGCAGCCGTTCGGCCGTCTCCCGGCCGTCCGGGGTCGGCACGGCCAGCTTGACCCGGCGGTCGGCGGGATCGGGGCGGCGCTCCACCAGGCCGCGGGACTCCAGGCGGTCCACGATGCCGGTCACGTTGGACGGCTCGCACTTCAGGCACTGGGCGAGCTTGCGCATCGGCATCGGCTCCATCACCAGCATCCTCAGCAGCCGGGCCTGGGCGCCCGTGAGGGAGTGCTCGGCCGCGGCGCGCTCGTACTCCTCGTGGTAGCGGGCGACGACGGTGCCGATGAGATCGACCACCTCGACGGTCAGCGGGTCTGGGCGCGCAGTCATAGACACAGGATACCCAATTGCTTGACAAGATGAAATATTCAGCTGCATCATTGTTTCAGCATCTGAAGCATTTGGAGGATCACGCTCATGTCCGCACCGCTGCCGACGACCAGCCGCGAATGGCACCTCGTCGCCCGCCCGCAGGGCTGGCCCACCCCCGACGACTTCGCGCTCCGTGAGGCTGCGCTGCCCGATCTCGCCGACGGCCAGATCCTCGTCAAGAACCTCTACTTCTCCGTCGACCCGTACATGCGCGGCCGGATGAACGACGTGAAGTCCTACGTCCCGCCCTTCCAGCTGGACCAGCCGATGGACGGCGGCGCGATCGGCGAGGTCCTCGCCTCGCGGGCCGACGGCTTCGCGCCCGGTGACCACGTCCTGCACGGCCTCGGCTGGCGCGAGCACGCCGTCCTCGGCGCCGACCGCGTCGCCAAGGTGGACGCCTCGCTCGCCCCGCTCACCGCCTACCTCGGCGTCCTCGGCATGCCCGGCCTGACCGCGTACGCGGGCCTGCTGGCGGTCGCCGAGTTCAAGGAGGGCGAGGCCGTCTTCGTGTCCGGTGCGGCCGGCGCGGTGGGCAGCCAGGTCGGGCAGATCGCCCGCCTCAAGGGCGCCTCCCGGGTCATCGGCTCCGCCGGCTCCGACGAGAAGGTCCGGCTGCTCACCGAGGAGTACGGCTTCGACGCCGCCTTCAACTACAAGAACGGCGACGTCACCGAGCAGCTCAAGGCCGCCGCCCCCGACGGCATCGACGTCTACTTCGACAACGTCGGTGGCGAACACCTCGAAGCCGCCATCAGCACGCTCAACGTCCACGGCCGCGCCGCCATCTGCGGCATGATCTCGATGTACAACGCCACCGAGCCGAGCTGCGCTCCGCGCAACCTCCCCATGGTGATCGGCAAGCGCCTCCGCCTGGAGGGCCTGCTGGTCAGCGACCACCAGGCGCTCCAGCCGCAGTTCGTCGAGGAGGTCTCCGCCTGGATCCGCTCCGGCGAGCTGAAGTACAGCGAGACCAAGGTCTCCGGCATCGAGAACGGCGTCGAGGCGTTCCTCGGCCTGCTCCGCGGCACCAACACCGGCAAGATGATCGTGAGCCTGGCGGACTGAGACCGGCGCTTGGACGGAGCCGGGAGACCGGGAGGCGCGGCGGCCGGCGGGTGCGCTCCGCCGGCCCTCCCGGCCCCGGCCCCGTCCGCCCGTTTCCCCCGGCTTGCCCGCCACGGCGCGAACTCCCGTGCAGCGAAGCCTGCTTCGCGCCGGCTGTACCGCCCGCCCCACGGTCGCCCGCCCGCGGGCACGTAGGCCGTAACCTCGCCCGCATGAACAACCGGAAGCGCAAGAAGCTCGCCGAACGCCTTGTCGCTGCGGCGGCGTTGGCGGGGGTCGCCCAGGTGACGGCGCTGCTGCGGGCCGGGGCCCATCCGGCGGCGGCCGACGCCGACGGCACCACCCCGCTGTACGCGGCGTCCGTGCACGGTGACGCCGACAGCGTCCGCGTACTCCTGGCGGCGGGCGCGCCACCCGACGCCGAGAGCGGACACGGCGCGGAGGGCACCCCGCTGTGCGCCGCTGCCTGCTGGGGCCATGCCGCGGCGGTCCGTGAACTCCTCGCACACGGCGCCGACCCGCAGCTCCGCGAGGACCACGGCACGGGCCTCGCGCCGCTGGACTGGGCGCTGGCCGGGCCGCACCCGGAAACGGCCGCCCTGCTCCGGGCCGCCGGCGCCGTTCCCACCCGCGCGCCGGCCGATCCGGCCTCCGCACTGTGAGACTCGCCTCCCACCGGGCGGCCTCCGCCGTTAGGCTCGTCGGCAAGCCGTCGCGATGCGTGGGCGCGAGTCGCGGTGAACCACAGGAGGATCCGGTATGTCCATCCAGCCCGTCGACGTCGTCTACACCGCCGTCGCCACCGCCGAGAACGGCCGCGACGGCCGCGTCGCCAGCGACGACGGCAAGCTCGACGTCGTCGTCAACCCGCCCAAGGAACAGGGCGGCAGCGGCGCCGGCACCAACCCGGAGCAGCTCTTCGCGGCCGGCTACAGCGCCTGCTTCCAGGGCGCGCTCAGCGTCGTCGCCCGCCGGGAGAACGCCGACGTCTCCGGCTCCCGGGTGACCGCCAAGGTCGGCATCGGCAAGACCCCGGACGGCGCCTTCGGCCTCGCGGTGGAGATCGTCGCCTCGATCCCCACCGTCGACGCGGCCACCGCCAAGGACCTCGTGGAGAAGGCGCACCAGGTGTGCCCCTACTCCCACGCCACCCGCGGCAACATCGAGGTCACGCTGACCGTCGCCTGACGGCCCCGGACGGCCGGGGCGACCCAGGTCGGCTGGCTTGGCCGCCGAGTCAGCCCGGGCGGTTCGGGCGGTCAGCGGCGCCGCATTCGGCATCGGCACACAGAGGGCCGCACCCCGCGACAGGGTGCGGCCCTCCGCCGTTCCACATCGCTCGGCCATGGCCCCGCCCGGCGACCCTGTGACGCAGGCCACGTTCTCCGAGTCTTGACGCCTCGCCTATGTAATCGATTACGTAGCCCTCGCGCGGCACGCGTAATCGATTACACACGGGCAGGACGGCAACGGAGCCATGGCGAACATCAAGGACGTGGCGGAGCGGGCGGGGGTCTCCGTCGCCACCGTCTCCCGGGTCCTCAACGGCAACAGCCCGGTCGCCGAGACCCGCGAGCGGGTGCTCGCCGCCGTCCGGGAACTGGGCTACCGGCCCAACAACGTCGCCCGCGCCCTGCGCACCGCACGTACCGGCGCGCTCGGACTGGTCATCAGCGACCTCACCAACCCCTTCTTCACCGAGCTGGCCGACGCCGTCGAGGACGCCGCCCGGGGCCTGGGCTACAGCCTCGTCATCGGCAACGCCGGCGAACGCCCCGCCCAGCAGGACGACTACATCCGCACCCTGCTGGACCGCCGGATCGACGGCCTGCTGGTCAGCTCGGCCGGCGCCGGCTCGGCGATGCTCCCCGAGGTCGTCGCCTCCGGCACCCCGCTCGTCCTGCTGGACCGCGCCGTTCCCGGCATCGACGCCCCCTGCGTGCGTGCCGACGGCCGGGCCGCGCTCACCGACCTCGCCGCCCACCTCGCCGCGCTCGGCCGCCGTCGCCCCGCGATCATCGTCGCCCCGGCCGGCACCCCCACCGGCGAGGAGCGCCTGGAACTCTTCCGCACGGCCCTGGCCGGCCACGGCATCGCACTCCCCGACGAGCGGGTCGGCGCCACCCCCGATCTCCAGCCCAGCGGCGGCCGCCGGGTGATGAGCGGCTTCCTCGACCTCCCCGAACCACCGGACGCGGTGCTGGCCACCGACAACCTGATGGCGCTCGGCGCGATGGACGAACTCCGCGCCCGCGGCCTGCGGGTCCCCGACGACATGGCGCTGGTGGTCTACGACGACGTGCCGTGGTTCGCGCACACCGACCCGCCGCTGACCGCCATCGCCCAGCCCACCCGCGACCTCGGCCGGGCTGCCGTGCAGACCCTGCTGGAACGCATCGAGGGGCGCCCCGCCGAGTCGGTCCTGCTGCCCGCCCGGCTGGTGCCGCGCCGCTCCTGCGGCGAACCGCCCGCCCGCTGACCGCTCCCGCCCGACGGGACCACCGACCGTCCCTTCGGGCCCGATCCGCCCAACCCGCCCGTCCCATAAGGCTCATACGGCCCGTACGACCCGTACGACCCGAGGGCCCGCCACCCGAGGAACACCCACCCGAGCAACACACCGAGGAGAGAGGGGCAGCGCATGACCGGCGTCAACGACGACGTACCGGACGGCCGCGAACTGCTGCGCGTCGAGGGGGTGACCAAGGCGTTCCCCGGCGTCCGCGCGCTGGACGGCGTCGATCTGAGCCTGCGCACCGGCGAGGTGCACGTACTGCTCGGCGAGAACGGGGCCGGCAAGAGCACCCTGATCAAGATGCTCTCCGGCACCCACCGCCCCGACGCCGGCCGCATCCTCGTCCACGGAGGCCCGGACGGCACGGCCGACGGGCTCCGCGAGGTGCGGATCCGCTCCGCGCAGGACGCCGAACGGCTCGGAATCGCCACCATCCACCAGGAGTTCAACCTCGTCCCCGGGCTGACCGTCGCCGAGAACATCTTCCTCGGCCGCCAGCCGCGCACCGCCCTCCGCCTCGTCGACCGGAAGACCATGCGCGCCCGCGCCGCCGCACTGCTGCGCCGGGTGCGCCTCGACGTCTCCCCGGACACCCCGGTCGCCGAACTCGGCATCGCCCGGCTCCAGATGGTGGAGATCGCCAAGGCGCTCAGCCTGGACGCCCGCGTCCTGATCATGGACGAGCCGACCGCGGTGCTCACCTCCGAAGAGGTGGAGACACTCTTCGGCATCGTCCGCGAACTGCGCGCCTCCGGTGTCGGCGTCATCTTCATCACCCACCACCTCGACGAGATAGGCGCCCTCGGCGACCGCGTCACCGTCCTGCGCGACGGACGCTCGGTCGCCGAGGTGCCCGCCGGCACCGGCGAGGACGAACTGATCCGGCTGATGGTCGGCCGGGACATCGCCGAGCAGTACCCCCGCCGCCGCCCCGACGCACCGGGCGCGCCGCTGCTGCGGGTGCGGGGCCTGACCCGCCGCGGCGCCCGGGGTACCGGCGGCGCCCCGGCCCGGCCGGTCTTCGAGGGCGTCGACTTCGACGTCCGGGCCGGTGAGGTGGTCGGGCTGGCCGGACTCGTCGGCGCCGGCCGCACCGAGATCGCCCGGGCCGTCTTCGGCGTGGACCGCTACGACGCCGGCACCGTGGAGGTGGCCGGGGAGCCGCTGCCCCGCGGTGACGTCCGGGCCGCGATGCGGGCCGGAATGGGGCTCGTCCCCGAGGACCGCAAGGGCCAGGGCCTGGTCCTGGACGCCTCGCTGCAGGACAACCTGACGCTGGCCCGGCTCGACCGGGACACCCGTGGCGGGCTGGTCGACCGGCGCGGCCAGCGGCGCCGGGCGGCCGTCGTCGCCGCGCAGTTGAAGGTCCGGATGAGCGGGCTGGGGCAGCACGCCCGCACCCTGTCCGGCGGCAATCAGCAGAAGATCGTCATCGGCAAGTGGCTGCTGGCCGAGACCCGGCTGCTGATCCTGGACGAGCCGACGCGCGGCATCGACGTCGGCGCCAAGGTCGAGATCTACCGGCTCGTCAACGAGCTGACGGCGGCCGGCTGCGGAGTGCTGATGATCTCCAGCGACCTGCCCGAGGTGCTCGGCATGAGCGACCGGGTGCTGGTGATGGCACAGGGCCGGCTGACCGGCGAACTCCCCGCCGAACAGGCCACCCAGGACGCCGTGATGGAGCTGGCGCTCCGGACCCCGCACGGCGCTTCCGACGGCACGCACACCCACGAGAGCGCGATGGAGGGCTCCGATGTCCGCTGAGCTGAAGACGGCAGCCGTCCCCGAGGCGGCGGGCGGGGGCCCGGCCCCGGGCGGCCTCGGGCCGTGGTTCTCCCGGGCCGTACTGCGCAACGGCCCGCTCGGCGGGCTGCTCGCCCTGGTCGTGGTGATGGCCGTGCTGTCGCGTGACTTCCTCAACGGTCAGAACCTCCTCAACGTCGGCGTCCAGGCATCGGTCACCGCGATCCTGGCCTTCGGCGTCACCTTCGTGATCGTCTCGGCCGGCATCGACCTGTCGGTCGGCTCGGTCGCCGCCCTGTCGGCCACCGTCGTCGCCTGGGCCGCCACCGGCCAGGGGCTGCCGGTCTGGCTCGCGGTGCTGCTCGGCCTCGCCGTCGGCGCGGCCGCCGGCCTGCTCTCCGGCACCCTGGTCGCCTACGGACGCCTGCCCGCCTTCATCGCCACCCTGGCGATGCTGTCCGTCGGGCGCGGCCTGGCGCTGGTCATCTCCGGCGGCTCACCGATCCCCTTCCCCGGAGCCGTCAACGCGCTCGGCGACACCCTGGGCGACTGGCTGCCGGTGCCCGTCCTCGTCATGATCGCGATGGGGTTGCTCGCCGCGCTGATCCTGGCCCGCACCTACTCCGGCCGCACGATGTTCGCGATCGGCGGCAACGAGGAGGCGGCCCGCCTCTCCGGCATCGACGTCCGGCGCCGCAAGCTCGTGATCTACGCGCTCTCCGGGCTGTTCGCCGCCGTCGCCGGCATTGTGCTGGCGGCCCGGCTCACCTCCGCCCAGCCACAGGCCGCCGGCGGATACGAGCTCGACGCCATCGCCGCCGTCGTCATCGGCGGCGCCAGCCTCTCCGGCGGCTCCGGCAAGGCGTCCGGCACCCTGATCGGCGCGCTGATCCTCGCCGTGCTGCGCAACGGCCTCAACCTGCTGAGCGTCTCGGCCTTCTGGCAGCAGGTCGCCACCGGCCTGGTGATCGCGCTCGCGGTCCTCCTGGACACCCTGCGGCGAAGGAGCGCGCGATGAGGCGGCGCACGGCACTGCTCGGCGCGGCCCTCGCGGCCGGTGCCCTCGCCCTGGCCGGTTGCGACCGCGGCGGCGACACCGACCTCGGTCTGGCCCTGTCCACGATGAACAACCCCTTCTTCGTCGGGATCAAGAAAGGCGCGCAGGCCGAGGCGGACGCCCGGGGACTGCACATCAACATCACCGACGCGCAGAACGACCCGATGCAGCAGATCAACCAGATGGAGACCTTCACCAGCCAGCAGGTGAAGGCGGCCATCATCAACCCGGTGGACGCAGACGCCGCCGTCCCCGCCGTCGGCGTCGCCAACCGCGCCAAGGTGCCGGTGATCTCCATCGACCGCGGCGTCAACGGCGGACGGGTCGGCTCGACCATCGCCTCCGACAACGTCGCCGGCGGCCGGCTCGCCGCGAAGACCCTCGCCGACGCGCTCGGCGGCCGGGGCAAGGTGGCCTTCCTCGAAGGCCGGCCCGGCACCTCCGCCGCCCGCGAACGCGGCCGGGGCTTCGAGGAGGGCGTCGGGCAGTACCCCGGAATCGAGGTCGTCGCCCGGCAGCCCGCGGACTTCGACCGCACCAAGGGCATGGACGTGATGTCCAATATGCTCCAGGCGCACCGCGACATCGCCGGGGTGTTCGCCGCCAACGACGAGATGGCACTCGGCGCCTCCAAGGCGCTGGGGGCCCGCTCCGGCAAGGACGTGAAGGTGGTGGCGTTCGACGGGACCCCGGACGGGGTCCGGGCCGTCCGTGCCGGCACCCTCACCGCCACCGTCGCCCAGCAGCCCGAACTCCTCGGCAGACAGGCCGTGGACTGGGCGCTGAAGGCGGCCCGCGGGGAGAAGCTGCCGCGGACCGTCAGGGTGCCGGTGGTGCTGGTGACGACGGCCAACGCCGCCCGGTTCGGCGGCTGACCGCGCCGCCGGGCGGCACCGGGGCAGCACACCGCCGCCGGCGCCCGCCGGGCGGCGACACGCAGGAAGAAAAGGCAACGCGGCGTATGGACACGAGAGAACGACGCCCGGACAGAAAAGAGGAACGGCGCATGTACGACGTCCTGGTGGTCGGCTCGGCCAACGCGGACCTGACCGTACGGGTGACCCGGCGGCCCGGCGCGGGGGAGACCGTGCTCGGCACGGACCTGGTGGAATCGGCCGGCGGCAAGGGCGCCAACCAGGCGGCCGCGGCGGCCCGGATCGGCGGGCGCACCGCCCTGCTGGCCCGCGTCGGCGGCGACGCCTTCGGCGAACTGCTGCTGGCCGCCCAGCGTGCGGCGGGCACCGACGTGGCCCCCGTCATCGTGGACGAGGGCGCCCGCACCGGTACCGCGATGATCATCGTCGGCCCGGACGGCGACAACAGCATCGTCGTCTCGCCCGGCGCCAACGCCGCCCTGACCCCGGACGACGTGGCCGCCGCCGCGGACGTCTTCGCGGCCTCCGCGGTGGTCTCCCTCCAGCTGGAGATCCCGATGGAGACCGTGCGGGCGGCCGCCGCGGCCGCCGAGGAAGCCGGCACCCGCGTCGTCCTCAACCCCTCCCCGGCCCCCGAGGACCTCGACCGTGAACTCCTCGCCGTGGCCGACCCGCTGGTGGTCAACGAGCACGAGGCCCGGCAGCTCTCCGGCCGCACCGACGGCACCCCCGCCGACTGGGCGGCCGCCCTGCGCGAGCGCGGCGCCCGCTCGGTCGTGGTGACCCTCGGCGGCGACGGCGCGCTGGTGCTGGACGCCTCCGGAACGACCACGGTGCCCGGTGTACGGGTCGAGGCCGTGGACACCACCGGCGCCGGCGACGCCTTCACCGGCGCCCTGGCCACGCGACTGGCCGGCGGCGCGACCCTCGCCGAGGCGGCCCGCTTCGCCGTACGCGTCGGCGCCGCCGCCGTCACCAAGCCCGGCGCCCAACCGTCGTACCCCACAACCGACGAACTCGCACAACTGCCGGAGCTGCCGTAGCCCGCGCAAACGCCGGTCCCCGATCGGCCGGAGCGGACAGAACCGACTGCGCCGTCCGGGCCGTTCGGGCCGTTCGGGCGGTCCGGACGCGCCGGGCCATCCGGGCAGATCGGGCCGACCGAGTCGTCCCCTGAGTCGCCGCAGGGGCCGGCCGGCGTGGTCGAGCGGCTCGGCCGGTCGGGTCGGTCGGGTAGGGCGGGTCGGCCGGGTAGGGCGGGCCGGTCGGGCTGGCCAGGCAGCGCGGCCTGAGCCGGCCATGCTGCCAGAGCCGACGGGCCCGGCCTGGAATGCCAGAACCGGGCCGGCCGAGGTGGCCGGGCGGGGGCGGCGTAAAGCGGAGCCAACACGCAGGCGCAGTAGGGAAGTTGACCACCGCGCCGCTCGGCCCCATCGCCCCCGCCCGCCCCTCACCGCTCGGCCCCCACCAGGCCCGTGCCGCCCGTCTCCGTCGCGTTTTGCGCGCCTTCCGTACTTCCTGCGCCTTCCTTCCCCTCCATCCCGTCCGCCCCCTCCGGCCCCTCCGCTTCATCGGTCGCGGCCTCCGCGCCCAGCTCCCGGGGCCCGTACAGTGCGTGCTCCGCGCCGGTCTCCAGTGCCCAGTAGCGGTCGCCGTAGGACCAGTGCCACCACTCGGTCGGGTAGTTGACCAGGCCCACCCCGCGCAGCGCGGCGGCCAGGATGCGACGGTGGGCGAGGGCCGCGGGTGACACGTCCGGCGCCGAGGTGTAACAGGCGCCGCCGCTCTCCTCCGGGGACGCGTCGATCGGTGTCCCCATGTCGACCTCGTCGCCGTCCGAGGTGACCAGGGTCAGGTCCACCGCACCGCCTGCGCTGTGCGGGGCGATCTCCGGCGGCGACACATAGCGGCTGGCCGCCCGGTGGATCCGCGCGTCGTCCCAGTCGGGGTGGGCGGCACGGAGGCCGTCGGCGTACCGCGTGAAGTAATGGCGCTGGAGGGCCGGCGGGCGGTATCCCTCGACGAACCGGAGCCGCCACCCGTCGGGCAGCGCCTCCTGCGCGGCCAGCAGCCGTCGCAGCACGCCCTTCCGCAGATAGGCGAACGCGCCGCACGCACCATCGCCCTCACCGCCCGCCCCGGGCTTGAGGTGACCCGTCATCAGCTCGGGCGCGGCGGTGCGCACGTCCACCAACGGCTCGCCGCACTCCCGGACCGGCACCGCGGCCACCGCGGGGTCGGCCATCAACGTGATCGCGTCCCGGACGTCGCTCAGCACCAGCTCCGCACCATCGCCGCCGGGACCGGCCGACGCCACCCGCTCGCCGGACGGCAGCCAGCAGCCGCTGAGCCCCGCGGCCGGCCCGGGGCTCCCGACGCCCGTGCCGTTGGCGAGCAGGACATGCAGTCCGTGCTCGCGGGCCAGCCGGCCATAGCGCGCCACCCCTTCCGCGTCGCGGTGGAAGGCGCTGGACAGATACACCCGGCAGCCGTCCGCCACGGCCCGCTCCGCCACCTCGGGGAAAGAGCTGTCGCAACAGGTGGCGAGCGCGAAGCGGATGCCGCCCAGTGTGAACCGGCCGTGCGCGCTGCCCGGCGCGAACACCGCGCTCTCGGTCTCGGCCAGATGCCGCTTGTCGTAGCGGGTGAGCAGAGCGCCGTCCGGTCCGTAGACGAAGCTGGCGATGGTGGGCAGCGCGCCGTCCTCGCCGCTGCGCCCGGGGCCGTTGACCACCGCCGCGACACCGGTCGCGCGGCACGCCTCCCGTATGGGCGCCAGCCGGGGGTCGTCGGGCAGGACGGCGGCCCTCGCCGGATCGTCGGCCATCGGCCGGAGGTCGTAGTGGGTCAGTGCCAGCTCGGAGAAGACCACCAGCCCGGCGCTGCGCTCGGCGGCCTCGGTGATGAGCCGGGCCATCCGCAGGGCGTTGCCGGCGATGTCGCCTGTTACGGACCGGAGTTGTGCGGCTGCGATGATCATTCCCCCATGATGCCCACCCCGCCTCCCGCTCGCGGCGACCTGTGGATAACTCCCGAACCGCACAGCCGGGCGCAGCCCCACGGACCGCGGCGGCCCGGCCGCGCCCGTCACCCCGCCGGCGGGCCGCCCCGCCCCACCCCTCGACGACCCCCTTCGACCTCCAACGTCCAACGGCCCCCGGCGCGGGCCCGTCCCGCTTGCCCCCGCCCCGCTTCCCCGCTTCCCCGAGTGCGCCTCACCCGCCTCTTCTGCTTCTCCCGCATCCCTCATCTCCTTGCCCAGTTCCTTGCGTCCCCGCCTCCCCGCTGCCGAGCAGCGCCAGGAAGTCACGGAACGACGCGGGCAGGTCGACCCGTTCCGGATCCAGCAGCCACTGCAGCTGGAGTCCGTCCATCACCGCGACCAGGAGCGGGGCCGCCCGCTCCGGGGACAGGCCGCCGGGCAGGCGGTCGCCGAACTCGGCCCGCAGTGCGCCGGCCAGCGCCTCGCGGACGGCGCGGAAGCGGGCCTCGAAGAAGTCGCGTGCCGGGTGGTCCTCGGTGACGCTGTCGGCGGAGAGCACGGTGTACGCCTGGACGACGCCGGGGCGAGTGGCGTTGTAGTCGACGAGCTGGGTGAGGGTGGCGGTGCGCCAGGAGCCGGCGGCCGCGGCGGCCGTGTCCCAGCGGTCGCGTGCCTCCAGTACGCCGACCAGCAGCAGCTCCTTCGTGGGGAAGTGGTGCAGCAGCCCCTGCTGCGTCAGCCCGGCGCGCTCGGCGACGGCGGCGAGTGAGGTCCGGCGGTAGCCGCGCTCGGCGATCAGCTCCACGGCGGCCTCCAGGATGGCCTGCCGCCGTTCCGCGCGCTGCGCCTCGCGCCCGCCACCGGCCCGCCGGGTACTGCGGGCCGGGCCCTGCTCCTGTGCACTCACCGGCCGAGGGTAACCCTCCCGTTCCAGCCCCTTCGCGGCGCGGCGCAGGCGTAACGGAACGGCAACAATGCCTACCTGCCGTCCGGTATGGCGGTAAGAATTCGGCCGGGGGGCCGCCCGTCCACGCAAGGGAGCGCCGCACATGACCGACCAGCCGCACGCCCGCCATGCCGCGCCCGGCCCCCGCACCGCGCCCGGCCCGGACGCCGCGACCGGCACGGAGCCCCGCGACCACACCGATGCGGTGGAGCGGGCGCTCGGCGCGCTCGACCTGGACACCAAGGTCCGGCTGCTCTCGGGCCAGGACATGTGGAGCCTCCCGGCGGTGCCCGCGATCGGACTGCGGTCGCTGGTGATGTCGGACGGACCGATCGGCGTCCGGGGCCGGCAGTGGAGCGCGGCGGACCCGTCGGTGGCGCTGCCCAGCCCCACCGCCCTGGCCGCCACTTGGGACCCCGAACTGGCGCGCCGGGCCGGTCGTCTGCTCGCCCAGGAGGCCCGCCGCAAGGGCGTGCACGTCCTGCTGGCGCCGACCGTCAACCTGCACCGCTCGCCGCTGGGCGGCCGCCACTTCGAGTGCTATTCGGAGGACCCGTTGCTGACCGGCGCGATCGGCGCGGGCTATGTGCGCGGGGTGCAGGAGGGCGGCGTCGGCACCACCGTCAAGCACTTCGTCGGCAACGACGCCGAGACCGACCGCTTCACCGTCGACAACCGCATCGCCCCGCGCCCGCTGCACGAGCTGTATCTCGCGCCCTTCGAGCACATCGTCACCCACGCCCGCCCTTGGGGCGTCATGACCGCCTACAACCAGGTCAACGGCTCCACGATGACCGAGCACCACCACCTCGTCACCGAAGTGCTGCGCGGCGTATGGGGCTTCGACGGCTGCAACGTCTCCGACTGGACGGCGGCCCGGAACACCGTCCGGGCCCTGCGGGGCGGCCTGGACGTGGCCATGCCGGGGCCCCGCACGGTCTTCGGCGCTCCGCTCGCGGCGGCCGTCCGCGCGGGCGAGATCGACGAGTCGGAGGTGGACGCCGCGGTCCGCCGGGTGCTGCTGCTCGCCGCCCGGACCGGCTGTCTGGACGGGGTGCCGCCCGCGGTGTCCCCGGCCGACGCTCCCGGGGGCGTCGACGGCCGGGCCGTCGCCCGCGAACTGGCCGGCCGCGCCATGGTCCTGCTGCGCAACGAACCGGTGGGCGAGGCGCCCGCGGCCGGTGTGCGCCCGCTTCTGCCGCTGGACGCCGCCGAGCTGCGCAGCGTCGCCGTCATCGGCGCGGCCGCCCGCGACGCCCGGGTGCTCGGCGGTGGTTCCGCCACCGTCTTCCCCGCCGGGATCGTCTCCCCTCTCGCGGGCCTGCGCGCCGCGCTCCCCGAGGGTGTCGAGGTGGTCTTCGCCACCGGCGCCGACCCGCGTACCCGGATCCCGCACGCCCGCGAGGGCTTCACCCTGCGCGCCCGCTACCTCGCCGCCGACGGCCGGGTGCTCGCCGAGACCCCGCAGTTCGACGGCCGGGTCCAGGTGCTCGGCAGCTTCCCCGACGGCGTGGCCCGGCGGGACCTGCACGCCGTCGAACTCACCGGCAGCTTCACCCCGCGGACCACCGGCACCCACACCCTGGCGGTGGCCGGCTCGGGTCGGCTCCGGCTGACCCTCGGCGAGGCCGTCCTCTTCGACGGCGACGGTGCCGCGCAGGAGAGCAGCGACCCCTTCGAGGCGTTGATGCAGCCCGCCGAGCACCTGGTGGCCGCCGACCTGACGGCAGATCAGGAACTTCCGCTCACCCTGCGGTACCTCCCGCACCGCCTCGGCCTGGGCGAGGGCCTGGACGCCCTGAGCTTCGTCCTCGGCCACCGCGAGCCGCAGTGCGACGGGGACGCCGAGATCGAGGAGGCGGTCCGCGCGGCGGCCGGCGCGGACGCCGCGATCGTCGTCGTCGCGACCACCGAGGAGGTCGAATCGGAGGGGTTCGACCGCACCGACCTCAGGCTGCCGGGCCGGCAGGACGAACTGGTCGCCCGGGTCGCCGCCGCCAACCCCCGCACGGTGGTCGTGGTCAACTCCGGCTCCCCGGTGGAACTGCCCTGGCGCGACCGGGTCCCCGCCGTGCTGCTGAGTTGGTTCCCCGGCCAGGAGGCCGGGGCGGCGCTGGCCGACGTCCTGCTCGGCGCCCACGAACCTGGCGGCCGGCTCCCCACCACCTGGCCGGCCCGCCTCGCCGACGCCCCGGTCACCACCGTCACCCCCACCGACGGCACCCTGCCCTACGAGGAGGGGCTGTTCATCGGCTACCGCGCCTGGCAGCGCATCCCCACCGCCCCCGCGTACCCCTTCGGCCACGGTCTCGGCTACACCCGCTGGGCGTACGACTCCCTGGACACCACCCCGGACTCCGTACGCGTCCGGCTGCGCAACACCGGCGACCGTCCCGGCCGCGAGGTGGTCCAGGTTTACCTCGCGCCCGCCGGCGACACCGCGGGCCTGCCGGAGCGCCCGGTCCGCTGGCTGGCCGGTTTCACCACCGTCGAGGCGGGTCCCGGCGAGAGCGTGGAGGCCGAGATTCCGCTGCCGGGGCGCGCCTTCGAGATCTGGTCGGAACCGGACGGCGGCTGGCGGCGCGTCCCGGGGACCTACACCGTCGAGGCGGCCCACAGCAGTGCCGACATCCGGCTCACCGCGCGGATCACTGCCGGCTGAGCACCGAGACGTCGCCGCCGCTCGTCCGGGCGGATATTTTGTGCGCCGAGCCCTCGTCCGTCGTGACGGAGACCTTGCGGTTCCCGCCGCTCGTTCCCGCGTCGACGGCGTAGGTGCCCTTGGGCACCCGGATGGTGAGGTTGCCGCCGCTGGTCCGGCCGGACACGTCGTCGGGCACCGCGTCGAGTGTCAGCTGCACATCGCCGCCGCTGGTCTTCACCTTCGCGGTGCGGGCCTTGCTGTCCTCGACGGTGATGTCGCCGCCGCTGGTGTCCGCGCTGATCCCGCCGGAGGCGCCGCGGACGGTGATGTCGCCGCCGCTGGTGTGCAGTTCGACGGAGGCGTTGCGCGGCAGCAGCACGCGGTAGCCCACCTCGCAGCGGCTGCCCATCGAGCAGTCCTCGGCGGTCAGCGTCAGCCGGCCGTCCTTGAGGGTGTGCGAGGTCTGCGGCTTGGCGTCGTCGTATGTGACCTTCTCCGTCACCTTGACGGGGACGCCGGCCTCCACCGGCACGATCTCGATGTCCCCGCCGTGCGTCGTCGCGGACAGCGAGCGGACGGTGCCGTCGACGCCGTACGTCCGCTGGGCGGACTTGAGCGGGCCGGCCACCAGCGAGCAACCGGTCGTCAGCAGGGTCAATGCCGCACAGGGCAGGACGAGATGGGTGGCGCGGAGACGAGCCATGGTGATTCCCCCGAGGCAGTGGTGACGGTGCGGTTGCGGAACGGCCGGACCCGGCCGAACCGCATGGTCAACATCATCGCCCCTCCGCACCCCGCGGACGTCGCCGCACGGTATGACCTTCGTCCTCCCCGCACGGTATGACCCGCACCCGCGTGCCCTTAGGGGTGTCCCTGAGACCGGCGAGGGCCGGACCGGCTCACCCGGCGGACGCGGCCTCACCCTTCAGGGGGTTTTCCTTGCGCGTGATCGTCCGGAACGCCAGCTCCGCCAGCTCCTGCTGGCCGCTCGGCCCCGGGTGGAACCAGTCCCAGGTGCTCAACTGCTGCCCGGTGAAGCGGTAGTCGAAGACCGACCGGTCGAAGCGGCACAGCGCGTCCCGGGCGCAGACCTCCGCCAGCGCCTCGTTGTACGCCATCACCCGCTCCCGGACCAGCGCCCGCCGGTCCTGCGCCGGCTTCGTCAGGTCGTCCGGGTCCCGCAGCATCGACCCGCAGATGCCCAGCTTCCACACCTGCTTGCCGAGTTCGTTCCGGCGCCCCTCCGACCACAGTCGCAGCAGGTCCGGCACGGCCGCGACATACACCTGGGTGCGCGGCAGGCTGCGCCGCAGGGTCTTCATGGACCGCTCGAAGCCGGCGCGGAAGGCCGCCGGGGAGGTCATCGCCCCCACGTCGCTGCGGCAGGCGTCGTTGGCGCCGATCAGGACGGTGACCAGCTCGGGTCTGCGGGGCGCCGCCACGGTGATCTGCTGCGGCAGGTCGCTCATCAGGGCGCCGGTCCGGGCGAAGTTCCAGCTGTGCCCCGCGGGGTTCTTCAGCAGCCGCCGGGCCAGGCTGTCGACCTTGGGGCTGGTGCCGGTGGACCAGGAGACCTCCCGGCAGTCGGAGAGCACCGTGCAGGCGTCGAAGCCGGCGGTGATGGAGTCCCCGAGGGCGGCGATCGAGGCGGGGTCCGTACGCCAGGCGGGCGCGGGCTTCGCGGTGGGTTTCACCGCGGCCCGGCCCTGCGGTGCGGGGCCGTCGGCGCAGGCGGTGGCGGTGGCCAGCAGCGCGGACGCCGTCGCGCAGGCCAGCGCGGCGCGGGTGGCGAGGCGAGGACGCCGAGGGCGGACGGGCTGATCGATCGGCGTCATCCCCTGTCCCCTCCGGCGTGCGAGTGATATCTCTTCGGGTACCGACGGTACGTCACTTCCGGTCCGGCACCGCGCGGTAGCTTGGCCCCGTGCCTGCCGGGCGATGACCCGAAATGGCACGTGCAGTCGGCACAGACAAATTACAACACGTCATTTCCTGTCCCTTTTGCGGCAAATTCCGCCTAGTGGTGTTTACTGTAGGTCACCTCGCATGCTGGTGCCGAAGTGATCACTGGGGCAGAATGTCGGAAGCTGTCCCGGCCGCGACCGGAACGGGCACGAGGCCGCTGGGGAAGGCGAACCTCGATCCGCACGGGAGGTCCCGGTGACGACACGTGGAGTCCTGTACGTCCACTCCGCTCCACGAGCGCTCTGCCCGCACGTCGAATGGGCGGTGGCGGGCGTCCTCGGGGTGCGCGTCAATCTCGACTGGATCCGCCAGCCGGCGTCGCCCGGCACCTGGAGAGCGGAGTTCTCCTGGCAGGGTGAGGCCGGCACCGCCTCCAAGCTCGCCTCCGCGCTGCGCGGCTGGCACCTGCTCCGCTTCGAGGTGACCGCCGAGCCCTGCTCCACCGCCGAGGGCGAGCGCTACAGTTCCACCCCCGAGCTGGGCATCTTCCACGCCGTCACCGGCATCCACGGCGACATCCTCATCCCCGAGGACCGGCTGCGCGCCGCCGTCGCCCGCTCCGCCCGCGGCGAGACCGAACTCGCCGCCGAGGTGGCCAAGCTGCTCGGCAAGCCCTGGGACGACGAGCTGGAGCCCTTCCGCTACGCCGGCGAGGGCGCCCCGGTGCGCTGGCTGCACCAGGTCGTCTGAGCAAGCCGGGGCGCCCGTGGGCCGGCCCGGCCCGGGCCGTCGTCCGGACGTCCCCGCAGGCGGCCGTGCGGAGCCTTGTGCGGGCCGTACGGCGACGAACGGCGCACGGTTGGCCTGGAGCCCACTCCAGGTCCTAGCGTGCGCCCATGGCTGACAACAACACCTCTGACACCCTCTCGGTCGCCGTCCTGGGCACCGGGATCATGGGGACGGCGATGGCCCGCAACCTCGCCCGCGCCGGGCTGGACGTCCGCGCCTGGAACCGCACCCGCGCCAAGGCCGAGCCGCTGGCCGCCGACGGGGTCCGGGTCACCGACACCCCGGGCGAGGCCGTCGACGGCGCCGACGTGGTCCTCACCATGCTGCTCGACGGCCCCGCCGTCCTGGACGCCGTGCGCACGGCCGCCCCGCACCTCGCCCCCGGCACCCTCTGGCTCCAGATGAGCACCGTCGGGCCCGCGGCACTCGAACCGCTCGTCCGCCTCGCCGCCGAACAGGAGCTGGGCTTCGTCGACGCCCCCGTACTGGGCACCAAGGCGCCCGCCGAGAAGGGGCAGTTGATCGTCCTCGCCGCCGGGGCGCCGGAGCTGCGGGAACGTGCCGGGCGGGTCTTCGACATCGTCGGCGGCCGCACCCAGTGGGTCGGTGAGGACGCCGCGGACGGGGCCGCCAGCCGGCTCAAACTCGTCGTCAACAGCTGGGTGATGACGGTCATCAGCGGTACCGGTGAAACCCTCGGGCTCGCCAAGGGGCTGGGCGTGGACCCGCGGGAATTCCTGGACGCGGTCGCCGGCGGCGCGCTCGACATGCCGTATCTGCGGATGAAGTCGGAGGCGATCCTCTCCGGCGAACTCGCGCCCAGCTTCACCGTTTCCGCGGCACGCAAGGACCTCCGGCTGATCACCGAGGCGGCCGAGGCGTCCGGAGTCCGGGCGGACCTGGCGGCCGCGGCCGGAGAGCGCTTCCGCCGGGCCGAGGAGCAGGGCCACGGCGGCGAGGACGGCGCGGCCGCGTACTTCGCCAGCTTCGACGGCTGACGGCCGCCCGTGGCAGCACGAGGGCCCGCCCGGTCAGGACGACCGGGCGGGCCCTCGTGGTGTCCGCGGCGGGTCCGCGGTGACCGTCTGGCGTTGCGTCAGACCGTGCGGAAGGCGAGGACGACGTTGTGGCCGCCGAAGCCGAACGAGTCGTTCAGCGCCGCGATCCGGCCCTCGGCGGGCAGCGCGCGGGCCTCGTCGCGGACGATGTCCGCCTCCACCTCGGGGTCGAGGTTCTCGATGTTGATGGTCGGCGGGGCCGTCCGGTTGTAGAGCGCCAGGATGGTGGCGACCGTCTCCACGCCGCCCGCGCCGCCCAGGAGGTGGCCGGTCATCGACTTGGTGGCGGAGACCGCCATGTGCCGCACGTCGTCGCCGAAGACCTTGTGCAGCGCCTTCAGCTCCGCCAGGTCGCCCTGCGGCGTCGAGGTGGCGTGCGCGTTGACGTGCACGATCTCGGACGGGTCGAGGGTGCTGTTGTCGAGGAGGTTCTGCAGCGCGTGCGCGATGCCGTTGCCGGACGGCTCCGGCTGCACGATGTCGTGGCTGTCGGCGGAGATGCCCTGGCCGACCGCCTCGGCGTAGACCCGGGCGCCGCGCTTGGCGGCGTGCTCGGCCGACTCCAGGACGATCACACCGGCGCCCTCACCCAGGACGAAGCCGTTGCGTTCGCTGTCGAACGGCCGGGAGGCGCCCTGCGGGTCGTCGTTGTTCTTCGACATCGCCATCATGTTGCCGAACGCGGCGATCGGCAGCGGATGGATGGCCGCCTCCGTGCCGCCCGCGACGACGATGTCGGCACGGCCCGTACGGATCATCTCGATGGCGTAGCCGATGGCCTCCGAGCCGGACGCGCAGGCGCTGACCGGGGTGTGCACACCGGCGCGGGCGTTGACGTCCAGACCGACGTTGGCCGCCGGTCCGTTGGGCATCAGCATCGGCACGGTGTGCGGGGAGACCCGGCGGACGCCCTTCTCGCGAAGGATGTCGTACTGGCCCAGGAGCGTGGTGACCCCGCCGATGCCGGAGGCGATGACCGCGCCCAGGCGGTCGGGGTTGACCGAACCGGCCGGGCCGGCGGCCGCGTCCGACTCTCCGGCCTTGGCCGTGAAGCCGGCGTCCGCCCACGCCTCACGGGCCGCGATCAGCGCGAACTGCGCCGAGCGGTCCAGTCGGCGGGCCTGCGGGCGGGGCAGCGTCTCGGTCGGGTCGACCGCCGCCTGCGCGGCGATCCGGACCGGAAGCTCGGCTGCCCAGTCCTGCTCCAGGAGGCTGACGCCGGACCGGCCGGCGAGCAGGCCCTCCCAGGTCGAAGCGCTGTCGCCACCCAGCGGTGTGGTTGCGCCGATACCGGTGACGACCACCGTGCGATTGGTCGCGTTCACGGGAATTCTTACTCCACGGGTAGAGGTGTCTGAATCGACGGCGCCACCGCCGGGTGGCGACATGCGCTGCGCCAGATCAGGACTGGTGCTTGAGGATGTAGTCGGTCGCGTCGCCGACGGTCTTGAGGTTCTTGACGTCGTCGTCCGGGATCTTCACGTCGAAGCGCTCTTCGGCGGCGACGACCACCTCGACCATGGACAGCGAGTCGACGTCCAGATCGTCGGTGAAGGACTTGTCCAGCTTGACGTCCTCGGTGGGGATGCCGGCGATCTCGTTGACGATCTCGGCGAGACCCTTGAGGATCTCTTCCTGGGTGGCGGCCATGATGGCGCTCCTTCGTGTAGCGGGAAACTGCTTTGTCTGACAGTGAAGCGGTGCAGGCCCGCGCAGCGGTCGGCACGTCGTGCTCGGTGCCGGACTGCGCAGATCTTGCCTAGGGGAGAGTAACGACCGTCGCGGCGTACACGAGACCCGCCCCGAAGCCGATGACCAGCGCGGTGTCCCCGCTCTTGGCCTGACCGGTCGCCAGCAGCCGCTCCATGGCGAGCGGAATGGAGGCGGCCGAGGTGTTGCCGGTGGTCTCCACGTCGCGGGCGACCGTGACGCTCTCCGGCAGTTTCAGAGTCTTCACCATCGAGTCGATGATCCGCATGTTGGCCTGATGCGGGATGAAGACGTCCAGATCCTCCGGGCTGACGCCGGCCTCGTCCAGCGCCTGCTGGGCGACCTTCGCCATCTCGAACACCGCCCAGCGGAAGACCGCCTGGCCCTCCTGGGCGATGGCGGGGTAGCGGACCGCCTCCAGGGCGGGACGCTCCTTCGGCCCGTCGCCACCGGGCGCCGGGGTGGTGCGGTACACGTCCCAGGGGAGGGTCTGCTTGATGGTGTCGGACTTGTCGCCCTCCGAGCCCCAGACGGTCGGGCCGATCGCCGGCTCCTTGGCCGGGCCGACGATGACCGCGCCGGCGCCGTCGCCGAACAGGAAGGCCGTGGCGCGGTCCTCCAGGTCCGTCAGGTCCGAGAGCCGCTCGACGCCGATCACCAGCACGTACTCGGCGGAGCCCTCGGTGACCAGGCCCTTGGCCAGCGTCAGGCCGTAGCCGAAGCCGGCGCAGCCCGCGGAGATGTCGAAGGCGGCCGGCTTGCCGGCGCCGACGAGGTGCGCGATCTCGGTCGCGATGGCCGGGGTCTGCTTGAAGTGCGAGACGGTGGAGACGATCACCGCGCCGATCTGCTCCGGCGTGATGCCGGCGTCCGCCACGGCCTTGCCGGACGCCTCGACGGCCATGGTCGCGACGGTCTCGTCGGGGCCCGCCCAGTGGCGCGTGGCGATGCCCGACCGCGAACGGATCCACTCGTCGGACGAGTCGATGTGCTTGAGGATCTCCTCGTTGGGCACGACACGGGTCGGGCGGTAGCCGCCGACGCCCATGATCCGCGCGTACGGCGCGCCCTTGGAAGGCTTGATCTTCGAGGTCATGCGCTGCGACTCCTATTCGGCCGGTGCTGCGGGAGCGGCGTCCGCGGCGGTGGCGATCAGCTCACGGGCCGCGTCGAGGTCGTCGGGCGTCTTCAGGGCGAGCGTCTTCACCCCGGGCAGGGCGCGCTTGGCCAGGCCCGTGAGGGTGCCGCCGGGCGCGGCCTCGACGAGCGCGGTGACCCCGAGCTCCTTGAAGGTCTCCATGCAGCGGTCCCAGCGCACGGGGTTGGCCACCTGGCCGACCAGTCGCCGCACCACGTCCTGGCCAGAGGTGACCACCTGGCCGTCCCTGTTGGAGACGTACCGGACGCGCGGGTCGGCCGGGGCCAGCTCGGTGACCGCGGCCTCCAAAGCCGCGACGGCGGGAGCCATGTGGTGGGTGTGGAACGCGCCGGCCACCTTGAGCGGCACGACCCGGCGGGTGCCCTCCGGCTTGTCCTCGACCAGTGCGGCGATCTGCTCGGCGGTGCCGGCGGCCACGATCTGGCCGGCGCCGTTGACGTTCGCCGGGGTCAGGCCGAGCTTCTCCAGGTGCGGCAGGACGATGTCGGCGTCGCCGCCCAGCAGGGCGGCCATACCGGTCTCGGTGACCGCGGCGGCCTCGGCCATGGCCAGCCCGCGGCGGCGCACCAGGGACAGCGCCTCGGCGTCGGAGAGGGTGCCGGCCAGGGCCGCGGCGGCGAGCTCACCGACGCTGTGGCCGGCCGTCGCGCCGACCTGTGCGGCGAGCGCTTCGGCGGCCGGGAAGAGCTGCCGCGCGGAGATCAGGGCGGACGCCACCAGCAGCGGCTGGGCGACCGCCGTGTCGCGGATCTCGTCTTCGCTTGCCTTGGTGCCGTAGTGGACGAGGTCCAGGTCGATGGCCGCGGACCATTCGCGGAGCTGGTCCTCGACTCCGGGGAGGTCGAGCCAGGGGGTCAGGAAGCCGGGCGTCTGAGCGCCTTGGCCGGGAGCGACGAGTACGAGCACCCTCACACTCTCTCTTGTGGGAGGTCCCGCCCGCCCGTGGGGACAGGGACGAAGAACCATCGGGGGAATTGTTGGTGTTCGACAAAAGTCTAGGGTTGCGCCGCGGCGCCGGTCAGGCGCCCCAGAATCAGCGCGATACGCAGCGTAAACGCGGATCGCACATCGGACGGCGACCAGCCGGTGACGTCCGTCACACGTCGGAGCCGATAGCGCACGGTGTTGGGATGGACGAACAGCATCCGGGCGGCGCCCTCCAGACTGCTCGCCTGCTCCAGATAGACGCTCAGCGTCTCCAGGAGCGCCGACCCCGCCTCCTCCAGCGGTCTGTAGATCTCCTCCACCAGCTGCTCCCGCGCGACCGGGTCGGAGGCCATAGCGCGCTCCGGCAGCAGATCGTCGGCGAGCACCGGCCGGGGGGCGTCCGGCCAGGCCGCGCAGGCCCGCAGGCCGGCGGCCGCGGCCTGGGCCGAGCGGGTCGCGGCGAGCAGGTCGGAGACGACCGGGCCGGCCACCACGGGCCCGGCGGCGAACGGCCCGATCAGCGCCTTGGCGGCCTTGAGCGGATTGTCCGAACCGCCCGCGATCACCACCAGCCGGCTGCCCAGGACGCCGGTCAGCACCTGGAGTTTGGCGTGCCGGGCGGCCCGCCGGATCGCCTCCACGGTCAGCTCGCTGTCGCCGTCCGGGGCGGTGCCCAGCACCACGCACACATGCTCCGGCGCGTTCCAGCCCAGGGCCGCCGCCCGGGAGACCGCGCCCTCGTCGGCCTCCCCGGACAGCACCGCGTTGACCACCAGGGACTCCAGGCGGGCGTCCCAGGCCCCGCGCGCCTCGGCGGCCTGCGCGTAGACCTGGGCGGTGGCGAAGGCGATCTCCCGGGCGTAGACCAGCAGCGCCTCGCGCAGCACGGACTCGTCGCCCGGTGCCGCGACGTCGTCGATCGCGGCCTCCATGACCTCGATCGTGGTGCGGACCATCTCGACGGTCTGCCGCAGGGTGATCGCCCGGGTCAGCTCGCGCGGCGCCGTCCCGAACACGTCGGTGCTGATCGCCTGCGGCGTCTCGGGATGGCGGAACCACTCGGTGAACGCGGCGATGCCGGCCTGTGCGACCAGGCCGATCCAGGAACGGTTCTCCGGAGGCATCGCGCGGTACCACGGCAGCGTGGCGTCCATACGGGAGATCGCGGCGGCCGCCAGTTTGCCGGAGGAGTTCTCCAGCCGCCGGAGGGTCGCGGAGTGCGGGTGCGCGTCGCGCGATGCGGGTTCAGACACGGGACCAAGCCTGCCCTATCGGGATGAGCGGGTGGAGCGGTGGGGCTACGGTGGCCCGATGATCGAGGTGCGCAGGGGCGAGGAACGCTATCGGGGCGGGGACACGGACGCCGGGATCGTGTCGCTGCACGCGTTCTCCTTCGGGCCCCACTTCGACCCGGACAACCTGCGTTTCGGCGCGCTGGTCGCCTGCAACGAGGAGCGCCTGGCGCCCGGCGCCGGCTTCGACGAGCATCCGCACCGGGACACCGAGATCGTCACCTGGGTCGTCGAGGGCGAGCTGACCCACCGCGATTCGACGGGCCATGCCACGACCGTACGCCCCGGCGACCTGGCGCGGCTGAGCTCCGCCGGCGGCGTCCGGCACGTCGAGCGCAACGACGGCCCGGTGCCGCTGCGCTTCGTCCAGATGTGGCTGACGCCCCGCGACCCGGGCGGCGAACCGGAGTACGAGGTGGTGCGGGAGGTCGCCGACGGTGCGCCCCAGGCGCTGCCGCGGGCCGGCGCCACGCTGCGGGTGTGCCGCCTCGGGGCGGGCGGGCGCACCGCCGTCCCGGATGCCGCCCGGGTCTACGTCCATGTCGTACGGGGCGAGGTGCGGCTCGGGGACACGCTGCTGGCGGCCGGGGACGCGGCGCGGATCACCGGCGCGCGGGGGCTCGAGCTGCGGGCGGCGGCGGAAGCGGAGTGCCTGGTGTGGGAGATGGGGCCGGAGCCGGTGTACGGATGAGCCGTGCACCGGCACCGGGAGCCCGGCCGGCCGGAGCGCCTCAGCCCTTCCCGGCCAGCTCGGCCAGGACCGCGTCCGTCAGCTGCGGCCACGCCTCGATCGCCCACGGGCCGAAGTCCCGGTCGGTGAGCGCGACACAGGCCGCGCCGGCCGCCGGGTCCACCCACAGGAACGTGCCGGACTGGCCGAAGTGCCCGAACGTGCGCGGCGAGGAGGCGGCGCCCGTCCAGTGCGGCGCCTTGCCGTCGCGGATCTCGAAGCCAAGCCCCCAGTCGTTGGGCTTCTGGTGGCCGTAGCCGGGCAGCACGCCGGTCAGGCCCGGGAAGACCACCTGCGTCGCCGCGGCGAGGGTCTGCGGCGCCAGCAGCCGCGGCGCCTGCAGCTCGGCGGCGAAGCGGATCAGGTCCGCGACCGTGGAGACGCCGTCCTTGGCCGGTGAGCCGGCCAGCTCCGTCGACGTCATCCCCAGCGGGGCCAGCACCGCCTCGTGCAGGTACTGCGGGAAGGGGATCTCGGTGGCCTTGGCGAGGTGGTCGCCGAGCGCCTCGAAACCGGCGTTGGAGTAGATCCGGCGGGTGCCCGGGGCAGCCACCTGGCGCGCCTCGTCGAACGCCAGCCCCGAGGTGTGGGCGAGCAGATGACGGACCGTGGAGCCCTCCGGGCCGGCCGGCTCGTCCAGCTCGACGGCGCCCTCCTCGACGGCGAGCAGCGCGGCGTAGGCGGTCAGCGGCTTGGTGACGGACGCCAGCGGGAAGCGGTGGTCCAGCGGGCCGTGCGTGCCGGCCACCGAGCCGTCGGCGCGTACGACGGCGGCCGCCGCGGTGGGCACCGGCCAGTTCTCGATCATCCCCAGGCTCTGCATGGCCCCGAGCCTACGGGGTGCCCCCGTGCCTTCAAATTCAGGTCAAGAACGATCGCGGCCGGTGCTTGCTTGGAGTGCACTCCAAGTCTCTAGCGTTGGGGAGGTCGTAAGGCGCCCCGGTGGAACCTCCGGCGGTGCGACGACATCCGGGGCGATGCGCACCGGGGACGAGTAGGGGGAAGACGCGGCATGACGGTGACGCAGAGTGAACCGGTGACCGGCGGCACGGCCCTGGCCGGACTGCCGGAGCCGGTGTGTCCGAACCGGCGCCCGCTGCCGGCGGCGGCCCGGGACTGCGGGAAGACCTATGGCGGCTATCCGCGCCCGGCCGGCCAGGACCGCTACACCATCGGCGAGGTGGCCGAGCACACCGGACTCAGCGCCCACACCCTGCGCTGGTACGAGCGGATCGGCCTGATGCCGCACGTGGACCGGACGCACACCGGGCAGCGCCGCTTCACCAACCGCGACCTGGACTGGCTCGGCCTGGTCTCCAAGCTCCGGCTGACCGGTATGCCGGTCGCCGACATGGTCCGGTACGCGGAGCTGGTGCGGGAGGGCGAGAGCACCTTCGCCGCGCGCGAGGCGCTGCTCACCCGGCACCGCGCGGACGTACGGCAGCGGATCGCCGAGCTGGAGAGCACGCTCGACGTCCTCGACTACAAGATCGGTATCTACGCCGACGCCCGACGGGCGTCCGAGAGGTTCTGAGTTCCCATGGCGAACGACACGAAGATCGGCACCGTCCAGCTGGGCACCGGCGGCCCGCAGGTCGGCGTCCAGGGCCTGGGCTGCATGGGCATGAGCTGGGCCTACGGCCCCACTGAGGACGCCGGCGAGGCGCGGGCCACCCTGGAGCGCGCCCTGGAGCTGGGCATCACGCTCTACGACACCGCCGACGTCTATGGCGACGGGGAGAACGAGCAGTTCATCGCCCCCTTCGTCCGGGCGCACCGTGACGAGATCGTGCTGGCCACCAAGTTCGCGCTGGCCGTGGACCCGAAGGACCCCGCCCGGCGCGTCATCCGCAACGACCGCCCCTACATCCGCCAGGCCGTCGAGGCCAGCCTCCGGCGCCTCGGTGTCGAGCAGATCGACCTCTACTACATGCACCGCCGTGATGTGGAGGTCCCCATCGAGGAGACCGTCGGCGCGATGGCCGAACTGGTCGCCGAGGGCAAGGTGAAGTACCTGGGCCTGAGCGAGGTGACCGGCAGCGAGCTGCGGGCCGCCCAGGCCGTGCACCCGATCGCCGCCGTCCAGTCCGAGTGGTCGCTGTTCAGCCGCGACATCGAAGAGGGCGTGGTCCCGGCCGCCGCCGACCTCGGCGTCGCCCTGGTCCCGTACTCGCCGCTCGGCCGAGGCTTCCTCACGGGCGCCTTCGTCCACGCCGACCAGGAGCTGGCCGCCGACGACTTCCGCCGCCGGCAGCCCCGCTTCACCGGCGACAACGCGGCCGCCAACGCCGCCCTGCTGGAGCCGGTCCGCACCGTCGCCGAGGCGCACGGTGCCACGCTCGGACAGATCGCGCTGGCCTGGGTGCAGCAGCAGGCCGCCGAGCACGGACTGGCGGTCGTCCCGATCCCCGGCACCCGCCGGCGCGCCCGGGTCGAGGAGAACGCCGCCGCGACCCGGATCCGGCTGAGCGCCGAGGAGCTGGCGCTTCTGGAGTCGATCGCGGGCAAGGTGGCCGGCGACCGCTACGCCGACATGCGGTTCACCTCGGCCGGGCGGGAGTAGCCGACGGTCGGCGGTGCGCCCCGGCAGGCGTCGTCCGCCCGCCGCGCCGCCCCGGCGCCCGCTACGCGTACCCCAGCGCGAACGTCGCGAAGGCCGCCGCCAGCACCGCTGCCAGCGCCCGGCGGGCCCGCCCGGCCCCCGTCCACGGCGCCTCGAAGCGGCGGGTGACGGAACCGACGAGGACGAGCAGCACGGCGAAGACCGGCATCCAGGCCAGCCGCGCCGCGATCCAGCCGAGGCTGTCCGGCACAGTGGTCAGACCCGGTACGGCGCCCGCGTACGAGGCCGGGACGGCCGCCGCGAACAGCGCCGTCTGGTGCCAGCACAGGATCGTCATCGCACACAGGTTGACCACCACCACCGGCGCCCACAGGGCCGGCCGCCGCAGCAGCCCGGCCAGCCGGTCCCGGAGCAGCACCGCTGCCCCCGACTGGGCCGCGGCCAGCGCCAGGACCAGCAGCGACGGCGGATGGGAGTTGGTGCGGTCCTGACCGGGGACGCCCACCATGCTCGCGGGGTAGTGGAAGAACAGCAGCAGCGCGGCGAACAGCGCGGCGCCGCCCAGCAGCAGGGCCCCGGCGGCGCGCCGGCCGAGCCGCCGCTCGCCCCAGCAGACGCCGAGCTGGTAGGCGAACAGCCAGCCGGGCAGCAGATTGAGCAGGCTCAGCCAGGACGGCATCGTCGCGGCGAACGGCCCGTAGCGCAGGAAGTCCACGGCGGCGACCGACACCAGCAGCGGCGCCGCGCTCCAGACACCCCACCGGCGCGCGACGGCGGCGCAGTACGGGGTGAGCGCGGTGACCACGGCGTAGATGCCGACGAACCACAGTGGCTGGATGACCAGCGTCGCCCCGGTGCGCAGCGTCGCGATGGGCACCCCCAGGCCGTGCAGCAGCGGGACCAGCGTGGCCCAGACGGCGGTCACGCCCAGCACGGGGCGGCCCAGCCGGGCGATCCGGCCGCCCAGCCACCGGGTGGTGGAGCCGCCGAGCGCGGTGGTCCGGCGCAGCGACAGCACCGCGGCGTGGCCGCCCACCAGGAAGAAGATGCCGAGCATCTGCAGCACCCAGCTCGCCGGGGCGAGGAAGCCGAGCGCGGTCAGCGGGCTGGCGTTGTGCAGGGTGCCGTCGGCGTCCCGGGCGAAGCCGCCGAGCAGCCAGTGCCCGGTGGGGACGGCGAGCAGCGCGAGGGCGCGCAGGCCGTCGAGGGCCCGGTCGCGGTGGGCCGGGGTGCGGGCGTCGAGGGCGCGCACGGCGGCACCGGTCCTGGTGTGGAGCGTGCGCAGGGCGCGGAGCGGGGCGGGGACGCCGAACCGTCCGGTGGGGACGGGGAGTTCGGCGGTGGCGGGGAGTTCGGCGGGGGCGGGGCGTTCGGCGGGCGGCCCTTGTGTGGTGGCCGTGGGTCTCACGTGGGCCGGGTGGCTCTCGGTGGTCATGTGGCGTCCTTGGGCGAGGAGGTCCGGGAGAGGAGACCCGGGCGAGGAGACCCGGGGCAGGAGGGGCGGCGGGCGGGGGCGCGCGCGACGGCAGGCCACGGCACGACAGGGCTAGCGCACGTCCGCGTAGCGCCCCAGCGTGATCGCGGCGAAGTTGTGGAGGGAGTCGGTGCCGGGGGCGAGATAGCCGGTGTGGCCCTGGGCCCGCTCGGCGGGGACCCGGCGGGCTCCGAACGCCGGGTCGGTGGGGTCCGTACCGTGCCCCAGGCCGAGCAGTTCGACATGCGGGACGTTGCCGATCCAGTCCGAGGCGTCCCGCGCCGCCCAGACCCGGGCGGTGGTGTGCAGCTCCGCGGCGCTGTCCCGGCGCATCCCGGGCGAGCCGAAGACGACCAGGTCGCCGATCCGGCCGCGGCCGGCGTGCGGGACGGCCAGGCCGCAGACCACCGAGCCGTAGCTGTGGCACAGCACGGCCGGGGCGGGGACGCCGGTGGCGGCCAGACCGGCCAGGAAGCGGGTCAGCCGGGGCGCGCCGGCCTCGGCGAGCCGGCCGGTCGCGGCGTCCGGGCCGAGGCCGACCGGTGTGGTGTACCCGACCCAGGCGATCACCGCGGTGCGGACGCCGGGTGCCTCGGCGGACATCTGCCGGCGCAGCGAGGTGGCCATCCCGGTCGGCGTGCCGTACGGGTCGGTGGTGCGGTCGAAGGTGGCCAGGTCGATGTCCGAACCCGGCACGATCACCGCGGTCCGCTGCGCGGTCGCCAAGTCGCCGTGGACCTCGGCCACTTGACCGCGGCCGCGCGGGTCGAAGGCGAGGATCCGGCGGCCGGGTGCGAGCAGTGCGGCGTAGCGCGCGGCCGCCTTCCTGGCCTGCTGGTGGTCCTGGAGGGTGCCGGCCGGGTCGGTGGCGAGGGCCAGTTCGCGGTCCCGTTCCGCGCGCAGGGCACGGGCGTTGGCGGCGTACCGCAGGGCGATCGGCGCCCCGTCGAGGTTGCCGACGGTGAGCGGGTGCCGGGCGGCGAGCGCCTGCCGCCGGTCCTCGGTCAGACCGGCGAAGAACCGGGCGACCTCGGCGGGGGAGGCGTTCGCCGGGTCCGGCAGGCGGACCCCGAGCGAGTGGTCGGCGCGCCAGGCGGCGGCGCCGGGAGCCGGGCCGGTGACCGCGGTCTGCGCGGAACCGGCCGCCCAGCCGCCGGTCCCCGCGACGACGCTCAGCGCGAGGACGGCGGCGACGAGCGTCCGCTTGCTGCGCCGGACGGCGTTCCGCAGCACGGTCATGGTGGTCTCTCCCTCTTCCAGCGGTGTGGCGGAGGGAAAGGTAGGAAGCCGCCGGGTGGCGCGGCGTCACACCGCGGAGCCAACTCCCGGGTGATACCGGGGTAGGGGGTGCCGGGCGGCGCTCGTCCCCCGGGAGGAGGAGTCGGGGGCTGTCCTCACAGGGTGGGTGGGGCTACCCCGAAGACCCGGTGGGGACAACCCGAAACGGCGGTCTCACCGCCCCCCGGGGACGGCGGCCTCGGGCTGTCCCGCGACGGCGGTCTCACCGCTCCCCGGGCGAGACCAGCCCCGACTCGTACGCGAAGATCACGGCCTGGGCGCGGTCGCGCAGCTCCAACTTGGCCAGCACGCGGCCGATATGGGTCTTCACGGTCTGCTCGGCGAGGATCAGCCGTTCGGCGATCTCCTGATTGGACAGGCCGCGGGCGATCAGCTCCAGGACCTCCGTCTCGCGCGGGGTGAGGCCGTTGAGCCGGAGCGCGGTGCCGTCCGAGCGGGGTGCCGGCCGCTGGCGGGCGAAGTCCGCGATCAGCCGGCGTGTCACCGACGGCGCGAGCAGTGCCTCCCCGGCCGCCACCACCCGGACCGCGGAGATCAGGTCGGCCGGCGGCGCGTCCTTGAGCAGGAATCCGGACGCGCCGGCGCGCAGCGCCTCGTAGACGTAGTCGTCGACGTCGAAGGTGGTCAGCATCAGCACCTTCGGGCGGTGGGTGACCCCGATCAGCGGGTGGAGGAGCCGGCGGGCCGCCTCCAGCCCGTCCATCTCGGGCATCCGGACGTCCATCAGCACCACGTCCGGATGCACCCGGCGGCTCAGCTCCACGCCCTGCGCCCCGTCCGCCGCGTCGCCCACCACGTCGATGTCGCTCTGCGCGGCGAGCAGCGCGGCGAATCCCGCCCGCACCATGGCCTGGTCGTCGACGATGATCACGCGGGTCGTCATGGGGTGTCGGAGTCCTTCGCTGAGAGGGGGGCGGACGGGGGGCGCGGTGCGGCGAGGGGGAGTTGCGCGGCGACCCGGAAGCCGCCGTCGGGCAGCGGCCCGGTGTCCAGCGTGCCATCCACCAGGCGCACCCGCTCCCGCATCCCCACCAGGCCGTGCCCGGTGCCGCTGGTCTCCAGCGGCGCGGACAGCGGCGGGGCGGGCGGTTCGTTGACCACCAGCACCGTCAGCCGCGAGCGGTCGCCGGTCACCGTCACCGACACCCGGGTCCGGGCGCCCGGGGCGTGCCGCACCACATTGGCCAGCGCCTCTTGGACGATGCGGTACGCCGACAGGTCCACCGCCGGTTCCGGCGCCACCGGCTCCTCCGGCAGCACCAACTCGACCGGCACACCGGCCCGTACGGTCGCCTCGACCAGCTTCGGCAGCTGGCCGACGCCCGGCTGCGGAGCCTTCTCCGGGGCGCCCTCCCGCTCGGTCTCCTCGCTGCGCAGCACCCCGAGCAGGCGGCGCATCTCCGCCAGCGACTCCCGGGCGCTCGCCGCGATCGCCGCGAACTCCTCCTGGGCCTCCTGGGGTATCCCACCGATGCGGTACGGCGCGCTGTCGGCCTGGACCGTGATCACCGACATGTGGTGGGCGACGACGTCGTGCAGCTCGCGGGCGATGCGGGTGCGCTCCTCCAGCAGCGTGCGCCGGGCCCGCTCGGCCTCGCTGATGGTCTCCTGCTCCAGCAACTTCCGCTGGGCGTCGCGCCGTTCCCGCAGGGCGGCGCCGAGCAGCAGCACCACACCGGAGAGCACGAACATCAGCACCCAGGTGCTCTGCACGTGCGGGGGCGCGACCGCCTCGCCGAGTATCCCGGCCGCCCCGGTGGTGAGCCAGATCGCGATCAGTGTCCTGCGGCGCTCGCGCGCCGACAGCGCCACCATCAGCGCGAGATAGCCGACGATCACCGTGGGCGGCCACGGCCACGCGTGGCCCACTACACCGTCGGTGCCGGTCAGCGCCACGGCGCAGACGACGGCCGCGGCGAACATCACCCACCACGCCTGCAGCGGCCGGGTCACCGCCAGCAGCAGCGGCACGCTCTGCGCGGTGGCCAGCGCACCGGCCAGGCCGCCGGCCATGCCGTAGTCGCCGTGGAGGACGTTGATCCCCGACGGCAGCAGCGACACCGCGAAGGCGAACGCCACCGCGTACGGCAGGGCCCGCACCCAGCGGCGCCGGGCACTGCCGAACAGCGGGGTGCCCGGCCGGGTCGGGGTGCCCAGCTCGGTGGCGAGCACGCGCAGCGCCGGCCGCGCGGTCCGCAGCACCCGGCGGGTGACGCGCAGCGCGGTGGCGCGGGCCGGTGGGCGTCCGTCGCCGCCGGCCGGCTCGTCTTCTGGGGTGAGAGATCGTTTGGACATCGCGGGATCAATGTAAGCGGATCCCGCCCACCCCGACGTCATACCGTGGTGCGGCCTTCCTTCCCGTACCACGGTATGACGCCGGGGCCGGCCGACCACGGCCCCGGCCCCCGGCCCCCGGCCCCTACAGTTCCGCCAGCAACTCCGCCTTCTTCGCGGTGAATTCGGCGTCCGTCAGCAGCCCCGCGCCGTGCAGCTCGCCGAGGTGCCGGATCCGGTCGGCGATGTCGGCGGGGTCCCGGCCGGTGCTCCCGGGGCGCCGCGCCACGGGCCGCTCCGCGCCGTCCGGCACCGGCTCGGCCGCCCGCACGGCCTGGAGCACGGAGGCCGCGAACGGCAGCGACTCGTGCACCGGCCCGTAGCCGAGGTCGAAGACCACCGCGGTCGGGTCCTGGTCCGCCGCGCCCGTGCGGACCTCGGGGGCGTCGCGTTCCAGCAGTCGCAGATAGCCGTTGAGGACCTCCGGCGAGCGCCACTCCACGCCGGCCAGCTCCCCGACGGCGAACGTCTGGTCGCCGCTCTTCCACTTCGCCGACGACGCGCCCGTCCAGAACCAGCGGAAGGCCACCGACCGGCCGTCGAAGGACGCCTTGCCGTCGTACGCCTTGAAGTGCAGCGGGGGTTCCGGCGCGGCCACCAGGTGCCGCTCGGCGGGCTCCCGGGCGGCGGGGCCCAGCGCGGCCCGCAGCTGGTCGGCGTAGTACGCGGCCGGCGCCTCGCGCTCGGCCGGCAGCACCAGCCGGTACGGGTCGGCGTCCTCCTTGAGCTGCCCGTCCGCCGCCTCCATCAGGGGGTCGGCGCCCTGCCGTGGCACGGCGTGCAGCACCACCGTGCCGCGCCTGCCCGTGGAGACCTCGACGGATCTCAGCGCCTCGTACGGAATGCGTCGCTCGCCGAGCGCCTGGAACAGCTTCGGCCTGCGGATCCCCCGTTCGAAGCGGATGAGTACGGAGTCCGAGTCGAACTCCCAGACGGCGTGAAAACCGGCCAGCACATCACCCATGCGGCTCATCGTATGCGGGTGGTCGCCCGCCCGTCCCCCTTCCGGACACCAGCGCTGCGCGTGTCAAAAAGGGCGCCCGGTCACCCGGCGGCCGCCCTTGTCCTGTTCACGCCGATCGGCGTGGCCGCGGTTCCCGCGGGTACGGCCCGTCCCCGGGCGCCGGGCCGTACCCGCGGCCGCCGGCAGTGCGCGCCCGGCCGTCAGGCCAGGTCCGCGCTGCAGTGGGGGGCGGTGGCGGCGCAGTCCACCGAACCCAGGTCGCCCACGCCGACCAGCGCGAAGTTGCGCAGGCTCTGGGTGCCGGGGGCGAAGTAGCCGGCGTGGCCGGCCGCGCCCTCGGCGGACAGGACCCGGGCGCCGAAGGACGGATCGACCGGGTCGGCACCGTGGCCGAGCCCGCCGACCTCCAGGTACGGCACGTCCTGGATCCAGTCGTCGGCGTCCCGCATGGCCCAGACCCGGGCGTGCGTGCCCAGGCCCGCCAGGCTCCCGGCGCGCATACCGGGACTGCCGGCCACCGCGATGTCGGTGACGTTCCCGGGGAGGCTGCGGGCCGCGAGGCCGCACACCACGGAGCCGTAGCTGTGGCAGAACAGCGAGACGGAGTCGGTGGCCGGCAGCGCGTCCACCAGGGCGCGCAGCCGGACCGCGCCGGCCTCGGCGAGTTGCCCGGTGGCCGCCTCGACGCCCAGTCCACCCGGCGTGGTGTAGTCGGCCCAGGCGATCACGGCTGTACGGGCGCCGGGGCGGGCGGTCCGCTCGGCGCCGTAGAGGGACTTCGCCATGCCCACGGGGGCGGCGGTCGCCTTGGCGGTGCGCTCGAAGGTCGAGAGGTTGGTGTCCACGCCCGGCACCACCACGGAGACCCGGTCGGCGGTGGTGAGGTCGCCGAAGACCTCCGCGGCCCGGCCGTCGCCCGCCGGGTCGAACGCCAGGATCTGGCGGCCGGGGCTCATCAGCGATTCCATGCGGTGCATCAGCCGGCTCGCCTCCTGGCGGCCGACGGGCGTGAGCCGGTGGTCGCCCATGCGGCGCTCTTCCACCTTGCGGGCGGCGTCGATGGCCGTCCGGTTGGCGCGGTAGCGGAGGTCGACGGGGGCGCCGCCCATGTTGCCGACGACCAGCGGGTAGCGGTCGGCCAGCTGCTGGCGCTCGGCCCGGTCGAGGGAGGTGAAGAACGCCCGGAGGGTGCCCGGCGCGGCGTCCGGCGCGGGCAGCGACCGCCCGTGGAACGTGGCGTGCCGCCAGGCGTCTCTTGCCGTGGCCAGCGGGTTCGCGTCCTCCTTGGTGTTTCTGATCGCCGTCCACCCCGTCAGGGCGAGCATCACGAACACCACCAGCAGGGCGAGCGCGGCACGCCAGGCGGTGGACTGCAGGAAACCGAAGGAGGGACCGAGGCCCGGGAAAGAAGTCACCGCGGGCCACCCTAGGAGACGCGACAGGGTGCCCGTGGACCCTCGTGAGGCATCTCACGTTTTGTGGAGGGTATTTGGGCTAAATCGGGCAGAACGTATTGACGCTCCGTGCTCGTCCGTGCGGATCCGGTCTCGTTGAGAGGTGAACCGATCACCCACCGGACGAGGGCAGTTACCGCTGGTCACGGGCGTGTTCGTGCCCGCAGGTGCGAGGGTTCCGGTCCGCCCGTCGGTCCATCTCGATCGCCGGCCCGATGTGATCCAGGTACGACTCCGTCAACTCGCGGATCGCCTCCACGCTGCAGTCCTGCCCCTCGCCCCACACCTTCCCGGCCACCCGCAGCACCCCGCTGAACGCCGCCACCAGGACCCGAGGCCGCGGATCGGCGTCCACGTCCAGCCCCTCGCGCCGGGCGATCAACTGCGCGATCTGCTCCTCCAGTTCGGTGGACCGCCGCAGATGCGCGGCGACCAGCGCCGGGGTCGACTCGATCATCTGGAACGTGCGCATGTGGAGATCCACCGGGATCACCGACGCGAGGGCGCTGCCGATCTCGTCCCAGGCCGCCATCACGGCGCGGCGCAGGGCGGTCAGCGGCGGCTCTGCCGCCGGCCGGGCGCGCAGCTCCTCCAGGAACCGCGCCTCCACCATGTCCTGGACGGCGAAGGCCACTTCCTGCTTGTTGGCGAAGTACCGGAAGAACGTCCGCTGGGAGACGTCCACGGCCTCGGCGATCTCGTCGACCGTCGTCGTCTCGTAGCCGTGCTCGGTGAAGAGCTCCAGTGCCGCCCGGATGAGGGCGTCGCGGGTGCGCTGCTTCTTGCGTTCGCGCAGCCCGCCGGTGGGAGCCGTCTGCGGCGTCAAGCCCGCCATCCTGCGCCGCCTTTCCCTGGTTCTCGCTGCTCAGGATACCTGTGAGCTAAATGACAGTTACCGACTCATGAATTGTTTTGTCAACTGTCAGTGGCTGACATTAGCCTCGAATCATGAGCTCTCAGACCCCGGTCGCCGACGTCGCACCGGAACTTCCCGTACCGGAGCCTCGCAAGGGGCTGCGGGGCCATCCGTGGCTAACTCTCTTCTCCGTCGCCATCGGCGTGATGATGGTGGCGCTCGACGGCACGATCGTCGCCATCGCCAACCCGGCCATCAAGGACGATCTGGGCGCGTCCCTCGCGGACGTGCAGTGGATCACCAACGGCTACATGCTCGCCCTGGCCGTCTCGCTGATCACGGCCGGCAAGCTCGGTGACCGCTTCGGCCACCGCCAGACGTTCCTCATCGGCATCCTCGGCTTCGCCGCCGCCTCCGCCGCCATCGGCTTCTCCAGCCAGGTCGCGCTGGTCATCTTCTTCCGCGTGCTGCAGGGCCTGTTCGGCGCGCTGCTGATGCCCGCCGCGCTCGGCCTGCTGCGCGCCACCTTCCCCGCCGAGAAGCTGAACATGGCCATCGGCATCTGGGGCATGGTCATCGGCGCCTCCACCGCCGGCGGCCCGATAGTCGGCGGACTGCTGGTCGAGCACGTCAGCTGGCAGTCCGTGTTCTTCATCAACGTGCCGGTCGGCGTGCTGGCCCTCGCCCTCGGCCTGGTGATCCTCAAGGACCACCGTGCGCAGAACGCCCCCCGCTCCTTCGACATCCCCGGTATCGCGCTGCTGTCCGGCGCGATGTTCTGCCTCATCTGGCCGCTGATCAAGGCGTCGGAGTGGGGCTGGGGCTCCATGACGACCTGGGGCTTCCTGATCGGCGCGGTCGTCCTCTTCGGGCTCTTCGCCGTCCTGGAGACCAAGGTGCGCGAGCCGCTCATCCCGCTGCGGATGTTCCGCTCGGTGCCGCTGACCGCCGGCACGGTCCTGATGGTACTGATGGCCTTCGCCTTCATGGGCGGCCTGTTCTTCGTGACGTTCTACCTCCAGAACGTCCACGGCATGTCCCCCGTCGACAGCGGACTGCACCTGCTCCCGCTGACCGGCATGATGATCGTCGGTTCGCCGCTGGCCGGCGCGCTGATCACCAAGTTCGGCCCGCGCATCCCGCTGGTCGGCGGCATGGTCGTCACCGCCGTCGCGATGTACGGCATGTCCGGGCTGGACGCCGGCAGCACCACCGGCCCGATGTCCGTCTGGTTCGCCCTGCTCGGCCTGGGCCTCGCGCCCGTCATGGTCGGCGCCACCGAGGTCATCGTGGGCAACGCCCCGCTGGAGCTCTCCGGTGTCGCCGGCGGTCTCCAGCAGGCCGCGATGCAGGTCGGCGGCAGCCTCGGCACCGCCGTGCTCGGCGCGGTGATGGCCTCCCGCGTCGACAAGGACCTCCCGGGCAACTGGCAGGGCGCCGGCCTGCCTCCGCTGCAGCCCGCACAGCTGTCCCAGGCGTCCGACGCCGTCTCGGCGGGCATCGCGCCGGTGCCGAAGGGAACTCCGCCGGAGTTCGCCCAGAAGATCACCACCGTCGCCCACGACACCTTCGTCTCCGGCATGGGTCTGGCCTTCTCGGTCGCCTGCGGAGTGGCGGTGCTCGCCGCCGTCGTCGCGCTCTTCACCAAGCGCGGGGCGAACGCCGAGGCGGGCGCCGGCGTCGGCCACATCTGACCGCCGCCGCACGGCAGTTCCGCGGCATCCACCGGCCCGTCCCAGCGGCGCGCGACCGGCCGAACCACCCCCTCGGCCGGTCGCGCGCCGTCGCGCGTACGGGCCCGGCTCCGTTCCCGCGACGGGGGCGCGAGACCGGGCCCCGCAGCCGTCCGCAGCCGTCCGCAGCCGTTCGCGGCCGTCAACCCCCGCTCCGCCGCACCCCGCACCGGCAACCGCCGTACCCCAAGCGGCAGTTGGCCTCTCCTTTCGGCACGCTATCCCTCATCCGGGTAACGCCGACCGGGAACCGGACCGCAGGCTGTCGTCCTCCTGGACGGGAGGCCGGCCCAACTCCCCTTCCCCGCACGCGAAGAACGGTTTCCGCAAATCGCCCGCCGTCGCGCCCGGCACGTCAACTCCGCGTACCCGCCACCCACTCACGACCTGCGGATCCGTCCCCATCCCCGATCCGGGTGGAGGAGCCGCCGGGGGCTTGGCGGAGGCACTCGCTCCGCCGCACGCTCGAACCCGAACCCGCCGCGGGCACCCACCCGCCGCGGACACGACCGCCGAGGCCCGCGCCCGCCGCGCGGCCCGCCACGGCACGACACGGGGGAGAGACTCCTATGCGTATCCGCACCAACCACCCGACCCGCACCTGCCGCACCTCCCGGGCTTTCCGAGGGGCCGCACTGGCCACCGGACTCGCCGCCCTGGCCACGGCGTTGGTCACACCGTCCGCCCTCGGCGCCCCGGCCGCCCGCGCGGCCACCGGAGGCCGCGCCCCGGCCGCCTCCGGCGACTGCTCGGCCGGCCAGCTGTGCCTCTGGCCGCGGACGGACTTCGGCGGCCGCCGGCAGACCTACGAACTGTCCGGCACCGACCTGGAGAGCTGTGTGACCCTCCCCAAGGGAATGACCGCCGCCTCGCTCGCCAACCGCACCGGCCGCCCGGTCACCACCTACCAGAGCGCCGTCTGCGCCGAGACCGGCGAGTTCGACACCTACCCGGGCGGCGGCAGCTGGGTGCCCCGTTCCCCGTATCAGGTAAGGGCGTTCAAGCTGTGGGAGCACTGAGCGGACGGCCCGCGGTGGACGCACCGCGCCCCCCGACCGGCGGGCTTCGCCGGTCGGGGGGCGCGGGGGAGACGGTGCGGCGGACGGCCGCGGAGAGGTCAGGCGTCGCCGCCGGCCTCACCCGCGTCGGCGGCCGTCACGTCCAGGAGCTGGTAGCGGTCGATGGCCTGCTTGAGCAGCGAGCGGTCGACCTTGCCCTCCTTGGCCAGCTCGGTGAGGACGGCGAGCACGATCGACTGGGCGTCGATGTGGAAGAAGCGGCGGGCGGCGCCGCGGGTGTCCGCGAAGCCGAAGCCGTCGGCGCCCAGCGACTGGTAGGTGCCCGGCACCCAGCGCGCGATCTGGTCCGGGACGGACCGCATCCAGTCCGAGACCGCGACCTTCGGGCCCTCGGCACCCTGGAGCTTCCGCGTCACGTACGGGACGCGCTGCTCCTCCTCCGGGTGGAGCAGGTTGTGCTCCTCGGTCTCCACGGCCTCGCGGCGCAGCTCGTTCCAGGAGGTCGCCGACCAGACGTCGGCCTTGACGTTCCACTCGTCCGCGAGGATCCGCTGGGCCTCGACGGCCCACGGCACCGCGACGCCCGAGGCGAGGATCTGGGCCCGGTGCTCGCCCTTCTCGCCGGGCGTGATCCGGTGCAGACCCTTGAGGATGCCCTCGACGTCGACGTCCGCCGGCTCCGCGGGGTGCACGATCGGCTCGTTGTAGACGGTCAGGTAGTAGAAGACGTCCTCGCCCGGCTTGCCGTCGGCGGTCTCGCCGTACATCCGCCGCAGACCGTCCTTGACGATGTGCGCGATCTCGTAGCCGTAGGCCGGGTCGTAGGCGACACAGGCCGGGTTGGTCGAGGCCAGCAGCTGGGAGTGGCCATCGGCGTGCTGCAGGCCCTCACCGGTCAGGGTGGTACGGCCGGCGGTCGCGCCGAGCACGAAGCCGCGCGAGAGCTGGTCGGCCATCTGCCAGAACTGGTCGCCGGTCCGCTGGAAGCCGAACATCGAGTAGAAGACATAGACCGGGATCAGCGGCTCGCCGTGGGTGGCGTACGCCGAGCCCGCCGCGATCAGCGACGCGGTGCAGCCGGCCTCGGTGATGCCGTCGTGCAGCATCTGGCCGGTCGGCGACTCCTTGTACGCCAGCAGCAGCTCGCGGTCCACCGACTCGTAGCTCTGCCCCAGCGGGTTGTAGATCTTCGCCGACGGGAAGAACGCGTCCATGCCGAAGGTGCGGTACTCGTCCGGGGCGATCGGCACGAAGCGCTTGCCGATCTCCTTGTCCCGCATCAGGTCCTTCAGGATGCGGACGAACGCCATGGTCGTGGCGATCTTCTGCTGGCCGGAGCCCTTCTTGGCGGTGGCGTACGCCTTGTCGCCCGGCAGTGCGAGCGGCTTGGCACGCACGACACGCGTCGGCACATAGCCGCCCAGACCCTGGCGGCGGTCGTGCATGTACTGGATCTCCTCGGACTTGCGGCCCGGGTGGTAGTACGGCGGGAGGCCGTCCTCCAGGTCCTTGTCCGGGATGGGCAGGTGCAGCCGGTCGCGGAAGCGCTTGAGGTCCTCGACCGTCAGCTTCTTCATCTGGTGCGTGGCGTTGCGGCCCTCGAAGTTGGGGCCGAGCGTCCAGCCCTTGACCGTCTGGGCCAGGATCACGGTCGGCTGGCCCTTGTGGGCCTTGGCCGCCGCGTACGCCGCGAAGATCTTCCGGTGGTCGTGGCCGCCGCGACCCAGGTGCAGGATCTGGTCGTCGGTCATGTTCTCGACCATCGCGCGCAGTCGGTGGTCGTCACCGAAGAAGTGCTCGCGGATGTACGCGCCGGTCTCGGTGGCGTAGGTCTGGAACTGCCCGTCGGGGGTGGTGTTGAGCTTGTTGACCAGGATGCCGTCGCGGTCCTGCGCCAGCAGCGGGTCCCAGCTGCGGTCCCACACCAGCTTGATGACGTTCCAGCCGGCGCCGCGGAACTGCGACTCCAGCTCCTGCATGATCTTGCCGTTGCCGCGGACCGGGCCGTCCAGGCGCTGGAGGTTGCAGTTCACGACGAAGGTCAGGTTGTCCAGGCCCTCGCGCGCGGCGATGGACAGCTGGCCGAGCGACTCCGGTTCGTCCATCTCGCCGTCGCCGAGGAACGCCCAGACATGCGACTTGGAGGTGTCGGCGATGCCGCGGGCCTCCATGTAGCGGTTCATCCGCGCCTGGTAGATCGCGCCGAGCGGGCCGAGGCCCATCGAGACGGTCGGGAACTCCCAGAAGTCCGGCATCAGCCGCGGGTGCGGGTAGCTGGAGAGGCCCTCGGGGGCCTTGGACTTCTCCTGGCGGAAGGCGTCCAGCTGGCCCTCGGAGAGCCGGTCCAGGAGGTACGCGCGGGCGTAGATGCCGGGGGAGGCGTGGCCCTGGAAGAAGACCTGGTCGCCGCCGTCGCCCTCGTCCTTGCCGCGGAAGAAGTGGTTGAAGCCCACGTCGTACAGCGAGGCGGAGGAGGCGAAGGTGGCGATGTGGCCGCCGACGCCGATGCCCGGGCGCTGGGCGCGGGAGACCATGACGGCGGCGTTCCACCGGGTCGCGTTGAGGACCTTGCGCTCGATCTCCTCGTTGCCGGGGAAGAACGGCTCGTCCTTGGTCGCGATGGTGTTGACGTAGTCCGTGCTGCGCATCTCGGGCACGGCCACACGCCGTTCGCGGGCGCGCTCGATCAGGCGGAGCATGAGGTAGCGGGCACGTTCCCGGCCTCGCTCGTCGACGGCCGCGTCGAGCGAGTCGAGCCATTCCTGGGTCTCTTCGGGATCGAAGTCCGGGACCTGGCTGGGAAGGCCGCCAATGATGATCGGGTTTCGATCGGATCCGGAAGCCACGCTGTTCCTTCGTGTTCGGTTCGTGTCGTGCTCTGCCTGCTGCTGCCGCCGTGCACGGGGACGAATGCTGTCTGTGCCTTGTGTCGCGCCGTCTTCCATCGTGTACCGAGCCACCGGGATACGTCACCTCTACCGATGGGTAACCACCCGCTGAGAGAGGGCGCGGAAAGGGCCGATTCCTGTGGTCGGCCAAATCGCAACCATACGCCCATCTCGAAAGGGGCCCGTGTGCGGCCGGGCCTTGCCCGGCGGTACGGGCGGGACGCTCCGATACCCTGCGCGGGGGCCATTCCTTCCCGGGTACCCCATATACCCGGCACAATGCTGTGGTGGGTATCACTTCATGGTGTCCTGGTGGGGGCCGGGCCGCAGTGGCAGGCCCGTCGATCGTCACCGTTTCGGCGGTCTCGATCGCCGGGTACTTGCGCGATCCGCCCGTCACGTGTGGACTACGCCCAATGCTCCGCGCACGCGCGGAGTCCCCGAGTACTTTCC
This sequence comes from Streptomyces sp. MspMP-M5, assembly GCF_000373585.1. Classification (GTDB taxonomy): domain Bacteria; phylum Actinomycetota; class Actinomycetes; order Streptomycetales; family Streptomycetaceae; genus Streptomyces. Next base: position 55,655 of record NZ_KB891894.1, read on the forward strand.
GAAACATGACAGGAGGCAATCCGTGAGCGCGACCGCGGACCACGCGGAGGAGCGGACCAACCCTGCGACCAAGCTGGGGTTCGAGCCCGGACAGGTGGTCCAGGAGATCGGCTACGACGACGACGTCGAGCAGGAGCTCCGCGAAGGCATCGAGGCCATCATCGGCCAGGAACTCGAGGACGAGGACTACGACGACGTCGCCGATGTCGTCGTCCTGTGGTTCCGAGACGACGACGGTGATCTCACGGACGCGCTGGTGGACGCCATCGGTCTGATCGACGAAGGCGGCCAGATCTGGCTGCTGACGCCCAAGACGGGCCGCGACGGCTACATCGAGCCGAGCGACATCAACGAGGCCGCACAGACCGCGGGTCTGTCCCAGACCCGGAGCATCAACGCAGGCAAGGACTGGACCGGCAGCCGGCTGATCTCGCCCAAGCGCTGACCGGCCGCGCCACCTCACGTCCTCGCCGAGCCCCTCCCGGATCCGCTCCGGGAGGGGCTCGGCGCAGTTGAGGCGCGGGCGCGTAGGGTGGTCGCGTCCAGTTGAGAGTGACGCGGAAGGACCCAGTCCCATGGCGATCGAGGTCGGCACCAAGGCTCCGGATTTCGAGCTGAAGAACCAGCACGGCGAGCTGGTGAAGCTCTCCGACTTCCGCGGCGAGAAGAACGTCGTGGTGCTCTTCTATCCCTTCGCCTTCACCGGCGTGTGCACCGGTGAGCTCTGCGCCCTCCGCGACGAGCTGCCGAAGTTCGTCAACGACGACGTGCAGCTGCTCGCGGTCTCCAACGACTCGCCGTTCTCGCTGCGGGTCTTCGCCGAGCAGGAGGGCCTGGAGTACCCGCTGCTGTCGGACTTCTGGCCGCACGGCGAGGTCTCCCGGGCGTACGGCGTCTTCGACGAGGAGAAGGGCTGCGCGGTCCGCGGCACCTTCGTCATCGACAAGGAGGGCGTGGTGCGCTGGACGGTCGTCAACGGCCTGCCCGACGCCCGCGACCTCAACGACTACGTCAAGGCGCTCGAAGCCCTCTGATCCCGCTGCCCCCTCCGGTCGCGGCGTGCGCGGCGGCCGATCGGACATCCGACGGGATCCGTGTGCGATATCTGCATGCGGCGGGAACCGGTCACTAGGATCAAATCGTTGATCCGATGCCATGCACGATGGGGGCGCAGATCTTGACGTACCCCTCGAATCTACGGGAGGACTCGTGGGAGTCAGCCTCAGCAAGGGCGGCAACGTCTCGCTGACGAAGGAAGCCCCCAACCTGACCGCCGTCCTCGTCGGTCTGGGCTGGGACGCCCGCACCACCACCGGTACGGACTTCGACCTGGACGCCAGCGCCCTGCTGACGAACGACCAGGGCAAGGTCGCCAACGACCAGAACTTCGTGTTCTTCAACAACCTCAAGAGCCCCTGCGGTTCGGTGGAGCACACCGGCGACAACCTCACCGGTGAGGGCGAGGGCGACGACGAGGCCATCAAGGTGAACCTCGCCGGTGTCCCCGCCGACGTCCACAAGATCGTGTTCCCGGTGTCGATCTACGACGCCGAGACCCGCCAGCAGAGCTTCGGCCAGGTCCGCAACGCCTACATCCGCGTGGTCAACCAGGCCGACGGCACGGAGCTGGCGCGCTACGACCTCAGCGAGGACGCCTCGACCGAGACCGCCATGGTCTTCGGCGAGCTGTACCGCAACGGCGCGGAGTGGAAGTTCCGCGCCATCGGCCAGGGCTACGCCTCGGGCCTGCGCGGTATCGCGCAGGACTTCGGGGTCAACGTCTGACCGCACGGCGACCGCGCCCCGGCGCCGTACGCCCCGTCCGGGGAGTGCGGCGCCGGGCGCGTTTCCGGGGCGCGCGAGGCGTCCCGCACCGACACCGGGGAGGAATACGAACACCATGGGCGTCACACTCGCCAAGGGGGGCAACGTCTCCCTGTCCAAGGCCGCGCCGCATCTCACCCAGATCACGGTCGGCCTCGGCTGGGACGCGCGGTCCACCACGGGAGCACCCTTCGACCTCGACGCCAGCGCGCTGCTGTGCCGGTCGGGCCGGGTGCTGGGGGACGAGTACTTCGTCTTCTACAACAACCTCAAGAGCCCCGAGGGCTCGGTCGAGCACACCGGTGACAACCTCACCGGTGAGGGAGAGGGCGACGACGAGACGATCCTGGTCGACCTCACGCAGGTGCCCGAGGAGGTGGAGGCCATCGTCTTCCCGGTCTCCATCCATGAGGCCGATCTGCGCGGCCAGAGCTTCGGCCAGGTCGGCAACGCCTTCATCCGGATCGTCAATCAGGCCGACGGCAGCGAACTGGCCCGCTACGACCTCAGCGAGGACGCCGCCGGCGAAACGGCGATGATCTTCGGCGAGGTCTACCGCCGCAACGGCGAGTGGAAGTTCCGGGCCGTGGGGCAGGGGTACGCGTCGGGACTGCGCGGTATCGCTCTAGACTTCGGGGTCAACGTTTCGTAAACAGCCACGTACACAGCGTGGTTGGCGGCAAGGAAGACGGAAGGCCACCCGCTGCGCCTGGAAACGAGGCAGGTGGCCTTCCTGAGCCCGCCGCCCTCGAAGGACGGGAGTGCGCTCATTATGCCCAGGCAATCACGCTGTCCGACCAGTTGGCTGGCCTCGGCGAGTCAGGCCCTCATGTACTGCGCGGCGCTGGCCGCCGGTGTCGTGCTCGTCGTGGCCGGCCGGGCCACGCCCGTCGAGGCGTCCGGTTATGTCTCGCCGTTCCTCGTGATCTTCGAGGGGGCGCGGCGGCGGAGCTGACGACCGGCCTCACCTGCGACTCTCCGGGCGGGCCGGGGCCGACCGGCCCGCCCGGGGAGGATGCGCTCTACACTTCGGGTCAACGTTTAGCAAAGCGCCGCGCACTGCGCGCGGGGGACCCACACAGCGAGGGATTGGGTAGGCAGTGCTCCTGAAAACCTTTGGCTGGTCGTTCGCCATCACGGTGCTCGGCCTCGGCCTGGCCGGCGTCCTCTGGGGGTGGCAGGGGCTCGCGATCGTCGGGATCCTGTCCATCCTGGAGATCTCGCTGTCCTTCGACAACGCGGTCATCAACGCGGGCATCCTGCGCAAGATGAACGCCTTCTGGCAGAAGATCTTCCTCACTGTCGGCATCCTCGTCGCGGTATTCGGCATGCGGCTGGTCTTCCCCGTCGTCATCGTCGCGATCACCGCGAAGATGGGGCCGATCGAGGCGGTCCAGCTCGCCATCAACGACAAGGCGCACTACGAGGCGCTGGTCACCAGCGCCCACCCGGCCATCGCGGCCTTCGGCGGCATCTTCCTGCTGATGATCTTCCTCGACTTCATCTTCGAAGACCACGACTACAAGTGGCTGTCGTGGATCGAGAAGCCGCTCGCCCGGATCGGCAAGCTCGACACCCTCTCCGTCATCGTGGCGCTGGTCGTCCTGCTGGTCAGCGCCATGACGGTGGCGCCGCACGCCGCGCACGGCGGCGGCGACAAGACCACCACGGTCCTGCTGTCCGGTATCGCGGGCCTGATCACCTATCTCGTCGTCGGCGGGATCTCCGGCTACTTCGAGGGCCGCCTGGAGGACGACGAGGCCGAGGACGGCGCCGAGGCGGGCGCGGTGGAGAAGAAGGGCGCCGAGGCGGGCTCCGTGGCGGGGCTGGCCGGCAAGGCGGCGTTCTTCATGTTCCTCTACCTGGAGGTCATCGACGCCTCGTTCTCCTTCGACGGGGTGATCGGCGCGTTCGCCATCACCAACGACATCTTCGCGATGGCCCTGGGTCTGGGCATCGGCGCGATGTACATCCGCTCGCTGACGGTCTTCCTGGTCCGCAAGGGCACCCTGGACGACTACGTCTACCTGGAGCACGGCGCGCACTACGCCATCGGCGCGCTGGGCGTCATCCTGCTCGCCACGATCCGCTACGAGATCAGCGAGGTCGTCACCGGCCTGATCGGCATCGTGCTGATCGCGCTCTCCTTCGGCTCGTCGGTGCTGCGCAACCGGCGCGAGGGCAAGCCCGGCGCGGAGCCGTCGGCACAGTCGGAAGTGACGTCCGGAGTGTGACGGGCCTCTTATTGAGGAACGCTTTCTGCGGGGCGGCCACGGGGGACACACCCATGGACCGCCCCGCAGGTGGTTTACGGGCGAGGACATGGGGTGGGCAAGGTGTCGTTCCTGGAGAACCTGTGGCGCGGCAACGCGCCGAAGTTCGACGGCGGTGGCGCGTCGTACGTCGTCGAGCTGACGAAGCGGAATCCGGTCGTCTCGCTGACGAAGCAGGGGGCGGCCAACGGGCATCTGCGGGTCAATCTGAGCTGGCAGATGCGTACTTCGGACTTCGGCGAGCGGGGCGGGCAGCGCCCGGCGAGCCTGCTGCGGAATCCGGGCAGGCTGTTCAGGCCCGAGATCGTGCAGGCCCAGGGCCCGGCCGTGGTCAACGTCGACCTGGACCTGGCCTGTCTGTACGAGCTCCAGGACGGCACCAAGGGCGTGGTGCAGCCGCTGGGCGACTTCCTCGGCGACCTCAACGGCCCGCCGTTCGTCAAGCTCAGCGGCGACGACCGGTTCGGCTCGGGCTCCGGCGAGACGCTGTACGTCAACCTCGACCATCGCGACGAGATCAAGCGGCTGCTGATCTTCGTCTACATCTACGACGGGACCCCGGCGTTCGCCCGCACGCACGCGGTGGTGACGCTCTACCCGAGCACCGGGCCGCGGGTCGAGGTCAAGCTGGACGAGCGGGCGCCGCAGGCCCGTTCCTGTGCCGTCTTCATGCTGGAGAACGGCAAGGACGGCCTGTCGGTGCGGCGCGAGGTGAAGTACGTCTACGGCTTCCAGGCCGAGCTGGACCGGCTCTACGGCTGGGGGCTCCAGTGGGGCCGGGGGTACAAGTCGAAGGTCTGAGATGAGTGCGGACCCGGTGCGGCCGGGGCGCGGAGGCGGCTGTGCGGCTCCCGCGCCCCGGCCGTTCGCGTCCGGGCGTCAGCGCCGCTGGAACTGCGGCCCCTGGGGCGGCAGGACGAACGACGGATCGGGCACGAACGGCTGCGGCTGCGGCGGCACCGGGTAGCCGTACGTGGGGGCGAACGTCTGCGGCTGCTGCGGATAGCCGTAGGCGGGCGGCTGCTGCGGCGGGTAGAGGGGCTGCTGCGCGGGCGGTCCCGGGTAGCCGTAGGCCGGCTGGGCGGGCGGCTGGGCCGGCGGGGGCGGGACGTCGGCCGGGTAGCCGTAGCCGCCGGTGGGCGCGGGGGGCAGCGGCGCGGCGGAGAAGGGTTCCGGCATCCGGTCGGGCACGTGCTGGGTGACGGCTTCCGGGTCCGACTGCGGGCCGCCTGCGGGCGGCGCGGTGGCCTCCTCGGGCCAGGCGCCGGGCGGCGGGGAGACCGGGCCGGACGGGGCGCCGTCCGCGGGCCGCGGCACGGCCGTGGTGGGGTCCTCGGCGCCCGCTTCCGCGGCGGACGCCTCCGGGGACGGGGAGTCCGCGGCCGGCGGCGCCGCGCCGGCCGCCACGGGAGCCGGCCGGCCGCCGGCCGGGTCGTTCTCCTCCACCGAGATGCCGAACTCCGTGGCCAGGCCGACCAGTCCGCTCTCGTAGCCCTGGCCCAGCGCCCGGAACTTCCAGCTGTCGCCGCGGCGGTAGAGCTCCCCGCAGATCAGCGCGGTCTCCTCGCCCGTCTCGGGCACCACGTCGAAGAACGCCAGCGGCTCGCCGTCCGGCGCCGCCGCGTCGTACACCAGCACCCGCAGGTCCGTCACCCCGGCGAACGGGCCGCCGTCCGAGGAGGCGGCGAGCACCACCCGCGCCACCGAGGGTTCCAGCGCCGTCAGCTCCGCCTCGATGGTGTCGGTCAGCGCGTCGCGCAGCTGGGCCTTGGGCAGGTGCCGGACCAGGCCGCCGGGGTGCCGCGGCTGGTTGTAGAAGACGAAGTCCTCGTCGGAGCGCACGCGTCCGTCCGGCCCCACCAGCAGGGCCGAGGCGTCGACGTCGGGGACGCCGGCGCCCGGCGTCCAGCGCAGGACGGCCCGGACTGCCGTGGCGTCGAGGGGTACGTTCGACCCTTTCAGCATCGCGTGCGTCATGCCGCAATCCTGCCTTCCCTCTGGTGGCGGCCACAACGCGGGGGCCGGGCACGGCGCTTCCCGGTCATCCGGCGGCCACCCGGGGGTGGCGAGATTTTCCCGCGGCCGGGAACTTTCGGCACCCCCACGCACGTACGATTACCGGCTGGATTCAGACAGCGAGACGCAGCGGGGGGCCCGGGTCCCGCTTTTATACGGGGAGTTGTATGCGGCACTTTGGGCATCTTGCGCCAGATATCCGGAAGGCTCTGTTCCACAAGGAGCCGGTGGAGTTCACCGCCGACTCCCCGGCCCGCATGCTCGCCGTCGCCCTCGGTGCCACGCTCTACAGCCCCGCCACCCGCCCCCGGCTCGCCGCCGACGTCCGCAAGCAGGCCGCCCGCGGCGTCACGTCCATGGTGCTGTGCCTGGAGGACTCCATCGGCGACGGCGACGTCGCGGCCGGCGAGGAGAACCTCGTCCGGCAGTTCGCCCTGCTCGACGCGACCGCCGACCGCGGTGAGGACCTTCCGCTGCTCTTCGTCCGGGTCCGCGAACCGGCCCAGATACCGGACCTGGTGGGGCGCCTGGGGCAGGCCGTGCGCAGGCTGTCCGGATTCGTACTTCCCAAGTTCACGGCGGAGCGCGGCGCGCCTTTCCTGGCGGCGCTGGCCGCCGCCGAATCCGCCTGCGGGCGGCGGCTGTTCGCCATGCCGGTGCTGGAGTCCCCGCAGCTGCTGCATCTGGAGAGCCGCGCCGCGACCCTGGAGGGCATCGCCCGCACCGTCGACCACCACCGCGACCGGGTGCTCGCCCTGCGCCTCGGCGTCACCGACTTCTGCTCCGCCTACGGCCTGCGCCGCGCCCCCGACATGACCGCGTACGACGTCCAGCTCGTCGCCTCCGTGATCGCCGACGTCGTCAACGTCCTCGGCCGCGCGGACGGCAGCGGCTTCACGGTCACCGGTCCGGTGTGGGAGTACTTCCGGCTGCACGAGCGGATGTTCAAGCCGCAGCTGCGCCGCAGCCCGTTCCTGGGCCGGGCCGAGGAGCTGCGCACCAGCCTGATCGAGCACGACATGGACGGCCTGCTGCGCGAGATCGAACTGGACCGCGCCAACGGCCTGACCGGCAAGACCTGCATCCACCCCTCGCACGTCGCCCCGGTGCACGCCCTGTCGGTCGTCAGCCACGAGGAATACAGCGACGCCACCGACATCCTGCGCCCCGAGCGCGGCGACGGCGGGGTGCTGCGCTCCTCGTACACCAACAAGATGAACGAGGTGAAGCCGCACCGCGCCTGGGCCGAGCGGACGCTGCTGCGCGCCGAGGTGTTCGGGGTGGCCCGCGCGGACGTCGGCTTCGTGGAGCTGCTGACCGCGAGCGTCCAGCCGGCCTGAGCACCACGGAGAGCACGGATGACGACGACGGCGACCACACGGCAGACACGGACGACGGCACAGATGACGGCACAGATGACGGCAAGAGCGACGGCATGAACGACGGCATGGACGACGGCATGGACACGGCGACGCAGGAGACACGGCACGTGGTGTGGACGGGAGAGTGGGTCGCCCGACGGCTCGGGGTCGCGCTGACCGGCGGGGACGAGCTGCCGCAGCTGCTCGGGCTGGCGCTGCGGCGCAACCCCAGGCGCGCCCACCTGCTCGTCTCCCACGTCCTCGGCAAGCACATACCGCAGCGCCCCGACGTGGTGCACGGCGCCGGCGCCGGACTGGGCCGCCGGGTGCGCGCCCTGCTCGGCGACGCCGACGCCGCCCGCGCCGTCGTCCTCGGTTACGCCGAGACCGCCACCGCACTGGGCCACTCGGTCGCCGACGGACTGGCCCTCGCGCCGTATCTGCACTCCACCCGCCGGCCGGTCCCCGGCGTGCCGCACGCCGCCGGCTTCGAGGAGGAGCACAGCCACGCCACCTCGCATCTGCTGCTCCCCGAGGACCGCGCCCTGCTCGCCGGCGACGGCCCCCTGGTCCTCGTCGACGACGAGTTCTCCACCGGGCGGACGGTGCTGAATACCATCTCCGCGCTGCACGCCCGCTACCCGCGGCAGCGCTACGTCATCGTCGCCCTGGTGGACATGCGCTCCGCCGCGGACCGGGATCGGCTGGCGGAGTTCGCCGCCGAACTGGGCGCCCGGGTCGACGTGGTGGCCCTGGCCGGCGGCGGCGTCGAGCTGCCCGCCGACGTCCTGGAGCGCGGCCGGGAGCTGGTCGCCGCCCACGAGGAGCCGCCCGCGCCCCCCGAGCGCGGCGCGGCCCGGCGCCCCGAGGCGCTCCGCGTCGACCTCGGCTGGCCCGCCGGCCTGCCCGACGGCGGACGGCACGGCTTCACCCCCGCCCACCGCGCGCGCCTGGAGGAGCACCTGCCCGCCATGGCCGCCCGGATCGCCGGCCCCCTCGGCGCCGCCCGCCGCATCCTCGTCCTCGGCAACGAGGAGCTGATGTACGCCCCGCTGCGGCTGGCCGGAGCCCTGGACGCGCACCTCGCCGGGACCGGCGCGACCGTGCACTTCTCGACCACCACCCGCTCGCCGGTGCTCGCCGTCGACGACCCCGGCTACGCCATCCGCACCCGTCTGGCGTTCCCCGCCCACGACCGCCCGGCCGACGGCCCGGGGGAGCGCTACGCCTACAACGTCGCCCCCGGCAGCGACCCCGAGCGCCGCTTCGACGCGGTCGTGGCCGTCGTCGACTCCGCCGGCGACCGGCCCGAACTCCACGCCCCCGGCGGCCTCCTGGACCGGCTCGCCGACCACACCGACCGGCTGCTGCTGGCCGTCGTCCCCGCCCACACCCCGCGCGGCGCGCTCCCCGGCCCGCTGCGCGACTCGCTCCCAGGCCCGCTGCGCGGCCCGGCGTTCTCCTCCTACGCCCCCGACGAGGTCGGCTGGCTGCTCCAGGACCTGTCCGGCGTCACCCTGGAGGCGCCCACCGAGGAGCGTGAGGAGGCGATCCAACAGGGCGGCGCCCACTACGCCGAGTCGCTGCCGGTCGAGTACCAGCCCAGCGAGGAGTACCAGGAGCTGTTCCACGCCGCGCTGCGCACCTCCGCCGGCCGGATCGCCCGCGCCGTCGGCGCGGTCACCGAGACCGTCCTCGCCGAACGCGGCCCGCGCCCCGTTCTGGTCTCGCTCGCCCGGGCCGGCACCCCCGTCGGCATCCTCATGCGCCGCTGGGCCGCGCACACCCGCGGCCTGGACCTGCCGCACTACGCCGTCTCCATCGTCCGCGGCCGCGGCATCGACACCACCGCACTGCGCTGGCTCGCCGCCCACCACGACCCCGCGGACGTGGTCTTCGTCGACGGCTGGACGGGCAAGGGCGCCATCACCCGCGAACTCGCCGGCGCCCTCGCCGACTTCACCGAACATCCCGGCTTCGCCGACTGTCCCGGCTTCGACCCGCGGATCGCGGTGCTCGCCGACCCCGGCGGCTGCGTCGAGACCTACGGCACCCGCGACGACTTCCTCATCCCGTCCGCCTGCCTGAACTCCACCGTCTCCGGGCTGGTCTCGCGCACCGTCCTCCGCGCCGACCTGGTCGGCCCGGACGACTTCCACGGCGCCAAGTTCTACCGCGAACTGGCCGGCGCCGACCTCTCGGCGGAGTTCCTGGACACCGTCACCGCACGCTTCGCCGAGGTCGCCGACGCGGTCGCCGCCGACGCCCGGGACCTGGCCGCCGCCGACCGCACCCCGACCTGGGCCGGCTGGGCCGCCGTCGAGCGGATCAGCGCGGAGTACGGCATCCACGACATCAACCTCGTCAAACCCGGCGTCGGCGAGACCACCCGGGTCCTGCTGCGCCGGGTCCCCTGGCGGATCCTCGCCCGGCGCGGCGCCGGCCGCGACCTCGACCACGTCCGCCTGCTGGCCGGGCAGCGCGGCGTGCCCGTCGAGGAGGTCGACGAACTCCCCTACACCTGCGTCGGGTTGATCCACCCCCGCTTCACCCGCGGGGCCACCGGCGCCGACGGCAAGGCGGTGGCCTCCCGGTGACCGCCCCCGCCCCGCTGGTCGCCAGCGACCTCGACCGCACCCTGATCTACTCGGCCGCCGCGCTCCACCTCACCGGCCCGGACGCGGCCGCCCCCCGGCTGCTCTGCGTCGAGGTCTACGAGGGCCGCCCGCTCTCCTACATGACCGAGACGGCCGCCGCCCTGCTCGCCGAACTCGCCCGCCGCACCACCTTCGTACCGGTCACCACCCGCACCCGCGAGCAGTACCGGCGCGTCCATCTGCCCGGCCCGCCACCGGAGTTCGCGGTCTGCGCCAACGGCGGCCGGCTGCTCGTCCGCGGCGAGTCCGACCCGGACTGGCAGCGCACCGTCGCCGCCCGGCTCGCCGCCCAGTGCGCGCCGCTCGACGAGATCCGGGCGCACCTGGACCGCACCGCCGACCCGGCCTGGCTGCGCTCGGCCCGCACCGCGGAGGACCTCTTCGCCTATCTCGTCGTGGAGCGGTCGCTGCTGCCCGAACCCTGGGTCAAGGACCTGGCCGCGTGGGCCGAGCCGCGCGGCTGGACGGTCTCCGTCCAGGGCCGCAAGATCTACGCCGTGCCCAGGCCGCTCACCAAGAGCGCCGCGGTGGCCGAGGTGGCCCGCCGCACCGGCGCCCCCGGCATCCTCGCGGCCGGCGACTCGCTGCTCGACACCGACCTGCTGCTGGCCGCCGATCGCGGCTGGCGCCCGGGTCACGGCGAACTGGCCGACACCGGCTGGCGGGCCCCGCACGTCACCGCCCTCGCCGAACGGGGCGTGGCCGCCGGCGAGGTGATCACGCGGGCCTTCCTCGACGGCGCCACGGCACCGGGGCGCGCCTGATGACACGCCGCGGGTGGCCGCAATAGGCTCAACAGGCTGTCCGCGACCGGGAGGAGAGTCCGTGGCCGAGTCCAAGAGCGCACCGCTGACACCGGAGCTGTACGACTACGTGCTGGCACACCAGCCACCCCTGGACCGCGTGCTCCAGGACCTCGTGGACGTCACCCGCGAGCGGTTCCCCGAGGCCGCGGGGATGCTGTCGGCACCCGAGCAGGCGCCGCTGCTGGCGTTCCTGGTCCGCCTGACCGGGGCCCGGCAGGTCGTCGAGGTGGGGACGTTCACCGGCTTCGCCACCCTCGCCATGGCCCGCGCACTGCCCGCCGACGGCACGGTGACCACCTGCGACGTCTCCGAGGAGTGGACCGCCTGCGCCCGGGAAGCCTGGGCGCGGGCCGGGGTCGCGGACCGCATCCGGCTGCGGCTCGCCCCCGCCCTGGAGAGCCTCCGGGCGATGCCGGCCGAGCCGCACGTCGACCTGGTCTACCTCGACGCCGACAAGAGCGGCTATATCGCCTACTGGGAGGAGCTGGTGCCGCGGCTGCGGCCCGGCGGACTGCTCGTCGCGGACAACGTCCTCTACCGCGGTGCGGTCACCGACCCGGCGGCGACCGGCTCGGCCCTGTCGATCCGGGAGTTCAACGACCACGTCCTGGCGGACGGCCGCATGGACGCGGTGCTGCTCACCGTGGCGGACGGGGTGACGCTGGCCCGCAAGCGGTAGCCCGCGGGCCCGGCCGGGGGTCAGCCGCAGCAGCCGCCCCCGCAGCAGCCGCCGCCCCCGCCGCGCGGGGCGGCGGGGGCCGCCGCCGTTCCGCCGACGGCGACGGTCGAGAGCAGCTTCACGGTGTCCTCGTGGCCGTCGGGGCAGACGGCCGGGGCGGACGACTCGGCCATCGGCCGGTTCAGCTCGAAGGTGGTCCCGCAGGGACGGCAGCGGTATTCGTAACGGGGCATGGGCCCAGATTACGGGGCGCGGCGACGTCTGCGGGCAGGTCCGCCGGGGCGGCTTCCTCGCCGCCCCCGCCCTCACCGCACGACGGTGCCCGGCGGCGCGCCCAGCAGCCCCAGCTCCGCACGGGTCGGCGCGCCCTCCCAGTCGCCCGGGGAGGCGACCGCGAACGCGCCGGTGGTGACCGCCCGCGCCAGCCGCCCGGCGACGTCCGCGCCGTCCAGCAGCGCCGAGAGGTACCCCGCCGCGAAGGCGTCGCCGGCGCCCACCGGGTCCACCGCCCGGACGGGGACGGCGGGTTGGCGGCACGGGCCGTCGCCGGTGAACGCCGTGGCGCCGTCCGCGCCGTACGTGACCACCACCTCGCGCACGCCCCGTTCGCGCAGCCGCCGGGCCGCGTCCTCGACGGGGCCGCCGGCCGCCCCGGGCACGCACAGCGGCAGCTCGTCCTCGGAGGCGAGCAGCACGTCCACACCGGGCAGCCAGCCGCGCAGCACCTCGGCGGCCTCCTCCGGTGTCCACAGCCGGGCGCGGAAGTTGACGTCCAGGCAGACCAGTGTGCCGTGCCCGCGGGCCAGGCGGAGGGCGTGCCCGGCGGTGGCGCGGGCCGCGGGGCCGAGCGCCGGGGTGATGCCGGTCAGGTGCAGCACGCGCGGCGGCGCCGTGGCGAAGACCCGCTCGACGGCGTCCGCCGCGGGCCGCGAACCGGCCGAGCCCGCGCGGTAGTAGTGCACCCGGGTCACCTCCGGCAGCCGCGGCTCGAAGAGGATCAGCCCGGTCGGCGCGCCGGGGTCGCGGGTGGCGCCGGACACCTCGACGCCCTCGGCGCGCAGCGTCCGCAGCACCAGCTCCCCGGCCTCGTCCGCGCCGACCGTACCCGTCCAGTGGACGCGGTGGCCGAGCCGCGCCAGGCCGATCGCGACATTGCTCTCCGCCCCGGCGACCGAGACCCGCATCGTGCCGCCGAGCCTCAGGGGGCCGCTGCCGCGCAGCGCCAGCATGGTCTCGCCGAAGGTGAGGACGTCCGGGGGGACGGGGGTGGCGGGGGTGGCCTGCGGTGTACGGGGGCTCGTCACCATTCGGCGAAACCGCCGTCCTCGTACCGCCAGACCGGGTTCCGCCAGGCGTGTCCGCCCGCCGCGTCCGCCGCGCGCAGGGCCGCCTCGTCCACCTCCACCCCGAGCCCCGGCCGGTCGGTCCGCGGCAGCGCGCCGCCCTCGAAGCGGAACGGCGCGGGGTCGGTGACGTAGTCCAGCAGCTCGGCGTCGCGGTTGTAGTGGATGCCCAGGGACTGCTCCTGGATGAGGAAGTTCGGGGTGGTGAAGGCCACTTGGAGGCTGGCGGCGAGGGCGACCGGGCCGAGCGGGCAGTGCGGGGCGAGATGGGCCCCGTAGGTCTCCGCCAGCGCGGCGATCCGGCGGAGTTCGGAGATCCCGCCGGCGTGCGAGACGTCGGGCTGCACCACCGCGATGCCGGCCTGGAGCGGGGCGAGGAATTCACGGCGGGTGTAGAGGCGTTCACCCAGTGCGAGCGGAACGCCGGACGCGTCGACGAGGGAGGGCAGCGCGTGCACGTGCTCGGGGAGGACGGGCTCCTCGACGAACATCGGCGCGTATTCCGCCAGCAACGGCAGCAGTCTGCGGGCATCGGAGGGGGAGACCCGGCCATGGAAGTCGAGGGCGAAGTCCCGGTCGTCGCCGAGGACTTCACGGGCGGTCGCGGCGCGCCGCAGGCATGCGCGCACCTCCGCGCGGGTCGCCAGCGGGGACATCCGCCCGCAGCCGTTCATCTTGACGGCGGTGAAGCCCGCGGCGACCTGCGCGGCCAGCGCGTCCCGGATCTCCGCCGGCTCGTCGCCGCCGACCCAGGCATAGGCCCGCACTCGCTCGCGCACCGGCCCGCCGAGCAACTGGTGAACGGGCAGCCCGCAGCGCTTCCCCTTGATGTCCCACAGCGCCTGGTCCAGGCCGGCGACGGCGGAGGAGAGCACCGGGCCGCCCCGGTAGAAGCCGCCCTTGGTCATCACCTGCCAGTGGTCCTCGATGCGCGCCGGGTCCTGCCCGACGAGATATTCCGCCAGCACCGCCACGGTCGCCCGCACCGGCTCGGCCCGCCCCTCGACCACCGGCTCGCCCCAGCCCACGACGCCCTGGTCGGTCTCGACCCGGACGAACAGCCAGCGCGGCGGCGCGAGAAAGGTCTCGACACGGGTGATCTTCATGGAGTCGGCCATGGCGCGGGGCCCGTCCTTCCGTCGCGGCGTCCGTCGGGCGCGTCCGCCGCCGGAGCCGTGTCCACCCACGGAGCCGCAGGCGCCCACCCAGGGAGAGATGCCCACTCGCCGGGCGGACCGCACGTGCCGTTTCCGGCCTTACGGGGTTCCGGCCTCACGGATGCTCGCGCGCCGACTTGTCGAGCAGTTCCAGCATCGCCATGTACGCCCCGTCCAGGTCCCGGTCGCGTACGGCCTCGGCCACCGCCGCGTGCACGGTGTGCGGATGCTCGAAGGCCCCGGAGGCGTACACCTCCCGGCCGCGCTGGATGATCACGGGCACGATCACCCGGTGCATCTGCGCGTAGAAGCGGTTGTTGGAGGCGAGCAGCATCGCGGTGTGGAAGGAGGCGTCGGCGCGGACGAGCAGCACGGGGTCGTCCTCGGTCGCGGACATCGCGGTCAGCGCGGCGTTGAGCGCTTCGAGGTCGTCGTCGGTGCGCCGCTCGGCGGCCAGCGCGGCGGCCGCCGGCTCGATGGACCGGCGGAGTTCGAGCATGTCGGCGAAGAAGTCGGACGACGCACCGGCCGCGAGCTTCCAGCGCAGCACGTCGGAGTCGAGGAGGTTCCACTCCTCCTGGGGCCGGACGTACGTGCCGTGGTTCTGGCGGGTGGCGAGCAGGCCCTTGGCGGTCAGCACCTTCACCACCTCGCGCAACACGGTCTGGCTCACGCCCAGCTCCGCCATCAGCTCCGGCAGGGCGAGCACGTCCCCCTCGCCGTAGCCACCCTCGAAGATCCGCTTGGCGAGCGCCTCGACGGCCGCACCGTGCGACCCCTGTCCCGCATACGAGGCGGGATTCCCCAACTGCCCCATGGTCGCTCCCACCTGCCCGGTGCTCCCGGCGCCACGCGCCCGCCGGCCCGCTGCCGCCGCTCCCGGAATCCACAACTCCGCGTGCCCGGGCGCCCGTTATGTCGAACGCTGCTCGCCGCCGTACGCTGCCCGCGCGCCGCCACATGCCGGCCCATGCCGCCGCACGCCGACCGCGACCCGCCAGGACGCAACCGTCACGGCCCAACCGTCAGGGCGCACCGAGCGGCACAGCGCATCCCTTTCCCGTTCGCCCCTCACAGCTCCTCGGGGCTGCCGGCCGGGGGCGCTCCGCCGGGACGCGTGCCCGCCGCACCCCCGCCCTTCCCGGGCCCGGTGCCCGCCGCGCGGTCCTCCGTGCCCGGACGGGCCGCCGCGTGCAGAGAGGTGTCCGCGCGCGCACCGGTGTGCCGGGGGTGCGGACCGGTGCGACTGGTGCCAGGGCCGAGCGAGCCGAGCCCGCCGTGCCAGGAGCCCTGCATCCGCCTCCGCGCCGACTGCCGGCCGGCCGTCATCCCGGACACCGGGTGCAGGTCCCCGCTGGCGAAGCGCTCGGCCTCCTCCGGATGCCTGGCGCGCCAGTACGGGTTGTCGTGCGACAGCCCGCCGCTGACCCGCCCGTACATGCCGAACACCAGCAGCAACAGCCCCACCACGAAGCTGAAGAGCACGTTCTGGATCTTGAACGCGAGGAAGTTGGCGTCGGTCTGCAGCAGCCCCAGGTTCACGAACCCGCTCAGCAGGAAGAGCCCGCCGAGCACGATGTTGAGGGTGGAGGCGAAGTTCCCGCCGACCACCATCCCGGTGAAGAGCACCGCCCCGACGACGATCGAGATCACGCTGAGCGAACCATTGGTGCTCAGCCCGGCCACGGTCGCACCGCCGGTGTCGAAGAACCCGATGTGGTGGGTCAGGCCGAGGATGCCGAAGGCGGCCAGCACCAGCCCCATCACGCCCGCACCGATGCGGTAGACGAGGTTCAGCCGGTGGTCCACGGGCAGGTGCTCGTTGATCTGGGCGCGCCGTCGCTTGAACCGGCGGAGGGGGTTGGTGGGCCTGTGCAGCACCTGGCCAGGTGCACCGGTAGCAGCCATGTCCGGCCTCCTTCGCGCAGTCGAACCGCCTGGGCCGTACTCAGTACAGTCCAGGTCTCCAGCATCCGACACACGGGGAATTTGTGCCATCGCGGAACGAGTCGCAGAACGCATCGCGGAACGAATCGCAGAACCAGTTGCGGAACGAATCGCGGAACGAATCGCGGAACAAGTCGTGGAACAGAAGGCCCGCCCTTGCGCTCCCCCCGTCAACCTCTCAGCGTCCGCCGCCCGGCGCCGCCCCGCCCCGCACGTCGCGGATCTCCTGCACCACCCGGGCCGCCGTCTCCCGCACCGCCTCGGTCTCGGTCAGGAAGTGCCACCAGTCCGGGTGGCGCCCCTCCAGACCCGCGACCGCGCGGTCCAACCGCGCCACCGCCTCGTCCAGCGGCCCGGCGTGCCGCGGGTCGGGCGTGCTGCGCCCGGCCATCGCCAGCCGCTGTGCGTCCCGGACCGCGAACCGCGTGCGCTCGATCTCCTGCTGCCGGTCGGCCGCCACCGCGTCCAGCCGCCGCAACCGGTCGCCGGCCGCCGACACCGCCTCGTCGGTGGAGTTCAGCAGCGCCCGCACGGTCGCCAACCGGCTGGTCGCGTCCGCCCAGCGCTGCTCCCCGCGGGCCTGCTCGCCCTCCCGGAGCGCGGCCCGGGCCTGCTCGACGGAGGCCACCGCCTGCTCGGGCACCTTCTGGAGGTCCTGCCAGCACGCCGCGCTGTACCGCCGCCGCAGCTCACTGAGGACCGGGGCGACCTGCTGCGCGCGGGTGGTGATGGCGTCCGCGCGGGTCCGCAGCGACACCAGCCGCTTGTCGATCTCCGCCGCGGTCGCCGGCAGCCGCTCGGCCTCCGACCGGATCGCGCCGGCCTGCCGCTGCACCTCCTCCGCACGCCGGATGGTCTCCGGTACGCCGTGCTGTGCGGCCCCCTGGTTCAGCTTGGTCAGCTCCGGGCCGAGCGCCGCCAGCCGCGCCGCGAGGTCGTCCGCCCGCAGGCCCTGCCCCCGTACCGCGTCCAGCGCGTTGCTCGCCGCCAGCAGCGCCTGCCGGGCCTGCTCCACGGCCGGGGCCACCCGCGCCAGCTGGGTCTCGGCGTTCTGCAGCAGCGGCGCGAGGCTCTGCGCGAACCAGTCCAGCTCGCCGCGGACCCGCTCCAGCTCCTCCCGGGCGCGGGTCAGATCGGCGCGCGCCCGCGCGAGCGCGGCGCCGTCGAGGTCGTCCCGGTCAAGATCATGGGAGTCGACGGCGGTGATGTACCCCTGGCTGACCTGGTCGATCCGCTGGCCGAAGCTCTCGTACTCGGCCGTGGCCTGCCGGGCCCGCGGGGAGTCGTCGACGGCGGTGATCGTCTCCACTGAGATCCGCAGGTCGCGGTGGGCTGAGTCGAGCTCGTAGAACGCCGCCGCCGCGGCGTCCTTCGCGGCCTGTGCGTCGGCCCGCTGGCTCTCCCCGCGCCCGAACCAACGCCGGGTGCCGCCCCCGGCGAACGCCATCGGCGCCACCGCCACCAGCAGCGGCAACGGCAGCAGGACGAGCCCCACGGCCTCCCGCGCCGCCCGGCCGAGCCGGCTCCCACGGGCGCGACGGCGGTCCCCCCGCCCGGACTGCATGTGTGTCGCCGTCACATCCCTCTCCCGATCGGATCGCCCCAGGACCGGCTGACATTCTCCCACCCACCCGAACGAACATCCCGGCCGGTGAGTTCTCGCCCCCGCCCACCACCCCGAACCACCCCCTGCAAACCGCCCGGCTCGCGCCCCACACCGCACCGTTCCGCCCCTCGGCCCGGGTTTGCAGTCCCGGCCCCAGGGCAAGGTAGTCTGTCGGCTCGGCCAGGGCGCATAGCTCAGCGGTAGAGCGCTGCTCTTACAAAGCAGATGTCGGCGGTTCAAATCCGTCTGTGCCCACCACACTGACCAGCGCAAACGCAAAGAATGCCCTTCCGGGGAGTGATCCGGAAGGGCATTCTTGCGTTCTGGCGGGAAGGCGGGGGACAACAAGCAGCACTCGTCGTGCTGCCCTCGCGAGGGCTCATAAGGGCTTACGCGTGCTTACGAGGGTGTCCGCTCAGGCGGCGTCCTTCCCCACCAGCCATGACGGCGGCTCGGGTGGTTCACCCGCCTGGCGAACCTCGGCGCCGCTCGGGGTGGTCAGCTCCTGCTGCGTCTCATGCACCTCTGCGAGCAGACGCGTCACCAGCTCCTCCAAGCGCGGTCCGGTGGTGTCCTTGGGGACGGTCACCCAGACCGGCCCGCCGTGCCGTGTGTCGCCGACGGCGTGTCCGTGGAAGCCCTTCGCGTGGCGTTCGCATGCGACGATCCGCACATCGCAGTAGTCGACCGGCTCCTGCAGGGATGCCACGGCATCCGGTTGGGCGTACTCGCGCCCCCGTGCGATGAACTCGTCGAGATGGGCGCGCAGTTGGTCGGCCTCCTCGAACGTCATGGCGACGTAGTGCCGCTTCTCGCTGTTACCGATGTCGAGACCGATCTGAGGGAGCCGGGCGTGCGGCAGGTGTTCCATGCCGAGATCGAGCGACTCGGCCTCTCGCCCCCATTTCGTGCGGATCACGGGTTGGAGCGTCAGCTCCATGCTGTTCTCGGGCGCGGCATGGAAGTGGTCGACGACGAGTCCCGTCGGGGTGTGCTCCTCCGTCGGCCGGGGCGCCCGACGGGAGATGGTGGCGCCCTTCACCCTGATCAAGCCCCTCGGCCACCGGTGACCTCTCTCGCCTCATCACCCACCGCTCCCAACGAGTGGTTCCGGCCGCCCCGGGTGGAAGCCGTCCTCCCTGTCCGCCGGGCGGCCTCGTCGGCGGCCATGGACTTGTCGAATATCGATATGTTCCTCTAGCCTCGGGCATATCGAAAATCGATGGGATGGGATGCAATGGACACGCGACTCACGAGGGTCCTGGCCTCGGTGACCTTTCTGCTGGCGGTGGTCAGCGGGGTCGCCTTCCTCGGCAAGGGGGTCACGCACATGCTCGACCACGGGGCGGTCTGCGTGAAGACGGGTTTCTGGGCCAATGCCCGACTCGGGGAGCGGCTGCCGATCGGCAAGGGTGTGGACGCGTCCAGCAGTGCCGCAACCCTCTGCCAGAACAGCCCCTCCGTGGGCCAGCGCGCCGCCGACCTCGGGGGTCAACTGCCCTGGCTGCTGTTCGGCTCCCTTGCGCTGCTGCTCTTCGCCCAGCTGCTCAGGGCCGTCCGGCTGCACGGGCCGTTCACCGACGTGGCCGCGCGACGGCTCTCCGTTCTCGGCTGGTTCGTCACCTTGGGCACGCCGGTGGCCGGTCTCATCGTCGGCTGGTCGCAGTCCTGGCTGGTCGGGAGCATGGCGCCGGTCGCGGGTTCCGGACCGACGGTCTCCGGGCCGCTGGAGCTCGTCCTCGCCGGCCTCGCCGCAGTGATCATGGGGAAGATCATGCGTGAGGGCGTGCGCATGCGAGAGGACCTCGAAGGGACCATCTGATGCCCGAAGAGGAAGTCCACGCGATCCGGATCCATCTCGACCGGCTCCTCGCCGAGCGCGGCATGACGCTCACCGAACTGGCCGCGCAAGTGGGCATCACCGTCGTCAACCTGTCCGTGCTCAAGAACGGGCGGGCCAAGGCCATCCGCTTCTCGACCCTGTCGAGGATCTGCGATGTCCTCCAGTGCCAGCCGGGAGACCTGATCAGCCACGACCCCGCCGAGCCTGCCTAGCCGGTCATCGCGGTGGGGTCCACCACGGAGCGGTCGGGCCATCCTTCCTCGGCGCCCCTGGAAGGTCAGGGGCCGGCCCGTGGCGACAGGGTCTGGAGCCGTTCCATGTTCCCGAAGCGGTGTCGCCGTTCGGGTCGGTGGTGCGTATCCGGCGCGGACGGCCGCAGCCAAAGGGAGGCACGTAGGCGCATACTGGGGGTGATGACAAAGCCCGCTGCACCGAAGCGTCATTTGCCAACCAGCCCCTTCAGGGCTCCGGTTGCCCCGGCTCCCAAGCACTTCGCCATGGGAGACCAGGTCACACACGACATCTACGGCCTCGGCCGGGTGATCGGCATAGAGGAGGGAACCGCGGCGCTCGTGGATTTCGGCTCGGCGCAAATGCGGATCTTGAGCCCGTACGCGAAGATGACCAAGCTGTAGGACCGCTGTGCCCGGTCACGGCACGCCAGTCCCCTTCGGGACCTGTAACGCTAGGGAGCCCTCTCATCGATCTGACGTCGCTGTTCTCCGCCCCGGAAGGGCAACCCCACTGTTCCGCCGCAGCGTCGCCGCCTCCGACGACAAACCCCTTCCTGGCCCCGGACTTCGGGGAAGACGAGGCATTCCTGTCCGAGGAGGCAATGGGGCCCGCCTCGTAACTGCCCCAGGCAAACAGGGCGGCCCTTCAAGGTCCGGCGACGGGCTGAGAGGGGTCGCTCTGTTGCGAGCAGCGAGGGCAATCGATGGCGGATCCGGCTGGTTCGATGCGGCTAGGGCGCTTCTGACGGATCTCCGCGGCGTCAGAAGCGCCCTAAGCGGCGCGAGGGTCAGCGGGTGGAAGCAGCCGCTCGTGGCGATGCCAGATGAGGTAGCGGTCCTCGCGCCGTAGCTCTGCGGTGCCCCATTCGACGCGCATCACACCTCGCTCCATCGAGCAGGCGTACGCGATGGTGATCAACCGGTACTCCGGCGGGAGGAGCGCGATGTCAGGGTGCACTTCTTGTTCGTCGAGTTCATCGAGGCCCAGGTCGAACGCCTGCTGCCGCGGTTCGGGCCCGTGGCGCCTGATCAGGTCCGCGCGGAGGCCGACGGCCCGACGCAGCCGTGCCGTGGTCACGGGGACGTCCTTCTTCGCGTACCTGATGGGGTAGATGACGTTGTTACCGATGACCATGACCGTGCGGCCTTGTAGCCGTATCGCTGTTGCGCCTTCGAAGGGCGCCAGGCCGGCCGCCAGTGCCTCGTACTGCACGGCATGCAACCCGTGACCGTACGCTTCCAGCGTTTGGGTATGGACGCCTTCATGGCCATGGCGGGCCCTTTCATGGGCCTGCACGAGGCATGCTGGGATGGCTTCGGCCAGCTGCCCGGCCAGGCTTCCAAAGGTTTCCCTTGCCCACGGAGTTACTGAGCCCACACCGTACCGCCCCCCTGAGGCGTCAAAACGCCGAGCGGCATCCACTCAAACGATGCGTTGGGTCCGCGAGTTGCACAAGGGAGCATGGGCGCACAGACCGCGCACGTTCCCCATCTCCGACACCCACGAGTGACATCCACGGGGGCGGATCACGGCAGCACCAAGCGAACGTCCGACGCGAACGGACCGGCGGGAGGTGTGAGGGCGGTCCGAACGGTCCGAGGTCGCGCCCTCCGGCACACTTCGGTGTCCTCCGGTGTGCCCGGGGGTGGCTGGAAAGGGATGATCGGGGTGATTTGGGGGGGGTTGGTGCTTGGTGGGGGCGAGTATGGTGGGGAGTGGATGACTTGAATGTTCAAGTAAATTGGGTGAGGGTGGGGTGCTGGTCGGCGCGAGGGAAATGGAGGAGGGCTGATGTCTGTACGGCGGCTCAATCACGCGGTGTTGTACATCCGTGAAGTGGCGCGGTCGGTGGCGTTCTACACCGAGGTGCTGGGGTTCACGGTCGACGTGGAGATTCCGGGGCGGGCGGCCTTCCTGAGCGCGCCCGGGTCGCACAACGACCATGATCTGGGGCTGTTCGCGGTGGGGCCGGATGCGCCCGGGCCGGAGAACGGCCGGATCGGGCTGTACCACCTGGCCTGGGAGGTCGGGACGCTGGGCGATCTGGCGGCGGTCGCGGCGCGGCTGCGGGAGCGGGATGCGCTGGTGGGCACCAGCGATCACCTGGTCTCCAAGTCGCTCTACGCCCGGGACCCGGACGGCAACGAGTTCGAGGTGATGTGGCGGGTGCCCCGGGAGGACTGGCCGGGGCCGGATGTGGCGGACCGGCTTCGGCCGCTCGATCTGTCGGCGGCGCTGGAGCGCTGGGGCCCGGACCTGCTGACGGGCGCGGCGGCGGGCTCGGCCACCTGAGGCGCCAGGGGCCGTTTGCTGTCGCGCCTGTTGAGTGGTGGGGCGGTGCGGCCCGTCCCTTCGGCGGTGGGGCGGGCCGCGTCGCTGCGGGTGGAGGCGACCGGTCTACGGGGCGCCGGTGTCGTCGCCGTGACGCGCTGGGGCGGTGGGTTCGGTGATCTGGGCGGCCTCGGTGGGTTCGGTGGTCGTCGTGCGGGTGGTCCAGCGTTTCTCGACGCCGCCGAAGCGCCAGTACGCCAGTGCCGCGGCCCACACAACGATGAACAGGCCGACGATGACGAAGCCCACGTTGTCCAGGTCGAGGGAGGAGATCCCCGAGGTCAGCGGGTCGTCGAGGCCGAGCTTGTCGTGCAGGACGGTCACCAGCTCGATGGTGCCGATGAGGAACGCGACCGCGATCGACAGGCCGGTGATGGTGAGGTTGTAGTAGACCTTGCGCACCGGGTTGGCGAACGCCCACTGGTACGCGAAGTTCATGAACGTGCCGTCGAGCGTGTCGAACAGGCTCATCCCGGCGGCAAACAGCAGCGGCAGGCACACGATCGCGTACCAGGGCAGGCCCGCCGCCGCGCCGCTGCCCGCCATCACCATCAGCGTCACCTCGGTCGCGGTGTCGAAGCCGAGGCCGAAGAGGAAACCGAGCGGGTACATCTGGCCGGGGCGGCTGACGAACTTGGTGAGGCGGCCGAGGATCCGGTTCAGGAAGCCCCGGGAATCCAGCTGCTGCTCCAGTTCCCGCTCGTCGTACGTGCCCGCCCGCATCGCCCGGAACACCTTCAGGATGCCCGCCAGGGCGACCAGGTTGAGGGCGGCGATGAGATAGAGGAAAGTGCCGGAGACGGTCGTGCCGACCAGGCCGAGCGTCTGGTGCGTACGGGAGTTGTCGTCCATCAGCGTGCCGGCGAGCTGGGCGCCGCCCGCCACCAGCGCGGCCATCACGACGACCATGCTGGAGTGGCCGAGGGCGAACCAGAAGCCCACCGAGACCGGCCGTTTGCCGTCGGCCATCAGCTTGCGGGTGGTGTTGTCGATCGCCGCTATGTGGTCGGCGTCGAAGGCGTGCCGCATGCCCAGGGTGTACGCGGTGATGCCGAGCCCGGCGCCGAACACCTGGCTGCCGATGGCGTAGTGGCCCGGCACGACCAGGAGGAAGAGCACACCGAAGGCGACGATGTGCAGTGCGGCGATCACCGCCATCAGGCCGGCGGTGCGGACGGTGTCGTGGCGTTGCCAGCGGAACGGTCCCGGGGATCCGGCTATGCCGAGGAGGGGGGTGGGGGTGTTGCGGGGGGAAGGGGAATTGTCCGGCGTGTCAGTGGACAGGGCCATGCGGCCATCACGCTCCAGCACCTCGTGGATCACTTCGTGAGATGCCGTGGCCGGTCTCCTGGCTTACGGGTGCCCGCGTCCGCCCCGCCTTCCCGGCCGCAGGCTGCGGTCAGTGGCGCCGTGCGCGCGAGGTGCGCGCACGGAGAGGGACGGAAACTCCCCGATCACAGTGGCGAGGGCCGCGCCGGCCTGGGACACGAGGTCCTGCACCGGTCTTCCCGAACACCACGGCCCGATCACTGTAGCGGGCATGACTGGGAACCGGCCACGAACGCCCCGCTCCGGGCGGCCGCCGGAGCGGGGCGGGCCGCGTTCAGAGGTCCAGGGACGACAGGAAGGCGTGCAGTTCCCGGTCGAAGAGCGAGGTGTTCTCGAGGTTGACCATGTGGCCGGCGGCCGGGACGCGTATGCGGCGGGCGCCGGGGACCTGTAGGGCTATGGCGTGCGCGTTGGCCGAGATGTCGGTGGAGTCGAGGTCGCCGTCGAGGACGGCGGTCGGCACCCGTATCTCGCCCAGGCGTTCCGCGGCGCCGACCTCCAGCGGCATGCCGGCGCCCACGCCGTCGGCGTGCACCTCGACATTGGCGGACGCGGAGGCGCGCATCCGCTCCCGGAAGCCGGGGTGCATGGCGGACGGTGCACGATACGGCCCGTCCACCCACATCCGCAGGAAGTGCTCCACATAGCGCTCCGCGCCGTCCGCTTCGCCGACCGCGGCGACCTGCTCCCGGATGTGCTCCAGGATGAAGGGGTCGGTGAAGGTGCGGCCGCTGATGCCGGGCGCGGCCAGGAAGAGGGCGGACACCCGGGCCGGGTGGGCGAGCGCGGCGTCCAGTGCGACCCGGGAGCCGTGCGAGAGGCCGACGAGAACGGCCCGGGGTATGTCGAGCGCGTCCAGCAGGGCCACCAGATCGTCGTGGTTGGACCAGTCTCCGGTCACCGTGGACGAGAGGCCGTGGCCGCGGGAGTCGTAACGGACCACCCGCAGGCCGGAGTTGACCAGCCAGGCGAACTGCTCGTCCCACATGTGCTGGTCGAGCATCCCTCCGTGCAGCAGTACCACCGCGGGCCCCGAGCCGGCCGTCTCGTAGAACAGCTCGCCGTCGTCGATCGGCACGGTGCCGTTGTCGATCTCGGACCATGCCTGGAAGTCGTGGGTCATTCTGCGGGACCTTCTGTGGGCGTCGGGCGGTCGGTCGGGTGGGTGGGCGCCGCTGGTTGGTGCCCGGTTGCGGGCAATATCACGGCCTGTGCGGCGTCCGGGGCGGCGGCGTCCCGGTTTTCGGGATTGCCGCTTTCCTCCGGGGGAACGCGCGAGCCGTCCGCCCAGTGCCGGAATTCCTCGCCGAGCCGATCCAGGACCCGCAGCGCCGTGCGGACCTCACCGGTCGACAGGTCGGCCAGCCCGCGGCGGAGTTCCGCCGCCTCGGCGTCCTGTATCCCGCGCATCACCTCCGTGCCCTCGTCGGTGAGCAGGATCAGGGACGAGCGGCGGTGAGCGGGATTGGGGGCCGTCACGACCAGGCCCAGCTCCGCCGCGTGGTTGACCCAGCGCTGCACCGGCTGGCGGTCCAGGCCCAGTGAGCGTGCCAACTGCGGGACGGTGCGGGGCCCGTGGGCGCGCAGCGCGTCGAGCAGGGCGTGCTCGCCGGCGGTCATGCCGGTGCCTTCGAGCTCGCGCTCCACTGCGCGCACGATCGTCCGGTGCAACGGCCACAGGCGGCGGATGACGTCGTACAGCAGCTCGTCCGTCGTGGTCTCGCCTCCGGTGTTCCCGCGTGCGGCACGTCCGCCGGAGTCATGCCGACTCGTGTCGCGCCGGCGGCCGGACTGTGCGTCGGTGCCCTCGTCGGCACCCCTCTCGATGACACTCATGCTGTCATGATGACATCGTCAGTGTCGTTTTGGAAGGGGTGTGGAAGCGCGAGCGGAAGCGAAGCGCCGTCGCGTGCTGTGGAGTTGGGTGGAGTCGTGTGGGGTGGGGTGAGGTCAGTCGTCCAGTGGGGGCGGGGCCTCGTCCTCGGTGAAGGAGACGACGAGGTCGGCCCGGGGGCGGGTGGCCGCCACGAGGCGGGCGTTGGCCTCGTCGGAGTTGCGGACGAATTCCTCGGCGTCGACGCGCAGGCGGCCGAAGCGCTCGTGGCGGTCGATCAGCCGCTGCACCCGCTCCTGGGCGTCCAGCTCCATGAACCAGACCTCGTCGAGCAGTTCGCGGATCCGCGCCCAGGGGTCGGAGTGCAGCAGGAGGTAGTTGCCCTCCGTGATGACGAGGGGGATGTGCGGCGCCACCGGGATGCTGCCGGCGACCGGTTCCTCGATGCGGCGGTCGAAGGCCGGGGCGTAGACGGGCGTGCCGGTTTCGCGGGAACGCAGACGGGCCAGCAGGGCGGCGTAGCCGGCGGGGTCGAAGGTGTCCGGCGCGCCCTTGCGGTCGATACGGCCCAGGCGGCGCAACTCCGCCTCGGCGAGGTGGAAGCCGTCCATCGGAACGAGCGCGGCCTGGCCGGACAGCTCCGCTGCCAGCCGGACGGCGAGGGTGGACTTCCCGGCGCCCGGCGGCCCGGCGATGCCGAGCAGCCGGCGCCGGCCGGGCGTCGCGGAGGCGGCGAGCCGGCGGGCACGGGCGACGAGGTCGTCGAGGTTCATGATGGGACCATCGTGCCTGATGGGCCGTGGTGGGCGCGGGGCGGCCGGGCCGGTTCGCCGGGTGGAGTCCGATTCCGCCCGGTGCGTGGCCAGTAGCATCCTCGGTATGTCCCCGTCCTCCGTCCCTTCCACCTCCTCGGACTCCTCCGCCTCCCCCGCACCGCAGCGCCGGCCGCGTGCCGACGCCGAGCGCAACCGCGGCCGGGTGCTGGAAGCTGCACGGGAGGTGTTCAGGGCGTCCGGCGACGAGGCGCAGATGCCCGAGATCGCCCGCGCCGCGGGCGTCGGCATCGGGACGGTCTACCGCCACTTCCCCAGCCGGTCCGCCTTGATCGCCGCCGTGGGGGAGCAACGGCAGGCGGAGATCGTCGAGTTCGGGCGCAGCCACTGCCTGGCGTGCCCGACGGCGGACGAGGGGCTGGCCGCCTACCTCACGCACATCGGGGAGGTGCTGAGCGCCGAGCGCGGACTGTCCGCGGCGATCGAGGCGGCGTTCGGCTCCACCGAGCCGGCCGGGGAGGGGCGGGAGCGCGCGGAGGAGGTCGCCGCGCAACTCCTCGCCCGCGGCAAGGAGGAGGGCACGGTCCGGGCGGACGCCGAGGTCACGGATGTGGTGATGGCGGTGTGCGGGCTGGCCGCGGTGATCCGGAACGACGCGGGGGACTGGCACCGCTATGTGCGCACGGTCTGCGCCGGGCTGCGGCCCATCTAGCCGTCGGCCGCCGCCCACGGGGACGAGATCGGCCGCCCAAGGGGACGCCCACCGGCCCGGCCTGCCCCCAAGAGGACGCCCGTTAGCTCTGCCCCGCTGCCCCCGTTAGCTGACTACTCCGCCGTTCCCAACCGCCACAGGGACGTGACCTCGGCGGCGCGGGCCACGTGCAGCGGGTCGGAGGTGTCGCGTGCGCGCGGGTGGCGGGGGGCGATGTCGAGCCGGCCGAGGACGGTCAGGCCGCTCCGGGCGACGGCGTCGAGGAGTTCGTCGCGCGACCGCAGGCCGAGGTGTTCGGCCAGGTCGGAGAGGATCAGCCAGCCCTCGCCGCCGGGGGTCAGATGGTCGGCCAGACCGGTCAGGAAGCCGTACAGCATCCGGTTGCCGGGGTCGTAGACCGCGTACTCCACGGGGGAGGTGGGCTTGGCGGGTACCCACGGGGGGTTGCAGACGACGAGCGGGGCCCGGCCGGCCGGGAAGAGGTCCGCTTCGAGGACCTCCACCTGATCCGCGACGCCCAGTCGTTCGGTGTTCTCCCGGGCGCAGGCGAGCGCGCGCGGGTCTTGGTCGGTGGCCACGATTCGCCCTACGCCGCGGCGGGCCAATACGGACGCGAGCACGCCGGTGCCGGTACCGATGTCGAACGCCAGCTCCCGGCCGGGCAACGGGGCGCCGGCCACCAGGTCGACGTACTCGCCGCGGGCCGGCGAGAAGACCCCGTAGTGCGGATGGATCCGGTCGCCGCCGAGGGCCGGGATCTCCACGCCCTTGCGGCGCCATTCGTTGGCGCCGATCAGCGCGAGCAGCTCCCGTAGGGAGACCAGGGCGGCGGTGTCCCCGGTGGTGCCGGCGGGCAGCTCCGTCCCGTCCGGCGGGCCGTAGGCGCGGGTGCATGCTTCGCGGACGTCGGGGGCGCGGTGCAACGGGACGGCGAGGTCCGCGGTCAGCGGGATCAGCAGCATGCCGAGGATCCGGGCGCGCTGGTTCTGGGCGGCGCGGTGCAGGTGGAACGCCTGGGTGACGTCGGCGGGCGGGGTCTTGTGCGGGCGGCGGTCGACGCGGCGGGCCAGCGCGGTCAGCAGCTGGCGGGCGTTGTGGAAGTCGCCGCGCCACAGGAGCGCGGTGCCCTCGCAGGCGAGCCGGTACGCCTCGTCGGCCCGGGTGCGGTCGTCCGCGATGACGATCCGGCGGGGTGGCCGGGCGCCGTTCTCGGAACGCCAACGGGCGGTACGGACCTGCTCGTCCTCGGTCCATTCGACGACCGGGGGGTGGTTCACCGCAGTGTGCCTCGCGTCAGTGGTTCGGGCCCGCGCCTCCGGTGGGGGAGAGGGAGGGGCGGGGTGGTGACGTTCGACTCTACTCCGTGCCGGGGAGCCGCCGCGGGGCGTGAGGCGCGCGCTACCGGGGCCGTGCGGCATCCGGCGCGGGTCGCCGGGCACCGGGCCACCCCGCCGCCTGACGCGGCCGCTCGCCGGTCAGTGTGCCGCGGTCTCCCGCTCCGGGCGCCGGACGAGGTAGGCGGCCACCGAGCCGGCGACGAAGAGCGCGAGGACGGAGAGGGCGGCGCTCACCCAGGACGTACCGAGCCAGTGGCCGCCGAAGTAGCCCAGGCTGACGCTGTAGGCGGCCCAGGCCAGCCCGGCCAGCGCCGACCAGGGGAGGAACTCGCGCACAGTGCGGTGGGCCACCCCGGCGCCCAGGCTGACCACGGAGCGTCCGGCGGGCGCGAAACGGGCCAGCACGACGATGCCGCCGCCGCCCCGGGTGAGCGCGGCGCCGAGCCGCTGCTGGGCCGCGGACAGCCGCCGGGAGCGGCCGATGGCACGGTCGAACCGGTCCCCGCCGCGCCAGGCCAGCCGGTAGGCGACCAGGTCGCCGAGGACCGAGGCGGCGGCCGCGCAGAGCACCAGGGAGGCCATTTCGGCCAGGTGGTTCCCGGTGTGGACGGCGGAGGCGACGTCGGCGACGTCGGCGGCGGGGCCGGAGCCGGCGGCCGTGGTGGCCGCGGTGATCACCAGGACCCCGCTCGGCAGGATCGGGACGAAGACGTCGAGGACGATCGAGAGGCTGACGACCACGTACACCCACGGGGTGCCGCTCAGCGACCCCAGGCTTTCCAGCAACGTCCTGCTCCCGATCCGAACCCGCCGCGACGTCGCTCGGCGCGGCAGGGGCGGCACTACAGCCGTACAGCGTACGCCTGGCCGGAAACACACCATGGGCCGGGGCGGTGAAACGCTCCGCCCCGGCCCATGGCCGGCCGTCGAGACGCGTCAGACGGTGCTCGGCGCGCGCTCGGCGGCGGGCGCCTGCTGCCGCGCCGAACCGCCGAAGAAGAGCCGGTCCAGCGCCCAGGAGCCGGGGCCGGCGAAGACGATCAGCAGGAACGCCCAGGAGAACATCGCGGCCGCCTCGCCGCCGTTCTGTATCGGCCACAGCGCGTTCGGCTGGTGCATCGAGAAGTAGGCGTAGGCCATCGAGCCGGAGCTGACGAGGGCCGCCGTGCGGGTGCCCAGGCCCAGCATGACCAGGAGGCCGCCGGCCAGCTGGATGACCGCGGCGTACCAGCCGGGCCAGGTGCCGGTCGGGACGGTGTGGCCGGGGCCGGCGCCCATCGCGCCGCCGAGGATGCCGAACAGCGAGGAGGCGCCGTGGCTGGCGAAGAGCAGGCCGACGACGACGCGGAAGAGCGCCAGGACGTGCGGCGTGTTTTTTTCGGTGAAGGAGCTGAGGGGAGCGGACATGCGGTGACTCCTAGGTCTTCGGGGACGAACGGACGCGGGGGACGGGGCGCGCCCGCCGGAGTCTTGAGATTAGGCCGACCTAACTATTACTTGCAAGTTCAACATTCGGCTAATAGGGGACCTATTGGTCCGAGCCAAGGGGGTGGGGGCTGGTGTCGGGTGGCGTGGGGCGCCGGTATGACTCATGGCCGGTGCGCGGGAGAGCGCACCGGCCATCAGGGGGCGGCGGGCGGGCGGCGGCATGTGTGCGCCCAAGAGTGTGGGGGTGTAACGGCCCGGTGGGGCAAGGGGGTTGAGGGTGCGTCCGGAACGGGGTGTGGCGCGGACGTGGCTCAGGTGCCGTGGTGCGCGCTACGGCTGCGGGCCGTGGTTCGGGTGTCGTGGTACGACTGCGGGCCGGGGCTCGGGTGCGGCGCGGCCGTGGTGCGGATCAGGCGGTGATCCGGACGGCGATTCCGCCGTCCGCCAGGCTCTCGATACGGACCTGGGTGAGGTCGCGGACGTGGGCGGTGGGCGCGAACGCGGCGGCGCGGTCGCCGACCCCGACGACCCGCATCCCGGCGGCCCGGCCGGCCTCGATGCCCACCTCGGAGTCCTCGAAGACCAGGCAGTCCTCGGGCGCGAAGCCCAGTTCGGCGGCGCCCTTGAGGAAGCCCTCCGGGTCCGGCTTGCTGGCGCTCACGCACTCTGCGGTGATCCTGACGTCCGGCATGGGCAGTCCGGCCGCGCCCATACGGGCCGCGGCCAGCGCGGCGTCGGCGCTGGTCACCAGGGCGTGCGGGAGCCGGGCGAGGGCGGCCATGAAGGCCGGCGCGCCGACCACCGGCACCACGCCGTCCATGTCGGCGGTCTCCTGCTCCAGCATCCGGCGGTTGTCCGCGAGGTTCTGCTCCATGGGGCGGTCCGGCAGCAGTGCCGCCATCGTGGCCCAGCCCTGCCGCCCGTGGACGACCTTGAGGACGTCGTCGGCGGGCAGCGACCGCTCGGCGGCCCAGCGGCGCCAGCAGCGCTCCACGACGGCTTCTGAGTTCACGATCGTCGAGTCCATGTCCAGCAGCAGGGCGCGGGCTATGAGCGTGGTGGTGGCCGTCATCGGCGGGCTCCTGGGCGCGAGGGGCTGGCAGCGAACTGTCAGGACGTGCAGGGGAAGCAGGTAGAGCAGGTAGAGCACGTAAAGCAAGGAAAAACCGGAAAGACACAAGCGGTCCCGCCCGCCGGTCAGGGAGTGCGGGCGGAACCACTTTGTTTTTTCACGATACAAAACGGGTGCCGCCCCGACAACCGTCTGACGCCCTCGATCGGCATGGCATTCGTCACGGTCGGGCGGACATATCGCGCCTTGTCGGGTCTGTGGCGGGCCGGGACGGGCCGGGACGTGACCGGATGGGTCTGGACGGGTCCGGTGCGGGGGGGGGCGGGTGACGAGTTCACGGCTGCTGGGTGCGTGCCTCCAGGGACGTCCGGGTCGGGGCCCCGTACACGCCGTCCGGATCGCCGTGCACCCCGTAGGTCCGCTGGTAGCGCGCCACCGCATCCCGTACCGCCGCGCCGTACCGGCCGTCCGCCGCCCCCGTATAGAGCGCCACCTGCCGCAGGCGCTCCTGGAGTTCCACCACCTCGGGGCCGCTGGAGCCCTCGCGGAGCACGATCGGCCCGCTCGGCGCCGCGCTGGGGGAAGGGTCGCCCGGTGGGACCGCGACGCTGCCGGACGCCCGTACCGGGGGCGGCGGGGAAGGGACCGGTGACCGGGACGGGCGGGGGCGGGGCCCGGGAGTCCTGGAGCGTGAGGTGGCGGGGTACGGGCGGACGGGCGCCGATGAGGAGCTGGTGGGGGCGGCGGCGGTCGGGACGGCCGCGGTGGGGGCGAAGGTGCCGCGGTCCGGGGGCGCCGCACGGTCGCGGTCGCCGTCCGGGAGCGCCCCGGTGCCGATCACGATCGCCGCGGCGGCCACGGCGGCGCCGATCACGACCAGTACGGCGGGCCGGGCACGTCGGCGCCTGATGGGAGCGGGCGAACCGGAGGCGGATGTCGGGGGCTGCGGTGCGGTGCCGTGCCGGGTGGACGGGCCGGATGGCGCGCCCACCGGTAAGGGCGCGGACGACGTCCCCTCCTCCGGGAACGGGCCGGGCATCGTGCCGTCAGGTAACGGGCCGGACGTCTCGTCGTCCGAGGGCGGGAACGGCCCGGACGTACGGAACGTCCTGGATGCCGGGCCGGCGGGGCGGGGGAAGCCGCCGGGGCCGGAGCCGGAGCCCGGGAACGCTCCAGGGCCGCCCCCGTCCCCAGGACCGCCACTCCCGTCTTCCGCCCCCTCCCCGTTACGAGCCCCGCCGCCGTCCCTGCCCCCGTCGTCATCCCGGCCCCCGCCGGGTCCCCCAGCGCCGTCATCCGGCAGCGAGACATACGGCCGTAATCGCAGCGGATCAAAGTCGTCCGCCTCGATCGCCGCGCACAGGCAGGTCGGCCGGCCGTCCCCGCGGACCGGGGCGAAGCAGTGCGGGCAGGTGGCTGCTGCCGTCACGAGTGGTCCCCTCTCTGGAGGCGCGAATCTCTGGAGGCGTGAACCGGCAGCCGATTATGCAGAGCGCCCGCCGTCCCCGCAGGCGCTCCACCACATCCGCCACATGCGCCCGTGACGCCCCCACCCTCGCCCGTCCCCTTCAGCGGGCCATATCGGGTGGAACCGCCCACGATGGAAAGAAGCCCGGAGGGCCGGGAAACCGACCGGACGCGGTCGTACGCGCCGACGCCCACCCCAAGTGCCGACGCCCGCGCCCCAAAGCGACGTCCGCGGCCCTAAGAAAAGTCCACGCCCAAGGAATGACCCGCCCCAACGAAAGACCACGCCGGACACGAGGGAGACGACGCTCATGGCGCAGCACACCGGCGCTCCCGCCGTCGCCGGCGAGGACCGGTCCCGGCGGACGGTCCTCGTCTCGATCGGCGCGCTGCTGCTCGGCTTGCTCATCGCGGCACTCGACCAGACCATCGTCGCCACCGCGCTGCCCACCATCGTCAGCGATCTCGGCGGCCTCGATCACCTCTCCTGGGTGGTCACCGCCTATCTGCTGGCGTCCACGGCCGCGACGCCCCTGTGGGGCAAACTCGGCGACCAGTACGGCCGCAAGAAGCTCTTCCAGACGGCCATCGTGATCTTCCTGATCGGTTCGGTGCTCTGCGGCCTCGCGCAGAACATGGGCGAGTTGATCGGTTTCCGGGCGCTCCAGGGGCTGGGCGGCGGCGGCCTGATCGTGCTGTCGATGGCGATCGTCGGCGACATCGTGCCGCCCCGCGAACGCGGCAAGTACCAGGGGCTGTTCGGCGCCGTGTTCGGCGGCACCAGCGTCCTCGGGCCGTTGCTCGGCGGGCTGTTCGTGGACCACCTCAGCTGGCGCTGGGTCTTCTACATCAACGTCCCCATCGGCGCCGTCGCGCTCGCCGTCATCGCGGCCGCGCTGCACATACCGGTCCGCCGCACCCCGCACCGCATCGACTACCTGGGCACCGCGCTGATCGCCGCGGTCGCCGCCTGCCTGGTCCTGATGACCTCGCTCGGCGGCGTCAGCTACCCGTGGGCCTCCTGGCAGACCGCGCTGCTCGCGGGGCTCGGCGTGGTGCTGCTCGCCGCGTTCGTCCACGTGGAGCGACGGGCCGCCGAACCCGTCATCCCGCTGCGCCTGTTCACCCTGCGCACCTTCACGCTCTGCGCGGTCATCGGCTTCGTCATCGGCTTCGCGATGTTCGGCTCGATGACGTACCTGCCGACGTTCCTTCAGGTCGTCCAGCGGATCTCGCCGACCATGTCCGGTGTGCACATGCTGCCGATGGTGTTCGGCATGCTGCTCTCCTCGACCGCCTCCGGGCAGATCGTCTCCCGCACCGGCCACTACAAGGTCTTCCCCATCGCCGGCACCGCGGTGGTCACCCTCGGCCTGCTGCTCCTGCACCAGCTCGACCCGTCCAGCGGCGTCGCCCTGATGAGCACCTACTTCTTCGTCTTCGGCTTCGGGCTCGGCCTGGTCATGCAGGTCCTCGTCCTCATCGTGCAGAACGCCGTGCCCTACGAGGACCTCGGGGTGGCCACCTCGGGCGCCACCTTCTTCCGCTCCATCGGCGCCTCGTTCGGCGTCTCCCTCTTCGGCACGATCTTCGCGGGCCGGCTCGGCCCGCGGGTCGCCGACGCCCTCTCCGGCGCGACACTGCCGCCCGGCGTCTCGCCGTCGGCGATCGCCCAGGACCCGCGGACGATCGGCAAGCTGCCGCCCGCGCAGGCCGCCGGCGTCCTCGGCGCGTACTCCACCTCCATCACCGACGTCTTCCTCTACGCCGTCCCGGTCGTCCTCGTCGCCTTCGTCCTGGCCTGGTTCCTCAGGGAGGAGCCGCTGCGCGGCAGCGTCACCGCCCCCGACACCAGCGAGGTCCTCTGTTCCAACCCCGTCGAGCGGTCCTCCCGTGAGGAGGTCGCCCGCGCGCTCTCCAAACTGGGCAGCATCGAGGGCCGCAAGGACATCTACGAGAAGATCACCGCCCGCGCCGGCCTGGACCTCAAACCGGCCGCCAGCTGGCTGGTGTTGCGCATCCAGCGCTGCGGTTCGGTGGAGCCGGGGCTGCTGGTGGAACGCATCCGGGTGCCGCTCGGCGTGATCACCGAGGGCGTCCGGCAGATCGAGGAACGCGGGCTGGCGCAGCGCGAGGGGCTGATGCTGCTGCTCACCGACCGCGGGCGGGAGGCCGCGGAACGGCTCGCGGCGGCGCGCCAGGAGTCGCTGGCGCAGCTGCTCGGCGACTGGTGGACCGCGGACCGGCCCACCGATCTCACCGAACTCGTCCAGGAGTTGTCGGCGGAGCTGTGCGGCTCGGACGGGGAGGAGCCGTACGACGGCGACGTTCGCCAGCCGGTGCCGCGCACCGCGGCCCGCACCACACCGCGCCCGCCCCGGCCCCCCGACCTCACCAAGTGACCGCCGCCTCCGCCCCGTCTCCGCCGGCCCCGGCCCCCTGTTGCGGTGGGGTCAGCCGCTGTTGCGGAGTGGTCAGCTCCTGCTGCGGAGCGGGCAGCTCCCGTTGCGGTGGGGCCAGCCGCTTTTCGAAGAAGATCTCCGCATACGGATCACCGAAGTGGTACGGGGCGATCTCGACGTAACCACGCCGCCGGTACAGCGCGATGGCCTCGGTCAGATCCAGCCGGGTGTCAAGCCGGATCCGCTCGGCACCCAGCCGCACCGCGGCCGCCTCCGCCGCCCGCAGCAGCCCGCTCGCGATGCCCAGACCGCGTTTGCCGGGCCGGACGAACACCTGCTTCAGCTCGGCGGTACGGGCGTCCAGCAGCCGGGCCCCGGCGCAGCCCGCCGGCTCGCCGCCGTGCCGGGCCACCAGCAGCACCCCGCGCGGCGGCCGCAGCCCCTCGCCCGTGTACTCGGCCACGCCCCGGCCGATCTCCTCCGGCGTCGCGCGGCGCCCCTCGTGCAGCGTGTAATAGCGGTCGGCGACCTCGGTGTAGTACGCGCGGAACAGGGCCCGCGCCACCGGCGCGTCGACCGGCTCGGCGGCGATCGTCCAGGACGGGACGGCGGCGTCACTCATGGCGGCATTCTCCGACACCACCGGGGCCCCGCACCCGCCACCACGGACGGACAGCTGCCGCCCCCTCCCACACGGACGTGCACGCCCGCAAATCAGCCCTACTTGGGCGCAGCCTGCTGCACCACCTCGAAGGACCACAGCGTCGAACCGCTCGCGGCGGGCTTCGGCCGCTCGCCGCCCTCACCACCCTGCTGGTGCGCGGCCTTCATCGGCCCCTCCATCCACGCCTGGAACGACTCCTCGTCGCGCCACCGCGTGTAGACGAGGTACTGGTCGGTGCCCTCCACGGGGCGCAGCAGCTCGAACCACTCGAAGCCGTCTGCGGAGTCGACCGTTCCGGCACGTGAAGCGAACCGCTTTTCCAACACCTCACGCTGCTCCGCAGGGACGGTCAGCACATTGATCTTCACCACGCTGGCCACAGGGCACCTCTCCTCGATCGAACGGACGCCGAATCGGCGTCATCACCTCATCCGGATGTCTGCAGTCTCCTACACCACCCGGTCAAAACGCCGTGAGGACGGCCCCGGTGCCAACGGTCGTCAACGGCAAAGGCAACAACGGCAAAGGCGACAGCGTCAACGGCAACAACGCCAACGCTCCCAACGCCCCGTACGACGACGGCCGGCCGCCTGCCCCAAGGGGGCTCGGCGGCCGGCCGTGTGTGGGTCGTGGTGTGTAGCGGCGGCTCAGCGCGCCGTGCCGGCGGCCGCCAGTTGACGGGCCTCGGCCTCGGTCTCCACCGCCGGCGGGGAGCCGGGCAGCGGCTTGCGGGCGCTCTCCGACATCAGCAGGACGGCGATGCCGCCGATCACGGCCGCCGCCATCATGTAGTAGGCGGGCATCATCTTGTTGCCGGTCGCGCCGATCAGGGCCGTGACCACCAGCGGCGTGGTGCCGCCGAAGAGCGACACCGAGATGTTGAAGCCGATCGACAGCGAGCCGTAGCGCACCTTGGTCGGGAAGAGCGCGGGCAGCGTCGAGGGCATCGCGGCGGTGAAGCACACCAGCAACAGGCCGAGCGCGCCCATGCCCACGGCGATGGCAGCCAGCGAACCCTGCCGGATCAGCAGCAGCGCGGGGACGGACAGCACCAGGAAGCCCACGCAGCCGGCGCCGATGACCGGGCGGCGGCCGAAGCGGTCGGACAGCCGGCCCACGAAGGGCTGCACGCACATCATCGCGACCATCACGCCGAGCACGACCAGCAGCCCGTGCGTCTCGTCGTACTTCAGCTCCGAGGTGAGGTAGCTCGGCATGTACGACAGCAGCATGTAGTCCGTGACGTTGAAGACCAGGACCAGGCCGACGCAGAGCAGCATCGTCCGCCACTGACCGAAGATCATCTCGCGGATGCCGATCCGCTTCTCGGCCGCGCGCCGCTCCTTCTCGCGGGCGTGCGCCTCCTTCTCCATCTGGGCGAAGGCCGGGGTCTCTTCGAGGCGGAGCCGCAGGTAGAGGCCGATGATGCCCATCGGACCGGCGATCAGGAACGGGATCCGCCAGCCCCACGAGTGGAGGTCCTCGGTGGACAGCAGCGCGGTCATCAGGGTGACCAGGCCGGCGCCGCCGACGTAGCCGGCGAGGGTGCCGAACTCCAGCCAGCTGCCCAGGAATCCGCGCTTCTTGTCGGGCGCGTACTCGGCGATGAAGGTCGAGGCGCCGCCGTACTCACCGCCGGTGGAGAAGCCCTGTACGAGGCGGGCGGCCAGCAGCAGGATGGGCGCGCCGACCCCGATCGCGGCGTACGAGGGGATCAGGCCGATGGCGAAGGTGCCCGCGGCCATCATGATCATGGTGATGGCGAGGACCTTCTGGCGGCCGACGCGGTCGCCGAGCGGGCCGAAGAACATGCCGCCGAGGGGGCGCACCAGGAAGGCCGCGGCGAACGCGCCGAAGGTCGAGAGCAGCTGCGCGGTCGGGTTCCCGGACGGGAAGAAGACATGGCCGAGGGTGACCGCGAGGTAGCTGTAGACGCCGAAGTCGAACCACTCCATCGCGTTGCCGAGGGCGGCCGCCGATACCGCGCGCTTGACCATCGCGGGGTCGACGACCGTGACCTCGTCCGGTGTCTGCGGGGCCGCCCGCCGCGGCTCGGTGGTGGCGCCGGCGCTTCCGGCGACGCCCGTACGGGACCCGGGTGCGAGGGGGGACTGCGTCGGCACGTGTTCGCTCGCCTGCGCTCTCTGGGACGACTACAAGGACTTGCCCCGCCATGGCGTGGAGGGGCAAAGGACGACCATACGGGCAGACCGGGTCATCACGGACAGTGTGCAGTTGACTGCACAGTTGCCCGCCTACCCCCTCCTCGCTGGGTAAACATGCGTCCGCGAACTTTTTTCGGAGAGGCGGGCTTGTGATCCATCTCGCGGGGATCGGCCGCAACCGGGGGCGGATTGTGGCCCGCGTCACGTGACGCGCGCCGCCCGGTGCGTGTTCGTTCGCATACGGAAACGGCGCGGCGGTGCGTCGCACACCGCCGCGCCGAGGGATCGTCGCGTCCCTCCAGGATCGGCCATCGGCCCGGACCCCGCCACTCGGGCGGCGCGCCGGTGCACATGTCGCGGCCGATGCCTCACGGCATCCACGCCTCGTAGGACAGCACCTCGCCCGCGCTGATCCGGAAGTCGGGCACGGCCTTGGTGAAGGTGATCTCCGTGCCGAGGAGTTGGCCGGTGCGCGGATCGAGGATCACCATCTGGCGGGTGGCGTCAAGGGTGCCGTCGGGCCCGTCGTGCACGAACGCCTGCCCGCGGCGGCCCAGTCGGTCGGTGACCGCGCCGGCCGGCCGCAGGCCCCTGGTGTCCGCCAGCATCCGCACGATCGCCGCCGTCTCCCGCGGCCCCGGCGTCCACTCCTGGCGGAACGAGGAGAGCGCCGTCAGTAGTTGCGGCACGGTCGCCGCGTCGTCGCCGGCCGCCGCGCCATAACGGGAGACGAGCAGCGCGCGCAACGCCTTCGGGTCGGTGGGCGGCTTCGTACGGGCGGCGAGCCCGCCGTACTGTCCGCCCGAGCCCGCCGGATAGGTCGCACGGTGCAGCACCCTGCCGTCGCTGACGGTCCGCCAGCGGCCGCCGTCGTCGTGGACGACCGGCCGTCCCGGATGGCGCGGGTCGGTGGCCACCACCAGTTCGGAGCCGCTGCCGTCGGGGTTCCACCGGGTGATGCGCTCCTCGGGAACGGTCACCGGGGACGCCGCGTCCGGACCGGTCCCCACGGACAGGCTCCAGCTCTGCAGATGGCTGCCGCGCCGCGGCCCGTCCTGCGGGCCGGCCGTCCGGGCCCGGGCCTCCGCGAGGCGGGCCAGCCCGCCCAAGGAGGGTTCGGCGCCGACCACGCGCGGCACGAGCGCGGACGGTGCCGCGACCGCCGGGCTGCTGCCGGCATCGGTGAGCGTGAAGGCGAGCACCGCGACCAGCGCCAGCACCGCCGCCTCGGCGCGCAGCACCAGACGGCGACGGGCCCGCCGGGTGCGGTCGCTGTGCAGCAGGCGGTTCAGGGCGCGCTCGGCGGTGGCGTCCAACGGGCGGTCCCGCCAGCGCCCTTCACTGGCCGGCACCGGGTCGGCCGCCCGCAGCAGCTCCAGTTCGTCACTCATGGCCGTCGCCTCCTCCTCGTACGGACACGGGGGTCCGGGTGCGGTCGATCTCCGCGCGCAGGCGGCGCCGGGCCCGGTGCAGCCGCATGGCCGCCGCGCTCCGGCCGCATCCGAGGGCCACCGCCAGCTCCTCGACGGTCAGTTCCTCCCAGGCGGTCAGCCGCAGGACCTCCTGGTCGGCGGCGGACAGCCGGCCCAGGGCCGCGTGCACCCAGGCGCCGGGCCGCTCGGCGTCCGGGCTCTCCACGGTCTGCCGGCCGTGCGCCGCCTCGTGATTGCCGAGCCGGTGCAGCAGCCGCCGGTAGCGGCCCATCCCGCGCACCGTGTTGGCCAGGCAGTTCCGGGCCACCCCGTACAGCCAGGGCAGCGGCGCGTCGGGGAGTTCGGCGCGCCGCCGCCACGCTATGGAGAAGACGTCGGCCACCACCTCCTCGACCTCGTGTGCCGGGGCGTCCAGCCGCCGCGCCACGAAGCGGCTGACCGCCCAGTAGTGCGCGCGGTAGGCCGCGGCGAAGGCGTCGTCCGTGCTCATGAAACCCCTGTGTCCGGCATCGCCCCGATCGTCACACCCCGCACTCGTGACTCATCCCACCCTCCCGGCAGCCCGTTTCGCGCCG
Source organism: Streptomyces sp. MspMP-M5 (assembly GCF_000373585.1). Lineage (GTDB taxonomy): Bacteria > Actinomycetota > Actinomycetes > Streptomycetales > Streptomycetaceae > Streptomyces. Next base: position 94,923 of record NZ_KB891894.1, read on the forward strand.
GTCACCGGTGACGATGCGCCGGGAGGCGGACACCTACGGGGCATGAAGCTCCCCGCAACTCCCTCGCCGACGGCCCGATCCGGTGTGTCGCGGGCCGCCGTGGCACATCCCGCGACGCGCCGGAACCCGCTGACGTGGCTGACGACCACCGACCACAAGACCATCGGCACGCTCTATCTGGTGACCGCCTTCGCGTTCTTCTGCGTCGGCGGGCTGCTGGCGCTTCTCATGCGTGCCGAGCTGGCCCGGCCCGGCCACCAGCTGCTGTCGAACGAGCAGTTCAACCAGGCATTCACGATGCACGGCACGATCATGCTGCTGATGTTCGCGACGCCGCTGTTCGCCGGTTTCGCCAACTGGATCATGCCGCTGCAGATCGGCGCGCCGGACGTGGCGTTCCCGCGTTTGAACATGCTCGCCTATTGGCTCTATCTTTTCGGTTCGCTGATCGCGGTGGGGGGCTTCCTCACGCCTCAAGGAGCGGCCGATTTCGGCTGGTTCGGCTATGTGCCGCTCTCCGACGCCGTCCATTCCCCGGGAATCGGC
>NZ_KB891895.1 GCF_000373585.1 Streptomyces sp. MspMP-M5
GGGGGGAGGTGAGGGAACGTGGGGGATGTGACAACTCGCCTCTGACACAAGGCAGTTGCCAGATTTCGAAGGATGCGGAATGGGGGGATTCAGGAAGAGACGAAGGCCACACGATGGCCTCTGTCACATGATGGACGGAAGTCGGCGGAGCGCAGCGCGATCCGTCGTGACGGTGCGGTCCGCGGCGTCGATCGGCTGCCACCCTGACAGCCGGGATCCGACGCACCGATTGTCGTCCGTAACGGCGATGGTACGGACGGCAGGTGTTTTGCAGGAGAAAGGCCGAGGGGGCCTCCGGGGGCGGGTGCCGTGCGGGAAAACTTGTGGGAGTACCTGAAGTTCACCGCACCGGTTGTTGAGGATCTTCGTTGTATCGGCCCGTTGTCAAGGGGCGATTCGCCGCTATGGGTATCGGTTCTGGCGTTCCGTCCGAATCCTGATGGCTCGTCGTGTCGGCCGGTTCGGTAAAGGTGTCGGAGTGTGTGTTCGCGTTCCTTAAAATCGCTCGACGCATGCGATACCTGTCGGTAACTTCGAGGAGTTCGCGAGTGCGGTGCCCGACACAACGGGGCACCTGCGGTCGTCGGCCATCGATGCCGCGGCACTCGGCTCCCGCCTGCGGGGCCCCGGCCCCGCCCATGGGCCCAGGATCCCGACAGCAAGGAGCACGATGCGTCCCCCCAGGCAGTTCCTCCAGCCGCTGGCGGTCGGTGCCCCCGCACCGCTCGACCAGATCCCCGCCGTACCGACCCGCATGCTCCACTTCTTCGACCCGAGCAACGCCAAGATGGCGGCCAAGGTGCCGGACCTCGCCAAGCGGGTGGACGTCCTGGTCGGCAACCTCGAAGATGGGGTGACCGCCGCGAACAAGGACGCCGCCCGGGCCGGCCTGGTACGGATCGCCAAGGAGGCTCCCTTATCGGAAAGCCAGTTGTGGACGCGGGTCAACGGCATCGACACGCCCTGGGGCCTGGACGACCTGCTCACCCTGGTCCCCGAGATCGGCGACGTCCTCGACGTGGTGATCCTGCCGATGGTCCGCGGACCCGAGGACATCCACTACGTCGACCGGCTCCTGGCCCAGCTCGAAGCCCGCGCCGGGATCAGGCGCCCGATCCTGGTGCACGCCGTGCTGGAGACCGCGGGCGCCGTCGCCCGGGTCGAGGAGATCGCCGCGTCCAGTCCCCGGTTGCAGGGGATGTCGTTGGGCCCGGCCGACCTCGCGGCGAGCCGGCGCATGAAGACGACCCGGGTGGGCGGCGGGCACCCCGGCTACCTCGTGCGCGCCGACCCCGTGGACGGGGACATCCAGGGGCGGCGGCCCACTGCTCAGCAGGACCTGTGGCACTACACGCTCGCGCGCATGGTCGATGCCTGCACGGCCAACGGCGTCCTGCCCTACTACGGGCCGTTCGGCGACATCAAGGACACCGTTGCCTGCGAGGACCAGTTCCGCAACGCCTTCCTCCTGGGGTGCGTCGGAGCCTGGAGTCTGCACCCGGCCCAGATCGACATCGCCCGCCGGGTCTTCAGCCCCACCGTCGAGGAGGTTGCCTGGGCACGGCGCGTGATCGAGCAGATGGGGGACGGGACGGGTGCCGTCATGGTCGACGGCACCATGCAGGACGACGCCACGGTGAAACAGTGCCACGTGATCGTCGAACTCGCCGCCGCACTGGAGAAGCGCGACCCTGAGCTGGCCGCGCGCTACGCGAACGGGAGCACCACCGCGTGACCGACCCCACCGGGGTGACGCGGCCCTGCCTCGGCCGCGTCGATCCCCGCGTGGTCATGTCTGGGATACCTCGTCCGTGGGGCCTGTGGGGTGAGTGCTGTTGGTGTCGTCCGGGTCTGTGGGGCGGTATGCCTGGAGCCGTACGTGGTCGAGTGAGAGCGAGGGCACCGAGGGGTGCCCCGGCACGATGGGGCCCCTCGGGTCACGGGCGCGCCGCACGCCGGCGGTGAGCCAGCCGGCGGCAGCCGCCGCGTCCAGTTCCTCCGCGACATCGCTGAGGAAGAGCGTGTGCGGGGGCTCGCCGCCGATGGCCCGGACGATCGCCCGATAGGATTCCGGCTCGCGCTTGGGCCCGGCCCGGTCCAGGTCGAAGTAGCCGAGCAGCAGATGCGTCAGGTCGCCGTGGTCGCTGTGGGCGAACCAGTCCCGCTGCGCACCCACCGAGCCGGACGAGTAGATGTGGACGCCGATTCCGGCCGCGCGCCATCGGTCGAGTGCCTCGGGCACGTCCGGGTAGACGTGTCCGGTCAGCGTGCCGTCCGCGTAGCCCTGTGCCCAGATCAGTCCTTGGAGCCGCTTCAGCGGTGCCGCCTTGACGTCGGCGTCCGCCCAGGCCGTCAGGACGGCGATGGCTCCGGCGTCGTCGAGGTCAGGGGTGCCGGTCGAGTCCCGTACGGACTGCAGGATCTCGGCGTGCCGTGGGTCGTTGCGGTGCGTGGTGAACCAGTCGGCCAGGCGTTGGCGTGCGTAGGGGAAGAGGACGTCGTGTACGTGCGAGAGCGAGCCGGTGGTTCCCTCGATGTCGAGGACCACCGCCCGTACGGTTGCCGTGATCACAGGTCGGCCGCCGGCAGGGTCTCCAGGCCCGGGAACCGCCGCGCGATCGCGTCGCCGGTGAAGTCCCCTACCCAGCCGTCCTCCTCCTTGAAGAAGCGGATGGCGCAGAAGTCCGGGCGCGGCCCCATGTCGAACCAGTGGCGGGTGCCGGCCGGGACCGACAGCAGGTCGCCGGCCTCGCACACCACCGCGTAGACCCGTCCGTGCACATGGAGGTAGAAGCAGCCGCGACCGTGTGCGAAGAAGCGCACCTCGTCCTCCGCGTGCCGGTGTTCGTCCAGGAACGCCGCGCGGGCCTTTGCCGCCTGTGCCTTCCACTCGGGTCCGTCCTGCGGAGACAACTGGGCGACGTCCACGACCCGCAGGCCCTCATCGGCGCACAACTGGTCGATGTCGGAGCGGTATTGGTTCAGGACGTCCTCTGCCGCCGTGCCCGGGACGATGACGCCGCGCAGCGGCCAGCGCCGGAACTCCACCTCACACACCCGCAGCGCCTCGGCGATCTCGGTCTCGTCACGTGTGTGGACGAGTACCTCGTCGGGCGCATCGTCCGGCATGACCTGCAACAGGGTCATGAGCGGTCCCCTTTCGTCTCCGCGGCGGTGATGGTCGGCGCGAGCGCCGGCCGAGCGCCGAGCAGCAGCAACTGACAGATGGCTTCCAGGCATTCCAGGTGGTTTCTGGCTCGCGCCAGGTCGCTTCCCCAGGCGGTGATGCCATGGTCGGCGATGAGCAGTCCGGGGGGTGCCTGGGGGTTGGCGGCCAGGTAGGCGGCCACCTCGTCGGCGATCCTGGGGACCTGGGGCCAGTTGGGGAACACCGGTAGTTCGGTGTGCGAGGGGTCCTGCAGTCCCAGTCCCTTGAGCAGTTCGAAGCGTTCGAGGAGCAGGGGGGCGACCTGTGCGCCGCCGGTGCGGGAGGCGACCGTGGTGGCGTGGGGTGCGTGCACGTGGATGACCGCGCCGGCGGCGGTGGAACGGTAGACGGCGGCGTGGATCGAAGTCTCCGCCGAGGCCCTCAGCGGGCCTTGGCGGACGGTCTCCCCGGTGCTCGCGCGTACGGCGACCATGTCGTTGGCGGTCAGTTCGCCCTTGTCCCGGCCGCTGCCGGTGATCAGGGCGTGGCCATCCTGGCCGGGCAAGCGGGCGGAGAGGTTGCCGGAGGTGCCCGGCATCCAGCCACGCCGGTACAAGTCACGGGCCATCCGGGCGAGTTGGCCGGCGAGGAGTTCCGCCTGGCCGTGGCCCGCGGGGGCCGAGAGCGTCGGGTCCGATTCGAAAGTCATGGTCCCACCTCGCAGAGCGTGAGCAGACGGTGCACGGAGAGCCGTTCGGCTCCGCCGAGGCCGGACAGTTCGACGACGACGGCCAATCCCGCGACGTGGGCGGCGGATTCGGCGACCAACTGTGCGGCGTCGTCCAGTGTGCCACCGGTGGCCGGCACCTCGTCCACGTAGAGCACCCGTTCCCCGGGGAGGGCGGCGCCCTTTTGGAGTTTGAGCCGGTCGTTGCCGTACTCCAACGCGTAGGGGGCCGTATGGAGGGAGCCGGGTAACTTGCCTGGCTTGCGGGCGAGCACCAGCGGGGTCGCGGTGCGGGCCGCCACCGCCTCTACACCATCGACACGCCCCCGCCGACGCCTGCCACGCCCTCTCCAGCCGAGCCGGCACTTTCTGCGAGTGTGCTCACCGGTCGGACAGCCCGCCGGTCAAAGTCCGAGGCTGGAGGGCGTCGAAGCGGTGCTGGTTGAAGGAGAGCATCTGGAGGAGGCGGTCGGCTGCTCCCCCTCGTTCGTCCGGTCGTGACTGCGCGGGGAGGGGCATGCCGCCCGTGGACGCCCACCGGAGGGAGCCGTCGCTGTCGATCGAGGTTCGCGTTTGGTTTCTGTTGTCCTGGTGGAGGCAGTAGGGAACGTCGAGCAGCCCGAGGCGGAATGCCTCGTGGAGGGACTCCCCCACCGTGCTCTTGAGGGAGAGCGTGGTGTTGATGAGGGCTGCGGCATCGTGAAGAACTTCGCTGCTTGGCAAGCGCGCGGAGCGAGGGACCCCGTGGGCGGCGTTCGCGGCGATGCGGAGGGCAGCGACATTCTCCGCGATGGTGGGGATCCGTTGGGATTCGACCGTCGTCTTGACGATGAGACGTTCGCAGCCGGAGGTTGCGGCAAGTTCGGCGCTCGCTCGAAGAAGCGCGGTGGCGCCGTCCGTGGTCTTCGGGTAGACACCCATGAAGGTGTAGAGGACCACGTGCCAGTCGATATCGACGAGGTGTTCCTCGGCGAGGGTACGCAGAGCCAGGATCGCGTCGAGGTCCTGCTGCGGATTTGCCTGCTGGGCGTAGCTGAGGGAAACGCTGCGGATGCCGTTCTCCACGAAGAAAAGGCATTCGAGGACGCTGAGGGCGACCAGAAGACTTGGTGGACACAGCTGGCCCAGCATGCAGCCACCGAAGGTCTCAAGGTGTGCGGAACCCTGCCCGCCGTCCGCAAGGATCTGGCATCCCTCTGCCCAGGCGTCGATGGATTCCCGCAGCGGCACCCTGCTGTAGGGCAGGCAATAGGAAACCGGACCTCCCTCGGAAACAGTGAGACCGAATCTGAGCATGGTCCGAAAGATTTCCTGCGGCTTTGGCGATCCATGCCGGACTTGAACGGGGAAAGCATCCAGGTCCATGTCGCGTAACAGCAGGGAATTGCTCGAATCGGCGTGCGACACAAGCGGGTAGCCGTTGAGCGACTCGCCTGAAGCGATGGCTCGGCCGGCCCGCAGAAACTGCCCCGTGCGCGTGAAGCTGTCCAGGGTGACGGTCCCTACCACGCGAGGGCCGGCGCCGCGGGTCGCATCGAGACCGGCTCGCATGAGTTCAGGGCTCGCGAAGCCCATGCGGGGTTGAACAACCAGTTCGCCCCGGTTCCTCGCCTCGGCGATATACGCGCCGAAGTTGGATATCTTCGACATACCGATTGCCAATCCTTAAGCCGCGTTCGCCGTTGAACTTGCCGAAAAGCCGGACAGGTACGCGTGGAACGTATCGACGGCCGTCTCTCCGACGAACACCTCGGCAAAGCCCATATCGCGTAGGCGCCGCACTTCGTCGTCGCCGACCTCTCCGTGGGTGTGGAGCTTGCCACCGAGGACGACGGGCGGACGGACTCGCTCCGGCACGTGAAGGACGGCGTCGAGCAGGGCAGGAGCCTCAAGGAGGCCATGGCCGTTGACGGTGCTGACCAGGAGGAGGTCGACATCCGACTCGGCGAGGGACTCGACCACGAGTCCGATCGGTGTGCAGGGGCCGAGATTGATCACCTGCCACCCACGCTCTTCGAGGAGGAGCTGCAGGTAGACCAGGTTCCAAGTGTGGGCGTCAGACGTGACGGTGGTGACAACCGCCACAGGGGGCCGAGAACTCATGAGCGGGCTATCTCCTTGTCGTGGGGGCCGGCCGACGGCGCTTCGTCGGCGTTGCGCAGCACCGGGGTCATCGCGATACCGGCGAGCGCGAACGTCGCACCGAGACAGACCCAGCCGATCGTTCCGTTCTCGATGACCAGGGTCGAAATGACGAAGGGGGCAACCATCTGGGAGAACGCGAATCCGGTGGTGAAGAGTCCCTGGTACTGGCCGTTCTGGCCGGAAGGAGCGAGGTCAATGCTGATGACCCAGCCGGCTGCCGACTGGATGATCTCTCCGTAGAGATGGAGACCTGCCGCGACGAGCAAGAGGACACCGGCACCGACTCCGGAAACGCCGTTCGTCAGGCCCGTGAGAACGCAGGTGCCGAGGAACAGGAAGCCGGCCAGCCGCCACGACCGCCGCGCCGAGTCGAGCGTTCCGATCCTGCGTGACGCGGATACCTGAAACAGGACGCAGCCCACGGTGTTGAAGAGAATCAGCACCGCTGTCATCCAGTGCGGGGCACTGGTGTACTGCACGATCCACAAAGGGAATCCGATGTCGAGCATGGCGAAATGGATCACCATGATCATGTTCACCATCGTGGCGGCCACATACCGCCGGTCCCGCAGAACCGGCAGCTTGGAGGCGCCGGGCTTCACCGGCACGGCCGCGATGCGAGGCAGCGCGAAGAGGATGAGACCGCAGATGAGATAGGACACCGCGTTGAAGCCGATCACGGCCAGGTAGGCCCCTCGGGTGTCGACCCAGATCGCCAGGCCGGCGATACCGCTGCCGATCGCGACCCCCAGATTGCCGATCGTGCGGATCTGGGCCCTCGCCAGGGTCGCGTCTTCACCGGCGGTCAGGGTCGAAAGAACCGCCTGTCGCGCCGCGTAGGCGCCTCTCTCGATGAACGTGAACACGACGGCGACCGCCGTGAATTGCACGAATCCGTCGACCACCAGGAAGCACACGGCGGCCAGCGCGCTGAGGATCAGGAGCACGGCGGCCACGTCGCGCTGGCCCCGCCGATCAGCGAGGTGCCCGAACGGGACACCGGAGAGGAGGCCGGTGGCACCGGCGATCGTGAGTCCCACGCCGAGCTGGCCGGGCGTCACCCCCGCGAACTTGGTGAAATACAGCGCCGAGGAGGCCATGAAGGCGCCTCGGCCCAGCAGGTTGAAGAAGACGGCGATGCCCAGGAGGCGGACACTGGTCGACATGGATCGCAGCATCACGGGCGGCGCTCCGGTTCCTCGTCGAGGTCGAAGGTGAGCGAGTCCACTGCCGCCCGAGCACGCTCGGCGGCTTCCTCCGGCGTCGCGCCGAGCGCCCAGGCGAACGCGAGCCGTGCGAGCGAACCGGTGAGATCGCCGACCTGCTCACCGACACCGGCAACAGCGGCGACCTCCGCCACGCCGGGCATCCGCTGAGCTTCCTCGATGCCGTGGACTGCGGTGAGCACGCCCCGCCGGTCAGCACACCGGTACCGGATCGCTGCGAACTCCGCGCGTTCGCCGCTGCGGTGACGCTTCATCGCCTCCTCGATCTCCGCGGTGATCGAGTGGCCGACCGCCTGACGAGCCCAGGTCTTCTGGATATCGATCCCCGTCGCGGCCGCGAGCATGTTGGGGATCCGGTCGCCGCCGTAGCGCAGATGGGTTTCGATGATCCGGACACCGTCCTCGGTGAGGATCACCTCGGTGTGGGTCGCGCCGTCCCGGATCTCAAGCGCGTCCAGCATCCGGCGCACGGTGTCGGCGATGGCCGCCGCCTCCGCCTCGGGAAGCGGAGCCGGCACCAGGTGCCCGACTTCGACGAAGCTGTTCTGATCGATGGACTTTTGGGTGATCCCCGCTACGAAGTGCCGGCCTGTCTCGCTGACGCACTCGACGCTGAACTCCCGGCCCTGGTGGAAAGGCTCGACTATGAGCTCTTCCGCGTCCAGGCCCGAGGTTCCCTCCATGCTCCACGTGAATGCCTGAGGGACGTCCGCCGGGGACGTCAGTTTGCTGATGCCCCGGCTTCCGATACCTCCTGCGGGCTTGCAAATTACCGGGTACCCCAACTCCCCAGCCACCTGGGCGAGTTCGTCCGCACCGTGGACCCTCCTCGCGGGAGTGTCGTCGACACCCGTCTCGCCCAGGCGGGCGCGCATGAGGTACTTGTCGGTGACCCACTGAGCGGTTTGCTCGGAGTAGCACCGCAACCCCAGCTTCTCGGCGATGTATCCGGTCTTGTCCGCGTCCGACTCGGTGAAATTGACGATCGCGTCGATGCGGTCGTGTTCATGGATGGTCCGGGCGATGCCCAGCCATTCCTCCCGACTGGTCGCACGATCGAGGATCAGCAGCCGGTGCAGGTCCTTCCTGTCCCAGACCTTGCCCTCGACCTCCGACCGGCAGAGCACGCTGATCCGAAGTCCGGGAGCGGCCTGGAAGCAGTTCCGCGGGACCTCACGTGCTCCACCGATCATGAGAAGGTGTCCGGCAACCGCTGCTGCTCCCTCACGCATCCGACCACTCCGTGTTCGCGTAGAACCAGTCGACACATGCGCGAAGACGCTCTTCGACCTGGTCACTGGTCGCGCCGGAAACGAGGAAGGTCGCGATCTCGCCGTTGGTGTGCTGCATGGCCTGGTAGCGCCGTCCGGCAGGGGCGCACGTGTAGTCCAGCACCCAGTCGAACGGAGCCGACTGAGGAACCTTGGTCAGGACCCCGGGTCGGGGAGAAATCGTCGTCTGCCCCGAGATCTGCCGCTGCAGGGCTTCCGTCCGCGGCCAGTCATGAGGTTCAAAACCGCAGAACGCACGGACCGCGGCCATCTTGAAATCGACCCCGAAACTGGCCCGGTTCTCTTCGAATATCGAGCCGCCGCCGAGCCGCTGTGCGGCCTCGCCGAGGACGAGCTCGCCGTCCGGACGCTGCCACAGCTCCACGTGGAAGAGCCCGTCGGGTCCGAAGGGAAGCACCTTCTCCAGGAGATTCCTGGTGAATCCGATGACTTCCCGGGACAGTTCGCTGCGGGCGTCGAGCATCGTGCTGCCCATGAACCCGCCATGAAGGAAATCGATATGACTACCGATATACCGAGCCGCGCTCATGAAGCGGCAGACGCCCTGGGAGTAGTAGCCGTCGACGCGTAGCTGCGTCCCCTCGACGAAGGTCTCGGCGAGCATGTCCGGCTCGCGGTCGATCCCGGCGAAGATTCCCGTACTCAGCAGCGAGTCCAGCTCCGCCTCCGAGTCCAGGATGAAGGTATCGGCCGATCCCTTGCCCGAGATCGGCTTCAGTACGACGGGGAAGCCGACCACGTCGGCGAAGTCGAGCAGCTCGAAGGCGTTGCGGACCTTCCTGAACTCGGCCACCGGAACGCCTGCCGCAGATGCGCACTGCTTCATGAGGAACTTGTCGCGCATGTAGACCGCGTCCTCAGGACGGATACCTGTCAGTCCGTGCCGTTCGCGCAGCCATGCCGCTCGCAGGACGTCGGCCTCCGCCATGGGGATGATCCGCTTGAACCCGCCGTTCGCGAGCAGCTGGTCGGCCCGCTTCCCGACCAGGTCGTTCATCGCGTAATTCTGGAAGCACTCGATTTCCGGGAACGCCCCACCGTAGTGGGCCTTAATCCATTCCGGAGAGTGATCGCGGTCCGTGCCCGTCAATAGGTAGGCCGAATTTTGGGTGGCGTCGGACCATTCCTGCGGTGTATTGCGGAGTAACACCTTGAGCGGCGTCATTATTATGTTTTCCACGATGCCTCATCCTGCTCGGCCGAGCATATGCTCGGCTATTGCGTCCGCGTCCTTGAAGAACTCATTCCAGGGGCCGGGCCTGCCGCTTCCGACGAAGGTGAACCAGCGGGTGTTCTCCGTCGGAATACCGATCACGTGCAAGCCCTCAAGTGACGACCCATCTCGCCCTACCGAATGGAAAGGGGAGCCTGTCGTCGCGACACCGCCGGTCCTGAAGGCTTCCTCTCCGTTGCGGTTGACGTATTCCGTCAACATCCCCCGGTCACGGAGGTTGACCATGAGGCGAGAGGTTTCCAGGGTCAGATCCGTACCGGGAATCCTGGCGTCGATGAGGACGTCCAGTTCTGTGTCGGAGCCGGCGACCGCCGGCGATCCGATGGTGAACCGTCCGGTGGACTCACAGGCCCCGAAACGGGCACTCGGGCCGGCGATGCGCACGATCCCGGCTTCGAGAAGCGCGAGCAACTGATAAACGCGTTTTCTCGGCGGCCCCGAGGACAGCAGGGAGCTTCGGGGACCGAACCAGCCGAGGAAGTCGTTCGCGTGCGATTGCGCGGTGAGCCCCGAAAAGTCCACCAGCCTACGTATCTCGCTGCGCGTATCCCTGAGGACGTCCAGCGCGGCCTTGAGCGGATCGAGCCGGTTCCCCACCTCGGCGTGTTGGAGGTCCCTGCGCATGAACGCCATCACATGGTCCGTGAAGTCCTCCCGCGATACGAAGGAGAGCCCGTCGAACGGACGCGCCAGGGCGAAGAAGTCGATCGGTTCGGCGTGGACCCCGAATGCCTTGGCAATGTCCCTGATCGCCAAGGGATCACTGGCACCTTGCTGCCGAACCTCCTCAACGAACTCATCCTCTGAGGATTCTCCCGCCAGACCGCGCACAAGCGTCGAAAAATACACCAGGTGCATTTCGGCGAAGACCCACGGGGCGACTTCTGACCGGAAGTCCAGGGGACGACCGGAAGACCTTTCAAGGATCTCATCGGCCCTGAACAGAGTGGGCTGGTAGGAATAGTCGGGCGCCTTCTGATTCCGCCCTCGGGCGGGCAACGGCAGCCCGCTTCGGGAGCCCGCGATGATCAGCGGCTCGTGACCGCTGGGCTGGTAGCTGTACTCGTTCTCCGCGACCTCGAGGAACTTTCCTTGACGCCCCTCGGTTAACGAAAAGATCACGTCGTAGGCCGAAAGACCGAGTCCGATGACCCCGGTCGGTGCACCCGCAGGAATTTCTTCGAGATTCATCTCAGCGGGAGATTCGTTGCGGATGTACCGTATTCCGGGCTTTCGGGCGGCGAACTTCGCAAAAGCAAGCTCGCTCCCCTTGAGCCGAGGAAGCCCGTGCCCGGTTGCCAGGACGACGCTGTCGGCCCGGAGTATTCGCCCACTTTCGAGCCGCACATGAAAGACTTCGGACTCCCGGTACACGTCCAGGACGCAGTCATGAATCCCTTCGAAGGAGACCGACGGCGGCAGGGCCTTCTTCGTCGCCGCCAGGACGAACCGCATGTACCGGCCGTAGAGATTTCTGGGAGCGTATTCATTGCTCCCCACGTGCGGATCGCAAGACCGCCACCATTCGGCGAGCGACGGACCCGCGCCTGGACGAACCGGCCCGTCGTCCACGGGACCGGAGAACATGGTCACCTCATCGGCGACGGTATTCATCCGGTAGAGATCGTCCTGGTCGGTGCGCCAGATGCGACCACACCCGACTTCGGTCGAGTCGATCAGGTGGATGTCGATCCTGGAACGGTGGGAGGGGGTCTGAAGCCGCGCCGCGATGCGTTCAAGGACCGCGAGCCCTCTTGGTCCTGATCCGACGATGGCGATCCGGTAGACGTGTGGGGGGCCGTTGACGTCACTCACAGGGTCCCTCGCTGGGGGTGGGTGTGGAACGTCAGACGTTCCGTCTGCTGGGGGGGTGGGGAGGTCTGGAACGTCAGACGTTCCGTCCGCTGAGGGTGGGGAAGTGTGGAACGTCAGGCGTTCCGTCCGAGCAGTACCGGACTTTAAGCCGGAATGATCACCCGGTAAATGGAATTGCGGAGGGACTGCGCGCCGAAGTGATCCACGGAGCGTGACCGAACAAGGGCGCGCCAAGCGGGGCGGACGGCGTGGAACGCGCCATAAGGGACCGGGGAATCCGGACATTCGAAGCTACGCATGCACGCTGGGTACGAGCATCCACCTTGGCGTGATCTGTGTCTCACCGGCCACCGCGCTACTCGGAAGGAGATGCTGGGAGCGCGTTGCACTTCGACGGAGGCCACGAGTACGACGCGGCTGCCTTCGTGGCAACGGCCCCTCGTTCAGGTGCCGTTCGATCGACGACTTGCCGTGCAGGATCGCCTGGAGCCGCGGCTGACTGGCAAGCCTGCAACGCCTGCTCGACGACGTGGCGGAGCTTGCCCATGCCCTTGACGTTCGGATCCACGTACTCCACGCGCGAGTTGAGGGCAGCGCGGCATCGCACCGCAGGCTGCATGGGCAGCTCGCCCGTGCGGACCGACGCAAAGCAAGGGCAAAGGCAGCGCTCCATCGACAGTGCAGTGAGATGCGCCACAGTGCAGCCGTGCGGTGACGCTCTAGGGTGATCACGATGGGTTGCCGCCGGGCGCTGCTGCGCCGGCTTCTTGTACGCGCGAAATCCTTTGACCGGTCCGGCGTTTCGGTCCACCGAGAACGCCACCGCCGGGGGAGCTGAACGGAACGGGTGGGGATGGCAACTGACGAAGGCGGGGGAGCATCCGCGCCCTGCGGATCGTTGTACGAGCGCCTGGGCGAGGCGGAGTTCGCCATCCCGACATGTCACAGCGGGATCGTCGGGTCCAGCCGCTCCCTCAAGCGCCGCCGCACCAGGGACCGCACCGGTGCCGCCAGCGGCGCGAGTTTCCACCACTGCCCCGGGAACATCAGCCTGAACAAGCGGAAGTTGCGCCGGCTCACCGCCGAGGGCCGCAGCGGTACGCAGGACACCAGCAGGGCCGTGCGCAGGGCCCGGAGTTCGGCGGCGGGTCGGCGGGAGGCCAGTAGCGACTGGGCGAAGGCGTTGCGGTAGGCCCACCACATCATCTCGTGCTGCTGCGCGCCGATCTGCATGCGCGTATTGGGTTCGCCCGCATGCGGATCGGCCGAGTGGGCAAGGTCCGCGGGAAGATGGTGGACGTTCGCATAGCGGTCGGCGACACGCCACAGGAGGGTGCCGTCGAGGCCGAGGCCGTGCGTGAAGTCGAAGGGGAGATTGCTCGGCAGCTCGTCCTGGAAGACGTCGACGAGGTCTGCCCGGCGGATCAGTGTGCAGGAGGCGCTGACCGGGACCTGGTCCTCGACGGTCGCCGACCGGACCAGGAACTCCAGGGAGGACATCCGCCCCTCGCGCCACCGATAGAAGGTCTCGGGCACCTGGCGGTGCCAAGTCATCGCCGTGAACACGAAGCCGGCGTCGGGTGCCCGGTCGAGTGCCTCGACCGAGCGGGCGATCGCGTCCGGGGAGATCCAGTCGTCGGAGAAAAGGAGTTTGACGTACTCGCCTTCGGCGAGCTCGACCGCGCAACGCCAGTTCCGCACCCGCGGTATCACTGATTCATTTCGGTGTACCCGAACACGCGGATCGGCTTCTGCGAGTTTAGTGACGACCTCCCATGTGGCGTCCGTGCTCGCATTGTCGACCACCACGACCTCGATATCCTGGTAGGTCTGTTCGAGCGCACTGCGCACTGCCCGCTCCACCTCCTGCGGGCGGTTGTACACCGGTATACAGATGCTGACCCTTGCCATTCCACACCCCTTGTTCGAGATCGGACATTAAACCACGGGTCTTGTCAACTACGGCTGCTAGCAGGGGGTTTGGCGACCTACGCCACACTTGATCACCGGGGGTTGACCTTTCGTTCACCTCGTGTTTGATTTGCTCCGTACTCGGTTCCGCCGCCTTCTGGCTCAATGTGACGCGAATTGCCGGTCAGTTACGCGTGGATCGTTGTCAATTTCTTGGGGGAAGTCTCTTGCCGTCTGCCGACAATTCCTTGGGATTCGTATTCTGCGGCGGCGGACCCGCCGCGCTCGGACCGGTCATCGCCGCAGCGAGGAAGGGTCGGCTCGACGATCTGCTCGACCGGGGCATCGCCCTCGTCGAACCCGGGCCGATCGGCCCCGGCGGTCTGGCGCACTACCGCATCAGCGCCAACTCGCTGGGCGGGCCGTTCCTGGAGTGCCTCGACGGCCTCAGCGACAGCGCGCCGTTCGCCGCACTGCGCGACCTGCCCGAGACCCGGCGCTTGAGAGCCCACTCCGACGAGCACCCGCCGCTGTCGGTGGTGGCCCCCTTCCTCACCCGCCTCGGCGCCGTCGTGTCCGATCTGCTGGCGGCGCACCCGCGGTGCACCGTCGTGCCCGAGGCCGTCGCGGCGATCGAGCTGGCCGACGACGGCGTGGTGGTCACCACCGGATCGGGCCGCGAACTCACCGCCGAGCGCACGGTGATCGCCACCGGCGGCCGCCCGCTCAGCGGGTTCGGGACCGCCGGGATCGTCCCGGGACTGGACCTGCTCCCCCATCGGGACAAGGTGTGGCACTCGGAGTCGTTCATCGACGCGCGAAAGCCCCTGCCCCCGGTGCGCGGCAAGGCCGTGGTCGTCGGCGGCTCGCACAGCGCATGGTCGGTCGTCCACCTGCTGGCCCCCGAGGCGGACGAGATCACCGTGATCCACCGCAGCGGGCTCCGGCTCTTCTACAACAGTCCCGACGAGGCGCGCGCCGACGGCTACCCGTTTGACCCCGTGCTCGACGTCTGCCCCACCAACGGACGGGTCAACCGCTACGGCGGCCTGCGCGGCCGGGCCCACGAACTGGCCAGGGCCGCCCTGCGGTTGCCCGGCACCGGCCCGGCACCGGCGCGCCTCGTGCAGGTCACCGACCCGGCGGCCCTGGAGGCCGCGCAGCGCGCACTCGCCGAGGCCGACGTCATCGTCATGGCCAACGGCTTCGAGGCCAACCTGCCGCCGATCCATCGCACCGACGGCACACCGGTCAGTGCGGCCGTCGGCCCCACCGGCACCGTGGTCACCGCCCAAGGCCACCTGGTCGACGTGCACGGCACGGCGCACCCGCGGCTCCTCGCGTACGGACTGGGAGCGGGGCTGGCTCCGTCCGCCGAGGTCGGCGGCGAACCGAGTTACACCCGCAGGGCCGACGGCGTCTGGCTCTACCAGCACGACATCGGCGGGATCGTTCTCGACGAACTGCTGCACAACGTGACGACCACGGGGGAGATCCACGCATGACCAAGCCGACCAAGGCCGTCGTCCTGGCGGCCGGCTTGGGCCGCCGCCTCGGGCTCGACAACGCCAAGCCGTTGCTTCCGGTGGCCGGCAAGCCCATCCTGATCCGCACGCTGGAGAACCTCGCCGCCGCAGGCGTCCGCGAGACGGTCCTCGTCGTCGGCCACCTCGCCGACGACGTGCGCACCGTGGTCGGTGAGAGCTTCGCCGGCATGGACGTGAGCTACGTCGAGTCCGACGCCTACCGCACCACCAACAACGCCTACTCGCTGTGGCTGGCCCACAAGCACCTCGACCAGGACGTCTACCTGATCGAGGGCGATGTGGTGTTCGACGGTGCGTTGCTCGGCGCGCTGACCGCGGCCGACGGCGAGGTCGTCACCGCGCTCGCCCCGTACCGGCCGCCGATGAACGGCACTGTGGTCACCCTCGACGCCGCCGGCACCGTCTCGGCGATGCTGCTGCCCGCACAGCAGGGGCCCGGGCTCGACCTGACGAAGACCTTCAAGACGGTCAATGTGCACCTGCTGCGCGAGGAGTACCTGCGCGAGGAGTTCGTCCCCGCGCTGGAGAAACTGATCGCCGGCGGCGGCCACGGCGCCTACTACGAGCAGGTCATCGCCGACACCGTGACGGCGGGCCGTTTCCCGGTCCACGGCGTGGACTGCGGGCGGCTGCGCTGGTACGAGGTGGACGACCTCACCGATCACGGCGCGGCCGAATACCTCTTCAGCAGCCCCGACGACCGACTGACGATGCTGGAGAACCTCCACGGCGGCTACTGGCGTTACGACCTCGTCGACCACCGCCTGCTCTACAACCTCTACTTCCCACCAACGCAACTGGTGGATGAGCTGGCGCGCGACTTCCGGGACGCGCTGGTGCACTACCCGATGGGCCACCGCGCGCTGCAACAGCTGCTGGGCGCCGCGATCCGCCAGCCGCCCGAGCGACTGGTCGTGGCCAACGGAGCATCCGAGCTGATCAAGATCCTCGGGGGACTGCTGGGCCGGGTCGGCCTGGTAGTGCCCGGCTTCAACGAGTACGAGGCGGTGTTCGACGAGGCGGACATCCACCGCATCCACCTGCCCGCTCCCGCGTTCACCATGGACCCGGAGCGGGTCGCCGAGGAGGCACGGCAGGCGGGCGTGGCCGCGGTGATCATCACCTCGCCGAACAACCCGACGTCGATGGCGGTGCCACGCGCCGACCTGGTGACCCTGGCCCGCTCCCTGGCCGGGGCCGGCATCCGCCTGGTGGTCGACGAGTCCTTCGTGGACTTCTGCGCACCGGGCCACAGCCTGGAGCCGGACCTGGCCGGACTGCCGGGACTGACCGTGGTCAAGAGCATGAGCAAGGTCTACGGCATCGGCGGGCTGCGCCTGGGCTATCTGCTCTCGGCGGACGTGGACTTCGTCGCGGACGTCCGGGCCGCGCTGCCGATCTGGAACGTCAACGGCTTCGCCGAGTGCTTCCTGCGGCTGCTGCCCCGGTACCAGGACGCGTTCACCGCCAGCTGCACCCAAGTCCGCCGGGACCGCGACGAGTTGGCCGCACTCTTGGCCGGCCTGCCGGGGGTGACGGTGTACCCGCCGGACGCCAACTACGTGATGGTCCGCCTGCCGGAGGGCGTCTCCGCGCTTGCCGTGGTGCGCCGGACCTTCGCCGAGCACGGCATCCTGCTCAAGGACTGCGGTGGCAAGTCCATGCCGGACGGCGACCGCTACCTGCGGGTGTCGTGCCGTACCCCGCGGGAGAACGCGCTCCTGACAGACTCGCTGGCGGCCGTACTCGCCGGCCGTCCGGCCCCGCTGACCACGGGCGTGTCCTGATGGGCGGCGCATCGCGACGCGACGAGATCCACGCCGCCCTGCGAGCCGTACTCGACCCGGCGGACCGCCTGGTGGTGGTGCACTCGTCACTGTTCGCCTTCCGCACCCCCACCGACGGGCTGCGCGGTGACCTCCTGGCCGCGCTGCGCGCCCTCGTCGCGGACGGCATCACCGTGGCGCTGCCCGCGGTGACCTTCGAGTTCTGCCGTACGAAGGAGTACCACCACCGGCGGTCCGTGCCGAACACCGGAGTGCTGGTCGAGTGGTTCCTCGACCTGCCGGAGGTCCGCCGCACCCCGCACCCCGTGTACTCCTTCGCCGTCGCGGGGCCGTTGGCCGACGAGTTGACGGCCTGCCGCTCGGACACCGCGTTCGGCGCGGACACCGTCTTCGAGGTGTTCGAGCGCCGCGGCGCCCGGATCGTCACCCTGGGCGCCGGCTGGAACTCCTGCACCCAAGTACACCGCTACGAGGAACTGGCCCAGGTGCCGTACCGGCACCCCATGACGGTCAGCGGCACGGCGGACTTCGGTACCGGCCCGGTCCGGCTCGACCTGGAGATGATCGTCCGGGACACGGCCCTGAAGTCCACACTGGACTTCGCTCCGGTCTTCGACCGTCTGCGGGAGTCCGGCGCCATGGCGCGCGCCGAGCTCTGGGGCACCACCCTGGAATCGGTCGCCACGACCGAACTCGCCCGCGTATGCGGTGAGCTGATGGCCGACGACCCCTACGTGCTGCTGCGGGAGCCCCGGGTGATCGAGCACCGGGCGCGCCAGCTGGCCGCCGAGCCCGTACGGCTGGCCGTACTGGGCTCGCGCAACCTGGAGATCCTGGCCGGTGAGATGGCCGCCGAGGGCAGTCGGGTGCTCGGCTTCGCGCCGCACACCCTGTACGTACCGGAGTACGGCACCCTCGCCCGCGAGATCCACGATCCGGACTCGACGCTGCGCGGCTTCGGCCCGCAGGCGAGCTTCTTCGTCGACCGGCTGGAGGACGTGCTCGGCGTCGAGGAGCTGGACGACGCCGACGGCGAGCGCCTCGGGGGCGCGCTGGAGCACTACACCGGGCTGGTCTCCGCCTACGCCGAGACCACCGACCGGCCCGTGTTCGTACTGTCCTTCGCGCCGCTTCAGCCGTACGCGGCCGGCGTCGGCGCGCTGCTGCGCGAGGCCGACCGCCTGTTGCGCGAGGCGCTGAGCGCGCACGACCACGTCCACGTCATCGAACTGCCCGAGATCATCGCACGGGTCGACGGCGGCCCCCTGGTGGACCCGCGACTGTGGCTGGTGGGCCGCGTCCCGCACGGTGTGGCGCTCAGCAAGGCGCTGGCGCGCCGGTTCTGGGGGCTGACGCTGTCGGTGACGGGCAGGACCGCCCGGGTCATCGTCACCGACCTCGACAACACCCTGTGGCACGGCGTCGTCGGCGAGGACGGTATCGAGGGCATCCAGGTCGGCACGGACCACCCCGGCAACGCGCACCACAGGCTTCAGCGCGCGCTGAAGTCGCTGCGCGAGCGCGGCATCGCACTCGCCGTGTGCAGCAAGAACGACGAGGATCTGGCGCTGCGCGCGATCCGCGAGCACTCCGGGATGGTGCTGCGCGAGGACGACTTCGTGGCAACCGAGATCAGCTGGCGGCCGAAGGCCGAGGCGATCGCCGACATCGCGGAGCGGCTCAACGTGGGCCTGTCCAACGTCCTGTTCCTCGACGACAACCCCGTGGAGCGCACGCGGGTACGCGAGTTCCTGCCCCAGGTCATCGTGCCGGAGCTGCCCGAGGACCCGGCGGGATACGCGGACGTGCTGCTGGACAGCCCGTTCACCACGGTCTTCAACGTGACCGAGGCCGATCGCAGGCGCACCGAGCAGTACCGGGCACGCGAACAGGTCGAGCGGCGCCGGCGCGGCTTCGAGCGGATCGAGGACTTCTACGCCTCGCTGGAGACCGAGCTGCACCTCAGCCCGCTGACCGAGGGCAACACGGCACGCGCGGAACAACTGTGCGCGAAGACCAACCAGTTCAACACGACCACCCGCCGCCACACGCGCGCCGAGCTGCGCAGGCTGGCCGCGGCTCCGGAGTCGGACGTGCTGGTCCTCGGGGTGGCCGACCGGTTCAGCGCGCGTGAGGACCTGGGCCTGCTGGTGCTCTCGCACCAGGGCACGGAGACCACGGTGGACGCGTATCTGCTGTCCTGCCGCGTGCTGGGCCGGGGTGTTGAGGCCGGCGTACTGCGCGTGCTGGCGGCCGGACTGGCCGCCGACGGCCGCACCCGCTTGCACGGCCTCGTGGTGCCGACCGAACGCAACGCGCCCTGCCGCACGGTGTTCGCGGACGCCGGCTTCTCCCCCGGAGCCGCCGAGGGCACCTGGCACCTGGATCTGACCGGCGACCACACCGCCCCCTCATGGCTGCGGATCCACGACCACACCGAGCCGGAGAACCACCATGCATGACGTCAAGCCGGGCGACATCGCCCACAGCAGCCACAGCTTCACCGCCGCGGAGTTCACCGCCTTCGCCGCGGCCACCGGCGACCACAACCCCATCCACCACGACCCGGAACACGCCGCCGGGACCGCATTCGGCGCACCGATCGTGCCGCTGGTGATGGCGCTCGGTCCGGTGTCCGCACTGATCGGCATGGTCGTTCCCGGCCCCGGTGCGGTCATCCTCGACACCGCGTTCCGCCCGGTGCGTGCCGTCGCCTTCGACCGACGCGTCGACTACTCGCTCAAGGTGCGCTCGGTGAGCGCGGCGACCGGGGTGCTGACCTGTCGGCTCCTGGCGTTCCAGGACCGCGAGGTCGTCCTCGAAGGCGAGATCAGGACGACCGTACGGGCCCCGCGGCCCCGGCCCGACGAGACCACCGGGGGACGCCTGATCCCGGCGGACGCCCGCGGGCTCGCCGTGGTGACCGGCGCGGCCGGGGACATCGGCTCCGCGGTCGCCCGCGAACTGGCCAGGCAGGGCTGGGACCTCGTGCTCGTGCACCGCGGCGGCGCGGACCCGCTCGTCCGGCAGTGCGAGGAGGCCGGGGCCACCGTCCAGTCGGTGACGGTCGATCTGGCTGATCCCGCCGGGCGTGCGGCAGCGGCTGCGGAGATCGCGGCCCGCACCCCGACCGCGCTGGTGCACGCGGCCGCCGCACCGCTGGCGGCGGGGCACCAGGAGCACCTGGAGATCGGCTACGCGGCGCTGCGCGACCTGGCCGACGCCGTGCTCGAGGGCATGCTCGTGCGCCAGCGCGGCGTGGTCGTCCTGCTCGGCTCGCAGGCCACGCGCTACCACCCGCGCGGCTGGTCGGACTACGTCGCCGCCAAGGCCGCGGCGGAGAGCGTCCTGCACGGCATCGACCGCCACCACGGTGCCCACGGCATCCGCACGGTCGTCGTCGAGCCGGGCTATGTCCAGGGCGGGTACTCGGCGGCGGTCCGGCCGGCCGACGTCCTCGGCCTGCTGCCCGAGGAGGTCGCGGAACTGGTCGCCGCGGAGCTGCGCGCGGCGGACGCGCCGGCGCGGCGGGTGTGGCTCACGCCGGAGGGCGTCACCCGGTTCGCCCTGGACGGCGCTCAGGAGGCGGCGGCTCCCCCGGCCGCTTCCCCTGCCTCCCCTCCGGTGCACGCCGAGCGTGCGGCCCCGGCGCCGGGGACGGCACCGAACGACCTCACCGGCCGCGTCGAGGCAGCTGTGCGCAGCGTTCTGGGGGCCGGGGCGGACGTGCGCGAGGGGGGTGTCGGACTGACGCCGGGCTGGGACTCTCTGGGGCAGATCCAGATCGTGCTCGCGGTCGAGGCGGAGTTCGGCATCCGGCTGCCCGCGGCGAGCCTCACGGGAACGGGCCGTTTCGACCAACTCTGCCGCGTGGTGGCCGAACAGGTCGGGGCGTGAGCGTGCGGTCAGTTCCAGCAACCACAGGACGCCGGGCGGGCGGTGAACGCCACGTCCGTGTCCGGCACCGCGGCGACCCGCCCCGCCGGCGGGGAGAGGGCGAAGTCCGCCGCCGGGTCGATCTCGTCGAACGAGGCGAAGAGGTGAGTACGCGGGAACCAGTCGCCGAACGGTGCCGTGGACTCGCCGATGCCGATGAACTGGCTGCCGGTGGCCACCGCGGCCCGTACGTCCCACGGCCCGTCGCCCACGGAGATCACCCGGTCGAATCCGGTGCCCGCCTGACGGACGGCCTCGCGTACCACGTGCTCCCGGAAGGTGTGGTCACTGGCGGTGGCCACCGGCCCGGCCGCGCCGAGCGGCGCCAGCTTCACCTCGGTGACCTTCCGCATGCCGCCGGTGGCGAAGGCCACGGCGTACTCCTCGGACGCGGTCAGCGCCTTGAGGAAGGCGGCGGCGCCCGGTATCTGCTCGACGCCGTCGTGTGCGGTGGCGGCCACGAAGCGCTCGGCCAGCCGGTCGGCGAAGGCCAGGGTCTCCGCCGCGTCGGGGAGCCGGCCCGTGTTGCGGCGGAAGACCTCACGGAAGATCCACGAATCCGTGTGGTGGGCGTAGCCGCCCCATGCGGAGTCGATCTCCGTGAGCCCGCTGTCGCGCAGTGCGCCGGAGAAGGCGGCCTGGTGCGGGGCGACGCTGCGCAGCAGCGTGCCGTCGATGTCGAAGACGATCAGGGTGGTCATGGCCTGCTCCCTCGGTCGGACTCACTGATGCATGATCGTAAGGGAAGGGGCAGGGCATGCCACTGACTCGGAGTGGGCCCACGGCCCACACGATCCGACTGGACGCGCGGGCCGTCGCCGCCGCCGCGGACCTCGCCGCCACCGCGGGCACGACGGCCGGACAGATCCTGGGCAGGGCCTGTTCCGCCCTGATGGCCCGGCTGTGCCGCCTCGACAGCGAGGCGCTGGCTTACGGGGTCGGCCACCCCGGGGACACGCCGACCGCCGCACAACTGCCGGACGGCACAGCGGAGTTCACGTTCGGTCCGGTGACCGACGACATCGCCGCCGCGCTCGACGCCTGCGCCGGCCCCTTCGTCACTGCCGCCCTCGCCACGCCGGAACGGGCCCTCGGCGACGTCGAGTTGATCGGCGATGCCGACTGGACACGCCTGTCCGCCTGGTCGTCCGGGCCGGGCGCGGCCCCGGTCGACGTGCCCGCCCACCGGATGTTCGCCGAGTGGGCGCACCAACAGCCCGAAGCCGTCGCCGTGTCCAGCGGCGAGGCCACGCTGACCTACCGGGAGCTGCTGGAGTACGCCACCGGCATCGCCCGCGAGCTGCTCCGCCGCGGCATACGCACCGGCGACCCCGTGGGCCTGCTGTTCGAGCGGGGTGTCGCGTCCATCGCCGCGATGGTCGGCACGGCGCTGGCCGGCGCGACCGCCGTCCCGCTCGACCCGAACTACCCCGAGCCGCGGCTGCGGCTGATGATGTCCGGGCCCTGCGTGCGGCTCACCCTCACCGATACCGCGCTCGCCGGGACCGTCCCCCTCGG
This sequence comes from Streptomyces sp. MspMP-M5, assembly GCF_000373585.1. Taxonomy (GTDB): domain Bacteria; phylum Actinomycetota; class Actinomycetes; order Streptomycetales; family Streptomycetaceae; genus Streptomyces. Next base: position 22,287 of record NZ_KB891895.1, read on the forward strand.
CGACACCCTGCCGGTGGACGGCATCGCACCGTCCGGCGAACCGCTCCAGGCAGCCGTGCCCGAGGTCGCCACGGTGATGTACACCTCCGGCTCGACCGGGCGCCCCAAGGGCGTCCAGCTCACCCACCGCGGGGTCGCCCGGCTGACCCGGGAGGAGCGCATCGACTTCGGCCCCGGCGACGCCGTCCTCCAGCTGGCGCCCGCCACCTTCGACGCGGCGCTGCTGGAAGTGTGGTGCACGCTGGCCCGCGGCGCACGGCTGGAGGTCGCCCCGCCCGGACCGCTGACGCTGACCGAACTCGCCGAGCTGATCAGCGGGCGGAACATCAGCGCCCTCTGGCTCACCGCCGGGCTCTTCCACCAGATGGCCGAGCACCAGCCGGACGCCTTCGCCGGCGTGCGCCGGCTGTTCACCGGAGGCGATGTGGTCTCGCCGCACCACGTGAACGCCGTGCTCGCCCGGCATGCCGGGCTCACCGTGGTCAACGGCTACGGCCCTACCGAGAACACCACGTTCACCTGCTGCCACGTGCTGCGCGAGCCGCTGCCCGCGGGAACGGCCACGGTGCCCATTGGTACACCGGTGCGGAACACCCGGGTCTACGTGGTGGACCGCGGCGGCCACCCGGTACCGCCGGGAGTGCCCGGCGAGTTGTGGGTGGCCGGCGACGGCCTCGCGGCAGGCTACCTGGGACTGCCGGACCAGAGCGCCGAGCGCTTCCCCGTCCCCCGTGCCGGGCGCCTGGCGGGGATCCGCTGCTACCGCACCGGCGACCTCGCCCGCTTCCGCGCCGACGGCACCCTGGAGTTCCTCGGCCGCGAGGACGCCCAGGCCAAGGTCAACGGACACCGGATCGAACCCGGCGAGGTCGAGCAGGCCGTGCTCGCCGTGCCGGGTGTGCGCGGGGCCTGCGTCCTGGTGGAGACCGACCCGTTGGGCGGCAAGCGGCTGGCCGCCCACATCGCCGGCGACGACAAGGGCCTGGCCAAGGCCGTGCGGGCGGCGCTGCGGGCCACTCTGCCCGGCTACCTGGTCCCCGCCCGCTACATCGTCGTCGACGGCTTTCCGTTGACCGCCAACGGAAAGATCGACCGGAACCGGCTGTCCGCCGGAGAGAGCGAGTCCCGATGAGCACGACCGCACGAGAGGCCGTGGCGGAGATCTGGGCCGAGGTACTGGGCACCAGCATCGACGAGGAGTCCGACTTCTTCCTGCTCGGCGGCCACTCCCTGCTGGCCACCCAAATGGTGGCCCGATTGGAGGCGGCACTGGGAGTCAAGGTCACCATGCGCGAGGTGCTGGAGTACCCCGAGTTCGGCGAGTTCGCCGACCTGGTGACCCAGCGCGTCGACACCGCCGCCCCGACAGCCTAGGAGCCCTCGCAGATGTCCGAACCACTGCCCCTGCCGACCCTGAGCTACCAGGAGGGCAGGCTGCTGATGGACGAGCGCAGCCGCGCCCTGGGGGTGCCGTCGGTCCGCACGATACCCCTGGCCTACCGGGTCCGCGGCCGGCTCGACCTGCCTCTCCTCGACCGCGCCCTGGCCGAACTGACGGCTCGTCACGAGGCGCTGCGCACCCGGTTCTCCACCCCGAAGGCCCAGTCGGTGCACGCCGACACCGTCGTGCGCAGCGTGCTGTTCGAGGCTGACGACGAGGCGACGGCGATCGAACGGGTGCGGGCCGAGGCCGACCGGCCGCTGCCCGCCGACCAGCCCGAGCGGCTCAGGGTCGCCGTGGTGCGCGTGGCCGAGGACGACCACTTCGTCGTGCTCGTCTTCGACCACCTGGTGGTCGACGGATGGGCGCGGGGGGTCCTGGTGGACGAACTGTCCGCCCTGTACACGGCCCTGGCCACCGACCGGCAGCCGCAGGTCCCGGAGGTTTCCTACACCTACCAGGACCACGTCCGAGGCCAGAGCGCGCTGCTGGCCGGCGAGGACGGCGAGCGGATGATGGGCTTCTGGCGCGAGCGGCTCGCCGGCTCGGGGGCGATCCCGCGGCTGGACGTTCCCAAGCGGGCCCCCGGCGCCACGCCGGAGGGCGGCTACGAGACCCGCCGCCTGCCCGCCCAACTGGCCACCGCAGTACGGACGTTCGCGGCACAGGAACGGGTCACCCTGTTCATGCTGGTCCTGTGCGTGCTGTACGTCGCCCTGCGCGAACGCACGGGCCATGATGACCAGGCAGTGGCGGTCAACGTCTACAACCGGGAGACCACCGGCCGGGAGAACCTGGTGGCGCCGCTGGCCGAACTGCTGGTGGTCCGTACCGACCTGGCCGGCGCCACCACCTTCCGGGCCGCGCTGCGCCGCGTGCGCGGCAGCAGCCTGGACGCGCAGGAGAACGGTGCGATTCCGTTCGCCGAACTGGTCAAGGCGTTCAATCCGGACGAGTACGCCGACCCCGACGCACCCATCGGCGTGGTGCTCAACATGCTCTACGCCCAGCTCCACGGCGGTGGCCTCGACCTCGCGCCCGCCGTGACCACCCCCTTTCCGCTGTCCGACGAGGGCTTCCGCCCCCGCAGCGAGCTGATGCTCGTCGGCGAAGCGGGTGGCGACGAGCTGTCCCTGTCCGCCTACTACCAGGCCGACCGGCTCTCCGCCGCATTCGTCACCGGCCTGCTCGACCGCCTGGTCACCCTGCTGGAGCAGGTTGTCGAAGACCCGCTGCTGCCGCTGGACGGCCGCGGTGCCTGAACGCCGCGACGAGATCCTGCTGCGCTCGGCGTACATCGTCTCCACCACGGGTGACTGGGTGTTCCGCTTCGCCCTGCCGGTGCTGGTGCTGCACCTGACCGGCTCGGCGTTGCTGACCGCGTTCACCTACGCGCTGGAGTTCGTGCCGTATGTACTGGTGGGCCTGTTCAGCGGCGTGATCGCCGACCGGGTGGACCGGCGCAGGCTCATGGTCCGCTGCGACCTGTGTTCCGCCGTCGTCGTCGGGGGCATCGCACTGCTGTGCCTGCTCGACCGGCCGCCGGTGGCCGCGGTATACGGGGCCGCGTTCGCGCTGGCCTGTATGCGGCCGCTGTATTTCCCGGCGTTCCAGGGCTTCCTGATGGAACGGGTGCCGCAGGAGCGGCGGGCGGTGATGAACGCGTGGGTCCAGGGTTCGGACAGCCTGCTCAACATGCTCGGCCCGATCGCGGGCGTCAGCGTGGTCGCCTTCCTCGGCCCCGCGGCGGCCAGCGGGGTCAACGCGGTGTCGTTCATCCTGTCCGCCGTACTCATCCTGCCCACCGCCGCCGCCCCGGTCACGGCGGCGACGACGGCTCTCCGCGCGTCGCTGCGCGGCATGGCCCCGGACCTGCTCACCGGCTTCCGACTGCTGTTCTCCGATCCGGTGCTGCGTTCGGGGACGGTCCTGCTGACCCTGACCAACTTCGCGGTGCACGCGATCGAAGCCAACCTGGTGTACGTCGTCACGGACGCCACCGGCCAGTCCACCGTCGTCCTCGGGCTGATCGTCGCCGCCCAGGGAGCGGGCGCGGTAGCGGGCGCCGCCGCCGTCCCCCGCCTGATCAAGCGGTTCAGCGAAGGCGCACTGCTGTCGGCGGGGATGGGAGCGCTCGCCGTGGCCCTGCTCGCGCCGGCCGCCACGGCGGACGTGTGGGTCCTGGCCCCGGCCTGGGCGCTGGCGGGCGCAGCCACCTCGTTGATCGTCGTGGGCTGGTTCACCTACCGCCAGAAGGTGATCGACACGGAGTACATGGGCCGGGCCGTCGCGGTCAACCGGGCCATCTCTTTCACTGCCATCCTCCCGGCCGCGCTGCTGGGCGGCTGGCTGGCCGCGGCCTTCACCCCCGCCGCGCTGTTCGCCACGGCCGGAGTCGTGCAGGCCATCGCCTGGATCGCAACGGCGACCGGCCAGGTGGGCAGGGCGGGCCGCGAACCCACGCCCGCCGCCACCGGCGATCGGGTGGCCGGGTAGGAACAACAGCGCATGTCGCCCGCGTTCGCTGCCCGGGCGACAGCCATACCAGGGCAGCCGCAGCCCGCGTCAGGCACGGCCGGATCATCACCGCGGTGAACGCCTACCACTTCGCGGGGCCTCGCGCCGGCTGCTCCTCATCGGCGCGGCATGACTGTTCCTCCTGGCCGGCAACCTCGTTACCAGCGGCGATGATGCCGCCATGGCTCGGGCCAGAAACCGGTTTCTGTCCACCGGCACCTACGGGCTGACGGCGAGGTCGTCGATGCGGCGGTCCAGGCACTGGCGGGTGAGCGCGGAGAGGTCGATCTCGGCAATGTTGAGCCAGGACCCGTGCTCGGGTGTGTGGTGGATCTCCAGGCGCTGTGCCGGCGTGAAGGCTTTCCCAGGGTCGAACGCCTCATAGAGCGAGGCGATGGTGTGGGTGTTGAGGTTGTCCATCAAAACAGCACGACCGTGGCGGCGTCGGGATAGTCCACAGTCAGCAGGCGTTCGGCCTGGCGCGCCCAGTCGACCTTGGTCTGGCGGGGCTGGGCATCCACGCGTCGCCAGCCGCGCAGCGGTTCCACCCAGCAGAAGATCGAGCAGGTCCCCGAGCGGACGTACTCGGTCTCCTCGCGACGGTCACGGCCGGGCCGCGGAGGAAGCGGGTCGCGGACGTGGCCGAGCAGCTGGTCCGGCTTCTCGTCCTCTTCTGCGACGACATCGCACCCCCACCCACCCGAAGCGAAGCAACGAGGGGAGACTGCCCGGCCATCAACTCCACCAACCAGAACCGTACTTAGCCGCGACAATCTACTAGTACGCGTCCTCGTCCAACGCAACATCGAGGTAGTCGTCTGCGAGGGCGTCGACCAGACGCTCGTCCACCGGCTCACCCAGCTCATCCTCAGTGATGAGCGTGCGGCACAGGACGTTCAGCGGGTACAGGCCGCGCTCGGGACCGTCCTCCGCGAAGCTGACACACGGGGTATCAAGAACGCCCGTCGGGGCGCTCGGGCCGAACAGAGGCGGCATCGTAGCTGTATCGGGAGCGTCGACGTCGCGCTCGTACTTCCACACCATGCCCTTGGCGCGGCAGACCACTTCCCCGAGGTACCAGACGGCGCCTTGCACGAACGGCTCCAACCGTTGAGCGCGGATCTCCTCATCCGACGCGAACGACTCGCGGAGCAGCTCTTCGAGCACGTTCAAGGAACCGGGGCTGAAGTCGAGCCGGTCGACGCCGGCCTGCTGCGCCCACTGGGTGAAAGCCTGCTGGCGCTCACTCAGCCACGCGAGAAGCTCCGGGTGCCGCGTCGGGTCCGTGCTGTGGTCTGCGGAGGTGGTCATAGACGACCACGGTAGCGAAGACGGCGACGCGCGGTGAACTGGCCGGAATATTTGGCGAGTTGGCGTGGCTGGAGTCATCCATTTTTCATCTGGAGTCCTAGGGTGTAGGGGCGGTGGACGGTGACATGACACGGGGGCCCATCTCGTCCACCGACCTGGTCCCGTGCGCCCCCATCAGGGACACGCAATGAGCACACCACTGAGAGTTCGCCTGCGTCGGCGCCTGGCGTCCGCGCTCGCGATCGTCTCTGCGTCCGGGATGATGCTGGTCGGGCTTCCGCCTGCCCTCGCGTACGCCGCGCCGGGCGACACCGCGAAGATCATCGGTGGGAAGCGCTGCGACGAGTACCACCTCGGAAAGACGTACTCCCGTACCCCTGCGAACTCCGGCGCACCCATCGGCGGCGGCCAGTTCGAGGAAACCTGGAGCGGCCCGCCCGAGCAGTACTCCTACGACAACACCTTCAAGGGCTGGGACAACCTCCCCGCTCCCAGCCCCGGGGACCTTGCCGCCGCCGGTAACACGGACGCCGACATCGGCAAGTGGGATGCCAAGTACGCCCAGACGAAGCACCCGGACGACATGAAGCGAGCCATCTACGCCCGCTACGGCCGGTTCAAGGCGACGGCGAAGAACCCGAACATCGGCTGGGGCAACTGGTTGAAGAACCGGCTGATCCTCAATCAGAAGAACAACCGCAAGGGGTCCGCCTTCGAGGCCAAGACCGTCCGCGACTTCAACATGGTCGGCCCGGACTGGCTGTGCGAGGTCACGATCGAGATACGCGACAAGGATGGCAACCTTCTCGCCCGCCGTAAGTACGACGCCTACAACCAGAAGCAAGACGAGTTCGCCGAGTTCAAGTCCACCGCGAAGTACCGCTCCAAGCAGTTACGCGACGACAACATCGTTCTGCGGCACAAGGACTCCAATCACGACTTCACCAAGAACAAGCTCGTCATCTACGGCGGCGAGAAAGCCGCCAAAGGGACCGTCAACCAGTACGGCAAGCTCAACAAGGAACTCCAAGGCGAGCGCGCCATCACAGGCAACCCGGTCCGGATCTACCAGCGCAACGCCACTGGCCAGGGCGTCTACCCCACCACGAAGTACTCCAAGACGTACAACGTGATGAACCCCAACCCCCGGCAGGGGTCGGCCGGCCCGATCAACGACGTCGCCTTCGGCTCCGGTAAGACACCAGCCGAAGGAAAGGCGATCCAGCGCGAGTACAACGCAGTCAACTCCCGCTCCGCGCTCGGCCGCGGCCCCGGCGGCGTCGACTTCACCACCCTGGAACTCCAGTACGTCGGAAACCCCGTCAAGGGCAAGGCACTGGACTACTCCTTCAAGGCCGACTACGTGGACGACGAGGACACCACCCCGGGCTACGGCGGCCAGGCCAAGCTCCAGCTCGCCTCCGACGCCATGTTCACCTGGCTCGCGCTCACACCGGAAAAGTTCTGGGTCAACCTCAACCCGGACCAGCCCGACAAGATCATGGACTCCACCTTCGCGAAGACCGATGCCGGCCGCATCCTGCTGGACGCCGACTTCGCGATGAAGACCGACTTCGCACACGCCATCAACCCCAACAAGAACCCGCAGGCCAAGACGTTCTGGGACACCGTCCCCCGACGCGACGACCTGCCCTGCTTCCCCTCCGTGCGGCTGTGGATCGAACCCAAGCCCGCCAAGGTCCGCGAACAGGACGGCGGGATCTACATCCTCGACGCCCCATTGAAGGTGTCCACCCAGTGGATGGACGTCAAGTACCACCCACCCGGCGCCCGCGTCTGCAACCTCACCGACCCGGAGAAGCACACCAGCGAAGCCCTGCTGCGCCGCTACGTGATGCCGCAGGTCGACAAGCAGGTCAACACCTCCCCCACGTACGCTGACCTGCGCCGCGTGTACAAGTCCCGGGTGGCCGCCGAGTTCATCCGCCAGCAGGACGCGAAGAAGGCCACCGACTTCCGGCCGATCATCAACAGCAACAACGTGAGCCGGTGGCCGCTGCGTGCCCCGAACCAGAACTGGACCAAGCAGGGAACGTACGACAAGTACATGAAGTCCCTACGCCAGGGCATCGACTGGTTCGAACTCCGCTACGGCGGCAAGGTCTACAACCAAGGCGTGGGTGGCGTCGACTTCTCCAAGCAGCCCGAACAGAAGCTCAGCCGAGCCCGCTTCACCGTCGAGCACCCGGCCCTGGACAAGACCACCAAGCGGTCCGTCCGCGAGGAGACGGGCTACCGCAGCACCTACACCGGCTACTTCGGCGGCAACGGCGCCGCGAAGATCGACAACGGGGGCACCACCCCACCCACCCCGACACCGACGCCCACGGGCAAGCCCACCCCCACCCACAGCCCGGGCAGCCCGACACCGAGCAACCCCGGCACCCACACTCCGCCGGCCAGCACACCGCCCCACAATGACGACGGAAACAAGGGCGGAGGCGGCCTCGCCAACACCGGCACCCAGATCGGAGCGGCCGTTGCCACCGCCGCACTGCTCCTGGCCGTCGGCTTCATCCTGTTCCGCGTGAAGCGACGCCGCTTTACACAGAACTGACCAGCACGCCCGACATCACACAGTGACTGCGGCCCCCTTTCCCCATCCCGGCCGGGACGGAGAAAGGAGGCCGCCTCGTGTGACCAGCGATGACACGTCGCCCCTACGGGGTGATGTCGGGCGTGTTCGCTGACGAAATTCGGTCGGTCCGGCAGCCCTGTGGGGCGTGAACGGGCATGCCCATTAGGCGAGTTGGACAGGAACCAAAGCTGACGCGGGCTCGTCAGTGCCTGCGTCAACTGGATGGAGGGGGAATTTCCGTGACGGATCCTTTCGGCATGGGCGTGTTCGCCTTAAGCGGGGAACTACGGAACCTCGGCCCGTACCGGCTGCTCGGACAGCTGGCCACCGGCGGCATGGGCGTGGTCTATCTCGGGAGGGATCCGGGCTCAGGCCGGATCGCTGCCGTCAAGACGCTGCTGGCTCCGGGCGGCGTCAGTGAGGAGGCCCGGAAACGTTTCAACCGCGAGGTCAAGCTCGCCCACCGTGTCACGAGCTCGTACACCGCACGGGTCCTGGACTCCGACGTCGACGCGGGCCGGCCGTGGATGGCCATGGAATACGTCCCGGCGCCGTCGTTGGAGGCGCTGGTGGTGCAGAAAGGGCCCCTGGCCGACCCTCGTGCGGTGCGCTGGATCGCCTCCGGCGTGGTCCGGGCCCTGGCCGAGCTGCATGACAAGGGGATCGTGCACCGGGACGTCAAGCCCCTGAACATCCTGCTGTGCTCTGACGGTCCCAAGGTCATCGACTTTGGCATCTCCCATGCCAGCGACCTCACCAGCACCAAGCTCACCCTCGGCACCATCGCCTTCGCCGCACCCGAGCAGGCCCAGGGGCACCCCAGCACACCAGCCTCGGACATCTACGCACTCGGCGTCACCCTGTACTACGTGGCCTGTGGAAAGCTGCCGTATCCGGAGACCAGTGAGCCGCTCCAGCAGCTCAACTATGTGCGGCAGGCCGCCATCGATCTGGACGGGCTTCCCACGGGTTTGGACGAGGTGGTCGGCAACTGTCTCGCGGCGCGGCCCGACGACCGGCTGACGGCCGAGCAGCTTGTCCGGCGTTTCGAGAGCGGCACCAGCCGGACCCTGTCGGCCGGGTGGACGTCGCTGGTCGCCCAGTACGCGGAGGAGGGCCGACGGCTCCAGCGGGCCGCCGACCAAGCGGAGGCCGAGACAGTCACCCGCAGCTGGACCGTCGGCCCGAGCGGGACCCGTCACCTCACCGAGGAGGACCGCCAGGACGGGGTGCGGAAGTCCGGACGGCCGGATCCGGACGTTCCGGGCCTGAAGCCGGAGACAGGCCCGCAGAGCGCGACAGCCAACGGGCAGGGGGCCGGTCGGCAAAGCCCGGACTCCAAGTCGACGCCACCGGTCACGGCTCCCGGCGGCAGTACGCCGCCGAGCACCGGACCGAGTGAGCCGACGCCCCGCCGGGGCGGCTGGAAGAGCGAGTACCTCTACGCACTGCTGGGTGTCGCAGCCCTTGTTGTCAGCTTGGTCATCAACTTCCACGGAAACCACTCAAACAACTCGCCCGACCCCTCGCGCACCCCTCACACCAGCAGCCCGGGAACCGCCGGGGACTCGGGCAGTGACGACTCCGGCGGAGTGGAGAACAGCCCCAAGCCCACTCCCCCCAGCCCAGAGGACAAGGCGTTCGCCAGCATCAGCATCGACGACTGTCTGGACAACTACAACAACCCCGACGGGGCGTGGTCGCCCAAAACTCCGCACCCGGCTAGCTGCACCGGTACGGGGTCCTACTACCGTGTGATGTCGATCGTCCACGACTCCCACAACTGCTCGGATACATACGACTACCACTGGTCCCACGACAACGACGACGGCACCACGACCGCCTTCTGCCTGAACCGCAACTTCCGTGTCGCCCAGTGCGAGTTCGCCGACAAGGAGGATGTCCTGTACCGCAACCAGATCACCCCCTGCGATGGCCACATCCCCGACAAGTACAAGTACATCGTCAGGATCACGGGTGTGTACTCCAATAAGGACGACTGCGGAGACCAGGAGCACTGGCAGATCAACGGTCGCGGCACTGTCCTGTGCGGCAAGGAGATCCAAAAAGCAAGCTAGTAGATTGTCGCGGCTAAGTACGCTTCTGGTTGGTGGAGTTGATGGCCGGGCAGTCTCCCCTCGTTGCTTCGCTTCGGCTGGGTGGGGGTGTCATGTCGTCGCAGAAGAAGTATCCGGTTGCCTTGAGTGCTGAGGATCGTCGACCTGGTGGGAATGACACCGAACGCGCGCCACGTGCCGAGTGCGGACCTGGAGGTTGACGCTCCCTACCCGACCAGGTCACCGTCTCCGTCCTGGCCACCTCCTACCGGCCTCGGTGACCAACGGGCCGGCCGGATCGCGAGCGGTCGCATGCGCCTGCTGACGGATGAGCTGCACTATTGAGCATCACGAACAGCGCCGCGCCCGCCGCATCGAGGGCGGTCGTGGGCAGTCCCGCGCACAGGCTCGCCACTGCTGTTCGAGGTCGATGTCGGCGCCTCGCATGAGGGCGATCCCCAGGTTGGTGGCGGGATCCAGTTCGTTGTCGTTCGCTCCCTTCGAATTGCTCGGCGTCATTGCCTGATGCCGGAGATCAGGCGTCGGACCGCGGTACGACCGGCAACCACGCGGGACGTGCACCGCGGCGGTCTGCCGTGCAAGGGGCACAGAGGGCAGAGGGCATCGCGGACGAGGCGCAGTGGATACCTGGGCGTCGAACTGGGTGCCTTCCGCCCGCGCGGCCGCGCCATGACAACGAAGAGACAGCGACAACGGCTGTCCACGTCAAGGGGGAGCGCCCGGCCCCCCTTTGAGGAGACATGCGGCGGTGGAGCGGTGCGAGCACCGGCCGTGGGCTGACGGGCCCACGCACGATCAGCGTTCGGGCACCCCGAGGTCCACCCATGCGTTTGCGTGGTCCTGGACGAATGCGGTGAAGGTGCGGGGTGGGCGGCCGGTCAGGTCCAGCACCGCGGTGCTGACCTGATCTTCCCGTCCCGCCCTGATGCCGTCTTCCACCGCGGCGAGGGCGGCCGCGAACTCGGCAGGCATGCCTACGGCCCGGTAGTTGGCCGCCTGCTCATCGGTCGCGATGTGCACCATCCGGACCGGCCGCCCGGTGCGGGCAGTGAGGATCGCCGCAGCATCCTGGTAGCTCAATGCCTGCGGCCCGGTGAGCAGGTAGTCGCGCCGGTCGTCGGGTTCGACACCGGAGTCGGCCAGCAGGGCGGAGGCGGCCGCCGCGATGTCCCGCGCATCGATCCAACCCACACGACCGGCACCGGCGGCGGTGCGGATCTCGCCATGCCGCCGGATCCGCTCGCCCAGCGGGTGCGGGCGCAGAAAGTTCTGCATGAACCCGGACGCGCGCAGTACGGCCCACCCGGGCTGGGCCCGCACCCGCGCGGCCAGCTCCAGCGCGCTGGGAGCGTTCGGCAGCACGGCGGCGGAGCCGAGGAGCACCAACCTGCGCACACGGAGGCGTTGCGCCTCGGCCAGGAACGGCCGGACCAGCGGCATAGGATCCACCGAGTTCGTCGGAGGCACCAGGAAGACCCGGTCCATCCCGTGCAGCGCGGCCGCGTGGGTGGCCGGGTCACCCCAGTCGAACCGCGCCGCGTCAGGATCACCGTCAGACGGGTTGCGGCTGGCCACCCGGACCGCCACGCCGCCTCCGCGCAACAGTTCCGTCAGCGCGCTCCCGGTCTTCCCCGTGCCACCGGTGACCAGTACGCCCGTCATCCAGCGGCCTTGGAGCGCAGTGCGTCGAGCAGCTCGGGCAGTGTCCCGGCAGCCTCGGCGACGGCCAACGGGCTCCAGTAGTCCCGGTAGCGGGTGATCAAACCGTCCTGGATGGTGATGACTGCGATGTAGTCCAGCCGATAGGGCTCTCCGGTGCGCACCGTGTGGCCCTTGCCGGTGAACTCCACCACGATGGTCTCCGGCCGTTCCGTGTGGTGCACGGTGACCGAGGACATCTCTCGCATGTCTACCAGCCCCGGGAGGGCAGACAGGTAGCTGCGGACCTCTTCCCGGCCGGCCAAGCGGCACGGCGAGCTTCCCGCGGCGAAGGGGAACTCGACCGTGCCGTCTTGCGCCCACAAGTCGGCGACGGCGTCCGTGTTCTTGGCCAGTATCAGATCCAGCAGGCGACGGAATGCTTCTTCGGGAGTGCTCGGCACGGTGTCCTCCAATGTTCGACGAGGTGTGACCGGTCCAGACTGGCCGCGAACCCACCGCCGGAGAACGGCCAGTTGAGCCCCGGACCAGCAGTCCGTGGCTACGTCGGGCACCTCGTGACACCATCAGTGGGTGAGCAGAGGCGAACTGGCGGACTTCCTGCGCCGCCGGCGGGAGGCACTACGTCCGGACCAGGTGCCGACCGCCGTCACCCACCCGCCGGGCCGGCGCGCCCGGCGCACTCCCGGGCTGCGCCGCGAAGAGGTAGCCGATCTGGCCGGGGTGTCGGTCAGCTACTACGAACGGCTGGAGCAGGCCCGCGCACCGCGTCCGTCCCCGGAGGTGTTGGCCGCGCTGGGTACGGCGCTGCGGCTCACAGCCACGGAGCGCGAGCATTTGGCGCGGCTGGCCGGGCAGGTCCCGCCCGGCACAAAAGCCGATCGGGGGCCAGTGCCCGGCGAGGCGCACCAGCTACTGGACCGACTCGGGCCGATCCCCGCCTACCTGGTCGACGAGCGGCAGGACATCTTGGCCTGGAACGATGCGGCAGCCGCGCTGATCACCGATTTCGGTCAACTGCCCGTCGAGGAACGCAACGTCGTGCGGCTGTCCATCCGGCTGTGCGACACCCTGTGCTCGGCACCGGCAGGCGCGGAGGGCGAGTTCGCCCGGCAGGTCGCAGCCCAGCTGCGCACGACCAGTGTGCGGTATCCGGCCGACCGTGCGCTGGGTGAGCTGATCAACGAGTTCGCCGCGCACAGCCCGCACTTCGCCGCCGGCTGGCGCGACCACCATGTCCGTCCCATCGCAACGCTGCGCAAGTTCCTGCGCCACCCCGAGCTGGGCGAGCTGGAGCTGGACTGCCAGACCCTGCTGCTGCCTGGCACCAACCTGCAGGTGGTGATGTACACCGCGGAGCCAGGCAGTCCGAGCGCCGCCGCACTCGCCCGGCTCGGAGCCGGCGTCGAGTGACCCGGGCTCACCGGCGGTGGGAGGCGTCCAGCGGGAAACGGCCCGGCCGGCGCTCATTCCCCGCGGTCGCGGTGGCCGGACGCCGCCGCCGCGCCGCCGGCCGCCCGCGCCCGGACACGCGTACTGCGCAAGCAAGTCGAGCAGGCCATGCTCCTCGGTGACTCCTCAGGCGGCTGGGCCGCACACGCCGCCGCCGAACTGTGCGCAGCACAGACCCCGCCCACCGGACTCGTGCTGCTCGACACCCCTTCTCCCACAGCACGTCAGCTCCAGTCAGGCGGCCGCGGTACTGCACCACCTCCTCGACCCCGGCTGGGGCTGGGACGACTGGTGGAGCTGCCCGACGCGGGCGTGGCGGCTCACGAGGAATCCGGTACAGCGGTGCGGTCCGGGCCCGGCGAGGCCCGGACCGCGCGGGGCGGTGTGCGGGTCAGCCGCGGTGGCTTGCCCGGGCGAGGGCCGGGACGAAGCGGGCGGCGTCCACGGTGCCGATGCCGGTGGCCATGTCGTAGCCGTTGACGGCGGTGTAGCCGGTGACGCCTTCGTAGCTGTTGTTCGTACCATCGTTGACGTCGACGATGCCGGTGCTCTTGCCGTGGGCAGAGTGCTTGTAGAGCGTGTACAGCGCGTCGTTGATGTTGCCGAGGCGGCGGCCGGCGGCCTGGTCGGCGAGGGCGACGATGCCGGAGAAGAGCGGAGCCGCCTCGCTGGTGCCGCCGGTGATGCCCCAGCCGGTGGCGGTCGGGTCGTAGCTGGAGTAGATCCAGGCGCCGCCGTCGACGGCGGCGGTCATCGAGATGTCCGGGGTGCCGCGGCGGTCGCCGACGGTGCTCTTCACCACGTTCTGGAAGGCCGGGCGGGTGAAGACGTGCGACTGGCCGCCGCCGCCCGCGCCGTGGTCGTTGTAGACGCTGTCCGGCTTGATGCGCTGACCCTTGTCGTTCAGGTGCAGCTGGGTGCCACCGACCGAGGTGACCAACGGGTCGGAGGACGGCCAGGAGTTGACGCGCTCCTTGTAGAAGCCCTTTCCGTCGGCGGTGTTGTCGGTGGCACCGCCGTCACCGGAGGAGGCGAGGACGGTGACGTGCTTCTTGGCAGCCTCCTTGAAGGCGTACCGCAGGTTCTTGATGCTCGAGAAGTCGCCCTTGTCGAAGCCGGGGAACGTGTTCTCGGTGGCGCCGAAGCTCTGGCTGATCACATCGCCGACGCCGCGGTCGATCATGGCCTTCTCGGCGTCCATCATCTCCGGCAGACCGGTGGTGCCCTCGGTCTCGGCGACCGCCGTCTCCACCAGGACGATCTTCGCGTCGGGCGCCACGGCGTGGGCCATCTCGACGTCGAGGGTGGTCTCGCCGGCCCAGCCGGTCATGTCGGGGTTCTTGGGGTCGAACGCGGGGACGTTGCCCCACTTGACCACGTTCACCTTGGTGCTGGGGATGCCGAACTGCTTGCTGTAGACGTCCAGATCGTGCTGGACGGTCGGCGAGCCGAAGGAGTCCACGATGACGATCGTGCGGCCCTTGCCCGTGATTCCCTTGCTGTAGAGCGCGTTGAGGTTGTACGCCGTGCGGTACTGGAGGGGGTCGTAGCAGGCGAGCTTGTACTTGGCCCGGCACTCCGCGATGGAGAGCGGGCTGCCCACGCCGTGCACCAACTGGTGCCCGGCGATGGCCGGGACGGCCTTGGTGTGCGGCACGGCGGCGGTACCGGTACCGACGAGCGGGGTGGTCGCCAGGGCGACGACGGTGAGGGTGGCGGTTGCGGCCGTCGCGGCCGCGGCACGTCTACTGGGGCGGGCTATGCGCATGAATTCTCCCTGAGTGGGCCTGAGCCGCACAAAGCGGCTGTCGCGATCCCATCGTTAAAGTCATGCTCAGGACAAGATTGTTTAAATGCCCATGTCGAACGCTTTACCGAAATGCGGTGACCCGGCGGCGTGGGAGGCCGCTCGCGGCGGGCGCCCGGCGCGGCGGGGAGCGTCAGCAGGAGCCACTCCTCCCCCGCCGCAGCGGAGGCAATCACGAGGCACGTTTCTCACCCAGGCCGTTCTCCGCGGGCTGCTTCGCAGCCGCAGTCATGGTCGGGCGTGGCGGGTGATGAGTTCGAGGAGGCGGTGGACTGCGGCGTCGGTGTCGGGTCGGTGGACGGCGGCGACGGTGGTCTTCAGGTGGGGCGAGGATCCGCGCAGCGGTACGAAGGCGATGCCGGGGACGGGGAAGCCGCGCAGATCTTCCGGGACCAGGCTGACGCACAGTCCGGCGGCGACGTAGCCGAGCAGTCCGGTGAGGTCGTCGACGGTGGCGTGGAGGTGCGGGGAGAATCCCGCGTCGCCGCAGGCCAGCTCGGCCTGGTGGGCGAGGCCGGGGAGGGTCGCCGTGCTGGGAAGGACGAAGGCGTCGTCGCGGAGGTCGTCCAGGGCGATCGTCTCCGCTCCGGCCAGCCGGTGCTTGTCGGGCAGGGCGGCGACGATGCGTTCGGTGGCGAAGTCGCGGACGGCCAAGTCGTCCGACAGGGGTGAGGGGTCCCGGATGAACGCCAGGTCCAGGGCGCCGGCACGCAGCATCTCCACCAGGCTGACGGTGGTGTCCTGGCGCAAGTGAATGCGCAGTCCGGGGAGTTCAGCGGCGGCGGCCCCCAGCAGCCGGGGAAGGTAGCGGTGGCTCAGGATGCTCACATATCCCACCCGTACGTCCCCCTCCAGGCCGTGTGCGACGCGGCGGACCCGCTCGATGGCCGCGGAGTGGGCGTCCAGCAGCCGTCGCGCCTCCGTGACGAAGGCCGCACCCGCGGGTGTCAGGCGCACACCGCGCGGGCCGCGCGAGGCGCGCTCCAGGAGCGTCACCCCCAGGCCGCGCTCCAAGCGCTGAATGGCCTGGCTGAGCGGAGGCTGGCGCATGGAGAGCCGTTCCGCTGCCCGGCCGTAGTGCTTCTCCTCGGCGATGGCCAGGAACTGTTCCAGCAGGCGTTGCGTGATCTCCATATGGCACAGCATATCGAGTCTGCCTGAAACATATATTGGACAGACATGATCGTGGTGGCGTGCACTGGTGCACAGGCGCTGAGCGGAAGCCTCTGCTCCGCGCCGTTCACAGGCACAGGCGTCTGAAGGAAGCCACCATGCACAAGCACGACGTCGCCCGGCTGTTCACCACCCCGCTGGACGCGCCCGCATTCGCCCCCACCCGGTACCGGTTCACCGACCGCGAGTACCTGAACATCACCTACCGCACCGATCCCGAGGCCCTGCGGCGCGTCGTACCCGAACCGCTGTCGGTGCCCGAGCCGCTGGTGCGGTTCGAGGTCATGCGCATGCCCGACGTGACGGGCCTGGGCGACTACACGGAGGCGGGCCAGGTGGTCCCCGTCGCGTACGAGGGCGAGCGCGGCGAGTACAACCTGGCGATGTACCTCGACAGTGTCCCGGCCATCTCCAGTGGACGGGAGCTGAGCGCCTACCCGAAGAAGGCCGGCCGCCCCCGGCTCTACGTCGACTCCGACACCCTGGTGGGCACCCTCGACTACGGCTCACTGCGCGTGGCCACCGCCACCATGGGCTACAAGCACCACCCGATGGATCTCGACGAGGCCCGTGCGGAGATCTGCGTGCCCACGTACATGGTCAAGGTGGTGTCCGGCTACGACGGCGGGCCGCGCATCTGCGAACTGGTTCGCACCCAGATCACCGACATCACCGTCAAGAGCGCCTTTCACGGCCCGGCCCGTCTGGAACTGTTCGCCCACGCGCTGGCGCCGGTCGCGGACCTGCCGGTGCTGGAGATCGTCTCTGCCAGTCACATCCTGACCGACCTCACCCTGAGCCCGGCCGACGTCGTCCACGACTACCTCGCCCCCTGACCGTAGGCCCGGCCGCCGTGAGAGCGCACCGACCCGTTGAAGAGAACGCACCGAGAGAGCTGAGAAAGCCGTGAACGCATCATGAACCTACCCACCACCACAGACACCTCCCCCGTATACCGGCGGGCCACGGTCATCGGCGGCGGCGTGATCGGGATCTCGTGGGCCGGCCTGTTCCTCGCCCACGGCCTGGACGTCACCGTCACCGATCCGCGGCCCGATGTGCAGGAACAAGTCCTCACGGGACTTGCCGAGATCGCCCCGGCCCTGGCGGAACTCGGGTTGCCCACGGGGGACTTGACCGCCCGGCTGCGCTTCGAGGCCGACCTGGCCACGGCGGTCGCGGACGCGGACGTCGTGCAGGAGAACGGCCCGGAGCGGCTGGCGGTGAAGCAGGAGATCTGGCAGGTCGTCGAGCGGGCCGCCCCCGCCCATGCGCTGCTGGCCACCTCGACCTCCGGGATTCCCGCCACGGCGATCGCCGAGGCGATGGCGCAGCCCGAGCGGCTGGTGGTCGGCCACCCGTTCAACCCGCCGCATCTCGTGCCGTTGGTGGAGATCGTGCCTGGTGACAAGACCGCCCCGCAGACCCTCCGCGCGGCCCGTGACTTCTACGCGGTCATGGGCAAGAAGCCGCAGGTCCTGCGCAAGGAGATCCCCGGATTCGTCGCCAACCGCCTCCAGTCCGCGCTCTTCCGCGAGTGCGTGCACCTGGTGGCCGAGGGCGTGGTCACCGAGGCCGAGCTCGACGAGATCGTCACCGACTCCATCGGCCTGCGCTGGGCGGTCGCGGGCCCGTTCCGCACCTTCCACCTCGGTGGCGGTCCGGACGGCCTGCCGCACTTCGTCCGCCACCTCGGCCCCGCCATGGAAGCGAGCTGGCCAGAGCTGGGGAACCCCACCTTCGACGAGCCCACCGTGGCGGTACTGACCGAGCAGGCCGAGGAGGCGTTCGGGGCCGAGTCGGTCGGCGAACTCGCCGCCCGCCGTGACCGCGCGCAGATCGCCCTGATGCGGGCCCTTGGCAAGACACCGGACATGACTCCCGACATGACTGCGGAGACGGCTCCGGACCAGGCTGCGGACTCGGCGGCGGCCTGATCCGCGGGCGCGCCGCCGCGCGCAATGCCGCGCCCTACGTCCCTCGTACTCGAAAGACGCAAACGACCATGCCTCCCAAGCCCCAGTCCCCCCAGAACACCATGTCCCTCACCGACAGAATCACCAGGGCGATCGCCGCCCCCGCAACCGACGACGCCTTCGACGTCCACTCCGAGACGTCCGAGGTCCTGGCCGGAATCGGCCTGACGCCGCAGGACACCGGCGGCACCCTCACCTTCCAGGGCGCGGACCCGGTGGTGCCCAGCACGCTGCGGCTGGGGGCGGCTTCCGGCATCGCGCTGGTCGCCAAGTCCGCCGCCGTCGCGGCCCTGTGGCGGGACCGGACCGGTCGCGGCCAGGACATCCACATGGACCTGCGGGTAGGGCCGCACCGGCTGTGCCCGTTCTACGACCAGAAGTGGGAACTGCTCAACGGCTACCCCGGCGGCGTGCCGTCGATCCCCAACATGGCCTACGCCAACGCGTTCTACCGCACGGCGGACGGCCGCTGGATGATGCCGTTCAACATCTACCCGAACATCAAGACCGCCGCCCAGAAGCTGCTGGGCGCCCCCGAGGTTCCCGAGGCGGTCGCCGCCGCCATCGCGCGGTGGAACGCCCGCGAACTGGAGGCGGCCGGGGCCGCGGCCGGGGCGGTGATGCCCATGGTCCGTACGCCCAACGAGATCCTGACCGAGCGCCAGTACACCGACCACCTCGCAGACATGCCGCTGGTGGAGATCACCCGGGTCGGCGACAGCGCCCCCGAACCACTTCCCGAGGCCGCCACGGCCCCGCTCGACGGAGTGCGTGCGCTGGGCATGGGCCACATCATCGCCGGCGCCGGCGCGGGCCGCGCCCTGGCACTGCACGGGGCCGACGTGCTGAACCTGTGGCGGCCCAACGAGCTGGAGCACGACGTCACATACCGCACCGCCAACGTCGGCGTCCGCTCGGCCACCGTAAACCCGTACGCCCCGGAGGGCCTGGCCCTCATCCACGAGCTCCAGGCCGGTGCCGACGTCTTCTTCGCCAACCGCCGCCCCGGCTACCTGGAGTCCATCGGCCTGTCGGAACAGGAAGCGACCAGCCGACGCCCGGGACTGGTCTACGCCACCGTCTCCCTGAACGGGCGCAGCGGCCCCTGGGCCGACTACCTCGGCTTCGACCAGACCGCGGGCGCGCTGACCGGCCTGCTGCACCTGGAAGGCGACGGCGACAAGCCCGCCCTGCCACCGATCACGGTGGTCAATGACTACCTGGTCTCCTGGTTCCTGACCGCCGGCATCGTCGAGGCCCTGCGCCGCCGCGCCGTCGACGGCGGCAGCTACCGCGTGCACGTCTCGCTGTCCCGGGTGGCCCTCTGGATCCTCGGCATGGGCATCTTCGACAAGACCTACGCCACCGAGATCGCCGGCACGGGCGAGGAGCACGCCTACCCCGCCCCGCAGACCTTCACCGCCCACACCCCGCTCGGCCACTACCAGGGTGTCACCGATCAGGTACGGATGTCCGACACCCCGGGCGCGTACCGTTACGCCCTCCTCCCCCGCGGCGCATCCCATCCCCGGTGGCTCCCCCTCATCTGAGGTACCTCATTCCTCAGGGGATGCAACGGATCGGACCGGGCACCGGCCGCCACCTTCCTCCCGGCGGGGCTCCCTCGATGAGGGGCCCCGCTCCACCGCCCGATCCACCGATCGACCGATGCCGTCGAGTGCACGCCCCCGTAAGGTCGATCTCAGGAATTTCCCCTCCGCCAGATTCCCGCCGGCCTTCGTGCACCGGCGATGGCCGATCTCCAGCCCGTCGCTTCCGAAAGGAGCTCCGATGTCCCACACCATGCACCAGTCCGACCTGACGTGGGAGCTGAAGCGCGACCACCGCACGATCCAGGCCCTGCTGGACCGGATCTGCAGTGCCGGGGCAAGCCTTGATCAAGAGCAATGCGTGCGGCACGCCGCCGACGAACTGGAACGGCACGCCGTGGCGGAACGCCGGTTCCTGCTGCCGGTGGTGCGGTGCGAGATGCGGGACGGTGACGTCCTGGCCGGACGGTTGGAGGCCGAATATCCGGATGTGCTGGGGGCGTTGGACGGGGCGGCGGCGTCCGCCGCGCTCCGCGACACGGCTGTCGAGGGGAGAATCCAGGGCCTTACAGCGGCGTTCGATCGCCATGTCCGGCTCTGCGAGCGTGAGGTGTTCCCCCGGGTGTGCCGGATCTGCTCCGAGGCGGAGTTGGCCCGGCTGGGCGCGGAGTTCCACCGGCACGCGCACCGGCATCACGCCGATATCGCCTGACCGGACGGGGCCGATGCGCCGTCGGCGGGGCAATCGGGACCGGTCACACAGCCTGGTCGGGGTTCGGGCCAACGGATGGTGTGCTCCGGCCTGCGGAAGCGAGTATGGCGGCGCCTGCGGGGTCGGCGGCCAGGGCCTTCTCGAAGCCGTCCTTGGGCAGCACCTTGTTTCCGGCCAGGGTGACTCCGCTCGGCGGGGTGTCGGCGTCGGCAGGGTGGTCGTCCCAGAAGTTGTCGAGGAAGGTCACGTTCTCCAGCGGGGGCGTCACCCGTAGCACGATCGGGGCGTCACTGCGGTGGACGACGTTGGCCTGCACGGTCACCCAGGCTGCACCGTAGTCGGTGTAGAGGCCGAAGTTGTAGGGGGTGAGGGTGTCGCGGACGACATTGCCTCGTACCAGGGTGCCGTCGGCGTAGGAGGTCCCTTGGGGGCCGTTGAGATAGATGCCGCCGCCGTCGGCCAGCATGGTCATGGTGTGGTGGATGAGGTTCTCGATGACCTGGACCCGGGCGGCCTGGCTGCCGCCGGTGACGACGATCCCGCTGTAGGGCACGTCGTGGATCTCGTTGTGCGCCACCGTCACCTCTCGGGCGTCGCTCACCCAGAGGGCGGGTGAGCCGTGGTACTCGCGGCCGATGTGGCGGATCAGGTTCTGCTGGATACGGGTACCGGTGCCCGAGGTGACGGTCACGGCGCTGCCGGAGACGTCCTCGATCCGGTTGCCGACGATCGTGTTGTCGCGGCCCGGGCCGGTGAAGCCGATCGCCCCGGCGCCGAGCCCGGTGAACGTGTTGTCGTGCAGTGCGACCCGCACGGCGGCGGTGAACTCGACGTTGGCCGGCACGTACCGGGGCGCCGCCGGAATCGTCACATGGGCGTTTCCGTCCGCGAGTTCGACCTTCTGCAGCTCCCCGCCGCCGTAGTAGCTGTTGGCGAAGAAGTGCAGGAATCCGTGGGGTCCGTCCGGTTCGGTCCAGCCGGCGTGGGAGAAGGTCAGGCCGCGCAACGTCACGTCGTGCAGCGGGTGTTCCTCGGTTCCCCGGCCGACGACGAGCTTCTCCAGAACCGGCGCGACGATCTCGGCTTTGGCCATGTCCTCCCCCGGCAGTGGCAGGTAGTGCAGGACGTGGCGCCCTGGTGCGGATCGGTCGAGGACGAAGGTGCCCGGCTCGGTCAGGAAGCTCACGCTGTTCTCCGCCGAACTCGGCCGGGCCAGGCCGTCCCACCGCGCGTCCCGATGGCTTTCCGGACTCTCGGCGCTCTCGGGGCTCTCGGGCTTTTCGCCGACCCAGGTGGCGGCGTAGAGCTCGCGGGCCCGGTCGAAGGCTGGTTGGGCGAGGGTGATGGTTGTGGACCGCGCGTCGCCGGTGATCTCGGCGACGCGGCAGCGGGCCTCCGACCACGGGTACACCCACGGAAAGACGAATTCGATGCCCGTCGGGTCCTGCCAGCTCTGCGGAGCCGTACTGTCCGTGACGTAACCAGTCTCGGTTTTCGTCACACTGCCCGGGATGCCGGGGCTGAGCGAAGCCCTGGGTGCCCGGCGGCCGTTCACGTACAGCTGCCGGGTCTCCAGCGAGCCCACCTCGGCCTGCCAGGCACCGTCCACCTCGCCGGGAGTCCACCCCGTGATCACCCGGCCGCCACTGACAACGACCTTTTCCTGACGGGGACTTCCGTGGCCATATGCCTGGTAGACGACCCGGTGGCCGTTCTCGCCGGAGTCTCCCGCCGCGCCGTCCAGAGTGAGGGGAGCATCGAGGAAATACGTTCCGGCGTGGAGGTTCACCACGAGGTCGGCATGCAGCGACGCGGTGCGGGCACGGACGGCCCGCTGTGCGGCAGGCAGGGTGGCGAACGGCCGGTCGTGCGTACCGGGCCAGGAGTCGCGGCCCCAGGGTGCGACGTGGAGCTGGTCGAACTGAGCGAACTCATCGGTCTGGCCGGACTGACCGGGCAGGTCGAACTGGCTGCACTGGTTTGACCGGCTGGGCTGGTCGTCGAGCATGGGCACACCTTCCCCCAAGTGAGGTTTATGCCGTACACGGCTGCGTACACCATAAACGCCAGGCTAGGGTGGAGGTCAAGGATGGAAGGTGAGTGCGCATGACCGACGAGAACACGGCGGCGGACCCTGGACGCACCGTCGAGCTGCTCTGGGGCGCGAAGGAGAGCCAGGCAAAGACGGGACTGAACCTGGCCGCGATCGTCTCGGCGGCGATCGAGGTCGCCGACGCCGAAGGGCTGTCCGCACTGTCCATGCGGCGGGTGGCCGAGCGGCTGGGGTTCACGCCGATGTCGCTCTACCGGCATGTGCCCGGCAAGGCGGAGCTGATCGAGCTGATGCGGGACGCCGTGGTGGGCGAACTCGACACGACCGCACCCGACCGTCCCGATCCCGCGGACGTCGACTGGCGCAGCGGCATGGAGGCATGGGCCCGCGCACACTGGGCCCTGCACCTGCGGCACCCCTGGATCGTGCACACCGCCGGCAGTCGCCGTCTGCCCGGTCCGAACATCATGGCCGACTACGACCGCGCGTTGCGGATCGCCGAGGGGACGGGGTTGCGGGCTTCCGAGGCGGTCGCCGTGGTCTCACTGGTCGGCGGATTCGTGAAGACCGCCGCCCGACAGGTCCACGAAGTCCTCAGCGAAGAACGGGAGTCCGGCGTTTCCCACGCGCAGTGGTGGCGCAGCCGGGAGGATCTGGCCGAGCACATGAGCCCGTACCCCGCACTCGGCCGCCTGTGGCTGGCCGGCGGCTTCGACGAGCCCGAGGACCCCTTCGACTTCGGCCTGGCCCGCACTCTCGACGGCATCGAACTGCTCATCCAGCGCCGACGTGACGAAAATCGTGACGTAAATACGTCGCAGCCCTACACTGGGCAGTGCTCAGTCTGCGGCACCCCCTTCAGCGGGACGCGGACGCACCGAGGCCGTCCACGGGACTACTGCTCCCCGGCCTGCCGCCAACGGGCCTACCGCCGGCGCCACGCGACGTCGGCAGGGGCATGGTGAAAGTCTGGTGCGGAGCACCCTGTCCATGGCCATCATGTTGATCATGACTGGATACATCGACGTTCCGGCCCGGCTGGGCAAGAGTGCTCTGTCTGATGGGCGGTTGCTCGGCTGGGCCGAGTGGGGGCCATCGGACGGAGTGCCCGTTCTGTTGTGTCCGGGTGCGGCTACGAGCCGGTGGCTCGGGTTCGGTGCAGGCGTTGTTGACGCGCTTGGAGTGCGCCTTGTCTCTGTGGATCGTCCGGGGCTTGGTGTCTCGACGCCCGCCCCCGGGCGGACCTTCTCTGACTTCGCTGCGGATATGCGTCAACTCTGTGTCCTGCAAGGGCTGGGGCACCCGATCGTGGTCGGGAATTCGCAAGGTGCACCCTTCGCTCTCGCCTGCGCTGCGGAGGGGGTCGCCTCGGCACTGACTGTCGTCTCCGGTGCGGACGAAGTCGCCGCGCCGGAGTTCGCTTCTCTTCTGGAGCCGGACCTACGTGGTCTCGTCGAGCGGACTACGCGCGATCCAGCCGGCGCCGAGGAGTTTTTCGCGGGCTTCACTGCGGATGCGATGTGGGACATGGTCATGGCCGGGAGCCCCGACTGCGACCTTGCTGTGTACCAGGACCCTGATTTCGCGGCTGGTTACCGAAGGGCCTTGACCGAGGCATTTGCTCAAGGTGCTGCTGGTTACGCCCGCGACACGGTCCTGGCGATGGGGCGGTGGCCGTTCGCCCTCGACGAGATCACCATCCCGGTGGAGATTTGGTACGGCGAGCAGGACACCAGCCACTCACCCGACAACGGAGCACTGCTCGCTGCCCGTATGCCCGGTGCACAGCACCATGTCGTGCCGGATACCGGCGGCGCCCTGCTATGGACACATGCCGAGTCGATCCTCACGTCGCTCCTTGAAAAGGCCGTCACCGACGGGTAGCCGAGCGGCTCATGGCCGAGCCGCGGCCGAAGGCGTGCGCATGCCGGATGGCGATCTACGCCAAGCAGCCAAACCCTGTCGTGGTGTCAGTAGTTGGCGCACGAGGAAAACGATTCGGGCAGATGCGGGCTCCGCTCACGGCAGAATCCTCTTGGCGTGATCGGGCCCTGCTGATTGAGTTCCGTCATGGAACGCATGGAGATCCTGGTCCTCGGCGGTACGGCCTGGCTGGGGCGTGAAGTGTCCCGGCAGGCCCTCGGTCGCGGCCACCGCGTGACGTGCCTGGCTCGTGGCGACAGCGGGCCCGTGGCGGAAGGCGCGCGCCTGGTGGCCGCGGATCGGCGAGACCCCGCCGCGTACGCGTCCCTACCCGGCCGGGAATGGGACGCTGTGGTCGAGGTGTCCTGGCAACCGGGCTTCGTACGAAGAGCAGTTGACGCGCTCGGCGCGCGGGCACGTCACTGGATCTACGTCTCCTCGGTCAGCGCATACGCCTCCCACGGCGAGCCCGGCGCGGACGAGTCCGCCGCCCTGCTGCCCGCCGCAGACCAAGAAGAGGTAGACCGTGACCGGTACGGCGAGGCCAAGTCCGCCTGCGAATCGCTCACTCGGACGGCCTTGGCCGACCGGCTCCTCGTCGCACGGGCCGGGCTCATCGGCGGGCCCGGCGACCACAGTGACCGCTCCGGCTACTGGGTCGCCCGCGCCGCCCGCGCCCCCCAGGAGCCCCTGCTCGTCCCCGACACCCCGCAGGCCCCGACGCAAACCATCGACGTACGCGATCTGGCGACCTGGCTCCTCGACACTGCCGAGCACCGAACCACAGGCACCTACAACGCGGTTGGCCCGGTTGTGCCTTTCGCCGAGTGGATCGACCTGTCCCGCAGCGTCGGCGGACACACCGGACCGGTCTTCGCGATGGCGTCCCAGCAACTCCTCGCGCACGGAGTGACCCAGTACATGGGCCCCGATTCACTGCCCATGTGGGTGGTCGAACCGGGATGGGAGGGCTGGGCGGCGCGCGACGAATCTGCCGCCACTACCGCGGGCCTGCGCCACCGCTCCCGCGCCGACCTCCTTGCCGACACCCTGCGCTGGGAACGCGAGCAGGGACTGCACCGGCCACGCCGCGCCGGACTTGCCCCGGACAGGGAGCGCGAACTTCTGGCATCCCTCGGATAAGAACCCGTCCACCTCAACGGGGCCTTCGGCGCGCTGCTGACGGCTGGTGGCTGGCGGTTCACCCATGATCCCGGTGGCGCGTTCACCGCGATGGACTTCGAGGCGCGGAACGACCTCGGCCGTTCAGGTGTAGGCCGCCGGAAGCCGGGCAGGGGGCGGTGAAGAACTGATCACGAAAGAACGGGGTGAACACCATGCACGGCGGCGGAGGATTCAGCGGGGGCGGCCACCACGGAGGGGGATTTAGCGGGCACCATCACAGCGGCGGGTTGGGCCACCACGGCAATCACGGCAACCACCACCCTCACACGGGGGACTCGCAGGGCTTCGTCTGGATCCCCGCTTTCCGACGTCGTGGGTCATCAGGCCATGCCACAGGAGTGAATCCCAAGCGCGTGGCACTGAGCCTTGGCGTGGTGCTGGTCGTGGGCATTGTTGCGGGGCTGTTGGCGGCCCACTAGGGGTAGGACTGCCGGACGAGCCGGTAACGGCCCACTTCGCGGATCGATACCGACCCATCGGACCGCCCCATAGCGTCCCATCAGGCAACATTCGCCTGCTTGGGTCCGGCGCCACGTGCGGGTTCGGCACCGCGCGATGCGGCCAGGAGCGTTGGCTGAGCATGCCGCACGCAGGGCGGTGCGGAGAGGCTCTGGACTGGAACTGACACGGGGCGACGTCACCGCGATGGCCCGCGCCGAACGGCAGAACCGTCCGACCGCGGTGAGGATGAGCGGGACAAGAGGGGGAAAGCGAAAGGATCTGAATCATGTTCCGTTCGATTGCCACGGTACTGGCCGCCACCGCCGTCACCGGCTTCCTGAGCGCCGGTATAGCCAATGCCGCGCCCGACCAGCCCCAGGCCCCTGCGGCCGTCACCCAGCAAACGCACGGCAGCGACCACGGCGGCGGTTGCCACGGCCGCGGTGGCGGTGTCGGCGTCGGCGGCGTCGGCAGCCCTGACGTCGGCGTCGGCGTCGGCGGCCTCGATGCCTGTGCCACCGTCGGTGTCGGCGGCCTCGGTCCCAACGGCAACGAAGGCGTCGGCGTCGGCGGTATGTGAGGCTCTGGCTACTGTTCCCTCCCGGCCCCCGTCTCGTGCGGGGCCGGGAGGTTGCGGCCGGCGACAGTCGCAGAGCGACCGCCCCTGGTTCCTCGCCTCACCAGGCATGTGCTCGTGCCGGCGAGTGGTGCGAGACGGCTACCTCCAGATCGCGGCACTTGGTGACGTGGCTGCCGCAAGAGAGCCATCCACGCCGGTCAGTGCACCTACGGCGCCGTCACCGTCACGTAGCCGACCTTCATGACGCGGCCGTGGTGGGCAACGATCGTCACGGGGTAGCGGCCCGGTTTGAGACCGGCACGGATGGTGGCCGTGTTGAAGTAACGCGGGTCATCGCCGTCTGCGGACTTGCTGTCATCGCGGTTGAGCCGGAGTACCTGCGTGAACGCCGAGGAGGTGGCCGTCAGCCGCGTCTCCTCGCCCGGATCCGGGACCGCGTCGTGCCACATGACCGCAACCCGCCCTCCGGGACTGACCTTGAAGTCGTGCCGGTGAGGACTGTCTGCGTAGCCGATGTTCGGGTCGTAGAGGTCGGGGCCGTGTGCCTTGCCGAGGTAGTCGGCGTCGCCGGGGCGGGATGCGCGGACCGTCAGGCGCTTGTCGGCGATGCGGTGGCCGTGCGGGCCGTACAGCTCGAAGGTGTAGTCACCGTCCGCGAGACCGGGTGCGAGTTCCGCCCTGGCCGAGAACGCCCGGGGGTTGTAGAAGTCGTTCCGCTCGTCGTGGACGAGACGGACCGGCCGGTGCAGAGCCGCGGACCGTACGGTGAAGTCGGTGCCCCGCTCACCGGGGTACAGATCGTCGAAGTTCAGCCACAGCGGCTCACCGGGCCGCGCCACCTCCGACCCGAACGTCAGGGTGAAGGAAGGGCGCTCGGAAGGCACGACGTGGATCCTGTCGCGGGCGACGGTGCGGCCTGCGACGGAGACCTCGAGCGGGTACCAGCCGGCCTTGTCCGTCATCGCGAGCGGGCGCGTGGCGCCGTAGGAGTCGTCGTCCTGCCAACGCAGCCTGACGGGCCCGCTGAACGCCGGCGAGTGGGCGGTCACCGCGTCATGACCCTGAGCGCGGGAGAGGAAATCGAGCCGGATGCCGACCAGTTGTTCGGGGCGCGCGTCGAGATTGCCCGCCAGCTCCAGCACGGGCTTGAAGGGCTTGCCGGTGAGCGCGCGGCCGCGGTCGCCCTCGGCCTTGTCCGCAGCCTCGTGCGCGCTGTGGACGGTCGTACGCGGGCTGCGCTGCGCTGCCCCGCTCGTGCTCGCCGCGTGGGCGCAGCCGCACAGCGCGAGACCGGCCGCTGCAAACCCCACCAGCCTGGTCCAGTTCATCGTCTCCCCCATGTGGTTGGTCACAGGAAGAGATGGCGGGATGGCGCTGCCGGTTGTCTGCGGACAGCGGGATACAGCGAGCGCACGGGCCCAAGTCACCGTGAGACGGCGCCCGTCGCCGGCGATACGTGGCCGGCGGTTCCCAAGGACGCCGAATGCACCGCGGCCGATACCCGACGCAGGCACGCGCACGTGGACGACGGGCAGGCGAAACCACCCAGTGCCCGGCGCTCGTCGCGGTCGTCGCTGCTGGGATGCCGGATGCCGGACGTGATGTCCGTCTTTCGTAAGACTTTGCAGCTTCCGTTGCGAGTTCGCGACGGCTGTGATGGAAGGCATGAGATCGCGCATTCTTTTGCTCCGGCCGCCGGTGTTCAGGGGGCGGTTGCACGACGCCCGGACGGCGACCTCGATCGGGCGGTGGCTGGGCCTGGCGTTCGCGGTGTGCTTCGTCACCGGACTGGTCAGTCACTTCCTCCAACATCCGCCGGGCTGGCTGGCCAACGACCTGCCGAGCCGTCCGGTGTGGGGCTACCGGCTCACCCAGGGCCTGCACGTCGCCTCCGGTATCGCCGCCATTCCCCTGCTGCTGGCCAAGTTGTGGGCGGTGTACCCTCGGCTGTTCGCCTGGCCGCCGGTGCGCTCAGTGCTCCACGCACTGGAGCGGCTGTCCATCGGGCTGCTGGTGGCGGGAGCGGTGTTCGAGTTGGTCACCGGTCTGCTGAACATCGCCCAGTGGTATCCATGGCCGTTCTCGTTCGTGCCCGTGCACTACGCGGTGGCCTGGCTGGTAGCCGGGGCACTGATGCTGCACATCGCCGTCAAGGCTCCCGAGATCAAGGCACATTGGAGCCGACGGTCGCCCGGAACGCTCGCTCTGCCCGTCGAGGACGCGCCCGACCGGCGCTCGCTGCTGGCCGCGGTGGCAGCGGCGGTCGGCGCGGTCACGTTGACCACGGTCGGCCAGTCCTTCACCCCGCTGAAGAGGCTCGATCTGCTCGCGCCCCGCCACCCGGACCACGGCCCACAGGGCCTGCCGGTCAACCGCACCGCGGCTGCGGCCGGCGTCGGCCGGATCCCCGACGACTCCTACCGTCTGGTGGTGGACGGGCCGCGGCCCTACACGCTGACGCTGGCAGAGTTGCGCGGTCTGCCGCAGTGCGAGGTGGAACTGCCGATCGCCTGTGTGGAGGGCTGGAGCAAGTCGGCGCACTGGGCCGGCGTGCGCATGACGGACCTGCTGGACCGAGCCGGCGCTCCGTCGCATGCGCGCGTGCGGGTGGTGTCGTTGCAGCTCCGCGGCGGCTACCGGGTCTCCGAGATGAGCCACGAGCAAGCCCGCGACCCGCTCACCCTGCTCGCGCTGCGCCTCAACGGACAGGAACTCACTCCCGACCACGGCTACCCGGCCCGCCTCATCGCACCGAACCGGCCCGGTGCGCTGCAGACGAAGTGGGTCGGCCGACTGGAGGTGCTGTCTTGAAACCCAGGCAGGTGAAGGTGAGCGTGACACGGGTGCTGGCCGGGATGGCCGGACTGGCGCTGATGGGTGTGGGAGCGTCGTCGCTGCCGGACGTGCCCGACCTGAGGGACGTCGTGGTCTGGCTCGGCGGGGCCCTGATCCTGCACGACGCGGTCATCGCGCCGCTGGTGTTGCTCGCCGGGCTGGTCCTGGTCCGCGGCTGGGCGCGCGGGCCCGTCCGCGGGGCGCTGCTGGTCGCGGGTACGTTGACGGCGGTGGCCCTGCCGGTGCTGCTGCGCCCGGGACCCAAGGCCAACTCCTCGGTTCTGCCGCTGGACTATCCGCGCAACTGGCTCTTCATGCTGCTGACGGTGGCCACTGCCACCGCGCTCGTGCTCGCCGCGCGGGGCTTCCGTCGGCAGCGCCGTCGGCGTCGCCCACCGTCCTGAGTCCGCCAACCCAGGCAACAGCCCTCGGGTGTCAGCGGCCCAGTACCGCTCGCGCCAGCTTGGCCTGGGCGCGCAGCGCGTGCGGTCCGATCCAAAGGCCCAGCAGGAGCCACCCCACGCCGAGTCCGGCCGCCCAGTTTGCCGAGCGGGCGTTCTCCAGGCGTATGAAGCCGTACCAGCTGTTGTCCCAGGTGGAGACCCACGGGTCCCACAGGACCGGCATCAGGATCCCGAAGAGACCCATCGCGAACAGCAGGAGGGGGACAACCGCGAGGAACCAGCTTGCAAGGAGGGAGATCTGGGCCCAGGCCCAGTCCCGCCAGGTCGAGTGTCGGCGGAGCACCCTCAGTGCGCCCCTGACCAGTCCAGGGACGCCGGGAGCTTCGGAGCCGGTGTCCAGCGCACCGGGGTGCCGCTCCCACGAGCCGGCTCCGTTGCTCGGGCCGATGCCGTGCCACCGCCGGCCCAGGCGGAGCTGGCAGTCGGCCAGTCCTCGCCACGGCGCGAGCAGCCCAGGACGCAGTGAAGGCCCGGTATCGACCGGGCCTTCACCTGTGAGTAGCGGGGACAGGATTTGAACCTGCGACCTCTGGGTTATGAGCCCAGCGAGCTACCGAGCTGCTCCACCCCGCGTCGGCACGATGAACTGTACGGGATCGATCCGGCAAAGCCGAATCGGCTTATGTCTTGGGGTAGGTTCCACCGCTGCGTCGGCGACGAGACCCGTGCGTTCCCTCCCCTGTCACACCCGGGCCCCGCACGCCGATCTCGCGCTCGCACGTCGTTGACCAGCAGGTTTCCGTGATAACTGTAAGCAACGGCAGCGCACTCCGGATATATCGCTGCCTGGCACTGGAAAAGCTCGTCAAGGGAACCCTTACATGAAAACCCAGGCATCCAAGTCACCGGACCCGGCACGGAAGTTCCGGGCCCTCGCTCCGATGGTGCTCGACCTGGTCATCCCTATCGCGGGCTTCTACGTCCTGCACCAGTTGGCCGGCTTGAGCCAGGTCTGGGCGCTGACCCTCGCCGGCGCGGCGGGTGGCGTGTGGACGCTGATCCACACCATTCAGCGGCGCAAACTCGACGTCATCGGCCTGCTCGTCGTCCTCGAAATGGCGCTGACCGTCGCCTTGCTGTTCCTATCCGACGACCCGCGCCTGATCGCCGCCAAGCCGTCCTTCTACACCCTGCTCGCCGCCGTCTACCTGCTCCTCACCTGTGTCGCCGGGCGGCCCCTGGTCTATGTGGCGGCCACCCCCATGGCGACCGACGGCGACCCCGACCGCACCGTCGCCTATGAGCAGGCGTGGGAGCGCTCCCAGCCGTTCCGTGCTCGTGAGCGCATGGTGACGGCGGCGTTCGGGCTCGCCGCACTGGTCGACGCCGTGCTGCGCGTGATCGTCGTCTACAGCTTCGATGTCGACAAGTTCAACGAGTCGTTCCTGCTGTCCCAGCTGCCGGGCATCGTGCTGATCGTCGCCGTGCTGCTGTTCACCAAGTCCCAGATCAAGGTGCTGCACGGGCTCGTCGACGAGGTCCACGACCAACTGGCCACCGAAGGCGTCATCGGCCCACGCCTCGACGCCGAACAGCAGGCCGCCCCGGCGCTGAACGAGACCACACGATGAGTACGCATCGTTCCCGTCCGCGGAGACGTCCTCGCGGACGGGAACGTCTCCGCAGATCGGACGGCCGAACTGGGCTCCGTGTCAGTGGTGTTGCAGCGGGCCGGCGGCGCCGTGCCGTTGGGCGTTGAGCGCGCGGGCGACGTCCTCACGGGCTTCGAGGAGCAGTCGGCGCAGGGCCGGGGCCGGGCGGTGCGTGGTGAGGTAGGCGTCGGTGGCGTCCAGGGTGGCCTGCTCCACGAGGGCGCGGGGGAAGAGGGCGTCGACGAGGCCCCGTGCGAGGTCGCCGCCGCGCTCGTCCCACAGGGTCGCCAGCACCGCGAAGTACCGGTCGACGTAGGGGCGTAGCACCTCGGCCCCGTCCTGGGGGAGGCCGGCGAACGCCTCGGCGACGGCGGTCTGCACGGCGTGCGGCAGATCGGTGCGGTGCACGACGGACTCCCAGGCCGCCGCCTTCGCCTCGGCGGTGGGGCGGGCGGCCCGGGCGCGGGCCGCGTGGCGGAGTCCGGCCGCGGTGTGGTCGCGGGCCGCTTCGGCGTCGATCGCCGCGGCGTCGGCGCGTCCCGCGGCGGCGAGCGCGGTCAGCAGCTGCCAGCGCAGTTCGGCGTCGCCCGCCAGCCCCGGCACGGTCCGCTCGCCGGACAGCAGTGCGGCGACCCGGTCCAGGTCCGTGTCGGAGCGTGCCGTCTCGGCGAAGGCTCCGGCCCACATCAGTTGGAAGTCGCTGCCGGGCTCGGCCTGCGCCAGCAGGTCCCACCAGGTGGCGGCGAGTGCGTCGCGGGCCGCGGCGCGGTCGGCCGGCGCGGTGCAGCGGGCCACGGCCGTCTGGGCCTGCCGCTGCTGCACCTGTGCGATGCCGAAGTCGGTCTCGTGGGGCAGGCAGGCGGTGACCGCCGCCAGGTACGTCCGGGCGGGCAGTTCGGCGCTGTTGACCATGTCCCACAGGGCGTACCAGCACACCGCCCGCTGCACCGGCTCGCGCAGCGCCGTGACGTGCGCCAGCACGGTGGCCAGTGAACGGTCGTCGAAGCGGATCCGGGTGTAGCCGAGGTCGTCGTCGTTGAGCAGTACCAGATCGGGCCGGCGCACCCCGTGCAGCTCGGGGATCTCGGTGCGCGGTCCCGTCACGTCGGCCTGCACCCGCCGGACGCGTTCGAGGCGGCCGTCGCGGAGCTCGTACAGGCCGATGGCGATCCGGTGGGAGCGCAGTCGGGGGTGCGCGGTCGGCGCTTCCTGGACGACGGCGAAGGTGCGGAAGCGGTCGTCGTGGTCCACGGTCAGCTCGGGACGCAGGGTGTTGGGCCCGGCGGTGCGCAGCCATTCCTCGGCCCAGTGGCCGAGGTCGCGGCCCGAGTGCTTGCCCGCGATGGCGAGGAGGTCGGCCAGGGAGGCGGTGGACCAGGCGTGCCGGCCGAAGTAGTCGCGCACCGCGTCGTTGAAGGCGTCGGTGCCGACCCAGGACACCAGCTGTTTGATGACGGCGGCGCCCTTCGCGTAGGTGATGCCGTCGAAGTTGACCTGGACGTCGGTGAGGTTGGCGATGTCGGCCACCACCGGGTGGGTGGTGGTCCGCTGGTCGGCCTGGTACGCCCAGACCTTCTCGACGTTGGCGAACATGGTCCAGGACTGGGTCCACTCGGTCGCCTCTGCCTGGCAGCGGGCGGCGGCGTAGGTGGCGAACGACTCGCTCAGCCACAGGTCGTCCCACCACCGCATGGTGACCATGTTGCCGAACCACATGTGGGCCATCTCGTGCAGGATGGTGCCGGCCCGGCGCACCCGGAGCGCCTCCGTGGCCAGGGAGCGGAAGACGTACTTCTCGTGGACGGTGACGCAGGCCGCGTTCTCCATGGCCGCGACGTTGAGTTCGGGCGCGAAGACCTGGTCGTACTTGGCGAACGGGAAGGACCCGAACACCCCGGTGTAGTGGTCCAGGCCCTGCCGGGTGGTGTGCAGGATCTCGTCCGCGTCGAGGTGCGCGGCGAGGGAGGCCCGGCAGGCCACCGCCAGTGGTACCGGCCGCCCGTCGGGAGCGGTGTAGGTGGTGTCGCGCACTACGTGGTAGTCGCCGGCGACCAGGGCGAACGCGTATGTCGGCAGGGCCGGGGCCGGCGCGAAGTGCCAGGTGGCGCCGTCGGGCGCGGTGGGGGTGGGCGAGGTGGAGAAGAGCTGCCAGCCCTCCGGCGCGGTCACGCTCAGGGTGACGGGAGCCTTCAGCGACGGCTGGTCGAAGCAGGCGAAGATCCGTGCCGCTTCGGCGACTTGGAGGTGGGTGTAGAGGTAGACCTTGCCGTCGGCGGGGTCGGTCATCCGGTGCAGGCCGGTTCCGGTGTTGGTGTAGCGGCAGTCGGCGATCACCCGCAGGTGGTTGCGGGCGGCGAGGTCCGGGAGGTGGATCCGGCCGTCCGCGAAGGCCGAACCGGGGTCCAGCTGGCGGCCGTTGAGTTCGACCGCGTGGAGGTGCTCGGGCAGCAGCTCGGCGAAGGTGGCGGTGCCCGGTTCGGCGGCGGTGAAGTGGATCTCCGTCTCGGAGCGGAAGACGTCCGGGCCCGCGGTCAGGTCGAGGTGGATCCGGTAGGAGTCGATGTGCAGCAGCCGGGCGCGGGCGTCGGCTTCGGCGCGGGTGAGTTCAGTGATCGCGGACACCGTGGGGTGCTCCTTGTGTGCGGGGCGGTGGTGGGACGGGTCAGACGGTCGGGGTGTAGGAGAGGTCCGTGGCGGCGGCGGCCGCGTCCAGTCGCCGTTCGCATGCGGCGCGGTCCTCGCCGGCGCAGACGACGTAGGCGAAGCGGCCGAGATAGCCGTTCGGGGGCAGTCGCAGTTCGGTGCCGGGGTCCGCGATCGGCTCGGCGTACAGCAGTCCGCGGGCCGGGTCCGGCGCGGGGACGGTGACCTCCTCGACGCGGCAGTCCCGTGGCGGGTAGCTGAACCGGATTCCGGTGGCCCGGCGTTCGGTGGGGGTGAGGTCGGGGCGGACGCCCAGGGCGAGTTCGACGGCCACCCGGCCGGGGTGGATCCCGGTCGCCAACTGGCCCAGCCATGGGATCAGGTCGCCGCCGAGGCGGGCGTTGACCTCGATGATGACCGGGCCCTTGGTGGTGAAGCGGACCTCGGTGTGGGTGGTCCCGGTCGACACCGCCAGCGCCCGGTGGGCGGCCCGCAGGATCCGGAGCAGTTCGGGGTCGCGGAGCAGTTCGTCGTCGGCGTCGACGACGTGGCCGGTCTCCTCGAAGTACGGCTCCATACCGGTCTGCTTGCGGGCGAGGAACATCGGCTGGTACGTGCCGTCGAGGCAGGCGCCGTCGATGCTGATCTCGGGGCCGGCCAGGTACTCCTCCAGGAGCACCCCGCCCTCGTAGTCGGGGGAGCCGCCGTGGCCGGCCCGTTCCGCCATCACGAAGGCGTCGTCCAGTCCGGCCGGGTCGTCCACCCGCACCACGCCGATGCTCGCGCCCATGCCGCGGGGCTTGAGCACCATGGGGAAGCCGATCGCCGCGGCGGCCTCCCGGGCCTCGTTCAGGGTGAGCGCGAGGGCGTAGCGGGGCTGTGGCAGGCCGGCCAGGGTGAGGGCCCCGCGGGTGCGGTGCTTGTTGCGGCACCGGTCGGCGCCGTCCGTGGTCAGGCCGGGCAGGCCCAGTTTCTCGGCGATCAGTGCGGCGGTGGTCACCAGCGTCTCGTCGTAGGTGAGGACGCCGGCGATCCGATGCGCGGCGGCGAGGCGCAGGGCGGTGCTGGAGATCCGCTCGCGGTCCGGGATCAGCCGGGTCCGGTCGAGCAGCGGCACCACGCTGGAGCCCACGATGTGCGGCTGCTGCCAGGTGGGCTCCGAGGAGTCGATCAGCCACAGCGGGTGCCGTTCGGCGGCGCTCGCGAGGAGGTACTCGCGGTAGCGCTGCTGGCCGCTGCCGATCACGAGCAGTACGTCGGTGGGTGCGGTCATCTTCCTGACTCCTCAGCCGTGACGGGGGGGGCGGGCGCGGGTGCCCGTCCGATACCAACCATCGCTGCGTGCGGGCGGGTTGGCGGCCCGGGGACGACACCGGCAATCCGCCAGGCGGAAACCTGCCAAGGGGAGGATTTTCCGTAACCGGGCCAAGGTGCCCGAGAACACGACAAGCCGTGACGAGAATCCGGCAGATTCGCCTCCGTTTCGTACCCGGAAGCAGGAATTCATCGGACCTTAGGGGCATTTGCTGGGTTTTATGAGAGGGACGTATTTCTGCCAGGCGGTTTGTCGGGTGTCTTTTCGGCCAGCCAACCGGCCCCGGCGCTGCCATGGTTGCTGCCGAGGCGGGCATCCCGGCGCCACAGCCGGTCGAGGCCCCCGCCATCCCTTTCCAGCACGCCACACACGAGGAGTTCGTATGTCCCGCATCCGTACCGCCGCAGCCGCCCTCGCACTCGCCGCCTTCGTGTCCGTCCTGGCCGTCAACACCGGCAGCAACGACCCGGAGGACTCGGGCTGGGGCGCCACCCTGGCCGGTGCCGACGACTCCGGCTGGGGCTCGGCCCCGCTGACCACCGACATCAGACCGGCGGGCACCCTGCGGATCTGACCGACCGACCCATCCGGCTCCGGGCGCAAGACCGGGGCGCACCCACGCCACCGCACAAGGGGAAGTTCATGTCCAAGCACGACGTCGAAGTCCTCGCCATCGGAGCCGGCCCGGCCAACCTGGCGCTGGCCGTGGCCCTGGAGGAGCTCGCGCCGGCCCACCTGGCCGGCCAGACCCTCCTGCTGGAGCAGGGCGACACCGTCGCCTGGCAGCGCGGCATGCTGCTGCCCTGGTCACAGAGTCAGGTCTCGTTCCTCAAGGACCTGGTGACGCTGCGCAACCCGCGCAGCAAGTTCTCCTTCGTCAACTACCTCCACGAGAGCGGGCGGTTGGAGGAGTTCATCAACCTCTCCACCTTCACCCCCTACCGCAGCGAGATATCCGACTACCACCGCTGGGTCGCCGAATCCCTCGACCGGGTCCGCGTGCGCTACGGCTCCAAGGTCACCTCGCTGGTGCCGCGCCGGGACGCTGCCGGCGCCGTCGACGGCTGGCTGGCCCACACCGCGGACGGTGCCGTCATCTCCGGCCGCCACCTGGTCGTCGGCGCCGGCCGGGACGCCAACGTCCCCGCGGTCTTCCGCGGGCTCGACGCGGACCGCGTCATCCACAGCACCGAATACCTGGACCGCATCGCCGCCCGGCCCCGGCGGGCGGGTGAGCGGGTGGTGGTCATCGGCGGGGCGCAGAGCGCCGCCGAGATGTTCCACTCCGTCCAGCAGGACCTGCCCGGCTGCACCCCCACGCTGATCATGCGCTCGATCGGCCTCAACCACTACGAGACCAGCAAGTTCACCAACGAGCTGTTCTTCTCCGGCTTCGTCGACGAGTTCCACGCCGCGGACGCGACCGCCCGCGGCAGCATCCTGGAGGAGATGCACCGCACCAACTACGCGGGGCTGACCCCACCCATGCTGGAGCAGCTCTACCGGCAGGTCTACCTGGACCGGATGCGCGGCGGCGGGGGCCTCGCTATCCGCACCATGACCCGCGTCACCGACGTCCGGGACACCGGCGACGAGCTCGTCCTGACCCTGGCCAACCGGCTGACCGGCGCCGTCGAGGAACTCCCCTGCGACCTCGTCCTGCTCGGCACCGGATTCCGCCCCGAGCAGCCCGCCGTCATCCGGAACCTGGCCGACGCACTGGGCCTCGCGAAGATCGAGGTCGGCCGCGACTACCGGCTGGACCTCGGCGAACAGACCGCCGCCAGCTGCTACTTGCAGGGCGTCAACGAGGCCACCCACGGCATCGCCGACTCGCTGCTGAGCATCCTCGCCACCCGCAGCGAGGAGATCGCCAGGAACCTGATCGACCACGCCGCACAGTCCCCCCGGACCGCGCCGCGACCCACCGCCGAGGACCGCGAGCCGGTTCCGGTCCTCTGAGGTCCACGGTCCCGCACCCGCCAGGCGTCCGCGCCCCGTCGGCAAGCCCGCTCTTGCCCTTCTCTAAGGAACTCCCTTGGACATCCGACACTTCGACCGCGCCGCGCTCGACGCGGAGAACAGCTGGTCGCAACGGCTGCTGCCGTGGCCCACACTGAACGCCCCCTTCGAAGGCGCCCAGAGCGTCATCCTCGCCGGTGCCTCCTCCCCCAAGCACGCCCACCACGAGTACGAGATCTTCCTCGCGGTGAAGGGCGAGGCGTGGATCGAGTCCCGCGGTGAGCGGCTGCCGTTCGTGGCCGGCGACATCGTGCACTTCCCGCCCGGCCACGAACACCAGGTCATCAACGACACCGACACCGACTTCGAGATGTTCAGCATCTGGTGGGACGCCGACATGAGCACGGCGTTCATGAAGCGTCACGAGAGCGAGGGCTGAGCCATGCCGTCCCGCAACGAGCTGGGTGACCGGCGCGTCATCGTCATCGACACCCCGCCCACCCCCAACGGCAGCCTGCACGTCGGCCACCTCGCCGGCCCGTTCATCGCCGCCGACGTCCACGCCCGCTACCTGCGCGCCACCGGGCGCGGCGTGCTCTACTCCTCCGGCACCGACGAGAGCCAGACCTACGTCCTGGCCAGCGCCCGCAAGCTCGGCGTCGCCCCCGAGGAACTGGCGCGGCGTTCGTGGACCGGCATCCGGGACACCCTGGAGACGATGGGCATGTCCGTCGACGGCTTCGCGCCGTACGACGACGGCTACCGCGCCACCGTCCTGAAGTTCGTCCAGGAGCTGCACGCCGCCGGCAAGTTCGAGCTGCGCACCGTGCGCCTGCCGTACTCCGAGAAGACCGGCGAATTCCTCGTCGAGGGCCTGGTCTGCGGCGACTGCCCGATCTGCCTGTCGGAGAGCCGCGGCGGCCTGTGCGAGACCTGCGGCCACCCCAACAACTTCGACGAGCTGATCGGCGCCCGTTCCACCGTCGACCCCACCGACCAGCTCACCACCCGCGAAGCCGAGATCCTGGTCCTCCCGATGGAGGACTACCGGGACCGCCTCACCACCTACTACGCCGAGAAACTGCCCTACCTGCGGCCCCACATGGCGCAGTTGGTGCGCGAACTCCTGGACCGGCCGCTCGCCGACTTCCCGATCACCTACCCGCTCGGCTGGGGCATCGAGGCGCCGTTCCCGGAGACCCCCGGACAGGTCATCAACGCCTGGGTCGAAGGCATTCCGGCGGTCATGTACACCACCGACCATGCGGCCCGGCAACTCGGTGAGGAGACCGCCGCCTCCGACGAGCTGTGGCGGACCGACCGCGACCATGAACTGGTCTACTTCATCGGCTTCGACAACATCTGGTTCTGGGGCCTGACCCACCTCGCCCTGATCATGGCCCACGAGGGCCGGTACATCGTCCCCGACGCCATGATCGTCAACGAGTTCTACGAGTTGGAGAACGAGAAGTTCTCCACCAGCCGGGGGCACGTCCTGTACGCCGAGGACCTGCTCAAGGAGGTCCCCCGGGACCTCGTCCGGTTCTACCTGGCCCTGGCCAACCCCGAGAACCAGCGCACGAACTTCAGCCGGGTGGCGCTCGACAAGGTCACCGGCGAGCGGCTCGTCCAGCCGTGGGAGCGGCTGCGCTCCCGTCTCGACGAGGCGGCCCGGACGGTCGGCGGCACCACCCTGCCGGTCTCCGACCGGGCCCGCCGGCACGCGGCGATCATGCTGGAGCGGTTCGCCGCCTGCTACGAGCTGGAGGGCTACAGCCTCACCCGCGCCGCCGACCTGATCTGCGTCCAGCTGGAGCGACTGGCCCGCTGGACCGAGGAACTCGACCTGGGCTGCCGGCAGCCGGACCGAACGGCCCTGGGCGACCTGTACCTGGAGGTCCGCGCCCTGATCGCCTGCGCCTCGCCGATCCTGATCGACCTGGCCGAGGCGGCCGCACTGGCCGGCGGCTTCGACGGCTCGCTGGGCTTCGAGACCTTCGCGCTCTCCGAGGTCAAGCCGTTCGCCCTGCCGCCGCTCGGCACGACCACGGCCCAGGCCGGCTGAAGCCGTGCGGATCATCGTCGTGGGAGGCGGAGTGATCGGCCTCCTCACCGCACTGGAGTGCTCGCTCGCGGGCGCCGAGGTGAGCGTCGTGGACCGGGGCGAGATCCCCAACCCGGAGGCCACCTCCTACGACCGGCACCGCGTCCTTAGGGCCCTGCACCCGGGCGCACCCGAGGCCGCGGCGGCCATCGAGGCCCATCACCGGTGGGCGGAGGTCGAGTCCCGGCTCGGCGCCGACGTCTACCACCGGGTCGGGGCCCTGACCGTCCTGGGCCCCGGCGAGCCCGAGGCGTCGGCCGCCGCGCTCGCCGAGGTGCCGGGCGCGGTGCGGCTCGACGAGCGGCAGACCGTCGAACGCTTCCCGCACCTGCGGCCGCCCCGCGGCAGCCGCGCGGTGCTGGAGCGCAACGGAGGAGTGCTGCTCGCCGACCGCATCCTGACCGGCACCGCCGCACTGCTGGCCGGCCGGCCGGGTGTCCGGCTGCTGCCCGGCCGGCGGGTCACCGGTGTGGAGGCGCCGTTCGGGCTGGTGCGGCTGGCGGACGGCACCGCGCTGCGCGGTGACGCGGTCGTGCTGGCCGCCGGCCTGTGGTCGCGCGAACTGCTCGGCCCCGACCGGTCCGACGGCCTGACCCTCTACCGGCAGACCCAGCTGATGTGCACGGTGCCCGCGGACCTGCGGGGGGTGTGGGAGCGCACGCCCACCATCCCGTCCCTCGGCACCCCGGAGGGCTCCTGGCTGGTGCCGCCGGTGGCCGGGACCCCCCTCAAGCTCAGCGCGGCCGTCGCCTGCCGGCCCGTCGAGAAGGTGACCGACCGGATCGCCCCCGACGCGCAACGGACCCGGCTGGTGGAGCTCTTCACCGCGCTGCTGCACGGATTCCGGGCCGAGTGGATCGAGCGGGCCGAGGACAGCTACTACCTCGCCGACAGCACGACCCACGGCCCGGTCCTCGGGCAGCTGGGCGAGGAGAACGCGTGGATCTACGCGGCCTGCGGCGGCTCCTCGTTCAAGTTCGCCCCCCTGATAGCCCGTTCACTGGCCCGCCGGGCGCTGGGCACCGGGCCCGGCGTCCCGACCGGCCTGGCCGCCGTGGACCGCCCGGTGCGGATGCCCGGCCGGCTGCGCGCCCCCGACCACTTGATCTCAGGAGTCGCACCATGACCACCACGCAGGCCCCCGGGGCACCGCAGGCGGCCCGGCCCTCGGGCCGGGACCGGGCCGAGTGGCTGATCCTCCCGGCGAACTTCGTCACCTACCTCGGCAACGGCATCCAGATGATGGGCGCGTCGCTGCTGGTCCTCGAAGAGCAACGGACCGCGCTGTCGGTGGGCTGGCTGTTCATCGTGATGGCCATTCCCCAGGTGCTGCTCTCCGTGCTCTTCGGGCGGCTCGTCGACCGCTTCGACCGGCGGATGATGTGCCTGCTCTGCGACGTGGCGAGCGCACTCGCGGCGCTGTCGCTGCCGGTCGCGCTGGCGCTCGGAGCGTCCACACAGCTCACCGCGTACGTCGTGACCTTCGCGCTGTCGCTGATCTCCGCCGCGTTCAACCCCGCCAGCAACGCCCTGGTGCGGGAGCGGGTGCGGTACGAGCGGCTGGGACCGTTCAACGCCAACTTCTCGATGTCGACGCAGGCGGGCTCGTTGCTGTCGGCGGCCGTCGGCGGCTTCCTGATCCAGGTCTTCGGCCTGATGCCGATGTTCTACTTCAACGCCGCCACCTTCGCCTTCTCCGCGGCGTGCTGGGTGGTGCTCGGCCGCAAACCGCAGCGGAGCGCCGAGCAGGCGGCCGAGGAGGGGACGCAGGCGGGCACGCCGACGGGCGGACCGGTCAAGCGCCTCGGAGTGCTGCTCGCCGTCGGCAGCGTCAACATCACCGTCAGCAACGTGCTGTTGGTGGTCCTGGTCATCCAGGTGTTCAAGCAGCACGCGGGCATCTTCGGACTGGTCGACGCGCTCGCCGGGGTCGGCATGCTGATCGGCGCGGCCGTCTACAAGCGGATCTCCGCGCGGGTCTCCAACCTGGCGCTCGCGGCCTTCGGATTCGCGGGGAACGCGGCGCTGATCGCCGTGGAGCCGTTCCACATCGCCTCCCTGATGACCGCGATCCCGTTCGCCGCGTTCGCCTTCGGCTTCGCCGCGATCTCCTCGCGCACCCTGCTGATGCGGGCCGTCGAGGACAGCCGCTCCGGCCGGGTCTTCGGCACGGTCAACGCGGTCAGCCTGGCGGCCGGACTGGTCGTCACGATCACCCTGTCCTACCTCGCCGACCACCGGTCCGTGGCCCTCGCGTTCTGGAGCCTGTCGCTCCTGATCGGTGTCGTCCCGCTGGCCGCCATCGCCACCATGCGGCGCTTCTACGCCGCGCAGGAGCGGACCACCGCCGCCACCACGCCCGTGCCGCAGCCCGCCAACTGACCCCCGAGGAGCCCGCACCATGAAACTGCTCGCGCTGGAGGCCCTCCAGAACGCCCAGTACTACCTGTCCCGCTACCAGCAGGTCGAGGAGCTCGGGGCCGAGCTGTACGTCCTCAACGGCCTGGGCGAGGACGCCTACTGGCCCGCCGAGCGCTACCGCGTCGTCGGCTCGCAGCAGATCGACGACATCGTCGCCGCCGCCCGCACCTGGCACGCCGAGGAGCACTTCGAGGGCGTCCTGACCTTCTCCGAGGCCGGCGTGGTCACCGTCGCCGCCGTCGCCGAGGCGCTCGGCCTGCCCGGCATCGGGCTGGAGGCCGCCCGCACCAGCCGCAACAAGTACCTGATGCGCCGGGCCCACGAGAAGGGCGGCGTCCCGATCCCAGCCTTCCGCCTGGTGTCCGACCTGGCCGAGGCGCACGCGGCCGGCGAGGAGTTCGGCTACCCCGTCATCCTCAAGCCGACGCTGGGCGCGGCCAGCAACTTCGTCTTCCGCGTCGAGGACGCCGACGACATGACCGAGCGGTTCGCCCAGGCCCTCGACGGCATCGACGGCATGTCCTGGTACCGCATGGAGGCGCACGGCGTCGACCTGGGCCCGCAGGGGCTGCTGATCGAATCCTTCCTGGACGGGCGGGAGTTCCTGTGCGAGGCGGTCGCCTG
The DNA here is from genome assembly GCF_000373585.1 of Streptomyces sp. MspMP-M5. Lineage (GTDB taxonomy): Bacteria > Actinomycetota > Actinomycetes > Streptomycetales > Streptomycetaceae > Streptomyces. The sequence continues at coordinate 64,704 of NZ_KB891895.1, forward strand.
GGACGGCGAGGTCTACCTCGGCTCGGTCGTCGACCGGGTCACCGTCGAGGGCGACACCTTCGACGACGACGTGCACGCCGCGCCGACCTCGCTGAGCCCCGGCCAGATCGAGGAACTGCACCGGGCGGTCCGGGCCGGCGTGCGGGCCCAGGGCGTCACCCACGGCGTGCTGCACGCCGAGGTCCGCTACCACCAGGGCGCCCCGCACATCCTGGAGATCGCCGTGCGCCCCGGTGGCGGCGGACTCGACCACATCGCCCGGCTCACCGCCGGCCACTGCCCGATCCGGGCCCTGATGGACACCGCCCGCGGCGTCCGGCCGAAGGTCGGCCCGTACACCCCGACCGGGGTGCACATCGCCGGCATGGCCCTGCTGTGCGACTCCGGACGGATCGAGCGGGTCGACGTCCCGGCCGAACTCGCCGACTCCGACAAGGTCTTCTTCTTCAAGATCACCGCCCGGCCGGGGGACCTCATCCGCCGTCCCCCCGAGGGCAACTCCATCCTCGGCTTCCTCGGTGTCACCGGCACCTCCTTCGAGGACGCGATGCGCACCGCGACCGATCTCGCCAACTCCATCGACGTGCACTTCGCCCCGTGAACCAGGCCGCAATCCGGCCGCCCACCAGCTCTTTCCGCACCCCAGGAGGGACCACCATGCCCTACCCGCAGCCCATCGAGCCGCCGCACACCCCCGAGGCTCCCCGCACCCGCACCGCGATCCGGCGCCGGCTGCTGATGTGCCGCCCCAGCCACTTCGACGTGCACTACTCCATCAACCCGTGGATGCACCCCGAGAAGCCCGTGGACGCGGAACTCGCCCTCGCCCAGTGGGAGACGCTGCGCGCGCTGTACGAGGAGCTCGGGCACACCGTCGAGCTGATCGAGCCGGTCGGCGGCCTGCCCGACATGGTGTTCGCCGCCAACGGCGCCACCGTCGTCGACGGCAAGGTGTTCGGCGCCCGCTTCCGCCACGTCGAGCGCACCGCCGAGGGCCCCGCCTACCTGGACTGGTTCCGCGACCAGGGCTACCAGGAGCTGTGCTGGCCCGAGTACATCAACGAGGGCGAGGGCGACTACCTCCTCGTCGGACGCCGGCTGCTGGCCGGCACCGGGTTCCGCACCGACGTGCGCTCGCACGCCGAGGCACAGGAGTTCTTCGGCGTCCCGGTCACCGGACTGACCCTGGTCGACCCGGAGTTCTACCACCTGGACACCGCGCTCGCGGTGCTGTCCGACACCGAGGTCATGTACTACCCGGCCGCCTTCACCCCCGGCAGCCAGGCCGTGCTCCGCGAGCTGTACCCGGACGCGATCCTCGCCACCGACGCGGACGCCGCGGTCTTCGGCCTCAACGCCTTCAGCGACGGCCACAACGTCCTGCTGCCGCAGTCCGCCACCCACCTCATCGACGCGCTGCGCGAGCGGGGCTTCGCACCGCGCGGCGTCGACCTGTCCGAGCTGCTCAAGGCCGGCGGCAGCGTCAAGTGCTGCACGCTCGAACTCCGCGACCGTGCCTGAGCGGCCCCCACCACCCCTGGAGGGCATGTTGATCGACTACGACGGCAGGCGATTCCGGAAGGTCACGGCCGGCCCCGACGCCCCCATCGCCCACTACCGCCAACAGGGCGACCTGCTGTGGGGCTCCTCCGCCGGCGGCGACGTCCGACGCGGCTCGCTCACCGGCGTCGCCGCCCCCGACGGCACCCTCACCTTCGCCTACACGATGGTCCTGACCAGCGGCCGGACCGTCGCCGGGCACTGCGTGAGCGTCCCCGAGGTCCTCCCCGACGGCCGGGTCCGGCTGCACGAGACGTGGGAGCGCTACGGCCCCGACGCCGCCACCGGCACCTCCTGCATCGAAGAACTCGCCGCGACCGACCCCCTCATCGAGCAAGGACCGTCGTCATGACCGCGATACCCCGCAAGGGCGGCACGATCAGCTGGGCCTGCACGCCCGGCTTCCCGCCCGCCGCCATCTTCCCCCTGCTGCCGCCGGGCCGGTTCGGCGCCCGCAGCCTGTACGAGTTCCAGATGCTGATGTACCGGCCGCTGTACTGGTACGGCACCAAGGGCGACGCACAGGTCGACTACGAGCTGAGCATGGCCGAGGCGCCCCGGTGGAGCGAGGACGGGCGCACCGCGACACTCACCGTCAAGCCCTACAAGTGGTCCAACGGCGAGACCGTGAACGCCGACGGCGTGATGCTCTGGATGCACCTGCTGGAGGCGAAGAAGGAGGAGTACGGCGGCTATGTGCCCGGCTACTTCCCGGACAACCTGACCGGCTACGAAAAGGTCGCCGAGGACCAGGTCCGCTTCACCTTCGACCGGGCGTACGCGCAGAACTGGGTCCTGATGAACCAGTTCAGCCTCATCACCCCGCTGCCCAGAGCCTGGGACCGCACCGCCGAGGGCCCCGCCGACGCCACCACCGACAAGGACGCCGCGTACGCCGTCTACGACTACCTGATGGCCGAGAACGGCGACGTCTACGCGGAGGACAACTCCGCACGGGCCCGCTGGGCCGACAGCCCCATCTGGTCGGTCGTCAACGGCCCCTGGAAGCTCGCCAGTTACGCGATGGACGGCCTGGTCACCATGGTGCCCAACCCGTCCTACTCCGGGCCCAACAAGCCGTACGCCGACGCGTTCCGCCTGGTGCCCACCGAGACGGACGAGGAACAGTACCGGGCGCTGGAGGGCGGTCCCCACGGACCGGACGCCATCCACCTGGGCTTCCTGCCCTTCGACAAGATCACCGAGCCGGCCGCGGACCCCGTCACCGGCGGCCCCAACCCGCTCGCCGAGCACTACCGGATCGTCCCGCAGATCCTCTACGCCATCCACTACTTCCCGTTCAACTTCGCCAACACCACCGTCACCGGGAAGATCTTCCGGCAGCTGTACTTCCGGCAGGCACTGCAGACCACCCTCGACCAGGACGGCTCGTTCCAGGAGATCTACCAGGGCTACGGCTACCCCACCTACGGCCCCGTCCCCGCCCTGCCGGCCACCGAGCTGCTGTCGCCCGCGCAGAAGACCAACCCGTTCCCCTTCGACGTGGACCGCGCCCGCCGGATGCTCCAGGACAACGGCTGGGACACCTCGGTCACCCCCGCCGTCTGCGTCGCCCCCGGCACCGGGCCCGGCCAGGCCGGCGAGGGCATCCCCGCCGGCACCCGACTGACCATCTCTCTCCGCTACGCCGCCGGACACGAGAAGACCCTGACCCGCGTGATGCGCAAGTTCCGCGACGACGCCGCGCGGGCCGGCATCGAGCTGGTGCTGGAAGAGGTGCACCCCTCGGTCCTGGTCGGCCAGGACACCACCGGAACCACCAACTGGGAGCTGTCCTGCTGGAACGGCGGCTGGGTGTACGGGCCCAACTTCCACCCGACCGGCGAACTGCTCTACCAGACCGGCGCCGGCTGCAACTTCGGCAGCTACTCCGACCCGGTCGCCGACGAGCTCATCGCGAAGACCGTCACCAGCGACGACCTCGCCGACCTGTACGCCTACCAGGACTACCTCGCCGAGCAGGTCCCGGTGATCTGGATGCCGAACTTCCCGCTGCGGGTCTTCGAGGTGGCCAACCAGCTCAAGGGCGTCGAGCCGATCAACCCGCTCGGCTTCATCAACCCCGAGAACTGGTACTTCGTCGACGAGCCGGACGACTCCGATGCCACCGGCTGAACTCGCGGCGGCCCTCCCGGCGGTGGACCCGGTCGCCCACCTCCTGCTGGCCCTCCCCCTGATCATGGGCTGCGGGCAGGTGGCCGGGCTGCTCTGCCGCCGGGTGGGGCAGGCCCCGGTCGTCGGCGAGATCCTCGTCGGGATCGCGCTCGGCCCCTCCCTGCTCGGGGCCGTCTGGCCCGAGGGGCAGCGCTGGCTGTTCCCGGCGGACATGCTGCCGGTCATCAACGCCCTGGCGCAGCTCGGCCTCGTGCTGTTCATGTTCCTGATCGGCTACGAGCTCGACCTGCGCCACCTCAGGAGCCGGGGTCGCACCGCGGTCCTGGTCAGCAACGCCGGCATCGCCCTGCCGCTGCTCGGCGGACTGCTGCTGGCCCTCGCGATGTACCGTCGGTTCGCCGCTCCCGGCGTCGGGTTCCCCGTGTTCGCCCTGTTCATCGCCGTCTCCATGAGCATCACGGCGTTCCCGGTGATCGCCCGGATCCTCGCCGACCGCGGGGCCGACCGCACCCCGGTCGGGGCCCTCGCCCTGACCTGCGCGGCCATCGACGACATCACCGCCTGGTGCCTGCTCGCCCTGGTGACCGCGCTGGCCAAGGGCGGTTCGCCCGCGGCGGTACTGGTCACCCTCGGCCTGAGCCTGGCCTTCATCGCCACCGTGCACTTCGGAGTACGGCCGCTCCTCGCCCGCCTGGCCGCCCACCGCGGCGGCCGCCTCGAACGCGCCGCCCTCCCCCTGGTGCTGTCCGGCATCCTGCTGGCGGCCTGCACCACCGGCGGGATCGGTATCCACCCGATCTTCGGCGCCTTCCTGCTCGGCACCGCGATGCCCCGCGACTCGGCGGTGGTGGCGGCGGCCGTGGACCGGATGCGCGCGCTCACCGTCGTACTGCTGCTCCCGCTGTTCTTCGTGTACGCGGGGATGCACACCGAGTTCCGGCTGCTCGGCGGGGTCGGGATGTGGGGCTGGTGTGCGCTGGTCACCGCCGTCGCCGTCCTCGCCAAGTGGGCCGGAGCCACTGGAGCGGCCCGCCTGACGGGCCTCGGCTGGCAGGAGTCCGTCTCCCTGGGCGCCCTGATGAACTGCCGCGGCCTGACCGAACTCGTCGTCCTCGGCATCGGCCTGCAACTGAAGGTCATCACGCCGACCGTCTTCGCGATGCTCGTGGTGATGACGCTGGTCACCACGATCCTCACGGCCCCCGCACTGAATCTGATCGAGCGGGTGTCCGCGCGCCGGACGCCCTCCGCACCGCGCACAGAAATGGCCATGAAATGTCAGTAACCACCGTCGTACGGGACCGGTCGACCGAAGGGGTCTTCGTCCTCGAACCCGAAGAGACGGCCCAGGTCGAGGCCGCCGCCCGCGCCCTGTGCGCCCGGCTGCCCGAGGTCGACGACCCGCGCTGGGTCGCCGAGGCCCGGTCCGCCTGGGAAGAGCTGCCCGCCGCGCTGCGCCGCCGGGCGGGCACCTACCGGCGCCACTCCGGCACCTCCGGCGCACTCCTGGTGCGCGGCCTCCCCGTCGACGAGGCGAACCTGCCGCTCACCCCGACCGCGCCCGGCTCCGTACAGCGCGAGGTGAGCGTGCCCGCCGCCGTGCTGATGATGACGGCCTGCGGCCTCGGCGACCCGGCCGCCTTCCGCGCCGAGAAGTCCGGCGCCCTCGTCCAGGACGTGGTGCCGGTGCCGGGCCAGGAGACCTTCCAGGGCAACGCCGGCTCGGTGGCCCTGATGATGCACAACGAGAACGCCTTCCACGCCCACCGCCCCGACTACGTGATGCTGCTGTGCCTGCGCGCCGACCACGAGGGCGCCGCCGGACTGCGCACCGCCGGCATCCGCGAGGCGCTGCCCCTGCTGCCCGAGGACACCGTCGCGACACTGTCGGCCCCGGAGTTCTCCACCCAGCCGCCGCCCTCCTTCGGCGCCTCCGGCGGGACCGTCCCGGCCCACCCGATACTCTTCGGCGACCCCGAAGACCCGGACGTGCGGGTCGACTTCGCCGCCACCACCGGCACCACCGAACGCGCCGTGGCAGCCCTGCACGTCCTGGAGAAGGCGTTCGACGACGTCTCGTACACGGTGCGCCTGAGCGCCGGTGACCTGGCCGTCGTCGACAATCGGGTGACGCTGCACGGCCGTACCGCCTTCACGCCGCGCTACGACGGCAACGACCGCTGGCTCCAGCGCACGTTCGTCCTCACCGACCTGCGGCGCTCGCGCGACCACCGACCCGACGACGGATACGTTCTGTCCCGCTGACCCCGGGACGTCCCACACCGAGGAGACCCGCATGCCCGAACTTCCCATGAACCAGGCCGTTCTGAGCGCGGCCGTGACGCGGTTCGCGCAGTTCACCAGGGTCGACGAGATCTGGGACGAGTACCTCGCCGCCACCGGCGGGCAGCCGGACCCGGCCCGCCCCGCACACCGCACCGCCCTGCTGCGCTGGCTCAACCTCGCCGGCTGCCGCATCCGTTACCCCAAGCCGGGCGAGCCGGACTTGTTCGACACCGGTCTGGCCGCCTGGTGGGAGACCTGGGGCGCTGCGCTCCCGCGGCGCCCCCTGGCCCAGCTCACCGACGACGACCTCGACACACTGGGCCCCTGCTTCGCCGAACTGGCCACTACCCAGGCCGCGTTGTCCCCGGCCACCGGACGCGCCCGCACCCTCGGGCCGACCGCCGCCGCCAAGGCCCTGCACGCCCTGCGCCCCCAGTCGCTGATGCCGTGGGACGAGGCGATCGCCGCGCACCTGCACGGCGCCCGCGACCACCCCGCGTACGTCGCCCACCAGCGGCTCGGGCGCACCTGGGCCACCCGCATCCTCCAGGAGGCCGGCCTCGACCCGGACCTCGACGGCGCGCTGAAGCTCGCCGCCGGTCTCGGCCGCCCGGCCCGCCCCCTCCCCAAGATGCTCGACGACTACTGCTACCTCGCCCTCACCGTCGACGGCGGGAGCGTCTCGTAGGACGCGAGCCGGCCGGCACCCTTCGCTCCACCGCCGGCCGGCTCCCCACTCACCGAAGGGTTATCACGTGGCTCGCAATGCGCTCAGCGCCAAGTTCCTGGAGACGGTGTCCGATCCGGTCCCGGTGGATCCGGAGTCGGAACTCCTCAAGATCTTCTACAAGGGCGCCCTGTTGACCCGCCCGTTGTTCCTGGAGGCGGACGAGCACCGGCGCCTCGTGGGCGACCTCGACATGCTGCGCGGGGCGCTGACCAGCCTGCCGGACCGGCTGTTCGGCGGCGACCTCACGGCGTTCGCCCGCGCCCTGGACATGAACGAGGACCAGATCAGCTGCGTGCTGCGCGGCCGCCACACCAGCGTGACCCGACTGAGCCGCGCCGACCTGTACGCGGACGCCTCCGGCTTCCGGCTGCTCGAATACAACATGGGCAGCGCCATCGGCGGTTCGGACGCGGTCGACATCTCCCGCGGCCTGCTCAACCACACCGGGCTCAAGGAGTTCGCCGAGCAGCACCGCCTCACCCACGTCGACACCCTCCGGTCCCACGTCGACACCCTCCGCATCGAATCGGGTGCCGCCCCCGGCAGCCGCCCGGTGGTCGCACTCACCGACTGGCCCAGCAGCTACGCGTCACTCGCCCCGTACATGCAGGCCGTCGCCCGGCGCTGGAGCGAGATGGGCGTCGAGGCGCACGCCTGCCACATAGGCGAGTTGGCGGCCCGCGACGGCGGCATCTGGCTGGGCGAGCGCCGCGTCGACATCATCAACCGGCTCTTCATGCTGGAGGACGTGCTGTCCGGCCCGGGGGCGATGGACCTGTTGGACCCGGTCCTGGACGCCGCCGAGCGCGGCGAGGTGAAGCTCTTCACTCCGCTCGACGCCGAACTGTACGGCTGCAAGGCCGCCCTGGCGATGCTGTCCGACGAGGCCAACCGCCATCTGTTCAGCACTCGTGAGCTGGCGAGCCTGGACCGCATCCTGCCCTGGACCCGGAGCGTGCGCGAGGGCGAGGTGACACTGGAGGACGGCCGCCGGGTCGACCTCGTCGCCTACGCCCTCGAAAACCGCGACGAGCTGGCGCTGAAGCCGACCCTGGCACACAGCGGCGAGGGCGTGGTGCTCGGCTGGCAGGAAGACCTCACCGCCGAGCAGTGGGCCGAGCAGGTACGGGCCGCGGTGGACGGGCGGTTCGTGCTGCAACGGCGCATCCGACCGGTCCCGGAGCTGTGCGCCGACCAGAACGGCGACCTTGTGGCGTGGACCCCGGTGTGGGGGGTGTTCACCACCGCCACGGTCAGCGGCGGGGGCTTCATCCGGGCCACCCGAACCGGCTCCGGCGCCGACATCATCAACCTGGGCACGGGCGCTTCCATCGGGACGGTCTTCCACGCCGTCGCCGACGCCCGGTGAGGGCACACGCGCCGTCCCCGGACGCGTACGCCCGGCTGATGGCCCTGCTGGACGGCGCCGGCTACCGGCTCATCGACCACGCCCCCGAGGGACGCACCGAACTCGCCTCCGCACTGCGCGGCCACCCGCTCCGGCAGGCGGCGAAATGCCTGGTGATCCGGGTCGGGATGGGAAAGAAACGCCGACGGTACGTCCTGGCCGTCGTCCCCGGGGACCGCCGGGTGGACCTGGAGCGGGTCCGGGACCTCTACCAGGGCAGCGACGCCGCCTTCGCGGTGCGCGACGTCGCCGAACGGCTCGCCGGCAGCGTCAGCGGGTCGATCATGCCGTTCGCCTTCGCCGCGGCCATGGACCTCCTGGTGGACCCCGACCTGCTGCGCCACGAGGAGATCTTCTTCAACGCGGCGCGGCTGGACCGCTCGGTGGCCCTCCGCACCGAGGACTACCTGGAACTGGCCGTCCCGCGGATAGCGGCGGTGGCCGAGCCCCTGCCCCTCGCCACCGCCGGCCACCCCGGCTGAGGCATGTCCTGCTCCTAGGGAGTGCGCACCGGGTCCTTGGCGCCCTCGGGTGCTCCGGCCGCCGCGGCGCGGACGGCCGGAGCATCCGTGTCGGGGTCCGGGGACTCCAGCAGGTTGCTCTGGCCGATCAGGTAGCCCGCGTGCAGCCGGCTGCGCGCGCCCAACTGGTCCATGATCTCCGCGATGTGGCGCTGGCAGCTGCGCAGTCCCATGCCGAGGCGCCGGGCGATGGCGCGGTCGTCGAGGCCGGACACCAGCAGCCGCATGATGTCCTGCTTGACCTCCGACGACAGCGCCCGCACCTGCTCCACCTGGTAGTCCGCCGAGAACGGCGTGGCGGTCAGCCAGGTCCGCTCGAAGGAGGCGACGGCGAAGTCGACGATGCTCTGGTCGTGGACCAGCACACCGCCGTGCGGATGGCCGTGGTACGAGATCACCGCGGTCTTCCGGTCGAAGACGATCAGCCGCGCGAACCCGTCGCTGAGGGTCCGCACTTCGGCCCCGAGCTGGGCGACGCGCCCCACGTATGCGACGGTCGGTTGGTTGTAGCGCGCGGTGTGCTGGTAGAGCGTGCGGATCTTGACACCGCGGCGCAGCATGTCCTCGTCCCGCACGATCGCCTCTTCGAGGACCGGCGTGGGACGGCCGCCGCCGGGCTGTGCGGTGAGCATCTCGGTGGTGCAGGACGCGGCCAGCTCGGTGAGCATGCTGCGCACCGACTTGAGCGTCTGCAGGATCTCGATGCCGGAACTCTGCAGCCACTTGGCCCGGTTGGTGGCATAAAGCGGACGCATTCGTTCCAACTCGGCACGCATCTGGGCGACGGCGCTCTGCTGGTCCCGCAGGGCCTGCTCCATCGGGAAGAGGGTCTGGGCGGCCGCGCTGTCCGGGCTGACGGCCGTCAGCATCCCGGGCTTGTCGTCGGCCGGGCACAGCAGTCCCATCGCGCTCAGCTGCCCGAGCGCCTCCTCCACCTCTTCGACGGACGTGCTCAACTGGCCCGGGAGGGCGGCGGGGAGCACGGCCGAACTGCTCAACGCGAGCTCGTAGACGGATATGCCAACTGCGCTCAGTTTCGTCAGCCCTGACGCTTCCAACCTGATCGACATCCTTGATGGGTGAATGAACTGTCGTGGGGCGGTGCCATTCTTACGGCCCGGGAACGCCCCGCACACCGTAGGGCGAGCATGTTTTTGCGTACATCTGACCGAACCGGGTGACCTACGGAGAATCCACCCAAGGTCACCACGCGTACCGGCCGCCACACCCATAAAGTGGGACGAGCCGCACGGAACGGCCTCCTCGGTTCCTCGCAGCCGGCGCACTGGGCCGACGCGGCGGTCAGGCGCCCGTCTTCCCTGTTCGGAGCAACGTCTCGGGTCGGTGCGGGTAGGACGATGACGATGCCGATCCAAGATCAGAGGAGAGTGGTGACGGTGCCGGTCCCCAACGCCCCGGGTTCCTCCCCGTCCGAGGGCGGTGCAGAGCAGCAGGCGTACGACGCCGTCCGCGCCGTGACGCTCTGGTACAGCGCCCAGATCACCGCGGAACGTCGGGCTCCGGCCCCCGACGAGGGGCGGATCAGAGAACTGAAGGCTGCCCGACAGGCCGCCCTCGACGACAGGGCACAGCTGGCGACCGCCGACCCGGAGGAGGCGGCCCGCGTCGCGGCCTTCTACACGGCCCGGCTCAGGGAACTGACGGAGTGGTAGCCGAGGGCAGGACATCTCCCGGCGTGCCCTGGCCGCCGCCCCTTCCGAGCTGCTCGGCCCGCACTCCGGCCAATCGGGCACAGCCTGGGCCCTGACGGACGCCGCGACCGTCCTCGACGCCCCCGGCCCGGCCCGGTACACCGAGGACCGCGCACTCGGGGCCTCCCGGTGCGGTGGCCCAACCCGGACGTCTGCCACGGCGCGGCGGGCGCGGGGTTCGACGAGACGGGCCACGGCCGGGGGACGGGGGACGGGGGACGGCACCGGCATCTCGGGAGCACCGGCGTTCCTGCTACAACTGCGAAACACCGGGGCCCGCTTGTGAACGGACCCCGCACCACACCTCCCACCCGCCCGACCACACCACCAGGCCCACGGCGGACACCAGAACTACGACCGGGTGTCCCCGGCCGTAGCAGCACACACCCCTACCTCACTGATGGAGGTCAGCCGTTTCACCGGCTACCGGTCGAGCTGCCTACTCCACCGCATACAGCAGCCTGTACTCAGCGCCATCCGCCCTGAAGCGCAGACTGCGCTCACCAGGCGTATCCGTAATCCACTGCTCCCTGAGCTTGCCGTCCCCACCCGAGGCGCCGGCCTCCCCGAGAGACACCGCAATCGTCCCCGTGAAGTCACAGTCGTACTTGACGGTGTACGTCCGGTCTCCCAGCACCGTTCCATTCCACACAGTGCCGCGATCCTGGACAACGAGCCTCGGCTGATCGAAGCCGCTCCAGCCCTCAGTGGTGACGCACTTGAGCATCTCCAGATACAGCTTGGCCATACCGTCCCCTGTGAAGAATCCTCCCCGACACTTCACATCCTGCCGAGCCCCGATAAACGATCACTAAATGATCTGGCACAACATCCGCCGCACAGGCGACGCATCACACGACGTAGGCGCGAATGGCGGGTTGCGCGCCTGCTGAGCGCCCTGACCGTTCCGCTCGCCGCGGGGCGAGACACCTGCAGCTTCGACCTCCCAAGCACATCCGACCAGCGCCACCCCTGAAGGGCCGTCGGTTCAGCCGTGGGGATACCGATGCCGAAGCCGACGGTGAACTGCGCGTAGGTGCGGCCAGAGCGTGGCCGTACCCTGCAGCTGCCTGTGGTGGGGCTCGTGCCTGTGACCCGGCCGCTCCGGGGGATGGCGTACTGCCGGCACGCTTTCGGCCGATGCCCCTTACGCTGCAGTCTTGGTGCGGACGGGGGCGCTGCTTGCCGTGGAGGGCGCGGCCGGCTTGCTGAAGACGGCCAGTTGTGACAGGACCGCTGCCCCGCATCCGACAGCGCCCAGCACGAGTGTGATCACCATGAAGCCGTGCGTCGCTGCCGCGCGTCCGCCGCTCGGCACGAGATCCAGATACACGGTGCCGAAGAGCGCGACACCCAGTACGCCGCCCACCTGAAGGGCCGTGTTGAACAGCCCGCTCATATCCGGCGCATACTGGTCCTCCACCGCGCTGGTCAGATGGGTGAGAGTACCGCTGAACGCGGCTCCGTACCCCAGCCCGCCAAGGCCAAGCAGGATCGTCAGGAGCACGCCGCTGGTCGTGCCGGCCCAGACTCCCACCCCGATGCCGGTGAAGGCGAGCGCGAGCAGCAGGGTGCCAAGGGGAGCCACCCAGTGCTTGACGGCGGCGGGCATGCGGCCGAGCAGCGGGCCGGAGACGCCGAAGGCAGCCACCCAGGACACCAGGACAAGGCCCGAGTAGGTGGCGCTCTTGTGGAGTCCCGCTTGCAGGTACTGCGCCAGCACGAAGAGCAGAGCGAAGTACGTGGCGCGGGTGGCGGCCTGAGAGAGCAGGGAGTACACCACCGGCTTGCGGGTGAGGAGAGACAGAGTGATCAGTGGTTGCCCACCTCGTCGGCCCACGCGGCGCTCAAGCCCGACGAACGACGCGACGGCGGGCAGGCTTGCGGCGAAGCACACCCACGTCCACACGGGCCAGCCCGCATCACGGCCCAGCACCATGGGCAGTACGAGCAGCAGCAGCGCCGCGGACAGGACGGCCACACCCGCCAGATCCATGCGTTGCGTGCCTCGTCGTTCGTCTGCCGGAAGGAAGTGCCGGCCAACGACGATCAGGCAGAGTCCGATGGGGACATTGATCAGGAAGATCGGACGCCAGGCGGCCCCGAACAGATCCGCCGACACCAGTACACCGCCGATGACCTGGCCGAACACCGCGCTGCCCGACAGCACCGCCGTATACAACCCCAGGGCCCGACTGCGTGCAGGGCCATGGAAGTTGAGCTGAATGCCAGTCAGCACCTGTGACGTGAGCAGCGCGGCACCGGCGCCCTGTACGACCCGGGCGACCACCAGGAGGACAGGCGTTGGCGCCAGTCCACAGGCCAGCGACGCAAGGGTGAAGATCGTGAGACCGAGCTGGAACATCCGCCGGTAGCCTCGCGCACCGCCCAGCCGCGCGCTGGTGATGAGCAGCACGGCGTACGCGAGGGTGTAACCGGAGACGATCAGCTCCAGCTCCGCACCGGAGGCATGTAGATGATGCTGGATCGAGGGGGTGGCGATGTTGACGATGGCGATGTCCACGTTTCCCAGGAACATTCCGCCCAGTAACGCGGTGAGCAGCCACCCTGAGTGTTGCGGCCGTTGTGTTGCCTCGGTCATTGGCTTCCTCTTCGCCCATTCGAACGCGTCGGTGTGACTCATGTCGCCGGCATGAGTCAACCGGAGCCTGAGGAGCGGAACTGGCGGGATTCGGACGTGACGTTCGTCCAGTGAGGCCATCAACGGCAGAGCGTGTGTTCCAGGGTGACGGTTCGACTTCGCTAGGTAGGTGGGTGGCTTCGGGCTTCCCAAGACGCTGCAAAGCGACGCCTGAGGCGCCCGTGCCGGCTCCCCGCGGCGCCGTAGCACCTGACACACGTGCCCACATCGTGACGCTGTGCGCCGCCGCTCGACGGAGGGTGAACCCCTGACCGATTCGGTTGATCCAGGTCGATGCCGTACAGTTCAGTGTGCCGTCGCGGGGTGGAGCAGCTCGGTAGCTCGCTGGGCTCATAACCCAGAGGTCGCAGGTTCAAATCCTGTCCCCGCTACTCAGAAGTGAAGGCCCGGTGGTATCCACCGGGCCTTCACTGTGATCGACCGGCCGCCGACTGCGGCGAGCGCCACCGAGCGGATCCGATCAGTGTGGCTCGCCATCAGCCGGCCGCGGTCACGCAATGAGGGCATGGAGGTGTTCGTCGTGCAGCCGTCCGTCGCCGAACCTCTTGGCCATGCGCAGGGTGCCTTCGAGGCCGAACCCGGCCTTCTGCGCCACCCTGCACGAGGCGGTGTTCTCCACGCCGTGCGTCAGGACGATGCGGTTGAGTCCCAACTCCCGCAGGGCCCAGTCGGCGACGCAGTGCACGGCGGCCGTGGCGACGCCTTGACCACGGGTCCAGCGGGCTATGCGGTATCCCACTTTGGCTTGTGCGTTCTCGCGGTCGATGCCGTGCAGGGCGATGTTGCCGGCGTACCGCCCGCCGTGCTTGTGCACGATGGAGAACGTCGCCTGGCTGCCGTCCGACCAGTCAGCGCCCGCGAGACAGTCCTTGATCGCGGAGGCTTCGTCGGTGATCTGGCAGCGCGGGTTCCACATGCGCACGTCCGGGTCGATACCGAGTTCCAGGACTGCGGCACTCTCCTCCACACGCGGAGGCCGGAGAAGTAAGTCACCGACGGTCAGGACAACGGGCCGCAGAGGCGCTTCAAGAGACATCCGAGAAGCATGCCAGCTCCGATGTGGACAGTCGCAGACAGCCCCTGCGTGAGAAGTTCGACGTTCCGCACCGACCGCCACAGAATCCGTGAAACGCTCACGCCATGACCCGGATCCTGACCCGCACCGATCTTCTGGAGCTGCTCAACCCCCACGACTGCATCCAGGCACTCCGGGAAGGTTTCGCGACAGCCCCGCGCAGCGCGGTATCGGGCCAGCGGGTACGCACCGACCTCCCCTTCCCAGGCACCGCCACCGCCTTGTTGCCCGGGCTGCTGCCGGGCATCGACGGCTACACGGTCAAGGTCAACGCGAAGTTTCCCGGCGCGGCCCCGGCGCTTCGGGGGGTGATCTGCCTCCACAGCGGCACGGACGGCGCCTTGCTGGCACTGATCGACTCGGCCACCATCACCGCCTGGCGCACCGGCCTCGCCGCAGCCCTGGCCACCGACCTGATCGCCAGGCCGGGCAGCGACGGTGCCCACACGGTCGGCGTGCTCGGCGTGATCGGGGCCGGAGCCCAGGCCGAACTGACCGTCCAGGGACTGGGCACGCTGCGCTCGTGGAACCACCTTGTCGTCCATGACACCGACAGGCAGCGCGCGACCGACTTCGCCGATCGGTACGGCGGCAGCGTGGTGTCCACTCCCGGCCAGGTGGCCGCCGAGGCGGACATCGTGGTGCTGGCCACCTGGGCACGCCAACCTCTGCTCCACTTAAGGGATCTGAGGCCACATCAGCATCTGACCACGCTCGGCGCCGACGAACCCGGTAAGCAGGAACTCGCCGCCGAGGTCCTCACTTACGCCCGGCTGATTGTCGACGACGTCGCTCTCGTCGCCGCACACGGCGCTCTCGCCAACGCCGGCCTGCCCGCCACCACGGCCGCCGCCTGCCTGAGCGAGGTGATCCGTGGCGACGCGCCCGCCCGCTGCCACAACCAGAAGATCACCGTCTACGCCCCGGTCGGCCTGCCCTGGCAGGACCTCGCCCTGAGCTGGCTGGCCTACCAGCAGGCCGCGACCACCGGAACCGGAACGACCCTCGACCTCCTGTCCTGACCGACGGCCTGCCTGCCTGAGCATGTCCCATGACTGGGGAGAGCAACCGAGCAGGCCCGGCCCGCTCACCGGAGCTCTGGTGGGAGGGTCATGCGGAGGGCTGCGGTGACGGTGGCGACGGCCGGGTGGTTGGCCGCGCCCGCGCGGTGGACGGTACGGGTGCGGCGGGACATCGCCAGTCGCGTGAGGCTGAGGCCCGGTGGTGGGGCGGTGGCGCCGAGGTGGGGAACGAGGGCGACGCCCTGTCCGAGGGCGACCAGGGCCAGGACGGTCGCGAAGTCGTCGACCTCGTGGCGTACACGAGGGGTGAAGCCGGCTGCCTGGCAGGCTCGTTCGGTCATGGTGCGGCAGAGCCTGCCGGGCGGAGCGGTGATCCACGGGCTGGTGGCGTGGTCGGCCAACGAGCTCGGCGTGCGTGCCGCCAGGTACATCGGTTCGGTGAACAACTCCTGACCGGTCAGGCCGGGTTGGGGCTCGGCGGGGACGAAGTCGTACTCGTGCACCAGAGCCAG
The DNA here is from genome assembly GCF_000373585.1 of Streptomyces sp. MspMP-M5. Lineage (GTDB taxonomy): Bacteria > Actinomycetota > Actinomycetes > Streptomycetales > Streptomycetaceae > Streptomyces. The sequence goes on from NZ_KB891895.1 coordinate 80,328, forward strand.
GTCGAGTTCTCCGGCGCGTAGCGCGGCGGCCACGCCGGCCGGATCGACGTCGGTCACTCTCGCCTCCAGCGCGGGGTGTTCGCGAGCGAGCGCGGCCAAGGCGGCCGGGATGATCGCATGGGTCGCAGACGGGTAGCTTCCGATCCGTACGGGGCCGGCCAGTCCCTCGCGGACGGCTGCGAGTTCGGCGTCTGCCCGTTCCAGGCGCTCCAGCAGGTCCTCGGTATGCCGGACCAGGTTCTGCCCGGCCGGGGTCAGCGCGACCCGGCGGCCGGTGCGCTGCAGCAAGGACACTCCGGTCTCGCGTTCCAGCACGGACAGTTGTTGGGAGACCGCGGACGGGCTGAAGGACAGCGCCTCGGCAACGGCGGCGATGGTGCCCCGGTGCGCGAGTTCCCGGAGCAGACGCAGACGGCGGACATCAAGCATCAGCTCAGCTTACGAGCACCATCGAGAATGTGTGCTGGACCTGTGCAGTACCGGTCACCATGCTCAAGGACATGGAACTGCACGGCATTTACGTACCGCTGGTGACACCGTTTGCCGAGGATGGCGCGGTCGCGCTGCACGCGTTGGAAGTACTGGCCCGCTCGGTGCTCGCGGAGGGCGCCGCCGGACTGGTCGCACTGGGCACGACGGGCGAGCCGGCCACGCTGTCGCCGGACGAGAAGCGGCAGGTGGTGAAGGTCTGCGCCCGGGTGTGCCGGGAACACGGGGCGAGGCTGATCGTCGGCGCCGGGGGCAGCGACACCAGGCAGAGTGCGGCGGCGCTGACCGAACTGGCGGGCCTTGCGGACGCCGCACTGGTCCCCGTACCGCCGTTCGTTCGGCCCTCGGAGGACGGGGTGCTCGCGCACTTCGCCCACCTCGCGGAGCGGAGCCCGGTACCGCTGGTGATCTACCACATCCCGCACCGGACCGGACAGGCACTCGGAGCGGGCACCCTGCGCCGACTGTGCCGGATGCCCGGGGTCATCGGGGCCAAGCTCGCAACGGGCTCGGTGCTGGACCATGACACCGTCGAGCTGTTGGGCGACCTGCCGCCCGGCGTCACCGTACTGGCCGGGGAGGACGCCTTCCTCGTCCCGCTGCTCGCTCTCGGGGCCGCAGGCGGCATCCTCGCCTCGGCACACCTGGCCACCGCGCACTTCGTCGAACTGCTCGATGCCTGGGACAAGGGGAATCTGGCCCATGCCCGCCCCCTCGGCCATCGACTGGCGGAACTGTCCCAGTCAGTCTTCTCCGAGCCCAACCCTGCGGTGGTGAAGGCCGTACTGGCGGCTGAGGGGCGGATTCCGACACCTGCGGTCCGGCTGCCGTTGCTCCCCGCGAGCGAGGCCGCAACGACCCAGGCACTGGCTCGCCTCAGCGCGCTCACCGCATGACGTCAGCACCGGCAGGACGGCGGATGTGCGCACGAGAGGCAAGGCGGAAACGCGGCAACGTGGCCTGGTTCGGAGCGGCCGTGGCCGGGCCGATGCGTACAGCGGCGGGCAGGTGAACTCCATCGCCGGACGGAAGCGGGTCACGAGCCGCCGTGCGGGCGGAGAGCCGCCCCGTGACATCAGTGTGGCCCGCATTTCCCGGGTCCTTCCCGAGGCCGAAGCCCCGGGCCCCCTCCGGCCTCGCTAACAGCGGTCCGGCCAGCCACTCTGGCGGATGATGTTGTCGGCGGACATCCAGCCCGCGTCATTCGTCCCCGCGATGCGGACGTAGAGCCACTTGTGGCCGTAGGAGTTCTCGACGGAGCAGTGGAACCACAGCTTCGTACCGGACTTGGTCGCGGCCACGGAGGAGCAGGCCATGTAGGGCCCCGTCACGATGTGGTGATCGCCGGACAGGTAGCCGTACGTTCCCGGCTTCGGGTCGTGGTGGCTCCAGCCGCTGCAAGTCGTCGACACCGAAGTGGGCTTGGTCGAGGGGGAAGCGGACGTGCTCGGCGTGGCACTGGGCTTGGCCGACGGAGACGCGGAAGAAGCGGGAGAGGGAGAGGTCGAACTGGACGGATTTCCCGCTCCCGTGGACGACGAGGGGCCCGGGGAATTCACGCCGTCGGCCATTCCGCGGCCGCTCGGCTGATGGCTGCCTGCCTGGGAGCCGGCACCTGGCGCTGCCTGCGGCTCGTTACCGTCCGCCTCACCATGCTGCGCCGTCAAGGCGTAGGTGACACCGCCTCCAGCGAGCACGACGAAGGCGGCCGCCGCCGCGATGAGGACACGACGTGGGCGCCGGCCGTGGCCGGCGGCGGTGGCGGTGGCGGTGGCGGTGGCGGTGGCGGTGGCGGCGCCAGGAGCGTAGCCCGCGGTCGGCACGTCGGGCTGCGGATTGGGCCGCGGGCCGGACGTCGGGTAGCCGGTGTGCGGAGGCTGCGGGGAGGACGGGTGGAACGGCGGCGCAGCACCGAATCCAGGCGGCGGCACCGGGTTGGCAGCCTGGAAAGGTGCCGGGGCGGCTGCCTGTGCCGGCGCAGCGGTGGGGCCCATGGGGGCCGGCGGCGCGAGGTTCGTCGTCGTGCCCACGGCCGCCTGCTGCAGCATCTCACGCGCCTGCTCGGCCGTGGGCCGGTTCTCCGGCTGCTTCGCCATCAGCGCCCGCAGCACCGGCGTCAGCGGCCCCGCGCGCCGGGGCTCCGGCAGCGGCTCGGTGACGATCGCCGACAAGGTGGACCACACGGACGTACGGCGGAACGGCGACGTGCCTTCCACCGCCGCGTACAGCGTCATGCCGAGCGACCAGATGTCCGACGCGGGGCTGGGCGCCGTGCCCTGGGCGCGCTCCGGCGGCAGGTAGTCGAGGGAGCCGACGAGCTGTCCGCTCTGGGTCAGCTTGGCCATGGCCTCGTCGCCGGAGGCATCCATGGTGGCGATGCCGAAATCGGTGAGCACGACCCGCCCGCCGTGCTCCAGCAGCACGTTCCCCGGCTTGACGTCCCGGTGCAGTACGCCCACCCGGTGCGCGGCGTCGAGTGCGTCCATCAGCTTGGCACCGATCGCCGCCGCCTCGTGCGGCGGCAGCGTGCCGCGCTGCGTCAGTACGTCGTCGAGCGACGGTCCGTCGACGAGTTCCATGACGATGACCGGCAGGCCCTGCTCCTCGGTCACGTCGTGCACAGTGACCACGCCGCTGTGCCGGATACGGGCGGCGGCCTGCGCCTCCCGCTGCATCCGGGTCCGCAGATCGAGCAGTTCGGGCGCGGAGGCGTCGGTGAAGGCCCGCAGTACCTTGACGGCGACCTCGCGGTTCAGTACTTGGTCCACAGCTCGGGCGACCACGCCCATGCCGCCCCGCCCGATGGTCGCGGTCACCCGGTAGCGGCCCCCGAGAACCTTGCCTATCAGCTCGTCGCCGCTCGCGTCCCCGGCCGTCACCGCACGCTCCGTTCCGTCACCGCTCATCGCTGTTCATCGTTCACACCTGGCGCCCCAGAGTAAAGGCAGGCGGCACCGGAGCAGACACGGGGAGGGGATCGCACAGCGGTGCCCCTGGCTTGGCAGGCCCGGACCGGGGACGGCCCGGGGAAGACCGGGGACCCACCGGAGCGAGAAGATGCCTGGCGGCACGACATCGACGTTCCGCGCGAGAGAAGGTGCCCCGCATGACGGATCCGGCCGCTGAACAGTGAACACACCACAGCCCGCCCGCTGTCCCGGAAGCAGCGGAAAGTGCGGTGTGGCTGAGAGGGCATCTGCTGGAGATCGCCTCCGCGCTGCGTCCGGACCACCGCCCGGTGGTGGTCCGTGAGTGGAGCGACCCGGTACGGCTCCGCGACCCCGCGCCTGTCGCAGGGGTGCGCCGCGCGGCGCACCTACGCGTTCACGCTTCCCCTGTCATGAGTGCCGACAGCATGCCACCGGAGGCCGCCCTGTCCCGGTGGCTTCCCGCGCCACGCGGCCCGGTGGAGAACGTCAGATCCCCATCGTTCTACGGGCGATGCGGTACAGCACGTTCGGACGCAGTGGCCCTTCGGGCACGGTGGGGTCGTCGAAATCGTCCGCCGGGTCCCGGGTCATGCCGATCCGGCGCATCACCGCCTGTGAACGGAGGTTGGTGGCCGTCGTCACGGCGAGGATCTCGGGAAGGTCAAGGGTGTCGAAGCCGTAGGCCAGGACCGTCCGTGCGGCCTCGGTCGCATAGCCCTGGCCCCAGGCCGCGCGGGCGAGCCGCCAGCCGATCTCCACTCCGGTGAACGGCATGTCGTCGTCGACCTGGTCCAAGCCCGCGAAGCCGATGAACTCGCCCGTGGCCTGCACCTCGACCGCCCACCACCCGTAGCCTCGCTGGTCGAACTCGGCCTGGAAGCGTGCCACGGAGGCATCGCTCTGTTCGCGGGTGAGCAAGTCACCCAAGTGCTCCCGAACTTCGGGGTCGGCATTCATGGCCGCCCACGGTTCAAGGTCGGAGTCCCGCCATCGACGGAGGATGAGGCGTTCGGTACGCAGTTCAGCCATGATGCCCAGCCAACGTGACCGCCGGCCTCAAGGCAATTCCTTTTCCCTCACGCTACTGCTCCTCGGTGGAGGGCCGACGCACCTCGAAGTGGAAGCACCCGTATTCCAGTGCCCGGACGTGTACGAGCACCACGCCCGGATCGCTGAACGCCTCGTCGAAGGCTGCATCGAAGCCGGCCATGGCGTCGGCCGGAATTTCCAGGAGGCGGCCACCGGCGATATGGCCCCGGGCGTCGTAGCGGCGCACGGTACGCAGAGCACCCGGTCGGGCGAAGGGGTAGTTCTCGCCGGGGTTGAAGCCACCGCAGTCATCGGCGTGGATGAAGACGGGCCCCTGCTCGTCGTACGCGCCCGGATCTGCACCGTTCGCGGCGGCCCAACGACGCAACGGCGCATACGAGACAAGGGCAATCCGCTCGCCGAGTGTGATGGGTCGCAGACAGCAACGCAGCGGCGAGCCGACGTCGTTGGGGTTCGCGATATACGGGGCGCAGGGACGGCCCGCGTCGTCGACAACCCGCAGTTCTTTGAGAACGGAGGCATCAACGGGGAGCACGGTGTACTTGGTCATGTACCCATGCTGGACGGAGAGGTGTGTGCCTGCTGGCGGGAAACGGACGCCACGTTAATGCTTGCCCGTGCAGAAGACCGGATCGCCGACGCTCCGAAGACGACGCCGCTGGGTTGAGTCGCCCGTAGGACCGGGCCCATCCTGTGGGGCCCTCTGCTGTCGGCGTCCCCAGCCGCACGCCCGGCGACGGCCGGCTGCTGGTGCTGTCGCCTGCCCCGGAGATCTTGATCACCCATGCGGGTGAGGTTCCGGAAACTCCCGGTCAGGTGGGCCCGACCTTGATGAAGTGGAGATCTCGGAGGCCCTTTGACGGTTGACGCCAGGGGTCGGAAGTCCCCTGAAATCTCCTGAATCCCCTGACGAAGTAGACAGCGCCACCGAGGAACGGCAGGCCGACGGGGCCCCAGCTGCCCTGCCACGCCTCCCCAGGCAGTCGAGAATTCTTCAATTCATGGCAAGGGAGCATGAGATGGCAGCCATGCGGGAGCCGTTCGGTTCGCCTCGGGCGGACGACTGCTCCGTCGGCCGGTACACGGGGATCTCCGTCGCAGTGGTGGACAAGGCCCTGGTCATCCGGCGAGGTATCCCTCCGATGTTCGACGCCACTCCCGAGATCCGATCGGTTCGGTGTTTCTCGGAGGTACCGGCGGTCGGCGACTTGTCCGGTTACGACGTGCTCCTCCTCGGTCTTCATTCGAGTCGGGATCTGGGCCTGCTCCGACTGGCCCCTGACCTGGCCGTGGTCTGCCGCCTGGTCCTGCTGTGCACGTCGGTCACCACGGCAGCCACGCTGGCCCTGCTCGATGCCGGAGCCGACGGCTACCTGACCACAGACGCCGACGCGCACGTCTTCCGGGAGGCCGTGCTGCGAGTCGCTCGCGGCCACACCTACCTGTACCGGCCAGTGGCGGACCTGATCCGCGACAACAGCAGGCCGGTCACCCCGAAACTGGCGCCGCGGGAGGCGGAGTTACTCGCCTATCTGGCCATCGGGTTCACCCACGCCCAGGCAGCCCGGCGGATGGGCGTGGCCGTCGGCACGGTGGAGACCTACGTCCGCCGCATCCGAACGAAGTGCGCCGTCTCCGGGCCGATGCGCCTGGCCCGGGTCGCCAGGGAGGTGAGGCTTCAGCTGATGCTCGACTGCCAGGATCCTTGACGGCGGTCAAGTCCCCGTTTTCAGGACGTCCCGGCGCGACATCATTCCAAGACGTTTTCGTCCCACCGCTTCCACGTACCCCGGACATCGGCCGCATCGCGGGGACAACAGGCGCTCGGCGGGCACTCAGCGAGCACCCGACGGGCACTCGACCGACCGCATACGGTCACTTCCTGCTCCGTGTCCGCACTGACAAGTCCCCAGTTACCTGGACTCGCCCCCAGCTGGCTGTGCAGATAATCATGTTGGTCCCCGCCCATGAATTCGGCGACCTTTGGGGCTGATTCCGATGGACCTGGCGGCGTTCTACCTCGCACACTGTCTGGCCGATCCGGACTTCTACGACACCGCCCAGCACTGGGACGACTCGGCGAGCCGTTTCGCGCTGACCGGTGCGGAGCTGCCCGGCGGATGGCACCGGTCCGAGCAGGAACTGTGGGTGCTGCAACTCCCACCCGGCCGCCGGCTTCCCGAGCAGGGCTGGAAGGTCCACGTCTCGGCGGGCCTGGACAACGCCGCGGAAGTGCTGGCCGCGGTGTGGGACCACTGCGTCAAGCGCCGGATCGCGTTCAAGTTCCTGCGCAGCCGGCAGGTCCTGCAGCTCACCAACGCCAAATACGCCGACCGCGGATCCAGCGGAAAGTTCTGTGCGATCTACCCGACCTCCGACGAAGAGCTGTCGCGGGTGCTCACCGAGCTGGGCGAGGCGCTCGACGGCCAGCCAGGCCCGTACGTCCTCAGTGACCTGCGGTGGCGCAACGGTCCCCTGTTCGTACGGTACGGCGCCTTCCAGCACCGCACCTGTCGCGGCCAGTCCGGCGAGCCGGTCCCGGCGCTGACCGATCCGAGGACCGGCCGACTGGTCCCGGACCTCCGCGGGCCGTCCTTCCGAATACCGCCGTGGGTCGAACCGCTCCCCTTCCTGGCCGAGACGATGGCCGCACGCAACAACGGCGGCGACTCGTTCCCGTACCAGGTGCGAAAGGCGCTGCACTTCTCCAACGCGGGCGGCGTCTATCTCGCGACCGATCCGCACACCGGCCGGAACGTGGTGCTCAAGGAAGCCCGACCGCTGGCCGGGTTGGACACCGACGGGGTGGACGCGGTGACCCGCCTCCGGCACGAGCACGCCATCCTCGACCAGCTCGCCGGACTGGCCGTGGTCCCCCGCGTGCTCGGTCACTTCACCTGCTGGGAACACCACTTCCTGGTCCAGGAGTACATCGAAGGGGAGACCCTGACCCGGGAGGCCGCGCGCCGGCATCCGCACCTCAAGCCGGAGCCCTCGCCCCGGGAAATCGCGGACTTCACCGCCTGGGTGGTGGAGGTCGTCGGGAAGGTGCGCGCCGCGCTGCGCACCATCCATTCCCGAGGCGTCGTGGCGGGCGACGTCCACCCCTCCAACATCATGTTGCGCCCGGACGGAGGGGTTGCTCTGATCGACTTCGAGCTGGCGCTGCCCCTCGGTGCGGCGGACCGTCCGCCATTGGGTGCACCCGGGTTCGTCCCGCCGGCCGGCTGCACCGGCCCGGACATCGACCACTACGGGCTCGCCGCCACCGCGCTGTGGGTGTTCCTGTCCACAGCGCCCGTCCTTCGGACCCGGGACCCCGGAAAGACGGAGCTCTTCCTCCAGGTCCTGGCGGATCGCTTCGGGGCCCCCGACTCCTTCGTCGCCGGCCTGCGCCGCGACCTTCGGCCTGCGGGCGGAACCTCCGGAACAACGGCCGACCGCGGACACCGGACCGGCCTTCAGGCACTCGGCGATCCGCAGCCGGAGGACTGGACGCACCTGCGGCGGTCCCTCGCCGAGGGCATCCTGGCGACGGCCACCCCGCAGCGACCCGACCGGCTCTTCCCGGGCGACGTCGAGCAGTTCCGCACCGGCGGGCTCAACATCGCGCACGGCGCGGCCGGCGTACTGCTCGCCCTGACCGAAGCCGGTCTGCCGCCCGACCCCGAACACGTCGACTGGCTGATCCGCGCGGTGGACCGCTGGGAGACGCCACAGCCCGGCTTCTACGACGGGCTGCACGGAATTGCCTACGTCCTCGACCGGTTGGGCCATCGCGACGCCGCGCTGTCGGCCCTGGACCGCGCGGTGAACCTCAGGGAAACGGAGCCGCCCCTCGTCGGCCTCCACTCCGGGCTCGCCGGAATGGGACTGAACCTGCTGCACTTCGGCACCGCGGACGCCGACTGCCTGCGCCGGGCCCTGACGATCGCCGACCGCCTGGCGGACGCCGTACGCACCGGCGGACTACAGCCGGACCGACCCAGCGCCGCCGGGCTGATGTTCGGGGCGACCGGGGTCGCGCTGTTCTTCCTCCACTGCTTCCGCGCCATCGCGGACCCTGAACTCCTCGAACTGGCACGGGCCGCTCTGCACCGGGACCTGGCCGACTGCGAAACCGGCCCCGACAACACCCTGCAGGTCCGCGAGCGAAACCGGCTGATGCCTCATCTCGGCATCGGCACCGCCGGCATGGCCCCCATACTGGGCGAACTGCTCCGGCACCGCGACGACGGACCACTCGCCCTCGCGTACGAGCAGATCCGACGTACCTGCCGGGCCGAGTCCGGGATCTTCCCCGGCCTGTTCACCGGCCACGCCGGAGTCATGGCGTCCGTGGCGGCCACCGGCTCCACGCCCGCCCTGGACGATCCAGCCGTTCGGAAACACCTGCGTCGACTGTCCTGGTACGCCGAGCTCCGCGACGGACGGCTGGCCTTCCCGGGCGAGCAGCTGTACCGGCTCTCCACGGACCTGGCGACCGGCGCGGCCGGTGTACTGCTCGCCCTCACCGCGGTCTTCGACGACCGCCGCGACTTCCTGCCCTTCCTGCCGGCGGCCGTCTCCACGCCCCGGCAGACCCCGACCTGCGATCCCGCAGGAACTACGGCTGGAAGGAGGTGAACCGCCATGGCCATGATCCTGGAGCTGCAGGAGCTGGAGACCCCGCAGGGTCCCTCGCTCGCCCCGAGCAACGTGCTGAGCACGTTCCTGCACGGCGAGACCACCTGTCTGTGAAGCGTCACACGACGCACTGCACGGCGCACGACGGTACGCATCGCGTGAAGCGTCGGTGAGCACAGATCCGCTGGGTGGGGCAGGCCATCACCTCGCCCCACCCAGTGACTGCCCTCGCCACCAGACGCAGCCGATGGCCCCGACCTGCCCTCGGACCAGGTCGATCCCCCCTCTCCCGACTCCTCCGCCCTCCCCCGTCCCCACGGAGGCCGCACGTGGCTGACCGGTTCCGGTTCCCGCCCACCCCGCTTCGCCCGGAGCCCGACGAGATCGGCGGGATCGGCTTCACGGACCCGTACCAGTGGCTGGAGGAGGACAGCAGTGCCACGCTCGCCTGGGAGGCGGCGCAGAACCGGTTCGCCCGCGACCTGCTGCACACCGATCCGCCCTGGCGTCTGGCGCTCGATGCCGCCCGACGGTTCAACGCCAGTGCACTGTCCCACCGTCCTCCGGAACTCCACGGTCGTCGCTGGTTCATGGAACACGTTCCCGAGGACCACGGGCTCCCGGTGCTCGACGTCTCCGACGCCCCTGATGTACCGGTTACACCCCATGCCCCGGTGGCCTCGGCATCGGCCCGCCGTGTGCTGGATCTCGCCGTGGAGCTCGCGGAGCCGGCCCCGTATGGGCCGGCCACCATGCAGTGGCAGCCGTCACCGGACGGCCAGCTGCTCGCCTATCAGGTCTGCGGTCCTGGGCGGGAACCGCTCTTCCGGGTCCGCGACGTGGATTCCGGGAAGATCCTGGTCGACGGGCTGCCGGAGACCGGCGCCTGCCGGGTGGGCTGGCTGCCCGACGGCCGGCGATTCTTCGTCGTGGTCATCGACCGGGAACGGTTGGACCGGTGTCGGGGCGTCTTCCAGGTCGACCTCACGGCATCCGGCTCGGCTCCGGCCGTCTGCCGCGAGGACCTGCCGTCGGAGTTCCCCGCCCGCGGGGTGAGTGTCTCCCCCGAGGGGCGGTGGGCACTGGCGCATGGCCCCGGCAGGCCCTCCTACGTACGCGACCTTGCGGCGCCCGGCGCCCCGTGGCGACCGTTCCTCCGGGACTCACGTTCGGTCTTCCGCGGCGCCCTCGTCGGCGACGAGTTCATCGCGGTGACCGACGACGGCGCACCGCGCGGCAGGGTCGTCGCCCTCCCGTTGCCCGGCCCGGCGACGGACCCAGCCGGCTGGCGCGAACTCGTCCCACCCGGTGACTCGATCCTGTTCTCCCTCACCCCCGTGGGCCCGGAGCTGGTCCTGGCCGAGCATGCGAACGGCGCCAGTCGGCTGCGCCGGATCTCCGTCCAGGGCGCTCCGCTGGGCGAAATCCCGCTGCCGGAACCGGGGATGGCCTGGCCGGGAAGCGGTCGGGACACCGGGCTGGTCACACCGGCCGGCAACGGATGCACCTTCGCCTTCTCCTCCCTCACCCGGTCTCCGGCGGCCTATCGGTACGATCTGGCCACCGACGCCGTGGTGGCGCTCACAAAACCGCGAGTCGTCATCCCGGATGCGGTGACCCGTAGGGGAACGGCACGCAGCGCCGACGGAACCGCCATCCCGTACCAGATCGTCTCCCGTGCCGGCGTCGACCTCAGCGTTCCGCAACCCCTGATCATCAGCGGCTACGGTGCCCTCAACATCGCCTGGCTGCCGGCCTACCTCTTCGCCCTGCCCGCGGCCTGGGTCGAGCTGGGCGGCGTCTACGTCCACGCGCACCTGCGCGGCGGCGGCGAGTTCGGTACCGACTGGTGGCGCGCGGCCCGCCGCGACACCAAGCAGCGCACATTCGACGACCTGCACGCGGTGGCCACCGACCTGATCCGCCACGGCCACACCACACACAGTCGGCTCGGCGTCTTCGGCTACTCGATCAGCGCCCTGACCGCAGTCGTCGCGGTGACCCAGCGGCCCGATCTGTACCGGGCGTGCGTGGCCGCGCTTCCCGTACTGGACCTGCTGCGCTGCAAGCGGGACCCGGTCACCATGGCCGACATCATGTCCGTGGACTTCGGGGACCCGGACGACCCCGGCGACGCGGCCGTCCTGCACCGCTACTCCCCCTACCACCAGGTGCGCGACGACGTCGACTACCCGGCTGTACTTCTCGACTGCGGCTCCGCCGACCGCAGTTGCCCTGCCTGGCACGGCCGCAAGATGGCAGCCCGCCTGCAACGGGCCACGTCCGCACCGCACCCGGTACTGCTGCGCACCCGGCAGGCCGGACACACCGTGGAGACCTCACCGCAGGACGCACTACTACGCGAGGCCGAACACCTCGCCTTCATGATCCGCGAACTCGGCCTGAATGTCGCATAGTTTCCAGCGCGGGCAGCGGCAGCTACCCGCTCGACCGGCCTGATCACCATCGGACGGTCGGCCCTGTTCATCGGCAGCCGGTCGAGGTTCAGCCCACCTGTCGGTTGACCGAGATCGTTGACCGAGATCGCGGACGGGCCGCGCATCGCTGGCGTGCGGGCCCTCTGCGCCCGCCGGCGAGCCCGTTGACCCCGCCCTCGTCCGCTGCGGCCAGTACCCCCGCCACCCGTCGCGCCTCCCGGCGCACGGCGACGACTGACGGCGGCATCCTGGGCAGCCTCCCAGCCGGAACCGGCCTGCCCTCGACTGGCTCGCCGACCGCGGGCGCCGCCGCGGGCGCCGTCCGGGTGGCGTCGCCTTCCGAGTGTTCCGACGGGTCGTCAGCGGGATGGCCGCGTCGTCGCCTCGCCCATTGTGGGGATAAAGCCGATTTTCCGAGTGCCTTGCCCCCGCTGCGTCACGCCTTGGGCGAGCCTTGTCATGCCTCCACAGGCCGAGCCGATCCCCCTCGACACTCGAAAGGATGTGCAGTGTTCCGTTCCCGACGCAGGCGCGGCCTGGTAGCCGTGCTCATCGCTGCACTGACCGCGATGTCCGGACTATGGTTCTCGGCCTCCGCCGGCCACGCCGCGCGCCCCGCTCCGGCGGGACACCGCTCATCCGACACCGGCTCCGCCGTACGCCACGACACCTCTCGCACCCTGCGGTCCATGGCCGCCGCGCACGGCCACCACCCCGGGCGCGGCGGTAGGAAGCAGCAAAGCCGGAAGCACCAGCGGCTGCCGCATCCTCCCGCTGCCTCCGTTCCGGACCCGGCGGTGCAGTCGACCACCCGCAGCTTCGCGGCCCCTTCCTCCGGGGCCAACTTCGAGGGCATCGGCGCCGGCAACTACGCGGTCGCCAACGTCCCGCCGGACCCGAACGCGGCCGCCGGCTCCAGTCAGATCGTCGAGACCGTCAACACCGCCTACGCGGTGTATTCGAAGAGCGGTGCCACAGTCCTCCCACCGACCGACACCAACGTCCTGTGGTCCGGGTTCGGCGGCCCCTGCGAGTCGACCAACGATGGTGATGCCGAGGTCCGTTGGGACAGCCTCGCCAGCCGGTGGGTGGTCAGCCAGTTCGCCAACGTCCACTCGCCCTCGGGCCCGTACTACCAGTGCGTGGCCGTCTCCACCGGCGAGGACGCCACCGGCAGCTACTACCGCTACGCGTTCCCCCACGCCAACTTCCCGGACTACCCGAAGCTGTCGGTGTGGCCGGACGCCTACTACGTCACGTCCAACATGATCAGCTCCTCCGGCAGTTTCCTGTACGCCGAGGCGTGCGCGCTGAACCGGGCGAACATGCTGACCGGCGCCGGCGCCGCGCAGCAGTGCTTCACCACGTCGTCCTCGTACGGCGGGTTGCTCGGCGCGGACCTGGACGGCCGGACCGCTCCCCCGTCCGGAGAGCCAGAACTGATGGTGGACCTGGGGACGTCGGGCTCGGGGCTGGCCTACTGGAAGTTCCACGTCGACTGGAGCAACCCCGCCGGCTCCACCTTCACCGGCCCGTCGACGCTGTCCGTCGCCCCCTACACCGCCGCCTGCGGTGGTTCAGGGGCCTGCATCCCGCAGGGCGGCACCAGTCAGCTACTCGAATCCGTCTCCGATCGGTTGATGTTCCGGCTGGCCTACCGCAACTACGGCGAACACGAGTCGCTCGTGGTGAACCACGCGGTGACCGCCGGAAGTTCGGTGGGCGTGCGCTGGTACGAGTTCCGGCTGTCGGGCGGCACCCCCACCGTCTACCAGCAGGGCACCTACGCACCCGACTCCACCTACCGCTGGATGGGTTCGATGGCCCAGGACAAGGTCGGCAACATCGGACTCGGCTACTCGCAGTCCTCGTCGTCGACGCATCCCTCGATCCGTTACACCGGCCGACTGGCCGGCGACACACCCGGGCTCATGACGCAGGGAGAGGGCACCGCAATCACCGGCGGCGGCTCCCAGACAGGTATCGACCGCTGGGGTGACTACAGCTCCATGGCCGTGGATCCGGCGGACGACTGCACCTTCTGGTACACGAACGAGTACATCCCGTCCAACGGCAGCTACAACTGGCACACCAGGCTGGCCTCGTTCACGCTGCCCAACTGCGCTTCCTCCACGGCTAGTTCCTCCACACCAAGCCCCTCCACACCAATTCCCTCCACAGCGAGCAACGACTTCTCCATGGCGGTCAGTCCGACCTCTCCCAGCGCTACCGCCGGGTCGCGGGCCACCACCACGGTCTCCACCCGGGTCACGTCCGGCTCGGCGCAGCCGGTGAGCCTGTCGGTATCCGGGCTGCCGAGGGGAACCACCGCACGGTTCAACCCGACGTCTGTCACCGCGAACAACAACACGTCCACGCTGACCCTGGCCACCTCTACCTCGACCCCGCCGGGCACGTACCGCATCGTCGTCACCGGCGCCGGCGCATCCACCACGCACACGGCGACCTTCACCCTCACGGTCACCGACTGCGGCTGCAGTACGGACCCTGGCGGCGGCCTCGAGTCCGGCAACCCGGCCGGCCGAAAGCCGCCGGGGACCAAGCCGAAGACCAAGCCGACGACCAACTCCCGGACGCACAGCGGCACAGCGCGGCCCAAGCCCACGGCGCTGCACCCACCGACGGCGCCCCGCCGACCCACGGCTCCTCACGCGCCGATGACGCCGAACCGTCCCACGGCGCCCCACCCACCGACGACCCCGCACCGGCCACCGGCGCCCCACCCACCCGCAGCACCTCGCCGACCCACGGCCACCCATCGCCCGCCCAGGCCACCCTCACCACGCCCATCGGCAACATCGGCGGCATCGGCAACGCCAGCACACCCGGCTTCCCGCCGAACGTGACCTGCCTGCCCTCCGGGGGCGTCGTCCCGGCCCTGATGCGGCGCCGCCACCCGGAGTTCTTCCGCGACGGTTTCTTCGGTGACGAGAGATCCGCCCCGGAGCCGGCGAAGAGCGCGGGCCGGGGCGGGGCGGGAATTGACTCCGTCGGGATACCGGGCGGCCCGGGGCGGGGCGCAGGGGCGCCCAGAGCACGCGGTACGACGAAAGTCCGGCCGGCTGCCGCCTTCCGCTGGCGGTCGTCGACGTACTACCAGAAGGCGACGATCACCACCTCACGGCCGGGGAGGTCGAACCCGCGGCCGCGCGGCCGCATGATCCGACGGTGTAAGTGCCGGACTCGCCGTAGTCGTACTCGTCGACGAACCTGCCGAGCGAGTGGCCGGTCTCGTGCACCGCGATCTGATCGGACCGGTCGTTGTCCGAAGTGGCTGTGGCGATACCGTCGACGCCCTTACGCCCCCGTGCCACTGCGACGGCGCTTCGCTGCGGCTGCCGCAGGTCAGAACCAGTCGAGCGCGGACCCGAAGGCGCTGAACGGCGCCAAGCCGTACGGTCCCAGGCCGACCATCCCGGAGCCAAACCCGTCGAACAGGTCCCCCAGGTTCCCCAGGTCGAAACCGCCCGCGCCACCACTCGAACGGTC
>NZ_KB891896.1:0-110090 GCF_000373585.1 Streptomyces sp. MspMP-M5
CCCCCTGCCCCTCCGACCCGTCCCCTCCCGTGGGTTGGGTGGAAGCCAGGCACGTTGGGGCGCGCGTCCGGTGGGCCCCTGTGGACTCTGGGCTGATGGGTGACCGTCAACTAACGGACGACCGGCAGGGGACCACTGAGGTCAGCCCCCACTCACCGTCTTCATAACCCCCAACGGGAGGGGGCGGGCCGGAGGGGGTGGTGTGCCGGACGTAAAGCGAAGCAGTCCGGCACACCACCCCCTCCGGCCCGTCACCGCACCCAACAGCCCCGCGCAGCGGACAACGCCCGCCGCCAGGCGACACGGCGCCGCACCCGACAACGTGGGAAGCCAGCCAAGCGCAGCGGACCGGCGCAAAAGCAGCGGCGAACCCCTACGACGGAAACGCCGGCTACGTGGGGCGCACCCCGCCGGAGGCGATAGCGTGACACGCCGTGACCACGTTTATCTGGATCGCCGCCGCGATCATCCTCATCGGCGTCTACCTGAGCTGGACGGCCGGCCGGCTCGACCGTCTGCACGCGCGGATCGACGCCGCGCGGGCGGCGCTGGACGCGCAGTTGTTGCGGCGGGCCTCGGTGGCGCAGGAGGTGGGGACCTCCGGGGTGCTCGATCCGGCGGCGTCGATCGTGCTCTACCAGGCCGCGCACGAGGCCCGGCAGGCGGAGGAGGAGCATCGGGAGGTCGCGGAGAGCGAGCTGAGCCAAGCGCTGCGGGCCGTCTTCGAGGACGAGGGGCAGCTGGAGGCGGTGCGGGAGGCGCCGGGCGGGGAGCGTACGGTCGTGGAGCTGACGGCGGCGGTGCGCCGGGTGCCGATGGCGCGCCGGTTCCACAACGACGCCGTACGGGCCGCGCGGGCGGTGCGCCGCCATCGGTTGGTGCGCTATCTGCGGCTGGCGGGGCACGCGCCGTTCCCGATGGCGTTCGAGATGGACGACGAGCCGCCGGCCGTCCTGGACGACCGCTCGGGGGGAAACTGAGCGACCACGGGGCGGAATCGGAACATCCGGATCCCGAGACGGCAGAGGTCGCAAGCCACTGGCCTCTAATTGGCCCTTTTCGCGGGGCACCTGCCAACGGTTGTGTGGGCGCCGAAGCGCAACCACCCGCACTGAGTGAGGTCAACGTGTCCAGCACGCCCACCACGCCCCAGACCCCCGAGACCGGAACCGCGCGCGTCAAGCGCGGCATGGCCGAGCAGCTCAAGGGCGGCGTGATCATGGACGTCGTCACGCCGGAAGAGGCGAAGATCGCCGAGGACGCCGGTGCCGTCGCCGTCATGGCCCTGGAGCGGGTCCCGGCCGACATCCGCAAGGACGGCGGCGTGGCCCGGATGTCCGACCCGGACATGATCGACGGCATCATCAACGCCGTCTCCATCCCGGTCATGGCGAAGTCCCGGATCGGTCACTTCGTCGAGGCGCAGGTGCTCCAGTCGCTCGGCGTCGACTACATCGACGAGTCCGAGGTCCTCACCCCGGCCGACGAGGTCAACCACTCCGACAAGTGGGCCTTCACCACCCCGTTCGTCTGTGGTGCCACCAACCTGGGCGAGGCCCTGCGCCGGATAGCCGAGGGCGCCGCGATGATCCGCTCCAAGGGCGAAGCGGGCACCGGCAACGTCGTCGAGGCGGTCCGCCACCTGCGCCAGATCAAGGGCGAGATCGCCAAGCTGCGCGGCTGCGACCACAACGAGCTGTTCGCCGCCGCCAAGGAGCTGCGCGCCCCGTACGAGCTGGTCAAGGAGGTCGCCGAGCTGGGCAAGCTGCCCGTCGTGCTGTTCTCCGCCGGTGGTGTGGCCACCCCGGCCGACGCCGCGCTGATGCGCCAGCTCGGCGCCGAGGGCGTCTTCGTCGGCTCCGGCATCTTCAAGTCCGGCGACCCGGCCAAGCGCGCCGCCGCGATCGTGAAGGCCACCACCTTCTACGACGACCCGAAGGTCATCGCGGACGTCTCCCGCAACCTGGGCGAGGCCATGGTCGGCATCAACTGCGACACCCTCCCCGAGGCCGAGCGCTACGCCAACCGCGGCTGGTAAGGACGCAGAAACTGATGAGCACCACTCCCACCATCGGTGTGCTGGCGCTCCAGGGCGACGTCCGCGAGCACCTCAGGGCGCTCGCGGACGCCGGCGCCCGGACGCTCCCGGTGCGCCGTCCCGAGGAGCTCGCCGAGGTCGACGGCCTGGTGATACCGGGCGGCGAGTCCACCACCATGTCCAAGCTGGCGGTCGCGTTCGGCATGCTGGAGCCGCTGCGCGCGTTCGTCCGGGCCGGCCGGCCGGTCTACGGCACCTGCGCCGGCATGATCATGGTCGCGGACAAGCTGCTGGACGCCCGGGAGGACCAGGAGACGCTCGGCGGCATCGACATGATCGTGCGCCGCAACGCCTTCGGGCGGCAGAACGAGTCCTTCGAAGCGGCCGTCGAGGTCGCCGGGATCGACGGCGGGCCGGTGGAGGGCGTCTTCATCCGGGCCCCGTGGGTCGAGTCGGTCGGCGCCTGCGCGGACGTCCTGGCGACGTACGGTGGACATACGGTGGCCGTGCGGCAGGGTAACGTCCTGGCCACGTCGTTCCACCCGGAACTCACCGGCGACCACCGCATCCACGCGTTCTTCGTGGACATGGTGCGTGCGGCGGCCTGACGCTCTCCCGGTAGGATCTGGGGCGATCGTTTTCTGAATGGGTTACGCGAAGGAGACAGGCGGATGTCCGGCCACTCTAAATGGGCTACGACGAAGCACAAGAAGGCCGTGATCGATGCCAAGCGCGGCAAGCTCTTCGCGAAGCTGATCAAGAACATCGAGGTCGCGGCGCGGATGGGCGGCGTCGACCTCGAGGGCAACCCGACGCTCTACGACGCCGTCCAGAAGGCCAAGAAGCAGTCGGTCCCCAACAAGAACATCGACTCCGCGATCAAGCGCGGTGGCGGTCTCGAGGCCGGCGGCGCCGACTACGAGACGATCATGTACGAGGGCTACGGCCCCAACGGCGTCGCCGTCCTGATCGAGTGCCTCACCGACAACCGCAACCGCGCGGCCTCCGACGTCCGCGTCGCGATGACCCGCAACGGCGGCTCGATGGCCGACCCGGGCTCGGTGTCGTACCTCTTCAACCGCAAGGGCGTGGTGATCGTCCCCAAGGGCGAGCTGACCGAGGACGACGTCCTGGGCGCGGTCCTGGACGCCGGTGCCGAGGAGGTCAACGACCTCGGTGAGTCCTTCGAGGTGCTCAGCGAGGCCACCGACCTGGTCGCGGTGCGCACCGCGCTCCAGGAGGCCGGTATCGACTACGACTCGGCCGAGGCCAACTTCGTCCCGACCATGCAGGTCGAGCTGGAGGAAGAGGGCGCGCGCAAGATCTTCAAGCTGATCGACGCGCTGGAGGACAGCGACGACGTCCAGAACGTCTTCGCCAACTTCGACGTTTCCGACGACGTCATGGCCAAGGTCGACGCCTGACGGCCGCGGGCTTACCGGTCGTACGACGGGCCGGCGGGGACACACCCCGCCGGCCCGTCGGTTTGTCAGTGGCAGCCACTAACCTGCAGGAACGTAAGGAACAGACGACCGAACGACGGCGAGGGGCGGGGCCCGATGAAGGTGCTGGGGGTGGACCCGGGGCTGACGCGGTGCGGGGTCGGCGTGGTGGACGGGGTCGCGGGACGGCCGCTGACCATGGCCGGCGTCGGCGTGGTGCGCACGCCCGCGGACGCGGACATCGCGCACCGCCTGGTGCTGATCGAGCGCGGCATAGAGGAGTGGCTCGACACCCACCGCCCCGAGTACGTCGCCGTGGAGCGGGTCTTCAGCCAGCACAACGTCCGCACGGTCATGGGCACCGCCCAGGCCAGCGCGGTCGCCATGCTGTGCGCCGCCCGCCGCGGACTGCCGGTCGCACTGCACACCCCCAGCGAGGTCAAGGCCGCGGTCACCGGCTCCGGCCGGGCCGACAAGGCGCAGGTCGGCGCCATGGTCACCCGCCTGCTGCGGCTCGCCGCGCCACCCAAGCCGGCCGACGCCGCCGACGCCCTGGCCCTGGCCATCTGCCACATCTGGCGCGCCCCCGCGGTCAACCGCCTCCAGCAGGCCCAGGCCGCGGCCCGCCGCACCCCCGTCCCCGCTCGCATGCTGAAGGGCTCCCGATGATCGCCTTTGTCTCCGGCCCGGTCGCGGCCCTCGCACCGGACGCCGCCGTCGTCGAGGTCGGCGGTGTCGGCATCGCCGTGCAGTGCACGCCGAACACCCTCTCCGGCCTCCGCCTCGGCGAGCGCACCAAGCTCGCCACCTCCCTCGTCGTGCGCGAGGACTCCCTCACCCTCTACGGCTTCGCCGACGACGACGAGCGGCAGACCTTCGAGCTGCTGCAGACCGCCAGCGGCGTCGGCCCCCGACTCGCCCAGGCGATGCTCGCGGTGCACGCGCCGGACGCGCTGCGGCTCGCGGTGTCCACGGGGGACGAGAAGGCGCTGACGGCCGTGCCGGGCATCGGCAAGAAGGGCGCGCAGAAGCTGCTGCTGGAGCTCAAGGACCGGCTCGGCGCGCCGGTCGGCGGCGCCCGTCCGGCGGCCGGGGCCGCGGCGCCGGCCGGCTGGCGCGATCAGCTGCAGGCCGCGCTGGTCGGCCTGGGCTATGCGGCGCGGGAGGCCGACGAGGCGGTCGCCGCGGTGGCGCCGCAGGCCGAGGCGGCGGCCGCCGAGGGCGGCACACCGCAGGTCCCGCAGCTGCTCAAGGCGGCCCTCAGGACCCTCAACCGGGCCCGATGACCGGCGCGCCCCGGCGCACCCGACCGTACGACCACGCAGGCGGCCCGGCCGCCCCGACCCCGCGAGGCAATCCGCAGTGAACTGGGACGACACCGCACCGTCCGCCGCCGACGAGACCGCCGGCGCCCCGGCTGACCGGCTGGTGGCGGCCGACGCCGATGGCGAGGAGAACGCCGTCGAGGCCGCGCTGCGGCCCAAGGACCTGGACGAGTTCGTCGGCCAGGAGCGGGTCCGCGAGCAGCTCGACCTGGTGCTGAAGGCCGCCCGGGCCCGCGGCGCCACCGCCGACCACGTCCTGCTGTCCGGGGCGCCCGGGCTCGGCAAGACCACCCTCTCCATGATCATCGCGGCGGAGATGGGCGCCCCGATCCGGATCACCTCCGGCCCCGCCATCCAGCACGCCGGCGATCTGGCGGCGATCCTCTCCTCCCTCCATGAGGGCGAGGTCCTCTTCCTCGACGAGATCCACCGGATGTCCCGGCCCGCCGAGGAGATGCTCTACATGGCGATGGAGGACTTCCGCGTCGACGTGATCGTCGGCAAGGGCCCGGGCGCCACCGCGATCCCGCTGGAGCTCCCGCCGTTCACGCTGGTCGGGGCCACGACCCGGGCGGGCCTGCTGCCGCCGCCGCTGCGCGACCGGTTCGGCTTCACCGGCCACATGGAGTTCTACGCCCCTGCCGAGCTCCAGCGCGTCATCCACCGCTCCGCCGGCCTGCTCGACGTGGAGATAGAGCCCGACGGCGCCGCCGAGATCGCCGGCCGCTCCCGTGGCACGCCCCGGATCGCCAACCGTCTGCTGCGCCGGGTCCGCGACTACGCCCAGGTCAAGGCCGACGGCGTGATCACCCGCGAGATCGCCGCGCAGGCCCTGGGGGTCTACGAGGTCGACGCCCGCGGCCTGGACCGGCTCGACCGCGCGGTGCTCACCGCCCTGCTCAAGCTGTTCGGCGGCGGCCCGGTGGGGCTGTCCACCCTCGCGGTCGCGGTGGGGGAGGAGCGTGAGACGGTCGAGGAGGTCGCCGAGCCGTTCCTGGTGCGGGAGGGCCTGCTGGCCCGGACGCCGCGCGGCCGGATCGCGACGCCGGCGGCCTGGGCGCACATGGGGATGGTGCCGCCGCAGGCGGCGGGCGGAGGCGGCCAGCCCGGCCTGTTCGAGACCTGACGGCGCGGAGACTCGCCCGGTCAGGAACTGCGGTGCGATGCTGGGCGTTGTTCCTGTGGTGCGGACTCGCTTAGACTCCGCCGATGCCGTCCGTAGGGCCGGCATACCCACCCCCGCTATACGAGACCGCCGACAGCAGCGGTCGTGCGAAGGATTTCCGTCCCGTGCCCAATATCGTGACTCTCCTCCCCTTCATCGTCCTCATCGGGGCCATGTTCCTGATGACGCGGTCCGCCAAGAAGAAGCAGCAGGCGGCCCAGCAGATGCGCAATGAGATGCAGCCCGGCACCGGCGTCCGGACGATCGGCGGCATGTACGCCACCGTGAAGGAAATCCACGAGGACACCGTCCTCCTGGAGGTCGCTCCCGGTGTGCACGCCATCTACGCCAAGAACGCCATCGGCGCGGTGCTCGCGGACGAGGAGTACAACCGCATTCTGGACGGTGCCGACCCGGTCGTCGCCGAGGAGCGCCCGGTCGTTCCGGACGACGTCTCGTCGCTGACCGGTGAAGGTGCCGACAAAGCCACCGAAAAGGGTGACAAGGCCGGCAAGATCGACCTGGGCAAGGCCGAGGGCGGCGAGGGCGCCGAGCCCGCCGCCGAGAAGGCCGACCAGGCCGACAAGGCCGAGGACGACCAGGCCGGCAAGGCCGACGAGCCGGCGGCCGACGAGGCCGAGGCCGCCAAGGACGGCAAGAAGACCGGCGACGCCGACGCGAAGTAGTCCGTTCCGTAGTAGGGACCGCGGCACGCCCCCGATCGGGCGCACCGCGGTTCCCGGACGGTCTAGGCTCCGGCGGGGGCACGTCCCCACAAGACTTCGTGGCCGCTCGGCAGACATCCCAGGCCGAGGGGTTGGACAGGGAGAAACGACAAGGTGGCAGCACCGAAGAAGGGCCGCAGGGCGCCCGCGAGCCAGGGGCATCCGGGGCGCACCCTGATCCTGATGCTGATCGCGATGGTGGCGCTGGTCGGAGGCATGTTCTACTCCGGCACACTGACCCCCCGACTGGGCATCGACCTCGCGGGCGGCACCAGCTTCACGCTGGCCGCGCAGAACCAGCCGGGCAAGCCCAACGCGATCAACGAGACCAACATGAACACCGCCGCCAGCATCATGGAGCGGCGGGTCAACGGTCTCGGTGTGACCGAGTCCGAGGTCCAGACGCAGGGCAGCAACCACATCATCGTGAACATCCCCAAGGGGACGGACGCGAAGCAGGCCCGGCAGCAGGTGGGCACCACCGCGCAGCTCGCCTTCCGGCCGGTGCTGACCACCGCCGCGGGCACCAAGACCCCCGAGCCCACGCCCAGCCCCTCCAAGGGCGGCAAGGACGGCGGCAAGGGCTCCCAGCAGAGCGCCTCGCCGACCCCGAGCGCCAGCCCCACCACGAAGGGCCGCGCGGTCACCGACGCGCTGAAGAAGCCGTCCGCCCCGCCGTCCGCCTCCGCCTCGGACAAGCCCTCGGCGCAGCCGACGCCCCCGGCCCCCGGCGGCGCGGACATCCCGCCCGCCCTGCAGAAGCAGTTCGCGGCGCTGAACTGCTCCACGAAGCAGAGCCTGGCCCAGGCCAATGAGCAGGCCGCCGGCGCCAAGCCCACCGACCCGGTCGTGGCCTGCAAGAACGACGGCGCCCAGAAGTACGTGCTCGGCCCGGTCGGGGTCGAGGGCACGGACGTCAAGGACGCCAAGGCCGTCTTCGACAGCCAGCAGGGCCAGGGCTGGATCGTCCAGATGGACTTCACCTCCGACGGCGGCAAGAAGTTCGCGGACGTCACCGGCAAGCTCGCCGCCAAGACGACGCCGCAGAACCAGTTCGCGATCGTGCTGGACGGCGCGGTGGTCTCCGACCCGCGCGTCAGCGAGCGGCTCAACGGCGGCAACGCCACCATCTCCGGCGGCTTCACCCAGCAGTCCGCCCAGGACCTCGGCAACATGCTGTCGTACGGCGCCCTGCCGCTCTCGTTCAAGATCGACGACGAGACCACGGTCACCGCGGCGCTCGGCGGCGAGCAGCTGCACGCCGGCCTGATCGCCGGTGCCATCGGCCTGGCGCTGGTCGTCGTCTACCTCGTCGCCTACTACCGGGGGCTGGCGCTGGTCGCGCTGGCGAGCCTGGGGGTCTCGGCGGTCCTGACCTACACGATCATGACGCTGCTCGGCCCAGCCATCGGCTTCGCGCTGAACCTCCCGGCGGTCTGCGGCGCCATCGTCGCGATCGGTATCACCGCCGACTCGTTCATCGTCTACTTCGAGCGCATCCGGGACGAGATCCGCGAGGGCCGCACGCTGCGCCCGGCCGTCGAACGCGGCTGGCCGCGGGCCCGGCGCACGATCCTGGTCTCCGACTTCGTGTCGTTCCTGGCCGCGGCGGTGCTGTTCGCCGTCACCGTCGGCAAGGTGCAGGGCTTCGCGTTCACGCTGGGCCTGACCACCCTGCTCGACGTGGTCGTGGTCTTCCTCTTCACCAAGCCGCTGATGACGCTGCTGGCCCGGCGGAAGTTCTTCGCCGAGGGCCACCCGTGGTCCGGGCTCGATCCCAAGCGCCTGGGCGCCAGGCCGCCGCTGCGGCGCCGTCGCACTGCCCCCACCCAGACGAAGGAGGCGTGAGATGTCCAAGCTCGGCAACCTCGGCGCCCGGCTCTACCGCGGTGAGGTCGGCTACGACTTCATCGGCAAGCGGAAGATCTGGTACGGCATCTCGATCCTGATCACCATCACGGCCATCGTCGGCCTGGCGGTGCGGGGCCTGAACTTCGGCATCGAGTTCTCCGGCGGCGCGGTCTTCACCACCCCGAAGACCTCGGTCTCCACCGCGGAGGCGCAGCACCACGCGGAGTCGGCCGCCCCCGGCCACCAGGCCATGGTGCAGAAGCTCGGCAACGGCACGCTGCGCGTCCAGATCAGCGGTCTGGACACCAAGCAGTCGCTGCCCGTCCAGGAGGAGATCGCCAAGGACCTCAAGGTCCCGGTCAAGGACGTCAACACCCAGCTGGTCGGCCCGAGTTGGGGCGAGCAGATCGCCGACAAGGCATGGCTGGGCCTGGGGATCTTCATGGTCCTGGTGGTGCTCTATCTGGCCGTCGCCTTCGAGTGGCGGATGGCGGTCGCCGCGCTGGTGGCCCTGATCCACGACCTGACGATCACCGTCGGCGTCTACGCCCTGGTCGGCTTCGAGGTCACCCCGGGCACGGTCATCGGTCTGCTGACGATCCTCGGCTACTCGCTCTACGACACCGTCGTCGTCTTCGACAGCCTGAAGGAAGCCGCCAAGGACATCACCAAGCAGTCCCGCTTCACCTACAGCGAGATCGCCAACCGCAGCATCAACGGCACCCTGGTGCGCTCGATCAACACCACGGTCGTGGCGCTGCTGCCGGTCGCCGGTCTGCTCTTCGTCGGCGGCGGCGTCCTGGGCGCGGGCATGCTCAACGACATCTCGCTGGCGCTGTTCGTGGGTCTGGCCGCCGGTGCCTACTCCTCGATCTTCATCGCGACGCCGATGGTCGCCGACCTGAAGAACGGCGAGCCGCAGATGAAGGCGCTGGCCAAGCGGGTCGCCGCCAAGCGGGCCTCGGCCGCTGCCAAGGAGGCGGCCCGCCAGGAGGAGGCCGGCGAGGCGGAGGCCGAGGACGCCGCGGTCGTCGGCCCGCGCTCGCAGCCCGCGGCCCGCAACCGCAACCGCGGACGCACCTCCGGGAAGCGCCGATGAGCGCCCCCGCCGAGCTGCGCGAGCTGCTCCTCAGCCGGATCTCGGACGTGCCGGACTACCCGCAGCCGGGCGTGGTGTTCAAGGACATCACCCCGCTGCTCGCCGACCCGGCCGCGTTCGGCGCGCTGACCGGCGCCTTCGTCGACCTGTGCCGGCGCTTCCGGGTGGACAAGGTCGTGGGCCTGGAGGCCCGCGGCTTCATCCTCGCCGCGCCGGTGGCGGTGGCCGCCGGTATCGGGTTCGTCCCGGTCCGCAAGGCCGGCAAACTGCCCGGCGCCACGCTCGGCCAGGCGTACGAGCTGGAGTACGGCACCGCCGAGATCGAGATGCACGCCGACGCGCTGGCGCCCGGCGACCGGGTCCTGGTGATCGACGACGTGCTGGCCACCGGCGGCACCGCGGACGCCTCGCTGCAGCTCATCCGGCGGGCCGGCGGCGAGGTGGCGGGCTTGGCGGTGCTGCTGGAGCTGGGCTTCCTGGCCGGCCGGCAGCGGCTGGACGCGAGCCTGAAGGGCGCTCCGCTGGAGGCCCTGATCACGGTCTGAGCCGGCCGCCGGCCTCGTCCGGCACTTCTGGCGACGGCGGGGGCATCCGGAACATTCCGGGTGCCCCCGCCGCTGTGTCATGTACGGACCCTTGGCCGCGCGGCAGTCATGGCCACGGGCTCGATACCATGGCACCCCGGCCGCTTCGAGGCCCTGGGGTCCGTACCCGCATGAGGAGTGCCCTTGCCAGACGAGGCCCAGCCGCTCTCCCCCGGACCGCGTCCGACGGGAACCCCCGCCGTGCGTCCGGACGAGCCGAAGCCGCAGCCCGCGGTTTCCTCCGACGCGCCGAAGCCCGAGCGGCAGGGCGCGGCCGACGGCAGCGCCGCGCCCCCCGCGCCCCAGGCCCCCGCCGGCCGGTCCCGCCCGGCCCCCGTGCCGCAGCCGCCGGCCAAGCCGCTGCAGACCGCCCCGGGCGGCCGCTCCGGCTCGCCGAACCGCGTCCGGGCCCGGCTGGCCCGTCTGGGCGTCCAGCGCTCCAGCCCGTACAACCCCGTCCTGGAGCCGCTGCTGCGGGCCGTCCGCAGCAACGACCCCAAGATCGAGACCGCCACGCTGCGTCAGGTCGAGCGGGCCTACCAGGTCGCCGAGCGCTGGCACCGCGGCCAGAAGCGCAAGAGCGGCGACCCGTACATCACCCACCCGCTCGCCGTCACCACCATCCTCGCCGAGCTGGGCATGGACCCGGCGACGCTGATGGCCGGGCTGCTGCACGACACCGTCGAGGACACCGAGTACGGCCTCGACACCCTGCGCCGGGACTTCGGCGACCAGGTCGCGCTGCTCGTCGACGGCGTCACCAAGCTGGACAAGGTCAAGTTCGGCGAGGCCGCGCAGGCCGAGACGGTCCGCAAGATGGTCGTCGCCATGGCCAAGGACCCGCGCGTCCTGGTCATCAAGCTCGCCGACCGGCTCCACAACATGCGCACCATGCGCTACCTCAAGCGGGAGAAGCAGGAGAAGAAGGCCCGCGAGACCCTGGAGATCTACGCCCCGCTGGCGCACCGGCTGGGCATGAACACCATCAAGTGGGAGCTGGAGGACCTCGCCTTCGCGATCCTCTACCCCAAGATGTACGACGAGATCGTCCGGCTGGTCGCCGAGCGCGCGCCCAAACGGGACGAGTACCTCGCGATAGTGACCGACGAGGTCCAGGCCGATCTGCGGGCCGCCCGCATCAAGGCCACCGTCACCGGCCGCCCCAAGCACTACTACAGCGTCTACCAGAAGATGATCGTGCGCGGCCGCGACTTCGCCGAGATCTACGACCTGGTGGGCATCCGTGTCCTCGTCGACACCGTCCGGGACTGCTACGCGGCCCTGGGCACCATCCACGCGCGGTGGAATCCGGTCCCCGGCCGGTTCAAGGACTACATCGCGATGCCCAAGTTCAACATGTACCAGTCGCTGCACACGACGGTGATCGGTCCCAACGGCAAGCCCGTCGAGCTCCAGATCCGCACCTTCGACATGCACCGGCGCGCCGAGTACGGCATCGCCGCGCACTGGAAGTACAAGCAGGAGGCGGTCGCCGGCGCCTCCAAGGTGCGCACCGACGCGCCCAAGGGCACCGGCAAGGGCGCCGGCCAGGACACCGTCAACGACATGGCCTGGCTGCGGCAGTTGCTGGACTGGCAGAAGGAGACCGAGGACCCGGGCGAGTTCCTGGAGTCGCTGCGCTTCGACCTCTCCCGCAACGAGGTCTTCGTCTTCACGCCCAAGGGCGACGTGATAGCGCTGCCGGCCGGCGCCACCCCGGTCGACTTCGCCTACGCGGTGCACACCGAGGTCGGCCACCGCACCATAGGGGCGCGGGTCAACGGGCGACTCGTCCCGCTCGAATCGACGCTGGACAACGGCGACTTGGTGGAGGTCTTCACCTCCAAGGCGCCCGGCGCGGGCCCGTCCCGTGACTGGCTGAGCTTCGTGAAGTCGCCGCGCGCCCGCAACAAGATCCGCGCGTGGTTCTCCAAGGAGCGCCGCGACGAGGCCATCGAGCAGGGCAAGGACGCCATCGCCCGCGCGATGCGCAAGCAGAACCTCCCGATCCAGCGCATCCTGACCGGCGACTCCCTGGTCACCCTCGCGCACGAGATGCGTTACCCGGACATCTCCTCGCTCTACGCCGCCATCGGCGAGGGCCATGTCGCCGCGCAGGGCGTCGTCCAGAAGCTGGTGCAGGCGCTCGGCGGGCAGGACGAGGCCACCGAGGACATCGCCGAGTCGACGCCGATCCGGCCGCGCTCCAAGCGCCGCTCCAGTGCCGACCCGGGCGTGGTCGTCAAGGGCGTGGACGATGTGTGGGTCAAGCTCGCCCGCTGCTGTACGCCGGTGCCGGGCGACCCCATCATCGGCTTCGTCACTCGCGGCAGCGGCGTCTCGGTGCACCGCGCCGACTGCGTCAACGTGGACTCGCTCTCCCGGCAGCCGGAGCGGATCCTGGAGGTCGAGTGGGCGCCGACCCAGTCGTCGGTCTTCCTCGTCGCGATCCAGGTGGAGGCGCTGGACCGCTCGCGACTGCTGTCGGACGTCACCCGGGTCCTGTCCGACCAGCACGTCAACATCCTCTCCGCCGCCGTGCAGACCTCCCGCGACCGGGTCGCCACCTCCCGCTTCACCTTCGAGATGGGCGACCCCAAGCACCTGGGCCATGTCCTGAAGGCGGTCCGGGGTGTCGAAGGGGTCTACGACGTCTACCGCGTGACCTCGGCCCGCCGGCCCTGAGCGCCCAGGCACACACGGGAACGGCCCGCCGGGAAACCCCGGCGGGCCGTTCCTTATGGCACCTCAGCCACGCTGCCGCAAGATCAACCCCCGAACTCCTCAAGGCCCTTGAGCGCCTGGTCCAGCAGCGCCTTGCGGCCCTCCAGCTCACGGCCGAGCTTGTCGGCCTTGGCGGTGTTGCCGGCCGCCCGGGCCTGGTCGATCTGCTTCTGGAGCTTGTCGACGGCGTCCTGGAGCTGACCGGTCAGCCCCGCGGCGCGCGCCCGCGCCTCGGGGTTGGTCCGCCGCCACTCGGCCTCCTCGGCGTCCTGGATGGCCCGCTCGACGGCGTGCATCCGGCCCTCGATCTTGGGGCGGGCGTCCCGCGGCACATGGCCGATGGCCTCCCACCGCTCGTTGATCCCCCGGAACGCGGCCCGGGCCGCCTTCAGGTCGGTGACCGGGAGCAGCTTCTCCGCCTCGGCGGCCAGCTCCTCCTTGCGGGTGAGGTTCTCCCGCTGCTCGGCGTCGCGCTCCGCGAAGACCTCGCCGCGCGCCTGGAAGAAGACGTCCTGGGCGCCGCGGAAGCGGTTCCACAGGTCGTCCTCGTGCTCGCGCTGGGCGCGGCCGGCGGCCTTCCACTCCTGCATCAGCTCGCGGTAGCGGGCGGCGGTGGTCCCCCAGTCCGTGGAGCCGGACAGCGACTCGGCCTCGGCGACCAGCTTCTCCTTGGCCTTGCGGGACTCCTCGCGCTGCGCGTCCAGCGAGGCGAAGTGCGCCTTGCGGCGCTTGGAGAACGCCGACCGGGCGTGCGAGAAGCGGTGCCACAGCTCGTCGTCGGTCTTGCGGTCCAGCCGCGGCAGGCCCTTCCAGGTGTCCACCAGCGACCGCAGCCGCTCGCCGGCCGCCCGCCACTGCTCGCTGCCCGCCAGCTCCTCGGCCTCGGCGACCAGCTTCTCCTTGGCCTGCCGGGCCTCGTCGGTCTGCCGGGCCTTGGCCGCCCGGCGCTCCTCGCGCCGCGACTCGACCACGCCGACCAGCGTGTCCAGCCGCTTGCCCAGCGCCTCCAGATCGCCCACCGCGTGGTGCTCGTCGACCTGCCGGCGCAGGTGGTCGATGGCGGTCTGGGCGTCCTTCGCCGAGAGGTCGGTGGTCCTGATCCGCCGTTCCAGGAGGTCGATCTCGACGACCAGGCCCTCATACTTGCGCTCGAAGTAGGCGAGGGCCTCTTCGGGAGTGCCCGCCTGCCACGATCCGACGACCTGCTCGCCGTCGGCGGTACGCACGTACACGGTCCCCGTCTCATCGACGCGGCCCCATGGGTCGCTGCTCACAGCGCCTCCTCCACATGATGCCGGCCCGGGCCCGCGGCCCCCGGCATCGTCCACAGTTTCTGTCCGGCGGGCAGCGCCCGGCCGGTCCGACGGGCTGACTTGCGGTGCGGGTGGCAGGCCGTCGGAGCAGGCACCCTACACAACGCCAATCTAGGCGACCGGCGGTCGGCTGTCCGCATCCAGCACGACCGAAATTGCAGCGAGGACGACCGAATGCGCCCCCTCCCGGCCACCGCCGATCAGGATTTCCCGACCGTTGCCCCGTTGATGACGACGGTGGCGTTGGGAGCGGTGTTGCCGGTCTCCGGTTCGGGGTGCGAACCGGCCTCGGCGATCTTCTTCAGCACGTCCGTCCCGCCGGTGATCCGGCCGAACGGCGTGTAGTTCGGGGGCAGCTGGCTGTCCTGGTAGACGAGGAAGAACTGACTGCCGCCGGAGTTACGGGTCTTGGGGTCCTTGCCGTCGTAGCGGTTGGCCATCGCGACCGTGCCCGCCGGGTACACATCGCCCTTGAGCCGGGGGTCCTTGAGGTTCTCGTCGGGGAGGGTGTAGCCGGGCGTGCCCTCGCCGGTGCCCTTCGGGTCGCCGCACTGCAGAACGTAGATGTGCTGGTCGACCAGGCGGTGGCAGCGGCTGTGGTCGAAGTAGCCCTGGCCCGCCAGGAAGGCGAAGGAGTTGACGGTGTGCGGCGCCTTGGCCGCGTCCATGGTGAACGTGATCCGCCCGCAGGTGGTGGCCAGCCGGGCGGTGTACGACGCCGAGGTGTCGATCGCCATCGCCGGCTCCTTCGGCCAGGTCTTCGTCGACGGTGCGCCCTTGGCGGGGCGGGCGCACGGGTCGGCCGGCGAGGCCGCGGCGTCGGTGCGGTCCTGCCCGCCGCCGAGGAGCGTGACCGAGGCGTAGGCGGTGGCGCCCGCGGCCAGGGCGACGGCCACCACGCCCGCGACGATCACGTTGCGGCGCTTGGCCCGCCGCGTGGACTCGGTCCGCCGCTGCTGCTGGCGCGCGTACTTCTCCCGGGCGAGCTCGCGCCGCCGCCGGTCCTTGCTGGCCACCGGTCGCCTCCTTGTCCTTGAGCGTCGATCGCTGCCGTCGGGCCCCGCCGCCGCAACTCCCGTCCGCCGCCGGTCCTCCGGGCGGGCGGCCGGCGTCCGGTGACAGGGCCCTGCCGTGGCCGTACCGTATACGGGTTCGCCCTGCCGGGAGTCCCGCCGGTAGGCTCTGGAGCTGCCGAGATGTTCCGGGCGCGGCCCCGCGGGCCGCCCCCGCCGATCTTTAAGGACGAACGTGCTGATTGCCGGGTTCCCCGCCGGGGCCTGGGGCACCAACTGCTATCTGGTCGCCCCCGCCGCCGGCGAGGAGTGCGTGATCATCGACCCGGGCCACCAGGCGGCCCCGGGAGTCGAGGACGCGCTCAGGAAGCATCGGCTCAAGCCCGTCGCGGTGATCCTCACCCACGGCCACATCGACCACGTGGCGTCCGTCGTCCCGGTGTGCGGTGCGCACGACGTCCCCGCCTGGATCCACCCCGAGGACCGCTACATGATGAGCGACCCGGAGAAGGCCCTCGGCCGCTCCATCGGTCAGCCGCTCATGGGCGAGCTGACGGTGGGCGAGCCGGACGACGTCAAGGACCTGGCCGACGGCAGCGTCCTGGAGCTGGCCGGGCTGGAGTTCTCGGTCGCCCACGCCCCGGGCCATACCAAGGGGTCGGTGACCTTCCGGATGCCCGAGCAGGCCGACGTTCCGCCGGTCTTCTTCTCGGGCGACCTGCTGTTCGCCGGCTCCATCGGACGCACCGACCTGCCGGGCGGCGACCACGCCGAGATCCTCCGGTCGCTGGCACGCGTGTGCCTGCCGCTGGAGGACTCCACCGTCGTCCTGTCCGGCCACGGCCCCCAGACCACCATCGGCCGCGAACGCGCCACCAACCCCTTCCTCCGGCAGGTGGCCGCCGGCCTCGGAGACGGCACCCGTACCGCCGCTCCGCGACGAGGATTGTGACGAGAACCTTCCGTGAGCACCTTTCAGGCACCCAAGGGCACCTACGACCTGATCCCGCCGAACTCCGCGACGTATCTCGCGGTGCGCGAGGCGATCGCCGCACCGCTGAGGAACTCCGGCTACGGCTACGTCGAGACGCCCGGCTTCGAGAACGTCGAGCTGTTCGCCCGCGGTGTCGGTGAGTCCACCGACATCGTCACCAAGGAGATGTACGCCTTCGAGACCAAGGGCGGCGACAAGCTCGCGCTGCGCCCCGAGGGCACCGCCTCCGTACTGCGCGCCGCGCTGGAGGCCAACCTCCACAAGGGCGGCAACCTCCCCGTCAAGCTCTGGTACTCCGGCTCGTACTACCGCTACGAGCGCCCGCAGAAGGGCCGTTACCGGCACTTCTCGCAGGTCGGTGCCGAGGCGATCGGCGCCGAGGACCCGGCGCTGGACGCCGAGCTGATCATCCTGGCCCACCAGGCGTACCGCTCGCTGGGCCTGCGCGACTTCCGCATCCTGCTGAACTCGCTCGGCGACAAGGAGTGCCGTCCCGTCTACCGTGCCGCGCTCCAGGAGTTCCTGCACGGGCTCCAGCTGGACGAGGACACCCGCCGCCGGATCGAGATCAACCCGCTGCGGGTGCTGGACGACAAGCGCGAGGCCGTCCAGGAGCAGCTGATCGGCGCGCCGATGCTGCGCGACTACCTCTGCGAGGCGTGCAAGACCTACCACGAGCAGGTCCGCGAGCTGCTGACCGCGGCGGGTGTGGCTTTCGAGGACGACCCGAAGCTGGTCCGCGGCCTGGACTACTACACGCGCACCACCTTCGAGTTCGTCCACGACGGCCTGGGCTCGCAGTCCGCGGTGGGCGGCGGCGGCCGTTACGACGGCCTGTCGGAGATGATCGGCGGCCCCGCGCTGCCGTCCGTCGGCTGGGCGCTGGGCGTGGACCGCACGGTGCTGGCCCTGGAGGCCGAGGGCGTCACCCTCGACATTCCGGCCGCCACCTCCGTCTACGCCGTCCCGCTCGGCGAGGAGGCCCGCCGGGTGCTGTTCGGCAAGGTCACCGAGCTGCGCCTGGCCGGCGTCGCCACGGACTTCGCCTACGGCGGCAAGGGCCTGAAGAACGCCATGAAGTCCGCCAACCGCTCCGGTGCGCGGCTGGCCCTGGTGGCCGGCGAGCGGGATCTGGCCGAGGGCGTGGTCCAGCTCAAGGACCTGGTGAGCGGCGAGCAGACCCCGGTCGCGCTGGACGCGGTGGTCGAGGAGGTCCGGCGGGCGCTGGCCTGAGCCGGACGCGGCAGACCCCGAGGGCCCGGACGGCGGTGTGCCGTCCGGGCCCTTGTGTCAACGGCCGCGTCAACGGCCGGGCGGGGCATGACCCCGGATCGGTGCGGAGCACCCCGGGTGCACAGGCAGGTGCGGCACAATGAAGGACGCGGCCGGTTCCGCCGGCCGACCGACACCTCCCACGGGACCGACGGAACGGCCATATGACGACGACAGCGCTTGACGACGTGTCCACCGACGACGACCGCGCGAGCGCCGCGCAGCCCACCGGCTCCGGTCGCGCCCTCGCCCTGCTCCTGGTGATCACCGGCGCACTCGGCGGACTGGCCTCCTGGGTCATCACCCTCGACGAGTTCGCGCTGCTGAAGGACCCGAACTTCAAGCCGGCGTGCAGCTTCAACCCGATCATCTCCTGCGGCAGCGTCATGCAGAGCAAGCAGGCGGCGGTCTTCGGCTTCCCGAACCCGATGATGGGCCTGGTCGGCTTCGGCCTGATCATCACGATCGGCATGGCCCTGCTGGCGGGGGCCCGTTTCCGCCGCTGGTACTGGCTCGGGCTGAACGCCGGCACCGGCCTCGCCGCGGTCTTCTGCATGTGGCTGATGACCCAGACGCTGTACAGCATCAACGCGCTGTGCCTGTGGTGCACGCTGACCTGGTGCGCCGTGATCCTGATGTTCTGGTACACCACCGTGCACAACCTCAAGCACGGCCTCATCCCGGCGCCCCGGGCGCTGCGCAACGCGGTACTGGAGTTCCACTGGGTCGTCCCGGTGCTCTGGTACGGCGTGATCGGGCTGCTGATCCTGACCCGCTGGTGGTCGTACTGGAGCAGCCTGCTCTGAGCCCCGGAGCCGTCCTGGAGCGGCCCGGAACCGTCCGGAATCCGTCCCCGCCCCGGCCCGCCGACCTCGGCGGCCGGGGCGTTGTCAGTGGGGTGGCATAGGCTCCGTAGACGTGGAGCCCGACCTGTTCACCGCCGCCGCGGAAGCCCGTCAGGAGAAGGACCCCGCCGGGTCCCCTCTCGCCGTACGCATGCGCCCCCGCACCCTCGACGAAGTCGTCGGCCAGCAGCACCTGCTCAAGCCCGGCTCGCCGCTGCGGCGGCTGGTCGGCGAGGGCGCCGGAGGACCGGCGGGGCCGTCGTCGGTCTTCCTGTGGGGTCCGCCCGGCATCGGCAAGACGACCCTGGCGTACGTCGTCAGCCAGGCGACCAACAAGCGCTTCGTCGAGCTCTCCGCGATCACCGCCGGCGTCAAGGAGGTCCGCGCGGTCATCGACGGCGCCCGCCGCGCCTCGGGCGGCTACGGCAAGGAGACCGTCCTCTTCCTCGACGAGATCCACCGCTTCAGCAAGGCCCAGCAGGACTCCCTGCTGCCCGCGGTGGAGAACCGCTGGGTCACGCTGATCGCCGCCACCACCGAGAACCCGTACTTCTCGGTGATCTCCCCGCTGCTCTCCCGCTCCCTGCTGCTGACGCTCGAACCGCTCACCGACGACGACCTGCGCGGCCTGCTGCGCCGGGCGCTGACCGACGAGCGGGGCCTGGGCGGGGCGGTCGTCCTCCCTGAGGACACCGAGTCCCATCTGCTGCGGATCGCGGGCGGCGACGCCCGGCGGGCGCTGACGGCCCTGGAGGCCGGCGCCGGCTCCGCGCTGGCCAAGGGGGAGCAGGAGATCACCCTGCGGACGCTGGAGGAGGCGGTCGACCGCGCGGCGGTGAAGTACGACCGGGCCGGCGACCAGCACTACGACGTCGCCAGCGCGCTGATCAAGTCCATCCGCGGTTCCGACGTGGATGCCGCGCTGCACTATCTGGCGCGGATGATCGAGGCCGGGGAGGACCCCCGGTTCATCGCCCGCCGGCTGATGATCTCGGCGAGCGAGGACATCGGCCTGGCCGATCCGTCGGCGCTGCAGACGGCGGTGGCGGCCGCCCAGGCGGTGGCGCTGATCGGCTTCCCCGAGGCCCGGATCACGCTGAGCCAGGCCACCATCGCGCTCGCCCTCGCCCCGAAGTCGAACGCCGCGTATCTGGCGATA
This sequence comes from Streptomyces sp. MspMP-M5, assembly GCF_000373585.1. Taxonomy (GTDB): domain Bacteria; phylum Actinomycetota; class Actinomycetes; order Streptomycetales; family Streptomycetaceae; genus Streptomyces. Next base: position 19,550 of record NZ_KB891896.1, read on the forward strand.
GACGCCGCGCTGGCGGACGTCCGCGCCGGCAAGGCCGGGCCGGTGCCCCCGCATCTGCGCGACAGTCACTACCAGGGCGCCCAGAAGCTGGGCCACGGCAAGGGCTACCAGTACCCGCACGACCTGCCGGGCGGCATCGCGGCCCAGCAGTACGCCCCCGACGCGGTGCACGGCACGCGCTACTACACCCCCACCCGGCACGGCGCCGAGGCGCGCTACGCCGAGGTCGCCGAGCGGGTCCGGGCCCGGCTGCGCGGCGAGAGCGGCGAGAGCGGAGACTGACGGGGCCGGGCGCCGCGGCCGGTTCAGTCGGCCGCGGCCTCGAAGAGGACGTGCATCGCCCGGCGCAGCTCGGCGACGTCCCGGACGGGCTCGGGGAAGTCGAAGCGGGCGTCGAAGGTCCGCCGCACGCCGTCCGTCCCGCCGTCCCCCTGGGGCCGTTCCCCGGTTCCCCGGACGAAGCGGACCCGCAGCCCGAAGCGGTCCAGGCCCACCGGCACGGCCTGGTCGCGCAGCCCGCAGACCTCGTCGCCGCGCTCGCCGAGCAGCGCGCACAGCCCCCGGACCTGCGCGGAGTGGGCGGCGTGCAGGTGCTGGAGCAGCTCCGCCTCGTGGGAGACCAGCGGGTCGGGCGCCGCGGCGGCGAACTCCTCCGGTTCGAAGGACTCCGCGCCCCACAGGTCGTCCACGGCGCCCTCGCCGACCTCCAGGCGCAGCAGCATCCAGGCGGGCCGCCCGTACTGGCCCGGCACGGGGTCCGGTGCCAGTGCCTCACTGATGCCCAGCAGCTCGCCGACCGGATGCCGCTCGGCGAGCAGCATCGCGGCCCGGGCCCGCTGCTCGTTGCGTACGGGGGTGAGCCAGCCGGCGACCCAGGCGCGGCCGCGGATGCGGTGGGGCACCGCGACCGGTGCCACATCCGTGATCTCCATCACGGCGGGCAGGTCGTCGTCCTGGGCGTGTGCGGCGGCCCGGGCGGCCGCTGAGTCCCCAGGAACCAGGAGCAGCACGTCTCCTTCGGGAGTCACGGTCCGGCAGACGGGAGCCGAGAGGCCGGTCTCGTCCGGATCCTCGACTCCGGGGATGTCCAGCGACGCCATACCATGGGATTCGACGAGAGTTCGTACGCGCTCAGCCGCCGAGGGCCGCTGGGCGTCTTCCACGGGACGCGGCTGACCCGTCCCGGTGCGGTTCGCGCCGGGCAGGGGGATCCCAGGTCGAAACATGCGTTCTCCTCGCGCTAAGGTAAGCCTCACCTAACTTACATGGAGGAACGTTCCACGTGAACCAGTCGCGTCCCAAGGTCAAGAAGTCCCGTGCGCTCGGCATCGCGCTGACGCCGAAGGCCGTCAAGTACTTCGAGGCCCGTCCCTACCCGCCCGGCGAGCACGGCCGTGGCCGCAAGCAGAACAGCGACTACAAGGTCCGGCTGCTGGAGAAGCAGCGTCTGCGCGCTCAGTACGACATCAGCGAGCGCCAGATGGTCCGCGCCTACGACCGCGCTCGGAAGGTCGAAGGCAAGACGGGCGAGGCCCTGATCGTCGAGCTTGAGCGCCGTCTGGACGCGCTCGTCCTGCGTTCGGGCCTGGCCCGGACGATCTACCAGGCCCGCCAGATGGTGGTCCACGGCCACATCTCGGTGAACGACCGCAAGGTCGACAAGCCGTCCTTCCGCGTCCGCCCCGGCGACGTGGTGATGGTCCGCGAGCGCAGCCGCGACAAGCACCCCTTCCAGGTGGCCCGCGAGGGCGGCTACGCCCCCGACGGCGAGACCCCGCGCTACCTGGAGGTCAACCTCCAGGCCCTGGCGTTCCGCCTGGACCGGGACCCCAACCGCAAGGAGATCCCGGTGATCTGCGACGAGCAGCTCGTCGTCGAGTACTACGCCCGCTGATCCACCGGGCCGGCGCACCGCTCAGCCCGCCGACTCCCCTCCGTTCGCGGACGGGGAGGCGGCGGGCCGGCGCGTTTCCGGGCGGAAATCCCTGGCTCCCGGCCGGCCGTCGGGCCGGCGGTCAACTGCCGGACGGCGGCGCCGAGTTCCCACGTCGGCGACCCCGCCCGCCCCACGGAGCGCATGCGCGCCGCCACGGACCGTGGAACCGGCCCCTGCGGTGCCGCGGGACGGAACGGCAACGCGGTACGGACGGACAGTCACGGCGCGATAAGGTCAAGGTTGCCGTTCGAGCAGGACGAGACCAGACCAGAGCAGACCAGTCGGAGAGTGGTGCCAGCGTGTCCGGTGGAGAGGTGGCCGGGATCCTCGTGGCCGTCTTCTGGGCGATCCTCGTGTCGTTCCTCGCCCTCGTACTGGTGAGGCTCGCGCAGACCCTCAAGGCGACCACCAAGATGGTGACCGAGGTGACCGAGCAGGCCGTGCCGCTCCTCGCCGACGCCTCCGAGACCGTCCGCTCCGCGCACAGCCAACTCGCCCGCGTCGACGCCATCGCCGCCGACGTCCAAGAGGTCACCGCCAACGCCTCCGCGCTCTCCTCGACCGTCTCCTCCGCCTTCGGCGGGCCGCTGGTCAAGGTCGCGGCGTTCGGCTACGGCGTGCGCCGCGCGATCGGCAAGAAGGGCCTGCCCGAGCCGGACCGCACCGTCATCGTCGGCCGCACCCTGCCCGGCGCCCGCCGCGGCGGGCGCCGCTCCCGTCGCTCCAAGGACTGATCACCGCGATGTTCCGCCGCGCATTCTGGTTCACCACCGGCGCCGCCGCCGGGGTGTGGGCCACCAACAAGGTCCACCGCAAGCTGCGCAAGCTGCAGCCCGACAGCCTCGCCGCCCAGGCCGCGGACAAGGCCGTCGAGACCGGACACCGGCTGCGCCAATTTGCATTGGACGTACGGGCCGGAATGTCGGACCGTGAAGAGCAACTGCACGACGCGCTCGGGCTCGCGGAGCCCGCCGAGGTGCGTGAGCTGCCCGCGCCGCGCCGTGCGGTGCAGCAGGTGCAGCAGACGTCCCACCGAACCACGAGAACCCCCGGACTGACCGGACCGACCGGAAATGAGGACCACTGATGGAGTCGGCTGAAATCCGCCGCCGCTGGCTGCGCTTCTTCGAAGAGCGCGGGCACACCGTCGTGCCGTCGGCGTCGCTCATCGCGGACGACCCGACGCTGCTCCTGGTCCCGGCGGGCATGGTCCCCTTCAAGCCGTACTTCCTCGGCGAGGTCAAGCCCCCCTTCAAGACCGCCACCAGCGTCCAGAAGTGCGTCCGCACGCCGGACATCGAAGAGGTCGGCAAGACCACCCGGCACGGCACGTTCTTCCAGATGTGCGGCAACTTCTCCTTCGGCGACTACTTCAAGGAAGGCGCCATCAAGTACGCCTGGGAGCTGCTGACGTCTCCCGTGGCGGAGGGCGGCTACGGCCTGGAGCCCGAGAAGCTCTGGATCACCGTCTACCTCGACGACGACGAGGCCGAGCGCATCTGGCACGAGGTCGTCGGCGTGCCCAAGGAGCGCATCCAGCGCCTGGGCAAGAAGGAGAACTACTGGTCCATGGGCGTCCCGGGCCCCTGCGGCCCGTGCTCGGAGATCAACTACGACCGTGGCCCCGAGTTCGGCGTCGAGGGCGGCCCGGCCGTCAACGACGAGCGCTACGTGGAGATCTGGAACCTGGTCTTCATGCAGTACGAGCGCGGCGCGGGCACCGGCAAGGAGGACTTCGAGATCCTCGGCGAGCTGCCGTCGAAGAACATCGACACCGGCCTCGGCCTGGAACGCCTCGCGATGATCCTCCAGGGCGTCCGCAACATGTACGAGACCGACACCCTGCGCGTCGTGATCGACAAGGCAGGCGAGCTCACCGGCGTCCGCTACGGCGCCGCCGACGACTCCGACGTCTCGCTGCGCGTGGTCGCCGACCACATGCGCACCTCCACCATGCTCATCGGCGACGGCGTCACCCCCGGCAACGAGGGCCGCGGCTACGTCCTGCGCCGCATCATGCGCCGCGCCATCCGCAACATGCGGCTGCTGGGCGCCACCGGCCCGGTCGTCGGCGAGCTGCTCGATGTGGTCATCCGCACGATGGGCCAGCAGTACCCGGAGCTGCTGGAGGACCGCAAGCGGATCGAGACGGTCGCCCTCGCCGAGGAGGCCGCCTTCCTCAAGACCCTCAAGGCCGGCACCAACATCCTCGACACCGCCGTCACCGAGACCAAGGCCGGCGGCGGCACGGTCCTCCCCGGCGACAAGGCGTTCCTGCTCCACGACACCTGGGGCTTCCCGATCGACCTCACCCTCGAAATGGCCGCCGAGCAGGGCCTCTCGGTGGACGAGGACGGCTTCCGCCGCCTGATGAAGGAGCAGCGGGAGCGCGCCAAGGCCGACGCCCAGGCCAAGAAGCACGGCCACGCCGACATGTCGGCCTACCGCGAGATCGCCGACACCGCCGGCGCCTCGGTCTTCACCGGCTACACCGACACCGAGGGCGAGTCCACCGTCGTCGGCCTGGTGGTCAACGGCGCCTCGGCCCCGGCCGCCCACGAGGGCGACGAGGTCGAGGTCGTGCTGGACCGCACGCCGTTCTACGCCGAGGGCGGCGGCCAGCTCGCCGACACCGGCCGCATCAAGCTGGACAACGGCGCCGTCGTCGAGGTGCGCGACGTCCAGCAGCCGGTCCCCGGCGTCCTCGTCCACAAGGGCGCGGTGCAGGTCGGCGAGGTGGTGCTCGGCGCCGCCGGGTACGCCGTCATCGACGTCCAGCGCCGCCGGGCCATCGCCCGCGCGCACAGCGCCACCCACCTCACCCACCAGGCGCTGCGCGACGCCCTGGGCCCGACGGCCGCCCAGGCCGGCTCGGAGAACTCCCCGGGCCGCTTCCGCTTCGACTTCGGTTCGCCGACCGCCGTGCCCGGCTCGGTCCTCACCGACGTCGAGCAGAAGATCAACGACGTCCTCGCCCGCGAACTCGACGTGCACGCCGAGGTCATGAGCATGGACGAGGCCAAGAAGCAGGGCGCCATCGCCGAGTTCGGCGAGAAGTACGGCGAGCGGGTCCGCGTGGTCACCATCGGCGACTTCTCCAAGGAGCTGTGCGGCGGTACGCACGTCCACAACACCGCCCAGCTGGGCCTGGTGAAGCTGCTCGGCGAGTCCTCCATCGGCTCCGGCGTGCGCCGGGTCGAGGCCCTGGTCGGTGTGGACGCCTACCGGTTCCTGGCCCGTGAGCACACCGTCGTCTCGCAGCTCACCGAGCTGGTCAAGGGCCGCCCGGAGGAGCTGCCGGAGAAGATCTCCGGTGTCCTGGCCAAGCTGAAGGACGCCGAGAAGGAGATCGAGAAGTTCCGCGCCGAGAAGGTGCTGCAGGCCGCGGCCGGGCTGGCCGAGGGCGCCCAGGACGTCCGCGGGGTGGCCCTGGTCGCCGCCCCGGTCCAGGACGGTACCTCCGCCGACGACCTGCGCAAGCTCGTCCTCGACGTGCGCGGCCGGATCCAGGGCGACCGCCCCGTCGTGGTGGCCCTCTTCACCGTCGCCAACGGCCGCCCGCTGACGGTCATCGCCACCAACGAGGCCGCCCGCGAGCGCGGCATCAAGGCCGGCGACCTGGTCCGCACCGCGGCCAAGACGCTCGGCGGCGGTGGCGGCGGCAAGCCGGACGTCGCCCAGGGCGGCGGGCAGAACGCCGCCGCGGTGCCCGAGGCCGTCGAGGCTGTCCGGCGCCTGGTGTCCGAGGCGGCCTGACGGACGTGAGCGAGATGCGACGCGGCCGCCGTATCGCCGTGGATGTCGGGGACGCCCGGATCGGGGTCGCCTCGTGCGACCCCGACGGGGTCCTCGCCACCCCCGTCGAGACCGTGCCGGGCCGGGACGTCCCGGCGGCGCACCGGCGGCTGAAGGCGATCGTCGAGGAGTACGAGCCGCTGGAGGTCGTGGTCGGCCTGCCCCGTTCCCTCAGCGGGGGAGAGGGGCCGGCCGCGGCCAAGGTCCGTGCCTTCGCCCGGGAACTGGCCGGGAACATCGCCCCCGTAGGGGTCCGGCTGGTCGACGAGCGGATGTCGACGGTCACCGCGACCCACGGACTGCGGGCCTCCGGCGTCCGCAGCAAGAAGGGCCGCTCGGTGGTCGACCAGGCCGCCGCGGTGGTCATCCTCCAGAGCGCCCTGGAGACCGAACGGACGTCCGGGCAACCGCCGGGGGAACCCGTCGAAGTGGTCGACTGATCGCGGTACGGTAACGTTCCGCGCGTTGTGGCGGTTCGAACAGCCGCGCGTGCAAGCAGAGGCGGAACGGTACGTCAGGCGCTGCCCGGATGGAGCGCCCCGCCTCTCGGCTCTAGGGGATCGATGACCGAGTATGGCCGGGGCTACGGCTCCGAACCGTGGCATCCCGACGACCCGCTCTACGGAGACCGCGGTTCGTACGGAGGCCAGGCGCAGCAGCCGCAGTGGGCGGGGCAGCAGCCCACCGGGTATCCCCAGGAGCAGTACCCCCAGCAGCACCTTCCCCAGCAGCCGCACCCGCACCAGCAGTACCCGGCGGGCCACGGCGGCTGGGACGGCACGCAGCAGCCGGGCGGCCGGCCGACGTACGACCCGTACGACCCCTACGGGCAGCAGCCTCCGCCCGGCCCGTACCACCAGCCGGACCAGGACTACCCGGCCCCGCACCCCGCCGGCCAGAACTACCCGGGGCACGAGTACTACGGCGGCCAGGACGGCTACGGCTTCCAGGAGACCCAGCAGCTGCCCGCCCAGCCGCCGCCCCCGCAGCACGGGATGCCGGAGCAGGCGGCGGACCCGCACGCCCAGCAGTACGGGCAGCCGCCGCACCCGCAGGGCCCCGGCCCGCAGCAGCACCCGCAGGCCGCCCCGCCCTACGACGACCCGGCCGCCGCGGGCGACGACTGGCGGGCCGCGCAGCACGCCGACGAGCCGGAACCGCCCGCTCCGGAGCGGGACCACCCGTTCTTCGCCGACGCCCCGGACGCCGAGGACGCCGGCCACGACGACGAGGACGACCGGCCTTCCGGCCGCGAGCGCCGGGGCCGCAACAAGAAGAACAAGAAGGACAAGCGGCGCAGCGGCTCCGCCTGCCTGATCGCGACCCTGGCCCTGGTCGGCGTGGTCGGTGGCGTCGGCTACTTCGGCTACGACTACCTCAAGGCCCGCTTCGGATCGGCGCCCGACTACGAGGGCGAGGGCACCGGCGACGTGCAGGTGGAGATCCCGGACGGGGTGCCGATCTCCCAGATGGGCGCGATCCTCGCCCGCGACGGCGTGATCAAGAGCGCCGGCGCGTTCACCGAGGCCGCTGCCGCGGACGACAAGAAGTCGCGCAGCCTCCAGCCCGGGACGTACACGCTGCGCAAGCAGATGTCGGCGGCGGCCGCCCTCGACCTGATGCTGGACCCCAAGAGCCGCAACGGCCTGACGGTCCGGGAGGGGCTGCGGGCCGACGGGGTCTACGAGCTGATCGACAAGAAGCTCAAGCTCAAGGCGGGCACCACCAAGGACGTCGCCAAGACCCAGGCCAAGAACCTCGGCCTGCCCTCCTGGGCCGACGACTCCCCGAAGATCAAGGACCCGCTGGAGGGCTTCCTCTACCCGTCGACGTACAGCGTCGGCGACCACGCCAAACCCGCGGACGTGCTCCGCCAGATGGTCGCGCGGGCCACGAAGGAATTCCAGCAGTACGATCTCGCGGCGAACGCCAGGAAATTCCACCTGGATTCCCCGCTCCAGCTCCTCACCGTCGCCAGCCTCACCCAGGCCGAGGGCCGGACGCACGACGACTTCCGCAAGATGGCCGCAGTCGTCTACAACCGGCTGGCCCCGACCAACACGGACACGAACCAGAAGTTGGAATTCGACTCGACGTTCAACTACCTCAAGAAGCAGAGCAAGATCAATATCGGTACGAAGGAGATCCGGAGCTACGACGACCCCTACAACACCTACTTCTACAAGGGGTTGCCGCCCGGTCCGATCGGAAATCCCGGCGCGGAGGCACTGAAGGCGGCCGTCGATCCGGACAATTCCCAGAAGTGGCTCTACTTCATCTCGCTGGACAACAAGACGACGACCTTCACCACCAATCTCACCGATCACATGAAGCTCGTCCGGCAATTCAACAAGCTGCAGCAAGAACAGAAGTAGAACGGAAACCGAAGGCCAGCCCGTGTCCCACAGCGCTGAAAACAAGAAGGCGGCGGTCCTCGGGTCGCCCATCGCGCACTCCCTCTCGCCGGTGCTGCACCGCGCCGCCTACGACGAACTCGGGCTGACCGGCTGGGAGTACGGCCGGTACGAGATCGACGAGGCCGCGCTCCCCGGCTTCATGGCGAAGCTCGGACCGGAGTGGGCCGGGCTGTCGTTGACCATGCCGCTCAAGCGCGCGGTGATCCCGCTGCTCGACGAGATCAGCCCCACCGCGGCCTCGGTGGAGGCGGTCAACACCGTCGTCTGCACCGCTGACGGGCGCCGGCACGGCGACAACACCGACATCCCCGGCATGCTCGCCGCGCTGCGCGAACGCGGCGTCGAGCGGGTCGAGCGGGCCGCCGTCCTCGGCGCCGGCGCCACCGCCTCCTCCGCGCTGGCCGCGCTCGCCCGGATCTGCACCGGCGAGGTCACCGCGTACGTCCGCAGCGCGGCGCGTGCCGAGGAGATGCGCGGCTGGGGCGAACGGCTCGGTGTCGCGGTGCGCACCGCCCCCTGGGGCGAGGCGGCCGCGGCCTTCGAGGCGCCGCTGGTCGTCGCCACCACCCCGGCGGGCAGCACCGACCCGCTCGCCGCCGCCGTCCCCGACCGCCCCGGCACCCTCTTCGACGTGCTCTACGAGCCCTGGCCGACCGCGCTGGCCGCCGCCTGGGCCGGCCGCGGGGGCGCCGTCGTCGGCGGCCTGGACCTCCTGGTCCACCAGGCCGTCCTCCAGGTCGAGCAGATGACCGGCCGGGCGCCGGCGCCGCTGGCCGCGATGCGCCGGGCCGGCGAGGCGGCGCTCGCGGCCCGCTGAGCGATCCGGGCCGCCCGCTGGGCGGTCCCTTCGGTCCGCACCCTGGACGCCGCACCGCGCGGCCGGCCCGACGTGGGAGGATCAGAGCAGACCGTACGCGGATGAGCAGCACATGAGCAGTACTGAGGAGCACCGTTGAGCAGGTTGCGCTGGCTGACGGCGGGGGAGTCGCACGGCCCCGCACTGGTGGCGACGCTGGAGGGCCTTCCCGCCGGCGTGCCGATCACCACGGAGATGGTGGCGGACGCCCTGGCCCGCCGCCGGCTCGGCTATGGCCGCGGTGCCCGGATGAAGTTCGAGCGGGACGAGGTCACCTTCCTCGGCGGCGTCCGGCACGGCCGGTCGCTGGGCTCCCCGGTCGCGATCATGGTCGGCAACACCGAGTGGCCCAAGTGGGAGCAGGTCATGGCGGCCGACCCGGTCGACGAGACGGTGCTGGCCGAGCTGGCCCGCAACGCCCCGCTGACCCGGCCCCGCCCTGGCCACGCCGACCTCGCCGGTATGCAGAAGTACGGCTTCGACGAGGCTCGCCCGATCCTGGAGCGCGCCTCCGCCCGCGAGACCGCGGCCCGGGTCGCCCTGGGCACCGTCGCCCGCTCCTTCCTCAAGGAGACGGCCGGTATCGAGATCGTCTCGCACGTCGTCGAGCTGGCCGCGGCCAAGGCCCCGTACGGCGTCTACCCCAAGCCCTCCGACGTCGAGAAGCTGGACGCCGACCCGGTGCGCTGCCTGGACGCCGACGCGTCGAAGGCGATGGTCGCCGAGATCGACCAGGCCCACAAGGACGGCGACACGCTCGGCGGCGTCGTCGAGGTGCTGGCCTACGGCGTGCCCGTCGGCCTCGGCTCGCACGTCCACTGGGACCGCCGTCTGGACGCCCGGCTGGCCGCCGCCCTGATGGGCATCCAGGCCATCAAGGGCGTCGAGGTCGGCGACGGCTTCGACCTGGCGCGGGTGCCCGGCTCCAAGGCGCACGACGAGATCCTGGCCACCGACGAGGGGATTCGGCGCGCCTCCGGCCGTTCCGGCGGCACCGAGGGCGGCCTGACCACCGGTGAACTCCTGCGCGTGCGGGCCGCGATGAAGCCGATCGCGACCGTGCCGCGGGCGCTGGCGACGATCGACGTCACCACGGGCGAGGCCGCCAAGGCCCACCACCAGCGCTCCGACGTCTGCGCGGTCCCGGCCGCCGGCATCGTCGCCGAGGCGATGGTGGCGCTGGTGCTGGCCGACGCGGTGGTGGAGAAGTTCGGCGGCGACAGCGTGCCGGAGACCCGGCGCAACGTCCGGGGCTACCTCGACAACCTGGCGATCAAGTGACCGCGCCGGTCGTCGTACTGGTCGGCCCGCCCGGCGCCGGCAAGTCCACCGTGGGCGCGCTGCTGGCCGGGCGGCTGGGCGTCGGCTACCGCGACACCGACGCCGACATCGTCGGCACCGCCGGCAAGCCGATCGCCGAGATCTTCATCGAGGACGGCGAGTCGCACTTCCGCGAGCTGGAGCGGGCGGCGGTCCGCACCGCCCTCGACACCCACCCCGGGGTGCTCTCGCTCGGCGGCGGCGCGGTCATGGACGACGGCACCCGGAAGCTGCTCACCGGCCTGCCGGTGGTCTTCCTGGACGTCGAACTCGCCGACGCCGTCAAGCGGGTGGGCCTGGACGCGCCCCGCCCGCTGCTCGCGGTCAACCCGCGCAAGCAGTGGCGCGAGCTGATGGAGCGGCGCCGCCCGCTCTACACCGAGGTCGCCCGGGCGGTGATCGCCACCGGGGGCCGCACCCCCGAGGACGTCGCCGACGCGATCGTGGACGCTTTGGAGCTACGGCCGGCCGCGGACCCCGCGCACCCCGCCGGCAGGGAGGAACAGGCATGACGGAGCACGCCACCCGCATCCAGGTCGGCGGTACCGCCGGCACCGACCCGTACGAGGTCCTCGTCGGGCGGCAGCTGCTGGGCGAACTCCCCGCTCTGATCGGCACCGCGGCCAAGCGCGTCGCGGTGCTGCACCCCGAGGCGCTGGCCGCCACCGGCGAGGCGCTGCGCGCGGACCTCGCCGACCAGGGCTACGAGGCGATCGCCGTCCAGCTGCCCAACGCCGAGGAGGCCAAGACCGCCGAGGTCGCCGCCTACTGCTGGAAGGCGCTCGGCCAGACCGGCTTCACCCGCACCGACGTGATCGTCGGCGTGGGCGGCGGCGCCACCACCGACCTGGCCGGCTTCGTCGCCGCGACGTGGCTGCGCGGGGTGCGCTGGATCGCCGTCCCGACCACCGTCCTGGGCATGGTGGACGCCGCGGTCGGCGGCAAGACCGGCATCAACACCGCCGAGGGCAAGAACCTCGTCGGTGCCTTCCACCCGCCGGCCGGGGTGCTCTGCGACCTCGCCGCGCTCGACACCCTCCCGGTCAACGAGTACGTCTCGGGGCTGGCCGAGGTCATCAAGGCCGGCTTCATCGCCGACCCGGTGATCCTCGACCTGATCGAGTCCGACCCCGAGGGCGCCAAGCGGCCCGACGGCCCGCACGCCACCGAGCTGATCGTGCGGGCGATCCGGGTCAAGGCCGAGGTGGTCTCCGCCGACCTCAAGGAGTCCGGCCTGCGGGAGATCCTCAACTACGGCCACACCCTGGCCCACGCCATCGAGAAGAACGAGCGCTACAACTGGCGGCACGGCGCCGCCGTCTCCGTCGGCATGGTCTTCGCCGCCGAACTCGGCCGGATCGCCGGCCGGTTGGACGACGCCACCGCCGACCGGCACCGCGCCGTGCTGTCCGCCGTCGGACTGCCGCTGACCTACCGCGGCGACCAGTGGCCCAAGCTGCTTCAGACCATGAAGGTCGACAAGAAGTCCCGCGGCGACCGGCTGCGCTTCATCGTCCTGGACGGCCTGGCCAAGCCGGCCGTCCTGGAGAGCCCCGACCCGGCGATGCTGCTCGCCGCGCACGCGGAGATCGCCGCATGACCGCGGCGGCGCGCCGGGTGCTGGTCCTCAACGGCCCCAACCTCGGCCGGCTGGGCTCCCGCGAGCCCGACGTCTACGGCGCCACCTCCTACGCCGGGCTGGTCGCCGAGTGCGCCCGGCTCGGCAGGGAGCTGGGCCTGGACGCCGAGGTGCGGGAGACCAACGACGAGGGCGAGATGGTCCGCTGGCTGCACGAGGCCGCCGACGGCGCCGTCCCGGTCGTCATCAACCCCGGTGCGTTCACGCACTACTCCTACGCGATGCGGGACGCGGCCGCCCAGCGCACCGCCCCGCTGATCGAGGTGCACATCTCCAACCCGTACGCCCGCGAGGAGTTCCGCCACACCTCGGTCATCGCGGCCGTCGCCAGCGGCACCGTCGCCGGCTTCGGCATCGGCTCCTACCGCCTCGCGCTGCGCGCCCTGGCCGAGGAACTGAACGGCTGACCCGCGCGTCGTCCACACACCCGTACCCTCGGCCGTTCATTCGACGGACGGCCGGGGTAGGGAAACCTCCTGGCAGTCGCCGGGGTAGTACGGTTCACCGCAGCACCACCCGGCGGCGGGGCGCCAACCATCCGTGCCCGCCCCGCAGTTGCCGCCCCGGCGCACCAGGCCACCCCGTCCGGTGCGCCGCCCCGCACCACGTCGACCGCACGAGACGGAGAGCCACCGGATGCAGTACGCAGTGGGGGCTCCGCTGCCACCGCCGCGCGGCCCGCTTCCCACCCAGGGCGCCGGCATGACCATGAACTGGACGCCGCACCCCGGCCCGCCTCATTCGCCCGGCATGCCGCACACCCCCGCGGCCCCGCCGCCGCCCCCTGCCCCGCCCGCGCCGGCCCCTCCGGGCTGGCCGTCCGCGCCGCCCGCGGCCCCGCCCGCCGCGCAGCACCCGCCCGCCCCGCACAGCGGCGACGTCACCGGCCACATCCAGCTGCCGCCCGGTGCCCCCGTCCCGCTGCCCAGCAACGCCACCCCGGATCCCGCGCACGCCGCCGTCGCGGTGCTGCTGATCGGCCCGGCCGGCGCCGGCAAGACCAGCGTCGCCCGCCACTGGGCCGACACCCGGCGGGTGCCGACCGCGCACATCAGCCTGGACGACGTCCGGGAGTGGGTCCGGTCCGGTTTCGCCGACCCGCAGTCCGGATGGAACGACAACTCCGAGGCGCAGTACCGCCTCGCCCGCCGCACCTGCGGCTTCGCCGCCCGCAACTTCCTCGCCAACGGCATCTCCTGCATCCTCGACGACGCGGTCTTCCCGGACCGCCCGGTCGTCGGCCTGGGCGGCTGGAAGCGCCACGTGGGCCCCGGCCTGCTGCCGATCGTGCTGCTCCCGGGCCTGGAGGTCGTGCTGGAGCGCAACGCCCGGCGCACCGGCAACCGCCGCCTCTCCGACGAGGAGGTGGCCCGGATCCACGGCCGGATGGCCGGCTGGTACGGCTCGGGCCTGCCGATCCTCGACAACTCCCAGCACGACGTGGCCACCACCGTCCGGGCGCTCGACGAGGTCGTCGCCCGCAGCATCGCCAGCCCGCCCAGCTGGTAGCCGGACCGTCCCCCGGGCGGCCGTCTCGAACGGCCGCGCGGGAGGAGGGGTCGTACGCTGGCGATATGTCCGAGTTGTACGCGGCCCGACGCGCGCGGCTGCGCGACCGCTGCGCCGCAACCGGAAGTACCGCCGCCCTGATCTCGCGCCCGGCCAACGTCCGCTATCTCACCGGCTGCACCCCGCCCGGCGCGACCCTGCTGCTGGGCCCCGGCAGCCCGGGGGACGACGTCCTGGTCTGCGGCCGCCCGCTGACCGGCGACCCCACCGAGGGCCGGCCCGCCGACGACGTGCGGATCTCGGTGCTGCCGGCCCGCGACGGCGATCCCGCGGTGGCCGCCGCCGGCCTGGCCGCCAAGTCGGGCGCGGAGGTCCTGGCGGTGGAGGAGCACCACCTCACCGTCACCCGCCACCGGGCGCTCTCCCAGGTGGCCCCCGGGGTGCGGCTCGCCGACCTGGCGTGCGCCGTCGAGACGCAGCGGCTGGTGAAGGACGACGACGAGATCGCCTGCCTGCGGATCGCCGCCGAGATCAGCGACCAGGCGCTGGGCGAACTCCTGGAGTCGATCCTGGTCGGCCGCACCGAACGGCACCTCGCGCTGGAACTGGAGCGCCGCCTGGTCGACCACGGCGCGGACGGCCCGGCCTTCGCCACCTCCGTCGCCACCGGCCCGAACTCCGGGCGCGCCGGGCACCTGCCCACCGACCGCCGGGTCGAGGAGGGCGACTTCCTGACCGTCGGGCTGGGCGCGAACTACCGCGGTTACCGCTGCGAGATCGGCCGCACGTTCGTCATCGGCACCACTCCGGCGGACTGGCAGATCGAGCTGTACGACCTGGTCTTCGCGGCCCAGAAGGCCGGCCGGGAGGCGCTGGCGCCGGGCGTGGAGTGCCACGAGGTGGACCGGGTGACCCGCCAGATCCTGGAGACGGCGGGGCACGGAGACGGCCTCGGCCCGTGGACCGGGCACGGTGTCGGACTGGAAATCGACGAGGACCCTCAGTTGTCACCCGGCGCCATGGGTAAACTGGACGCTTGCGTGCCGGTCACCGTCGAGCCAGGGGTCCACATCCCGGGCCGAGGGGGTGTCCGGATCGACGACACCCTCGTCGTCCGCCCCGAGGCGGACGGCGGACCCGAGCTACTCACGATCACGACCAAGGAGCTGCTCGCCCTGTGAGCCACCGGGCTCGCTGCGGGCAGTTTCGAGGTACCCACCACCCGCAGTCCAGGAGATTCCGCAACCGTGGCTTCCACGAACGACCTCAAGAACGGCATGGTGCTCAAGCTCGAAGGCGGCCAGCTCTGGTCCGTCGTCGAGTTCCAGCACGTCAAGCCCGGTAAGGGCCCGGCCTTCGTCCGTACCAAGCTCAAGAACGTGCTCTCCGGCAAGGTGGTGGACAAGACCTTCAACGCCGGCGTCAAGGTCGAGACGGCCACTGTCGACAGGCGCGACATGCAGTTCTCGTACATGGACGGCGACTACTTCGTCTTCATGGACATGGACACCTACGACCAGCTGCACATCGACCGCAAGACCGTCGGTGACGCCGCCAACTTCCTCATCGAGGGCTTCACGGCCACCGTCGCGCAGCACGAGGGCGAGGTGCTCTACGTCGAGCTGCCGGCCGCCGTCGAGCTGACCATCAAGCACACCGAGCCGGGCGTCCAGGGCGACCGTTCCACCGGCGGCTCCAAGCCCGCCGAGCTGGAGACCGGCCACTCGATCCAGGTCCCGCTCTTCATCACCACCGGTGAGAAGATCAAGGTCGACACCCGCACCGGCGACTACCTCGGCCGGGTGAACAGCTAACCGTGGCTGCCCGCACCAAGGCCCGTAAGCGCGCCTTCCAGATCCTCTTCGAGGCCGACCAGCGCGGTGCCGACGTGCAGTCCGTGCTCGCGGACTGGATGCGCCACGCCCGGACCGACCCCCGCCAACCGCCGGTGCACGAGTACACCCTGGAACTGGTCGAGGGGTACGCGGAGCACATCGCCCGCATCGACGAGCTGCTCTCCACCTACTCCGTCGACTGGGACCTGGACCGGATGCCGGCGGCCGACCGCTCCATCCTGCGGCTCGGGGCCTACGAGCTGCTGTGGGTGGACGGCACGCCGGACGCGGTGGCGATCGACGAGGCCGTGCAGCTGGCCAAGGAGTTCTCCACGGACGACTCGCCGTCCTTCGTCAACGGCCTGCTGGCCCGGCTCAAGGAGCTGAAGCCGGGGCTGCGCCGCGAGGAGACGCGCTGACGCGCCGAACCGGCCGGGCGGCCACTGACAGCCGCTGACGGCCGCGAACCGAGGCACCGAACGGGCCCGGAGCGATACCCCATCGCTCCGGGCCCGTCGGCCGTCCGCGCCCGTTTCCGCAGGCCGGCCGTTGGCCGGGCGTCCGTCGCCGGATATACGCCGACCGCCGCCCCGGGCAGCCCGGAGCGGCGGTACGTTTCTGCGTGTGAAGCGGGGGTGGAAGCCGGTCAGATCTCCTCGTGCTGCACGGCCCGGCGGGCGTCCGCGTCCAGCACGCCCCAGCTGATCAGCTGCTCGGTGAGCACCGAGGGCGACTGGTCGTAGATCACCGCGAGGGTGCGCAGGTCGTCCTGGCGGATCGAGAGCACCTTGCCGTTGTAGTCCCCGCGCTGGCTCTGGATGGTGGCGGCGTAGCGCTGGAGCGGGCCGGCCTTCTCCTGCGGGACGTGGGCCAGACGCTCCAGGTCCAGCACCAGCTTGGGCGGCGGCTCGGCGGCGCCGCCCGGCGTGGTGCCCGGCAGCAGCTCCTGCACCGGCACGCCGTAGAAGTCCGCCAGCTCGGCGAGGCGCTGGACGGTCACGGCACGGTCGCCGCGCTCGTAGGACCCCACCACCACGGCCTTCCAGCGGCCCTGGGACTTCTCCTCGACGCCGTGGAGAGAGAGGCCCTGCTGGGTACGGATGGCGCGGAGCTTGGCCCCGAGCTGTTTAGCGTATTCGCTGGACATAAAGCTCCCCAGACGGCTGTATCGACATGCGGCTCGGCCGCGTGGCTGGTAACTCACTGTGAGGTTACGCAGCGTAATCTGACTTCGTCAAGCCGAATGGGCCAGACCCTCACCCGTCAGGGGGGTGTGCGGCTCTCCGAGGGCCTCCTGATAGCCTGAGTCTCGTAATTCCGACGTCCTTTAAGGTCCGTCCCGTGAGGCGGAGAAGGAGGTCCGTTTCGTATGGACGCGACGCATTCCGACACGAGATCGCATGCTGCCGCCCGGCCGGTGCTCGAAGGCCCGGACATCGCGCGGATGCTGACCCGTATCGCCCACGAAATCGTCGAGCGCGCCAAGGGCGCGGACGACGTGGTGCTCCTGGGAATCCCCACCCGCGGTGTCTTTCTCGCCCGGCGGCTGGCCGCCAAGCTCGAGGAGATCACCGGCCGCGCCATTCCGGTCGGCTCGCTCGACATCACGATGTACCGCGACGATCTGCGGCTGGGCCCGGCCCGCACGCTGGGTCGCACGGAGATCCCCACCGAAGGCATCGAGGGCCGCCTCGTCCTCCTCGTCGACGACGTGCTCTTCTCCGGACGCACGATCCGCGCCGCCCTGGACGCGCTGGGCGACATCGGGCGCCCGCGCGCCGTGCAGCTGGCCGTCCTGGTCGACCGCGGTCACCGCGAGCTGCCGATCCGCGCCGACTACGTGGGCAAGAACCTCCCCACCTCGCTGCGGGAGGCGGTCAAGGTCCAGCTCACCGAGGAGGACGGCCGCGACGCCGTGCTGCTCGGCCTGCGCTCCGCCGTGTCCCGCCCCGGTTCCGACGGCGACTTCCCGGCGGTCGAGCGGACCGCCCCGGCCGACGGGCGCTAGCCCACGCGCGGACGGACCCGGTGACCCCGGGCCCGTACCCATGCCCGCTCGACGGACATTCCCGTACACCTCCCTCACCCCCGGAGAACACCGGATGAAGCGTCACCTCATCTCGGCCGCCGATCTCACGCGGGACGACGCCGTGCTGATCCTCGACACCGCCGAGGAAATGGCCCGGGTCGCCGACCGGCCGATCAAGAAACTGCCCGCCCTGCGCGGCCGCACCGTCTGCAACCTCTTCTTCGAGGACTCCACCCGCACCCGGATCTCCTTCGAGGCGGCCGAGAAGCGGCTCTCCGCCGACGTCATCAACTTCGCCGCCAAGGGCTCCAGCGTCTCCAAGGGCGAGTCCCTGAAGGACACCGCCCAGACCCTGGAGGCGATGGGCGTCGACGCCGTCGTCATCCGGCACAGCGCCTCCGGCGCCCCCTACCGGCTCGCCACCTCCGGCTGGATCGACGCCCCCGTCATCAACGCCGGCGACGGCACCCACCAGCACCCCACCCAGGCCCTGCTGGACGCCTTCACCATGCGGCGCCGGCTGATCGGCCCGGACGAAGGGCTCGGCAAGGACCTCGCCGGGAAGCGCATCACGCTCGTCGGCGACGTCCTGCACAGCCGCGTCGCCCGCTCCAACGTCGATCTGCTGCACACCCTCGGCGCCGAGGTCACCCTCGTCGCGCCGCCCACCCTGGTACCGGTCGGCGTCGAGACCTGGCCGTGCGAGGTCTCCTACGACCTCGACCGCGTGCTGCCCAAGTCCGACGCCGTGATGATGCTGCGGGTCCAGCGCGAGCGGATGAACGCCGCGTTCTTCCCCACCGAGCGCGAGTACTCGCGCCGCTACGGCCTGGATGCCGACCGGATGGCGCGGATGCCCGGCCACGCCGTCGTCATGCACCCCGGCCCGATGGTCCGCGGCATGGAGATCACCGCCGAGGTCGCCGACTCCGACCGCTGCACGGTCGTCGAACAGGTCGCCAACGGCGTCTCCATCCGCATGGCCGTCCTCTACCTGCTGCTCGGCGGCAACGAGCCCGCCGTCACCCACCCCCGTACCGAGGAGAAGTAAGACGATGAGCAAGATCCTGATCCGCGGTGCGCAGGTGCTCGGCGGAGCGCCGCAGGACGTGCTGATCACGGACGAGACGATCACCGCCGTCGGCACCGACCTCACCGGCTCCGACACCGAGGGCGCCCAGATCGTGGAGGCCGCCGGCAAGATCCTGCTGCCGGGCCTGGTCGACCTGCACACCCACCTGCGCGAGCCGGGCCGGGAGGACTCCGAGACCGTCCTGACCGGCACCCGGGCCGCGGCCGCCGGCGGCTACACCGCGGTGTTCGCCATGGCCAACACCTTCCCGGTCGCCGACACCGCCGGCGTCGTCGAGCAGGTCTACCGGCTGGGCCGCGAGCACGGCTACTGCGACGTGCAGCCCATCGGCGCCGTCACCGTCGGCCTGGAGGGCAGGAAGCTCGCCGAGCTCGGCGCGATGCACGAGTCCGCGGCCGGCGTCACGGTCTTCTCCGACGACGGCAAGTGCGTCGACGACGCGGTGATCATGCGGCGGGCGCTGGAGTACGTGAAGGCGTTCGGCGGGGTCGTCGCCCAGCACGCCCAGGAGCCGCGGCTGACCGAGGGCGCCCAGATGAACGAGGGCGTCGTCTCGGCCGAGCTGGGGCTGGGCGGCTGGCCGGCCGTCGCCGAGGAGTCGATCATCGCCCGGGACGTGCTGCTCGCCGAGCACGTCGGCTCCCGGGTCCACATCTGCCACCTGTCGACCGCCGGCAGCGTCGAGATCGTCCGCTGGGCCAAGTCCCGCGGCATCGACGTCACCGCCGAGGTCACCCCGCACCACCTGCTGCTCACCGACGAGCTGGTGCGCAGCTACAACCCGGTCTACAAGGTCAACCCGCCGCTGCGCACCGAGCGCGACGTCATGGCGCTGCGCGAGGCCCTCGCCGACGGCACCATCGACATCGTCGCCACCGACCACGCCCCGCACCCGCACGAGGACAAGGACTGCGAGTGGGCCGCGGCCGCCATGGGCATGGTGGGCCTGGAGACCGCGCTGTCGGTCGTCCAGCACACCATGGTCGAGACCGGGCTGCTGGACTGGGCCGGGGTCGCCGACCGGATGTCCGCCGCCCCGGCGCGGATCGGCCGGCTGGCCGGCCAGGGGCGTCCCGTCTCACCCGGCGAGCCCGCCAACCTCACCCTGGTCGATTCCGCTTACCGTGGAGAGGTGGACCCCGCCGGTTTCGCCTCCCGCAGCCGCAACACCCCCTACGAGGGCCGTGAGCTGCCGGGACGCGTCACCCACACCTTCCTGCGGGGCCGCGCAACGGTCGTCGACGGGAAGCTCGCGTGACTCCTCTTCTGATCCACTCGGCCGCGGCACAGCACTCCGCCCCGGTCACCGACTGGTCCGGGCGCATCGCCTGGGTGGTCGGCCTCCTGGTCTTCGTCGTCTTCGTGTACTGGCTGATGCGCCAGGGCTGGAAGTGGCGCGGCACCCTCCAGGGCGATCTGCCCGAGCTGCCCTCCGCACCGGATGAGGCGGGCGAGGCCCGGCTGACCCTCAGCGGCCGCTACCACGGCTCGACCACCGCCGGGCAATGGCTCGACCGGATCGTCGCCCGCGGTCTGGGCACCCGCAGCCGGGCCGAACTGACCCTCACCGACCAGGGCCTGGCCGTCGAACGGCCCGGCGCCGCGGACTTCTTCGTGCCGGCCGCCGCCCTGCGCGGCGCCCGCCTCGACAAGGGGATCGCGGGCAAGGTCCTCCCCGAGGGCGGCCTGCTGGTCGTCACCTGGGAACACGGCGGCAAGCAGATCGACTCCGGCTTCCGCTCCGACCGGGCCGGGGAGCACCCCGCCTGGGTCGAGGCCCTCAACCGGCTCACCAGCACCGAGCACACCACCGAGCACACCGAAACGGAAGGCGCACGATGACGACCTCCACCCAGGGGACCGGCAAAATCCCCGCCGTACTCGTCCTGGAGGACGGCCGCACCTTCCGCGGCCGCGCCTACGGGGCCGTGGGGGAGACCTTCGGCGAAGCGGTGTTCTCCACCGGCATGACCGGATACCAGGAGACGCTGACCGATCCCTCGTACCACCGGCAGGTCGTCGTCATGACCGCCCCGCACGTCGGCAACACCGGCGTGAACGACGAGGACCCCGAGTCGCAGCGGATCTGGGTGGCCGGCTACGTCGTCCGCGACCCCGCCCGGATCCCGTCCAACTGGCGCTCCCGCCGCTCCCTCGACGAGGAGCTGCGCCACCAGGGCGTCGTCGGCATCAGCGGCGTCGACACCCGCGCGCTCACCCGCCATCTGCGCGAGCGCGGCGCGATGCGGGTCGGCATCTTCTCCGGCAACGCGCTGCCCGACGAGGGCACGATGCTCGCCGAGGTGCGCCAGCAGCCCGAGATGAAGGGCGCCGACCTCTCCGCGGAGGTCGCCACCAAGGAGGCGTACGTCGTCCCGGCGATCGGCGAGAAGAAGTTCACCGTCGCCGCGATCGACCTCGGCATCAAGGGCATGACCCCGCACCGGATGGCCGAGCGCGGCATCGAGGTGCACGTCCTGCCGGCCACCGCGACCGCCGAGGACGTCTACGCGGTCGGCCCCGACGGCGTGTTCTTCTCCAACGGGCCCGGCGACCCGGCCACCGCCGACCACCCGGTCGCGGTGATGCGCGAGGTGCTCTCCCGTAAGACCCCGCTGTTCGGCATCTGCTTCGGCAACCAGATCCTGGGCCGGGCGCTGGGCTTCGGCACGTACAAGCTCAAGTACGGGCACCGCGGCATCAACCAGCCGGTGCAGGACCGCACGACCGGCAAGGTCGAGATCACCGCGCACAACCACGGCTTCGCCGTGGACGCCCCGCTCGACAAGGTCTCCGACACCCCCTTCGGCCGCGCCGAGGTCTCCCACGTCTGCCTCAACGACGACGTGGTGGAGGGGCTCCAGCTCCTGGACCAGCCGGCCTTCAGCGTCCAGTACCACCCCGAGGCGGCCGCCGGCCCGCACGATGCCGCGTACCTCTTCGACCGGTTCGTCGAGCTCATGCGAGACAACAATCAGCACAGCGTTTCTCTGATGGAGGGCCAGCGTGCCTAAGCGCACCGATATCCAGTCCGTCCTGGTCATCGGCTCCGGCCCGATCGTCATCGGTCAGGCCGCCGAGTTCGACTACTCCGGCACCCAGGCATGCCGGGTCCTCAAGGCCGAGGGCCTGCGCGTCATCCTGGTCAACTCCAACCCGGCCACGATCATGACCGACCCGGAGATCGCCGACGCCACCTACGTCGAGCCGATCACCCCGGAGTTCGTCGAGAAGATCATCGCCAAGGAGCGCCCGGACGCGCTGCTGCCGACCCTCGGCGGCCAGACGGCGCTCAACACCGCCATCTCGCTGCACGAGGCGGGCACCCTCGACAAGTACGGCGTCGAGTTGATCGGCGCCAACGTCGAGGCGATCCACAAGGGCGAGGACCGCGACCAGTTCAAGGCGGTCGTCGAGGCGGTCAACGCCAAGATCGGCCACGGCGAGTCCGCCCGCTCGGTGATCTGCCACTCCATGGACGACGTCCTGGCGGGCGTCGAGGAGCTCGGCGGCTACCCGGTCGTGGTCCGCCCGTCCTTCACCATGGGCGGCGCCGGCTCCGGCTTCGCCCACGACGAGGAGGAGCTGCGCCGGATCGCCGGCCAGGGCCTCACGCTCTCCCCGACCACCGAGGTGCTCCTGGAGGAGTCCATCCTCGGCTGGAAGGAGTACGAGCTGGAGCTGATGCGCGACAAGCACGACAACGTCGTGGTCGTCTGCTCCATCGAGAACTTCGACCCGATGGGCGTGCACACCGGCGACTCGATCACCGTCGCGCCGTCGATGACGCTCACCGACCGCGAGTACCAGATCCTCCGGGACATCGGTATCGCCGTCATCCGCGAGGTCGGTGTCGACACCGGCGGCTGCAACATCCAGTTCGCGGTCAACCCCGAGGACGGCCGGGTGATCGTCATCGAGATGAACCCGCGGGTGTCGCGCTCGTCCGCCCTCGCCTCCAAGGCCACCGGCTTCCCGATCGCGAAGATCGCCGCCCGGCTCGCCGTCGGCTACACCCTCGACGAGGTCCCCAACGACATCACCGAGCAGACCCCGGCGTCGTTCGAGCCCACCCTCGACTACGTCGTGGTCAAGGTGCCGCGGTTCGCCTTCGAGAAGTTCCCGGCCGCCGACGCCACCCTCACCACCACCATGAAGTCGGTCGGCGAGGCGATGGCCATCGGCCGCAACTTCACCGAGGCGCTCAACAAGGCGCTGCGCTCGATCGAGAAGAAGGGCAGCCAGTTCGCCTTCACCGGCGACCCCGGTGACAAGGCCGAGCTGCTGGAGCGCGCCAAAGTCCCCACCGACGGCCGGATCAACACCGTCATGGCGGCCATCCGGGCCGGCGCCACCCCGCAGGAGGTCTTCGACGCCACGAAGATCGACCCGTGGTTCGTCGACCAGCTCTTCCTGGTCAAGGAGGTCGCCGACGAGATCGCGGCCGCCGACAAGCTCGACCCTCAGACCCTTGCGGAAGCAAAGCGCCACGGCTTCTCGGACGCCCAGATCGCGGACATCCGCGGCCTGCGCGAGGACGTCGTCCGCGAGGTGCGGCACGCGCTGGGCATCCGCCCGGTCTACAAGACGGTCGACACCTGCGCCGCCGAGTTCGCCGCGAAGACGCCGTACTTCTACTCCTCCTACGACGAGGAGACCGAGGTCGCGCCCCGCGAGAAGCCCGCGGTGATCATCCTCGGCTCCGGCCCCAACCGCATCGGCCAGGGCATCGAGTTCGACTACTCCTGCGTCCACGCCTCGTTCGCGCTCAGCGACGCCGGCTACGAGACCGTCATGGTCAACTGCAACCCGGAGACCGTCTCCACCGACTACGACACCTCCGACCGGCTCTACTTCGAGCCGCTCACCCTGGAGGACGTGCTGGAGATCGTGCACGCCGAGCAGCAGGCCGGCCCGGTCGCGGGCGTCATCGTCCAGCTCGGCGGCCAGACCCCGCTGGGCCTGGCACAGGCACTCAAGGACAACGGCGTGCCGATCGTCGGCACCTCCCCCGAGGCCATCGACCTCGCCGAGGAGCGCGGCGCGTTCGGCCGGGTGCTGACCGAGGCCGGGCTGCCGGCCCCCAAGTACGGCACCGCCTTCTCCTTCGAGGAGGCCAAGACCATCGCCGCCGAGATCGGCTACCCGGTCATGGTCCGCCCGTCCTACGTGCTCGGCGGCCGCGGCATGGAGATCGTCTACGACGAGCCCTCGCTGGCCGGGTACCTGGAGCGGCACGCCGGCCTGATCGACCGGCACCCGGTCCTCATCGACCGCTTCCTCGACGACGCCATCGAGATCGACGTGGACGCGCTCTACGACGGCCACGAGCTCTACCTCGGCGGCGTCATGGAGCACATCGAGGAGGCCGGCATCCACTCCGGCGACTCCGCCTGCGCACTGCCCCCGATCACCCTCGGCGGCTTCGACATCAAGCGGCTGCGGGCCTCAACGGAGGCCATCGCCAAGGGAGTCGGGGTCCGCGGACTGATCAACATCCAGTTCGCGATGGCCGGCGACATCCTCTACGTCCTCGAAGCCAACCCGCGCGCCTCCCGCACCGTGCCCTTCACCTCGAAGGCCACCGCGGTCCCGCTGGCCAAGGCCGCCGCCCGCATCTCACTGGGCGCCACCATCGCCGAGCTGCGCGCCGAGGGCATGCTGCCGAAGACCGGCGACGGCGGCACCCTGCCGCTGGACGCGCCGATCTCCGTCAAGGAGGCGGTCATGCCCTGGTCGCGGTTCCGGGATGCCTCCGGCCGCGGCGTGGACACCGTCCTCGGCCCGGAGATGCGCTCCACCGGCGAGGTCATGGGCATCGACTCGGTCTTCGGCACCGCCTACGCCAAGTCGCAGGCCGGGGCCTACGGCGCGCTGCCCACCAAGGGCCGGGCCTTCGTCTCCGTCGCCAACCGCGACAAGCGCTCGATGATCTTCCCGGCCCGTGAGCTGGTCGCCCACGGCTTCGAGCTGCTGGCCACCTCCGGCACCGCCGAGGTGCTGCGCCGCAACGGCATCAAGGCCACCGTGGTCCGCAAGCAGTCCGAGGGCGAGGGCCCGAACGGCGAGAAGACCATCGTCCAGCTGATCCACGACGGCCAGGTCGACCTGATCGTCAACACCCCCTACGGGACCGGCGGCCGGCTCGACGGCTACGACATCCGCACCGCCTCCGTGGCCCGCGGCATCCCCTGCCTGACCACCGTCCAGGCACTGGCCGCCGCCGTCCAGGGCATCGAGGCGACCTCCCGCGGCGACGTCGGGGTGCGCTCCCTCCAGGAACACGCCCGGCAACTGACCGCGGCCCGCGAGGAGTAGGCCCGCGAGGGGGACACCGAAGGCGGTGTCCCCCTCTTCATGAGCCCGCCTCTTCCCTGAGCCCGCCCGACTCCTCGCGAAAAGGTCGTCCCCACCACCATGTACCGCCTGTTCTTCCAGCTGTTCTTCCAGCGCATGGACCCCGAGAAGGCCCACCACCTGGCCTTCCGCTGGATCCGCCGGGCCGCGCGCATCCCGGTGCTGCGCACCTTCGCCGCGGCCGCCCTCGCCCCCCGCTACAAGGAGCTGCGCACCGAGGCCCTGGGCCGCCGGATGCACGGCCCGTTCGGCCTGGCCGCCGGCTTCGACAAGAACGCCGCCGCCGTCGACGGCCTGGCCATGCTCGGCTTCGACCACGTCGAGATCGGCACGGTCACCGCCCAGCCACAGCCCGGCAACCCCAAGAAGCGGCTGTTCCGGCTGGTCCCGGACCGCGCGCTGATCAACCGCATGGGCTTCAACAACGACGGCTCGGCGGCGGTCGCGGCCCGCCTGGCCGCCCGCAACCCGGTCTTCCGGACCACCCTCGGCGTCAACATCGGCAAGACCAAGATCGTCCCGGAGTCCGAGGCGGTCGCCGACTACGTCATCTCCACCGAGCGCCTGGCCCGGCACGCCGACTACCTGGTCGTCAACGTCTCCTCGCCGAACACGCCGGGGCTGCGCAACCTCCAGGCCGTCGACCACCTGCGGCCGCTGCTCACCGCGGTCCGCGAGGCCGCCGACCGCACCGTCCCCGACCGCCGGGTCCCGCTGCTGGTCAAGATCGCCCCGGACCTCGCGGACGAGGACGTGGACGCGGTCGCCGACCTCGCCCTGGAACTGTCCCTGGACGGCATCATCGCCACCAACACCACCGTCGCCCGCGAGGGCCTGGGCCTGGCCTCCGACCCCGAGCTGACCGCCGAGACCGGCGGCCTCTCCGGCGCCCCCCTCAAGGAGCGCTCCCTGGAGGTCCTGCGCCGCCTCTACGCCCGGGTCGGCGACCGGACCACCCTGATCGGCGTCGGCGGCATCGAGACCGCCGAGGACGCCTGGCAGCGCATCCTCGCCGGCGCCACCCTCGTCCAGGGCTACAGCGCCTTCATCTACCAGGGCCCCTTCTGGTGCCGGTCGATCCACAAGGGCCTCGCCGCGCGCCTGCGCACCAGCCCGTACGCCACCCTCGCCGACGCGGTCGGCGCCGACGCAAGGAAGCCCGCATCATGACCTCGATGGAACCCTTCGGCGCCCGTCTCCGCCGTGCCATGGACGAGCGCGGGCCGCTCTGCGTCGGCATCGACCCGCACGCCTCGCTGCTGGCCGACTGGGGCCTGAACGACGACGTCGCCGGCCTGGCGCGGTTCACCAGGACCGTCGTGGAGGCGCTCGGCGAGCAGGTCGCGGTCTTCAAGCCGCAGTCGGCCTTCTTCGAGCGGTTCGGCTCGCGCGGCATCGCCGTCCTGGAGACCGCCGTCGAAGAGGCGCGGGAGCGGGGTGCGCTGATCCTCATGGACGCCAAGCGCGGCGACATCGGTTCCACCATGAGCGCCTACGCCGAGGCGTTCCTGCGCCCGGACTCGCCGCTGTTCTCGGACGCGCTGACGGTCTCCCCGTACCTCGGCTACGGCTCGCTTGCGCCGGCCGTGGAGCTGGCCCGGCAGAGCGGCGCCGGGCTCTTCGTGCTGGGCCTGACCTCCAACCCGGAGGGCGCGGAGGTGCAGCGCGCGGTCCGTGAGGACGGCCGCAGCGTCGCCGCCACCATGCTCGGCCACCTCGCCGCCGAGAACGCCCAGGCGGCGCCGCTGGGCTCCTTCGGCGCGGTCGTCGGCGCCACCCTCGGCGATCTCTCCGCCTTCGACCTGGCGATCAACGGTCCGCTGCTGGCGCCCGGCATCGGAGCCCAGGGCGCCACCCCCGCCGACCTGCCCACCGTCTTCGGCGCGGCGGTCCGCAACGTCGTCCCGAGCGTCAGCCGGGGAGTGCTGAAGCACGGTCCGGACGCCGGCGCACTGCGCGCGGCGGCGGCCCGCTGTGCCGACGAAGTGCGCGCGGCCGTCGCATAACGCGGTTATTTGGTCCCGAAATGTCCTGGTCAGCTGAGTCTGACCAGGACTTTTCGTCTGTTCTCGCTGACTCCGGCGCGATCGGCCGCTAGTCTCCGTCGAGAGCACTGCACGTAAGCGCGTTGCTCGTTGCTCCGCTGTTGCGGGGCGACTAGGTTCCACACCGGTCCGTATCCGACAGTTCGACATCCGAGGTGACGTAGGCGTGGCTCTTCCGCCCCTTACCCCTGAACAGCGCGCTGCCGCGCTCGAAAAGGCCGCCGCGGCTCGCCGGGAGCGCGCCGAGGTCAAGAATCGGCTCAAGCACTCGGGAGCCTCCCTGCACGAGGTCATCCAGCAGGGCCAGAAAAACGATGTCATCGGCAAGATGAAGGTCTCGGCCCTCCTGGAGTCCCTGCCCGGCGTGGGCAAGGTCCGGGCGAAGCAGATCATGGAGCGGCTCGGGATCTCCGAGAGCCGCCGGGTCCGTGGTCTGGGCTCCAACCAGATCGCATCGCTGGAGCGCGAGTTCGGCAGCACGGGTTCCTGAGTTTCCCGGCACTGCCGGGTAGCTGGAATAATCGCTGCATGAGTTCAGCAGTCTCCCGGGGGTCCGCCCCCGTATCCCCGGCCAGACAACCGCGCCTGACCGTGCTCTCCGGCCCCTCGGGGGTCGGCAAGAGCACGGTCGTCGCGCATCTGCGCAAGGTCCATCCCGAGATCTGGCTCTCGGTGTCGGCCACCACCCGCAGGCCGCGTCCCGGGGAGCGCCACGGCGTCCAGTACTTCTTCGTCGAGGACGAGGAGTTCGACAAGCTCATCGCCAACGGCGAGCTGCTGGAGTGGGCTGAGTTCGCGGGCAACCGCTACGGCACCCCGCGCAAGGCGGTGCTGGACCGCCTGGAGGCCGGCGAGCCGGTCCTGCTGGAGATCGACCTGCAGGGCGCCCGCCAGGTGCGCGAGTCCATGCCGGAGGCCAACCTCGTCTTCCTGGCGCCGCCGAGCTGGGAGGAGCTGGTCCGCCGGCTCACCGGCCGCGGCACGGAGGCGCCCGAGGTCATCGAGCGGCGCCTGGAGGCGGCCCGGATCGAGCTCGCGGCGGAGAAGGAGTTCGACGTGACGCTCGTCAACACCTCCGTCGAGGACGTCAGCCGTGAGCTGCTAGCCTTGATGCTGCGCCGCACTGAGGACCGGGCCACCGGCGACTGACCCCGGCCCCGACCGCGGCGCCACGGATTTCGGCGCCCTATGCGCCACCACCTGCTTCATCCCCTTTCGGAAGGTAGAGAGTGTCCTCTTCCATCACCGCACCCGAGGGCATCATCAACCCGCCCATTGATGAGCTTCTCGAGGCCACCGACTCGAAGTACAGCCTCGTGATCTACGCCGCCAAGCGCGCGCCAGATCAACGCCTACTACTCCCAGCTCGGCGAGGGCCTGCTGGAGTACGTCGGGCCGCTGGTCGACACCCACGTGCACGAGAAGCCGCTGTCGATCGCGCTCCGCGAGATCAACGCGGGCCTGCTGACCTCCGAGGCCGTCGAGGGTCCGGTCGGCCAGTAAGCGGCACACCGCACCCTCACCAAGGGCCCGGCAGGGCCCCCGGCGTCGAGCTGGGGAACCTGCCGGGCCCTTGGTGCGCCGCGAGGGCATAGGTTGAGGGGCACACGTTCGGACCTAGGCTCGGGGAGCGGGGAAACGATGGACAAGCGGGAGCGGCCCAGGGTCGTCCTGGGGGTCAGCGGCGGCGTCGCCGCGTACAAGGCGTGCGAGCTGCTGCGCCGGTTCACGGAGTCCGGCCACGACGTCCGGGTCGTGCCGACCGCCTCGGCGCTGCACTTCGTCGGCGAGGCCACCTGGTCGGCATTGTCCGGCAACCCCGCCACCACCGAGGTCTGGGAGTCTGTCCACGAGGTCCCGCACGTCCGCATCGGCCAGGCCGCCGACCTCGTCGTGGTCGCCCCGGCCACCGCCGACATGCTGGCCAAGGCCGCCCACGGCCTCGCCGACGACCTGCTGACCAACACCCTGCTCACGGCCCGCTGCCCGGTGGTCTTCGCGCCCGCGATGCACACCGAGATGTGGGAGAACCCCGCCACCCAGGGGAACGTCGCCACCCTGCGGCGCCGCGGCGCGCTGGTCATCGAGCCCGCGGTGGGCCGGCTCACCGGCGTTGACACCGGCAAGGGCCGCTTCCCCGACCCGGTGGAGATCTTCGACCTGTGCCGCCAGGTGCTGGCCCGCGGCGCCCGGGGTCTGCCGCAGGACCTCGCCGGCCGCCATGTCGTGGTCAGCGCGGGCGGCACCCGTGAGCCGCTGGACCCGGTGCGCTACCTCGGCAACCGCTCCTCCGGCAGGCAGGGCTACGCCCTCGCCCGCACCGCCGCGGCCCGCGGCGCCCGGGTCACGCTCGTCGCCGGCAACACCGAGCTGCCCGACCCGGCCGGCGTGGACGTGCTCCGCATCGGCACCGCGCTCCAGCTGCGCGAGGCGGTGCTGAAGGCCGCAGCGGACGCCGACGCGGTGGTGATGGCCGCCGCGGTCGCCGACTTCCGGCCCGCCGTCTACGCCCCCGGCAAGATCAAGAAGCAGGAGGGGCAGGAGCCGGAGCCGGTCGCGCTGGTACGGAATCCGGACATCCTCGCGGAGCTCTCCGCCGAGCGGGCCCGCCCCGGCCAGCTGGTCGTCGGCTTCGCCGCCGAGACCGACGACGTGCTCGCCAACGGCCGCGCCAAGCTCGCCCGCAAGGGCTGCGACCTCCTGGTCGTCAACGAGGTCGGCGAGCACCGGACCTTCGGTTCGACCGAGAACGAGGCAGTGATCCTCGCCACGGACGGCACCGAGACCCCCGTCCCGTACGGGCCGAAGGAGGCCCTCGCCGACACCGTCTGGGACCTGGTCGCCCCCCGACTGGCCGAGCCGCGCCCGTGATGTCCGGCGCGGCCGGAAACCGCCGCACCGGGCCGCCCGGCACCCCTGGTCGACCCCCGAAAATCGGCGTGCCCTCTTGACCCGACTGGATCTCGAGGTGATCGTCACTACCGCGAGGCAGTGGTGTCCCTGGTCACGGGGGTTCCATAAATCGAGACTGCGTGCCCGCGCGCCACATTAGACCGATAAACTGGCAGTGGATTCGGCCGAGCGCAGCTCTCGGCCGTTCCGCTAAATGATCAGCCAGCAGCCGCTGCAACCCCAGGGAGCGATGTGTCCCGCCGCCTGTTCACCTCGGAGTCCGTCACCGAGGGCCACCCCGACAAGATCGCTGACCAGATCAGCGACACCATTCTCGACGCACTCCTGAAGGAGGACCCGACGTCCCGGGTCGCCGTGGAGACGCTGATCACCACCGGCCTGGTGCACGTGGCCGGCGAGGTGACGACCAAGGCGTACGCCGACATCCCCAATCTTGTCCGGAACAAGATTCTGGAGATCGGCTACGACTCGTCCAAGAAGGGCTTCGACGGCGCCTCCTGCGGTGTCTCGGTGTCCATCGGCGCGCAGTCGCCGGACATCGCCCAGGGCGTCGACACCGCTTATGAGAACCGCGTCGAGGGCGACGACGACGAGCTGGACCGGCAGGGCGCGGGCGACCAGGGCCTGATGTTCGGGTACGCGTGCGACGAGACCCCCGAGCTGATGCCGCTGCCGATCTACCTGGCGCACCGTCTCTCGCGCCGGCTGTCGGAGGTCCGCAAGAACGGGACCATCCCCTACCTCCGTCCCGACGGCAAGACCCAGGTCACCATCGAGTACGACGGCAACAAGGCCGTCCGTCTCGACACCGTGGTGGTCTCCTCGCAGCACGCCAGCGACATCGACCTGGATTCGCTGCTGGCACCCGACATCCGCGAGTTCGTCGTCGAGCACGTCCTCAACCAGCTCGTCGAGGACGGCATCAAGCTGGACACCGACGGCTACCGCCTGCTGGTGAACCCGACCGGGCGGTTCGAGATCGGCGGCCCGATGGGCGACGCCGGCCTGACCGGCCGCAAGATCATCATCGACACCTACGGCGGTATGGCCCGGCACGGCGGCGGTGCCTTCTCCGGCAAGGACCCGTCCAAGGTCGACCGCTCCGCCGCCTACGCCATGCGCTGGGTCGCCAAGAACGTGGTCGCCGCCGGTCTCGCCTCGCGCTGCGAGGTCCAGGTCGCCTACGCGATCGGCAAGGCCGAGCCGGTCGGCCTGTTCGTCGAGACCTTCGGCACCAACGCCGTCGAGACCGACAAGATCGAGCAGGCCATCGGTGAGGTCTTCGACCTCCGCCCGGCCGCGATCATCCGCGATCTCGACCTGCTCCGCCCGATCTACTCCCAGACCGCCGCCTACGGCCACTTCGGCCGCGAGCTGGAGGACTTCACCTGGGAGCGCACCGACCGGGTGGACGCCCTCCGCAAGGCCGCGGGCCTGTAGGGCACGCACCACCAGGGCACTTCCCCGGGGCCC
This sequence comes from Streptomyces sp. MspMP-M5, assembly GCF_000373585.1. GTDB lineage: Bacteria > Actinomycetota > Actinomycetes > Streptomycetales > Streptomycetaceae > Streptomyces. The sequence continues at coordinate 50,767 of NZ_KB891896.1, forward strand.
CGGACCGCTACGNNGGNCNGGGGCCCCGGGCCGTTGCGCACCCGGCCGCCGTTGTCGGTGCCGTCTGCTAAGACTGGTTGCTGTGAGCAGGGAGAACGGACCGGATCCGGGGGAGCGGGGCGAGCAGCTGGCCCTGATCCGGGAGGCCGTGCGGGAGAAGAAGGCGGAGCGGGCCAAACCGCGCACCTGGCGGGGCGCCGCGCTGGCGCCGCACCTGCCGGTGGCCCGGGTACTGGTGGACAAGGGCCCCGTCCACCTCGACCGGCTCTGGGACTACGCGGTGCCCGCCGCCATGGACGCCGAGGCGCAGCCCGGGGTGCGGGTGCGGGTGCGCTTCGGGGCGGGCAGCGGCAAGGTGCGCGAGGGCCGCCGCGAGGGCGGGAGCCTGCTGGACGGGTATCTCGTCGAGCGGGTCGCCGAGTCCGACTACCGTGGACCGCTGGCGGCGCTCGCCCAGGTCGTCTCGCCGGAGCCGGTGCTCAGCGGCCCGCTGCTGGCGCTGTGCCGGGCGGTCGCCGACCGCTACGCCGGCTCGCTCGCCGATGTCCTCCAGCTCGCCCTGCCACCGCGCAACGCCAAGGCCGAGGCGGAGCGCTTCCCGCCGGCCCCGCCGCCGCCCGTCCCTCCCGCGCCGGGGAGCTGGAGCCGCTATCCGGCCGGCCCGGCGTTCCTGGAGGCGCTGGCCCGCGGCGACTCCCCGCGCGCCGTGTGGACCGCCCTGCCGGGTCCGCACTGGCCGGCCGAACTGGCCGCCGCGGTGGCCGCCACCCTGGCGTCCGGGCGCGGCGCCCTGGTGGTGATGCCCGACGGCCGCTCCGCCGCCCGGGTCGAGGCGGCGCTGACGGAGCTGATCGGGCCGGGCCGGCACACCCTCCTGGTGGCCGACTCGGGCCCCGAGGAGCGCTATCGCCGCTGGCTGGCGATACGCCGCGGCGCGGTGCGGGCCGTGGTGGGCACCCGCGCCGCCATGTACGCACCGGTCGCCGAGCTCGGCCTCGTCGCCATCTGGGACGACGGCAACACCAACCACAGCGAGATCCACGCGCCCCATCCGCACGCCCGGGACGTGCTCCTGCTCCGCGCCGTCCACGAGAAGGCCGGGTGCCTGGTCGGCGACGTGGGACGCACGGTGGAGGCCACCCAGCTGGTGGAGAACGGCTGGGCGCGTCAGCTGGCCGCTGACCGCGAAGTGGTGCGCGGCGCGGCGCCGTTGGTCCGCACCGTCGACGAGACCGAGCAGGCGCGGGACGAGGCGGCGCGGGCCGCCCGGCTGCCGTCGCTGGCCTGGCAGACGGCGCGCAAGGCGCTGGCGCACGGGCCGGTCCTGGTGCAGGTTCCGCGGCGGGGATATGTGCCCCGGCTGGCGTGCGGGCGCTGCCGCACACCGGCCCGGTGCCGGCACTGCGCCGGGCCGCTGGAGGCGCAGAGCCAGGGCGGCGCACTGTGCTGCGGCTGGTGCGGGCAGGCGGTCCCGGAGTGGTCCTGCGCGGAGTGCGGCGGCACCCGGCTGCGGGCGCAGGTCGTCGGCGCACGGCGGACGGCGGAGGAGCTCGGCCGGGCGTTCCCCGGCGTACCGGTCCGGACCTCCGGCCGGGACCACATCCTGGAGTCCGTCCCCGACCTGCCCGCGCTGGTGGTGAGCACACCGGGCGCCGAGCCGATCGCGGAGGGCGCGGGCTATGCCGCGGCGCTGCTGCTGGACGGCTGGGCGCTGCTGGGCCGGCCGGATCTGCGGGCCGGCGAGGAGGCGCTGCGCCGCTGGCTGGGCGCGGCGGCGCTGGTCCGCGGCCAGGCGGCGGGCGGCACGGTCGCGGTGATCGCGGAGCCGACGCTGCGGCCGGTGCAGGCGCTGGTGCGCTGGGATCCGGTGGGCCACGCGGTCCGGGAGCTGGCCGAGCGGGCGGAGCTGGGCTTCCCGCCGGTGTCGCGGATGGCCGCGGTGGCGGGCCGTGCCGAGGACGTGGCCGGTGTGCTGGCGGCGGCCGAACTCCCCGCGGGGGCCGAGGTGCTGGGTCCCGTTCCGGTGGCGGTGCCGGATCCCGGGCGGCCCCGCAGGCCGGGCGACCCGCCGCCGGGCGAGGTATGGGAGCGGGTGCTCGTACGGGTCCGTCCCGGGCAGGGCGGGGCGCTGGCGGCGGCGCTGAAGACGGCGCAGGCGGCCCGTCTGGTCAAGCGGGAGGGGCAGCCGGTGCGGGTGCGGGTCGATCCGCCGGATCTGGGCTGAGCGCGCCGCTTCGGCCGGTGGGCGCTCCGCTCGAAGCCCCGCCGGACGGCAGCCATCAGGCCCGTCGCATGGCACGGCACCCGGGACCGATGTCGGCGGGCGGTCCGGGTGCCGGTGCGTGGCGCCCGCGGGGTGCGGCCTGCACGGGTGGGGGAGAAGTCAGCCGTTGCGGGGGCCGGGGAAGGCGCCCGGCCGGGCCTCGTCGCGGGAGGACGCGGAGGGCTGGGTGGGCATCGACCGGGCGGCGGGGACGGACGGGGCCCCGGCGAGGCCACCGGCGATGCTGACCGCGCGGGCCGCGGCGGTGTCGGACGAGCGCACCGCGGCCTCACCGCCGTCGCCCGACGACTGGGTGGAGGCCCGCCGGGCGCCGTAACGGCGGTGCACCGCCTGCTTGGTGACGCCGAGCGCGGAGCCCACCGCGTCCCAGGAGAAGCCCAGCGAGCGGTCGAAGTCGACCGCCGCGGTGACGAGGGTCTCGACGCTGTCGCGCAGCTCCTGGGCGAGGCGCACGGTGGGGGCCGGCGCCCGCCCGTAGACGACGAAGCCCGTGGAGGGGCCCGTGCGCCGGGGCCGGTAGACGTTGCCGAGCTGTGCGGTGAGCGTGCGCAGGGCATCCACCTGCCGGCGGACCCGCTCGATGTCCCGCACCAGGAGATGCAGGCTGGCGCGTGCCTGGGCGTCGTGGGTTGCGTGGTCGGCCATGAGCAAGCCTCTCGAACCGGCGTGGAAAGGAAAGGTGAAAGCGATCGGGCCGCCAAAGCGGCCCGGAATTCGGTCAATGCTGCTTGACCAACGCGCCAGGAGCGGCTCTGGTCACGGTGCAGGGGCGTACGAGCGTGTACGCAGGGCGCGGACGGGTTCGCACGCCCCCTGGCGTTCGGCCCCATGAACCTGCGTCAAGGCGCCGCCGGGCAGGCGGGACTTCGGACTCACTCATCTAGACTGGTGCGCCGTTCCGCAGCGTGTGAGAGGTAGTCCGTCACCCATGAGGCTTGTCTTCGCCGGTACCCCCGAGGTCGCCGTACCCGCCCTCGACGCCCTGATCGCCTCGGACCGGCACGAGGTGGTGGCCGTGGTGACCCGGCCGGACGCGCCGGCCGGGCGGGGCCGCCGGCTGGTGGCCAGCCCGGTCGCGGAGCGCGCCGAGGAGGCCGGCATCGAGGTGCTCAAGCCCGTCAAGCCGCGGGACGAGGACTTCCTGGCCCGGCTGCGGGAGATCGCGCCGGACTGCTGCCCGGTGGTCGCCTACGGGGCGCTGCTGCCCAAGGCGGCGCTGGACATCCCGGCCCACGGCTGGGTCAATCTGCACTTCTCGCTGCTGCCGGCGTGGCGTGGCGCGGCGCCGGTGCAGCACGCGGTGCTCGCCGGCGACGAGATCACCGGCGCCACGACGTTCCAGATCGAGCAGGGGCTGGACTCGGGCCCGGTGTACGGGGTGCTCACCGAGGAGATCCGGCCGACGGACACCAGCGGCGATCTGCTGACCCGGCTGGCGTTCGCCGGCTCCGGTCTGCTCGCCGCCACGATGGACGGCATCGAGGACGGCACCCTCAAGGCCGTGCCGCAGCCGGCGGAGGGGATCACCCTCGCCCCGAAGATCGAGGTGGAGGACGCCCGGATCGACTGGACGGCGCCCGCGCTGCGGGTGGACCGGGTGGTCCGGGGGTGCGCCCCGGCGCCCGGCGCCTGGACGGTCTTCCGCGGGGAGCGGCTGAAGGTGATGGCGGCCGGCCCGGCCCCCGCCTACGACGGGCCGGCCCTGGCGCCGGGCGAACTGGCCGCCACCAAGAAGGCGGTGCACGCGGGCACCGGCAGCGACCCGGTGGAGCTGCTCTGGGTCCAGCCGCAGGGCAAGAAGCCGATGCGGGCCGCGGACTGGGCCCGCGGCGTGCGGATCGCGACCGGGGAGCGGCTGGAGGACTAGGGCGCTTCTGACGGGGGCGCGGGTATGTCGGCTGGGCCGGCACCCCGCCGTTCCCCCGGGGCCGTAAGTCCCCCCGCGCCAGGGCCTTCCGGTCCGCGTAGGCTGGGGCGGACCCCGTCCCGTAATACCGGAGCACCTTTCTGTGAGTCAGCAGCCGCCGCGTCGCCACGGCACCCGTAAGCCCTACCGCCGCCCCACGAAGGACCCGGTCCGGATCCTCGCGTTCGAGGCGCTGCGGGCCGTGGACCAGCGGGACGCGTACGCGAATCTTGTCCTGCCGCCGCTGCTGCGCAAGGCGCGGGCGGCCGGCGACTTCGACGCCCGGGACGCGGCGCTGGCCACCGAGCTGGTCTACGGCTCGCTGCGCCGCCAGGGCACCTACGACGCGATCCTGGCCGACTGCGTGGACCGGCCGCTGCGCGACGTCGACCCGCCGGTGCTGGACGTGCTGACGCTCGGCGTGCACCAGCTGCTCGGCACCCGCATCCCCCCGCACGCCGCGGTCGGCGCCACCGTCGAACTGGCCCGGGTGGTGGTGGGCGACGGCCGGGCGAAGTTCGTCAACGCGGTGCTGCGCAAGGTCACCGCGCACGATCTGGACGGCTGGCTGGAGCGGGTGGCTCCGGCGTACGACGAGGATCCCGAGGAGCACCTGGGGATCGTGCACGCGCATCCGCGGTGGGTCGTCTCCGCGCTCTGGGACGCGCTCGGCGGCGGGCGCGCCGGTATCGAGGAGCTGCTGGCGGCGGACAACGAGCGCCCCGAGGTGACGCTGGTGGCGCGGCCCGGCCGGTCCACCGCCGAGGAACTGCTGGCGGCCGCGGGCGAGAACGGCGCGGTGCCGGGCCGGTGGTCGCCGTACGCGGTCCGGCTCGCCGAGGGCGGGGAGCCGGGCGCGCTGGACGCGGTGCGGGAGGGGCGCGCCGGCGTGCAGGACGAGGGCAGCCAGCTGGTCGCGCTGGCGCTGGCGAACGCGCCGCTGGAGGGCCCCGACCGCGTGTGGCTGGACGGCTGCGCGGGGCCGGGCGGCAAGGCGGCGCTGCTGGGTGCGCTGGCGGCGCAGCGCGGCGCGGCGCTGCTGGCCTCGGAGAAGCAGCCGCACCGCGCGCGGCTGGTGGCCCGGGCTCTGGACGGCAACCCCGGCCCGTATGCGGTGATCGCCGCCGACGGCACCCGTCCGGCGTGGCGGCTCGGGGCCTTCGACCGGGTGCTGGTGGACGTGCCGTGCACCGGTCTGGGCGCGCTGCGCCGCCGGCCCGAGGCGCGCTGGCGGCGCCGCCCCGAGGACCTGGACGGCTTCGCTCCGCTCCAGCGGGAGCTGCTGCGGCAGGCGCTGGCGGCGGTGCGGATCGGCGGGGTGGTGGGCTATGCGACCTGTTCGCCGCATCCGGCAGAGACCCGGGCGGTGGTGGAGGACGTCCTCAAGGGGCGCGGCGGTCCGGCGGCCGCGGCCGAGTGGATCGACGCCCGGCCGCTGATGCCGGGGGTCCCGGAGCTCGGCGACGGGCCGGACGTCCAGCTGTGGCCGCACCGGCACGGCACCGACGCGATGTATCTGGCGCTGCTGCGGCGGACCGGCTGACGGTCCGCCGCCGCGGTGGCCGGTCCCGTTCGCCGGCGGCCACACCGCCGTGGGGGCGGGACGGACCAGGAGATATCTTGATGTCGAGGAATCTTGATATCTTGATGTCGAGCAATATTTGAGACGTGGATGGAGCGGAGTACCCGGTGACTGACTCGACCATCATTTACACCCACACTGACGAGGCCCCGGCCCTTGCGACGTACTCGTTCCTGCCGGTCGTGGGGGCCTACGCCGCGAAGGCCGGGGTGACGCTGGAGACCCGCGACATCTCGCTGTCCGGCCGCATCATCGCCGGCTTCCCGGAGCGCCTGACGGAGGAGCAGCGGATCGGCGACGCCCTCGCCGAGCTCGGCGAGCTGGCCAAGACGCCGGGCGCCAACATCATCAAGCTGCCGAACATCTCGGCCTCCATCCCGCAGCTGAAGGCGGCCATCGCCGAGCTCCAGGAGCAGGGCTACGCGCTGCCGGACTACCCGGACGACCCGAAGACCGACGAGGAGCGCGAGATCCGCGCCCGCTACGACAAGGTCAAGGGCAGCGCCGTCAACCCCGTGCTGCGCGAGGGCAATTCGGACCGCCGGGCGCCCGCGTCGGTCAAGAACTACGCCAAGGCCCACCCGCACCGCATGGGTGCCTGGAGCGCCGACTCCAAGACCAACGTCGCGACCATGGGCGCCGACGACTTCCGCTCGACCGAGAAGTCCACCGTGATCGCCGCGGACGGCAGCCTGCGCATCGAGCTGGTCGCCGACAACGGCACCACCACCGTGCTGCGCGAGTCCGTACCGGTCCTCGCCGGTGAGGTCGTCGACGCCTCCGTGATGCGGGTCGGCCCCCTGCGCGAGTTCCTGACCGCCCAGGTCGCCCGTGCCAAGGAAGAGGGTGTGCTGTTCTCCGCGCACCTGAAGGCCACCATGATGAAGGTCTCCGACCCGATCGTCTTCGGTCACGTCGTGCGCGCCTTCTTCCCGGAGACCTTCGCCCGCTTCGGCGCGGACCTCGCCGCCGCCGGCCTGACCCCGAACGACGGTCTGGGCGGCATCTACAAGGGCCTGGAGTCCCTGGCCAACGGCGCCGAGATCAAGGCGTCCTTCGAGGCCGAGCTGGCCGCGGGCCCGGACCTGGCCATGGTCGACTCCGACCGCGGCATCACCAACCTGCACGTGCCGTCCGACGTCATCATCGACGCCTCCATGCCGGCCATGATCCGCACCTCGGGCCACATGTGGGACAAGGACGGCAACGAGGCCGACACCCTCGCCGTCATCCCGGACTCCTCCTACGCCGGCGTCTACCAGGCCGTCATCGAGGACTGCCGGGCCAACGGCGCCTACGACCCGTCGACCATGGGCTCCGTGCCGAACGTCGGCCTGATGGCGCAGAAGGCCGAGGAGTACGGCTCGCACGACAAGACCTTCGAGATCCCGGCCACCGGCACCGTCCGGCTGGTCGACCAGGCCGGCGACGTCGTGCTGGAGCAGACCGTCTCCGAGGGCGACATCTTCCGCGCCTGCCAGACCAAGGACGCGCCGATCAAGGACTGGGTCAAGCTGGCCGTCACGCGCGCCCGCGCCACCGGCGACCCGGCCGTGTTCTGGCTGGACGCCGAGCGGGCCCACGACGCCCAGCTGATCAAGAAGGTCGAGCAGTACCTGCCGGAGTTCGACGCCGAGGGCCTGGACATCCGCGTCCTCTCCCCGGTCGAGGCCACCAAGCTCTCCGTCGAGCGCATCCGCCGCGGCCAGAACACCATCTCGGTCACCGGCAACGTCCTGCGCGACTACCTGACCGACCTGTTCCCGATCCTGGAGCTGGGCACCAGCGCCAAGATGCTCTCGGTCGTCCCGCTGATGAACGGCGGCGGCCTGTTCGAGACCGGCGCCGGCGGTTCCGCCCCCAAGCACGTCCAGCAGCTGGTCAAGGAGAACTACCTGCGCTGGGACAGCCTGGGCGAGTTCCTCGCGCTCGCGGTCAGCTTCGAGCACCTGGCGAACACCACGGGCAACGCCCGCGCCAAGGTCCTCGCCGACACCCTGGACCGCGCGACCGGCTCGTTCCTCAACGAGAACAAGTCGCCGAGCCGCCGGCTGGGCGGCATCGACAACCGCGGCAGCCACTTCTACCTCGCCCTCTACTGGGCCCAGGAGCTGGCCAAGCAGACCGACGACGCGCAGCTCGCCGAGGCGTTCGGGCCGCTGGCCAAGACGCTGACCGAGCAGGAGCAGACCATCGTCGACGAGCTGATCGCGGTGCAGGGCTCCCCGGCCGACATCGGCGGCTACTACCGCCCCGACCCGGCCAAGGCGTCCGCCGTGATGCGTCCGTCGAAGACGCTGAACCAGGCGCTGGCGGCCCTCCAGGGCTGACCACCGCAGCACCTCGGCACCACCTCGTCCGCCCCGGCCGGGCCGCGCGTCCGGCCGGGGCGGCCCGGTGTGTGCCGGACCCGGAGTGACGGGGATCCGGGGCGCCGCGGCCCGGCCGCGGGCGGACCGCCATACTGGGGGCATGGCCTTGATCAACCCCAGCATCCTGTCCGCCGACTTCGCCCGCCTCGCAGAGGAGGCGAGGGCCGTCGAGGGCGCCGACTGGCTCCATGTCGACGTGATGGACAACCACTTCGTCCCCAACCTCACCCTCGGTGTGCCGATCGTCGAGTCGCTGAGCAGGGCGACGGACACCCCCCTCGACCTGCACCTGATGATCGAGGACCCGGACCGCTGGGCGCCGCAGTACGTGGAGGCCGGGGCCGGTTCGGTCACCTTCCACGCGGAGGCGGCCGGGGCGCCGGTGCGACTGGCGCGGGAGATCCGGGCCAAGGGCGCGCGGGCGTCGATGGCGCTGAAGCCGGCCACCCCGATCGAGCCGTTCGAGGACCTGCTGCCCGAGCTGGACATGCTGCTGATCATGACCGTCGAGCCCGGCTTCGGCGGTCAGGCGTTCCTGGACATCATGCTGCCGAAGATCCGCCGCACCCGGGAGCTGATCTCGCGGCACGGCCTGCAGATGTGGCTCCAGGTGGACGGCGGGGTCTCCGCGGAGACCATCGAGCGGTGCGCGGAGGCCGGCGCCGACGTGTTCGTGGCCGGCTCCGCGGTGTACGGGGCGGACGACCCGGCCAAGGCCGTCCGCGACCTGCGGGAGAAGGCCGAGGCGGCGACCGCCGCGAGCTGGGGCTGCGCCCACTGATCGCCCCCTGGTCGAGGAGACCCGGCCCGTACGGGACCCGGGGCCGGGTACGTCGGACATGTCACGCGCCCTCGGTTGTCCTGGTGGCAACCGAGCGTTCATGCCCGTCGTGCCGGTCTTGGTCCCCGTACACCTCGGGTTTCTGAAAGGATGAGCAAAGACTCGATCAGATGCGCAAAAGGGGAGAAATTCGTGGTAGCCAGCCGCCCGCAGTCCGGAATGGGCCCCGCCGAGCTGGTGCAGGCCGCGGCCATGGCCCGCCGCTTCTATCTCGAGGGCAAGTCCAAGATCCAGATCGCGGAGGAGTTCGGCGTCAGCCGCTTCAAGGTCGCCCGCGTCCTGGAGACGGCCCTGGAGCGTGATCTCGTACGGATCGAGATCCGGGTGCCCTCCGAACTCGACGCGGAGCGCTCCGACGCCCTGCGCGCCCGTTACGGCCTGCGGCACGCGGTCGTCGTCGAATCGCCCGCGGACGCGTCGGAGGACGCCGCCGACCCGGAGAACCTCGGCGAGGTGGCGGCCGACCTCCTCGGCGAACTCGTCGCCGAGGGCGATGTGCTGGGGCTCGCCTGGGGGCGTTCGATGATCCACATGGCGGCGGCACTGCACCACCTCCCGCCGTGCACCGTCGTCCAGCTGACCGGGGTCTACGACGCCGGCACCGCCGACCGCGGCTCGGTCGAGGCGGTCCGCCGCGCGGCCGACGTCTCCGGCGGCGAGGCGCACCCGATCTACGCGCCGATGCTGCTGCCCGACTCGGCGACCGCCGCCGCGCTGCGCGGCCAGACCGGCATCGCCCGCGCCTTCGAGTACTTCGACAAGGTCACCGTCGCCTGCGTCTCCATCGGCTCGTGGGAGCCGGGCGTCTCGACCGTCTACGACATGCTGTCGGAGGAGGAGCGGGAGCACTACGCCTCGCTGGGCGCGGTCGCCGAGTCGTCCTCGCACCTCTTCGACGCCGAGGGGCGGCGGGTCGGCCGCGACCTGGGCGAGCGCTGCATCACCGTCGAGGCGGACCGGCTGCGCCGCATCCCCGAGGTGGTGGCGATCGCCGGCGGCCGGCGCAAGGCCGCGGCGATCGGCGCGGTGCTCCGCTCCGGTCTGGTGACGAGCCTGGTGACGGACACCGCGGCCGCCGACCACCTGCTGCTGGAGACCGGCCCCGGCCCGCGGCCGGCGCTGGACCGGGCGGACCCCGACGGGAAGTGAGCGCGCGGCCCGGGGCGTCCGCCGGCGAGCAGCCCGAGCGCGGCTGTGACAGCATCGGCGCATGCTGATCCACACCGCGCCGCGCCGGGCCGCCGCCGTCCTCGGCGCGCTGCTCGCCGCGCTGCTCCTCGTCCTGACCGGCTGCTCCACCGGCGGTGACGGCAAGGGGAGTTCGGCCCCCTCGCACCGGCCGTCCGCGACCGCCACGGCCGGCGGCCGGCCGTCCGGCGGCGCCGCACCGGGCTGGGCCAAGGGCCTGCCGACCGTCCCGGCCGACCGGCTGCCCGCCGAGGCCCGCCGCACCCTGAAGCTGATCGACGCCGGCGGGCCGTTCCCGTACCCGAAGGACGGCACCGTCTTCGGCAACTACGAGAAGCGGCTGCCCGCCGAGCCGCGCGGCTACTACCACGAGTACACGGTCGACACCCCCGGTGCGAAGAACCGCGGCGCCCGCCGCCTGATCACCGGCAAGCACCACGAGTTCTTCTACACCGGCGACCACTACAAGAGCTTCCAGGCGGTGCTCCGGTGAGCCCCGAGGTGCCCCGGGGACTGGCCGCGGTGCTCGACGGGCGGACGCCGGCGGGGGTGCTGCCCTGGCCGGCCGACCGCCCGGTGGCGGACGCGCTGGCCGCCGCCCGGGACGCGGGCTGGCACGCCGCGACCCTGGACCTCGGCGGGGCCGCCGACAAGGCCGCGTTCCTGGACCGCTGCGCGGACGCCCTGGACTTCCCCGGGTACTTCGGCCACAACTGGGACGCCCTGGCCGACTGCCTCACCGACCTGTCGTGGCTGCCGCCGGCCCGCGGCCGCCTGCTGGTCGTCACCGGCTGGCAGGAGTACGCGGCCGCCGTCCCCGAGGACTGGGCCGTGGTCGAGGGGGTGCTGGCGGACGCCGTGGGGTACTGGCGGGACACCGACACCGGGCTCGCGGTGATCATGGCCGGCGGGCGCGGCCGGCAGGGCGCGTAGTTCCGGCCCCGCCCGCCGGGGCGCCGTTCCGCGACGCCGCGGATGCGTCCGGTGAGCCGGCGTCCCGGTGGGCGGACCGCGCGTTGGCGGATCGCACACACGATCCCAGGCCGCCGTAGGACTATCGCATGAGTCCTGGTCAGGCCCCGTATCCTGGGCTATATGCGATTCCTCAATCCGAAGAACGGCGCCCTCGAAGAGAGTTCTTCGGTGCCCTACGACCTGACCTACGACGATGTCTTCATGGTGCCCGGCCGCTCGTCGGTGGGCTCCCGCCAGGCCGTGGACCTCGCCTCGCGCGACGGCTCCGGCACGACCATCCCCCTCGTGGTCGCCAACATGACGGCGATCGCCGGCCGCCGCATGGCCGAGACCGTGGCCCGCCGCGGTGGTCTGGTCGTGATCCCGCAGGACATCCCGATCGACGTCGTCACCGACGTCATCACCTGGGTCAAGCAGCGCCACCTGGTGCTGGACACGCCGATCGTGCTCTCCCCGGTCTCCACCGTGGCCGACGCGCTGTCGCTGCTGCCCAAGCGGGCGCACGGCGCGGGCATCGTCGTCGAGGGCGGCCGGCCGGTCGGCGTCGTCACCGAGCACGACCTGGCCGGGGTGGACCGCTTCACCCAGGTCGCCGAGGTCATGTCCAAGGACCTGCTGGTCCTGGACGCGGACATCGACCCCCGCGAGGCGTTCAACCGCCTCGACGCAGCCAACCGCAAGCTGGCCCCCGCGGTCGACGCGGACGGCATGCTGGTCGGCATCCTGACCCGCAAGGGCGCGCTGCGCGCCACCCTGTACACCCCCGCCACCGACGCCGAGGGCAAGCTGCGGATCGCCGCCGCCGTCGGCATCAACGGCGACGTGGCCGGCAAGGCCAAGGCGCTGCTGGACGCCGGTGTGGACACCCTCGTCGTGGACACCGCGCACGGCCACCAGGAGTCGATGATCAGCGCGATCAAGGCGGTCCGGGCGCTGGACCCGCAGGTCCCGATCGTCGCCGGCAACATCGTCGCCGCCTCCGGCGTGCGTGACCTCATCGAGGCCGGCGCGGACATCATCAAGGTCGGTGTCGGCCCGGGCGCGATGTGCACCACCCGCATGATGACCGGCGTCGGCCGGCCGCAGTTCTCCGCGGTGCTGGAGTGCGCCGCCGAGGCCCGCAAGTACGGCAAGCACGTCTGGGCCGACGGCGGTGTCCGGCACCCCCGCGACGTGGCCATGGCGCTGGCCGCGGGCGCGTCCAACGTCATGATCGGCTCGTGGTTCGCCGGCACCCTGGAGTCGCCCGGCGACCTCCAGCACACCGCCGAGGGCCGGCCGTACAAGGAGAGCTTCGGCATGGCCTCGGCGCGTGCGGTGCGCAACCGCACCAGCGAGGAGTCGGCCTACGACCGCGCCCGCAAGGCGCTGTTCGAGGAGGGCATCTCCACCTCCCGGATGTTCATCGACCAGGCCCGGCCCGGCGTCGAGGACCTGATCGACTCGATCATCGCGGGCGTCCGCAGCTCCTGCACCTACGCCGGCGCGGCCTCCCTCGAGGAGTTCGCGGAGAAGGCCGTGGTCGGCGTCCAGAGCGCCGCCGGCTACGCCGAGGGCAAGCCGCTGCACAACAGCTGGAACTGACCCGCCGAGCCGCCGACGGCTCCGTACCTGCCGCTCACCGGCCCCGCACCGACCTGGTGCGGGGCCGGTCGCGTTCTCCGGGCACGGTCGTGATTCACTGGGTGGAGCGCAACGTTCCGCCGCTGTTCTCGGCTGTGCGCAACGTTCCACCGCGGTTGCGCAAGGAAGCTGCATTACGGCGGGTGAACGAGGGGCCGTAAGGTCATGCGCTGTACGTGGAGTGGCGGAGACCGCCTGCTCGGCGGTCTCCTGCTGCAGGGTGGTTCTTCCTGCCTGCCCGGCCGCCGCGGTCCCGTCACCGCAATGTGCCGGAACGTGTCCGTCCGACCGGCAGCGACGAAGGAGCCCCAGTGTTGGAGAACGGCGCCGCCCCGCCCCCCGGGGACAGCTATTCCCCGCCGCCCGCCGGCGGAGTCGCCACCCGGCTGCTGCGCCGCAAACCGGTCGAACGGCTGGTCGCCGAGGGCGGCCAGGGCGAGGGGGGCACGCTCCGCCGCTCGATGGGCGTCTGGCAGCTGACCATGATCAGCATCGGTGCCACGCTCGGCACCGGCATCTTCGTCGTCCTCGGCGAGGCCGTCCCGGCCGCCGGCCCGGCGGTCGTGCTGTCCTTCGTCATCGCCGGCATCACCGCGCTGTTCTCCGCGCTCTCCTACGCCGAGCTGGCCGGCACGATCCCCGTCTCCGGCTCGTCCTACTCCTACGCCTACGCCACCCTCGGCGAGCTGGTCGCCTGGGTCTGCGGCTGGTGCCTGATCCTGGAGTACGGCGTATCGGTCGCCGCCGTCGCGGTCGGGTGGGGCCAGTACCTCAACGAGTTCCTCGCCGGGACGCTGGGCTTCACCATCCCCGACGCGCTCTCCGCACCGCCGGGACAGGGCGGCTACTTCAACCTGCCGGCGCTGCTGGTGGTGCTGCTGGCGATGGCGTTCCTGCTGGGCGGCGCCAAGGAGAGCGCCCGGGCCAACACCATCATGGTGGTCGTCAAGATCGTCACGCTGCTGATGTTCTGCGCGGTCGCCTTCCAGGGCGTGAAGTCCGGCAACTACGCGAACTTCATGCCGATGGGCATGGCGGGCGTCAGCGCCGCCGGCGCCACCCTGTTCTTCTCCTACATCGGCTTCGACGCCGCCTCCACCGCGGGTGAGGAGGCCCGCAACCCGCAGCGCGACCTGCCGCGCGCGATCATGCTCTCGCTGGTGATCGTCACCGCGCTGTACTGCCTGGTGGCGGCCATCGCCGTGGGCGCCCTGCCGTGGCAGAAGTTCAAGGGCGCGGAGGCGGCGCTGGCCGGCATCCTCAAGTCCGTCTCCGGGCACGACTACTGGTCGGTCCTGCTGGCCTTCGGCGCCGTCGTCGCCATCGCCAGCGTCGTACTGACCGTGCTCTACGGCCAGACCCGGATCCTCTTCGCGATGTCCCGCGACCGCCTGGTGCCCAAGGCGTTCTCCAAGGTGCACGCCAGGACCGGCGTGCCCCGGGTCAACACCGTGATCGTCTCCCTCTTCTGCGGTGTGCTCGCCGCCGCGGTGCCGCTCGGCGAGCTGGCGGACGCCACCAGCATCGGCACGCTCTTCGCGTTCGCGCTGGTCAACATCGCCGTGATCGTGCTGCGCAGGACCCGGCCGGACATGCCGCGGGCGTTCCGCACGCCGTTCTCGCCCCTCTTCCCGGCGATCGGCTTCCTGCTCTGCGCCTTCATGATGTCCCGCCTCGGCCCGGTGACCTGGGTGGTCTTCGGTGTCTGGATGGCGGTCGGCCTTGTGATCTACTTCGGTTACGGCATGCGCCGCTCCCGATTGGCCACCGCAGAGAAGTGATCCACCCGTAGTGCGACTGAACGATCTCGACGAACGCATCGTCCACGCCCTCGCCGAGGACGCCCGCCGCAGCTACGCGGACATCGGCCAGGAGGTCGGCCTGTCCGCACCGGCGGTCAAGCGCCGGGTGGACCGGCTGCGGGCGGACGGCGCGATCACCGGGTTCACGGTGCGCGTCGACCCGGCCGCCCTCGGCTGGGAGACCGAGGGGTTCATCGAGATCTTCTGCCGCCGCAACACCTCGCCCGAGGCGATCCACCGCGGCCTGTCGCGCTACCCCGAAGTGGCGTCCGCCTCCACCGTCACCGGCGAGGCGGACGCCCTGGTGCAGGTCTTCGCCTCCGACATGCGCCACTTCGAACGGGTCCTGGAGCGGATCGCCGGTGAACCCTTCGTCGAGCGCACCAAGTCCGTCCTGGTCCTCTCCCCGCTGCTGCGCCGCTACGGTTCCGGGGCGCCCCGCTAGAAGCGGCGGCAGGCCGGTCCTACGCGGCGGTCGCCGGGCCCATGCCCGCCGGCAGGCGCGGTGGCGTGCCGCGGGTCCATACGACGCGGAGCGCGGAGGCGGCGATCCGCCAGCCGTCCGGGGTCCGGAGCAGCTCGGTCTCCGCGTGCCCGCCCGAGACGAAGAGCGCCTCGGAGCCGTCCGCCAGGACATGGGTGCTCAACTGGCCGGCGCGGGCGGTGGCGCGGTCGCCGTCGATCTCGACGACGGGGCTGCCGCCCAGGTGCACGGTCCGGTCGAACAGCGCCATGCCCTCCCGGATGCGCGCCACGACGGCGTCCCGCCCGCGGACCGTGCCGATCGGCATCTCGGCGGTGGCGTCCTCGGTGTAGAAGGCGCGGCCCCACGCCTCGTCGAAGACCCCCTCGTCCAGGGAGCGCAGACAGCGGTCCAGCAGGTCGGTGATGTCGGCGCGGTCGGTGAGGTGCTGGAGCTGCCGTTCCACGGGGAGCCGGGTGGCCTCGGCGAGGGAACCGGCGGGGGCGGTGGGCGCGGTCTCGTGTGCGGTCATGCGGCGATCTTGTGACCTCAAGTGGGCTTGAGGTCAAGTGGGGGTGGCGAGGGGGCGATCCGGGGCCGGTGCGGCCGTGCGGTGTGGCGGGTGGGGCGGCGGTCGTCGCGAGTGGCCTGCGTCACCCCGTCGACGCGCCGCCGGCCAGCGGCGATGCGCCGCGCAACGAATCGCCGCGGCAGCCCTTGAACGCGCAACGAATCGTCCGTCGCCGTGCAACGCCGGCACCTTGTCCGGGGTCGGCGGCGGCCCGTACCGTCATTGCGTCCCGCCCGAACCGCCACCGCCGAGGGGTCCCATGTCGCCGTTGCACACCGCCCTGCTCCAGAGTTCGGGACGGCCCGGCGATGTGGCGCACAACCTCAAGGCCCTCGACGACGCGGCCCGCGCGGCGGCCGCGACCGGCGCCCGGCTGCTGGCCTGCCCCGAGCTGTTCCTCACCGGCTACGCGATCGGCGGCGATCTGCACCGCCTCGCCGAGCCGGCCGACGGCGCGAGCGCCCGGGCCGTCGCGGAGATCGCCGCCGCCCACCGGATCGCGGTCCTCTACGGCTACCCGGAGCGCGACCCCGAGGAGCACGGCGTCGTCTACAACTCCGCCCGGCTGATCGGCCCCGACGGCACCCCGCTCGCCAACTACCGCAAGACGCACCTCTTCGGCTGCTTCGAGCGCGAGTGGTTCACCCCGGGCGACCGGCAGGTCGTCCAGGCGGAGCTGGACGGGATCCGGATCGGCCTGCTGATCTGCTACGACGTGGAGTTCCCGGAGAACGTCCGGGCGCACGCGCTGGCCGGGACCGATCTGCTGCTGGTGCCCACCGCGCAGATGCACCCCTTCCAGATCGTGCCGGAGCAGATGATCCCGGTGCGCGCCTTCGAGAACCAGATGTACGTGGCGTACGTCAACCGCGTCGGCGCGGAGGGCGAGTTCGAGTTCGTCGGCCTCAGCTGCCTGGCCGGACCGGACGGCGTCGTCCGCACCCGCGCCGGACGCTCCGAGCAGCTGGTGCAGGCCGCCGTCGACCCGGCCTTCCTCAAGGAGGCGCGGGCGAACAACCCCTATCTGCACGACCGGAGGCCGGAGCTCTACACCGACCTCGCCTGAACCGACCGGCGCCGCCCCGCGCCCCGTACACCGGCCGACCGGTGACACCTCCCCGCCGGCCCCGATCACCCCCGTCCCGCCCCTCGCGTACCCGTGCGCCCCGGCCCGCCCGCCCGCGCCCGATACGCCCCGTTACGCCCGCCCCGCCCGCAAGGAGTCCGCCCCGATGACGTCCACGGTGCCCCCCGCCGTCCCGCACACCGCCGCGCAGCCGCCGATCACCATGTTCGGCCCGGACTTCCCCTACGCGTACGACGACTTCCTCGCGCACCCCGCGGGCCTCGGCCAGATCCCGGCGACCGAGCACGGCACCGAGGTGGCCATCGTCGGCGGCGGCCTCTCCGGCATCGTCACCGCGTACGAGCTGATGAAGATGGGCCTCAGGCCCGTCGTCTACGAGGCGGACCAGATAGGCGGCCGGCTGCGCACCGTCGGCTTCGACGGCTGCTCCGCCGCCGAGGGCGAAGCGGAGCTCAACTGCGAGCTGGGCGCGATGCGCTTCCCGCCGTCCTCCACCGCCCTCCAGCACTACATCGACCTGGTGGGCCTTACGACCAGGCCGTTCCCCAACCCGCTGGCCGAGTCCACCCCGTCGACCGTCGTCGACCTCAAGGGCGAGTCGCACTACGCCGAGACCCTCGACGACCTGCCGCCGGTCTACCGCCAGGTCGCCGAGGCGTGGAACGCCTGCCTGGAGGAGGGCGCCGACTTCTCCGACATGAACCAGGCCATGCGCGAGCGCGACGTCCCGCGCATCCGCGAGATCTGGGCGAAGCTCGTCGAGAAGCTCGACAACCAGACCTTCTACGGCTTCCTCTGCGACTCCTCGGCCTTCACGTCCTTCCGGCACCGCGAGATCTTCGGCCAGGTCGGCTTCGGCACCGGCGGCTGGGACACCGACTTCCCCAACTCCATCCTGGAGATCCTGCGGGTCGTCTACACCGAGGCCGACGACCACCACCGCGGCATCGTCGGCGGCTCCCAGCAGTTGCCGCTGCGCCTGTGGGAGCGCGAGCCGCGCAAGATCGTGCACTGGGCGCCGGGCACCTCGCTGTCCTCGCTGCACGACGGCGCGCCCCGGCCGGCCGTGACCCGGCTGCACCGCACCGCCGGCAACCGCATCACCGTCACCGACGCCTCCGGCGACATCCGCTCCTACAAGGCGGTGGTCTTCACCGCGCAGAGCTGGATGCTGCTGTCGAAGATCGAGTGCGACGACGACCTGTTCCCGATCGACCACTGGACGGCGATCGAGCGCACCCACTACATGGAGTCCAGCAAGCTGTTCGTCCCCGTGGACCGGCCGTTCTGGCTGGACAAGGACGAGGAGACCGGCCGCGACGTCATGTCGATGACGCTCACCGACCGGATGACGCGCGGGACGTACCTCCTCGACAACGGCCCGGACCAGCCGGCCGTCATCTGCCTCTCCTACACCTGGTGCGACGACAGCCTGAAGTGGCTGCCGCTGTCGGCGAACGAGCGCATGGAGGTCATGCTCAAGTCGCTCGGCGAGATCTACCCCAAGGTCGACATCCGGAAGCACATCATCGGAAACCCGGTGACCGTCTCCTGGGAGAACGAGCCCTACTTCATGGGCGCGTTCAAGGCCAACCTGCCCGGCCACTACCGCTATCAGCGGCGCCTGTTCACCCACTTCATGCAGGAGCTGCTCCCCGAGGACAAGCGCGGCATCTTCCTCGCCGGCGACGACATCTCCTGGACGGCGGGCTGGGCCGAGGGTGCGATCCAGACCGCGCTGAACGCGGTGTGGGGCGTGATGCACCACCTCGGCGGCGGCACCGACGCGGCCAACCCGGGCCCCGGCGACGTCTACGACGAGATCGCGCCGGTGGAGCTCCCGGAGGACTGAGCGTCCGGGCCCGGGCGTCCTGCCCCGCGCACGTCCGCGGCCGGGCTACAGCCCGGCCGCCCGCACCCGCCCCCAGTGCCCGGCCCTATCCCAGTGGTGTCAGCAGGCAGCGTCCGATCAGGCCGACGCTCGCGTCCAGGCGGTCGGCGAACTCCTCGGCGATCTCCGGGAGCCGGCGGACGCCCCACATCATCCGGGCCGCGGCCCAGGCGCCGTCGCGGGCCTTCTCCAGACTCCACGAGCCGATGAGGTGGGTGAGCGGATCGGCGATGTCCAGGAGGTCGGGACCGGGCATCAGGGTCTCGCGGATGCCCTCCTCCAGGCCGGTGAGGAGGGTGCCGATGCGGTCGAAGTCGCCTTCCAGGGCGGGTGGTTCGCACTCCAGGGCCCGGCAGGTGTCCACGACGGCCAGGGCCAGGTCGTGGCCGATGTGCGCGTTGATACCGGCCAGGGCGAACTGCAGCGGGCGGACCCGGGGGTGTCGCCGCAGCTGGAACAGCGGCCGCCAGCAGGCCGGCGGCCGCAGCCCGGTGGCGTCGGCGTCCACCGCCGTGAAGTAGCGGCGGGCGAACCGGACGTCCAGTTCGCCGGCGGCCTTCGGGTCCTCGAAGGCGCCGCCGCCCACCTGCTGCGCGACGGCCTCGGTGACGGCGAGGTAGACGCGGTTGAACACCGCCACCCCGTCGTCGGCGGGCAACACCTGGTCCAGTGCCCGCATCCGCGCCAGGACGTGTGCCACCCCTGCTGTCGTCGCAGGTCCGGTGGTGCAAGGGGGCCGGGCGGCGGGTGCCGCGGTGGTGCGCCGCGGGCCCGTTTCGCCGTTCTGCTGAAGGGTCGTCATCCGCTCAGCGTGACATCAGGATACCCGCGAATATGCCGCTGACCATGGAGAGTTGACCGGATCGGGGTAATAATCGGCGCGCCGTCTTGAGGCTTCGGCACCCCAGGAAAAGCCGCCGGAATGCGATGCGGAATTCCGGCGGTCGATCGGTGCCCCGGAGCGTCGGGCCGGCGGCCCGCAACGATCGGCCCAAAGGTGCCGCCTGCGGTTTCGGCTGGTCCAGCGGCTACTGCTGCAAGTCCCCGGACAAACCCTTCGGCATATCCTGCGAACTCCCCTGTGCCCGGCGTGACTTCGGCTGTCGCGACGACAATAAGGCGGACACTTTCTCCGCCGATAAGCCGCGTGTGGGCAGCGCGCCCGCCCTGCGGATCTGAAGATTACGAGGCCGTGAAGAAGGTCGGCAATTGTGCCTCGGGTCGTCGGTCATCTCACCGACCGCCTTGACGTGCCCGGCGTTCTCCGCCACCAGCGCGATCACGACCGGCAGCGCCACCAGGACCGCCGACCACGGGAAGCCCGGGCCGTGGATCGACGGCAGGCTGGAAACGTCCCCAAGACGTCTTCCGGTGGCTGATGCGCAGCATCGGCGGCTCGCCAGGCAGCTATGTTCGTCGAGACGGACAGGAGCATCAGCACCGCGGAGGGCCGACCAAGCGGGCCTGGTTTGTCCTGAAGCCGTTGTTCGACTATGAATCCCCTCGGCTCTGTGACGTGCAGGGCGTCGCAGAAGTGGAGAGTGGTCATGGTCGGCGTGGGGTGGAAGGTTCACGGAGATGGGCGGCACCTCAAGCCGGGGGAGGTCGTCAGGCCCGGGGAGCGCCTGACATGGGGGCGCACGATTGCGCTCGGAGCACAGCATGTGGTGTCGATGATCGGTGCATGTTTCGTTGCTCCGGTTCTCATGGGGTTGGATCCGAGCCTCGCCCTCATGGCATCTGGCGTTGCCACGGTGCTTTTTCTGGTCATGACCCGCGGACGCATCCCGAGTTACTTGGGGTCGTCACTCTCCTTCGTCGGTGTATCCGCCGTGATCGCTGGTCAAGGAGGAGACGCGGGGACCTTGACGGGTGCGATGCTCGTGGTCGGCGCCGCCCTGGCAGGCTGCGGCATCGTCATTCATGTTCTCGGGCCGCGCGTGATCCACTCAGTTCTCCCGCCGGTGGTGACCGGTGCCGTGGTGATGCTGATCGGCTTCAACCTGGCTCCCGTGACGGCGTCGACTTACTGGCCACAGGACCAGTGGACGGCTCTCGCAACCATGATGTTCACCGGCCTTGCCCTGGTTGTGCTCCGAGGCTTCTGGTCCCGGATTGCGATCTTCCTCGGCCTGGTCTTCGGCTACGTGTTGTCCTGGGTACTCGACCGCACCACGGGAATGATTCATTCAGCCAATGGCGCGGGGAAAGTGACCGACCACTGGCGCATCGATTTCTCCGGCGTTGAAAAGGCTGACTGGATCGGGTTGCCCACGTTCCACGCACCGAACTTCTCGGCCTCCGCAGTGCTGGTGGCGTTGCCTGTCCTGGTGGCGCTGGTGGCGGAGAACGCCGGACACGTCAAGGCAGTCGGTGAGATGACCGGAGACCCTCTCGAAGACAAGATGGGCCTGGCCATCGTCGCTGACGGCACGGCAACAGTACTGTCGACCGCGGTCGGCGGCCCTGCTACTACGACCTACGCCGAGAACATCGGCGTGATGGCGGCGACCCGCGTCTACTCCACCGCCGCCTACTGGGCGGCGGCCGGCTTCGCGCTCCTCTTCGGCCTGTGCCCGAAGTTCGGCGCGGTGGTGGCCGCGATCCCCGGCGGGGTGCTGGGCGGCATCACGGTCATCCTCTACGGCATGATCGGCCTGCTCGGTGCCCAGATCTGGATCCGCAACAGGGTCGACTTCACCGTGTCCTTGAACCTCATCCCTGCCGCGGCGGGCATCATCATCGCGATCGGTGGCGTCTCGCTGAAGTTCACCGAGCACTTTGAACTCGGCGGCATCGCACTGGGGACGCTCACAGTCCTGACGGGCTACCACGGCCTGCGCTGGCTTTCGCACGCAGCCGGTCAGCGTCAACTGCCACTTCGGGACACTGGGACCGGTGACCATGATGGCCCCGTTGGTCGTCATGCGTGAGGTATTGCGCAGAATCGTCTGCGTGGTGGCCGCTTGAAGTGCGAGGCCGGCATCCTGCGCGCACGGTGGTGGTATGGGTGAGCGCGCCTGCTGGTGGTGGTGCACCCGCCGTCGCCTCGTGGTGGCCGGCGGGTCACACCGGTACCCCGCGTCCTTCTCGTGGCGGCCTGGGTGGCGGCAGGCAGCGGTCGGTTGAATGCCTTGCGGCCACCCAGCAGGGCGGTACAGGACCACAGGCTGTCCGGGCAGGGGTCTCACACAGCCGGAGGTGAAGCGGGAGGAGACGGCGGCCGGAAGCCGCAGGCTCTTCGGTGAAGCGGATGGCTACCTGCGCGATCGCTGCCCGTGCGATCCGCTGACGACCGGCGAAGTCTGGCTGGCTCATGACGCAGCGGACCGCGGCGCCGACCGGCGCCGCTGCGCTTCGGCCGCCGGCTCGGAGGACTCCAGCCGCGGTCTCACCGCCCGCCGGCCCCGACGAGGATCGGGGATCGGAGTGTCACGGCTTGCTCATACAGCCAAGAAAGGGCCGTCCCGGTGAATCCGGTGTGCTTCCGGACGCTGTCGGGTCGGGGCCAGGTTCAGGGGAGGAGCAGCTTGGAGATGTTGTTCTTGCTGCCCGACTCGGAACCGCTGGCGGAGTTGAGGGTGTTGGTGGTGCCGGCCGCGTTTTGGATGTTGCCGCTGTTCACCGGGTTTCCGTGGTTGAGGAAGTTGTTGCTTTTCATGCTGTTGCCGCTCTTGACCGGCCCGCCGATGCAAGGATGAGGCGACTTGATCTTGGGTGACTTGTAATCGAAGTCGGGCAGGCGGTTGTTGCACAGCACGCCGGACAGCATTGCCGTGAGGGAGCCGAGATTGGAATCCATCGCGGCGTTCAGCAGGGATCCTTCCGGGTTTGCCGGTGGGGTCTGGGCCTGCGTGATTCCGGTGCTGAACAGCACCAGACCGCATGCCGCGGCGAGGGTTCCCGCCTGCACCATCAGTTCCGCCCGCGCTAGTCTTTTCACGATGCTCCTTGCCTGATCGGCCTGTTGATCGAGTCGTATCTTTCTGCGGCTGTCCGTGCAGACGGCCGACAACCCGCGGTAAGCCAACGCTCGCGGGCCATATTCAGTCGCTTGGCCCAACCACCCGCGTGGCGGTGATGCTCACCCCCTGCGCACCGTCACCGGGTCTCCGTCGCGGAGAAAGCCGTGGCCCGCCTGAGGATCTCGATGTCCTCCGCAGCCGGCGGTTCTCCCGCCGCAGCGCGGCCAGTTCGGCCCGTTCGCTGCTGGTCGGTCCCTCGCGCTCGCCCGCGTCGGTCTCGGTCTGGGCGACCCGCAGGCGCACTGCTGTCTCGGTCAGGTCGAAGTCCTTGGCAACCTGGCCGACGGAGCGGTCGCCCCGGCGGCACAGCTCGACGATCTCTGCCTTGAACTCCGGCGTGAACGAGCGGCGAGCACGCGGCTTCTTCTTGGCCATGCTCTCCATGGTGGACATCCTTCCGGGGGCAGAGCCCCCGATCTCGGATGTTCATGAACATCCGCCGATAGACCGGGACATATCGACCCCGGCCAGGGTGTGGCCTAGTGATGCACACCCGGGGCGACGAAGCTCGCCCCGAACATCGCCACGACGTGCTGTACGCCCAGGCCCACCGCGCGCGGCCACGAGAGCCGTTCGTCCGGTCTGACCACGGCGCCGGGGGCCGGGTTGCGCCCGTCGCCATGCACGGTCCAGCGCACGCCGAGGCCCATGACTGCTCCAGTTGTTCAGGAGTTCTTCACAGGGGGACGCAAAGCATTCTAAGCAGCCGCTTACGATGGCTCGGGCTTGTCGCGCCGGCCCCGCCGGCGGCGCGGGCACCACCCCACCCACCCGAGAATCCAGGAGCACCACCAGTGAGCGTCGAACCCCTCCAGGCCGCCGGCCCCGTCGCCTACGGGCAACTGGTCCCCGTCACCGTCCACTTCGACGACCTCGACGCGCTCGGCATGCTCCACAACTCCCGCTACCCGCTGCTGGTCGAGCGGGCCTGGGCCGAGTACTGGCACGGATTCGGCTTCGGCTTCGACGGCGACTGGGCCGCCGCCGGCGACATGTGCAACGTCATCAAGGAGATGAAGGTCTCCTACGAGCGCCCGGTCACCAGTGCCGGCCGCTATTCCGCGCACCTGTGGGTCGAGCGCCTCGGCCGCACCGGCCTCACCTACGGCTTCCGGCTCTGCTCCGCCGACGGCACCGAGACCCATGCCCGCGGCCACCGCGTCCTGGTCCGCGTCGACCCGCAGACGCTGCGCCCCACGCCGTGGTCGGACCGGGCCCGGGGCATCGCCGCGGAGCTGCTGCGGCCGGAGCAGGCGGCGGCCGTCGGCGCCGACGCGGCCTGAGCCGCCGCGGTCAGGAGCGCCGCAGGCCGCTGCCGCGGTCGGCGGGTGCCGGCCCGCTCGCCGGGGCCGCACGGGCCGGCACCCGCAGCACCCGCGCCCCCGCCACCAGCCCGCAGACCACTGCCGTCACCAGCAGGAACGAGCCGGTCAGCGAGATCGCCTGGGCGATGCCGCCGATCGCCGACGGGGCGATCAGGCCCGAGGTGTAGGTGATCGTCGCCACCCCGGCGATCGCCTGGCTGGGGGCCGGGCCGCTGCGCCCGGCCGCCGCGAACGCCAGCGGGACCACCACCGCGATCCCCAGACCGACCAGCCCGAAGCCGGCCATCGCCTGGGCCGGGTGCCCGGCGGTGACGATCAGCAGCCACCGGCGGTGGCCAGCACCCCGCCCGCCCGGACGGTGCGCACCGGCCCGAACCGGGCCACGACCCGGTCCCCGGCCAGCCGGGCCGCCGCCATCATGCAGGAGAACGCGGTGGTGCAGGCGGCCGCCGGCCCCGCGCCGGTGCCCAGCCGGTCGCGGAGGTAGACCGCCGACCAGTCCAGCGACGCCCCCTCCGCGAACACCGCGCAGAATCCCACGGCGCCGATGACCAGCGCCGACCGGGGCGGGAGCGCGAAGCGCGGCGGTGGATGCTCTTCGGGAGCGCTGCGCAGGTCCGGCACGCCCTGGCAGGCCACCGCCCCGAGCAGGGTCAACACCGCGGCGGCGACCGCGAGATGGAGCCGGGCGTCGGTGCCGGTGTGCGCGGCGACGGTGCCGGCCGCCGACCCCAGCAGCGCGCCCACGCTCCACATGCCGTGCAGCCCGGACATGATCGGCCGGCCCAGCCGGTCCTCGGTCTCCACCCCCAGCGCGTTCATCGCCACGTCCGCCATGCCCGAGGTGCCGCCGTAGGCCAGCAGTGCGCCGCAGAGCACGAACACGTCGGGGGAGAGGGCGGGCAGCGCCAGCGACAGCGTCCACAGCGCGAGCAGTCCGCGCAGCGCGGCGCGGGCGCCTGAGCGGGTTCGGCGCGTAGCGCCGTCTTCTGGGGGCGGAGGTCGGGTGGCGGGAGGGCGGCTGATCCGGCCGGCCAGCGGCATCGCCAGGGACGCGCCGATCGCCGGGAAGGCCAGGGCCAGGCCGAGTTCGCCCGGCGGGATCTGGGTGTGGTCCTGGATCCAGGGGATGCGGGTGGCGAAGTTTCCGGTGACCGAGCCGTGGACGAGGAACACCGCCGCTATCGCCCAGCGGGCACGACGCAGCCGGCGGTCGGGGCGGGGGAGCGTGGCACGGGGAGAGGCGCCGGGAACGCTGTTGCCAGCCATGGCCGCCAAATTATCAAGTCCCCTTCAGGGCAGTGTGAGTGACGGTGCGTCAGCTCCTGTTCGAAGGGGGGATCCGGCCATGCGGGCACCGCTCGCGGCGCAGCGCCGCCTCGCTCACCTCGTCCGCTCCGCCAGGAACTCCGCGTAGGTGCGCCGGCCGACCGCGTGCTCGGGGGCGAGGTTCTCCCCGCGGCGCAGCGCCGCCGCGCTCGCGCCGGGCAGCCACACCGGCAGCGGCAGCCGGCGCCGCCCGCCCGCCGCCAGCGTCATCCGGACCACCTCGTCCGCCGTCAGCACCTCCGGCCCGCCCATGTCGGCGACCCGCCCGGCCGGCTCGCCCAGTGCCAACTCCACCAGTCTGTCCGCCACTTCACCGGCGTCGACGGGCTGGCAGCGGACCCCGGCCGGCACCGGCACGACGGGCGACCGCGCGCCCGCCTTGACCAGCCGCAGCAGCAGCTCGTGGAACTGCGTCGCCCGCAGCACCGTCCAGCCGACTCCGGACCCGGCCACCAGCTGCTCCACGGCCAGCTTGGCGCGGTAGTAGCGCAGCGGGATGCGGTCCACGCCGACGATCGAGATGTACACCAGATGCCGGACCCCGGCCCGGCGCACCGCCTCGATCAGCCGCCCGGCTGCCTCCGTGTCGCCGCCGGCGGGGGTGGAGGCGCAGTGCACGACCGCGTCCACCCCGGCCACCGCCTCCGCCAGCCCGGTGCCGTCCCGCAGGTCCACCGCGTACGAGTGCGGGCGGGGCCGCGCGATGCCGGTGTGCGGATGCCGGCTCAGCGAGCGGACGCGGTGCCCGCCGTCCAGCAGCCGGCCGACCACGGCGTGCCCGAGGACGCCGGTGCCGCCGGTGACGAGGATGTCCGTGGTGTCTGTCATCGCGGTTCCGTCCTTGCGTAGGGGAGAGGGATACCGCCCTATGACGGAACAGCGGACGCGGTGGTGACAGGCGGCGCGCCCGTGTCCTGTGAGGCAGGCCACAGGGCTTCGCTCGCATGGGCGACGAGCGGCCGTGGCAGACTGGAGCTGTACTGACACAAGCAGCAGCGCACTCCGGGGTCGGTGTAATTCCGAACCGGCGGTAACAGTCCGCGACCCGTCCGCAGCCAGCGGCCGGTTGAGCAGGTGGAATTCCTGCACCGACGGTGAAAGTCCGGATGGGAGGCAGTGCGCGGCGGGCGAGCTCGAAGTACACCGCCGTCGGTAGCGCGTCCGGACGTCAACGTCCCGGGCGGGCCGTGCTTTCCGGCCCCGGTGTCCTGCGAGTCCAGCGTCCGCTTCTGTCGTCCAGACAGCCCCGGAGTCCGTGCCCGAAGAGGCAGGAGGACCCGGTGGCCACCTCAGCCCCCGTGGAGACCGCGGCGATGCGCCGGGCCATCGAGTTCGCCGCCCGCGGCCTCGGTCGCACCAGCCCGAATCCGGTCGTCGGCTGTGTCGTCCTGGACTCCGCGGGCCGCACCGCGGGCGAGGGCTGGCACCAGCGGGCCGGCGGACCGCACGCCGAGATCCACGCCCTGCGCGCCGCGGGCGACCGCGCCCGGGGCGGCACCGCGGTGGTCACCCTCGAACCCTGCAACCACACCGGCCGCACCGGCCCCTGCGCCCGGGCGCTGATCGATGCCGGCGTCGCCCGGGTCGTCTACGCCGTCGCCGACCCCAACCCCACCGCCACCGGCGGCGCCCTGACCCTGGCCGAGGCCGGGATCGACGTCGAGGGCGGACTGCTCGCCGACGCGGCCGCGGCCGGCAACGAAGCCTGGCTGACCTCGGTGCTGCGCGGCCGCCCGTTCGTGCTCTGGAAGTACGCCGCCACCCTCGACGGCCGGATCGCCGCCGCCGACGGCACCAGCCGCTGGATCTCCTCGCCCGAGTCCCGCGCCGATGTACACCGGCTGCGCGCCGCCGCGGACGCCGTGATCGTCGGCTCCGGCACCGCCCGCGCCGACGACCCGCAGCTCGGCGTGCGGATCGCCGGTCTCGACGACGACGAGGTCAGTCAGCCGCTGCGGGTCGTGGTGGACTCCGGCGCCACCGCCGTCAAGGCCGGTGCCCGGGTCCTGGACGGCACCGCCCCGACCCTGATCGCGGTCGCCGAGGACGCGGCCGCCGCCCACCTCGAAGGACTCGCCCCGCTCGTCCGGCTGCCGCGCGCCCCGGGCGGGCGCGGGCTGTCGCTGCCCGCCCTGCTCCAGGCCCTGCACGACCGCGACGTGCGGTCCGTGCTGCT
The DNA here is from genome assembly GCF_000373585.1 of Streptomyces sp. MspMP-M5. Lineage (GTDB taxonomy): Bacteria > Actinomycetota > Actinomycetes > Streptomycetales > Streptomycetaceae > Streptomyces. The sequence goes on from NZ_KB891896.1 coordinate 78,207, forward strand.
GGAGGGCGGTCCCACGCTCGCCGGTGCGTTCCTCGCCGCCGGGCTCGTCGACAAGGTCGTCGGCTATCTCGCGCCGGTGCTGCTCGGCGCCGGCCCGGCCGCCGTCGGCGACGCCGGAATCACCACCCTCGCCCAGGCGTTGCGGCTCGACGTGACCGACACCGCCCGCCTCGGCCCCGATCTGCGGATCACCGCCACCCCCCTGCACCTTCACCACGCCCGCCCCGAGGAGAACTGACGTGTTCACCGGAATCGTCGAAGAACTGGGTGAGGTCGTCGCCGTCGAGGACCTCGGCGACGCCGCCCGCTTCCGCCTGCGCGGCCCCCGCGTCACCGAGGGCGCCGCGCACGGCGACTCGATCGCCGTCAACGGCGTCTGCCTGACGGTCGTGGACACCGAAGGCGGCGAGTTCACCGCCGACGTGATGGCCGAGACCCTGCACCGCTCCAGCCTCGGCGCGCTGACCACCGGCTCCCGGGTCAACCTGGAGCGGCCGATGGCCCTCGGCGGACGGCTCGGCGGCCACCTCGTCCAGGGTCATGTCGACGGCACCGGCACCATCGTCGAGCGCACCCCCGGCGAACACTGGGAGCTGGTGAAGGTCGCGCTGCCCGCCCAACTCGCCCGCTATGTCGTCGAGAAGGGCTCCATCACCGTCGACGGCGTCAGCCTCACCGTCGTCGACGCCGCCGACGACCACTTCACCATCAGCCTCATCCCCACCACCCTCGCCCTGACCACCCTCGGCATCAAGCAGCCCGGCGACCCCGTCAACCTCGAGGTGGACGTCCTCGCCAAGTACGTCGAGCGGCTGCTCGGCCGGGGCGAGCAGGACACCGCCGGGCTCGCCGGTCTCCAGGAGACGGACCGGTGAGCGTCCTGGAGTGGCTCAACGGCCCCGCCTTCACGGCCTTCGGACAGCGCGTCATCTGGTCCGACATGATCGGCAACACCGTCGGCCTGGCCGCCCTGGCACTCGGCTGGCGGCGCTCGATATGGACCTGGCCCGCCCAGTTCCTCTCCGGCGTCATCCTCGTCGCCGCCTATGCCTCCGCCCACCTCAGCGGCGGCGTCGGCAAGCAGCTGCTGGTCATCGGGGTGGCGCTGTGGGGCTGGCGGCAGTGGCAGCGCGGCCGCCGGCAGGCACAGGACGGCTCGATCGCCGTCCGGTTCGGCACCTGGCGCGAGCGCGGGCTGCTGATCGGCGGCACCGCGCTGGGCACCCTGGCCGTCGGCGGGCTGTTCACCCTGGTCCCGCAGCTGTCCTGGAATCCCTGGCCGGACGCCTACATCTTCGTCGGCACGCTCGCCGCGATGGTCGCCCAGGCCCGCGGACTGGTCGAGTTCTGGTTCGCCTGGCTGCTGGTCGACGTGGTCGGCGTCCCGCTCGCCTTCAGCAGCGGCCTGGCCTTCTCCGGCCTGGTCTACGTCGTCTACCTCGCCCTCGTCGCATGGGGCATGCGCGACTGGTGGCTCCGCTCGCGGGCCGCCGCGGAGAGCCCCGCACTGGAAGGAGTTGCGGCATGACCGCACTGCAGAGCTGGTACGCCGAGGCCGAGTCCGGCGACCTCACCCTGGACCCGGTCGAGCGGGCCGTCGCCGACATCGCCGCCGGCCGCCCGGTCGTCGTGGTGGACGACGAGAACCGCGAGAACGAGGGCGATCTGATCGTCGCGGCCGAGATGGCCACCCCGGAGATCGTCGCGTTCATGATGAGCGAGTGCCGCGGCCTGATCTGCGCCCCCATGGAGGGCGCCGACCTGGACCGCCTGGACCTGCCGCAGATGGTCGAGCGGAACACCGAGTCGATGGGCACCGCCTTCACCGTCTCGGTCGACGCCACCGCCGCGCACGGCGTCAGCACCGGCATCTCCGCCGCCGACCGCGCCGCCACCCTGCGGCTGCTGGCCGCCGGCGAGTCGACGCCCGGCGACTTCGTCCGGCCCGGCCACGTCTTCCCGCTGCGCGCCAAGCCCGGCGGCGTCCTCGCCCGCAACGGCCACACCGAGGCCGGCGTGGACCTCGCCCGGCTCGCCGGACTCCGCCCGGCCGCCGCCATCGTCGAGATCGCCGGCGAGGACGGCACCATGCTGCGGCTGCCCGAGCTGGTCCCGTTCGCCCGCCGCCACGGCCTGGCGATCATCTCCATCGAGGACCTGATCGCCCACCGACGCTCCGCCACGTTCTCGGCTCCGCTCGAACAGGGGGGACCCCCACCCGAGCCCGCCGTCCGCCGCGAGGCCAGCACCCGGCTGCCCACCGCCTTCGGCGAGTTCACCGCCCACGGCTACCGCTCCACCGTCGACGGCGTCGAGCATGTCGCGCTCGTCGCCGGGGAGCTGGGCGACGGCGAGGACGTCCTGGTCCGGGTCCACTCCGAGTGCCTGACCGGCGACATCTTCCACTCGCTGCGCTGCGACTGCGGCCCCCAGCTGGCGGAGTCGCTGCGCCGGATCAGCGAGGCCGGCCGCGGCGTGGTCGTCTACCTCCGCGGCCACGAGGGACGCGGCATCGGACTGCTGCCCAAGCTGCGCGCCTACGAACTCCAGGAGCGCGGCCGGGACACCCTCGACGCCAACCTCGAACTGGGCCTGCCGGCCGACTCCCGGGACTACGGCGCCGGCGCCCAGATGCTCCGCGACCTCGGCGTGCGCTCGCTGCGCCTGATGACCAACAACCCCGAGAAGACCGCCGCCCTGGAGCGGCACGGCCTCACCGTCAGCGGCCGCGAGTCCATGCCCGTCCAGGCCGGCGAGCACAACCTGCGCTACCTGCGCACCAAGCGCGACCGGATGGGGCACGACCTGCCCTGGCTGGACGGCGCCCACGGCGGCACCGAAGCCGCCACCGCGGCCACCACCTGCGGCAACCAGTAACCCCCGTCCCCACCCCGTCAGCCGGGCACCGGCACCATCACTCGTACGAGGAGAACCATGAGCGGCAAGGGCGCACCCGAACTGACCGTGAAGAACTGTGGCGACCTGCGGGTGGCCGTGATCGCCGCGCAGTGGCACCAGAAGGTCATGGACGGCCTGGTGGACGGCGCGCTGCGGGCCCTGCACGAGCTGGGCATCGACGAGCCCACCCTGCTGCGGGTGCCCGGCACCTTCGAGCTGCCGGTGGTCGCCAAGGTCCTGGCCGACCGCGGCTACGACGCGGTGGTCGCGCTCGGCGTGGTCGTCCGCGGCGGCACCCCGCACTTCGACTACGTCTGCCAGGGCGTCACCCAGGGCCTGACCCAGGTCGCGGTGGACACCGGCGTCCCGGTCGGCTTCGGCGTGCTGACCTGCGACACCGAGGAGCAGGCAGTGGACCGCGCCGGTCTGCCCGGATCCGCCGAGGACAAGGGCCACGAGGCGGTCACCGCCGCGGTCGCCACCGCCGCCACCCTGCGCACCGTCGCCGAACCCTGGCGCTGAGCGGCCCGCCCGTCTCCCACCACCACCCTTCAGCCGAGGCGCTGCGCGCCGCAGTGACGTCACCGCGTAGGGTAGGCCGCATCATGTCCAAGAAGACGTTCGAGGAGCTCTTCGCCGAGCTCCAGCAGAAGGCCGCCACCGGCGACCCCGCCACCTCCCGCACCGCCGAGCTGGTGCAGGCCGGTGTGCACACGATCGGCAAGAAGATCGTCGAAGAGGCCGCCGAGGTCTGGATGGCCGCGGAGCACGAGTCCCACGACGCCGCCGCCGAGGAGATCTCCCAGCTCCTCTACCACCTTCAGGTGCTGATGGTCGCCCAGGGCATCTCCCTCGACGACGTCTACGCCCACCTCTGATCCGCCCCGCACTCCGCCAACTTCCCCAGCTGCAAAGGAAATCGCCGTCATGCTGCGCATCGCTGTCCCCAACAAGGGTTCACTGTCCGAGCCTGCGTCGGCGATGCTCCATGAGGCCGGCTACCGCCAGCGCAAGGACCGCCGCGAACTGGTCCTGGTCGACGCGGAGAACGAGGTCGAGTTCTTCTTCCTGCGCCCCCGCGACATCGCCGTCTACGTCGGCTCCGGCAAGCTCGACATCGGCATCACCGGCCGTGACCTGCTGCTGGACTCCGGCTCGCCGGCCGAGGAGATCCTCCAGCTCGGCTTCGCCGGCTCCACCTTCCGCTACGCCACCCGTCCCGGCACCGCCAAGGACGTCACCGACTTCACCGGCATGACCATCGCCACCTCGTTCTCCGGCCTGGTCACCCGGCACCTCGCCGACCACGACGTGGACGCCGCCGTCGTGCACCTCGACGGCGCGGTGGAGACCGCCATCCAGCTCGGCGTCGCCGAGATCATCGCGGACGTCGTGGAGACCGGCACCACGCTGCGCAACGCTGGCCTGGAGGTCATCGGCGAGCCGATCCTCACCTCCGAGGCCGTCGTCATCCGGGGCACCGGCGCCCCCGACGACGACCCCAAGGTCCGCCAGTTCCTCCGCCGGATGCAGGGCGTCCTGGTGGCCCGCCGGTACGTGATGATGGACTACGACATCCGGGTCGAGCAGGTCGAGAAGGCCGTGGCGCTCACCCCGGGCCTGGAGTCCCCGACCGTCTCCCCGCTGCACCACGAGGGCTGGGTCGCGGTCCGCTCCATGGTCCCGGCCAAGGACGCCCAGCGCATCATGGACGAGCTCTACGACCTCGGCGCCCGCGCGATCCTGACCACCGGCATCCACGCCTGCCGGCTCTGACGCCCCGCCGTCCCGCACCCGCACGCCCTCCCACGGAAGACGACACGTGTCCGCGCCCGCGTCCCCCGCTGCCGCCCTGCCCGCCCTCCCGGTGACCTTCCGGCCGTCCCGCACCCGGGCCGTCCTCTACGTCGCCGGCGTCGCCCAGCTCGCCGCCCTCACCGTCGTCGCGGTGCTGCTGCCGGCGCTGAGCGGCGGCGAGCGGACGGGCTTCGTGGGGACCGGGGTGCTGGTGGCCGCCGTTCTCCTGCTGCTCGCCCGCCCCAAAGTGGTGGCGCGGCAGGAGGGCGTGACCGTCGTCAACCTCACCACCCGGCGCGACCTGGCCTGGGCCCAGGTGCTGCGCGTCAACCTCCGGGCCGGTGACCCGTGGGTCCATCTGGACCTCGCCGACGGCACGAGTCTGCCCGCGATGGGCATCCAGCCCGGCATCGCCCGCGAGCAGGCCGTTCGCGACGCCCGCGCCCTGCGTGATCTCGTCGAGATCCACGGCGCCGTCGACCACACGGCCCGCTGACCCTGCCCCGACGCGGGCCCCGCTGTTTACTCTGTTCTCCGGGGTGCACCCGCACCCCGCCCCCCGTGGGACCCAACGACCCGAGGAGTGACTCCCTCCGGCAATGGACGGATCGTCCTGTAGTACCTGCGCCGCCCCTCCCGAACCCCCGCATACGACGGAGGCGGCGGCATGACCGGCCCCCTGCTGCTCCTCCTTGCGGCACTCGCACTCATCCTCGCCAACGGCTTCTTCGTGGCTGCCGAGTTCGGACTCGTCACCGTCGAGAAGGCGGACGCCGAACGGGCCGCGGCCGACGGCGACCCCCGGGCCGACACCGTCGTCTCCGCTCTGCGGGAACTCTCCTTCCAGCTCTCCGGCACCCAACTCGGCATCACCATCACCTCCTTGGTGGTCGGCATGCTGGCCGAGCCGGCACTGGCCGAGCTGCTGTCCGGGCCGCTGCGCGCCCTCGGCCTGCCGCGCGGCGCCGTCCCGGGCATCGCGGTGGTCATCGGCATGCTGGTGGCCTCCGCCGTCCAGATGGTCGTCGGCGAACTGGTGCCCAAGAACTGGGCGGTCTCCAAGCCGCTCCAGGTCGCCCGCTTCGTCGCCGGCCCGCAGGACAGCTTCTCCCGCTTCTTCCGGCCGGTGATCACCCTGCTGAACACCGTCGCCAACCGCCTGGTCCGCGCCCTGGGCGTGGAACCGACCGACGAACTGGCCTCCGCCCGCACCCCGGGCGAGCTGGTCTCGCTGGCCCGGCACTCCGCCCGGGCCGGGGCGATCGAGCAGGACACCGCGGACCTCTTCGTCCGCACCCTCTCGCTCGGCGACCTCACCGCGGAGAACGTCATGACGCCCCGCGTGCGGGTCAGCGCCCTCCAGGCGACCGCCACCGCCGAGGACGTCGTCAACCTCACCCGCGCCACCGGCCTCTCCCGCTTCCCCGTCTACCGCACGCGGCTCGACGAGATCGTCGGCATGGTGCACCTCAAGGACGCGCTCGCCGTCCCGGCCGAGGAGCGGCTGCGCACCCCCGCGCTCCGGATAGCGGTGCCGCCGCTTCTGGTGCCCGCCACGCTGCCGGTGCAGCCGCTGCTGGAGCGGCTGCGCAGCGAGCAGCCGATCGCGGTGGTCGTCGACGAATACGGCGGCACCGCCGGCGTGGTGACCCTGGAGGACATCATCGAGGAACTCGTCGGCGAGGTCCGCGACGAGCACGACCGGGTGGACCTGCCCGAGCTAGGCCAGGCCCCGCCCGAGGACGGCCGCCCGGCGTGGGACGCCGACGGCGGCTGCCGGGTCGACACCCTGCGCCGGATCGGCCTGGACGCCCCCGAGGGCCCCTACGAGACCGTCGCGGGGCTGGTCGCCCACATACTCGGCCGGATCCCGGCCCCCGGCGACACCGCCGAACTGGAGGGCTGGCGCCTGCGGGTGCGGCTGGTCGCGCACCACCGCGCCGAGCGGATACGGCTGGTCCGGCTGGCCCCCGCCGTTCCCGAGGCGGCCCGTGAGCGGGTCCCGGCCGCCGCGGAGGTGGCCCGATGACCGCGGCCCAGTTGCTCTTCGCGGTGGTCCTGGTGCTCGCCAACGGCTTCTTCGTCGGCGCCGAGTTCGCCCTGGTCTCGGTCCGCCGCAGCCAGGTCGAACCGCTCGCCACGATGGGCTCCAAGCGGGCCCGCCGGGTCCTGCACGGCCTGGAGAACCTCCCGCAGATGATGGCCGCCGCCCAGTTCGGCATCACCGTCTGCTCCCTGACGCTCGGCGCGGTCGCCGAGCCGACCGTCGCCCGCCTGCTGGAACCGGTCTTCGCGGCCGTCCGGCTGCCGGCGGCCCTGGTCCACCCGCTCGGCTACGCCATCGCCCTGGCCCTGGTGGTCTTCCTCCACCTGGTGATCGGCGAGATGGTCCCGAAGAACCTCGCGATGGCCGCGCCCGAGAAGACCGCCCTGTGGCTCAGCCCCGGGCTGGTCGCCTTCGCCCGGCTGTGCCGCCCGGTCACCGCGCTGCTCGGCGCGCTGGCCCGCGGGGTGCTGCGGCTCTTCCGGGTCGAGCCCAAGGACGAGGTGGAGGCGGTCTTCACCAGCGAGCAGCTCACCCACCTCGTCGAGGACTCCGGCCAGGCCGGCCTGCTCGACCCCGGCGAGCAGGAGCGGCTCTCCGACGCCCTGGAGCTCGGCAGCCGCCCGGTCACCGATGTGCTCCTCGACCCCGCCGGGCTGATCACCGTCGAACCGACGGTGACGCCCCGTCAGGTGGAGGAGCTGACCGTGCGGACCGGCTACTCCCGCTTCCCGGTCTGCGCGCCGGGCGGCGCCTACATGGGCTATCTGCACGTCAAGGACGTCCTGGACCTGGAGGAACGGGACCGGGCGGTGCCGCAGCGGATCTGGCACCCGATGGCCACGCTCCGCGCCGAACTCCCGCTGGACGACGCCCTGACCGCGATGCGCCGGGCCGCCTCCCACCTGGCCGCGGTCGCCGACGGCACCGGCCGGGTGCTCGGCCTGGTCGCCCTGGAGGACGTCCTGGAGATGCTGGTCGGCGAGGTCCGCGACCCGGCACACCGCACCGAGCCGACGGCCGGCCCGGCGCCCCGGGAGGGGACCGGACGGGTCGGCGAACCGCGCGAGGGGGCCCCGCTGGCGGCCGAGGACCCCGCACTGGCGGGCTGACCGCCGGATCGACCCGAGGGGCGCGCCGAACCACCGGCGCGCCCCTGGATGGGTGAGTCCGAAGCCCCTACAGATCCAGCCCCTTCGGCGGCGCCTGCGGATCCGGCCCGCGGCCCGAGAGCACCTCGCCGTACGCCTGCATCAGGTCCGCCAGCCGCAGGGTGGCGAGATCGTCCCGGGTCGGGGTGCCCGGCCAGGTGGACAGCCGCAGATCGCGGTAGGCGCAGCTCTTCTCGTACAGGGTGCGCAGGAAGCGGCCGTTGCCCAGCTCGTCGATCCAGCCCTGCTCGACGACATGGCCGTTGATGCTGCACAGCTCCTCGCGGGCCTCCTCGTCCCAGCGGTCGCCGTTCTCCGCGGCCAGCACCTCGCCGATGCTGGTGAGTTCCAGCGGACGGTAGCTGGGGAAGTCCACCCGGCTGGTGAAGCGGGAGGAGAGGCCGGGGTTGGCGGCCAGCAGCCGGTCCATGCCCTCGGGGTAGCCGGCCAGGATCACCACCAGCCGGTCGCGGTTGTCCTCGGCCCGCTTGAGCAGCACCTGCAGGGCCTCGTCGCCGTACGCGTCGCCCTTGCTGTAGCCGGAGTTGGACAGGCTGTACGCCTCGTCGACGAAGAGCACCCCGCCCAGCGCCGAGTCGATCAGCTCGTTGGCCTTGACGGCGGTCTGGCCGAGGAACTCGCCGACGAGGTCGGCGCGTTGGGCCTCCACGAGATGGTCGCCGCCGAGCAGCCCCAGCGCGTAGAAGACCCGGCCGAGTATCCGGGCCACCGTGGTCTTGCCGGTCCCCGACGGGCCGGAGAAGACGAAGTGCCGCTTCGGGGGCGCCACCGGAAGACCCTGGCTCGCCCGCAGCCGGGCCATCCGCAGCTGCGCCGAGAGCGCCCGCACATGCCGCTTGACCGGCTCCATGCCGACCATCCGCTCCAGCTCCGCCAGCGCCTTCTCCAGCAGCACCGGATCGGCCGGCCCGGCGGGCAGCACCTCGCCGCCGCGCCGGCCCGGCGCCGTCGTCTTGATCCGGGCCGCACCGCCGCCCCCGGTGGCCGGGCCGGCCGGCTCCGGCTGCGGGCCGCCCGGTTCGTCGGCCACCAGCAGCTCCCGGCCGTCGACCGGGTCCAGCGGCGCCAGCGGGTCGAGGTCGCCGCCGGCCTCCTGCGCCGGGCCCTGCGCGGAGACCGTCGCGAAGCCGGCGCCCTCGTCCAGCCCGTCCGCCTCCGCGATGGCGGCCAGCCGGGCCGCGGTGTCCATGAACGCCGGGTCGACCCGGTGCACCGCGCGGTAGAGGGGGAGGGCGGCGGCGCTGCGGCCGGTGCCCTCGTAGGCGCGGGCGAGCCAGTAGCGCAGCTCCTTGCGCTGCGGCTGCTCGCTGCGGCAGCGCATCAGCGCCGCGGCCAGCAGCGGCTCGGCCTGCCCGAACATCTCCAGCCGCACCCGCGCCATCCCGCCGAAGAGCCCCGCCTCGATGCCCAGCGCGGGATCGCCGAGCAGCGGCTCGGTGTGCCGGACGAGCTGGTCCCAGTCCTTGACCAGATAGGCGCGGCAGGCGTGCAGGAAGCGCACCTGCGGATCGGTCTCCACCGGCGGGCAGCCGGCCAGCGCCTGGTCCAGCTCGGCGACATGGCGGCCGTCGAGCCAGTGGGAGGCGTGCGCCAGCAGCAGATCGCGGCCGGTCTCCAGCACCGGCTGGACCCACCAGCCCAGCCAGTACCAGGAGTTGAGGGCGCGCCGGTGCCGGGCGCGCTGCTCACCGAAGCGGTCGCGGTGCTGGTGCATCCGCAGCAGCGCCATGGAGGTGTCCGCGCGCAGCGCGTGGAGCCCGAGCCAGGCGTCGGCCATCGACGGATCGAGCCGTACCGCGGCCCGGAACTCCTCCTCGGCCTGGGGGTAGGCCCCCATGGTGTAGGCGTCGACCGCGCGCAGCCAGGCGAGTTCGGCCGGGGCGGGCGAACCCTGAGCGCCGACATCCATCCCGTCCCCCCACAAAACGTCCCCCCGTGGTGTACCACCGGACGTGTGCCGCGCCGGGCCCCAGGGCCTGTCCGGCCCTGGCCGAACCGGCGTGCGGCGGGCGGGAGTTGCCCTGCCACGCGCCCGGGTCCGGGTCCCGCGGTGGCACAGACTCGCATCGTACCTGCGCTGTCGGCGCAGGCCGTAGAGGGCCGCACGAGGTGGAAGCGGGGCGCGGAAGGGGGCGCGTCGGCGCGAAGAATGCGGTGACCCTGGGTGAGGGAAGTCCCCTGCGACGAGCGCCGCGACGGATGCTTTTACACAGAACGAAGCCCCCGATCACGGGGGAACAACCGGGGGCTTCGCGTCTGCGGGCGGTCCGTTGAACCGCACATTGAGAACGTAAGTCCTGTACGCCCCCCAGGTCAAGCCGAGTTGGCGGACTCGGCGGGTCCCGGTCAACAACTGTCGGCGTGTCAGCCATAGTCGGCTACGCAGGGTGAAATCCGGGCCCGGTCACGCCCGGCCGGACGGTCCCACGCGCACCTCGTACCCCATCTGCCCCTGGTGCACCAGGAGATCGGCGTACGGCCGGGACGGATCCGCCGCGAAGTGCGCGCGCTCCGCCGGAATCCAGCCATCCCAGAAGGCGGAGAGACCCGGCCCGTCCCGGAGTTGACCTCTTTCCCATGAATGCTCGCGCGCCAGTTCCATCCACAACAGGCAGGCGGCGTACGGCCGCAGCGCGCGCCGCCCGGTGCCCACGCCCTCGACCAGGACCACCGGCGCCGGCGCCAGCTCCACCGCCGTGCCGAACTCCCGGCGCACCCAGTCGTAGACCTCGTAGCGCGCCGTCTCGCCCCGGGACAACGGCGCCAGCACCTGTTCCCGGAACCGGTCGCTCCAGGCGAACAGCTCCTCATGGGTCGCCAGGTCGTCGGTGTGCACCACGGGCGCGCCGCCCAGCGCCTCGGCCAGCCGCCCGGCGAAGGTGCTCTTCCCGGAACCCGCGTGCCCGTCCACCGCGATCAGCCGCACCGGGCCGCACGAGGGCGGCAGGGTGCGCAGCCGGGCGGCCAGCGACGCCAGCGCGGGATCGAGGGCAGGGGTCATCCCACCAGCGTACGCCAGTGGTCCACACCAATATTCGTGACGCGACGCGCGTCGAACCACCTTCCTAAGCCCGCCCGGAACGGAGATAGTTGAGCCCAGCCGCCCCACCCGCACCCGCGCGCCCGGCACCGCCGGCCGTCCGCACCGACAGGGGGACCCCATGACCAGCTCCGCGCCCCGGCGCACCGTCCTGGCCGCCGCACTCGCCGTCGCGGCCGGCGCCGCCGTCACCCCCCTGGCCACCGCCGCCGGCGAGCCCGGCCGCCGTACGGCCCTTCCGCGGCCCGAGACCACCACCCCGCACCGAACGAAGAGCCCCGTGGACTACCACGCCTGGACCACCGCCGCCGACTGGCACCAGGGCACCGGCCACGGCACCCGCGTGGTGCCCGGCCACCGCCCCGGCATCGCCCTCGCCCACCCCGCCGGCACCACCGACTACCACGACCCGCACACCGGCCGGACCGCCACCTGGGAGTACGCCACCTGGACCAGCCCGGTGCGCCGCCTCCCGGTCCCCGCCACCGAGGCCGTCGCCTCCTGGAACGCCCACACCCCCGCCGGCACCTGGATCGCCGTCGAACTCCGCGGCACCTACTCCGACGGCGGCCGCACCCCCTGGTACGTCATGGGCCGCTGGACCGCCGGCGACGGCGACAGCGACATCCGGCGCACCTCCGTCGACGGCCAGAAGGACGGCCGCAGCGCCGTCTCCACCGACACCCTCGCCCTCGACGACCCCTCGACCGGCCTGCGCCTGACGTGCTACGAGCTCCGCCTCACCCTCCACCGCCGGCCCGGCACCACCGCCACCCCCACCGTCTGGCGGCTGGGCGCGATGGCCTCCGACCTCCCGGACCGCTTCGAGGTGCCGGCCTCCACCCCCGGCCGGGTCGGCCGCGAGCTGCACGTCCCCCGCTACTCGCAGGAGATCCACAAGGGCCAGTACCCGCAGTACGACAACGGGGGAGAGGCGTGGTGCAGCCCCACCTCCTCCCAGATGATCATCGAGTACTGGGGCCGCCGACCCACCCGGCAGCAGCTCGCCTGGGTCGACCCCTCCTACGCCGACCCCCAGGTCTGCCAGGCCGCCCGCCAGACCTTCGACTACCAGTACGACGGCTGCGGCAACTGGCCCTTCAACGCCGCCTACGCCGCCACCTACCACGACCTCCAGGGCATCGTCACCCGCCTGTCCTCCCTCAACGACGCCGAACGCCTCGTCCACGCCGGCATCCCCGTCATCACCTCCCAGTCCTTCCTCAAGACCGAACTCGACGGCGCGGGCTACGGCACCGCCGGCCACCTGATGACCGTCATCGGCTTCACCCCGACCGGCGACATCATCGCCAACGACCCCGCGTCCCCCGACGACCCCGCCGTCCGCCGCATCTACAAACGCCGGCAGTTCGAAAACATCTGGCTGCGGACGAAGCGGTATGACGCAAAGGGCCAGGTCAAGAGCGGTTCCGGAGGGGTCTGCTACCTCTACTTCCCGGTGCGGCCGACGCCCGTGCAGCGGCGGGTGCTGGCGGAGTTGCGGATCAGGTAGCGGGCGGGGTGCCGGCGCGGCGGGCGGTGACGAAACCGGCGTCGCGCAGTGCCGTGAGGTTCTGGGAGCTTCTCAAGTAACCGAGAAGCCCCCGTCCACGAAGACCGTCTGGCCCGTCACATAGGACGCGCCCGGGCCGGTCAGGAAGACCGCGGCGGCCGCGAAGTCGGTCAGTTCGCCGTTGCGGCCGGCCATCGTCCGGCGGGCCACCGCCTCGGTGCGTGCCGGATCGGCGAAGACCGCCTCGGTGAGCGGGGTGCGTACGAAGCCCGGGGCGAGGGCGTTGACGCTCACTCCGTGCCGGGACCATGCCTCGGCCTGGGAGCGGGTCAGTGCTGCCAGGCCCGCCTTGGACACCCCGTAGGCCCCGCTGTTGCCGAACGCCCGGACCGCCTGCTGGGAGGCGATGTGGAGGATCCGCCCCCAGCCGCGCTCCGCCATCCCGGGCCCGAAGCGCTGGCCCAGCAGGAACGGCGCGTCCAGATTGACGGCCATGGTGTGGTCCCACTCCGCGGTGCTCAACTCGCCCATGGGTGGACGGGGGTTGACACCGGCGGCGTTGACGAGGATGTCCGGTTCGCCGAAGCGGCGCACCACCTCGTCGGCGCCCGCCCGTAGCGCGGCCCGGTCGCCCAGGTCGGCGGCGACCCAGTCCGCGGTGCAGCCCGCCGCCCGCAGCTCCTCCGCGGCGGCCCCCAACGGGTCCGGGCGGCGCGCCATCAGGACGACGGCGGCCCCGGCGCGGCCCAGCGCCTCGGCGATCGCCCGCCCGATGCCGGAGCTGCCCCCGGTCACCAGGGCCCGCCGGCCGCCCAGCGAGAACAGTGCGTCGAGGTACGGGGTGGACATCGGGTGGGCCTCCTGGTCGGGAAGGGGGCGGGGCCTCCTGGCGCGGTGGTGTTCCGGGCTCCCCGGCGGCCGCCACCAGCCGACGATCACATGGCGGCGGGGCCGGGCGCCATCCTCGCGGCGCGCTGCCCTCCCGGGGATGCCGCCGGCCGGACGGTCCCGGCCGTTGTGCCGGAACCGGTCGGCCGCCCGTCAGCCCACCAGGTCCAGCACCGGCCGCAGTCCGCCGGGCCGGCGGTGTACGGGGAGCGGCTCGACCGGGAAGTAGGCGCAGCCGACGGCGGTGGCGCCCCCGTCGGTGGTGCGGTCGTCGCCGACCATCAGCACGTGCGCCGGGGCCACCCCCAACTCCCGGCAGGCGAGCGTGAAGAGCCGCGGGTCCGGCTTCTGCAGGGTGTGTTCGTAGGAGAGGACGCAGGCGGTCAGATGGCGGTCCAGGCCGTGCGCACGCAGGACCGGGCGCAGGTCCCAGCCGATGTTGCTGAGCACGCCGGTGCGGATGCCGCGGTGGTCGAGTGCGGTGAGCACCTCGGCGGCGTCGGGGTAGGGCAGCCAGGCGTCCGGGGTCCGGTGGCGCTCGTAGAGGACGTCGTAGAGGGAGCGGGCGGCGCCGGGCCGGTCGTACAACTCCGGGTGGGGGAGCGGGACTTGGCGGGCCAGGCCGGTGTACAGGGCGCGGTGGTGCCGGGTGTCGCGGTCCCGGACGTCCCACAGTGCGGCCAGCTCGTCGGGGACGCGTACCGGCGTGGCGCCGCCGGGCAGGGCTCCGGCCCGCTCCAGTTCGGCCGCCAGCCGGGCGATCTCGTCACCGGTGAGGGGGCACGGCGGGGTGCCGGGCGCGGCGTGGAAGGCGGCGAGGGACGCCCGGAGCCAGGAGAGGGCCGGCTCGATGCGCAGCAGCGTCCCGGAGAAGTCGAACAGCACACCGTCGATCCCGCCGCCGGCTGTACCGCCGGGTGCGCCGTTGGTGGTCGTCATGGTGTCCATGGTGACGGTTGCCCGGCGGCCCGTCAGGTCAGTGCGCGAAGACCGGGGCCGAACGTCACGAGGAGCGGGACGGCGGGCAGCAGCAGGGCGTACGCGGTCAACCTCAGGCGGCGGCCCGGGGTGAGGCGGGCGGCCGGGGCCAGCAGCCGGTCCACCCGCTGCGGGACCTGCGCGAGCTGCGGCGGGCAGGGCCCGAACACCCCGCTGTGCTCGTTGAGTTCGACCAGTGCCAGGGCGATGGTCAGCCGGCCGAAGCGGCGCGAGGCGACATCGTCGGCGGCCATCTCGACCAGCCGGTGCACCTGGTCGCGGAAGGCCGCGAACACCGGGATCTGCGGGAATCCGGCGGCCAGCGCCGACGCGCAGTGCAGCAGCACGTCGTGCCGGGCCCGCAGGTGCCCCTGCTCATGGGCGATCAGCGCATCGAGCTGACGGCCCTTCAGGCGCTGCAACGCCGAGGTGGTGACGACGAACTGGGACGCGGGGTGGTGCAGCCACCAGGCCCCCGGCCGGTCGCCCTCCAGGACCACCAGGCGGCCGCCGCGCGGGTCCTCGCCGGGCAGCAGCGGCGAACGGCGCCGCAGTTCGGCCCGGCGCCGCCGCCGGCGGGCCCGCGCCGCCCGCACCTCACGGGTCAGCGCCACCACCGTCCACGCGCCGCCGCCCGCCAGCAGCAGCGCCAGCACACCGGCCCACGGCCCGTAGGTGTTGAGCGCGTACGCCTCGACGACCACCCGCGGGGCGAAACCGAAGACCGGGCCGCGGACCGCTTCCCAGGCGGCGGCCGCGTTCAGCGCCATGGCCAGTCCGCAGCACAGCAGGACACCCGCCACCACGCACTGCCACACCCACAGGGCCAGCACCGGCTCGCGGTCGGGCCAGTCCCAACGGGCCATCAGACGCGGCGCCGTCGCCGCGGCCAGCACGCCGAGGATCATCAGCGTGAGGGGGACCATCATGGCGTCAGCCTATGAGCGGGCCGCTACCGCTCGGTACGGTCCTGCGACGGAAGTGACGCACACCACGCACCCGGACGGCGCGCGGCCCCGGGGCGGCGGCGAACGGCCGCCGCCCGCCCGCGCCTCACAGCGCCAGCAGCATGATGAGCATGCCCAGACCCATGGCCACCTGGCACGCGCGCAGGACCACGGGCGGGCCGGCACCGGCCGCCGGGGCGCCGCCGGCGGCCGCGACCCCCGCCCCCGACGGGATCAGCCGGACCCCGGCGGCGAGCACATAGACCACGTAGTACGCGAGCAGCAGCCCGGTCAGCAGCGGGACACCGGCCGGCGCGGCATGCGACATCCCCGATGCCCCCGGCATCACCGGCATCCCGCTCATCCCGGCCGCCGCCCCTCCGCTCCCCGCCGTGCCGTGCGCGGCGGACATCCCGGCCCCGTCGTGCATGCCGCCCATGCCCACCATCGCGAGCGCCATGTAGACCATCGCCAGGGCGCCCACCGCGTGGTGCAGATGGCGCCGCACCAGCGCCCACAGCGCCAGCGCGCCGAACGCCGCGGTGTACAGCCAGGGAGACCACGCGGGCGGCGCCACCGCGGACGCCGGCAGCGCCATCGCCGCCATGCCCAGCGCCATCAGGCCCTCGCCGCGGGCCGTCACCCGCTGGGCCGGCGGGCCGGTGCGCATATGGGACAGGCAGTAGCCGGCGGTGGCGACGCAGAGCAGCACCAGCAGCCAGCCGACCAGCGGTGGAGTGTGCACGGAACACCTCCCGGGCGCGGGGACGGTGAGCACCCGCAGGATGCCCGGCCGGGGCGCCGCACACGGGGGCGCACGGGCGCACTCCGGGAGCGCAGGGCGCGGACAGCGCTCCACGAAGGCCGGCGGCGCGGGCCGGTACCCTCGTCGCCGGCGCGGCGCGCCCTCAGCCCGCGGCCGGCCCCTCCGGCCCGCACCACGCGGTCAGCGCCGCGCGCAGCGCCTCCTCCGCCACCGGCCCGTCGCTCGCCCAGGCGACATAGCCGTCCGGCCGTACCAACAACGCCGCCGCGGGCGGGGCCGATGCCTCACCCGCGACGATCCCGACCCGGTCGGCCCACCCCGCCGCGGCCTTCAGAGCACCACCCGCACCCGAGCCGTCCAGCCCCAGCAGCAACGGCCGCCCCGGGCGCAGCAGTTCGGCCAGCCGGGTCGGGCCGCCCGCCGTCGTCACCGGCAGATCGCGGGCGAACCCACCGGCCAGCGGATGCCCGTCCGGCTCGGTGGCGTAGCGGATACCGGTGCCGTAGATGATGTCGCTGAGGTACTTGTTGACCTCGTCCATCCCCATCAGATCGGTGAACAGCGCGCGCAGCGCGTCCACCTGCGGGCCGGGCCGCATCAGCGCCACCTGCGCCCGGGTGTTCGCCAGCACCTGCGCGGCGACCGGGTGCCGCTCGACCTCGTAGCTGTCCAGCAGCCCCTCCGGTGCCCGGCCCAGGCACTCCGCGGCCAGCTTCCACCCCAGGTTGAAGGCGTCCTGCAGACCGAGGTTGACGCCCTGACCGCCGGCCGGGAAGTGGACGTGCGCCGCGTCCCCGGCCAGCAGCACCCGGCCCGCGCGGTACCGGGCCGCCTGGCGGGCGCTGTCGGTGAAGCGGGTGACGAAGTCCACGCCGGTCAGGGTGATCCGCCGCCCCGTCACCCGCTCGATGCCGCGGGCCAGTTCGTCGCTGGTCGCCGGGCTCTCCAGGTCCTCCGGCACCTCCCACTCGGTGACGGCTATCCGCCCGTCGGGCATCCGCATGAACCAGCCCCCGTCGGTCCGCTGCCAGCCGGCCGGCAGTTCCCCGCCGTCGTGGACCTCGATCCGTCCGCGCCCCATACGGGACACCAGCGACGGGCCGGTGCCCGGGAAGCCGATCCCGGCGGCCTTGCGGACCACGCTGCGCCCGCCGTCGCACCCGACGAGGAAGCCCCCGCGCACCGTACGGTCACCGTCCGCGGTCCGCACCCGGACGGTGACGCCGTCCCCGTCCTGCGCCAGGCCCGTCACCTCCTGGTCGTGGCGGACCACCGCGCCCAGATCGCCGGCCCGCCGGACGAGCAGTTCCTTGAGGACCTCGTGGGGGAGGAGCAGGCCGTGCGGCTGCTCGGCGGGCTCCGCGGAGTGTCTGCCGAGCCGGTACAGCCCGGCGAAGTGGCCGCGGGCGCCGCCGTCCGCCAGCCGCCGCCGGTAGTCCGCCAGCCCCGGCAGGGTCTCCTGGGCGCGGGTGAACTCCTCCAGCAAGCCCCGCCGGTCCAGGGTCTCCAGCGTCCGGGCGTGCAGCGCCAGCGCGCGCGGTTCGCCCTGCCCGCGCCGCCCCCGCTCCAGGACGAGCGTCGCGATGCCGTGCAACCGCAACTCCGTGGCCAGCAGCAGACCGACCGGCCCGCCGCCCGCGATGACGACGTCGAAGTGCTCCCCGTCCAGGGGGTGTTCGGTAGAGGTCATGGCGGCGACGCTAGCGAGCGCGGACTCCGCCCACCAGTCACCGCCGCCCGGACGCCAGTTGCACCGGAAGCACCCGAGGCACCGGCTCAGGGCCGGTAGCGCTCCGCCCGGGACATCGGCGCAGAGATCATCGGTGCGGCAGAGGCCCTGATGTCTCCGCCCCGAAGACCATCCCTTTCCAGCGCCCCCAGCTGGGCGCATGGCATTCACGGCGCGGAGGAAAGCTCAGGCCATCAAGGAGCGGGTCACCACTGAGCTGTGGAGCAGAGGAGCTGGTACTGCGGCTCCTTCTGGACCGGGCTGAGGTGACCCTTGAAACGTTCGGCGTGGCCCGCTTCTCGGTTATGCGGGTTGCTTGGGTGCCGGTTTCGCGATCTCGCGGTGGGCCGTGTTGTGGTTATCCCCACCTCGGAATGGTGGTCTGCCGGATGGGCGCGGCGGCGGCGTGCGGCAAGCATGGTGCCTCCGGGTCTTTCGTTCGCCTGGTGGCGGGGCCCGGATACACGGTGTCGGGACGCGACTGCCCGTCCGGTGTTCCGGAAGGCCAGTTGCAGGTCATGGAGGGGGAACAGTGGGTCGTCCCATGGAGCGTGTTCTCGCGCGTCGTACGCTGCTGGCCGGCGCGGCGGCAGCCGGTTCGGGAATCGTGTGGGGAACTGCGGGGGAGGCCGTCGCCGGCGGGTGGCGACAGCCGGTGGAGCCAGGGGCGGTGGACGCCGAGGTGGCGCGCCTGAAGTGGAGATTGATCAGGCTGCGGCGCGACATCCACCGGCATCCGGAGGCGCCGGGGCAGGAGCGGCGCACGGCCGGTGTGGTGGCCCGAGAGCTGCGGGCCGCCGGGCTGGCCGTCACCACCGGGGTGGGTGGCCACGGCGTCGTCGGTGTCCTGCGGGGCTCGCGTCCGGGCCGGACCGTTGCGTACCGGGCGGACATGGACGCGGTGCCGCCCAAGGACATCGTTGGCGGCGGTCCGGTGGCGGCCCATGTGTGCGGGCACGACGTCCATACCACCGTGGCGCTCGGCATCGCGCGGGTCCTGGCACGGATGCGGAGGCAGTTGGACGGAACAGTGGTGTTCCTCTTCCAGCCTGCCGAGGAGACCCTGAGCGGGGCCCGCGCACTGCTCGAAACGGGCGTGCTGGAGCGCACCGGCGTGGAAGAGATCCACGCGCTGCACTGCGGGCCGTTCCCCGTCGGCCAGTTCGCGCTCACCCCGGGCTACGGGCTGCCGGGCCTGGACAAGGCGGAGGTCGTTCTGCCCCGCCCGGACGCGCCCGACGCTGCGCGACGACTGGCCGCCGAGATCGGCGCACTGTCCACGGTGCCGCTCCCACGGACGCCGGCGGACATCGATCGGATGGTCGCCGACGCCCAGAGGCCCGACGGGCCACTGGCCCGGTTCGTGGTCGTCCGGGCCCAGGCACCGGAGGCCGGCAAGGTGACCGTGTCCTACCGCTGCTGGCCGCCCGAACGGTACCCGGAGATACGCGCGGACATCCGCCGCCTGGCCACGTCGTACGCGGGAGCCGAGGTCAGCTTCCCCGCCGAGCCGTTCCCGGCCATGGTCTGCCCGGAACGCGACGCCCGCACCCTCGCCCGCCACCTGCGGCGCACACTCGGCCAAGACGCGGTCACCGAACTCCATGCCGCCTTCCCGCCCTTCAGCGGCGAAGACTTCGCCCTCTACTTGGAACGCGTCCCCGGCACGTTCACTTTCCTCGGCGTCCATTCCCCCGGCGTGCCCATCACCACCAGCTACCCGCACTACCCCGACTTCGATCCGGACGAGCGGGCCATCAGCCTCGCCGTACGGGCGATGGCGGGATGGATCGCGGAGCGGACGCATACGGGCATAGCACCGTGAACTGATGACCCGTCACATCTCAAGGACAGTGGCCCGGCTGGAGGGTCGCGGGGCGACCAGCGTCCGAAAGGTGACGGGATAGTTCACGAATCCGCAGGCAGCCTGCCGGGGCCGTTGTCTGCGTCCGGCGGTTGTCCGTGGCTGACCGCCTCTGCCGGTGCGGTAGTGGTGGGCGAGGTGGTGAAACCGAAACGGGGAGAGCCGGGCCAGAAGTTGCGGATCTTCGTCGGTGAGGGCGGCGAGGGCGGTGGCGCCGGCGGCGCGGGCTCGACGGGCGGTACGGGCTCGCAGGACAGCCCCGGCAAGCCCGGTCAGAACGCGTACAACCCCGGCGACGGGCAGAACGGTGGCGGTTCGAATGTCACTGACCCCAAGGTCGGCTGGTTGCTGCACGTCAGCGGCGGCTCCGGTGGCCATGCGGCCGGTGGCGGCCGGGGTGGCGAGGGAGGTTGCAACGCCGACACCGGGCCCAAGTGCGCGTTGTTCCAGGAGCCGTCGTTCGGCGTTCCCCCGCAGGGCTACGGTCTGCGCGGCGGTGACGGCGGCACGCCCGGTCAGGGCGGCGTGGCCAGCACGCCCATTGGCGGGGGCAACAGGGAGATCGACAAGTCCGTCAAGGATGCCCACTGGGATGTGCCTGTCACCGCCGAACAGGGCCAGGCAGGGGGCGCGGGTACAGCCGGAGGGCAAGGCGGCGACGGGGCGTTCTTCGTGGACCCGGCCAAGGTCCCTGCCCAGGGCGGGCAGGTCGGTCGCGGCGGCGCCGGTGGCGCCGGCGGGAAGGGCGGCGTCGTCAAGGACATCGAGATCACGCCCCCGGGGGCTGCCGGCCGAGGCGGCGACGGTGGCTCCGGAGGCCGGGGCGGTGACGGCGGCGCCGGGGCACGGGGTGGAGCGAACAACCGTGGGCCCGCGAACCAAGGGAAGGACGGCCAAGGAGGACAGGTAGGCACCGCTGGCCAGCCCGGCGGGAACGGCTACGTCCTCTTCACCTGGGACTCCCGCACGGCCTAGTGCTGCGCCGCGGAAGTTTCGCTGATGTGCGTCGCCTCGTTGGCCGGGCATCGTGATTGATCCTGATGATCGGCGTGAGGTGGCGCACTACACCCCCAAGACACCCCCAAGCACGCCTCCTGGCTCAACCAGGGAGATCCTCTTCTCCTCCCGGCCTGCGCCGTCCTGCGCCACGGCGACTTCCCCTCCCGTGCCGACCAGCTGGAAAAGGCCATCGGCTTCACCATCGCCTACCACGCAACTGCTCACCCGCCCCGTTGGAACTACGCGGGCCAGCCCCTGAGTCGCACGTGAGCCTCGTGAGAGCCTCCTCCTACGGGGGCCTCACGAAGCTCCGCCAAAAACTCATGCGACAGGGACGTCTCACGGAGCTTACGGTCGGCTCATGTCTGTCGAACGTGACCATGTGCTGCGCAGCGCGCCGCCCTGCTCACCCGCAAAGCCGCCGCCACCATGGACGAGGTGACGAAGAACGCGGGCAGCGGTCGGGACGCCTGCACCGCCATTTCGCCGGGCGGCACGTCCTCGTACGCGCCCTGGAAGACCTCGGCCTGCGGGCCTGCGCGAGCGCCCTGGACGGCGCGCACCTGACGAGGACGGTGCCCAAGACGCGCTGCGGCGCCTGATCAAGGAGATCGGGCCGGCCGTGGGACCACCGTCTGGCTGACCATGGCCCTCTACGGCTGATCGACTCCGGCACCTGGGCCGTGCACGACAGCCGGGTAGCCGCCAAGAACATCCCATACATGATCGCCAAGCTGCTCCTCAGCGGCGCACAACGGAGAGTGGAAGCATGACCAGCACCGACCAGCGGGCCGCGGCCGCACACGCCGAACGGGGACCGGTCGCACGCTGGCTCGCGCTCACCGTCCTGGTGCTCGCCGTGCTCCTGGTCACCGTCGACGCCACCGTGATCGGCCTCGCCACGCCCTACCTCAGCGAGGACCTCAAGCCCTCCGCCACCCAACTCCTGTGGATCGGCGACATCTACTCGTTCGTCATCGCGGGCCTGCTCGTGTCCATGGGCAGCCTCGGCGACCGCATCGGCCGCAAGAAACTGCTGCTCACCGGCGCCCTCGCGTTCGGTGCCGCCTCGGCACTCACCGCGTACGCGACCAGCCCTGAGATGATGGTCGCCGCGCGGGCGCTGCTCGGCGTCGCCGGCGCGACCCTGATGCCCTCCACCCTCGCGCTGATCCGCAACGTCTTCCACGACCCGAAGGAGCGCAGCCTGGCCATCGGCATCTGGAGCGCCGCCGCCTCGGCGGGCACCGCGCTGGGCCCCGTGGTCGGCGGCTTCCTCCTGGGACACTTCTGGTGGGGCTCGGTCTTCCTGATCAACGTGCCCGTGGTGGCGCTGCTCGTCGTCGCCGGCGTCAAGCTGCTCCCCGAGTCCCGCGACCCCCACCCCGGCCCCTGGGACCTGCTCAGCGTCGGCCTCTCCCTCGTCGGCATGGTCGCGGTCGTGTTCGCCGTCAAGGAAACGGTGGTCAACGGCTGGGGCTGGGACATCGCGGCCACGGCCGTCCTCGGCGTCGCGGCCCTGTTCTGGTTCGCACGGCGGCAGCTGACGCTGGAGTCACCGCTGCTGGACATGCGGCTCTTCCAGCACCGCGGCTTCTCCGGCGCGGTCCTCGCCAGCCTGCTGACCATCCTCGGCCTGTCCGGCCTGGTCTTCTTCCTCTCCCAGTTCCTTCAACTGGTCCAGCAACGCTCCACGTTGCAGGCCGGCCTGTTCGAGGTGCCCGCCGCGATCGGCTCGGTCCTCGCGGGCCTCGTAGCCGGTGTGATCGCCCGCAGGACCTCGGTGCGCGGCGCGGTCGCCGGCGGCCTGGCCGCGGGCGGCCTCGCACTCGCCGCCTGCATGGTGGTCGATGAGGGCACCGGCGTCTCCTACCTTGCCCCGGCCCTGTTCCTCGCCGGCCTCGGCACGGGGCTGACCTTCACGGTGACCTCCGACGTCGTCCTCTCCAGCGTCCCCAAGGACCAGGCAGGCGCCGCCTCCGCGGTCTCCGAGACCGCCTACGAACTGGGCGCGGCCCTCGGCATCGCCCTGCTCGGCTCGATCATCACCGGCATCTACCGCGGCTTCACCACCCCGCCGGACGTCCCGGCAAGTGTCGCCGACGCCGCGCACGACTCGCTCGGCGGCGCCGTCGAGGCCGCGGGCTCACTCCCACAGGACCAGGCGGCACGAATGCTGGCTGCGGCGCGGGATGCCTTCACCGACGGCTTCCAGGTGTCCGCGGGTGTCAGCTCCGCGGTGTTCTTCGCGGCGGCCCTCACCATGTGGTTCATGCTCCGCGGCCAGAAACTGGAGGACTCCGCACCCGAGCATCCGTAACGGCGCACAAAGCGCACCGCCCAGCAGCCCTCGGCGAAACCTCCGCGGCGCAGCACCAGGAACCCACGTACACCTATGCGTTCGATGCCTCCCCCGAAGCGGGCGAATCGTCCGGAGGCCGGAAATGACCTGGACGAGCATCTACACGGCCTCTTCCCGTACGTGGTCAGCCGGGCGGGAGCTGGAACAGCTCACGGACACGACCAACCAGGAGGTGGGTTCCCAGAACGATGACGAGGCCGCCGTCCCCGACGAGTTCGACGGCGTGGTCGACGGCGTCAGCGGTCTCCTCCCGTACGTGCAGTTCTCGGCGTGGCGCCAGGGCCGTGCGCATCGCGTCCGGGGCCGCTTCGTTGGGGTGCCCGACCCGGGTCAGTACCACCGGCCAGTCGCCCGGAAGCGGTTCGAGCATGGTCGCCACATTCTTGTACCCGAGGGCGCCGAAGACGATGGCGGTGTGCTCAGCGCCGCGGGAATGCGTCAGGATTTCCGGAGCCACGGCGGTCACCCCCTGGTGGTTGTCGGCAGAGTCGAGCAGGAGGCTGCCGGTCCAGGAGCCGAAGCGGGCCGGTGCCAGAAGTTCGAGGCGGCCGGGCCAGCGGGTCGCGGCCAGGCCGCTGCGCAGAGCCTCCTGCGAGATGTCACGGATCAGCCCTCGTTCGGCCAGCGCGTCGATGCCGGCTACGGCAAGAGCCAGATTGCGATGCTGGTGTTCTCCGCGGAGCGGGCAGGGCAATTCCTGGTGGACGGCATGTGGGGTGGCTACTTCCAGCACGGTGTGTCCATCGCGGGCCGTGCGTGGCCGACAGTGGATTTCCCGGTGGAGGCGCCAGACGGTCAACTCCGTGTGCTGACTGAGGACGTCGTCTACGGCCTTGGCCGCCTCCCCAGGCAACTCACCGAGCACCACGTGATCGCCGTCTCGCACAATGCCTGCCTTGTTCCTCGCGATCTCGCCCAGGGTGCTTCCCAGCAGATGCTGGTGGTCCAGCCCCACTCCGGTAATGACCTTCACTCCGGTGTCGAAGCAGTTGACCGCGGTGCGTTGGCCGCCGATGCTCGCCTCCATGACGGCCAAGTCCACTCCCGAGAGGGCGAAATGAACCGCTGCTGCGGCTGCATGCACCCCTCCGACATTGACCACAAGGCCCGTACTCCTGAGTGTGTCCTCGACCTTTGCGAAGGCGTGGTGACATGCGAGCGAAGAGACGGGCTCCCCGTTGATGCGGATACGTTCGGTGACATGCTGCAGGTGCGGGCTGGGCATGCTTCCGATGCGCATCCCGGCCGCGGCCAGCGCTGAGACGGCGAACGCGCAGGTCGACCCTTTCCCGTTGGTGCCGACGACGGTCATGCCCCGCAGGTTGCGTCCCGGGTCACCGAGGGCTTTGAGAAGCTGGGGCATCGCGCCGGCGCCCGCTCCGTTGAACTGATAGCGACCGATGATCTCTTGACACGCCAGGTCTTCCCTTGTTGCCAACTGTGCCTCGCAACCAGATTGGTGTGTGGGGAGGGGGAAAGAATTTGTGCTCGAAGAGTGGTCAACCGGCATTCGACTTCAGGCAGGCCCGGGCGAGAGCTACCGCTTCCCAAGTGTCGCAGTCGAAAGACACTCCGCCGATATCAGGCACATACCGCAGGGCGAGAGTATGGGTCAGTACACGGATGGGCAGTCCCGTCAACACTCCGTGCTGAGCGAGGGTCAGCGCAAGGCCCCGTCGCACGGCTGCGGTCCGGTATACGGCGAACAGCGGATTGTCCCGGCCCTGCGTCTCCAGCATCACCGCGCCCTCGATCGCGGAACCGGCCGCTTGACGCAGCAACTCCGCGACCGTTTCCTGCCGCACGAAGGGAAGATCCGCCGCCAGGACCACCACGAACGGCGCGCGTACCCTGGACAATCCCGCAGCCAGCGCCGCGAGCGGCCCGGCATGCAACGGCCCCTCGCGCACGTGATGTACCTGGTGAACGGTGGCCCGGTGCGGGCCCACCACAATTGTCCTCCCGGCCCCGACACATGCCTCGATCGCCCGATCGAGCAACGACATGCCGCCAACGGACACCATCGGCTTGTCCGCTCCACCCAAACGCCGGGCTCGCCCTCCCGCCAGCACCACCGCGTCGTAGTACTCACCCGTGTCGCCTCCGGAGCCCTCTTCGCTGCTGTCGAGAGAACTCCTTGCCGACCGGCCCTCACACCGCATACTCGCCCCGTTCAGCCTTGCCCCTGGAAACGCGAAAGCGTGGTCGTCGTTCGGACCTCGAAGACTCTGCTCAGGAAGGATCGAGCCTGTGAGGTGGAGATTCCACCTGTTCCAGGCCAAGCTCGACGGCCCCAACGCACAGGTGCACCCGGCTCCGCCATGCCGAAGTACCCGCGCCCGGGGCCGCGATTCCGCGTCTTTGGCGTCCTTGGCCCGGGCTGCGGCTTTGTCGGCGAGATGTCGTGGGTGGCGGCGAGCTGGTCTTTGCGGTCGGCCATGTACTGGCCGACGTCGACGAAGTCGTGTAATCGGGGCCGCGGAGCCGACGAGGGCGATCTTGGCGGCGGCTCGCATCTCGTCGCCGCCGTCGTTGAACAGCTTGCGCAAGTAGAGCTGCCACCACGTGCCTGTGCAATGTGCGCTCCACACCGCACTTGCCGCCCCTGCACACGGACGGCGACTGGGTGCTGGTGCGGGAGCCGCGTACGTCGGCGTTTCAGCTTCGCGGTCCTGGCCGGGGGAGTGTGCTCGTGATTGCGCGTCTCTGTGTGGAATGTGGCCTGTTCGCCAATGATTGACGTGGGGTGCGCAGTGTCTCCGGCAAGGGCGGGCGACTTCGAAGGGCCTGTGGAATGTGGCCCGAGGGCCCGTCAGGCTGCGATTTCGTCAGGGTCGGTATCGGAGTGGATGGTCCGCTGGGATTTCCACGATGACAACTTTGTGCCCGTCCGGGTCGGCGATCCACATCTCGATCAGCCCCCACGGCTCGCGCACCGGCGGCCGCAGGACCTCTACTCCCCGGGCCACCAGCTCCTCGTGCGCCCGTGCCGCGTCGGCGACCTGGAGCCACAGCTGGAGGGTCGGCGTCGGCGCGTCCGTGGCCCGTCCGGAGACCTCCAGGAAGCCGCCGCCGAGGAAGTACACCGTGCCGCGCTCGGGACCGGTGCCGAACTCGCGGTAGACCGCCAGCCCCAGCGCCTCGCCGTAGAACGTCCGCGACCGCTCCGGATCGGCCGGCCGCACCAGCACCCTGCTGCTCAGTACCTGCACCATGGCAGGGACCCTACGCCGCCGGACGCGCCTCCGGGGCCCGGACACGGCACCCGGCCGTCCGGCCCTCCCGCCGCCCCGCGCCTCTTGTTAGCCTCGGCTGGCAGCCCGCCGTACGGCCGAGAGGATCCCGCCCGCCATGCTCACCACCCCGCTGACCTTCCGCGACGCCACCGAGGCCGATGTCCCCGCGCTCGTCGCGCTGGTGGAGTCGGCCTACCGCGGGGACGCCAGCCGGGCCGGGTGGACGACCGAGGCGGATCTGCTGGACGGCCGGCGGACCGACCCGGACGGCGTCGCCGCGGTGGTGCGCAACGACAGCGGCCGGCTGCTGGTCGCCGAGCGGGACGGCGAGTTGGTCGCCTGCTGCCAGCTGGAGCACCGCGGGGACCACGCCTACTTCGGGATGTTCGCGGTCCGCCCCGAGCTGCAGGGCGCCGGCCTGGGCAAGGTGATCATCGCCGAGGCCGAGCGCACGGCGCTGGCCACCTGGGGCGCTCCGGAGATGCGGATGACCGTCATCCGCCAGCGCGAGGAACTCCTCGCCTGGTACGAGCGCCGCGGCTACCGCCGCACCGGCCGGTTCAGCCCGTTCCCCTACGGCGACGAGCGGTTCGGCATCCCGCAGCGCGCCGACCTGGAGTTCGAGCTGCTGGTCAAGCCGCTGGGCTGAGCCATGCCGGCCCGGCCCCGCCGGTACCTGCGGCCCGCCCTCCCGCCGGGCGGCCCCCGTACGCGGCGCCGCGCCGCCCGCCCGAGGGAAGCCCGGCTACGCCGTGAAACGCACCGCCCGCCGGATCTCCGGCTGGTCGGTCACCACCCCGTCCAGCCCCAGCCCGCGCGCCAGCCGCAGCTGGTCGTGGGTGTTCACCGTCCAGCCCAGCACCCGCAGCCCCGCCGCGTGTGCCCGCTCGGTCAGTTCGAGGGTGAGCCGGCGGATGTCGAGCGACACCAGACCCGCGCCCACCGCCGTGGCGCGGTCCACGATGTCGGCGCCGTACCACTCGCCGACCAGCCCGGTGCGCACCCCCGGCAGCAGCGTGCGGATCTCCGCCAGCGCCTCGTCGTGGAACGAGATGACCTCCACCCGGGCGGTCAGATCGCGCGAGCGCACCACCTCGGCCAGCGCCTGCGCCGCCGCGACGTCCTTGATCTCCGCCTGCAGCGGCAGCCGCACCGCGTCCGCCACGTCCTCGAACACCGGGATCCGCTCGCCCTGCCCGGCGTCCAGCTCCCGCAGCTCGGCGAGGGTGCGCTCGGCGACCGGGCCGGTGCCGTCGGTGGTGCGGTCGACGTCCGGATCGTGCATCACCACCAGCGCGCCGTCCTTGCTCAGGTGCAGGTCCAGTTCGACGGCGTCGACGCCCTCGCGCTCGGCGCGTACGAAGGAGCGCAGGGTGTTCTCCGGCTCCACACCCATCATTCCGCGGTGCCCGATGGTGAGAAAGGACAAGGCTGCCTCGCTTTCAGTCGGCTCGGTTGCGGTCGGCTCCGTGCACATGTCGCCGCCGGCGCACTGCCGCCCGAAATGGCGCACAGCCTAATCCGCCGACGAGCGGCAGCGCCGTAGGGACAAGTCCGCTCTAGCCCGTACGAGTGCCCGCCGGCCGCCTCCGCTACGCACCGCCGACCGCGCCGGACCCGGCCGATCCCGAGGAACTCCCGCTCCGCCGCGGCGAGTTGAGCGACATTCCGCCACACGCGGCAGCCCCGCCGCCCGTATCGCCGCCGCGCCGCTGCCGCCCACCGTCCTACGGCCGCCGGCGTCGCCGAGTCGGTCGTGCCTGCTCCGGCCCTGCCCGAGCCGGCCCGCACGCATCCGTCCCGTGCACTCCTCACCCGCCCAGCCGGTCCACGATCTCCCTGGCCTACCCAGCCTCACGCCGGAGAAAACGCGGAATCACCCGCCATCCATGGCAGGAAGTGAGATCGAACCCGTACCTCACAGGAAAATCGACCGTGACCATGGGGTCTACGCAGAATATTTTTCACCTGGCCCACTTGAATGGCCGATCCTTGGCTGGTTACGGTGGTCTCACAGGACGATCTACCGCCGGAGGGCAGTCATGACGGAAATTCTTTCGCCTGTGGGTGTCCGGGGCGGCACCTTGTCGGACGACTCCGTGGTCGCACACCCCGCCTGGCCCGCGCTGAAGGACGCCATCGAGACCATCCGCCCGTGGCAGTCCAAGGACGGCTCCGTCGACCTCGCCGCGGACGGCGCACCCACCGCCGCGGCGGTCCGCCAGGAGGTCGAGCAGGCCGTGACGGCCATCCGCGAACTCGCCCCGCTGCTCCCGCACGACGCCGCCTACCACCAGGCCCTCGTCGCCGATCTGCGCCGCTGGGCCGAGGAGGGCTTCGGCGTCCCCGACTTCCTCGACTCGCTGCTCGCCTTCCAGCCCGCCCGGCAGCGCGCCGACGGCCTCCAGCACCTCGTCGTCTTCCCCATGTACACCCAGAACGGCAACCCGGACCGCAACTTCGAGGCCGTCGTGCTGCGCATGGTCTGGCCGGACTGGCTCGCCGAACTGGAGCGCACCCGCTACGACAACCCCCTCTTCTGCGGGATCACCTTCGAGGACTTCACCGCCGGCTACGACACCAACTCCGCCGTCCTCTTCCCCGAGACCATTGCGGTCCGCCAGGCCCCCGAGCGGTTCAGCTGGGGCGGCATCTTCTGCGACCGCGAGGCCGCCCGCTTCCGCCGGGTCAGCGAGGCCGCCGTGGACATCCTCGGCGTCGACCTCCCCGCGGACATCCGCGCGCTCCTCGGCGACCAGCAGCGCTGCCAGCAGGCGTTCGTCCTCTGGGACATGATTCACGACCGCACCCACAGCCACGGCGACCTGCCGTTCGACCCCTTCATGATCAAGCAGCGCCAGCCGTTCTGGATGTACGGCCTGGAGGAACTGCGCTGCGACCTCACCGCCTTCAAGGAGGCCGTGAAACTGGAGGCCGAGGGCTATCCGCAGGCCCGGGACGTGCAGTTCGCGGTGATCTTCGACCGGATGTTCCGCTTCCCGGTCACCGGCGAGCGGGTGCGCAATTACGACGGCCTCGGCGGCCAGCTGCTCTTCGCCTACCTCCACAAGCACGACGTCGTACGCTGGACGGACAACACACTGCACATCGACTGGGAGCGGGCGCCCAAGGTCACCAACCAGCTGTGCGGCGAGATCGAGAAGCTCTACCGCGACGGCATCGACCGGCCCAAGCTGGTCCACTGGTTCGCCGCCTACGACCTGGTCTCGACCTACCTCGCCCCGCACCCGGGCTCGGTGTGGGCCAAGGGTCCGGACGCCCTCGACCTGGACCGTCCGCCGCGCAAACTCGTCGACGACGTGCTTCCCGACGAGTTCCCGCTGAGCATGTTCTACGAGGCCCTCGCCAAGAAGCTGCGTTCCGTGATCGCCTCGACCAAGGGCATCACCGCGCACAGCGAGATGCCGGTGGCGGCGTGAAGAGCGCGCGGACCGAGCAGAAAGACACCGTGCAGAGCGTGCGGACCGGCCGGGACACCCGGCCGGCGGCCGTCCAGGGGCAGGACGAGGAGGCGACGGAGATGGGTACTTCGACGGGCGGCAAGGGGCCGCTGGAGGGCGCGGTCATCGCGGTGGCCGGAGCGGCCGGACCGGCGGGCCGGGCCACCCTGCTGCGGCTGGCCGAGGCCGGCGCGGTGGTGGTCGGCTCGGACTCCAACCCCGAGCGACTGGCGGAGGCCGTCGACGCGGCCCGCTACGCCCACGGCGGCGCCACGGTCATCGGCGAGACGGTCGACCTCCTCGACCTCGACCAGACCCGCGAATGGGCGGCCCGTACGGAGAAGGAATTCGGCCGGGTCGACGGCGTGGTCCACCTCGTCGGCGGCTGGCGCGGCTGCTCGACGTTCGCCGAGACCGACCTGGCGGACTGGGACACCCTGCACAAGCTGCTGATCCGCACCGTCCAGCACACCTCCCTCGCCTTCAACGACGCGCTGGAACGCAGCGGCAACGGTCGCTATGTGCTGATCAGCGCGGCCGGCGCCAGCAAGCCCACGGGGGGCAACGCCGCCTACGCCGCGTCCAAGGCGGCCGCCGAGGCGTGGACCCTCGCCATGGCCGACGGCTTCCGCAAGTCGGGGGGCGAGAGCGGTCCGCGCGCCGCGGCTGCCATCCTGATCGTGAAGGCGCTCGTCAACGACCAGATGCGCGCCGAGCGACCGAACGCCAAGTTCGCGGGCTTCACCGACGTCACGGAGCTGGCCGAGGCCATCGCCGGTGTCTGGGACCGGCCCGCCCAGGAAGTGAATGGACAGCGTCTGTGGCTGACCCCCAAGCCGTGAACCGGGCGAAGACCGACGCCCGGCAGCACCACGACCCGCAGATCCGCGGCTTCGCCAGCGACAACTACGCCGGTGCGCACCCCGAGGTGCTCGCCGCGCTCGCCCTCGCCAACGGCGGCCACCAGGTCGCCTACGGCGAGGACGAGTACACCGAGCACCTCCAACGGGTCTTCCGCAGTCACTTCGGACAGCGCGCCCAGGCGTTCCCGGTGTTCAACGGCACCGGCGCCAACGTCGTCGCACTCCAGGCCGTCACCGACCGCTGGGGCGCGGTGATCGCCGCCGAATCGGCGCACATCAACGTCGACGAGTGCGGTGCTCCGGAGCGGATCGGCGGCCTCAAGCTGCTCACCGTCCCCACCCCGGACGGCAAGCTCACCCCCGAGCTGATCGACCGCCAGGCATGGGGCTGGGACGACGAGCACCGCGCCATGCCGCAGGTCGTCTCGATCACCCAGAGCACGGAGCTGGGCACGGTCTACACACCCGACGAGATCCGGGCGATCTGCGACCACGCCCACGAGCGCAACATGCTCGTCCACCTCGACGGCTCCCGGATAGCCAACGCCGCCGCCACCCTCGACGTCCCCATGCGCGCCTTCACCAACGCCGTGGGCGTCGACATCCTCTCCTACGGCGGCACCAAGAACGGCGCGGTCTTCGGCGAGGCCGTGGTCGTCCTCAACCCCGACGCGGTCCGCGCCATGAAGCACCTGCGCAAGCTCTCCATGCAGCTGGCGTCCAAGATGCGCTTCGTCTCCGTCCAGTTGGAGGCGCTCCTCGCCAAGGACCTGTGGCTGCGCAACGCCCGCCACGCCAACACCATGGCCCAGCGCCTGGCCACCGGCGTCCGCGAGATCCCCGGCATCGAGATCCTCTACCCCGTCCAGGCCAACGGTGTCTTCGCCCGCCTCCCGCACGAGGTCAGCGAACGCCTCCAGAAGCGGTTCCGCTTCTACTTCTGGGACGAGGCGGCCGGGGTGGTCCGGTGGATGTGCTCGTTCGACACGACGGAGGGGGATGTCGACGCGTTTCTGTCGGCCATCCGCGAGGAGATCGGCCGATAGGCCGATTCTTTCCCACGTTGTCGGCCGGTCCGCTGCGCTTGGCTGGCTTCCCACGTTGTCGGCTTCCCCGCCGTAGGGGTTCGCCGCTGCTTTGCGCCTGCGGCGCTCGCTTGTTGTCCGCTGCGCGGGGCTGTTGGGTGCGGTGACGGGCCTGCGGGGGTGGTGTGCCGGACTGCTTCGCTNTACGTCCGGCACACCACCCCCTCCGGCCCGTCCCCTCCCGTTGGGGGTTATGAAGACGGTGGGTGGGGGCTGACCTCAGTGGTCCCCTGCCGGTCGTC
>NZ_KB891896.1:110233-138811 GCF_000373585.1 Streptomyces sp. MspMP-M5
CCCCCTGCCCCGCAGGCCCGTCACCGCACCCAACAGCCCCGCGCAGCGGATCGGCGATGCCCCGCGCAGCGGACAACAGCCAAGCGCCGCCAGGCGCAACAAGGCGACCCCCTACGGCGGAGGCGCCGACAACGTGGGGGCACCCCCGGCCGGAGGCGGGACACTCATGCGCAGAACACCTCCGCCTGTGGGTTGCGCCACCGAGTCAGGCTTGTGCCCGCAGCGCAGGACCTCAACGAGACGGGTAACCCTTCCGGATGCATCAGAGGAAGAATCATGCAGGCCGACACTGCAGAAAATCTGTAGTTGCTGGAGTAGACATTGGTGTCGGCGGGGGCTAACGTCTTCTGCGTAACCCGGAAGTCAGAAGGGCGCGGCAGAGACGAACTGCCGTGCAAGCAGGTCAATGCAGGAGGGGCCCGGCAGCGGAGCGGTGGAGCCGGAAGTGGTGGGTTCTTCCGCTGGCTGCCGGGCCGAGCGGCCCAAGGGGCCGCACAGCAGTACCGTGTCACCAGCCAGTGCAGAAAGATCGAAGAGGTAAGGAGCAGAACGCCATCAGGATCGCCCGGGGTCGGGACGATGTCCGCCTGGGTACCGCAGACCCCGGATTGGAAGGTGGTCCCCGGTCACACAACCGCGATCCCCGCAGCCCCGCCCTCGCGGGTGGACCTGCGGAAGAAGAAGGCCGGTGCAGTCAGCCGGCAGATGGTGTTGAAAGCTCGGGGCCCGGGCGCCATTTGGCGCTCGGGCCCCTCGATGCGTCCCCGGAAGAAGAGGTCTATGCCCCCTCGCAGTACCCGCCCTGCCGACAAGTTCGACGACGACGACTATCCCGCCTACACCATGGGCCGGGCTGCCGAGATGCTCGGTGCCACGCCGGCCTTCCTGCGCGCGTTGGGTGAGCACCGCTTGATCACCCCGCTGCGGTCTGAAGGCGGCCACCGCCGCTACTCCCGCTACCAGCTGCGTATTGCCGGCCGGGCTCGCGAACTCGTCGACTCCGGTACGCCCATCGAGGCCGCCTGCCGCATCATCATCCTCGAGGATCAGCTTGAGGAAGCCCAGCGCATCAACGAAGAACTCCGCAGTCACGGCCGGCCTGAGCCCTCGGCCTGAGCCTCGCTCGACTGTCGAACGAGACGGAGCACTCGAAGGCGGGGGCACGGTCTCCAACGGCGATTCGTCGAGCGGCGTCGCGCCGCCGCAGCGCACCGCGTACTTCTCCAGGGCGCGCAGGCCCGGCGTCGTCTTACGGGTGTCGCGGACATTTCAACGCGCGCAGCGGAATCGCCCGCGCAGCGGACAAGCAATGCGCGCCGGCGCAAAAGCAACGGCAAGCCCCCTACGGCGGGAAGCCGACAACGCACGGACGGCGGTCGAATACACTGCACCGCCAGGTGCAATTTGCTGGACGGGGCGCAGGCGTGCTCCAATGCCTCGCAGGGCGGAGGCCGCCGACCGGCCGCGCCCCCGGAAGACGCTGCCGCCAAAAGATCTCAGAGGTTCGCGCGCATGATCACCACTTTGCACGTCGCGGACGAAGTCCGCTCCCTCGCGCCCGGTTACGGGTACCTCGCCGTGGAGGCGCACGGACTGCGCAACGGGCCCAGCGACGAGGCCAGTTCGGCGCTGCTGGACGACGCCGCCCGGCGGCTCGCCGAGCGGCTCGGCGGGCGGGCGCCGCAGGACGACCCGCACGTCGCCGCCTGGCGCGCCGCGTACACCGCGTTCGGCTGCAAGCCCTCCCGCACCCGCAACTCCGCCGAGGCGCTCGCCCGGCGTGCCCTCACCGACGGCGGGCTGCCGCGCATCAACCGCCTGGTCGACGTCTACAACGCGATCAGCGTCGCCCATCTCGTCCCGGTGGGCGGTGAGGACCTGGACCGTATCCAGGGGGAGATGCGGCTCGTCCGGGCCACGGGGGACGAGCCGTTCGCCACCGCCGCCGGTGGCGCGGAGGCCGTGGAGCACCCCGAGGCGGGCGAGGTCGTCTGGTGCGACGACGCGGGCGTGACCTGCCGGCGCTGGAACTGGCGGCAGGGCGTGCGCACCCGGCTCACCGAGGAGTCGGTGAACGCGCTCTTCCTGCTGGAGCGGATGGCGCCGATGACGTTCGACGCGCTGCGGGCCGCCGGCACCGAACTCGCCGAGGCGCTGGAGAAGCTCTGCCCGGGAGCGCGGGTGGAGGTCGGCGAGGTCCAGGGCCGGGAGTGACCCGGAGGGTTACGCGCCGCCGCCGGGGGCCGGGGCCGTGCCGCCGAGGTGGGCCGGGATCCACCAGGTGTCCTCGGCGTCCCGGGGGCGTACGGGGTAGGCGCGCTGGGCGGCTTCCAGGAGGTCCTGGACGCGGGCCCGCAGGCGGTCGGTGATCTTCTCGGCCTGGTCGGCCGGATCGGCCGCCACCGGCTCGCCCACCCGGATCGTTATCGGGAAGTGGTGGCGGCCCAGCTGGCGCTTGTGGCCCTTGGTCCACAGCCGCTGGGTGCCCCACAGTGCCATCGGGAGCAGCGGGACACCGGCCTCCTGGGCCAGCCGTGCCGCGCCCGACTTGAAGTTCTTCAGGGTGAACGACTCGGAGATCGTCGCCTCGGGGAAGACTCCGATGATCTCGCCGGAGCGCAGCGCGGAGAGCGCGTGCTTGTAGGCGTGGGTGCCCTGCGTACGGTCCACCGGGATGTGCTTCATGGCCCGCATCAGCGGCCCGGACACCTTGTGCCGGAAGACCGATTCCTTGGCCATGAACCGCACCAGCCGCTTGGCCGGGCGGGCCGCCAGCCCGCAGAAGACGAAGTCCAGATAGCCGATGTGATTGCTCACCAGCACCGCGCCGCCGCGCCGCGGGATGTGCTCCGTGCCGGCCACGTCGAACTTCAGGTCCATGGTCTTGAAGAGCGTACGGGCGGCGCCGATGACGGGCGGGTAGACGAACTCGGCCATGTCCGGGGACCCCTTCTCTGTGCCTGGGGAGGGTTCTCCCGGCGGAAACCTACGCAGAGGTAACTCTGCGGCTCGGGAGATCGTGCCCGATGTTCGCTGTCGGCGGCCAGCGGGTGGGCGCCTCCCGGCGGGAGATTCTCGTCACGTGGGAGCGGCGGGGGAGGGAAAGCAGCAGGTCGCGGGCGGTGTCGGGAGGGGTGCGTCCGGTGTTGGCGTCACGCGGCAGGTCGTTGTGCGGTGGGCTCTCGTGGAGAGCGTGGAGTGCGGTGGTGGTGTGTGGGCGGGAATCTTTGCGGTCCTGGGGACGCTGCATGCTGGGAAGGGGCGCGGAAGCGGGGCGGCGACGGGGCGGCGGGCGGGTTCGTCGGTCGCAGGGACGGAAGGACGAAGGTGGGCGAGCGGGGCGACGAGGCGCGGTTGGTGGCCGCGGAGATCGGTGCGGAGCTGGGGGAGCGGGCGACCCTCGTCCAGTTCTCCAGTGCGTTCTGCCAACCCTGCCGGGCCACCCGGCGGGTGCTGGCCGATGTCGCGGGGATGGTCGAGGGCGTGGCCCATGTCGAGATCGACGCGGAGGACCGTCTGGAGCTGGTGCGCCGGCTGGAGATCCTCCGCACGCCGACGGTGCTGGTGCTCGACAGGCACGGTGCGGTCGTCCGCCGTGCCGCGGGACAGCCGCGCAAGGCCGACGTCATAGCGGCACTGGGGGCGGCGGTCCGTGATTGATCTCCCAGATTCCGGGCGCCACTTGACGCTGTGGGTCACGCGTCGTCAGCCTGACGTCATGCGGCCAGGCATCTTCCTTCTTCTGTACGGACGCGCGCACGTCGATCTGCAGCGGACCGCCAGCGCGCGCTGTCCCGGCGTGTGAGCAGCGACGACATCACCGCCGCCGCCCGCCGTTCGGCCGCCGGCGGCCCCGCCCGGGCTCGCAGCCCACAGCAGAAGGACAACTCCATGACGGTCTCGCCCGAACTGGACACGGCCCGTACCGCCTCCCCGGAACTCCTGCGCTCCGTCTTCCGCCGGCACGCCGCGGGCGTCGCGGTGATCACCGCGGCCGGTCCCGGCCCCGTCGGCTTCACCGCCACCTCGCTCACCTCCGTCGCCGCCGAACCTCCGCTGCTCTCCTTCGGTATCGGCACCGGCGCCTCCAGTTGGCCCGTGGTCTCCGAGGCCGCGCACATAGGCGTCCACCTCCTCGGCGAGGACCAGGAGGAGTTGGCCGCCACCTTCGCCCGCAGCGGCGCCGACCGGTTCGGACCGGCCACCTCCTGGCGCACCGGGCCCGAGGGCGTGCCCCTGCTGGACGGCGTGGTGGCCTGGCTGGTGTGCCGGGTGGTCGCCCGGATCCCGGCCGGCGACCACCGGATCGTGCTCGCCGAGCCGGTCGCCGGCGACCCCACCGGCCCGGGCCGGCCGCTCCTCTACCACCAGGGCGGCTTCAACGCGTTGCGGGACTGACGGGTTCCTCCGGACCTGCTGCGTCGCCCCGTCGGAGCCGTTGGGAAGGTCACATTTCGACGGCCTTGATTCAGGGCGACAGAGTGTATGTACTAGCGAGTAACATGGCGGTCGGCGCGGGGATCCGTATCCGACCGGGAGCCGCCCCGTGAGGCGCCTATGCTGCCAGCACAAGGCAGTTCTGAAGAGACGAAGCAGGTAGGAGAGCCGGCGTGAGCTTGAGGATCGTTGTCTGTGTGAAGTACGTGCCCGACGCCACCGGCGACCGGCACTTCGCCGAGGACCTGACCGTCGACCGGGACGACGTGGACGGCCTCCTCTCGGAGCTCGACGAGTACGCCGTCGAGCAGGCCCTGCAGATCAAGGAAGCCAACGACGACGACGCGGAGATCACGGTCCTGACCGTCGGTCCCGAGGACGCCACCGACGCGCTGCGCAAGGCGCTGTCGATGGGTGCCGACAAGGCCGTTCACGTCGAGGACGACGACCTGCACGGCACCGACGCGCTCGGCACCTCGCTCGTGCTCGCCAAGGCCATCGAGAAGACCGGCTACGACCTCGTAGTCTGCGGTATGGCCTCCACCGACGGCACCATGGGCGTGCTGCCCGCACTGCTCGCCGAGCGGCTCGGTGTCCCGCAGGCGACCCAGCTCTCCCAGGTCGCCGTCGCCGACGGCAAGGTCACCGGCCGCCGGGACGGCGACACCGCCAGCGAGCAGCTGGAGGCCGCGCTGCCGGCCGTCGTCTCCGTCACCGACCAGTCGGGCGAGGCGCGTTACCCCTCCTTCAAGGGCATCATGGCGGCCAAGAAGAAGCCGCTGGAGACCCTGGACCTGGAGGACCTGGACATCGAGGCCGAGGAGGTCGGCCTGGAGGGTGCCTGGACCAAGGTCGAGTCGGCCACCGAGCGCCCGGCCCGTACCAAGGGCACGATCGTCACGGACGAGGGCGAGGGCGCCAAGCAGCTCGCCGAGTTCCTCGCGGGCCAGAAGTTCATCTGAGCCGCGGGCCCGGGGCGCCACCCCGGGCCGGGACCGCCGCGGCGGCCGGGTCGAGGGTCAACTCCCCTCTCTCCGCCCGTATCTGACGGTCCGTCGGAACCGCCTGTCCTCCTCCTCTCGCCCGCACTCTTCTCGCAGGAGCAATTCCCATGGCTGAAGTCCTTGTCTACGTCGACCACGTGGACGGCGCCGTCCGCAAGCCCACCCTCGAACTGCTCACCCTCGCCCGCCGCATCGGTGAGCCGGTCGCCGTGCACCTCGGCGCCGGCGTGGACACCGCCGCCCCCGTGCTCGCCGAGCACGGCGCGGTGAAGGTCCTGGCCGCCGACGCCCCGGAGTTCGCCGAGTACCTCGTCGCCCCGAAGGTCGACGCGCTGCAGGCCGCCCACGACGCGGTGTCGCCGGTCGCCGTCCTGCTGCCGTCCTCCGCCGAGGGCAAGGAGATCGGCGCCCGCCTGGCCGTCCGGATCGGCTCCGGCATCATCACCGACGCCGTGGACGTCGAGGCCGGTGACGAGGGTCCGGTGGCCACCCAGTCGGTCTTCGCGGCCTCGTACACCACCAAGTCGCGGATCACCAAGGGCACCCCGGTCATCACCGTCAAGCCCAACTCCGCCGCACCGGAGGCCGCGCCGGCCGCCGGCGCGGTCGAGCAGCTCGCGGTGACCGTCGCGGACGCCTCCAAGGGCACCAAGATCGTCTCGCGCACCCCGCGCGAGTCGACCGGCCGCCCGGAGCTGACCGAGGCCGCGATCGTGGTCTCCGGTGGCCGCGGCGTCAACGGTGCCGAGAACTTCCCGGTCATCGAGGCGCTCGCCGACTCGCTCGGCGCGGCCGTCGGCGCCTCGCGCGCCGCGGTGGACGCCGGCTGGTACCCGCACACCAACCAGGTCGGCCAGACCGGCAAGTCGGTCTCGCCGCAGCTGTACATCGCGGCCGGCATCTCCGGCGCGATCCAGCACCGTGCCGGTATGCAGACCTCGAAGACCATCGTCGCGATCAACAAGGACGCCGAGGCGCCGATCTTCGACCTGGTCGACTACGGCGTGGTCGGCGACCTCTTCGCCGTCGTCCCGGCGCTGACCGAAGAGGTCAAGACCCGCAAGGGCTGACCCGGCCGGGCCCGCCACGGCCCGCGCACACCGCATGGCCGAAGGCCCCGTACGTCAACTGCGTACGGGGCCTTCGGCCGTGGGGGCGGTCGCGCTCCCCGGGCCCCGGTCCCGCCGTGCGGGCGGCGCCATGGAGTCGTCGGTCCGCGGCGGGCCGGTGACCTGCGTCGCCACGGCGGGGAAGGTGTTGACCTCGCCTACCGACACCGTTAGCTTCGCTATACGGATTGTTGATTCCGTTAAGCGGAAATGCTCGGGGTCGGTGACGGCGGCGGGCACAAGCACCGGGAGGGTACCGAAATGGGGCAGCAGGAGACCGTGGCGACGAGCCTCGCGGACACCGTACGCGAGGGCATCGGAGCCGCTCTCGCCGAGGTGGACGCCGATCTGGCGCGGCGCTACCCAGGCGACCCCGGCACCCGCCAGCCGGTCCACACGGTCTACGTCCCCGGCGACGCCTTCACCGCCGGCACCATCCGCTCCTGGGGCGAGAAGGCACTCGCCATGCTCGACGAGCACGCCCCCGACGCCGGCGCGCTCGCGGCCGTCCTCGGCCTCCCCGACGACCTCGCCGGCCCGGTCTACGAACGGGTCCGCGCCAAGCTGGAGCGCGAGCCCGTCGAGGACCTGCGGATCGACTTCGAGGACGGCTACGGCCCGCGGTCCGACGCCGAGGAGGACGAGACCGCCGCCCGCGCCGCCGCCCTGGTCGCAGCCGCCTACGGAGACGGAACTGCCGCGCCCTGCATGGGCATTCGCATGAAGTGCATGGAGGCCGCCGTCCGCGACCGCGGCATCCGCACCCTGGACATCTTCCTCACCGGCCTCATGGAGGCCGGCGGACTCCCCGACGGCCTGGTGCTCACCCTCCCCAAGGTCACCTACGCCGAGCAGGTCACCGCCATGGTCCGGCTGCTGGAGGCGTTCGAGAAGGCCCGCGGTCTGGCGCCCGGCCGGATCGGCTTCGAGATCCAGATCGAGACCACCCAGGCCATCCTGGGCGCCGACGGCCGCGCCACCGTCGCCCGCATGATCGAGGCCGCCGAGGGCCGCGCCACCTCCCTCCACTACGGCACCTTCGACTACAGCGCCTCCTGCGGCGTCAGCGCCGCCTACCAGGCCAGCGACCACCCCGCCGCCGACCACGCCAAGGCCGTCATGCAGGTCGCCGCCGCCGGCACCGGCGTCCGGGTCTCCGACGGCTCCACCAATGTGCTGCCGGTCGGCCCCACCGCCCAGGTCCACGACGCCTGGCGGCTGCACCACGGCCTGACCCGCCGCGCCCTTTCCCGCGCCTACTACCAGGGCTGGGACATGCACCCGGGCCACCTGCCGACCCGCTACGCCGCCGTCTACGCCTTCTACCGCGAGGGCCTGGAGAAGGCCGCCGCCCGGCTCGCCGCCTATGTGGCCAAGGCCGGCGGCGACGTCATGGACGAGCCCGCCACCGCGAAGGCCCTCAGCGGCTACCTCCTCCGCGGCCTCGACTGCGGCGCCCTCGACACCGACGAGGTCGCCCGCCTTACGGGGCTGACGCGGACGGAACTTGACCGGCTGGCGGGGCGTCCCGCGAAGCTTGGCTGACGCGGCGGGTGCGTCCCGTACGTTGCCCGCTGTCCCGCCGTGGTGGGGTTTCCGCCTTCGGCGGAGGGGTTGTCGGGGCGGGGCCCCGCTGGGTGGTGGGTGCCGGGTTCGGTGCCTCCGGGGTGGGTGTTCGGACTGCTTCGCTTGACGTCCGAGCACCCACCCCTCCGGCACCGCCCCCTCCCGTACGCGGACGGGGCCCCGCCCCGGTGGGAGAAGAGGTACAAGCAGCACCCCGCTCCGGCCCTCTTCCGCCACCCCCACCGGGCGGGGGCGCCCAACTCACGGGAGGGGGCGGGCCGGAGGGGGCGGGTTTCCGGACGTAAAGCGAAGCAGTCCGGAAACCCGCCCCCGGAGGACCGCACCCGGCACCCACCACCCAGCGGGCGCCCCCGCCCGACACCCCCCCTCCGCCGAAGGCGGAAAACCGCAACCCGCACGGCGGGATAGCCGACCACGTGGGGCGTCACCCGGTGGGCCGGATCTCACCGGACCCCCGCGCGATCAAGCGCGTGGGGATCTCCAGCCGCTTCGGCGGTTCGTCGGCGCCGTCGAGACGGCGGAAGAGGAGGGCGGCGGCGGTGCGGCCGAGGTGGGCCGCGTCCTGGGCGACGACCGTGATGGCGGGGTGGACGAGGTCGGCGAGTTCGAAGTCGTCGAAGCCGACCAGGGCGACCGGGCGCGGGTGGTCGCGCAGGACCCGGACGGCGGTGACGGTGACGCGGTTGTTGCCGGCGAAGAGGGCGGTGACCGGCTCGGGGGCGGTCAGCATGGCCGCGGCCGCGGCGCGGACCCGGTCGGGGGCGGTGGAGCCGGGGGCGACCCAGGCGTCGGCGACCGGCAGACCGGCCTCGGCCATCGCGGTGCGGTAGCCGCGCAGCCGCTCCTTGGCGGTGTGGATGCCCGGCTGGTCGCCGATGAAGCCGATCCGGCGGTGGCCGTGCGCGATGAGGTGGGCGACCGCGGCCCGGGCACCGCCGAAGTTGTCGGAGAGGACCACGTCGGCGTCGATCCGGCCGGCCGGGCGGTCGACGAAGACGGTCGCGACGCCGGCGGCTATCTCGGGCTCCAGATAGCGGTGGTCGTCGCCGGCCGGGATGACGACCAGCCCGTCCACCCGGCGGGCGCACAGCGCCAGCACCAGTTCCTGTTCGCGGGCCGGGTCCTCGGCGCTGGAGCCGTTGATCAGCAGGGCGCCGTGGCTGCGCGCGACCTCCTCCACGGCGCGGCTGAGCGGGCCGTAGAAGGGGTCGGCGAGGTCTTCGAGGACCAGACCGACGCTGGACGTGCGGCCCTTGCGCAGGATCCGGGCGGAGTCGTTGCGGCGGAAGCCGAGCGCGGTGATGGCCTCCTGGACGCGGCGTTCGGTGTCCGGGGTGACGCCCGGTTCGCCGTTGACCACCCGGGAGACGGTCTTCAGGCCGACGCCGGCGCGCGCCGCGACATCCTTCATCGTGGGGCGGGTGCCGTAGCGATGGGAGGTGCCGCGGGCGGTCTCGGTCACGTGTGGGGTCCTGTCTGGAGGGGGCGTATGCGGTGCCGGCGCGCGGACGGACGGGGCGCGCGGCCGGACCGTCGTGTGGCGACGAGCATAGCCCCTGGACAACGTTGTCAAATGTCGGAAGACTGGCGTTCTCACGCCGGGCCGGACCCCCGGCCCCCCGGGCCCACCAGGAGAATTCGACACCGATGCAGACGGACCTCAGCGCAGCGCTGGACATTGGCGGCACCAAGATCGCCGGCGCTCTGGTGGACGCGCAGGGCAGACTCGTCGTCCGGGCCGCCCGGCCGACCCCCGCGGACCAGGACGGCGCCACCGTGATGCGTGCGGTGGCCGAGGTCGTCCGGGAGCTGGCCGCCGGGCCGGACTGGGCGCGGGTGGCGGCCGTCGGCATCGGCAGCGCCGGCCCGGTGGACGCCGCGGCCGGCACCGTCAGCCCGGTCAACATCCCCGGGTGGCGCGACTTTCCGCTGGTCGCCGGGGTGCGGGCGCTGGTCGGGGAGCTCCCGGTGACGCTGGTCGGCGACGGGGTCGCGATGACCGCGGCGGAGCACTGGCAGGGCGCCGCGCGCGGCCACGACAACGCGCTGTGCATGGTGGTCTCCACCGGGGTCGGCGGCGGTCTGATCCTCAACGGGCGGCTGCATCCGGGGCCTTCGGGCAACGCGGGCCACATCGGGCACATCAGCGTCGACCTCGACGGCGACCCGTGTCCCTGCGGGGCGCGCGGCTGCGTGGAGCGGATCGCCAGCGGCCCCAACATCGCCCGCCGGGCGCTGGCCGACGGCTGGCGGCCGGGCCCCGACGGGGACACCAGCGCCGCCGCGGTCGCCGCCGCGGCGCACGCCGGCGACCCGGTCGCGCTGCGCTCCTTCGCCCGGGCCGGTCAGGCGCTGGCCGCCGGGATCGCCGCCACCGCCACCCTCGTCGAGATCGACATAGCGGTCGTCGGCGGCGGGGTCGCGGGCGCCGGCGAGGTGCTGTTCGCCCCGTTGCGCTCCGCTCTGCGGGACTATGCGACGCTGTCGTTCGTCTCCGGGCTGACCGTGGTCCCCGCGCAGACGGGGACGGATGCCGGCGTGGTGGGTGCCGCCGCGGCCGCCGCGCAACAGTCCCGTCTCGATGCGTTCGCCCCTGCTCCATAGGGGCATCGGTCGCACCCCTCCGCCCCGTAGTCTGGTGCCGGCCGCCTGAGGCCGCGGCGCGGCGCTCCCGGCGCCGGGACGTACCGGCCGCGGCGGGGCATGGATGCGTAGCGAGGGGATCGGCACGGTGACTTCGGGGGAGCACGAGCAGCGCGGGGCGGACGAGGCCGGTGTGGCGGGC
This sequence comes from Streptomyces sp. MspMP-M5, assembly GCF_000373585.1. Classification (GTDB taxonomy): domain Bacteria; phylum Actinomycetota; class Actinomycetes; order Streptomycetales; family Streptomycetaceae; genus Streptomyces. The sequence goes on from NZ_KB891896.1 coordinate 121,156, forward strand.
GGTGCGAACGGCCCCGGACCGGCGGGCCGGGAGCCGGGCGGCGCGGCCGGCGGGGTGCCGCGGGCGGCCTCCCGCAGCGGGCCCCGGCGCGGTGCCGACGACGACCTGACCGGGCGGGTGCTGGGCGGCCGTTACCGCGTCACCGGCCGGATCGGCCGCGGCGGGATGGGCGTGGTCTGCCGGGCCGACGACCAGGTGCTGGGCCGCGAGGTCGCCCTCAAGGTCCTGCGGGCCTACACGGACGCCTCCGCTCCGGAACTCGCCGACCTGCGGACCCGGATGCAGCGCGAGGCGCGGGCCGCGGCCCGGATCCGGCACTCCGGCGTGGTGACCGTCCACGACGTCATCGAGGAGGACGGGCGCCCGGTCATCGTCATGGAGCTGGTGGACGGGCCGTCACTGGACGACGCCGTAGGCGACCACGGGCCGATGGAACCCCGGGAGATCGCCCGCGTAGGCGCCGCCGTGATGGACGCGCTGGCCGCCGCCCACCAGGTGGGCGTGCTGCACCGCGACGTCAAGCCGGGCAACGTCCTGCTCGACCGCACCGGCCGGGTGGTGCTCACCGACTTCGGCATCGCCAGCGTCGAGGCCCCCGGCGACGGCGCCACCACCAACATCACCCGCAGCGGCGAACTCGTCGGCTCCCTCGACTACTTGCCGCCCGAGCGCGCCCAGGGCATGGACCCCACCCCGGCCTCGGACATCTGGTCGCTGGGCATGACGCTGTACGCGGCGGTCGAGGGCGGCACCGCGCCGTTCCGCCGCACGTCGGTGTACTCCACGCTGACCGCGATCGTCACCGAACCGCTGCCCGAGCCGCGCCGAGCCGGTCCGCTGACGCCCGTGCTGCACGCCCTGATGGCCAAGAACCCGGCCGACCGCCCGTCCGCCGCCGAGGCCCGCAGCATGCTCCGGGCGGTGGCCGACGGCCGTGACCCCGGCGTGACGCCGCCCGCCCCGCCGTCGCCCGCCCCGTCCGGCCTGCCGTACGCGCCCACCGCGACGGACGTGACCGCGGGGGCCGGGCCGGTGCCCGGTCCCGCGGGCGCCGGCGTGGCTCCGGTCGGCTGGCTCGGCGGCCCCGGTGCCCAGGGGGGTGTCACCCCGCAGCCCCCGGCCCCGTACGCACCGCAGGGGCCGGCCGCTCACGATCCGTCGGCCACCGCGGCCGGCTCCTCGATGGGCGCCACCGGCCCGCACCCCTATCCGGGCGGCACGGACAGCGACACCGCCCGGCTGCCGGCCCGTCGCCGTCGCCGGGTGCTGCTGGCCGTGGCGGCGGTGGTGGCGGTGCTGGCCGGCGGCGGTGGGCTCACCTACGCGCTGGTCGGCGGCGGCTCCGGCGACCGGGACACCGCGGCCGGCCGGCCGCCGGCGGCGCCGGCCGGCTCGTCCGCGGCGGGCCGGCCCAGCGTGTCCGCCGGGAAGGGCGGCGACGGCAAGGCCCTGAGCCCGTCGCCGTCCGGCGCGACGACCCCCGCGGGCGACGCCTCCGCGTCCGGGAGCCCCAAGCCCGGTGGCCCGGGCGGCAGTCCGGGCGGCCAGACCGGCGGAGCGGCCGCGGGCGGCGGCCAGGGAGGCGCGGACGGCGGCGCCTCCGGCGGCGGATCGCACGGTGGCGCGGCGGGCGGTGCGCACGGCGGCACGACCGGTGGCTCCGGCGGCGGGTCCGGGTCCGGCGGTACCGGCGGGGGCAGCGGCGGCACCGGCGGCGGAGAGCCGAGCCAGGGACCGTCCTGCGTCGACATCGGCGGCGGCAAGGCCAACTGCACCGTGTGGCGGACCGCGACCTCGTACACCGCCGCCTTCCAGCAGGTCGGCCACCTCAACATGGGCACCAACTACTTCTACTGCCAGGCGAAGCTGGGCCGTCGCGAGACGTCCGGGAAGTGGACCAACGTGTGGTGGGCCAAGACCGACGACGACAGCGGGAACTCCGGCGTCTACATCAGCGTCGTCTACCTCACCGGCGGGGAGAACGACCAGCCGGTGCCCGGGCTGCGGGTCTGCTGAACCGCGGGCGGCGCGCCCCGTACGCCGGGGCCCACGGGACTCCGGCATATGCGACGTACCGCCCCGCCTCCGGTCGGCCGCACGCCGTGCGTGGGTGGGGGTTTCGGTGCTGGAGGGGCGGGGGAGCGCTTGTTTGCCGGGACTTCGCGGCGGGGGAAGCGGACCGGCATCCTCCGTGCGGTGTGTTCCAGAGGCGGTGTTCCCGGCCTTGCCCGCGGCCCGTGGTCCCGAGCGTTTCCGTGGCAGGGTGTTGCGGGCAACTCACCTGGGTCTAGGGAAGAGGGGAAACCGTGATCGTCTGGCTGAACGGCACGTTCGGTGCGGGCAAGACCACTGCGGCTCATGAATTGCTCGACCTGCTTCCCGGAAGCACGCTCTACGACCCCGAACTCCTCGGCAGCGGGCTGCGGTTGATGCTGCCGGCCAAGCGGTTCGAGGCGGTGGACGACTACCAGGACCTGCCGTCCTGGCGGCGCATGGTGGTGGACACCGCGGCCGCACTGCTCACTGAGGTGCCGGGCCCGCTGGTCACGCCGATGACGCTGCTGCGCCAGGAGTACCGCGACGAGATCTTCGGCTCCCTCGCCGCCCGTCGGATTCCCGTCCGGCATGTTCTGCTCCACGCGGAGGAAACGATCCTGCGCGAGCGCATATCCCGCCGCGAGGAAACCCCCGGTGACCCCGAGGGCAGCGCCTCCGTACGCCGCTGGTGCCTGGAGCACCTCGCGCCCTACGCCCGGGCGCTGGGCTGGCTCGAAAACGACGCGCACGTCGTGGACACCACGACGCTGACGCCGCGTCAGACCGCCGAGCGGGTCGCCGAGGCCGTCCGCACCGGAGCCGGCGCCTGCGACATCGTGCAGACCCCCGAACCCACCGCGGAGACCCTCGCCGCCGGCGTGCTCCTCTTCGACGACCGGGACCGCGTGCTGCTGGTCGATCCGACGTACAAGCCCGGCTGGGAGTTCCCCGGCGGCATAGTGGAACCGGGCGAGCCACCCGCTCGCGCGGGCGTGCGCGAGGTCGCCGAGGAACTCGGCATCCAACTCCCGTGCACCCCAAGGCTGTTGGTCCTCGACTGGGAAGCGCCCAAGCCGCCCGGCTTCGGCGGCCTCCGCCTCCTCTTCGACGGCGGCACCCTCACCGAGGACCGCATCCGCGACCTCCTCCTCCCCGGCTCCGAACTCCGCGCCTGGCGCTTCGTCACGGAATCCGAGGCGGAGTCGATGCTGCCGCCGGTACGGTGGAACCGTCTGCGGTGGGCGCTTCGCGCGCGGGAGCGGGGGTGTCCGCTGCACCTTGAGGCGGGTGTGCCGTTGGGGTAAGCCCCTTTTTTTGCGCCTGGCGGCGCGGGCCTCGCCGTACGTTGTCGGGTCCCCCGCCGTGGCCGCCTGGCGGCGCGTTGCTTTTGTCCGCTGCGCGGGGCGGGTCCGCTGCGCGGGGCATCGCCGATCCGCTGCGCGGGGCTGTTCGGCCGCGGTGCCGGGCCTGCGGGGCAGGGGGTGTGTCCGGACTGCTTCGCTTTACGTCCGGACACACCCCCTGCCCCTCCGACCCGTCCCCTCCCGTGGGTTGGGTGGAATTGAGGTGCGTTGGGGTGCGCCCCGGTGGGTCAGTGCTGGCACTGGACTGATGGGTGATCATCGATGATGAGCGACCCGCATCGGACCACTCAGGCCAACCCCCACCCACCGTCTTCATGACCCCAACGGGAGGGGACGGGCCGGAGGGGGTGGTGTGCCGGACGTAAAGCGAAGCAGTCCGGCACACCACCCCCGCAGGCCCGTCACCGCACCCAACAGCCCCGCGCAGCGGACAAGCAACGCGCCGCAGGCGCAACGGCAAGAACCCCTACGGCGGGGAAGCCGACAACGTGGGGATCAGCCCCGCTTCGCGAACCGCCGGAGGAAGAGCGCCTCGGCCAACGAGAGCCTCCGGAGCTCATCCGGACAAACGCTTTCGTTGACGGCGTGAATCTGCGCCTCCGGCTCGCTGAGCCCGATCAGCAGGATCTCCGCGTCGGGGTACAACGCGGTCAGCGTGTTGCAGAGGGGGATCGAGCCGCCCATGCCGGACGTCTGCATCTCCTGGCCGTCGTACGCCTCGCGCAGCGCCTCCGCCATGGCGGCGTACGCCGGGCTGCTGGTGTCGGCGCGGAACGGCTGGCCCTGGCCGACCTGTTCGGCCGTGACCCGGGCGCCCCAGGGGGCGGCGCCCTCAAGGTGGGCGGTGAGCAGCTTGGTGGCCTCGGCGGCGTCCGTGCCCGGCGGCACTCGCAGGCTCACCAGGGCGCGCGCCGAGGCGTGTACGGACGGGGTGGCGCCGACCACCGGCGGGCAGTCGATGCCGAGGACCGTCACGGCGGGGCGGGCCCACAGGCGGTCCGCGACGGTGCCGGTGCCGATGAGTTCGACGCCGTCCAGGACCTTGGCGTCCTTGCGGAAGTCCTCGTCCGGGTACTGCAGGCCCTCCCAGGCGGCGTCCGTGGCCAGCCCGCGCACCGTCGTCGAACCGTCCTCGGCGCGCAGCGAGTCCAGGATCCGGATCAGCGCGGCCAGCGCGTCCGGGGCCGCGCCGCCGAACTGGCCGGAGTGCAGATTGCCCGCCAGGGTGTCGACCCGGACCTGCACCATCGTCATGCCGCGCAGCGTCGCGGTGACCGTCGGCAGGCCGGCCCGGAAGTTGCCGGCGTCGCCGATGACGATGGCGTCGGCGGCCAGTAGCTCGGGGTGCGCCTCGGCGTAGCGCTCCAGGCCGCCGGTGCCCTGCTCCTCCGAACCCTCGGCGATCACCTTGATGTTGACCGGGACGCCGCCGTGCTCCTTGAGGGCCCGCAGCGCGGTCAGGTGCATGATCACGCCGCCCTTGCAGTCCGCGGTACCGCGCCCGTACCAGCGGCCGTCGCGCTCGGTCAGCTCGAACGGCGGGGAGTCCCAGGCGGCCTCGTCCAGCGGCGGCTGGACGTCGTAGTGCGCGTACAGCAGGACGGTCGGCGCGCCCTCCGGGCCGGGGAGGTGGCCGTAGACGGACTGGGTGCCGTCGGGAGTGTCCAGCAGTGCCACGTCCTGGAAGCCCTCGGCCCGCAGTGCGTCGGCGACCCAGCGGGCGGCGCCCTCGCTCTCGCTCTTGGGGAACTGCGCGAAGTCGGCGACCGACTTGAAGGCCACCAGCTCGGTGAGCTCGGCCCTGGCGCGCGGTTGCAGCGCGGCGACGGTCTGGGCGAGCGGGCTGTCGGACATGGAACGCTCCTTGTGGGCGCGACGGCGGGTAGGTGCGGCACGTCCGGCGGGGTGGGCCGGGCGGGCCGGACGTACGGGTGTGCGTACCACCGATCTTCCCACAGGCGGTCCGGCGGGACGCGGCCCGTAGGATGCGGGGCGGTACGCGCAGCCATGCATCGGACGGGAACGGGAGCGGAAGCACAGGTGAGCAGCGAGCAGGCAGCCGAGGGCAACCAGCAGGTGTGGGACGTCGTGGTGGTGGGTGCGGGGCCCGCGGGTGCCTCGGCGGCACACGCCGCGGCGTGTACGGGACGCCGGGTGCTGCTCCTGGAGAAGGCCGAACTCCCCCGCTACAAGACCTGCGGCGGCGGCATCATCGGCCCGTCCCGGGACTCCCTGCCGCCGGGTTTCGAACTTCCGCTGCGCGACCGGGTGCACGCCGTCACGTTCACGCTCAACGGCAAACTGAGCCGCACCCGGCGCGCCAAGCACACGCTCTTCGGGCTGATCAACCGCCCCGAGTTCGACGCCGCGCTGGTCGAGTCCGCCAAGGACGCCGGTGCGCAGGTGCGGACCGGCGTCACCGTCTCACGGGTCGAGCAGCACGGCGGCAACGTCCCCGACCGGCGGACCGTCGCGGTGGTGCTCGGCGACGGCGAGGTGGTGCTGGCGCGGGCCGTGGTCGGCGCGGACGGCAGTGCGAGCCGGATAGGCGCGCACGTCGGCGTCAAGGTCGACCAGGTCGACCTCGGGCTGGAGGCCGAGATCCCGGTGCCGGCGACGGTCGCCGAGGACTGGGCGGGCCGGGTGCTGCTCGACTGGGGCCCGCTGCCGGGCAGTTACGGCTGGGTCTTCCCCAAGGGGGACACCCTCACCGTCGGTGTGATCTCCGCCCGGGGCGAGGGCGCGGCCACCAAGCGCTATCTCGACGACTTCATCGGCCGGCTCGGCCTGGCCGGTTTTGAACCGCGGATCTCCTCCGGGCACCTGACCCGCTGCCGTACCGACGACTCCCCGCTCTCCCGCGGCCGGGTGCTGGTCTGCGGCGACGCGGCCGGTCTGCTGGAGCCCTGGACCCGCGAGGGCATCTCGTTCGCGCTGCGCTCGGGGCGGCTGGCGGGCGAGTGGGCGGTGCGGATCTCCGAGGCGCACGACGCGGTCGACGCCCGCCGCCAGGCCCTGAACTACGCCTTCGCGATCAAGGCCGGGCTGGGCGTGGAGATGGGGGTCGGCAGGCGGTTGCTGGCCGCCTTCGCGCGCCGCCCGGGGATGTTCCATGCCGCGCTGACCGGATTCCGGCCCGCGTGGCGGGCGTTCGCGAAGATCACCCGTGGTACGGCCACGCTCGCCGAGCTGGTGCGTACGCATCCGGTCGCCCGGCGCGCGCTGGACGTCGTCGACCGGTCGGAGGCGGCCCGGGAGCCCGCGCCCGCCGCCCGGACGGAGGAGAGCGGCGACCCGGAGCCGGCGGCCGAACGGCGGTGACGCGCCGGGCGGCGTCGCGCGCCCGCCGGCGGCCGCGGCCGGTGGCCCGCGTACTCCCCGGGGAGTAGCCGCGGCCACCGCGCCGGGCGCGACCCCGCGCTGCGGGACGTCCGGGTCGTCATGCTGACCACCTGCGAACTCGACGAGTACGTATGTGAAGCGCTCCGCTCGGGGGCCTCCGGCTTCCTGGTCAAGGACACCGAGCCGGAGGAGCTGCTGCGGGCGGTGCGCGCGGTGGTGGCAGGCGATGCGCTGCTCTCGCCGGGGGTGACCCGCCGGCTGATCGCGGAGTTCGCCGCCCGCTCCAAGGAGCCCGCACCGGCCGCGGCCCTCACCGAACGGGAGCGGGAGGTGACGGCCCTGGTGGGCATCGGGCTCTCCAATGAGGAGATCGCCCGCCGCCTGGTGGTCAGCCCGCTCACCGCCAAGACCCACGTCAGCCGCACCATGGTCAAGCTGGGCGCCCGCGACCGCGCCCAACTGGTCGTCCTGGCCTACGAGTCGGGTTTGGTCCGCCCCGGCTGGCTGGGCTGAGGAGCGGCGGGGAGGGCGGGCGGGTCCCCACCCCGAGCCGTCCCCACCCCGAGCCGACCGCCCGCCGCCCGCCCGCCCGTACCGGCCTACCGATCACCGCAGGCCGGTCCGGACCAGTGCGGGCCCGTACAGGCCACTACAGGCCCCTACAGGCCCTACGGATCAGATGGCGCCGCGCTCCTGCCACAGCTTCGGCAGGGACGGGTCGCCGGAGATCTTCAGCCCGTCCCACGGCAGGCGGTTCCACAGCGCGAGATACAGCTCCTCGGCCGGACCCTCGACCGTGCAGTCGGGCGCGTCCCCGGCCGCTTCGGACGTCCGCACCGTGCGCGGCGGTGCGTCGGGGGTGAGGTGCACCGTCCAGTCGGCGTCGGGGGTGTCGATGGCGCGCAGCCGCAGGCTCCGCGGCACGTCCGGGCGCACTCGGCTGCGGTTGCCGGCGTGGAAGCCCGCCAGTATCTCGTCGACGCCGTCGGCGGCGAAGCGCGCCGGCAGCGGGGTGAGCGGGACACCGGCCGCCTGCTGGGCGTCGGCGCGGTGCACCGACGTCTCATGGGCCTGCCGGCGCGCCCAGAAGGCGAGCGGGGACGGCGCGGGCAGGAACGTCCACGTCCGCAGGTCCGCCGGCGCGGTGTGCAGCGCCACGACCAGGCGGTGATGGCCCTCGCGCAGCCAGGGCACCAGCTCGTCGTCGCCCGGCACCGGGTCCTCCGGGAGCGGCTTCCGCTGCTCCTGGGGCTCGGTCACGTACGCCGCAGCCCAGCGGTGGACCTGCCCTATGTGGTGCACCAGATCGCGCATCCGCCACTCGGGGCACGACGGCACCGGGGCGTCGGGGCCGGCCTCGTCGGCGGCGTCCGCGAGCAGCCCGCCGTCCAGCCGAAGGGTTTCGACGAACTCAGTGATCTCCATGCGTCCGAGTGTGCCAGCCACCACTGACAACCGACCCCGGCGGGTCGCCCGCCCCGGCCGGGCACACCCGCCACGTCACCAATATGACCTCAACTGGGCGGGAGCCCGGGGCCGCGGCCGACAACGTACCTTCGGGCGGCGGAAGTTGGTGCCCAGGGGCGCTCAGCCGCCGGAGGGGACCGCTCCGCTCCGGTGTGCCCCGCGCGTCAGGTGTGCGACCAGTGCCGCCACCGCGGCCAGCAGCGCGAGCGTGGTCAGGGCGACCGGCAGGCCCCACACCTCGGCGAGGAATCCGATGACGGGCGGCCCCAGCAGCATGCCGCCGTAGCCGATCGTGGACGCGACCGCGACCCCGTCCGGCCCGCCGGCGGCCCCGGCCCGCGCGATGGCGATCGGGAAGATGTTGGCCAGCCCCAGGCCGGCGATGGCGAAGCCGGCGCAGGCGCCCCACGCGGTCGGCGCGAGCGCCCCCAGCAGCAACCCGGCCGTCGCCGTGGTGCCGCCCGCGACCAGGGCCCGCGCCGGACCGAAGCGCTCGACGATCGCCGTCCCGGACAGCCGCCCGGCGGTCATCGCCAGCGCGAACACCGCATAGCCGGCGGCCGCGAGGCCCGGGGAGGCGGCCAGGTCCTGGGCGAGGTGCAGGGCGCCCCAGTCCGCCAGCGCGCCCTCCCCGTAGGCCGTGCACAGCGCGATCAGCCCGAAGACACACACGAGCCGGCGGGTCCGCCCGGAGACGCGGGACCGTTGCGGCCGCCGCTCCGGAGCCGCCGCCGCACGGTGCTCCTCAGAGGGCGGCGACCCCATCGCAGAACCTGCACCGGCACTCTCACTCGTGCCCGTATCCGTACGCGCACCCGTACGCCCCCGCAGCAGCGGGACGCCCGCGACGGCCGTCACCAGCAGCCCGCACACCGCCAACGCCAGCAGATGTGCGAACGGTGAGAGCCGGCCCGCGACCAGGCCGCCGAGCCCGGCGCCGATCATCCCGCCCAGGCTGAAGGCGGCATGGAAGCCGGACATCACGGGACGGCGCAACCTCGCGATCAACTCGACGGCGGCGCTGTTCATGGCGACATTGAGGGAGCCGTACGCGGCGCCGAACACCAGAAGTACCAGGCCCAGCACGGTGGCCGAAGAGGCGAGCGGGGGCAGCAGGATGCTCAGCGCGAGCGCGGCACCGGAGGCGACGGTCACCGCATGGCTGCCGAAGCGCCGGCACAGCCGCCCGGTGAGCATCATGAACGCCACCGCCCCGACGGAGACGCCGAGCAGCGCCAGTCCGAGGGTGCCCGCGCCGGCGCCGGTCTGCGCCTTGATCGCGGGGATCCGTACGACCCAGCCGGCGAAGAGGAAGCCGTCCATGGCGAAGAACGCGGTGAGTGCGGCGCGCATCTGGCCAGGTCGCGGCGCGACGCGCACGACCGGCGCGCCACCGGTACGTGCCCCGGCCGGGACGTGACGTCCCGCGCGGGGGGCGTCACCCACCCCGCTGCGCCGCGATATCGCGGATTTCAGGTATGTGGAAGGGGAATCGGTCCGATTGCGGGTCAAAGCCGTGCGTATTTTGTTTAGCGTCGGCACAAAGCCAGAATAGAGGCGTGACCCAGACTCGGACAACCAGGCTGGAGCGGGGCCGCAGCGCCCTCGGACCCGCACTGGAGCTCGTACACACCGGACGCGCCCCCACGCGCGCCGTCCTGACCACGGAACTCGGCGTGACCCGCGCGACCGCGGGGGCGGTGGCCGCCGAGCTCGAAGCGCTCGGCCTGATCACCGTCGACTCCCGGCCGCACGCCTCCGCGGGCTCCCAGGGACGGCCCTCGCACCGGTTGTCCGTCAACGAGAACGGCCCCGTCGTGCTCGCCGCGCAGATCCACGCCGACGGCTACCGCGCCGCCCTGGTCGGCCTCGGCGGCCGGATCGTCGCCACTACGCCCAGCTGTGGCATCATCCCCGCGGACCCGGCGCACGTCCTGGCCGAGGTGGTCGAGGCCGGCGCCGCCCTGCTGCACGAGACCGGCCGGCGCTGTCTGGGCGCGGGGCTCGCGGTGCCCTCCGCGGTCGCCGAACCGGACGGCGAGGCGCTCAACCCGCTCCACCTGGCCTGGCCTTCGGGCGCCCCGGTCCGCGAACTCTTCCTGCGCGCGCTGGCCGACGCCGGCATCCCCGGCGTCACCGAGAAGATCGGCTTCACCGGCAACGACGTCAACCTCGGCGCGCTCGCCGAACACCGCCACGGCGCCGGCCGCGGCGCCCGCCACCTGCTCTGCGTCGCCTCCGGCCACCGGGGCGTCGGCGGGGCGCTGGTGCTCGACGGCCGCCTGCACAGCGGAAGTTCGGGCCTCGCCCTGGAGGTCGGGCACCTCACTGTGAACCCCGAGGGCGCACCCTGCCACTGTGGCAGCCGTGGTTGCCTGGACGTCGAGGCCGACCCGCTTGCCTTCCTCGTCGCCGCCGGCCGCGAACCGGGGCCGGAGGTCTCGCTCGTCCACCAGGCAGGCGAACTCCTCCGCAACGAGTACGCCGACCCGGGCGTACGCGCCGCCGCCGACCTGCTCATCGACCGCCTCGGCCTGGGCCTCGCCGGCCTGGTCAACATCCTCAACCCGGACCGCATCATCCTCGGCGGCCTGCACCGCGCACTCGTCGAGGCCGACCCGGAACGCCTGCGCGCCGTGGTCGCCGAACGCAGCCTGTGGGGACGCAGCGGTGGGGTTCCGATCCTCCCTTGCACCCTGGACCACAACAGCCTTGTGGGCGCGGCCGAGTTGGCCTGGCAGCCCGTTCTTGACGATCCGTTGGTCAGCGCCGGCTGACGGTTCGCTGCGCTTGGCTTTGCTTCCCACGTGGTCGGCCGGTCCGCTGCGCTTGGCTGGCTTCCCACGTTGTCGGCTTTCCCGCCGTAGGGGTTCTTGCCGTTGCGCCTGCGGCGCGTTGCTTGTCCGCTGCGCGGGGCTGTTGGGTGCGGTGACGGGCCTGCGGGGGTGGTGTGCCGGACTGCTTCGCTTTACGTCCGGCACACCACCCCCTCCGGCCCGTCCCCTCCCGTTGGGGGTCGGATTACAGGCCGGTTGCACCATCCGTCTGTGGGCCGGTGCAGGCTCTGGACTGAGGGGTGACCGTCGATGACAGCGACCCGCACCGGACCACTCAGGCCGGCCCCCACGCACCGTCTCTATGACCCCCAACGGGAGGGGACGGGTCTGCGGGGCAGGGGGTGTGTCCGGACGTAAAGCGAAGCAGTCCGGACACACCCCCTGCCCCGGAGGCCCGGCACCGCGGCCGAACAGCACCGCGCAGCGGATCGGCGCCGCCAGGCGCACCAAGGCGAACCCCTACGGCGGGGGCGCCGACAACGTGGGCGGGCACCCTACGGCGGGGGCGCCGACAACGTGGGAAGCGCCCCCGGAGGGGGAACCCTTAGGGGATGTCACAGCTCGGCTCCAAAGGAGCCATCGGTTTCCGTCGGGACCCCTCCGCCCCGCGGGACCAGGTACTTTCGAAGGCGTGGCTGGATTCAGGATGGGGCGCGGACGGGATGCCCGTCCCGCGCAGGACGGACAGCAGGCGGGGCCCCAGGGGGCCCAGGGGCCGCACGCGTACGGGCCCCCGGCGCCGTACGGGCAGCAGTCGCCGCCCCCGCAAGGTCAGTGGCAGGCAGTACCGCGGCCGTACGGCGGGCCGGCGCCGCAGGGGGAGCCCGAGTACTTCGGCGACGCCGGCCGGCCGGCCCAGGACTCGTCGTACGCGGCCTACGACAACCGCAACAACGCCCCTGGCCACACCCAGCAGTTCAGCGTCGGCGACGCCCCGGACTCCTACGGGTCGTACGACGACCAGTACGGCGGCGACGGCCAGTACGCGCAGGGCGGCACCTACCGCGCCGGCCAGACGAGCGCGCCGCCGGCCGGTCCGCGGCTGCACTGGAAGCAGCTGCTGTCCGGCATCGTGCTGCGGCCCACGCCGACGTTCTGGCAGATGCGGGACCACGCGCTGTGGGGCCCGGCGCTGATCGTCACCTTCTGCTACGGCCTGCTCGCGGTCTTCGGCTTCGACAAGGCCCGCGCGGACGTGCTCAACGCCACACTCGGCAACAGCATCCCGTGGGTGCTGATCACCGCGGTGATGTTCATCGTGGGCAGCCTGATCCTGGGCGCGGTCACCCACACCATGGCGCGCCAGCTGGGCGGTGACGGTGCCTGGCAGCCGACCGTCGGCCTGTCCATGCTGGTCATGACGATCCCGGACGCGCCGCGGCTGCTCTTCGCGATGTTCCTGGGCGGCGACAGCCCGCTGGTGCAGGTCCTGGGGTGGGCCACCTGGCTCGCCACCGGCTACCTGCTGACCTCGATGGTCGCGAAGTCGCACGATCTGCCGTGGCCCAAGGCCCTGGGCGCCTCCGCGATCCAGCTGGTCGCGCTGCTGGCCCTGGTGAAGCTCGGCACGCTGTAGCCGACGCGCGTTCGCGGTCCGGCCCACGGCAAGAAGGGGCCCGCTCCGGGAGTGGCGCCTGAGGTACCTCGCGTACCTCAGGCACCTCCCGGGGCGGGCCCCTCGCCCGTAGGGACGGCCGTCGTGCCCGGCTCCCGTGGACGGCGGCCGCGGACGGCTTCCCTTACGGGGGCGGGCCGTTCACCGCCGCCGGCGGGCGGTCAGGCGAACCGCTGCGCGGCCGAGCCGTCGCACTTCTGGAGCCGCAGCGGGTCCTTCGCCGCCCCCAGCGTCAGGCAGAGCGACGGCGCCGCGGCCGGCCGGAGGCTGCCGCCGTCCCGGACGAACTGCTGGTTGGCCGCGCCCGAGCAGCTCCACAGCACCAGCGCGGCCCCGGCCTCGTACCGGGCACCCGGCACGTCCAGGCAGCGGGCCTGGGTCAGCTCCACATGCAGCGACCTGCGGTCCGGGTCGTACCACCAGCCCTGGTTGCGCTGCCCGTTGCAGTCCCAGCCGCCGACCGCGGTGCCGTTGCGGGACAGTCCGCCGGTGGCGTCCAGGCAGCTGCCGGTCGCGGCGTTCTTCAGCGGCCGGTAGGCGTCGTCCCAGGCACCGGGGTACAGCTCGGGCCGCCCGGTGTCCGCCGGGTCGGCGCAGGACGCCTCGCGCAGCCGCGGCGCCGCGTAGAGCTGGGTCAGGCAGGACGCGAACGCGCCGTGCCCGCGGGCGTTGGGGTGGAAGGACTGGCGGACCGAATTGGCGTCCGGCGGGAAGGGGTTGGAGATGTTGACGTACAGCCCGCGGGCCCAGGTGTCGGCCATGCACACCTCGTGCCCGTGGAAGAGCCGCGAGGCGTCGAGGTAGGTGACGCCGGTGTCCTGCGCGATCTTGCGGACGCCGCGTTCGAAGGCCGGCACCGCGGCGTTGCGGCCCCAGCCGGCGTCCGAGGTGTAGCCGGTGCAGCCGCCCGGGATCTTCCCCGGGTAGTGCGGGTTGTCCGCCACGTCCGGGCCGATCGGGCTCGGGTACGACATCACCACGAACCGGTAGTCGTCGTCGGCGTACCCGGCGTCCCGCATCACGGTCCGCAGGTCCCGCACGGTGGCCTCGACCTTCGGCACCAGGCCGTCGACGCGCGCCTGCCACCCCGGCCGGTACTTCGGCTCGCAGGTCCCCTGGAGCAGGAACCAGCGCTCGACGCAGTCCGTCATCACCGGGCCGAACTGGAGGTCGTCGTTGGCGCCGGCGACCAGCAGCACCATTTTCAGCCGGGTGTTGCGCGCCGCGACGGCCAGACTGTCGCTCTGCACCAGCTCGTCGGCGTACTGCTTGCTGCCCCCGATCCGGATGTTGCCGGTGTACGCGCCCGAGCACGCCACGTTGTACGTCACGTCGGCGGCGATGCCGGTCCGGTGGATCGCCGAATCCGGCGACCGGTGGCACCAGTTGGCGGGGCCGTCGGTCCCCGGCTCGTACGTCCCGACGCCCTCCCCGGAGATCTCGCTGTCGCCCAGCGAGATCAGCGAGGTCTTCCGTTCGCCGAGCGGCCGCACGGCGGCGTCGCCGTACAGCTTCGTCGCCTCCCGTGCCCGGATCCGCTCCAGGTCCGGCGACAGCGGCCGGACGGCCGCCCGCCCGGCCGTCGCCGTGGTGCCCGCCGCCGCGCCGCCGGCCCCGGCGGCACTGGCCCCGCCCACCGTCACCGTGAACGCGGCGGTCAGCGCCGCCGCCGACACCGCCACGGCGGCCCGCAGCCGCCGCCCTCGCCCCTGTCTCGCACGCACCATGGGCCTCCCCTCCGGTCTGCTGTTACCGCCGGTTTCTACGCGGAGGCAGCGACCGGTGGAACACCCGGGACAGAAGTGGCCGAAACGCGCGCCACAAAACACCCGCGAGCCCGCGCGGTACGCGGGCTCGCGGAAGGGGAGGCGCCGCAGGGGCGCCGCGCTCAGGCGTCCAGGATCTGGCCCTCGCGCCGCACCACCGGCGGCTCGACGCTCCACGGGAAGTTGATCCAGTCGTCGGTGCGCTTCCAGACGTACTCGCACTTCACCAGCGAGTGCGACTTCTCATAGATCACCGCGCTGCGGACCTCGGCGACGGTCCCCAGGCAGAAGTCGTGGACCAGCTTGAGCGTCTTGCCGGTGTCGGCGACGTCGTCAGCGATCAGCACCTTCTTGTCGGAGAAGTCGATCGCGTTGGGCACCGGCGCGAGCATCACCGGCATCTCCAGGGTGGTCCCCACCCCGGTGTAGAACTCGACATTCACCAGGTGGATGTTCTTGCAGTCCAGCGCGTACGCCAGACCGCCGGCCACGAACACCCCGCCCCGGGCGATCGACAGCACGATGTCGGGCTCGTACCCGTCATCCGCGATCGTCTGCGCCAGCTCACGGATCGCTCCGCCGAAGCGCTCGTACGTCAGGTTCTCCCGCACGTCACCCACGACTCTCCCAGACCTTCTCTTCGTCTCCGGGGCCCGCGCCGGCCCCGCCTCGCACCTTCGCGCGAGGTACCTCACACCTGCGTACGGTGGAAATTCTTGAACGACCGGGACGGCGTCGGACCGCGCTGTCCCTGGTAACGCGAGCCGTAGCGCTCGCTGCCGTACGGATGCTCCGCCGGCGAGGCCAGCCGGAACATGCACAGCTGCCCGATCTTCATGCCCGGCCACAACTTGATCGGCAGCGTCGCGACGTTGCTCAGCTCCAGCGTCACGTGCCCGCTGAACCCCGGGTCGATGAACCCGGCGGTGGAGTGCGTCAGCAGCCCCAGCCGCCCCAGGCTGGACTTCCCCTCCAGCCGCGAGGCGAGGTCGTCGGGCAGCGTGATGACCTCGTACGTCGAGGCCAGCACGAACTCGCCGGGGTGCAGGATGAACGCCTCGTCGCCCTCCGGCACGACCTCACGGGTCAGGTCGGGCTGCTCGACGGCGGGGTCGATGTGCGGGTAGCGGTGATTCTCGAACACCCGGAAGAAGCGATCGAGCCGTACATCGATGCTGGACGGCTGCACCATCGACGCGTCGTAGGGGTCGATGCGCACCCGACCTGCGTCGATCTCGGCCCGGATGTCCTTGTCTGAGAGAAGCACGCAGTCGAGGATACGCGCCCGCACACCCCCCTCCGCACGACGAGGGCCCGGCCCCACCAGGGACCGGGCCTTAGCAAGCTCACCTCGACGTCACGGGTGAAGATCACCACCGACCTTCACCGCGACCCCGGGACCGCGACTACCGCTTGGCGTGCTCCACGGGCACCGAGTGCCGCAACCGAGCACAGCGCGGGCAGCGCAGCAGCCGTCCGGGGCCGAGCCGGTCGGTGGTCTGCATGGGGAACGAAGCGGTGCTGAAGACGTGCCCCTCGGCACAACGTACGACGGTGCGCTCCATCAAGTCCCTCTCCCAACTGCGTGGACAACAAAAGCCACATTAGGGGATGAACTGGGTGCACTCGCAGGCGGCACTCCGGTGCCCCACCGTACGCCTCAACTCCCTTCCCCCGCACCCGCGTCCCGCCCCCGGGACGACCGGCGCGCTCCGCTCCCGGACATGCCAAATGCACCGCGGCGCGGCGATGGGGTAGAGTGTGCGACGACGCTCCGCCTCCAGTATCGGAGGGGTGTTACGCGGGTGTAGTTTAATGGTAGAACATGAGCTTCCCAAGCTCAGAGCGCGGGTTCGATTCCCGTCACCCGCTCCACAACGAAGGCCCTGGTCGGAGACCGGGGCCTTGTTTGTCGTCCAGACCTCTTGTGGGGCGGCGTGCCCTCTGTGTGTCATAACTCGCCTGAATGGCCTGCCTAATGGGCCATCGGCACGTGAACACCACCCCGTCCAGGCCGACTTGTCTCGAATTGCGAGACGAACTTTTCGTGCTCTGTGCCACGCCACTGCTGTGGGTGTGCGAATTCGCAGACATGAAGCGGAGCTGATGGCCTGGGCCGGGGGCTCTACGGAGTGATGGCCTTGCGGCCCCGGTTCAGCAGTTGTCGGAGGGTGGCGTGGTTGGTTGCTGCCGCCGTGATCAGGACCGCGGGGCCGGCGAGGGGGGTGAGGACGGCCTCGCCCTCTTCGCCGGGTCCGGTCGGCAGGATCTGGGGTGGGGGCTGCTGGTGGGTGAATTCCGGTGAGACGACGAGGAGTTGCCCGGTCATGCGGTAGTGGGCGAGGACTGCCGGCCCTGACCAGGAGGGGATGCCGGGGCCGACGGCGAGTTCCTGTACCAACAGGGGATCGCCGGCCAGGCGTACGGTCAGGCGGGTGCGGAGCCGTCCGGTGGGTTCGTCGGCGCGGCCCAGGATCTGTTCTTCCCTCAGGACCAGTCGTGCTCCGGTGGCCAGTTCGACGCGGGTGGTGGCTTCCAGGTCGCTGTGTGCGGCGGAGATCAGCGGTTCCGGCAGATAGTGCAGTTCCGCGTCGTCGTCCACGCGCAGGAACACGTCGCTGGCCGCGGTGGCGCCGGACGGGCCGGGCAGCGCGAGGGTGGCGCCGACCGTGCCGAGGCTGAGCCGCGCTCCCGTTCGCGCCTCGGCTCGGAGTCGCAGCCGGTCACCGCCGTGGGGTGCGCTCATGGAGCTGGTGAGGACGACCCGGGCGAACGGTCCTGCGGTGGGGATGTGGCGGGGGATGAGGGCTCGTCGTCCGTGCAGTACGGGCAGGGCGGTACCACCGCGCGCGTCGGGAACGGCCACGATGTGCGCGGTGACGTGCACCCCCGGGGCCGGGGCAGTGGAGACGGGGGCAGCGGCGGTGCCGGAGGTTGTCATGCCGCTCCGACCGTCCAGGCGGCGAGCTGCCGCCGGAGCCACTCCACCACCGGTGCGACGCCGTTCTCGCTCTTCAACGCGGTGAAGGCGACGGGGAGGTCGCCGCGCTGGGCTTTGGCGTCGCGGGCCATGGCCTCGAGGTCGACGCCTACGTAGGGGGCGAGGTCGGTCTTGTTGACGACGAGCAGGTCGGCGGTGGTGACGCCGGGGCCGCCCTTGCGCGGGATGTCGTCGCCGCCGGCGGTGTCGATGACGAAGATCTGGGCGTCGACCAGGCCCTTGGAGAA
>NZ_KB891896.1:138841-335875 GCF_000373585.1 Streptomyces sp. MspMP-M5
CCCGCCGTAGGGGTTCTTGCCGTTGCGCCTGCGGCGCGTTGCTTGTCCGCTGCGCGGGGCTGTTGGGTGCGGTGACGGGCCTGCGGGGGTGGTGTGCCGGACTGCTTCGCTTTACGTCCGGCACACCACCCCCTCCGGCCCGTCCCCTCCCGTTGGGGGTCGGATTACAGGCCAGTTGCACCATCCGTCTGTGGGCCGGTGCCGGCTCTGGACTGAGGGGTGACCGTCGATGACAGCGACCCGCACCGGACCACTCAGGCCGGCCCCCACGCACCGTCTCTATGACCACCCACGGGAGGGGACGGGTCGGAGGGGCAGGGGGTGTGTCCGGACGTAAAGCGAAGCAGTCCGGACACACCCCCTGCCCCGCAGACCCGGCACCGCGGCCGATAAGCCCCGCGCAGCGGACCGGCCCCGCGCAGCGGATCGGCAATTCCCGCCGTCAGGCGGGCACCGCGCCGCAGGCGCAAAAACGGCGGCGAACCCCTACGGCGGGAAAGCCGGCTACGTGGGATTCACGGCCATTCGGCCGAAAACGCCCGCGAAGGATTCGCGACAAACATCCCCCGCACGGCCGCCGCCCCCACGGCGGCCTCCAGCCGCGGCCGAAGCCTGCGCAGCAGATACGGCAGGCCGGGGCCGCCGTTGACCGCGCGGGCGGCGGCCGTCGTGGTGTCGCCGCCGAGCAGGATCCGGTCGGCGAAGCCGGCGTCGCAGAGGGCCGCCACCGCGTCCGGCATTCGCCAGTCCGTGGGGTGGTTGGCGCGCGACGGCCCGTCGAAGGCGAGGTACGCGCCCGACTCGGCGGCCGTCCGGTGCACCGTGAAGTCGGGCGAACGGTTGAGATGGCCGAGGATCACCCGGTCCGGCGGGACCGCCAACTCGCCGCACAGCAGGTCGAGGACGTCCAGCGCGCCGGTGCCCAGCTCCAGGTGGACGCCGATGGGCGCGCCGGTCGCGCGGTGGGCCTCGGCGGCGGCCGTCATGGTGTGGCGGGCGTGCCGGTCCAGACCGTGGAAGCCGCCGGCCACCTTGATCATGCCGGCCCGCGGCCGGGGCGCCGGGGAATCCACAGTGCCGGCGTCGCCGCCATCGGCACCGAGGGCGCCCATGGCGCCTATCCCCTCCGTCAGCTCGCTGACGAACAGCCCGGCCAGGTCGGCCGAGGCCGACAGCAACCCCTCCAGGACGTCGGGGCGATAGTGCGCCGCCTGGTGGAGCCCGGTCGCGGCGACGATCGTGACGCCCGACTCCCGTGCCAGTCGCGGGAGTTCGTTCGCCTGCCGCCCCATGCCGTACGGCGTCCACTGGATCACGGATGCCCCGCCGGCGTCCCGGAAGGAGCGCAGTTCGGCGGCGGCCGCGTCGGCGTCGGCGAGCTCCTGGCCCGGGAGTTGGGGGCTGCTCATGAAGAGGTGGTCGTGGGCGTCGCAGACGCCGAGCCGGTCGGGGGCGAGGTCGCCCAGGACCGTGCGGACGGTACGGCGGCCGGGTGCGGCCGTGGGGCCCGCGGTCACCACTGCCGCCCGGCGCCCAGCCGGCCGACGCCCGGGGTGGACAGGTGCAGCACCTGGAAGCGCTCCCCGGCGACGGATTCCGGGGCGGCGTCCGCCCACAGTGTGAAGTGGAGCAGCTCCCAGCGCCGGGGATCGAGGCCCAGGGCGGTGGTGTGCACCCCGTCGGTGGTCGCCAGCTTCTCGTGCACGGCGAGGGCGTCCTCGATGACGGTCGCGACGTCGGTGCCCTCGGGGACGGGCACGGCGTGCCGGGTGAAGGAGGCCGGGACGTGGTCGGCCGCGGGGCCCGGACGGTGGTACAGGCCCTGCCAGTTGTGCACCGCCGGACGCCCGAAGTCCCGGACCACACCACGGAAGCCCTCGCCGAACAGGAAGCGGTTCATCGCCTCCTGCTGGGCCCAGAGGTAGAACGGCGCGTACTCGTTGACCGGCGAGCCGTCCCTGCCGCGCTCCCGGATGCCGTACGCCTTGAGGCCGAGGCCGTCGAAGTCGTCCAGGAGGTGGCCACGGGTCTTCACGCGGTGCCGGATGATCTCCATGTCGTAGTCGGCGGGCAGGGTGACGCTGTATTGCATGGCGTGCATCGGGGGCTCCGTAGGGGAGGGGAGAAGGGAGAGGTGCCGGTCAGGGGGCCGCGGGGCCGTTCCCACGGGCCGGTGCCGGGGCCGGCGCCGTGGTGGACTGCGCGGCCAGCAGCGCCAACAGGCCCTGTACGGCGGCGTCGAAGGGGGCGGGGTCCTCGGCCGCCCGGGCCAGGACATAGCCGCCCTGGACGACCGCGGCGACGCTGGCCGCGGTGGCCGACGGGTCGAGGGCGGCGGCCAGTTCGCCGCGCCGCTGTCCCTCGGTGAGCACCTCGGCGATCCGCTGCCGGAGCCAGCCGAACATCTCGTCCAGCGGCGCCCGGAGTTCGGGGTCCTGCACCACGTCGCGGTCCTGCGTCATCCGCCCGATCGGGCAGCCGCGCAGCACCTGCCGCTCGCGCAGCAGATAGGCCGCGACGCGGTCGTACGCCGTGCCGGGAGCCGAGAGGATCTCGTCGGCCGACGCGCGCATGCCGTCGGCGGTGCGCCGGATCGCGGCCAGCGCGAGAGCGGACTTGCCCGCGAAGTGGTGGTACATGCTGCCCTGGCCGACGCCCGCGCGCTCCAGGATCGCCTTGGGGCTGGTGCCGACATAGCCGCGCTCCCACAGGAGCTCCTGGGTGCTGGTGACGAGCCGTTCCTGGGTGCTGCCGGCCGGGGGAGCGTCGGCCGCCGTCGTCTCACTGTCCCGCGTGCTCTTGCTCATACCCTGACTGTACATACTAGTAGTTACAGAGATCAAGTAAGGAGTTGCAGAGATCAAGAGGGGGAGGTGGGCAGGGGGCCGCCCATACCCCCACCGTCGTACCCGCAGCCCCCGGTACGACGACGCGCGGCCGCCGGGGCGCGACGCTCCCGGCCCGGGGGTGGTGGTGACGCCCCGACGTCGATCGCCGTCCTCGGTCGCCGGTTCGCCGCCGGCGAGATCGACGAGGAGGAGTACTGGCGGCGGCTGTCCGTCCTGGAGGAGCACTTCGGCGGCGGCCGCAAGGGGAGTGCCGCGTAGCGCCCCGGGCCGCGGTCAGCCGACCCGCGCGCTCCGGGTCCGGGGCCGGGGGTCGGCGTCCGCGTCCTCCAGCGGCGCGGTGTCCCAGCAGGTGTGCGGTGCGCGGACCTCTTCGGGGGCGGTGGTCAGGGCGGGGAGGGTGAACCAGACGACCTTGCCCGGGTCGTGCGGGCGTACTCCCCAGCTCTCGCTGAGCGCCGCGATCAGCGCCAGTCCGCGGCCGGAGGTCTCCCAGCCGCCGGCGGTCCGCAGGCGCGGCAGCCGAGGGTCGAGGTCGTGCACCGAGACCGTCAACTGGTCGAGCAGTACGCACAGTTCGACGGTGCACTGCTTGCTGGGGCGGGCGTGCCGGTGGACGTTGGCGAGGAGTTCGGTCACCCCGAGGGCGGCCGGATCGACCAGGGCGTCGAGATGCCAGAGGCGTAGTTGCGCGGAGACGATGCCGCGTGCGTGGCCGATGCGGGCCGGGACGGCCTCGAGCTCCACCGTGCAGTGTCTGCTGGGCTGCCTGATCACGACCGCGACTCCCTGATGAGGCCGGGCGCCCCTCGTACCGGGGAGGGGCGAAGATCGGAACAGCGATGCCGGCTGCGTCACAGTGTCACCGCTGGTGAACCCTCAGTGATACGTGTCCAGGGTCGGGCAGGCGGTGCGCGACCGCAACCGCACCGCCGCACCGAAGCCGGTGTTCACGCGCGTGGCCGACGGGCCGCCTCCACAGCGCGCAGGAAACGGTCCCGGGCGCCCAGGGTCAGCGAGTAGCGGTTGCCGTTGAGGATGGCGAGTGCCCGGTCGCGGGCGGCGAACAGCGGCTTGTGGGCTTCCACGGCACCGACCGGCGCGCTGTCGATCTCCCTGCCGTAGCTGGTCAGCAGGGCCAGCCGGCCGCCGCTGATGCGGACCTGGCCCGCTCTGGTCAGGGACCGCAACGAGCGCTCTATCCGTACTCCGGTCGCTTTGTACTCCGGCTCCGCCATTCTCACCACTCCCCGATGCCGTGGGCGGGTTCCGTCCACCGCCCCCCACAGGGAAGTTTGCCGCCATTGCGCCCGGTTCACCAGTGCCACAGGGGGCGCCAAGGCGCACAACCCCCTTGCCCCAGGGTCTTCTTGGGGCCTCTCAAAGGGATGTTTATGCAGGTGAGAAGCGTGCGCCGGGTGGTTATAGTCAAAACCGGACCGGCCTTCCGCCGGCCCCGTACATCCCCTTGAGGAGCGCGCCGGTGAGCACCGCACAACCGCCCGAGGGGCGGCCCGGAGACCCGCACGCGGCCGGTGTGACGGCCCCGTCCGCCCTTCCGACCGTCGACGTCGACCGCTCGGATCCGGACTACCGGGCGTGGCTCAAAGAAGCAGTCCGCAAGGTCCAGGCGGACGCCAACCGCACCGCCGACACCCACCTGCTGCGCTTCCCGCTGCCCGAGGAGTGGGGCATCGACCTCTACCTCAAGGACGAGTCGACACACCCCACCGGCAGCCTCAAGCACCGGCTGGCCCGCTCGCTGTTCCTCTACGGGCTGTGCAACGGCTGGATCCGCCCGGGCAAGCCGGTGATCGAGGCGTCCAGCGGCTCCACGGCGGTCTCCGAGGCGTACTTCGCCTCGCTGATCGGGGTCCCGTTCATCGCGGTGATGCCGGCGACCACCAGCCGGGAGAAGACCCGGCTCATCGAGTTCCACGGCGGCACCTGCCACCTCGTCCGGGACCCGCGGACCGTCTACGAGGTGTCCGCCCGGCTCGCCGCCGAGTCCGGCGGGCACTACATGGACCAGTTCACCTATGCCGAGCGGGCCACGGACTGGCGCGGCAACAACAACATCGCCGAGTCGATCTACCAGCAGCTGCGGCTGGAGCGCTACCCCGAGCCGACCTGGATCGTCGCCACCGCCGGCACCGGCGGCACCTCCGCGACCATCGCCCGATACGTCCACTACATGCAGTACGACACCCTGATCTGCGTCCCCGACCCGGAGAACTCCTGCTTCTTCGACGGCTGGCTCACCGGCGACGCCTCGACCGACTGCGCCACCGCCTCCCGTATCGAGGGCATCGGCCGGCCGCGCATGGAGCCGAGCTTCGTGCCGGGTGCGATCGACCGGATGATGAAGGTGCCGGACGCGGCCAGCGTCGCCGCCGTCCGCGCGCTGGAGCGGGCCATCGGCCGCAAGGCGGGCGGCTCGACGGGCACGGGGCTGTGGAGCGCCCTGCGGATCGTCGCGGAGATGGTCGCCGAGGGCCGGACCGGATCCGTGGTGACGCTGCTGTGCGACCCGGGCGACCGCTACCTCGACAAGTACTACTCGGACGCCTGGCTGGCCGAGCAGGGGCTCGACATCGCCCCCTACGCCCGGACCATCGAGCACTTCCTCGCCACCGGGTCCTGGGGCGACTGACGCGCGGCAGGCCGGCGGCCGAGGGGCCACCGGCCGCCGCGGGCCCGTCCGTCAGCCGTCGGCGAGCCGGCGGTCCAGGGACCGCAGGGAGCGCCGGAAGGCGTGCGCCAGGGCCGGGCGGGCCAGCGGCATCAGCCAGCGGAAGAGCGCCGGGCCGTCCGCCGCGTACGTCCACCGCACCCGGGTCCCGTCGCCGGCCGGCGTGAGCCGCCAGTCCTCCAACAGGGCTCGCAGTACGGGGGCGTTGGTGGTGTCGACGCGGTAGGCGTAGCGCGCGGCGGGCTCGGCGGCCATGATCGTCTCGCGGAAGCGGCCGCCGCCGGTGAGCCGCACCTCGCGGCCGCGGCCGTCCGGCGTCGGGGCGATCCGCGCGACCCCGGTGAACCAGTCGGCCCAGCCCGGGACGTCGTCCGCCAGCGCGGCGTAGACGGCCTTGGGCGGGGCGGCGACCTCGGCGGTGAACACCAGCCGCAGCGGCGCCGATCCGGCGAAGTCGAGCGGGACGGGACGGAGCCGTCGGGGCATGGACGAGCACCTCCTGCGGACGGGGCCGGCTGCGCCGGACACCATAGCCGGCACAGCGTCAGCTGTCTGCGTCGGCGGCCGATTCGCCCGCCACCACCAGCTCCGTCGGACGGTCCGCGAACTCCGCCCGCGCCTCGGCGGACAGCCCGGCATCCGTCACCAGCACATCCACCTCGTCCAGCGCGGCGAACGAACTCAGGCCCACCGTGCCCCACTTGGTGTGGTCGGCGACCACCACCACCCGCCGCGCGGACCGCACGAAATGGCGGTTGGTCTCCGCCTCGGCGAGATTCGGCGTGGACAGCCCCGCCTCCACCGATATGCCGTGCACCCCGAGGAAGAGCAGATCGAAGTGGAGCGACCGGATCGCGGCGTCCGCCACCGGGCCGACGAGGGTGTCCGACGGCGTGCGCATCCCGCCCGTCAGCACCACCGTCGCCGCCTCCGCGGGCGGGCGGCCCTCGCCGCCGCCGGCCGCGGCCCGCTGGGCGTTGTAGAACACCTCGGCCACCCGCACCGAATTCGTCACCACCGTCAGCTCCGGCACCTCCAGCAGCCGCTGGGCCAGCGCATACGCCGTGGTGCCACCGGCCAGCGCGATCGCGCTGCCCGGCACCGCCAGCTCCGCCGCCGCCTTGGCGATCTCCGCCTTGGCGCTCGGCTCCAGCCCCGACTTCACTTCAAAACCCGGCTCGTGCGTACTGGGATCGCTCACCGGCAGGGCGCCGCCGTGCACCTTCTCGACCATGCCCTGGCGGGCCAGTGCGTCCAGATCGCGACGGACCGTCATGTCCGAGACGCTCAGCCGGCGGGTCAGCTCATTGACCCGCACTCCGCCCCGCCGCCTGACCTCATCGAGGATCAGGGCCCGCCGCTGCTCCGCGAGGAGGTTCTGGTTGTCGACCACCGCGGCCCGTCCCTTCCACCCGGCTCACCGCCCCGGGTCCTTCCGCCGGCTGTCCGCCGCCTGCGCTCTGTGCTGCTGCCGACCTTCATCCTCGCACGCGGGTCCGACAGCGACCCCGATCCGGGTAGGCCGCGGCCGGGGAACCGCAACCGGCGCCCAGGGAACCGCAAGCCGGGTGCGAACGCTCCCAGAAGACGGGGACAATCCGAGAAGGGGGCGCACCGCACGACCGACCACCCGCGCCCCCGCCCGCACCACGCCAGGACAGCCCTCGCCCACCACCTCACACCGCTCCACACTGACATCGGGGGAAAGCCAGTGGAGACCGCGGCCACACCACCGTCCGCCCGTACGCCGGAACCGAGCCCGGCGGCGGACCCGCCACCCGTCACCGCACCGCACTCGCCGCTCGCCCTGGAGCTCCTCGTCCACGGCGTCGGCGGCACCACCCCGCAGGAGATGCTCGGCGACCCACGGGTCCAGCTGATCACCGGCGACGACACCGCCGCCTGCTACCGCCGCACCGAGGACGCCGACGCCGAGCGGCGCCCCGGCGCCTACCGCACCCGGCCGGTGCGCGAGGCGTACTGCTGGTCCAACCTCACCTCCGGCAACGGCGCCCGCGCGCTCTGGCTGATCCTGCTGCCGTTCATGGTCGCCAACCTCGCCCACTGGATGCGCCCGGCCGCCCCGCCCGGCCACCGGGCCCAGCGCCTCTACGACCTCCTCGTACGGCTGCTCGCGCTGACCCTCACCGTCCTGCTGGCCGCCGCGGCCTGCGAGGTCGCCCTCGACCTCAGCGCCTGGCAGTGCGCCGGCACCCCCGTCTGCGCCACCGGCAAGTCCTGGCTGGGCTTCCTCGACCCCGCGGGCGGCGGCTGGTGGAGCACCCCGGGCCGCCGTCTGGTCCTCGCCTCCGCGCTGCCCCTGGCGGTCGTCGGCTTCCTGTGGTGGCTCTCGCACCGCACCTGGAGCGCCTACGAGTCCGCCTCCCCGCCGCCGCGCCGTCCCGGCACCTCCCGTGACACCCCCGCCCACGAGCGCACCGCGCTGGGTCTCGACGGCTTCTGGTACGGCCGCCGGCTCGTCGCCCGGCTGCGCGCCGCGCACACCACGGCCGGGGTGCTGACCATCGCCGCCGCCCTGCTCGTCGCCTCCCTGCGGGCCGACGACCGGGCCGGCGCCGTCGCCCTGACCGCCGTCGGCCGGACCCTCACCGGCCTGGTCGTGCTGCTCGCCGCCGGCACCCTGCTCGTCGTCTGGCGCACCGCCCGCAGCGAGGCGGTCCGCGACGAGGAGTCCGACCGCCTCGCCGTCCGCGCGCTGCCCTACCTCGCGCTGGCCGTGCTCGCCCTCACCGCCGGCTACGCCGCCTGGTCGCGGCCGGCGGCGCACAGCCACGGCCCGCTGCCCGGGGTCGCGGCGTTCGGCGGGATCGCCGTCCTCCAGGGCGGGTTGGTGCTGGCCCTGGTGGTGACCGCGTGGTTCCTCCAGCGCGCCGCCCGGGGCGAGGCCCGCACCGCGCTGCGCGGCATGGGCGGGCCGGCCGTCGCGCTGCTGTCCTGCGCGGTCGCCGGGGTGCTGACGGGAGGCGTGGCCCAACGGTTCGCCGACTGGATCGACGGGCCCGCCACTCCCGGCCAGGACCATGCGCCGATCCCCGGGCCGCCGGTGCTGCTGTCCTGGCAGGCGTCGGTACTGCCCGCGCTGCTCGTCGTGGTCGCCGTCGTCGTCGTTCTGGCCGGCGTCCGGGTCCTGATGGTCCGCAAGCGGGTCGCCGAGGACGTCCCCGGCCTCTACGACCCGCGCGAGCGGCCCGACGTGCTGCGCACCGAGCGCATCGCCGGCACCATCGCCCGCGCCGGGCTCACCGACGCGGCGCCCGTCCTGGTGGCCGCGATCGCCGCCGTCACCCTCGTCCTGGGAGCCGGTGCGGTGGCCGGCGCCTGGCTCACCGACCGGGCCCCCGGCCGCGCCACCGAGGGCGCCCCGCCCTTCGTGCACGCCGCCGCCGCGGCCGCCGAGTCCCTCGGCTCCTGGCTGATGGGCGCCGGGGTGGTCCTGCTGCTCACCATGGGCCGGCGCGCCTACCGCGACCACTCCGCCCGGCGCACCATCGGCATCCTCTGGGACGTCGGCACCTTCTGGCCGCGCGCCGCACACCCCTTCGCGCCGCCCTGTTATGCCGAGCGCGCCGTCCCCGACCTGACGTGGCGGATGGCCACCTGGACCGAGCGCTACGACGGCCGGCTGGTGATCTCCGGCCACTCCCAGGGCAGTGTGCTGGCCGCGGCGGCCGTCTGGCAGCTGGATCTGGTCACCCGCAGCCGGGTCGCCCTGCTCACCTACGGCAGCCCGCTGGAACGCCTCTACGGCCGCTGGTTCCCCGCCTACTTCGGCCCGCCGGCCCTCACCGGCCTGCACCGCGAGATGGACGACTGGCGCAACCTCTGGCGCTTCACCGACCCCATCGGCGGCCCGATCCGGCTCACCTGCGAGGACGGCCGGGCGATCGACGAGGGGCCGCTGCGCGACCCGCTCGCCTTCGGCCGCACCCTCCAGAACCCGCTGCCCGCCCAGATCCTGGGCCACGGCGACTACCAGGCCGACCCCGTCTTCGACCGGGTGCGCGCCCAACTGTTCGCCCGGCTGGCCCCGGGGATACCGGCCCAGCGGTCCGACCCGGGGGAGAATCAGGGGAGTTCGGGCAGGTCCTCGGCGTAGAGCAGGGTCAGGTCGTCGGTGCTCGGGTCGGTGATCCTGGCGACCCGGCCCGCGTGCCGCTCGACCATCGCCTCGAACGTCTGCCGCGCGGTGCGGCCGTTGCCGAACGAAGGCCCTTTGGGCAGCGCCGTGAAGTACTTGAGCAGCGCCTCGCAGGCCCCCTCGGCGAGACGGTACTCGTGCTCCTCGCCCTGCTGCTCGACGATCCGCAGCAGCTCCTCCGGAGCGTAGTCACCGAACCTGATGGTCCGTGAGAAACGTGACGAGATACCGGGGTTGACCGCCAGGAACCGCTCCATCTCCGCGGTGTAGCCGGCCACGATCACCACCACCGCGTCCCGATGGTCCTCCATCAGCTTGACCAGGGTGTCGATGGCCTCCTTGCCGAAGTCCCGTCCGGAGTCCTCGGGGGAGAGCGCGTACGCCTCGTCCACGAAGAGCACCCCGCCGCGCGCCCGGTCGAACGCCTCCTGGGTGCGGATCGCCGTCGAGCCGATGTGCTCGCCCACCAGGTCCACCCGCGACACCTCGACCAGGTGACCGCGCTCCAGCACCCCCAGGGAGTACAGGATCTCGCCGTACAGCCGGGCCACCGTGGTCTTGCCGGTGCCGGGGGAGCCGGTGAACACCAGATGCCGCCGGACCGACGCGGCCTTGAGGCCGGCCTCCTGCCGGCGGCGCCCCACCTCGATCATGTTGATCAGGGTGCGCACCTCCCGCTTGACGCTGTCCAGCCCCACCAGGGCGTCCAGTTCGCCCAGCACCTCCTCGGAGGGGCGGCCGGGCGCCGGCGTCTCCGGGGCGGCGCCGGCGGCGGCCGGCGCCGGCCGCGGCGCCGGGACGTTGCCCAGCAGTCCGGCCGTCTGGGTCGCCGGCTGCGCCGTCGGGGCGGTCACCGGCGGCGCCTGCGTGGTCCGGCTCTCGTCGCTGGTGCAGTCCTCGACGGTGGGCCCGCCGCCGCTGCCGTCGCCGAACGCGTCGGCGAACTCGTAGCCGCCGCGGGCACACCGCTCCGTACGGCACCGGGTCAGCGTCGTCCGGCAGCCGTCGATCACATGGAAGCCGAAGCCGGAGCTGCCGGTGACCCGGCAGCCGTGGAAGGTGCCCCGGCCCTCCGCGGAGACGTAGAACCCGGCCTCGGCGGGCGAACTGACCGTGCAGCCTTCGATGGTGGGGTCCGCGCCCTTGGTGACGATCACCCCGGTCTGCGCCCCGTCGATGGTGCAGTTGGCGAGCGTGCCGCCGCTGCCGTGGTCGCGGAACCACGCACCGGTCGAGGTCTCCCGGATCCGGCAGTCGTCCAGCTGGACGGTGGCGCCGTCGCTCACCGACACCGCGGTGTTGCGGACCTGCGTGAGATCGCAGTCCACGACGTCGGCCCGGGAGCCCCGGTCCAGGACGAACAGTGCGTCGGGCACGTCGTGCAGCCGCGTGGAGTCCAGGACCGCGGTCGCGCCGTCGCTGACCCACACCGCCGGGTAGTCGCCCGTACTGTCGTGGATCTCGCACTGGTTGGCGTCCACCCGGGTGCCCGGGTCCCACACCGACAGGCCGTTGCGCCCGAAGTGCCGCACCGTGCAGCGGGTCAGCGTCAGCACCGAACGGGACCGCAGATCGACCGCGTTCTCCGGGATGTCGTGGATGTCGCAGTCGGCGAGGGTGAGCACCGCGTCGGTGTCCAGGGTGACGCCGTCCGCCGTGGTGCGGTGCACCGTGCAGTCCGTGAGATGGCCGGCGGCCCGCCCCGTCACCTGGACGCCCGTGCCCTTGATCTCGTACAGCTCGCAGCCCACCGCCTCGACGGTGGTGCCCTCGCCGGTCAGCGACAGCCCGGCGCCCGAGGCGTGGTGGATGCGGCAGTTCGCCAGCCGTGGGTGGGCGCCGCCGCGCACCGTCACCCCGGCCTGGCCGGCCGCCACCACCTCGCACTCCTCGAACACCCCGCCGGCGCCGTCCAGGACGCTGATGCCGACGCCGCCGGCGTTGTCGACCGTGCAGCGCCGCACCGTCGGACGGGCGCCGCCGCGCACCTCGATGCCGGCCGCTGACCGGGTCACCACACGGATGTCGGTCAGCTCGGGGGCGCCGTCCTCCACCAGCAGCGCCGGCGACGCCGAGTCGGCGGCCTCCAGGTGCAGGTCGTGGACGGTGGCCGAGGCTCGTATCGTCAGCGCCACCCCGTCGGCCGGCGCGATCCGCACCGAGCCGCGCGCCCCCTCCGGTCCGCGCAGCGTCACCGCCCGCTGGAGCACCAGGTTCTCCCGGTACGTCCCGGCCGGCACGGTCAGCACGTCCCCGTCGCCGGCGGCCTCCAGGGCGGCGGCGAGCGAACTGTACTCACCGGTGCGACGCCGCCAACGCGACGTTCCGGCGTGCGTCACCTGGACCGAGCCCTGTGCCATGGCGGTGTCGTGTCCCCACTTCGTGCGGCAGATGTCGGCCCGGCAGCCATGCGTGAAGCGGGATGTCCGCTTCCGGTCTGCGAGGCCCCAGCCGAGAGACTGGAGGCACCACCGTAGCGCGCCCGGGGGGCGGCAGTTGACACGGTCCGCAGCCTGGTCAGCCGCTCCTCAACTCCCGGCGTCGGCCGTCCTCAGTCCTGCCCGGCGCATGCCCCGGCCGCGTCCCAGCGGCGGAACCGACGTGCCGTCAGCCGCGGTACGGCCGGCCGCCGGCCGCCCTCGACGAACCAGCCGGCCGCGGTCGCGGCACCCACCCCGAACGCCGCTGATGACGCGCCCGGTTGGCGGCCGCACGGCGCACGCGCCGACCACCCGCCGCGCCCCCGCACGGGCCGGTACCCGTTCCGGGCCCGGCCGTGCCGTCAGCGCAGCCGGACCGCCACCGTCACCACCGCGCCCCGTTCGCCCGCCGTGCCCGTGCCGGGCCCGACCGCGAACCGGTCCGCCACCAGCCGCGCCAGCCACAGCCCCCGCCCCTTGGGGGCGCCGTCCAGGCCCGGCAGCAGCTCCGGGATCACCGTCTCGCTGAAGCCGGGGCCGGCGTCGCTGATCCGGCACTCCAGCTCGTCCCCCACCCGGCGCAGCACCAGCCGCCCCGCGCCGCCGGCGTGCTCCACGGCGTTCCCGGCGATCTCGTCCACCGCGAGCACGAACTCCCCGCGCCGCGGCTCGTTCAGCCCCTCGCGGGCGGCGCACTCCTCGACCAGCAGCCGCAGCTGCGGCAGCAGTCGCGCGGTGAAGCGGCGCTGCAGCAGCCGGCGCCCGGCCTCCTCCACCGGCTCCTTCGCCCGACCGTGACCGGCCGGTTCCGGATTCAGCACGGCCGTACCACCTCCCTCGGCGTCAGCCGCGGCACCGCCTCGGCGCCCGGCCGCCGCAGCATCCGGTGCCGCCCGCGGCCGCGGCGCACTTCGACCAGATCGTGTCCCGTGGCGCCCCGGGCCGGGGCGGGCAGACCCACCGCGCCGCCCACCGGCAGAAAGTGCCGCCGCGTCAGGTCCACGGTGAGCCGGCGGGCCGCCGGCGCGACGCCGGCGCCGAGCGCGGCCGCCCACCCCATGTCGACGAACGCCCGCAGCACGGTGCACCCCTCGCCCGTCGCCCGGTCCGTGGCCGCGCGCAGCGGCCTCCTCTGCCGGGCGGCGGTGAACTGGGCGTCCGGCCCGATGAGTTCCCGCAGGCCGGTGACCACCAGCCGGCCGCGCTCGCGGGCCCGGGCCTCGTCGTCGCCGTGGCCCGCAGAGGCGTGGTCCCCGGGGCGCAGGCGCTGGACGGGGAGGAGGTGGCCGCTCACGGCATCCCTGGCAGGCATCGGCACAGCAGCTCTCTGTCTCACCCCGCGGCCGGTCCCGTCGGCGGCGCTGAGCGCTCACTGTAGGCAGCCGCCGACCGGCCCGCAACGAGGGCGGCAGGGACCGCGTGCGGCCGTCAGCCGAGTATCTCGAACGGGTCGCCGACGCGGAGCGTGCCCGCACCACGGGGAATCAGATTCTGGCCGAACACCAGTTTGTCGCCGAAGCGGCGATGGCGGGCGAGGGTCCGCAGCGGCTCCTTGCCGCGCTCGGCGGTGCGCTGGTCGACGGTGGTCACCACGCAGCGCCCGCTGGGCTTGGCCACCTGGAACTCCACCGCGCCGATCCGCACCCGCCGCCAGCCGTCCTCCGCCCAGGGCGCCGTACCGGCGATCACGACATTGGGCCGGAAACGGCTCATCGGGAGGGGCCCCTCGGCGGCGTGGTCGCCCTGCGCGACGAGGGAGTTGAGGGCGTCGAGCGACGAGGCGGTGGTGAGCAGCAGCGGATAGCCGTCGGCGAAGCTGACGGTGTCGCCGGGCTCGCCGTAGTGGGGGTCCACGCGGCGGCGCTTCTCCGGGGCGTCCATGTGCAGCAGCCGGCACTCGAAACCCAGGAAGCCCTGGCACCAGGCGGCCGCCTCGGGGCCCGCGGGCACTGCCTCGACCACGTCGTCGAAGACCCGGACCGGGACCGTGCCCAGCGGCTCGGGCACCTCGACCACCAGCGGCGGCATCCCGGGCGCGGTCAGCCGCAGGGCGCCACCGGGCAGCCCCTCGGCACGGGCCAACGCCAGCCCCCGCTGTTGCCGTTGGGTGATCTGCCGGCCTGCGGCGTCGGCGAACAGCCACCGTCGGTCCCCGGCGAGCCCCCACGGCTCGACGACCGCATCGCCGGGATCGGAGCCCGCAAGGGCCTTGACCGGATAGACGTGCAGCGACTGGACCTGTGGCCTGGACATGGCCTCATCCTGCCAGCCGCTTCGCACATCGGGTCGAGTGGCCGGTTCAGTACCCGCGCGGCGGGTACTGGCGGCCGTACCCCGGCTCGTCGAACGGTGAGGCGGGCCGCGGCGCGACCGGGGCGGCCGGGCGCATCGCCTCGTACCCCGTGCCCATGCCCGGTGCCGGACGCTGGTGCTGCTGCGGGGGTTGGTACCCGCGATGGCCCGCCTGCTGCGGGATGTACGGCGCCGGGGTGTGCTGCAGCGGGGCGGCCGGCTGCGGCACGGCGCCCGGATACCCGTGGCCCTGCGGGGGCGCGGACGGCGCGGAGGGCGCCGCGGGCAGCGCGGGCAGTGCCGAGGGCAGGGCCGGCAGCGAGGAACCGGTCTCCCAAGGGGACGGGTTCACCCGGATCGGGGCGATCTGCGGCGTACCCCGCTCTGCGACCAGGCTGTCGTAGATAGGAGTGTCGGGGAAGGAGGGCGATGCGTAGTAGCCGCCGCTGTAAGTGGAGCGGGGGGAGGTCATGCCTCATAAGTTAAGCCCACGATGTGTCGATTGGGGAGCCTGACAAGAGGGTTGTTTTACGGGTTCGGAGAGGTCCCGGGTCCGCAATGTGAGCGAACTTGCGAAAATCGGTCGCGATCGCCCGTAGGGATCGTGTAAAGACCTCGCCTCCAGAGGATGAACAGGGGGCGTTCGGGGCGTTCCCGGCCAAGTGGGTTGGTGCCGGCTACGGCTGACGGGGCGCGAGTGCTGCGGGACGGCGGGAGGGCACGGCGATGTCGATGCCCAAGGGCGATACTCACGGGCGGCAACGTCCCGGTTCCGGCGCCGGCGGTCCGCGTGGAGCCCCGCGGCCTGCTGTGGTGCCACCGACCGTGCCCCCGACGGCCGCCGCGCCGCCGTTGCCGGCCGGTCAACCGGTGGCGTCAATTCCGCCCCGCCCGGCCGGGCCGCGCCGGTCCCCGCGCCCGCTCCCGTCCCGCCTGACGAAACTCACCCTCACGAAGGGCGCCCCGGCCCTCTCGTTGACGAAGCGGGGCGGCAACTTCAGAGCGTGCCGTAGGTGCGGCCCTTCCAGGCGGCGCCGTGCCCCCGGTAGTGCTGCACGGCCGAGTCCACGGTCATCAGGAGGTAGAGCAGCGCGGTGAACGGGAGCAGCGGCGCCGCCCAGGGCGGCTGCCGGTAGTGGCGCAGCATCGGCAGGTACGTCCCGCACATCACCGCCCAGGCCGCGCCGCCCAGGCCCGCGGCCACCGGGTCGCCGGCCGCGAGTCCGGCCAGCAGGGCGGCCGGCGGCACCAGGTAGACCAGCACCAGCCCCAGGACCGTGGCCAGCAGGAGCAGCGGCCGGTGGCGGAGTTGCGCGTAGGCGCTGCGGGAGACCATCCGCCACAGTTCCGCCAGCCGCGGGTACGGGCGCACGCTGCGCACCCGGTCCGCCAGCCCCAGCCAGATGCATCCGCCGGAGCGCTGGACCGCCCGCGCCAGCGACACATCGTCGATCACCGCGTGCCGGATCGCCTCCGGGACGCCCGCCCGCTCCGCCGCCTCCCGCCGCAGCAGCACGCAGCCGCCGGCCGCCGCCGCGGTCCGGGCGCCCCGCCGGTTGACCCACCGGAACGGGTAGAGCTGGCCGAAGAAGAACACGAAGGCCGGCACGATCAGCCGCTCCCAGCCGGTCACCACCCGCAGCCGGGCCATCTGCGACACCAGGTCCAGCCCGTGGGACCGGGCCGCGGCCACCAACTCCCGCAGGCTGTCCGGCTCGTGGGCGATGTCGGCGTCGGTCAGCAGGAGGTACTCGGGGGCGGTGCGCTCCCGCGCCAGCGCGATGCCGTGCCGGACCGCCCACAGCTTTCCCGTCCAGCCCGGCTCCGGCTCGCCGGGCGAGGCGACGGTCAGCGGCAGCCCGCCCCCGGCGGTCGCCAGCTCGCGGGCGAGCCCGCCCGTGCCGTCCGTGCTCCCGTCGTCGATCAGGAACACCTCGGCCCGGCCCGGGTACTTCTGCGCCAGCAGCGTCGGCAGGCTCGCCGGCAGCACCGCGGCCTCGTCCCGCGCCGGCACCACCACCGCCACCGACGGCCAGCGGTCCGGATCCCGGCGGGCGGGCAGCCGGACGTCGGTCCGCCAGAAGAAGCCCTGCCCCAGCAGCAGCCACACCCAGGCCACCAGGGACACCGCGGCGATCCACTCCATCGCGTCCACGGCCGCAGTCTGCCCCACCGGGGCCGCCGCGGGCCGGTGCCCGACACGGACTCGCGGCCCCCGCCCCCTTCCGGTCCTTTCCGGGCCGGTATGACAAGTAGGGCGGCCCGTTGAGTAAAGTGTCCGGGTGAAGATCGCGCTGATGGACTCCGGAACCGGCCTGCTCCCGGCGGCCGCCGCCGTGCGGCGCCTGCGGCCGGACGCGGACCTGGTCCTCTCCACCGACCCCGACGGCCTGCCGTGGGGCCCGCGCACCCCCGACGACGTCACCGCGCACGCCCTGGCCGTCGCCCGGGCCGCCGCCGCGCACCGGCCGGACGCGCTGATCGTCGCCTGCAACACCGCCTCCGTGCACGCGCTGCCCGCGCTCCGTGCCGAGCTGGAGCCTGCCATCCCGGTCATCGGCACCGTCCCGGCGATCAAGCCGGCCGCAGCCGGCGGCGGCCCGGTCGCCATCTGGGCCACCCCCGCCACCACCGGCAGCCCCTACCAGCAGGACCTGATCGCCCGTTTCGCCCAGGGCGTCACGGTCGCCGGTGTGCCCTGCCCGGGCCTCGCCGACGCCGTCGAGCAGGCCGACGAGGACGCGATCGACGCCGCGGTGGCCGCCGCCGCCGAGCGCACCCCGCGCGACATCCGGTCCGTCGTCCTCGGCTGCACCCACTACGAACTGGTCGCCGAACGCATCCGTGCCGCCCTCCAGCAGCCCGGCACCCCGCCGCTGGTCCTGCACGGCTCCGCCGAGGCGGTCGCCGCCCAGGCACTCCGCCGGATCGGCGCCGAACCAGCCCCCGCGGCCGCCCCCACCGGCACCCTCGACGTCCTCCTCAGCGGCCGCCCGGGCACGCTCCCCGAGGTGGTCCTGGCCTATGCGGAGGGCCGGCTGCTCGCCGGCGCCGTCCCGGCCGCGCCGCGCACGGTGTGACGCAGCGCCTGCCACCCGGGCCCATCGGCCGGGCCCCGGGGTGCGAAGGCGCGTACGCTGCGTCTCATGAGGGACCACCCCCAGGAGGGGGCCGCAGCCCCCGGTGAGCGCGGAAGTACGGACGGTGTACCGGCCGGTGGACGACCGGCCGGCGGCGCGCATGCGGAGATTCCCGAGGTCTGGCACGGCCGGGCGTCCAACCGCGTCCAGTGGCTGCTGGCCTCCGTGGGCGCGGCCTGCCTGGCGCTGGGCGTCGCCCTCGCCGTGAACAGCACCTGGACCTCCGGGCTGGCGCCCCTGGTGATGGCCGTGGTCGGCTGTGTCGCGGCCGGGCTGCTGGTGCTCTTCGGCACCCTCGCCTTCGTCCATGTCGCGGTCCGGGTGGACGCGGACTGCCTGGAGGTGCGGTGCGGCCACATGGGCCTGCCGCGCCGCCGAATCCCGCTGGACAGCGTCGTCGACGCGGACTTCGCGCCCCGGGTCACCCCGCGCCACTGGGGCGGCTGGGGGTACCGCTGGCGGCCCGAGCAGGGCACGGCCGTGATCGTCCGCCGCGGTGAGGCGATGGTGCTCCGGCTCGGTGACGGGCGGACCTTCACCGTCACCGTCGACGATGCCGAGGGCGCGGTGCGCTGCGTCCGCGCGCGGCTCCGACTGCGCCGCCCGGCGTCGGCGGGCTAGGGGGCGAGGTCCGGACCGGGGGCGAGGTCGTGGGCGGCGCCGGGGCCGGTGATCGTCCCGTAGGGTCGGGGCATGGCGACGCCCGATTTCATCCGTGACCTCCGGACCGACATCGGCACCAAGCTGCTGTGGCTGCCCGGGGTGACCGCGGTGGTCCTCGACGACGCCGGCCGGGTGCTGCTGGGCCGGCGGGTCGACACCGGCGACTGGTCGGTGATCGGCGGCATCCCGGAGCCCGGCGAGCAGCCGGCCGAGACCGCGATCCGCGAGGTGTACGAGGAGACCGCGGTCCGGGTCGTCCCCGAGGGGGTGGTCCTCGTCGAGGCTTTGCCGCCGGTGCGGTACCCGAACGGCGACGAGTGCCAGTTCCTGGACGTGACACTGCGCTGCCGGGCGGTCGGCGGCGAGGCGCGGGTCAACGACGACGAGTCGCTGGAGGTCGGCTGGTTCTCCCTGGACGCCCTCCCGGAGCTGGAAGACTACGCGCGCACCCGGATCGAGAAGGCGCTCGCGGGCGGGCCGACCTGGTTCCAGGGGATGGCCGTGCCGGACTCACTCATCTAGATGAGTGAGTCCGAAGTCCCGCCTGCCCCGCGGCGTCTGGCACGGCGCCTCGCGGCGTTGCCGAACCGTCCCGATAGCCCCGCTATCAGGCCGCTCCGGCGCCTTGCGATGCACCGCACCAGACGCCGCGGGGCCCGCCCTTCGGGCGGACGACGGGACTTCGGACTCACTCATCTAGGAGTCACTCGTCCAGGGACCGGCGGCCGGCCGGGCCCTACAGCTCGGTGGTCGACGGCTCCCCGGGGAGCGAGGGCTCGTCGGGCGCGCCGGGCTCGTCCGGGGGGCCGCTGGGGCCGGGCTGCTGGCCGGAGTCCTCGGTGTGCATCGCGCGTTCGCCCTGCCGGCACTCGGTGACCCAGGTGCCGGTGGGGCCGCCGTCGTACTGGCAGGCCCAGCCCCGTACGGCCAGCGATCCCGGGTGCCCGGCCGACTGCGGCGGCGCCCGCAGGAAGAACTCCTTCATCACCGCGCGGGCCTCGTCACAGCCCACCGTGCCGCCCGCGCCGGGGTCCGCGTAGAGGGCGACGCCGTGTGCCTTGCCCAGTGCGTCGGCAATGGCGCCGCAGCTCACCGGCTGGCCCGGGATGGTGGGGGAGTCCTGCGGGCCGGGTGCGTCGGACGCCCCGCCCGGGTTGGACGCCGACGCGGTGGCCGGCGCCTCCTCGCGGTCCTCCCCGGTCCCGCAGCCCGCGGCGGCCAGGGCGAGCAGCACAGTCGGCACGGCGATGAGCCTCCGCATGTCGGCCTCCTTGTGGCGGCGGCGCGCGGTGGGCGCGCTGCGTCGTTCGACGCTGGGGCCTGTCCGATGGGCAATGGCCGGGGCCGCGGCGCGGCCTTTCGGCCCTGACCCATCGGACAGACCGTAGGAGGCCCGCGGGGGCGGGGCGATCCGGGGCGGCCGTTCGGGTGAACGGCGCGGCGCCCGCGGCCGGGCGCCGGGCGGTGGCCGGCAGCTCCCTGGCGCTGGACGGGGGCTGGACCGCGCACGGAGCGGCGCCGGCGGACTCCGGCTCCGGATGCGGGTGGTGGGGAGCTGCGGCAGCGTGGATGCGAAGCCCCACACGGTCGCCCCGCCGCCCGCCCGTACCTCCGTCGTCATCGTTCGTCGTCATCGTTCATCGAGCGGCGGCCGCGGGCCGGGTTCGTCGAGGAGTGGGCGGTACGGGCGCCGGCCCGGCACGGGCTCGCCGACCGGCTGCTCGAACGGGCCGCTACCCAGGGCGAGTTCGAGTTCCGCTTCGACGGCGGGCGGCACACGGTGTGGACCGCCCGGCTCCCGGGCCGTCGGCATTTCGTCCATCCGCAGCCGCTGTTGGTCGAGCCGCTGTTGGTCGGCGATCTCCTCGCCAGATCGGTGCATCGGACGGTGGCGGTCCGCCAGCGGCCGGGTGCGGGGCGCGGAAGCGGCGCGCTCGGCCGCTGTACGGGCGCGTCAGGCGGTCGCGTAGACGCGGTTGGCGAATTCGGCGACCTGGGCGTCGGTGAGGTTCTTGGCCAGGTTGGCCTCGGTGATCATGCCCACCAGTTGGTGACCGCCCTTGACGTCGATCACCGGGAGGCGCTTGATCCGGTGCTGTTCCATGGTGCGCAGGACATCGCCGGCGTCCGCTTCGGCGTCGATCCAGTGGATCTTGCTCTGCATGCTTCCGGCCTGCACCGTCGCCGGGTCGATGCCCTCGGCACAGCACTTGATGACGATGTCACGATCGGTGATCATCCCCGTCAGCTTGTTGTTGTCACCGCAGATCGGCAACGCGCCGACCTTCAGGTCGCGCATCATCTGCGCCGCGTCCTTCAACGACTGGTGCGCGCCGACGCATTGCACTCCGCCGGTCATGATGTCCCGGGCTCGCAGGTTGCCGGCCATGATTCCTCCCGCTGTCACAGGGTTCTTCAGGGTTCGTCAGGAGTTCTTCTCAGGGGTTCTCCGGAGTGTTTCGGAGTGTTCCTCGGGTGGCGTCCGCGGAGTGTTCCTCGCATGGCATCCGCGTGGTCCGCGGGGCGCCCACACTTCGATGACACCATGGATGGCGCAAGGTCGCTTCTGGGGCGGGGACGCCGTCGGCCGGGCCGAAAACCGGCTGCCGCACGGCCTGGACGTCACTGCCGCCGCACCTGCTGCCGCACCGGGGAAACGGGCATATCGTGCATAGTGTGGTAGGGCGCCGGGGGCCGGACGAGGCTACTCGTGAATCCGTTCGGGAATCCGCTCACCGAAGTTCGTGAATCCGCTCACCGAAAGAAGGGTTCCGATGCATGCTGCGCTGAGCCCCGCTGAACTCGCCAAGCTTCGCCGGCAGCGGCCCTATCCGGCCGTGTCGGTGCTGATGCCCACGCATCGCCGTGAGCCGGACAGTGCACAGGACCCGGTCCTGCTGCGGAACATGCTCGCCGAGGCCAAGGAGCGGCTGCAGGCCGATCCGGACGTCTCCAGGGAGCGACGGATCGACGTCATCGAGCAGTTGGACAAGGCGGCGGCGGAGGTCGATCTGACGCACGCCGAGGAGGGCATGGTCCTCTTCGCCGCACCCGGGGAGCACCAGGTGTGGTCGCTGGGCCGCACGGTCCCGGCCCGGGTGGTGCTCTCGGACACCTTCCTCACCCGCAATCTCGTCGCCGCGCACGCCGCCGAGCACCCGTTCTGGGTACTGGCGCTCTCCGCCGATCACGTCAGCCTGTGGAGCGGCGCGGCGGACCGCCTCACCGAGCTGCGGCGCGGCGGCTTCCCGCTGACCCGCAGCCTGGTCGATCCCGACCCCGAGGACCAGTTGCAGGTGGGCGAGGTGCCCAGCACCTTCAGTGACGAGCACACCCGCAAGTTCCTGCGGGAGGCGGACACCGCGCTGGCCACCGTCCTCAAGGCCGACCCGCGGCCGCTGTACGTGGTCGGCGAGGCGGCGGCGCTCTCGCTGCTCGACGACGCGGGCACGGTCATGCGGGGCGGCACCGGCACCAAAGTCACGGTGACGCAGGTACCGCAGGCCGGGCTCGCCGCCGGGCCGCCCGAGCCGCTCTGGCAGGCCGTCCGCCCGTACGCGGAAAAGCGCGCGGACGCCGAAGTCACCGATGTGCTGGCCGAGCTGGACCGGGCGCGCGGGCGCCGGGCCTTCGCCGCCGGGCTGGACGAGATCCGGCAGAACGCGGAGACCGGCCGGGTCGCCCTGCTGGCCGTGGAGGAGAACTACCAGGAGACCGTACGGGACACCGGCGGCCATCTGACGCCGGCCGCGCCGGGTGAACCGGACGCCGTCGACGACATCGTGGACTCGATCGTGGAGCGGTCGCTGGACACCGGCGCGGAGGTGCGTTTCGTACCGGACGGCGTGCTCGCCGAGGTGGGCGGGATCGCGGGGACGCTGCGGTATTAGCAACGGCCGGCGGTACCAACAGTGGTCAACGGGTTGCCCGTTGACCACTGTTGGTGATGTGGCTGTTGTGTTGGTGATGCGGCTGTTGCCACCTGGCGGCGCCGCTACGCCGGGAGCAGATGGAAGTGGCGGGTGAACCAGTCGCGGGCGAGGGTGGACACCCTGTCCAGGGCTCCCCGCTCCTCGAAGAGGTGGGTCGCGCCGGGCACGACTTCGAGCCGGTTCTCGCAGACCAGCGCGGACTGCGCCTGGCGGTTGAGATCCAGTACCAGGGTGTCGGCGCCGCCGACGATCAGCAGCGTCGGGGCTTGTACGGCGGAGAGCAGCGAGCGTCCCGCGAGGTCGGGGCGGCCGCCGCGGGAGACCACGGCGCCGATGTCCGCGTCGGGGTAGGCGGCGGCCCGCAGGGCGGCCGCGGCGCCCGTGCTCGCGCCGAAGTAGCCGATCGGGACGCTCTCCCGGGCGCGCAGCCAGCGGGTGGCCTCGGCCAGCCGGCGGGCCAGTGTCTCGATGTCGAAGACCTTGGCGCGGTCGGCCTCCTCGGCCGGGGTGAGCAGGTCGAAGAGGAGGGTGCCCAGGCCCGCGCGGTTCAGGGCGGTGGCCACCGCGCGGTTGCGCGGGCTGTGCCGGCTGCTGCCGGAGCCGTGCGCGAACATCACGACCGGCCCGCCCGGTACCGGCAGGGTGAGATCCCCGACGAGCCGGACCGGTCCGGCCTCGATCCGCACCTCCTCCCAGTCGCCCGCGCGGTGCGCCGTCGTCGTACGGGGGCCGTGCCTCGTACCGGACCGGGCGACGGTGGTGCCGCTCGCGGCCTGGGACAGCAGGGAGACCACCTCGTCGTCGGAGGTCTGCGAGAAGTCCTCGTACCACTCGCCGACCGCCGCGAACGCATACGGGGTGGACAGGCAGACGAACTCGTCGGCCGCGGTGCGCAGGCGCTCGGCGGCGTCCGGCGGGGCCACCGGCACGGCCAGTACGACCCGGGCCGCGCCCTGGGCGCGGACCACC
The DNA here is from genome assembly GCF_000373585.1 of Streptomyces sp. MspMP-M5. Classification (GTDB taxonomy): domain Bacteria; phylum Actinomycetota; class Actinomycetes; order Streptomycetales; family Streptomycetaceae; genus Streptomyces. The sequence continues at coordinate 161,955 of NZ_KB891896.1, forward strand.
TGGCAGGCGGCCGCCGCGGTCGACCCGGTGGCGATGCCGTCGTCGACGACGATCGCGGTCCGGCCGTCGAGCGGCAGCCGCGACCGGCCGGCCCGGAACCGCTCGGCCCGGCGCGAGAGTTCCGCCTCCTCGGTGCGCTGCACGGCCTCGACGTCCTCGGGCGCGACCCGGCCCCGGCGGATGATGTCGTCGCTGAGGACCCGTACGCCGCCCTCGCCGATCGCGCCGAAGCCCAGTTCCCGCTGGTACGGGACGCCGAGCTTGCGGACCACGATCACATCGAGCGGGGCACGCAGCGCCTGGGCCACCTGATAGGCGACGGGGACGCCGCCGCGCGGCAGGCCCAGGACGACGGGTTCTTCCTTCTCCAAGTGGCGCAGCGCCTCGGCGAGCCGCCGTCCGGCGTCCGCGCGGTCAGTGAACAGCACAGTGTGCACCCCCTACCCAGGGGAGACGAAAGCCACGTCCACACCTAAATCTGGAATAGCCCCGTCCCGGTCGTTCCGCAAGCCGCGCTGGTCAACGAGCCGGGCGGTCAACGAGCCGGGTGGTCATCGAGTCGCGCCGGTCGTCAGCAGGGCGGTGATCTCCGGTACCGACCACCGAGGGTGCACCCCCGGGCACGTGGCGAGGTACTCCGCCGTGCGGAGTACGGACCAGTCGTGTGCGGCGCCGATGCCGGTCCCGATCAGGCGCAGATAGGCGGGGGAGGGCGGGTTCGGCGGGACGTCGGTGCTCCGCCAGGGCGCGGTGAACGTCAGGACCGGGTGGCCGTCGAGCCGGCCGGCGCAGACCAGCGTCTCGTAGCGGCCGGGACCGAGCCGGGCGCGCCCGTGGGCGAGGACCTCCGCCAGATCCAGGTCCGCGGCCGGCTCCCGGAGCATCTCCTGCGCCGCCACGTCCGAGAACTGAGAGAGCGTCAGAAAGTGGGCATGGGCGGGGATCTCGCCGTCGTCGTCGGGGTCGTAGAAGGCCCGGCCGCCGGTCCACACCGCGGACTCGGTGGCGAAGTACAGCCGCCCGCGCAGCAGTACCGGCGCGCTGCGCCGCGGCCGCCGGGGATCGCGGCACCCGGGGAACTCCCGCAGCGCGCCCGGCGGACGGCCGCCGGCGAGGTAGCAGCCGAGCCGTTCGGGGTGGGTGTTGGAGCCGTACGCGGCGTACCAGACATGGGTGACGGGGAGCGGGCGGGTGGCGTTCCCGCCGGCGTCGAAGGGTTCCGGGGCGCGGGGCGCGGTCACCTCTTCACGGTAGCGCGCGTCTGCGTCGGCATCCGGATTGCCTGGGCCGATCCGGGCCGTCTGCGCCCTCCGGATCGCCCGGGAACGGCAGGGTGTGCGGACCGTCTGCGGGGGCGGCGGCGGTGTCGCGGAGGCAGGATGACCGTATGCTGCTCGCCGCCCTCGCACGGGTCTCGGCCGAGGTCGCCGCGACGTCGGCCCGGTCGCGGAAGACCGCGTTGCTGGCCGAGTTGTTCCGGGCCGCCGCTCCGGAGGACGTGCCGGTGGTCATCCCCTACCTGGCCGGGCGGCTGCCCCAGGGCCGGATCGGCGTCGGCTGGAGCGCCCTGCGCGACCCGCCGCCGCCCGCCGACCGGCCCACCCTCTCCGTCCGCGACGCGGACGCCGCGCTGACCGCCCTGGCCCGGGTCGCCGGCCCCGGCGCGCAGGCCGAACGGCGCCGGCTGGTCGGGGCGCTGCTGGCCGCCGCCACCGCGCAGGAGCAGCGGTTCCTCCACGGCCTGCTGACCGGCGAGGTCCGGCAGGGCGCCCTGGACGCGCTCGCCGTCGAGGGGCTCGCCGCCGCCACCGACGCCCCGCCGGACGCGGTACGGCGCGCGGTGATGCTGGCCGGCTCGCTCCCGGACGTCGCCCGGGCGCTGCTCGCCGAGGGGCCGCCGGCGCTGGCCGGCTTCCGGCTCACCGTCGGCCGGCCGGTCGGGCCGATGCTCGCGCAGACCGCCGCCTCCGTGGACGAGGCGATCGGCCGGCTCGGCCGCTGCGCCGTCGAGGAGAAGCTCGACGGCATCCGGGTCCAGGTGCACCGGGACGGCCCCGACGTCCGGATCCACACCCGCACCCTCGACGAGGTCACCGACCGGCTGCCCGAAGTGACCGCCCTCGTCCGGGAGTTGCCCGCCGCGCGCCTCGTTCTCGACGGCGAGGTGATCGGTCTGGACGCGGACGGGCGCCCGCTGCCGTTCCAGCGGGTCGCCGGCCGGTTCGGCTCCCGGACGGACGTCGCCGCGGCCCGCGCCGCCCTCCCGTTGACCCCGGTCTTCTTCGACCTGCTCGCGCTCGGCGACCGCGAGCTGCTGGACCTTCCCGGAGACCGCAGGCACGCCGAACTCGCCGCCGTCGTACCGGAGTCGGCGCGGGTGCGGCGCTGTGTCGTCGAGGACCCGGACGACCCGGGCGCCCGCGCCGCCGCCGCGGAGTTCTTCGCCGACGCCCTGCGGCGCGGCCACGAGGGTGTCGTGGTCAAGTCCCTGGACGCGCCCTACGGCGCCGGCCGCCGGGGCGCCGCCTGGCTGAAGGTGAAGCCGGTGCACACCCTGGACCTGGTGGTCCTGGCGGCCGAGTGGGGTCACGGCCGCCGCACCGGCCGGCTCTCCAACCTGCACCTGGGGGCGCGGGCCGCGGACGGCGGTTTCGTCATGCTCGGCAAGACCTTCAAGGGACTCACCGACGCCACCCTCGACTGGCAGACCGAACGGCTCCGGCGGCTGGCGGTGGCGGACGACGGCCATGTGGTGACGGTCCGCCCGGAACTCGTCGTGGAGATCGCCTACGACGGACTGCAGACCTCGCCGCGCTACCCGGCCGGAATCACCCTCCGGTTCGCCCGCGTGGTGCGCTACCGCGAGGACAAGACGGCCACGGAGGCCGACACCGTGGAGACGGTACTCGCCGCCCACCGATGGCGTGCGGGAACAGGGAGCGGGCAGTAGGGAGCGCGGGCGGGGGAGCGGGAAGGGTCGTAGACGGGACGAAGGGTCGAGGGGGCGAAGGGAGCGGCGGAAGGGATGGCCGGGAAGCGGAGTGCCGGGCTGTTGCTGTACCGCGGTGGCGCGGACGGCGGCACCGAGGTGCTGTTGGCGCACATGGGCGGCCCGCTGTGGGCCCGCCGGGACGCCGGTGCCTGGTCGGTGCCCAAGGGCGAGTACCTGCCGCCGGAGGAGCCGCTGGCCGCGGCCCGCCGAGAGTTCGCCGAGGAGCTGGGTACGGCACCGCCGGAGGGGCGGTACGTGCCCCTGGGGGACGTCCGGCAGTCCGGCGGCAAGGTGGTGACGGTCTGGGCCGTCGAGGCCGACCTCGACCCGGACCGGATCGAGCCGGGCACCTTCGAGATGGAGTGGCCGCGCGGCTCCGGGGTGCTGCGGACCTTCCCGGAGATCGACCGGGTGGCGTGGTGCACGCCACAGGAGGCGTACGACCGGCTGATCACGGCCCAGCGGGCGTTCCTGGACCGGCTGGCGGACGCCCTCGCCGGAGGCGGGGCCGGTGACGGCGGGACCGGCGAGGACGGGACCGGCGAGGACCGGTGACGGTCCGCACCATCGGTACTGCCCCGGATGAGTTCTGCTGCCGAGGCTGCCCGGGACTGCCCGAGGTTGCCCGCAACGGAGGGAAATGCGCCTGTTTTCGATCGCTTCCGAGCGCCGTTTTTCAGGGCTGCGTCGCTGGTCCGGGCCGGTTCGGGCCCCTGCGGAGGCCCGTCTCCGCCGCCGGCGCCCGCCCGCGTACGCCGGTGGTGCCGGGTACCGCGGCGCTTAGGCTGGACGGCATGAGCTCGGAGATGCGGTCGTTGGCGGTCACCCCACTCGTCCAGGAGGACGAGTGCGCGGTGCTGCGGGTCAGCGGTGAGCTGGACCTCCGCACCGAGCAGGCGTTCCTCGCCGAGGCCCGGTCCGTCGTCTCGGCGGGCCACCGCTTCCTCGTGCTCGATCTGACCGCCCTGCGGTTCTGCGACTCCCGGGGTCTGAGCTGCCTGCTCGCCCTGGAATGGCTCTGCCGCCGCCTGGAGGGCCGGCTGCTGCTGGCCTCCCTGGGCGTACGGATGCTCAAGCTGCTGATCGGGACGCAGTCCCTCGGGGTCTTCTCCTGCTATCCGACGGTCGGCCACGCCCTGGCGGCGGTCCCCGACGGCAGCCGTCCGGCGTGGCCGCCGCCCGAGGACCCCGCGGACTAGGGCGCTTCTGACGGATCTCCGCGGTGTCCACGGAGATCCGTCAGAAGCGCCCTAACCGCCGGCCGCCCGCGGGCCGGCTGGGCCATGTGGGGGAGCGGTCACGCCTGTGGGCGAAGCGGCCCGGCCCGACCGCGCTGACCCCTGCGTGTGACGCTCCGGCCGCCCGGACACAGCCCCGGCCCGCGGGCCCGGCACCGCCTCCGGCATCGCGTCCGGGTCCGGGGCCGGCTCCCCGCCGTCCTCCGGCCACGTCGCCCCAGGCTCCCCGCCGTCCCCCGGCTCCGCCCCCGCCCGTAGCGCGGCGATCAGTGCCGCGACCGAGGGCCGGGACCGGGCGGCCGCGCCGACCGCCACCACGATGTGCCGCTCGACGGTCTCCCGCAGCGGCACCGCGGCGATCCCCGCCGACCGCAGCCGCAGCATCAGCCCGGTCAGCGGTGCCACCCCGAGCCCCGCCCCGACCATCGCCAGCGACGTCGCGGTGTCCGTCACCTCGTGCACCACCCGCGGCTCGCCGCCGGCCCGGCGGCAGGCCGTCCGGATCGCCCGCCCGTAGTACGAGCCGGCCGGCGGCAGGATCCAGTCGTACGCCGCCGCCCCCGCCAGGGCCAGCGGCGCCGCCTCCCGGGGCGCCCGCCCGGCCGGCACCGCCAGTGAGAACCGCTCGGTGCGCAGCCGCACCAGCTCCACCGCGCCGTCCCGGGCCAGCGGCGCGTCCGGATAGTCCAGGCCGAGCGCCAGATCCACCCGGCCGGCCAGCACCTCCGCATACGCCTGGTCCACGTCCACCTCGCGGCCGACCACCCGCAGCTGCGGATGCCGGGCCGCCAGCCGGCGCAGCGCGGGCGGCAGCAGCAGCGCCGCCGCCGTCCCGAACACCCCCAGCCGCAGCCGCCCGGCCACCTCCCCGCGGGCCCGTTCCAGGGCCGCCACCGCCTCGGCCTGCGCCCCCAGGATCCGCTCGGCATGCACCGCCAGCGTCCGCCCGGCGTCCGTCAGCTCCACCCGGCGCCCGGCCCGCCGGACCAGCTCGGTGCCGGTGGCCCGTTCCAGCGCGGCGATGTGCAGGGAGACCGCGCCCGGTGTGTAGCCCAGCGCCGCGGCCGCCGCCGTCATCGTCCGGCTCCGGGTCAGCTCCAGCAGCGTCCGCAGCTGCACCCCCGGCAATTCCACGGCGGGACCCTACCCACCGGCCGCCGGCGCCACCCGCGCCCCGCCAAACCCGCGGATCTCCACCTCTCCTCACAGATCACCTCCAGGGACGCTGCATGGACGGCCGACCCCCGGCCCGTCACCATCGAAGGGCACCGTCCCCGCGGCCCCGGCCGCCGGGACGGACCACGGCGTGACGACGTGCCCACCCGACCATGTGACGACGGGAAGGCGGCCCGGATGGCCCACTCCACGGCTTCGGCCCCCTCGCTCCCCGACCCGCAGCCCGCCCCGCTCCCCGTCTCCGCCGACGTCGTGATCATCGGCGGCGGGGTGATCGGCGCGAGCATCGCCTTCCACCTGGCCGAGGCGGACGCCGGCCGGGTACTGCTGCTCGAACGCGACCTGCCGGCCGGCGGCTCCTCCGGCAAACCGCTGGGCGGGGTCCGCGCCCAGTTCTCCGACCCGCTCAACATCCGGCTCGGCCTGCGCAGTCTGGACGCCTGGCGGGACTTCGCCCGCCGCCCCGGCGCCGACATCGGCCTGCAGACCGTCGGCTACCTCTTCCTCCTCGGCGACGAGACCGCACGCGACACCTTCGCCGCCGGCATCGAGCTCCAGAACGCCCACGGCGTGCCCAGCCGCCTGATCACCCCGCACGCCGCCCGCGACCTGTGCCCGTACGTCGACCCCGGCACCCTCGTGGCCGCCGCCTTCTCGCCCACCGACGGCTATGCCACCCCCAAGGCCGCCGTCACCGGCTACCTCCGCGCGGCCCGCCGGCTCGGCGCCACCGTCCGCACCCGCTGCCCCGTCATCGCCATCGACACCGCCGACGGCAGTGTGCAGGCCGTCCGCACCCCGCACGGCACCGTCCGCACCCGCACCGTGATCTGCTGCGCCGGAGCCTGGTCCGGCGAGGTCGGCGCGCTGGCCGGGGTCGCCCTCCCGGTCACCCCGCTGCGCCGGCAGATCGCCTTCACCGGGCCGCTGCGCCCCCGCCCGCCCCGCATCCCCTTCACCCTCGACTATGCCTCCACCCTCTACTTCCACAACGACGGCGCCGACGGACTCCTCCTCGGCCTCTCCGACCCAGCCCAACCGCCCGGCTACGACCGGGAGTTCAGCCGCGAGTGGCTCGCCCCGTTCCGCGCCGCCGCGGCCCGCCGGGCACCGGCGCTCGCCGGACTGCCGGTCACCGGCGGCTGGGCCGGCCTCTACGAGATGACCCCCGACCGCAACGCCCTCATCGGCGAGGCCCCGCACCCCGGCCGCTTCCTCTACGCCACCGGCTTCTCCGGCCACGGCTTCCTCCAGGCCCCCGCCGTCGGCGAACTCGTCCGCGACCTCTACCTGCGCCGCGAACCCTTCCTCGACATCGGCCCGCTCGCCGCCACCCGCTTCGACGGCCGCCACGCCGCCACCCGCCCCGAGGCCCACATCATCTGATCCCGCCCGCGAAGAGGAGAGCAGACCCCATGGCCACGATCCCCACCTGGCGGCTGCGCGCCGCGTTCGCCCGCCGGCTCTCCGCCATGTACGGCACCGAAGTGCCCGCCTACACCACCCTCCTGGAGGTCGCCGGGCAGATCAACGACGAGGTCGCCGCCCGCTACCCGGACGCCGGCCGGCTCGGCAGTATCGACCGGGTCACCGCCGAACGCCACGGTGCCATCCGCGTCGGCACCCCCGGCGAACTCCGCCAGGCCGCCCAGATCTTCGCCGCCCTCGGCATGCACCCGGTCGGCTTCTACGACCTCCGGGACGGCGCCGTCGGCGCGGTGCCCGTCGTCTCCACCGCCTTCCGCCCCACCGACCCCGCCGAACTCGACCGCAACCCGTTCCGGGTCTTCACCTCCCTCCTCACCACCGGCGACCGCCGCTTCTTCGACCCGGACCTGGAGGCCCGCCTCACCGCCTTCCTCGCCCGCCGCCGCCTCTTCCCGCCCGAACTCCTCGGCCTCGCCGAGCGCGCCGAACGCGAACAGGGCCTGGACGAAGCCGCCGCGGAACGCTTCCTCACCCTCGCCGTCGGCGCGTTCACCCTCTCCGCCGAGCCCGTCGACCGCGCCTGGTACGCCGAACTGGAACGGGTCTCCGCGGTCGCCGCCGACATCGGCGGGGTCACCACCACCCACGTCAACCACCTCACCCCGCGCGTCCTGGACATCGACGCCCTCTACCGGCGGATGGGGGAGCGCGGCATCACCATGATCGACCGCATCCAGGGGCCGCCGCGCTGGGCCGGCCCCGACGTCCTGCTGCGCCAGACCTCCTTCCGCGCCCTGGCCGAACCCCGCACCTTCCGCGACCCCGACGGCCGGCTCACCCGCGGTGCGCTGCGCGTCCGCTTCGGCGAGGTCGAGGCCCGCGGCATCGCCCTGACCCGCACCGGCCGGGCCCGCTACGACGCCCTCATGGCCGAGACCGACCGCCGGATCGCCGAGCGCCCCGGCACCGATCGGCAGGCGACCGCCCGCGCCGTGTGGCACGACGGCTTCCCCCGCACCGAGGCCGAACTCGCCGCCGAGCGGCTGGCGTTCTTCACCTACCGCCCGGTGACCGACCGCCCCCGCGACGGCCGCCGCCCGCCCGCCGACCTCCCCGCCCTGCTCGCCGACGGCTGGCTCACCGCCCACCCCCTCGTCTACGAGGACTTCCTGCCCCGCTCCGCCGCCGGCATCTTCCACTCCAACCTCACCGGCGACGGCACCCGCGACCCGCACCGCGACGGCACCCCCTTCGACGCCGACCGCCTCTCCGCGGCCCTCGACCGCCCGGTGCTCGACCCGTTCACCGGCTACGCCGCACAGCAGGACCGCTCGCTGCGCCGGGCCCTGGCCGCCCTGCGGGCCGACGAGGTCCTGGCCGCGCTCCCATCCGATGCCTAGATGAGTGAGTCCGAAGTCCCGTCGTCCGCCCGAAGGGCGGGCCCCGCGGTGTCTGGTGCGGTGCATCGCAAGGCGCCGGAGCGGCCTGATAGCGGAGCTATCGGGACGTTTCGGCAACGCGGCGAGGTGCCGCACCAGACACCGCGGGGCAGGCGGGACTTCGGACTCACTCATCTAGTCACCTACCTTGATACACAAGGGAGTTGTCGATGACCGTCAGCGCACAACCCGCCACCCTCGGCCTTCCCGGCACCGACACCCTGCGGGACCGCGCCACCACCGCGCTGCGCCGCTGCGGCGCCGCCGGGCTCGACGCGTACCCGGACGCCGCCCCCGGGGACGGTGCCACGGTAGCCGCCCGCACCCCGCTCACCGGCGCCGTCCTCGCCCACCTGCCCGCCACCACCCCCGACCAGGCCGAGGCCGCCCTGGCCGACGCCCACCGCACCTTCCTCACCTGGCGCACCGTCCCCGCCCCGGTCCGCGGCGCCCTGGTCAAACGCCTCGGCGCACTCCTCACCGCCCACCAGGAGGACCTGGCCGACCTCGTCACCCTCGAAGCCGGCAAGATCCGCTCCGAGGCGCTCGGCGAGGTCCGCGAGATGATCGACATCTGCGACTTCGCGGTCGGCCTCTCCCGCCAGCTCTACGGCCGCACCATCGCCGGCGAACGCCCCGGCCACCGGCTCTCCGAGAGCTGGCACCCGCTCGGCGTCGCCGGAGTGATCTCCGCCTTCAACTTCCCGGTCGCCGTGTGGTCCTGGAACACCGCCCTCGCCCTGGTCTGCGGCGACCCGGTGGTCTGGAAGCCCTCCGAACTGACCCCGCTCACCGCCCTCGCCTGCGCCGCCCTGCTCGCCCGCGCCGCCGCCGACACCGGCGCCCCGCCCGGCGTCCACCACCTGCTGCTCGGCGGCCCGCGCCACGGCGAACTGCTCGCCGACGACCCCCGGGTGGCCCTGCTCAGCGCGACCGGCTCGGTGCGGATGGGACGGCAGGTGGCGCCGCGGGTCGCCGCCCGCTTCGGCCGCTGCCTGCTGGAACTCGGCGGCAACAACGCCGCCGTGATCGCCCCCTCCGCCGACCTCGACCTCACCGTCCGCGGTGTGGTCTTCGCCGCCGCCGGCACCGCGGGCCAGCGCTGCACCACCCTGCGCCGGCTGATCGTCCACGAGGACCTCGCCGACCGCCTCGTCGAACGCGTCGCGCACGCCTACGAGCGGCTCCCGCTCGGCGACCCGTACCGGCCCGGAACCCTCGTCGGACCGCTGATCAGCACCGCCGCGCACACCGCGATGGCCGAGGCGCTGGCCGCCGCGCGGCGCGACGGCGGCACCGTGCTCACCGGGGGCGACCGCCGCTTCGCCGACGAGGCCCCCGACGCCGCCTACGTCCGCCCCGCCCTCGTCCGGATGCCCGGCCAGACCGGGATCGTCCGCACCGAGACCTTCGCCCCGATCCTCTACGTCCTGACCTACCGCACCCTGGAGGAGGCCATCGCCCTCCAGAACGGCGTGCCGCAGGGCCTGTCCTCCAGCATCTTCACCCGCGACCAGCGCGAGGCCGAAGCCTTCCTGGCCGCCGACGGCTCCGACTGCGGCATCGCCAACGTCAACATCGGCACCTCGGGCGCGGAGATCGGCGGTGCGTTCGGCGGCGAGAAGGAGACCGGCGGCGGCCGGGAGTCCGGCTCCGACGCCTGGCGCTCCTACATGCGCCGGGCCACCAACACCGTCAACTACTCCGCCGACCTGCCGCTCGCCCAGGGCGTCGACTTCCTCTGACCCGCGCCCGCCGGCGTCAGTGCAGGGCCCGGCCCAGGTCCGCCACCAGCGTCGGCGACGGCCGGGGGATGGCCCCGAAGTCCTCGTCGTCCCCCTCCACCACCAGCCGGTTGATGACGTTCTCCAGCGCGGCCGGCAGCGTCGGCGCCAGTCCGCTGTGCCACTGGACGAGGAGGTTGTGCCGGGCCTCGTCCGGCAGTAACTGCTTGTCGTCGAACGCCGCCACCGCCCGCGGCTCCTCGTCGGGGGCGTGTGCGGCCTGCTCGCGCCAGTAGACGGCGTCGCGGAACTCGCCGTCCCCGCGGTGCGCCAGATACAGGCAGTACGCGGCGGTCCGGCTGCCGGCGCCGGCGCCGAAGAGCCACCAGAACCGCGCCGCCGCCGACCGCCCGGTGATGTGCAGCAGGCACCCGAAGACCAGCGCCCCCTCCGGGTCGATGTGGTGGTCGTCCACCAGCCGCTCCAGACTCGCCGCGGCCGCCGCGGCGTTGACCACCAGCGCACACGCCAGTTGCAGCTCGTGGGTGGCCTCGTCGCGTGCGGTGGGATACGCGCTGGGGGCGGCTCGGCTCGGCCCGGCCGGCGGCGGCACCACCGCGGGCGGCGACGTCGCCGACCACTCGGCCGCCGGCGTCAGACAGCCCAGCCCGTCCAGCGCCCCCGCCTCGTCCAGCGCACCGAAATCCGCCAGCCCGCCGATCCCGGCCACTGCCGCGGCGGCGCTGAGCAGCGATTCGACGGTTTCCCGCCGCTCGCCGGGACCCCGATAAGCCCTCGTCATCTTCCGCTCCCCCATGTCCGACTCCCGCTGGTCTCCGGCCGGTCCGGCCCCGATCCACCCGACAGGCCCTATCCCTGATCGATGCCGAGCGCGGCGGCCAGCTTCCGCCGGCCCCGGCTCGCGTACGAACGCACGGTGACCTCGTCCACCCCGAGCAGCGCGGCGATCTGCGCGTCGCCGTAGCCGATGACGTGCCGGAGCACGATCACGTCGCACTGCCGCTCCGGCAGCCGGGAGATCGCCGCGTAGAGCCCCAACTGGCTCTCCAGCATGGCGAACTGCTGCTGGCACTCGCGCAGCAGGGCATGGGTGACGACGGCGAAGGCGGCGGTCTCGGTGAGCGCCGTCGACTGCCGGTGGTCGTAGAGCCACTCCATGACCTGTTCCTTGAGCAGCGCCCAGGCGTACGCCTCCACCGACGCCTGCCGCAGCGCATGCGGCCACACCCGGCCGAGCCGCTCGTACGCCGCCCGGGTCACCGCGCGGGCCGCGTCCTCGCTGCCGGTGTGCAGATAGGCGTAGGCCAGCCACTTCCGGGCGTGGGTCGACAGGAACGCCTCGAAGGCGAGCGACAGCTGCCGGCCCGACTCCGGTGGGACGGCCAACTCCGCTATGGCGGCACGGTTCGCCCCCAGGGCCGGCAGAAGTCGGTTCCGGTGTGTGCTCACGCGCCGCCCTCGTTCCGTTCGCCGTGCACCGCCGCGGCGCCACCGAGGAGGGCGGCCGCGCCGGGAGGACGGTTTGCCCTCACCCTCCAATCAACAGGAAACCTCGCGGTTTTGTGGCACCGGGCGGCAAATAATCCTGCGCTCCGCAGTCATCTGACTACTCGTGACCGGGAACGATCAAAAGCGGACGCCGATATCCGCACACGACCACCGGCACCCCGGCGCACGCCACCAGGCGCCCCGTGCACGGCCCCGCCCCGGCGCATGAACGCTCCCCCGCCGGGCAGTGCTCACCACGGCGGTCACCGCTCCCCGGGGAGCGCCCTGCCAGCGACCATCCGGCGGCGGGAGGCAGCGCGCGATGAACGACCACGAGCCCGTGGTGGACCTGCAACTGGACCGGGCCCACTCGGCCCGGATCTACGACTACATGCTGGGCGGCAAGACCAACTTCCTGGCCGACCGGATGGCCGCCGGCCGGGTCCTGGGCGTCTTCCCCGCCGCGCTGGTGGCCGCCCGCATCAACCGTGCGTTCATGCACCGCGCCACCCGGCACCTCGCCGCCGCGGGCCTGCGCCAGTTCCTGGACATCGGCACCGGCATCCCCACCCCGCCCAACCTCCACGAGATCGCCCAGCGCACCGCCCCCGACGCCCGCGTCGTCTACACCGACAACGACCCCATCGTGCTCGCCCACGCCGCGGCCCTGCTGCACGGCACCCCCGAGGGCCGCACCGCGTACGTACCGGCCGACGTCACCGACCCCGCGAGCATCCTGACCGCCCCGCAGCTGCGCGCCACCCTCGACCTGACCCGGCCGGTCGCCCTCAGCCTGAACGCCCTGATGCACTTCGTCACCGACGACGGCCGGGACCGCGCGCACACCGTCGTGGCGGCCCTCAAGGCCGCCCTCCCCAGCGGCAGTACGCTCGCCATGACCCACGCCACCTCCGACTTCAGCCCCGACACCATGGACCGGATCCTCGGGATCTACCGCGAGGCGGGCACCGAGCTGCAGTTCCGCACCCGCGCGGAGTTCGTGCGCTTCTTCGACGGCTGGGAACTCCTCGACCCCGGCGTGACCCTCTCCCACCAGTGGCGCCCCGACCGCCCCGAGGACGCCACCCACGTCACCGACGGCGAGGCCGCCTGCTACGCCGCCGTCGCCCGCAAACCCTGACCCGGCGTCCGCGCGGCGGTCCGGCGCTCACCGCTTCCGGTAGCCGTACGCCTCCTCGGCCGCCGCCACCACCGCCGCCAGATCCGCCCCGGCCGAGGCGCTGACGACGGCGGCCACCGCCCCCTCGACGAACGGCGCGTCCACCAGCCGGGCGCCCGGCGGGAGTTCGTCGCCCTCGGCGAGCAGCGCCTTCACCGTCAGCACCGCGCTGCCGAGATCGACCAGCAGCGCCACCCCCGCGCCGCGGTCCACCTCCCGCGCCGCGGACGCGATCAGCTCGGCGCTCGTCCCCAGCCCGCCGTCCGGCGTCCCGCCCGCGGCGGCCACCGGCACCTTCGGGCCGTCCCCGGCCAGCCCGGCCGCCAGCGCCGCGACCGCCTCCGCGACCGCCCTGCTGTGCGACACCAGCACCACACCCACCACCGGCTGCGCACCGCTCATCGCGCCACCTCCGCCAGCGCCGCGAACAGCAGCGCGGTGGACGTCGCCCCCGGATCCTGATGCCCCACGCTCCGCTCCCCGAGATAGCTGGCCCGGCCCTTGCGCGCGAGCATCGGCACCGTCGCCCGGGCCCCCTCGTCGGCCGCCGCGGCGGCCGCGTCCGGCGAGGTCCCCAGCGCGTCGACGGCCGGCACCAGGGCATCCACCATGGTCTTGTCGCCGGGTGCGGCACCTCCGAGCTCCCGCACCGACGCAAGCCCGGCGCGCAGCCCCGCCTGCAGCTCCGCCACCGTCACCTGCGGCGCCTCACCCAGGCGCTTCCCGGCCCGCCGCAGCAGCGTCCCGTACAGCGGCCCGGCCGCACCGCCCACCGTCGAGATCAGCTGCCGCCCCGCGGTCATCAGCACCGCGCCCGGCGCGGCGGGCGGCTCGCTCTCCAGCGCCTTCACCACGGCCGCGAAGCCGCGCTGCATATTGGTCCCGTGATCGGCGTCGCCGATGGCCGAGTCCAGCTCCGTGAGCCGTGCGGCCTCCCGCTCGACCAGACCGGCCGCCGCGGCCATCCACCGTACGAAGAACGCACCGTCAAGCGTCACGTCCACCACACCATCACCCCTCTGCACAACCGGACAACCGACAGCTGACAACGTCTGCGACAGTCAACACCGTGCACCTCCCGACGGCACCCGGCGCCGCCCGCTACCGCCCCCACCGCAGCCCGGCCGTCGCCACCGGCGCCTCCCACAACCGCAGCAGCTCCTCATCGACCTGACACAGCGTCACCGAGCAGCCGGCCATGTCCAGCGACGTGACGTAGTTCCCCACCAACGTACGGGCGACGGCCACCCCGCGCTCGTCGAGCACCCGGTGCACCTCCGCGGTGAAGCCGTACAGCTCCAGCAGCGGCGTCGCCCCCATGCCGTTCACCAGCACCAGCACCGGCAGCTTGGGCGGGAGGTCGGCCAGCACCGCGTCCACCGCGGCGTCCGCGATCTCGTGCGCGGTCATCATGGCCCGCCGCTCCCGCCCCGGCTCGCCGTGGATGCCCACCCCCAACTCCAGCTCGCCCTCGGGGAGTTCGAACGTCGGACCGCCCTTGGCCGGCGTCGAGCAGGCGCTGAGCGCCACACCGAAACTCCGGGACGACGCCACGACCTGCCGGGCCAGCGCCTCGACCCGCTCCAGCGGCATCCCCTCCTCGGCCGCCGCGCCCGCGATCTTCTCCACGAACAGCGTCGCCCCCGTCCCGCGCCGCCCGGCCGTGAACGTCGAGTCGCGCACCGCGACGTCGTCGTCCACCAGCACCGTGGCGACCTGCACCCCCTCGTCCTCCGCCAGCTCCGCCGCCATCCGGAAGTTCAGCACGTCGCCGGTGTAGTTCTTCACCACGAACAGCACCCCGTGCCCGCTGTCCACCGCCGCCGCGGCCCGCACCATCTGGTCCGGCACCGGCGAGGTGAACACCTCTCCCGGGCACGCCGCGTCCAGCATCCCCGGCCCCACGAACCCCCCGTGCAACGGCTCGTGCCCGCTTCCCCCGCCGGAGACCAGTGCCACCTTCCCCGCCACCGGCGCGTCCCGCCGCACGATCACCCGGTTCTCCACGTCCACCACCAGCTCCGGGTGCGCCGCGGCGAACCCTCGCAGGGCGTCCGCCACCACGGTCTCGGGGACGTTGATCAGCATCCTCACGGGTACCTCCCAGGGAGCTCGGCAAGCAGGGCCATGATCCGAGTCTTCCCGGGCGCACCTCGGCGGATCAAGTATCGGGCCCCGAGACGTCCGACGCGCCGCCGCCGTCCACGAGGTCGCTCCGCCGCGACGGACGCCCGAACGGAGCACGTCGAACGGCCGGTCGGTCAGTTTGACTTCTCCGTAAAACATGGTGAGTTCCGGGCCGTCCTGGGATCTGGTGGCCGCTGTGGTGACAGTTGCTGACCCCTCAGGAGGAGCCATGGCTTCCGCGCCGGCCGTGTCGCTGATCGTTCCGACGTTCAACGAGGCAGGGAACATCGATGAGTTGCTGGACGTGGTGAGCGCGGCGGTTCCGGCGGGGTGGGACGTCGAGGTGCTGTTCGTCGACGACTCGACGGACAACACGCCGGAGGTCATCGAGAAGGCGGCCGGACGGGTGCCGATCCCGGTGGCGGTGCTGCACCGGGAGGTGCCCGAGGGCGGGCTCGGCGGAGCGGTGGTGGCCGGGATCGCGCGGACCAGCAAGCCGTGGATCGTGGTGATGGACGCCGATCTGCAACACCCGCCGCATCTGATGCCGGAGTTGGTGCGGGCGGGCGAGCGGGCCGGGGCCGAACTGGTGGTCGCCAGCAGGTACGCGGAGGGCGGCAGCCGCAGCGGGCTGGCCGGCGGGTACCGGATGGCGGTGTCGGGGGCGTCGACGACGCTGACCAAGGCGCTGTTCCCGCGGCTGCTGCGCGGGGTGTCCGACCCGATGAGCGGGTTCTTCGCCATCCGGCGGGAGGCGGTCGAGCGGGCCGGGCGGGCGGGCGAGGCGCGGCAGGAGGGCGGGTTGCGGCCGCTGGGGTACAAGATCCTGCTGGAGCTCGCGGTGCGCTGCCGGCCGCGCGGGGTGGCCGAGGTGCCGTACGCGTTCGGGGAGCGGTTCGCGGGGGAGTCCAAGTCGACGGTGCGGGAGGGGCTGCGGTTCCTGCGGCACCTCGCGGAGCTGCGCAGCAGCGACAAGCGGGCGCGGATGGTGGCGTTCGGGCTGATCGGGGTCTCCGGGTTCGTCCCGAAGCTGCTGGCGCTGGGGGCGCTGACCGGCCTCACCTCGCTGCACTACGCGGTGGCCGAGGTGCTCGCCAACCAGCTCGGGGTGGCCTGGAACTTCGCCCTGCTGGACTTCCTGGTCTACCGCAGCGTGAAACGGGGGCACTGGGCCGGCCGGCTGGCGGGGTTCGCGGCGCTCGGCAACCTCGATCTGCCGGCCCGGATCCCGCTGATGGTGCTGCTCGTGGAGCGGGCCGGGATGGGGCCGGTGCCGGCGACGGTGCTGAGCCTGGTGGTGGTGTTCGTGGTGCGGTTCCTGCTCGTGGACACGTTGATCTACCGGCGCAGGCAGCGCCGGCGGGCCGCGGCGGTGCGCGGTGCGGGGGAGGAGCGCACCGCCTGAGGAGGCCCGCGCCCCAGGTGGGCGCGCTGCTTAGCTGACAACGCAAACTCGTGGCGGTCCGCCCCGGCCCGACAGGAGACTCCAGGCGGTGATCGCGCCGTCCGGACCGGACGGCGACGTGACGTACGACGGCGGATGGGGCGGTGGACGTGGGGGCGGTCGCTGTGGAGGTGCGGGAGGTGCCGGTTGCCGGGCCGCGGGTGCGGCCGGCCTGGCGGACGGCCGGCGCGGTCGCCGGTGCCGTCGTCGTGCTGCTGCTCGCGCTGGCCGGCCGGTACGGCTACAACGTGGACGAGCTGTACTTCCGGCTGCTGGGCGAGCGCGGCTGGGCCTGGGGGTACACCGACCAGCCGCCGCTGGTGCCCGCACTGGTGCACGCCACGACCCAGGTGCTGGGCGACTCCGTGTGGGCGATCCGGGTGCCGGCGGCGCTGTGCGCCGGCGCCGTGGTGCTGCTCGGGACGCTGACCGCCGCCGAACTGGGCGGCTCCCGGCGGGCGCAGGCCCTGGCCGCGCTGGGCCTGGGCAGCTCGTTCCTGGTGCTCGGCGTGGGCCACATCATGGTGACCACCACCCTGGACCTGCTCGCCTGGTCCGCGCTGCTGCTGTGCGTCGTACGGGCGCTGCTGCGCGGCCAGGGCAGGTGGTGGGTGGGGGCGGGCGC
This sequence comes from Streptomyces sp. MspMP-M5, assembly GCF_000373585.1. Lineage (GTDB taxonomy): Bacteria > Actinomycetota > Actinomycetes > Streptomycetales > Streptomycetaceae > Streptomyces. The sequence goes on from NZ_KB891896.1 coordinate 178,837, forward strand.
CGTGCTGGGCCTGGCGCTGTACGCCAAGTACATCGTGGCGCTGCTGCCGGTGGGGCTGCTGGTGGGGCTGGCGCTGGTGGGTCCGCGGAAGGTGTTCCGGGACCGGTGGCTGTACGCGGGCATCGCGCTGGCGCTGGTCATCGGGGCGCCGAACCTGATCTACCAGGCCACCCACGACTTCCCACAGCTGCAGATGGCCGACGCGCTGGGCGCCACCGACGGGCCGATGAACCGCGTCATCTTCGTGCCGAGCCTGGTCGTCCTGTTCGGGCCGGTGCCGACCGTGGTGTGGGTGGCGGGGCTGGTGCGGCTGCTGCGCGCGCCGGCCTGGCGCCCGGTGCGCGCGCTGGCACCGGCGTTCGGCGTGGCGGTGGCGCTGACGCTCTACGGCGGGGGGCGGCCCGACTACGTCGGCGGGTTCCTGATCGCGCTGTTCGCGGCGGGGGCGGTGGCCGTCGACCGGTGGCTGGGCCAACGGCGCTTCCGGCAGGTGCTGTTGGGCGGCGGGCTGGCGGTCAGTGCGGTGCTGCAGGTGCTGATGGCGCTGCCGGTGCTGCCGCAGAACTCCCCTTTCACTCCGCTGAACAACATCTCCCTGGAGAGCGTGGGCTGGCCCCGCCTGGCCGACCAGGTGCGCACCGCGTATCTCGCGCTGCCGCCCGAGCAGCGGAAACGGGCCGTGGTGCTGGCCGGCAACCTCGGGGAGAGCGGGGCCCTGGACCGGTACGGGCGCGGACTGCCGCGCGTCTACAGCGGTCACAACGAGCTGCACAAGTGGGGTCCGCCGCCGGAGTGGGCCGATGTCGTGGTCGCGGTGGGCGTCGAACGGCCCCGGCTGGCGGCCGACTTCCGCAGCTGCACCGTCGTCGGCCATCTGGACAACGGCGTCGGCGTGGACAACGCCGAACAGGGCAGACCGGTGACGGTCTGTCACGGCCGCCGGGCCCCGTGGGCCCGGCTGTGGCCCGCCTACCACTACTTGAGCGGTTGAGCCGCCCGGCGGGACCGGGGGAGAAGCGAAGACTCGGCGGGAGATGAGGCGTGATGACGACGACGTCCCTGGACAGGACGAACAAGGCGAGAGCGGGTGGCGCACCGGCGCTGCGGGCGGCGCCGGTGGCGTGGCGGCCGATCGCGGTGGTGGCGGCCGCACTGGCCGTGCTGCTGTTCGCGTTCGCGAGTGAATACGGCTACCACGCCGACGAGTTGTACTTCCGGCTGCTCGGGAAGCACGGCTTCGCCTGGGGGTACGTGGACCAGCCGCCGCTGCTGCCGATGGCGGTCCGCGCGGCGACGGCGGTGTTCGGCGACAGCATGTGGGCGATCCGGGTGCCCGCGGTGCTGTGTGCCGTGGTCGTGACCCTGCTCGGCGCGCTGATCGCCGCCGAACTGGGCGGCTCCCGGCGGGCGCAGACACTGACCGCGTTCGGAGTGGCCACCTCGACCATGGTGCTCAGCTTCGGCCACTGGATCCTCACCACCAGCTTCGACACCGTGGCCTGGGCGGCGGTGCTGCTCTTCGCGGTGCGGGCGCTGCTGCGCGGCGAGGGGAAGTGGTGGCTGTGGGCCGGTGTGGTGGTCGGCGTGGGGCTGTACGCCAAGTACATCGTGCTGCTGCTGGCGGTGGCGCTGTTGGTGGGGCTGGCGCTGGTGGGGCCGCGGAAGGTGTTCCGGGAGCGGCGGCTGTACGTGGGCATCGCGCTGGCGCTGGCGATCGGGGCGCCGAACCTGATCTACCAGGCCACCCATGACTTCCCGCAGCTGCAGATGGCGGAGGGGCTGGCGGGCACCGACGGCGAGGCCAACCGCGCCATGTTCGCCACCAACCTGGTGCTGCTGTTCGGGCCGGCGCTGTTCGTGCTCTGCCTGATCGGGCTGTGGAAGCTGTTCCGGGTCCCCGAGTGGAAGCCCGTACGGGCCCTGGGGGTCGGCTACTTGGCGGCCACTGCGGCGTCGTACCTGATCGAGGGCGGCCGGCCGGACTACACCGGCGGACTGCTGATCGCGCTGCTGGCCGCCGGGTGTGTGGCCGCCGACCGGTGGACCGGCCGGCGCCGGCTGCGGCTGTCGGTGCTCGCGGTCTGCCTGGTGCTCAGCGCGGCGGCGCAGATGCTGCTGTCGCTGCCGGTGATCCCCAAGAGCGCGCTGCGCGACTTCCAGATCGCCAGCATGCCGCTGGAGACGGTGGGTTGGCCCCGTATGGTCCAGCAGACCGAGGCGGCCTACCGGGCACTGCCGGCCGCGGAGCGCGCCCGGGCGGTGGTGCTGGCCGACAACTTCGGCGAGGCGGGGGCCCTGGACGTGTACGGGCACGGGCTGCCGCGCGTCTACAGCGGTCACAACGAGCTGCACAAGTGGGGTCCGCCGCCGGAGCGCGCCGACGTCGTGCTCGCGGTCGGCATCGACCGCGCCCGGCTCGCCGCGGGCTTCCGCTCGTGCACCGTCGTCGGCCACCTCGACAACGGGCTGGGCATCGACAACCCCGAGCAGGGCGTGCCGCTCACGGTCTGCCGCGGGCTCAAGCAGCCCTGGTCCGCGCAGTGGCCCGGCTACCGGCACTACAACGCCTATCTGTGACGGGGCCCGGCCCGCGGCCCGGTGCGGGGGTTTTCTCCCCGGGACCGGGCCGCGGGGCGACCTGCTTCGCTGCACGGGAAAAGTCGTGGCCCGGCCGGGCAGTTCACCCGAGACTGGAAATCGCTGGAATGCGTACGCCCAATGGAATTGCGGACGAACCCCTTTGGGGTGGAGGCGTGATATGAGTACCGAGGTTTCCGAGGCGCAGGCGCGACGCGCCGTGGCCGACATCTTCAACTCGACGCTGGCCTCATCGGCCATAGGCGCCGCGTGGGAGCTCGGAGCTCTTGACGAGCTGCGGGAGAACGGCAAGCTGGACGTTTCCGATTTCGCCGTGCGGCACGATCTGCACCGGCCGGCGGTGGTCGGTATGTTCACCGCGCTGGCCAGTGTGGGAATCGTGCGGCGGGACGGTGAGACGGTCCTCGCCGGGCCGTACTTCACCGAGGCCGACCACCACCGTTCCCTGTTCCACTGGCTCAACCAGGGCAGCGGCGAACTCTTCCGCCGGATGCCGCAGGTGCTGCCGAACGCCCACCGCGTCGGCGACTTCTACCAGCGGGACGCGGCGGCGATCAGCTACGCCTGCCGCGAGATCAGCGAGCGCTACTTCGACCCGGCGTTCTGGTCGGCCGTCGACGGCCTGGGCTACGAGCCCACCACCGTCGCCGACCTGGGCTCCGGCAGCGGTGAGCGGCTGATCCAGCTGGCCCGGCGGTTCCCCGGCGCGCGCGGTCTGGGCATCGACATCGCCGACGGCGCGATCGAGATGGCGAAGCAGGAGGTGGCCGCCAAGGGATTCGGCGACCGGATCTCCTTCGTCCGCGGCGACGCCCGCACCATCGACCAGGTCGAGGCGCCCGAGGAATTCGCCGAGGTGGATCTGCTCACCTGCTTCATGATGGGGCACGACTTCTGGCCCCGGGAGAACTGCGTGCGGATCCTGCGGAATCTGCGGGAGTCCTTCCCGAACGTCCGCCGGTTCCTGCTCGGCGACGCCACCCGCACCGTCGGCATTCCGGACACCGAACTCCCGGTATTCACCCTGGGATTCGAGTTCGGACACGACATGATGGGCGTCTATCTGCCGACCCTCGACGAATGGGACGGGGTGTTCGAAGAGGGCGGCTGGCGGTGCGTGAAGAAGCACGCCATCGATTCGCTGTCGGTCTCCGTGGTATTCGAACTCGAATAACCGCGCAGGCACCAACGACCATGTCGGCTGAGGGGGTTTTCCATGGGTGAGTGGCGCGAGCGTCGCCTGGACGAATTGTTCGCGGAGCAGGTGGCGAGGACACCGGACCGCACGGCGGTGGTGTTCGAGGGCCGGGCGGTGAGCTACCGCGAACTCGACGACCGGGCCGCGCGCCTGGCCGCCGTGCTGGCCGCGCGCGGGGCGGGCCCCGAGCGGTTCGTCGCGCTGCTGCTGCCCCGCTCCGCCGACCTGGTCGTGGCGATCCTCGCGGTGCTGAAGTCCGGCGCCGGCTACGTCCCGATCGACCCGGAGTACCCGGCCGACCGCATCACCTACATCCTCGGCGACGCCCGCCCGGTGACGACGGTCACCACCGAGGACCTCCGGGACGCCCTGGCCGGGGAGCCGGCCGCGGCCGGGACGGACTGGCTGGTCATGGACGCCTGGGAGCGGGAGGCCGCCGAGGCCGCGGCCCGGCGCGCGACCGGGGCGGACACCGCGCCCGTCCCGGCCGCCCCCCGCTCCCCGGAGAATCCCGCCTACGTCATCTACACCTCCGGCTCGACCGGCCGGCCCAAGGGCGTCGTCGTCCCGCACGGCAACGTCGCGCGGCTGCTGTCGTCCACCGCCCACTGGTACGGCTTCGACGAGCACGACGTCTGGCCGCTGTTCCACTCCTTCGCCTTCGACGTGTCGGTCTGGGAGATCTGGGGCGCGCTGCTGCACGGCGGCCGGCTGGTGGTCGTTCCGCACGCCGTCACCCGCGCCCCCGCCGACTTCCTGCGGCTGCTGGTCGAGGAGCGGGTGACCGTCCTCAACCAGACGCCGTCGGCGTTCTACCAGCTGATGGCCGCCGACCGGGAGCACCCGGAACTCGGCGCCCGGCTCGCCCTGCGCTACGTCGTCTTCGCCGGCGAGGCGCTGGACCTCGGCAAGCTCGCCGACTGGTACGAGCGCCACGACGACGGGACCGCCGGCGGTCCGACGCTGGTCAACATGTACGGCATCACCGAGACCACGGTGCACGCCTCCTTCCTGGCGCTGGACCGGGAGGGGGCGGCCCGCGCCGCGGGCAGCGCCGTCGGCGTCGCCCTCCCCGACCTGGCCTTCCACGTGCTCGACGAGGATCTGCGGCCGGTGCCGGTGGGTGCCGAGGGCGAACTGTACGTGGCCGGGCCGGGCCTGGCCCGCAACTACGCGGGGCGGCCGGGGCTGACCGCGGAGCGCTTCGTGGCCTGCCCGTTCGGCCCGCCCGGAGCCCGGATGTACCGCTCCGGCGACCTGGTGCGGCGGCTGCCCGACGGCGGCCTGGAATACCTCCGGCGCAGCGACGACCAGGTCAAGATCCGCGGCTTCCGGATCGAGCTGGGCGAGGTCTCGCACGCGCTGGCCCAAGACCCCTCGGTCGACCAGGCCGCCGTGGTGGTACGGGACGAGGCGTCGGGCGAGCGCCGGCTGGTCGCGTACGTCGTGCCGTCGGGCGCCGGCCGCCCCACGCCGTCCCGGCTGCGTGCCGCGCTGGCCACCCGGCTGCCCGGCTACATGATCCCCACCGCGTTCCACACCCTGGCGGCCTTCCCGCTGACCGCCAACGGCAAGCTGGACCGCCGGGCGCTGCCCGCGCCGACCCGCGCGGACAGCATCGACGCCGCCTACCGCGCGCCGGAGGGCGCCACCGAGGAGGCGCTGGCCGGTATCTGGCGGGAGGTGCTCGGTGCCGAACAGGTCGGCGCCGAGGACGACTTCTTCGAGCTGGGCGGCGACTCGCTGTCCGTGGTGCGGGTGCTGTCCCGGATGCGCACCGCCCTCGGACTGCACCTGACCGCCGCCGAGTTCTTCGCCGCCCCCACGGTCCGCGCGCTGGCCCGGCGCCGCGCGGCGGCCGGCACGGGGGCGGCCGAGCGGATACCGGCCGCGCCGCGTACCGGCGCGCTGCCGCTGTCCTTCACCCAGCAGCGGTTCTGGCTGTTCCACGAACTCGACCCGGGCGAGGTCGAGTACAACGTCCACTCCGCGCTGCGGCTGCGCGGCCCCCTCGACACCGCGGCGCTGCGCACCGCCCTGGCCGGGCTGATCGCCCGCCACGAGCCGCTGCGCACGACCGTGCTGTCCCGGGACGGCCGCCCCACCGCGGTGATCGCCCCGGCCGAGGGCCACCCGGTGCCGCTGGACGTCCGCGACCTCACCGCGCTGAGCGGCCAGGAGCTGGAGGACGCCCAACGGCGGCTGCTGGCCGAGGAGGTGGCCCGGCCGTTCGATCTGGCCGCCGGGCCGGTGCTGCGGGTGCTGCTGGTCGGCCGCAGCGACCGCGACCACGTCCTGGTGATCGGCGTGCACCACGTCGCCACCGACGGCTGGTCGATGGGGTTGATCACCGACGAGCTGAGCACCCGCTACCACGCCGCCCGCCGCGGCGTCCCCGTGGAGCTGCCGCCGCTGCCGGTCCGCTACGGCGACTACGCCGCCTGGCAGCGCGCCCTCGCCGCCGACGGCCGGCTGGCGCCCCAACTCGACTACTGGCGCGGCCGGTTGGCGGGGGTGGCAGCGCTGCAGCTGCCCACCGACCGGCCCCGGCCCGCGGTGCGGACCTCCGCCGGCGCGGCGTACCGCTGCACTCTGGACCGCCGGCTGGTCGCCGGCCTCAAGGAGCTGGGCGCGGCCCACGGCGCCACGCTCTTCATGACGCTGACCGCCGCGCTGCAGGTCCTCCTCGCGCGCTGGTCCGGGCAGCGCGACATCGCCCTGGGCACCGCCGTCTCGGGCCGCGACCACCCCCAGGTCGAGCGCCTGGTCGGCGCGTTCATCAACACCGTGGTGCTGCGCTCCGACGTCCGCGGCGAGCAGCCGTTCGACGCCTTCCTCGGCGAGGTGCGGCAGACCGTACTGGGCGCCTTCGCCCACCAGGACGTGCCGTTCGACCAGGTCGTGGACGCGCTGGGCGTGGAGCGCGACCCGAGCCGCACCCCGGTGGTGCAGGCGATGCTGCTGCTGCAGAACGCCCCGGCCGCCGCTGAGGAGTTCGCCGGCCTGCGCACCGAGACCGTCCCGCTGCCGCGACCGGCCGCGATCTTCGACCTCACGGTGGACGTCACCGAGCGGGCCGGCGCGCTGGAGGTCTCGGTCGAGTACAACACCGACCTGTTCGACGCCGCGACCGTCGAGCGGCTGGCGGGACAGCTGCGGGTGCTGCTGGACGCCGTCCGCACCGCCCCGGGCACGCCGCTGCACGACCTGCCGCTGCTGACCGCCGAGGAGCGCCGCACCGTGCTCCACGACTGGAACGACACCGCCACCCCGCTGCCCACGACGCTGGGCGTGCACCGCCAGTTCGCCGAGCAGGCGCGCCGCACCCCCGACGCGCTCGCCGTGACCCACCGCACGGAATCCCTGACCTACGCCGAACTCGACGCCCGCGCCAACCAGTTGGCGCACTTCCTGATCGGGCTCGGGGTCGGCCGGGGCACGCCGGTGGTGCTGAACCTCGACCGCCGGCCCCAGCTGGTGGTGGCGATGCTCGCGGTGCTCAAGGCCGGCGGCGCCTACGTCCCGACCGCGCCGGACACCCCCGCCGCGCGGCTCGGTCAGCTCCTGACGGAGACCGGCACGCCCGTACTGCTGACCACCGGCGAGCGGGCCGCGGGGCTCCCGGCCACCGGGACCGCCGTCGTCGACCTCGACGCGGCGGCACCGGAGATCGCCCGCCACTCCGCGGCCGACCCCAAGGTCCCGACCGGCCCCGACGACCTGGCGTACCTCGTCCACACCTCCGGCTCCACCGGCCGCCCCAAGGGCGTCGCGGTGCCGCACGGCGCGCTGACCGACTACTGCGCCTGGCACAACGACGCCTGGGACATCGGCCCGCAGGACCGCGGCTCCTCGGTGGTCGGGCTCGCCTTCGACGTGGCGGTCGGCGAGGTGTGGCCGTATCTGTGCGCCGGCGCCCGGGTGGACCAGCCCGACCAGGAGACGCTGGACGACCCGACGGCACTGGTCGAGTGGTTCACCGCCAACGGCACCACGGTGGCCTATCTGCCGACCCCGCGCATCGAATCGCTGCTGGACGTCCCGGCGATCACCGGGACCCGGCTGCGCACCCTCATGGTCATCGGCGACTCGCTGCGCCGCCGGCCGCAGCCGGGGCTGCCGTTCACACTGGTCAACGCCTACGGCCCGGCGGAGGCGACGGTGGCCGCGACGCAGGCCCCGGTCGCCCCGCTCGGCGCCGGCGCGCCCACCGGCCTGCCGTCCATCGGCGCTCCCCTGTACAACACCGCCGCCTATGTCCTCGACGACCGGCTCCGCCCGGCCCCCGTCGGCGTGCCCGGCGAGCTGTACCTCGCCGGCGCGGGGCTGGCCCGCGGCTACTTCGACCGCCCCGACCTGACCGCCGAACGCTTCGTGGGCTGCCCGTTCGGGCCGCCCGGCACGCGGATGTACCGCACCGGCGACATCGTGCGCTGGCTGCCGGACGGCACCCTGGACTTCCTCGGCCGCGCCGACAACCAGGTCAAACTCCGCGGCTACCGCATCGAGTTGGGTGAGATCGAGAGCGCGCTGGCCCGCCGCCCGGAGCTCGTACAGGTCTTCGTCACGGTCCGGGAGCCCGCACCGGGCCGCCGCGCGCTGGTCGCGTACGTGGTCCCCGACCGCGGCGCGGCACCCGACCCGGAGGAACTGGCCGGGCACCTCGCCTCCGTACTGCCGGAGTACATGGTCCCGTCCTCCTTCGTGCTGCTCGACGCGCTGCCGCTGACCCCGAACGGCAAGATCGACCGGCGGGCGCTGCCCGACCCGGAGCCGGCCGCCGGCGGGACCGCCTACGCCGCGCCCCGCAACGCCGTCGAGGAGGCGCTGGCCGCCGTCTGGGCCGAGGTGCTCGACGTCGAACGGGTCGGCGTGCACGACAACTTCTTCGCCCTGGGCGGCGACTCGATCGCCGGGCTGCAGGTCGCGGTGCTGGCCCGCAAGGCCGGTCTGCGGCTGGCGTCCAAGGACCTCTTCCGGCTGCAGACCATCGCCGCGCTCGGCCCGGCCGTGACCGTGGACCGGCGGCCCGCCGACCCGGAAGGGGAGCCGGCCGAGCGGGCGTTCGCCCTGAGCGGCCTGGACGCGGCCGGCATCGCGCGGCTCGGCGACCCCGGCGCCCCGGCCGAGGACGCCTACCCGCTCACCCCGATGCAGAGCGGGCTGCTCTTCCACAACCTGATGGACACCGAACGCGGCCTGTATGTCGAGCACTTCCACTTCGTGCTGGACGGCATCCACGCGCCGGAGCTGCTCGCCGACGCCTGGCAGCGGGTGGTGGACCGCACCCCGGTGCTGCGCACCGACCTGTTCTGGGAAGGGCTCGCCGAACCCCTCCAGGTCGTGCGGTCCGGGGCGCGGATACCGGTGGCGCACCTCGACTGGACGGCGCTGGACGAGACCGGGCGCCGGGCGGCGCTCACCCGCCACCTGGCCGAGGACCGGGCGCGGGGCCTCGATCTGCACCGCGCGCCGCTGATGCGGCTCGCCCTCGCCCGGCTGGGCGCCGGCCGGCTCCAACTGGTGTGGACCTTCCACCACCTGCTGCTGGACGGCTGGAGCGCGCTCCAGGTGCTCGCCGAGGTGCTGGGGGAGTACGCCGCGCTCGCCGACGGCGTGCCGTACACCGCACCGGAGCGGCACACCTACGCCGAGTTCGTCGCCTGGCTCGCCGCCCAGGACGGCGCCGCCGCCGAGACGTACTGGCGGGCGGCGCTCACCGGACGCGAGTCGCCCACCCCGCTGCCGTACGACCGGCCGCCCACCGGCACCCACCGGGCCGCCCCCGACGCCTCCCGCACCCTGCGGCTGTCGGCCGCGGAGACCGCCCGGCTCGGGGAGGTCGCCCGGCGCGCCGGGGTCACGCTGAACACTGTGGTGCAGGGCCTGTGGGCGCTGCTGCTCGCCCGGTACAGCGGAGAGCGGGACGTGCTGTTCGGCGCGACGGTCGCCGGCCGCCCGGACGAACTCGCCGGCGCCGAGTCGGTGATCGGGCTGTTCATCAACACCCTGCCGGTGCGCGTCGAGGTCGATCCGGACGCCGCCCTGCCGGCCTGGCTGCGCCGGGTGCAGGACGAGCAGGCCGAGGCGCGCGACCACGAGCAGGTCTCCCTCGCCCAGGTGCAGGGATGGGCCCCGGAGCACTCCGACGGCGCGCTGTTCGACTGTGTGCTGGCCTTCGAGAACTTCCCCGCCGAGGTGGGCGTCGCCCGCCGCTACGGCCTCCGGCTCGACGCGATCGAGGCCAGCAACACCTCCAACTACCCGCTCAACGCCATCGTCTACGCCGGCGACGAACTGTCCGTGGTGCTGTCCTACGACACCGCGCTGTTCGACCACGGCACCGTCGAGCGGCTCACGGGGCAGCTGCACACCCTGCTGACGGAGACCGCCCGCGACCCCGACCGCCGGGTCCGCGAGCTGCCCTGGCTCACCGCGGCCGAGCGGCACACCATCGTGGACACCTGGACCGACACCGCCTCGGCGTACCCGGTCGACCGCCGGCTGGACGCGGTCATCGCCGAACGGGCCGCGGCCCGGCCGGACGCCGTGGCCGTCGTCGACGGCGAACGGCAGCTGACCTACGGCGAGTTGGACCGGCGGGCCAACCAGCTCGCGCACCACCTGCGGGCGGCCGGCGCCTGCCGGGGCGCGCTGGTCGGCATCGCCGTGGAGCGCAGCGCCGAGGTCGTGGTGGCCATCCTGGGCACCCTCAAGGCGGGCGCCGGTTACGTCCCGCTCGACCCGGAGTTCCCCGCGCAGCGGCTGGCCGCCATGCTCGCCGAGTCCCGGCCCGCGGTCCTGCTCACCCAGGAGCACGTGCGGCCCGGACTGCCCCCGACCCAGGCCCGGGTGATCTGCCTGGACCGGGACCTGACGGCCGTCGCCGGGTACCCGGAGACCGCCCCGGAGGGACCAGGCGACGCCGGTGACCTGGCGTACGTCACCTACACCTCCGGCTCGACCGGCCGCCCGAAGGGGGTGATGGTGGAGCACCGCTCGCTGTTCAACATCGTCACCGAGGCCGTCCGGCTCTACGACCTCGGCCCCGGCAGCCGGATGCTGCAGTTCTACACGATGAGTTTCGACGGCGGTGTCTGGGAGGTCTTCCTGACGCTGGCGTCCGGCGCCACCCTCGTCATCGCCACGCCCGAGGCGCGGCAGAGCCCGGCCCGGCTCGCCGAGCAGCTGCGCGCGGAGTCGATCAGCGCGCTGACGCTGCCGCCCGCGGTGGCCGCGGTGCTGGACGCTTCGGCACTGCCCGGCGTGCGCAGCCTGGGGCTGGCCGGCGATGTGCTGGCGCCCGAACTCGCCCGTGAATGGGCGCGCGGGCGGCGGCTGTTCAACATCTACGGGCCCAGCGAGGCGACCCTGTCGGTGGCGCTGCACCGCGTCGACCCCGCGGCGACCGGCCGCCGGGTACCGCTCGGCCCGCCGGTGCCCAACACCCGCTGCTACGTCCTGGACGAGCGGCTGGCCGTCGTACCGGTCGGCGTCACCGGAGAGCTGTACCTCGGCGGCGCGGGCCTGGCCCGCGGCTATCTGGGCCGCCCGGACCTGACCGCCCAGCGCTTCGTCGCCGACCCGTTCGGCCCGCCCGGCAGCCGCCTCTACCGCACCGGCGACCTGGTGCGCTGGACGCCCGAGGGCCGGCTGGAGTTCGCCGGGCGGGTGGACAACCAGGTCAAGATCCGTGGCTATCGCGTGGAGCCCGCCGAGGTGGAGAGCGCCCTGCTGCGGCAGCCCGGCGTCGCGGAGGCGGCGGTGATCGCCCGGGACGACGGCACCGGCCACAAACGCCTCGTCGGCTACGTCGTCGCGGACCCGGCCGGCCCGGCGGGCGGCACGGCGCCGGACACCACCGCACTGCTGCGCGCCCTGGAGGGCGAACTTCCCGGCTACATGGTGCCGTCGGCCCTGGTCGCCCTGGCGGCGCTGCCGCTCGGCCCGACCGGCAAGGTCGACGTCCGGGCGCTGCCCGCACCGGACCCGGCCGGCCGGACCGCCGCCGCACCGGTCGCCCCCCGCACCCCCACGGAGGAGGCCCTGGCCGCCCTCTGGGCGGAGCTGCTGGGCCTCGCACAGGTCGGGGTCGAGGACAACTTCTTCGACCTCGGCGGGGACTCCGTCACCAGCCTGCGCCTGATGGCACGGATGAGCGGCGCGTTCGGCGTGGAAGTCTCGCCCCGCGACTTCTTCGACGCTCCCACCATCGCCGCACTCGCCGAGCGCCTGGAGGACACGATCCTGGCGCAGTTGGAAGAAGCCGTCGGAGGCGGCGCCCTATGACCAGCTCTGCAGCGGACCAGCCCGAGATCCCGACCACCGCCCCGGCGTCCCGGGCCGCACGCACCGCCGCGCTGCCCGCCCACGCCCGGGAGCTGCTGCGCGCCCGGCTCGCCGGCAAGGCGGCCGCGGCGCCCGGCGCCGAGCCGATCCCGCGCCTCGCGCACGACGGCCCGGTCCCGCTCTCGCCCGCCCAGGAACGCCTGTGGTACCTGCACGAACTCGAACCGGACAGCAACGAGTACAACACCCTGCGGGTGCTGCGGCTGCACGGCCGGCTCGACCTCGACGCGCTCACCGAGGCACTGACCGGCGTCGTCGCCCGGCACGGGGCGCTGCGCACCACCTTCGACGCCCGTGACGGCCGGGCGCAGCAGACCGTGCACCCGCCGGGCAAGCCGGAGTTCCCGCTCGTCGACCTGTCGGCGACGCCCGGCGACGAGCGGGACGACGCGTTGCGCACCCTGCTGCTGGCCGAGGCCCGGCGCCCGTTCGACCTGCGCCGCGGCCCGGTGCTGCGGGCCCAGCTGATCCGGCTGGCCGCCGACGACCACGTCCTGGCGCTGGGCCTGCACCACATCGTCACCGACGGCTGGTCGACCGGCGTCCTGCAGCGCGAGCTGACCGCCCTGTACACCGCGGCGGTGCGTGGGGAGCCGGCCCGGCTGCCCGAACTCCCGGTGCGCTTCACCGACGTCGCGGCCTGGCAGCACGACCGGCTGACCGCCGAGCGGCTGGCCGAAGGGCTCGACCACTGGCGCCGCGCGCTGGCCGGTCTGACCCCGCTCGACCTGCCGACGACCCGGCCGCGGCCGCCGGTGCGCACCAGCGCCGGCGCGCTGCACACCTTCGAGGTGCCCCCGCAGCTCACCGGCCGGCTCAGGGCGCTGGGCCGGGCGCACGGCGCCACCCTTTTCATGACGCTGGTCGCCGCGGTCCAGCTGCTGCTGTCCCGCCGGACCGGGCAGCTGGACCTGGCGGTGGGTACCGCCGCGGCCGGCCGCGGTCGGCCGGAGACCGAGCACCTCGTCGGCTTCTTCGTCAACAACCTGGTGCTCCGTACCCGCATCGCGGAGGACCGCCCGTTCACCGAGCTGCTGACCGCCGTGCGCGGCACCGTCCTGGACGCCTTCGCGCACGAGGACGTGCCGTTCCAGCGGGTCGTCGAGGCGCTGCGGCCGGAGCGCGACCCCAGCCGGCCGCCGCTGGCCGAGGTCGCGGTGAACCTCCACAACACCCCGCGCGCCGGCACCAGGACACCGGGGCTGCGGATCGAGGAGCTGCTGCCGCCGGTGGTCACCTCCAGCATGGAGCTGGCCTTCGACTTCACCGAGCGGGACGGCCGCCTGGACGGCCATCTCACCTACAACATCGACCTGTTCGACGCGGACACCGCCGCACGCACCGCCGCCGGACTGCTCACCCTGCTCGACGACCTGACGGCGCGGCCCACCGTCCCGGTGGCGGAACTGGCCGTGCTGCCGGCCGGCGAGCGCCGCGAGGTGACCGAGGAGTGGCCGCACTCCGGGCCCGGCCGCCCGGCCCGCACCATCCCGGAACTCTTCGCCGCGCAGGTGGCCCGCACTCCGGACGCCGACGCCCTGGTCACCGACGAGGAGACCCTCGGCTACGCCGAACTGGACGCCCGCGCCAACCGGTTGGCGCGGCTGCTGCTCGCCCGCGGGGCCGGCCCGGAGACGCTGGTGGCGCTGGCGTTGCCGCGCTCCGCGGAGACCGTCGTGGCGATCCTCGCGGTCCTCAAGGCCGGCGCCGCCTATCTGCCGCTGGACCCCAGGAACCCCGCCGAACGCAACCGGCTGATGGTCGAGGACGCCCGCCCGCTGCTGGTGCTCACGGTGTCCGGCTTCGACGGCGGCACCGACCTCGGCGCGCCCGCGCTGCTGCTCGACGGCCCCGAGGCCGGCGCCGCCCGGTACGACGGCGCCCCGCTGACCGCCGGCGAGCTGCCGGCCCCGCTGCTGCCCGAGCACCCGGCGTACGTCATCTATACCTCCGGCTCGACCGGCCGCCCCAAGGGCGTGGTGGTCACCCACGCCGGTGCGCACGGCCTGGCGGCGGGGCAGTCGGCGCACTTCCGCTCCGGCCCCGGCGCCCGGGTGCTGTCGTTCGCCGCCCTCGGCTTCGACGCCGGCTTCTCCGAGCTGGGGATGGCGCTGCTGTCCGGCGGCGCGCTGGTGGTCGTCGGCCAGCAGCGCATCCTGCCCGGCCCGCCGCTGACCGAGGTGCTGGCCGCACACCGGGTCACCCATGTGACGCTGCCGCCCGGCGCGCTCTCCGCGCTCACCCCGGGCACGCTGCCCGCGGACTTGACGCTGATCGTGGCGGGCGAGAGCTGCCCGCCGGCGGTGGCCCGCGCCTGGTCCGCGCACCACCGCATGATCAACGCCTACGGCCCGACCGAGGCCACCGTCTGCGCCAGCATGAGCCGCCCGCTGACCCCCGACACGGTCGGTGCGGCGGTCCCCATCGGCCGCCCGCTGCCCGGCGTCCGGGTCAGCGTCCTGGACGACCGGCTGCGCCCGGTGCCGGCCGGCGTCCCCGGCGAGGTGTACCTCTCCGGCATCGCGCTGGCCCGCGGCTACTTGGGACGTACCGCGCTGACCGCCGAACGCTTCGTCGCCGACCCGTACGGCCCGCCCGGCAGCCGGATGTACCGCACCGGCGACCGCGCCCGCTGGCTGCCCGGCGGCGACCTGGACTACCTGGGCCGCACCGACGACCAGGTCAAGCTGCGCGGCTTCCGGATCGAACTCGGCGAGGTCGAGGCCGTGTTGTCCCGCCACGACGGCGTCACGGCGGTGGCCGCCGCGGTCCACAAGGACGAGCGCGGCACCCACCGCCTGGTCGCCTACGCCGTCCCGGCCGCCCCCACGGGCCCCGCGGACGCCGACACCGCCGCCCGCCTGCGGGAGTTCGCCCGCGCGGCGCTGCCCGAGCACATGGTGCCCTCGGTCGTCGTCCTGCTGGACCGCCTCCCGCAGAACGCCAACGGGAAGGTCGACCGGCGGGCGCTGCCGGCCCCCGACCTGGGCCGGACCGGTCACGGTCCCCGCGTCGCGCCGCGCACCCCGGCGGAGCGGACCCTGGCCCGCATCTGGTCGGAGGTCCTCGGGGTCGACGACCTCGGCGTCGAGGACAACTTCTTCGACCTGGGCGGGGACTCCATCCTCAGCCTCCAGGTGGTGGCGCGGGCCCGGGCCGCCGGACTGCGGGTGACCGCCAAGCAGACCTTCCTGCGGCAGACCATCGCCGACCTGGCCGCCGAGGCCGTCGCCGAGGAGCCGGCGGCCGGACGGGCCGCGGCCGACGACGGACCGGTCACCGGCGAGCTGCCGCTCACCCCCATCCAGCACTGGTTCTTCGACACCCTCGGCGCCAGCCTGGAGCAGTTCAACCAGTCGCTGTACCTGGAGCTGGCCGAGGACCCGGACCGCGCGGCGCTGCGCACCGCACTGGCCGCGCTGACCGCGCACCACGACGCGCTGCGGCTGCGCGCGGAGCCCGACGGCGACCGGTGGCGGCTGCACCACGCCGCCGCCGAGACCGGCGAACTCCTCGTCCCCGTCGACCTGTCCCGCCTCGACCCACAGGCGCAGGACGCCGCGATGACGGCCGAGATCGACGCCGCCCAGCGCGGGTTCGACCTGGCCGCCGGGCCGCTGCTGCGCGCCCGCCTGTTCGCCCTGGGGGCCGGCCGGCCGGCCCGGCTGTACCTCGTCGCCCACCACCTCGTCGTCGACGGGATGTCCTGGCGCATCCTCCTCGCGGACCTGGAGACCGGATACCGCCAGGCCCTGGCCGGCCGGCCGGTCGACCTGGGCCCCCGGACCACCTCCTTCCGCGACTGGTCGCGCCGGCTGTCCCGGCACGCCGCCGAGGACGGCCTGCGGGACGAACTCCCGTACTGGGAGGCCGCGTCGGCCGCCGCACACCAGGCCGCACCGCTCCCGGTGGACGTGGCCGGCGCGCCGGACGGCAACACCGCGGGCTCGGCCCGTACGGTCACCGCACGGCTCTCCGCGCCGGCCACCGACGCCCTGCTCCGCCAGGTGCCCGAGGCGTACCGCACCCAGATCAACGACGTGCTGCTGAGCGCGCTGGGCCGGGTGCTGACCGACTGGACGGGCGGCGACCGGGTGCTGGTCGCCCTGGAGGGCCACGGCCGGGAGGACCTCTTCGACGACGTCGACCTCAGCCGCACCGTCGGGTGGTTCACCACCGTCTTCCCGGTCACCCTGCAACTCCCCGGCGACCGCGACTGGGGGACGGTCCTCAAGAGCGTCAAGGAGCAGCTGCGCGCGATACCGCGCAACGGCCTGGGCCACGGGGTGCTGCGCCACCTCGCGGGACCCGGCACCCGGCTCGCCACCGGCCCGGAACCGGAGGTCGGCTTCAACTACCTCGGCCGGCTGGAGGCGACCGCCGGACCCGGCGGGCTGGCCCGCGCGCTGCTGGACAGCCCGGGCGCCGAACGGGCCGCGGACCAGCGCCGGCACCACCTGCTGGAGATCAACGGCCAGGTGACCGGCGGCCGGCTGGAGTTCGCCTGGACGTACTCCACCGAGCGGCACCGCACGGAGACCGTCGAGCGGCTCGCGACGGCGTTCATGGCCGCGCTGGAGGCGATCGTGGCGCACTGCGCCGAGCCCGGCTCCGGCGGCGCCACGCCCTCCGACTTCCCGCTGGCCGCCCTCGACCAGCCCACCGTGGACCGGATCGCCGGCGACGGCCGGGCGGTCGAGGACGTCTACCCGCTCACGCCGATGCAGAGCGGCATGCTCTTCCACGCGCTCAGCGAGTCCGGACGCGACCCGTACACCGGGCACTTCGGCGTCCGGATCGACGGGGTCACCGACCCCGGGGCGCTGGCCGCGGCCTGGCAGCAGGTCGTGGACCGCACACCGGCGCTGCGCACCGCGATCGTCTGGCAGGACGTCGCCGAGCCGCTGCAGGTGGTGCACCGCACCGCCCGGGTCCCGGTGACCCACCACGACCTGCGGGCGCTGACCGAGCAGGACCGGCAGGCGGCCCTGGACGAGCTGTGGGCGCGGCGCACCGAGACCGTCATCGACCTCGCGCAGCCGCCCGCGCTGCGGCTGACCCTGGTGCGGCTGACCGACACCGCGGTGCAGATGTACTGGACCTCGCACCACATCCTGATGGACGGCTGGAGCTTCGCCGGGCTGCTGTCGGAGGTGTGCGCCGGCTACGCCGCGCTGACCGGCGGCCCGCGCTCCGCCGCCCCGGCCCGCCGCCCGTACCGCGACTATGTGCGCTGGCTGGGCGAACAGGACGAGGCGGCGGCGCGGGCCCACTGGCGGTCGGTGGTCGACGGCTTCACCGTGCCGACCCCGCTGCCCTACGACCGGCAGCCGGTCAAGGCGCACGGCACCCGCTCCTCCCACGAGGTGCGGGTCACGCTGTCCGCCGAGCGCACCGCCCGGCTGACCGAGGCCGCCCGGGCGGCCCGGCTGACCGTCAACACCCTGGTGCAGGGCGCCTGGGCGGCCCTGCTGGCGCGCTACTCCGGCGCCGACGACGTCTGCTTCGGCACCACCGTCTCCGGCCGGCCGGCGACCCTGCCGGGCGCCGAGGCGATGGCCGGCCTGTTCATCAACACCGTTCCGGTGCGGGCACGGATCGACGGCACCCCGGCCGTCGAGTGGCTGCGGGACCTCCAGGGCGCACAGCTCGACTCCCGGCAGTACGAGTACGTCTCGCTGGCGCAGATCCAGCGCGCCAGCGGCGTCCCGGCCGGCACCAACCTCTTCGACAGCATCGTGGTCTTCGAGAACTACCCCTACGACGGCGACGCCGCCGCCGGGTACGGCCTCGGACTGGGCACGTTCCAGGGCGACGAGGTCACCAACTACGCGCTCACCCTGACTGCGTACGCCGCCGACACGCTGCATCTGAACCTCGGCTACGACCCGGACCTGTTCGACGAGGCCACCGTGCGCCGGCTGACCGGGCACCTGGCGACGCTCCTCGACGGCATCGTCACCGCCCCGGACACCCCGATGGACGACCTCCCGCTGCTCGACGCGGCGGAGCGCGAGCGCCTCCTGGTGCGGTGGAACGACACCGCGGCCGCCTTCCCGCCGCCCCGGCCGGTCCACGAGCTGTTCGCCGAGCGGGCCGCCCGGACCCCGGACGCGGTGGCGGTCACCGACGCCGAGCGGCAGCTGACCTTCGCCGAACTGGAGGCGCGTGCCAACCAGTTGGCCCACCACCTGGTCGGCCTGGGCGTCGGCCCCGGCACCCTGGTCGGGGTCTGCGCCGACCGCGGGGTGGACGCCGTGGTGGCGCTGCTGGGCGTGCTGCGGGCCGGTGGCGCGTTCGTGCCGCTGGACCCGGCCTATCCGGCGGAGCGGCTGCGGATCATGCTGGCGGACGCCGCGGTCCCGGTCGTGGTGACCGAGGAGCGGCTGCTCGACCGTACGGCCGGGTACGACGCGGTCACGGTCTGCCTGGACCGCGAACTGCCGCTGCTCCAGGGGCTTCCCGCCGGGCCGCCGGAGACCGCCGTCACGCCCGAGGACCTGGCGTACGTCATCTACACCTCCGGCACCACCGGCCGGCCCAAGGGCGTGATGGTCGAGCACCGGCACGTCCACCACATGCTGCACGGCTGGGACCGGCGGTACGGCCTGGCCGCCCTGCGGCCGCGGGCGCTGTCGGTCTCCAGCATCTCGGTCGACCTCTTCTTCAGCGACTTCCTGCTCTCCGCCCTCTTCGGCGGCACGATGGTGATCTGCCCGCAGGACGCGGTCGCCGACCAGGTGGCGCTGACCGACCTGCTGCTGGCGAGCGAGGCCCAGCTGATGGTGACCGTGCCGACGCTGGCCCGCGCGGTGGTCGCCGAGCTGACCTGGCGCGGTGTCCGCCCGGAGGCGCTGCGGGTGCTGATGGTCGGGTCCGAGGGCTGGCCGGCCGACGCCGCCGCCGAGATCCTCGACGGGCTGGCACCGGGCACGGTGCTGGTCAACGCCTACGGCTCGACCGAGACCACGGTCGACTCCACGGTCTTCCAGCTCGGCCGGGACCCGCTGGGGGACGCCGCGTTCGTCCCCGTCGGCCGGCCGCTGGCCAACACCCGGAT
Organism: Streptomyces sp. MspMP-M5; assembly: GCF_000373585.1. Classification (GTDB taxonomy): domain Bacteria; phylum Actinomycetota; class Actinomycetes; order Streptomycetales; family Streptomycetaceae; genus Streptomyces. The sequence goes on from NZ_KB891896.1 coordinate 198,042, forward strand.
CTACGTCCTGGACGCCCGGATGCGCCCGGTGCCCACCGGCGTCGTCGGCGAGTGCTACATCGGCGGCGACGGCGTCTCCCGCGGCTATCTCGGCCGCCCGGAGCTGACCGCCGAACGCTTCCTCGACGACCCGTTCGCGCCGGAGCCCGGCGCCCGGATGTACCGCACCGGCGACCTGGCGCGCTGGCGCGCCGACGGGAACCTCGAATGCCTGGGCCGGGTCGACGACCAGGTCAAGGTCCGCGGCTTCCGGGTCGAACTGGGCGAGGTGGAGGCGGTGTTGGCCCGGCACCCGGACGTCTTGGCGGCGGCCGCCGCGGTCCGCCGGGACGACGGCGGACCGGCCCGCCTGGTGGGCTATGTCGTGCCCGCCGCCGGACGGGTCCCGGACCCGGGCGCGCTGCGGGCGTTCGCCGCCGAGCGGCTGCCGGCCCCGGCGGTGCCCACCGCGTACGTCGTGCTGGACGCGCTGCCGATGACACCGAGCGGCACCGTCGCCCGGCGCGCCCTGCCGGCCCCGGACGGCGGCCAGGACCCGGCCCGGCCCTACGCCCCGCCCGCCGACGGCACCGAACTGCTGCTGTGCGGCATCTGGCAGGAGGTGCTGGGCGTCGAACGGGTCGGCGTGCACGACAACTTCTTCGAGCTGGGCGGCGACTCGATCCTCAGCATCCGGGTCATCTCCCGCATCCGGGCGTCCCTGGGCGTGGCACCCTCGCCCCGCCAGCTCTTCGACACCCCGACGGTGGCCGCGCTCGCCGCGGCCCTGGACCGGCAGGCGCCCTCCGAGGACGCCGGCCCGCCGCTCACACGGGCCGACCGCGCGGCCCCGCTGCCGCTGTCGTCCGCCCAGCAACGCCAGTGGTTCCTGCACGACTTCGACCCGGACAGCAGCGAGTACCACATCGTCACCGGCCTCCGGCTCGGTGGCACGCTGGACGCCGGGGCGCTGCAGCGGGCGCTGACCGGGCTCGTCGCCCGGCACGAGGCGCTGCGCACCACCTACGAGGCCGTCGACGGCGGCGCCCGCCAGGTCGTGCACCCGGCGGCCGAGGTGCCCTGTGCCCGGACGGACCTGTCCGGGGTGCCGGCACAGCGGCGCGAGGACGCCCTGCGCGACGAGGTGGCGCGCGCCGCGGCCCGGCCGTTCCGCCTGGCCGAGGGCCCGGTGCTGCGCGCCCAGCTCTTCCGGCTCGGGGCCCGCGACCACCTGCTGCTGCTCGTCATCCACCACATCGCCACCGACGGCGGTTCGATGGCGGTGCTCTGCGAGGAGCTCGGTGTGCTCTACGCCGCGGAGCTGGCCGGCACCGCCCCCGCCCTGCCCGAACTCCCCCTCGGCTACGCCGACTACGCGGCCTGGCAGCGCCGGCTGCTGTCCGGACCGGCGCTGGACGGCCCTCTCGCCTACTGGCGCGAACGGCTCGCCGGGGTCCGCCCGCTGGCGCTGCCCACCGACCGGCCCCGGCCGGCGGTCCGCAGCTCCGCCGGCCGGATGCTGCTGGTGGACATCGAGCCGCGGGTGGCCGCCGGCCTCAAGGAGCTGGCGCGCCGCCACGACGCGACGCTGTTCATGGTGCTGACCGCCGCGGTCCAGCTGCTGCTGGCCCGCTGGACCGGCCGGCCGGACATCGTCGTCGGCACCCCCTCCGCCGGCCGCCCCCGGCAGGAACTCGAAGGCGTGGTGGGGCTGTTCGTCAACACCGTCGCGATCCGCTCCACCGTGGCCATGGACCGCACCTTCGGCGAGCTGCTGGAGTCGGTGCGCGGCACCGTGCTGGAGGCGTTCGAGCATGCCGAGGTGCCGTTCGACCGGCTGGTGGAGGAGCTCCGGCCGCGCCGCGACCCGAGCCGCAACGCGCTGGTCGAGGTGTTCGTCGGGCTGGAGACGGACCGCTCGGCACCGCCGGCGCTGCCCGGTCTGACGGTCACCGAGGTCCCGTACGTCAGCGACGAGGTCAGCCATGACCTCAGCTTCGACTTCGTGGACCGACCGGACGGCCTGCGGGCCGCGATCGGCTACAGCACCGCGCTGTTCGACGAGGCGACCGTCGAGCGGCTGGCCGGCCGGCTGCTGGCACTGCTCGCCGCGGCGCCGGAGGACCCCCGCGCGGTGGCCGACCTGGTGCCGGCGAACGCGACCGACCCGGCGGCGTCCTCGGTCACTTGGCAGACCGCGCAGGGCGGCCGAGCCGACCCGGACGACGACCCGGCCGAGGAGGCCGCGCCCTACCGCGCGCCCGCCACCGACGCCGAGCGGACCCTGGCGGAGATCTGGGCCGCCGTCCTGGGCGTGCCCCGGGTCGGCACCGACGACAACTTCTTCCAGCTGGGCGGCGACTCGCTGCTGAGCATCCAGGCCGTCCAGCGGATGCGCCAGGCCGGCCTGGCGGTGACCACGAAGGACCTGTTCGTCCACCAGAGCATCCGGCCGCTGGCCGCCCTGGCCACCGAACGCGCCCCGGCGCGGCCCGCGGAGACCGCCCCGGCCCCGGTGGCCGAGGACGCCCCGGCGGCGGGCCCGATCCCGCTCACCCCCGCCCAGCACGACTACTTCGCCGGCGTGCCGCTCGCCCCGCACCACTTCACCCAGTCCGTCCTCGTCGAGCTGCACGCCGACACGGACGTGGCGGCGCTGGGCCGGGCGCTGACCGCGCTGGTCGACCGGCACGAGGCGCTGCGCCACCGCTTCGTCCGCGAGGCCGGAGCGTGGCGGCAGTACGCCACCGCGCCGAGCGCGGCGGACGTCCTGCAGCGGCACGACCTGTCGGAGGTACCGACCCGCCGACGGGCCGCCGCCATGGACGAGTTGGCCGCCGAGGCCGACGCCGGACTGGCCCTGGGCTCCGGCCCGCTGTTCGCGGCGCTACTGTTCACCTTCGGGCCGGGGGAGCGTCCCGCGCTGTTCCTGACCGCCCACCACCTCGTCGTCGACGGCGTCTCCTGGCGCATCCTGCTGGCGGACCTGGAGGAGGGCTACGCCCAGGCCCGCGGTGGCGCACCGGTGTCCCTGGCGGCCCCCGGCAGCACCTTCGGCCGCTGGGCGCACCGGCTCGCCCGGCACGTCGCCGACGGCGCGCTGGACGCGGAGGCCGCGTACTGGCAGGGGCTGCCGCCCGCGACCGAGGTCCCCCGCGACGGCGCCGGCCCCGCGGTGGTGGAGTCCGTGCAGACCGTCACGGTGGAACTGCCCGAGGACCTCAGCGAGGTGCTGCTGCGCCGCTCCGCCGGGGTGTTCCGCACCCGCTTCCACGAGGTGCTGTTCGCCGCGCTGGCCGGCGTGCTGTCCCGCTGGACCGGCGAGCGGCAGGTGGTGTTCGACACCGAGGGGCACGGCAGGGAGGAGCTCTTCGAGGACCTCGACCTGTCCCGTACGGTCGGCTGGTTCACCACCGAGTACCCGGTCGCGCTCGACGTGGGCGACGATCCGGACGACTGGCCCGCGCTCGTCAAGGGCGTCCGCCGGCAACTGCGGGCGCTGCCCGGCAACGGCTTCGGCTACGGCGCGCTGCGCCGGCTGGGCCCGGCCGGCTCGCCCGGCGCCGCGCTCGCCGAACGCGCCCCGGCACAGCTGGTGTTCAACTACCACGGACAGGCCGACGAGGCCCAGCGCGCCGGGGAGAGCCGGCTCTACCACGCCTTCGGCGACCCGATCGGACGCGAGCAGCGACCGGACGAGGTGGTCCGGCACCCGCTGGAGGTGGTCGGCACCGTCCAGGCCGGACGGCTCCGCTTCACCTGGTACTTCTCGCGCAACGTGCACCACCGGGCGACCGTCGCCAAGGTGGCCGACGACTTCGCCGACGCGCTGCGCGCCCTCGCCCGACACGTCCAGGAGCGCTGACCCGTGGACCCTGACAGACTGCACCGCGTCCTGGCCGAGCTGGCCGCCCGCCATCAGGTGCCGGGCGCACAGCTCGCCGTCCTGCACGGCGGGGACCGCTTCCTGGTGCACACCGGCGTGGCCGACACCGCCACCGGCGCACCCGTGGAAGCGGACACGGCCTTCCCGGTCGGTTCGCTGACCAAGCCGTTCGGCGCCGCGCTGGCGATGATCCTGGTGGCCGACGGGGACGTGGACCTCGACGACCCGCTGGACGGGCCGCTGCCGGAGTTCGGCGCGGGGTGCCTGGTCACCCTGCGGCAGCTGCTCAGCCACACCGCCGGCCTGCCCTCCGACGTGGCGGAGGGCACGGCCGGGACCGGCGACCGGGCCCGGTGGGTGGCCCGCCACTGCCGGACGGAGGACCTGGCGCATCCGCCGGGCACGGTCTTCTCGTACTCCAACGTCGGCTATGTCGTGGTGGGCCGGCTCGTCGAGGCGGTGACCGGCATGACCTGGCAGGAGGCGGTCGGTGCGGTGCTGCTCGAACCGCTGGGCATCCGGCCGGCGTTCGTCGCCGGCCCGGAGCGCACCGGCCGCCCGGTCGCCGCCGGGCACGCCGTCCAGGCGGCCCGCGGCCGGGTGCTGCCGGTCGCCGAACAGGACCTGCCCGAGGTGGAACTGCCCAACGGCGGACTGGCGCTGAGCGCCGCGGACCTGGTCTCCTTCGCCCGCCGGTACTTCGCGGGCTGCCCGAACCCCGCCCCCCTGGACCGGGCGACCGCCGACGACATGTGCTTCGACCAGCTCGCCTCGATCGCCGTCGGCCCGTACGGCATGGCCGACGGCTGGGGGCTGGGCTGGGCGCGCTACGACGACGGCGCGGCGGACGTCTACGGCCACGACGGCACCGGCGACGGCACGCACTGCTCGCTGCGGTTCGACCCGTCCAACGGCAGCGCGGTGGCACTGACCGCGAACGCCAACACGGGGGCGCGGCTGTGGGCGGACCTGGCGCCCCGGCTGCGGGAGCTGGGGCTGCCGGTCGGCGACCGGCCGGAGCCCGGGGCGCCCGCCGGGCCGGTGCCGGTGCCCGTCCCGGCCGGCTGCCTGGGCCGGTACGCCAACGGCGACACCGTCTTCGAGGTGACGCGCGCCGCCGACGGCGGGCTGCTGCTCGGCTTCGGCGGCGCACCGCGCGCCGAGCTGCTGTGCGACCCCGAACTACGCTTCGTCATGCGGGAATTGGGCAACGGTACGTGCTCCCCGGGGCGCTTCGTCGCCGATCCGCTCACCGGCCGGATCGACTACCTCCAGATCACCGGCCGGCTGGCCGCCCGCACCGGCGACGACAGCGGCCCGGCATGACCGCGATCCCCACGGACGCCCCGGACACCATGGACACACCGGATGCCGGCGGCGCCGGTGCGGGGCCCGGCCGCCCGGCCGTCCCGCTGTCCCGCAACCGCGACTACAACGTCCTGTGGACGAGCCAGCTGCTGTCCGAACTGGCCCTGGAGATCGCCGCGGTGGCCGTCCCGCTGCTGATCATCGCCCGGCACGGGTCGCCGGTCCAACTCGGCCTGGCCTCCTCGGCACTGGCCGCCGCGCACATGATCGCCGTGGTGCCGGCCGGGGTGCTCGCCGACCGCTGGGACCGCCGGCGGCTGATGCTGGGCTGCCAGCTGCTGCGGGTGCTGGGGATGGCGAGCCTGGCCGGGGCGCTGCTGCTGGGACGGTACGCGTTCTGGCACATGCTGCTGGTCGTGGTGGCGGACGGCTTCCTCGGCTCGGTCTTCGACCCGGCCGAGCACGCGGCGCTGCCCCAGGTGGTGCCGCCCGCCCAGCTCTCCACGGCGGTGGCCCGCAACGCCGCCCGCCCGTATGTCGCCACCCTGGTCGGCCCGGCCGTCGCCGGCTTCCTCTTCGCGGCGCTGCCGTCGGGTCCGTTCCTGGCCGATGCGGCGATGTTCGTGCTGTCGTCGGTGGCGCTGTGCTTTCTGCGGCTGCCCCGCGGCCGCGCCGGCGCACGTGCGGACCGGGAGCGCCCGGACCGGGCGGAGGCGGGTCAGGAGGGGTCGGCGGGTGACGGGCCGGGGACCGGCGCCGATTTCGCGGCCGGTTTCCGCTGGGTCCTGGGGCAACCGGTGATCCGTACCACGATGGCCTGGATGCTGGTCACCAACCTGGTGTTCAGCGCGCTGCTGATCGTGCTGTTGGCGCTCTCCGGCGAGGACCGGGTCGGACCGGGCGAACTGGGCCTGACGATGGCCTGCTTCGGCGTGGGCGGACTGCTCGGCGGGCTGTTCGCGGCCCGGCTGCACACCGCCGTCCGGCCACCGGTGATCCTCCTCGGCTTCGCCTGGACCGCGGTGGCCGCCACCGCCGTGATGGCGCTGGTGCCGGCCGGCCTGCCCCAGGGCGCACTGCTCGCGGCCCTCGCCTTCCTGGCCCCGCTCGCCAACACCACCGTGCTCACCCACCAGTTGACGGTCACCCCGGACGCGCTGCGCGGCCGGATGAGCGGGGTCGCCGGCTTCTGCTCCGGGGGCGCCGGCGTGCTGGGCCCGGCGCTCGGCGGCGCGCTGACCGGGCTGGCCGGCGGCGGCGTCGCCGCCGTGCTGCTCTGCGCCGGCTGCCTGCTGGTGGTCGCGCTCGCCGCGACCCTCAGCCCGACCCTGCGCCGCTTCCCCGCCCCGGCACCCGACGCGCCCTGAGGGCCGGGGGGTCCGGCGGCCCGGGGAGCCGCGTCACGGGGCCGTTCCCACGGGTGCCGACCGGCCAACTTGACTCCACGGTAAAGAAGGTGGAACGCCCTTCCGCTTCCGACGATGCTCGGAGATCACCACTTGGAGATGTCCGCGCGACCTCGGTGCAGAGGGTCCCGGGCCGGTCCGCGGACCCGCCCCGGCCGCTCCGGCGTGTGTGCCGCGCGGCCAGGCGAAGGGCCCCGCATGCAGACCACCCCCCGACCACCGCGCCCGGCCCCGGAGGCGTCGACGGCCCGGCCGTCCGGCACGGCCCCCAACCCCAACCTCCGGTCCCTGACCGGTTTGCGGTTCCTGGCCCTGTTACCCGTCTTCCTCACCCACGCCGCCTTCGAGGGCGTGTTCCACGACGCCAAGCTGAGCTGGGGCTTCCTCGACGGGATGGGGAGCACCGGTTACACGGCGGTGTCGTTCTTCTTCGTGCTGAGCGGCTTTGTGATCACCTGGTCGTACCGCTCCACGGACACCGCGCGGAAGTTCTGGCGCCGGCGCCTCTTCCGGGTCTTCCCCAACCACCTCGTGGCCTATGTGTTCACGGTGGCGCTGATGCTCGCCGTGGGCTCCGTCTTCGACGTACCGGGCATGCTCGCCCAGCTGTTCCTGCTGCAGGCGTGGGTGCCCGATCCGCTGTTCATCGACACCGGCAACACCGTCACCTGGTCGCTCGGCGCGGATGTCGCGTTCTACGCGCTCTTCCCGCTGCTGTTCGCCCTGGTGCACAAGATCAGGCCAACTCGCCTGTGGTACTGGGCCGGTGCGCTGGTGCTCGTGATGGTCGCACTGCCGACCGTCGCCCTGTCCGTGCTTCCGGACAGCCCGGCGATGCCGGTCGGCGGGGCCTCCCGCGCCCAGTACTGGTTCACCTACTTCTTCCCGCTCTCCCGCGCCGTGGAGTGCGTGATCGGCATGGTGTTCGCGCGGATCGTGCTGACGGGCAAGTGGATACGCCTGCCGGTGACGGCCGCCGCGGCCCTGGTGGTCGCCGCGTACGCGCTCGCCCAGTACGTCCCCTTCCTCTACCGGCTGAGCGCGGTGCCGGTGGTGCCGCTTGCGCTGCTGACCGCCGCGCTGGCGGTGGCGGACGCCGAGGGCCGCGGCACCTTCCTCGGCGGCCGGCGGATGGTCTGGCTCGGTGAACTCTCCTTCGCCTTCTACCTCGTGCACCAGCCGGTCCTGGCCTACGGGCACACCCTGGTCAGCGCGCGGAACGACCGGGGCGAGGTGGTGCCGCGCACCTGGGACACCCCGGCCGGCATCGGGCTGATCGCCGGATCGTTCGTGCTGTCGATGGCGCTGGCCTGGCTGCTGCACAACGGCGTCGAGAAGCCGGCGATGCGCCGCTGGTCCCGCCCCCGGCGCGCGGCCGCGCCGCCGCGGCCCGCCGGAACCCCGGTCGCGTAGCCGACCCGCGGCCGCACCCTGCGCGGCGCCGAACCAGGCCCGGAGCTCGGCAACTTAGCCGCCAAGTGAAAGATGTGGAGCGAGCGAACGATCTCGGCCAAACTCCGGATCAACGGGGGAGCGGGGCAGGCGTTGCCAGAAGTCGTGCGCGGTGGAGATCCGGTGCCGGCGACCGCACCCGGGTCATCCAACAGCAGACGGTGGTGCGGCCGCCGCGGACCTGCGCCGTCCGCACCGCCCGTCGCCCGTCCGGCGGAGGTCCGCATGCAGACGAGTGCCCAGCCCAGTACCCAGCCAAGACCCCGGTCGGCGCCGCCCAGGGTGAACCTCAGGTCCCTTACGGGTCTGCGCTTCGTCGCCACCCTGCCGGTGTTCCTCACCCATGCCGCCTTCGAGGGGGTCTTCAGCGACGCGAAGCTCAGCTGGGGCTTCCTCGACGCCATGGGGACCATTGGCTACACCGCGGTGTCGTTCTTCTTCGTGCTGAGCGGCTTCGTGATCACGTGGTCGTACCGGCCCACGGACACCGCGCGGAAGTTCTGGCGCCGCCGCTTCTTCCGGGTCTTCCCCAACCACCTCACGGCCTATGTGCTCGCCCTGGTGCTGATCCTCTCGGTCGGGCTGAGCGTCGAGGTGCTGCCGTCGATCACCCAGGTCCTCCTCGTGCAGTCCTGGGTCGACGACCCGGCGTTCACCGACACCGGCAACAGCGTGAGCTGGTCGCTGGCGGTGGACGTGGTGTTCTACGCGCTCTTCCCGGTGCTGCTGGTGCTGGTGAACAAGATCAAGCCGAATCGGCTGTGGTTCTGGGCGGCCGGTGCGGTCCTCTGCGTGGCCGTGGTCCCGACGATCGCGTTCACCGCGCTGCCGGACACCCCGAAGATGCCGCTCGGCGGGGTCTCGGTCACCCAGTACTGGTTCACCTACTTCTTCCCGGCCTTCCGGATGCTGGAGTGCGTGCTCGGCATGCTGATGGCGCGGATCGTGCTCACCGGCAAGTGGATACGCCTGCCGGCGACGGCCGCCGCGCTGCTGCTGGTGGTCGCCTACGCGCTCGCCCAGCACGTGCCGTACCTGTTCCGGCTGAGCGCGATGACGGTGGTGCCGGTGGCGCTGCTGACCGCCGCTCTGGCGGCGCGGGACGCCGGGGGCCGCGGCACCTTCCTGGGCAGCAGGCTGATGGTGTGGCTCGGCGATCTCTCCTTCGCCTTCTACCTGCTGCACAACCTGGTGCTCAAGTACGGCCACTTGCTGCTCGGCCACAGTGAGCAGGACGGCGAGCTGGTGGGCCGTACCTGGAGCACGCCCCTGGGCATCGTGGTGATCGCCGCCGGCTTCGCGGTGTCCCTGCTGCTCGCCTGGCTGCTGCACAACGGCGTGGAGAAGCCGGTGATGCGCCGCTGGTCCCGGGCCGGAGTGACCCCTGTGACGGGTGTGGCCAGTGGGAACCCTGTGAAGGACGGGGCAATTTAGCTGGCGAGTAAATAACATGGAACAACCTCTCGAAAGCGTCAAAGATTCGACTGACCGGCCGTTCGGTGCCGGATCCTCCCAGTCCGGTGCCCTATCTGGAGGGACGAGTACGTGCTGACGCACCATCTGCAAGATGACGACGTCGCCGCGATCGACGCCGTGGCCGACGAACTCAGCCGGCGTTACGACACCGTGGAGTCCCCGGACTTCCAGGCCGAGAGCCGGCTCTTCGCCGACGAATTACCGCGTCGGGTGCGTCAGGCGCTGCACGAGTACCGCAGCACGGAGAAGTCCGGTCTCCTCGTCGTGCGCGGCCTGTCCGTGGACGACGCCGCGCTGGGGCCGACCCCGGCCGAGCGCCGGCACAAGCCGGGACCGTCCTCCTCCCTCCGCCAGGACATCGCCTTCTACCTGATAGCCAACCTGCTCGGTGACCCCATCGGCTGGGCCACCCAGCAGGACGGCCTGATCATGCACGACATCTACCCCGTCCGCGGCTTCGAGCACGAGCAGATCGGCTGGGGCAGCGAGGAGACCCTCACCTGGCACACCGAGGACGCCTTCCACCCGCTGCGCACCGACTACCTCGGCCTGATGTGCCTGCGCAACCCGGACGGCGTCGAGACCACCGCCTGCGACATCGCCGACGTCCGGCTGGACGACGCGACCCGGGAGATCCTCGCGCAGGAGCGCTTCCGCATCCTGCCCGACGACGCACACCGCATGTCCGGGCAGGCACCGGCGGACGAGAGCCCGCGCGAGGCCGCCCTCCGCACCCGCAGCCGGCAGCGCGTCGACGCCGCCATGGCATCGCCCGAGCCGGTCGCCGTCCTCTTCGGCGACCCCGACGACCCCTATCTGCGGATCGACCCGCACTACATGCAGGGCGTCCAGGGCGAGGCCGAGCAGCAGGCGCTGGACACCATCGGCGCCGCCATCGACGACGCCATGTCCGGTGTCGTGCTCACCCCCGGCGACATGGTCTTCATCGACAACTACCGTGTCGTCCACGGCCGCAAGCCGTTCCGCGCCCGCTTCGACGGCACGGACCGCTGGCTGCGCCGGCTCAACGTCGCCCGCGATCTGCGCGCGTCCCGCGGGTCGCGGCTCGCCGCGCACACCCGCGTCATCTACTGACCGCTGCCGCGGCACCGCCGCCCGGTGCCGGCCCATCGACCTGCGGCCGCCACCACCCACGTCACATCGTGCCGTCCGCACGGCCCCGGCCGGGAGCAACTCCCCGCGCCGACCGGCCGCGCGGACCCCGTCATCCCGCAACCGGGGAACACCCATGTCTCTGCGAGGTACACCTGTGTCCGGAATGCAGCAAGAAAACGCCGCTCGGGGGAACTCCGAAGGTGCTACCGAAAACCTCACACAACTCGAATTCCTGGCGCTGAACAGCGAGTTCAACCTCGCCGACGGCCACGCCCGGCAGTCGCTCACGGCCGGCCAGAGCCAGATCGTCGCCGAGCTGCCGCTGCTCTTCGAGGAGGGCGAGAAGCGCCCCGTCGAGGAGCTGGAGCGCGAGGCGCACGCCGCCTTCTTCACCGCGCTCGGCCAGCACAGCTACCCCTCGGCCCCCGGCCGGGTGCTCAGCTGCTACTCCTCGTCCGTCGCCATGGAGATCCTCTCCCGCGCGCTGGCCGAGACCACCGGGTCGGTGGCCCTGGTCCACCCGACCTTCGACAACATCGCCGACCTGCTGCGCGGCAACGGCCTGAAGCTGGTGCCGCTGGCCGAGGACCCGCTGCACGGCGACGACCTCGACACCGACCTGCTCACCTCGGTCGGCTGCGTCTTCGTCACCACCCCGAACAACCCCACCGGCCGGGTCCTCTCCAAGGAGCGGCTCACCCGGCTCGCCGAGCAGTGCGCCGCCCACGGCGTGGTCCTCGCCCTGGACACCTCCTTCCGCGGCTTCGACACCCGCGCCCACTACGACCACTACGAGGTTCTCCAGGCCAGCGGCGCGCGCTGGGTGGTCATCGAGGACACCGGCAAGCTCTGGCCGACCCTGGACCTGAAGGTCGGCATGCTGGTCCACTCCGAGAACCTCGCGCTGCCCGTGGAGAAGATCTACTCCGACATCCTGCTCGGCGTCTCCCCCCTGATCCTCGCCATGGTCCGCCGCTTCTCCGAGGACGCGGCCGCCGGCGGCCTGGCGGACCTGCACCGCTTCATCGCGGGCCACCGCGCCATGGTCCGCGAGGAGTTGGCCGGCCTGCCCGGCGTCCACGTGCCCGACCCGGACAGCCGCGCCAGCGTCGAGCGGATCGGCCTCACGGACCTGACGGGCACGCAGGTCTGGGAGCGGCTGCGGGCGCACAACGTCTACGCCCTGCCGTGCCGCGCGTTCCACTGGGCCGACCCGTCCCAGGGCGACCACACCCTGCGGCTCGCCCTGGCCCGCTCCACGGACCCGCTGACCCAGTCCGTGCGCGCGCTGCGCCACGTTCTGCAGCAGCGTTGAGGGCGCCACTCGACGCGGCCGGACCCCCGCCCGACCCGGAGCCCGCGCTGCCGCACACCCGGCAGTGGCGGCCCGGCGTCGTGCAGGAGGTCGCCCCGGCCGACGTGCTCGACCTGGGGCCCGGCTACCTCGAGCCCGCGCTGCTGCCGGTACCGCTCCTCCGGGACGCGTACGCGCAGGCGCTGGCGGAGTACGGCGCGGCGGCGCTGGGCTACGGCCACAACCCGGGCGCGGAGCCGCTGCGCGCCCTGCTGGCCGCCCGCGCCGCCGCGGCGGACGGGCGGCCCTGCGACCCCGAACAGGTCCTGCTGACCGCCGGCACCTCCCAGGCCCTGTACCTGCTCGCGACCGCCCTGGCGGCCCCGGGCGACACCGTGCTGACCGAGGAGCTCTGCTACGACCTGGGCCGCCAGATCTTCCGGGACTGCCGGCTGCGGCCGGCCCCGGTCGCCATGGACGGTTCGGGGATGCTGCCCGAGGCGCTGGACGAGGCCCTGGCCCGGACGGCGGCCGAGGGCGCGCGGACGGCCTTCGTGTACCTCACCCCCACCCACCACAACCCCGTGGGCCACACCATGCCCACTGAGCGCCGCCGCCGGCTGCTGGAGGTGGCCGCCCGGCACGACGTACTGATCGTGGAGGACGACGCCTACGCGGAACTGCCGCTGGACGACGACCACACCCCGCCGCCGTCGCTGGCCTCCCTGGCCGGCTACCGCGGTGTGGTGCGGCTGTGCAGCTTCTCCAAGACCCTCGGCCCGGGCCTCCGCCTGGGCTGGCTGCTCGCCGACCGGGCGCTGGCCCGCCGGCTGGTGGCGCACGGACTGTTCGTCAGCGGCGGCGCCCTGAACCACACCACCTCCCTCGCCGTGGCCACGCTGCTCGCGAGCGGCGCCTACGACCGTCATCTGACGTCGTTCCGGGCGCGGTTGCGGGACCGGCGGGACGCCCTGGTGGGCGCCCTGCGCCGGACGGCGGGGGAGCGGCTGGAACTCCGCGTGCCGCAGGGCGGGTTCTTCCTGTGGCTGCGCTTCGGGGCCGGGGCGGACGAGTCCGCGCTGCTGGCCGGCGCCGCCCGGGCCGGCGTCGGCATCGCCGCCGGCTCGCGCTTCGGCACCACCCAGGAGGCCGGCGTCCGGCTGGCCTTCAGCTTCAACCCGCCCGCTGTACTGGAGCAGGCCGCACAGCGGCTGACCACCGCATGGGCCGGCAGCATGCCGGAGCCCCGGATCGGAGTGAGATCGTGACGACCAGCATCGGGACCGACGGCAGGCCCACGGCGGCCGGTCCGGGCGACGGCGGCCCCGTCGGCTACAGCCTGCCGCTCTCGCCGACCGGGGAGTCGGCGATGCTCACCCCGCCGCCGTGGCACTTCTCCGGCGAGGTGGTCATGGTCGAGTACCGCGTCGACCCGGACGCGGCACGGCGGTTCCTGCCGCCGGGGCTGGAGCCGGGCGCCGACCCCGGTGCCGCGGCCGCGGTGTTCGCCACCTGGCAGTGGTGCTCCGCGGACGGCGCGGAGCTGACCGATCCCGCCCGGTGCCAGTTCGGGGAGTTCCTGATCCTGCTGGGCTGCGAGTTCGAGGGCCGTCCCATGGCCCGGGCTCCGTACGCCTGGGTGGACCAGGCCGTGCCGATGATGCGCGGCTGGGTGCAGGGCATGCCCAAGCAGTTCGGCGTGATCCACCAGAGCCGGCCGGTCACGGTCGGCCGGGCGGGCTCCCGGCTGGCGCCCGGCGGCCGGTTCGACGGCGCGCTCTCCGTCCACGGACGGCGGGTCGTGGAGGCCGCCGTCACCGTGGAGCGGCAGACCGACCGGCGGCCGGTGCTGCACGACGTCCCCCTGGCCCACACCCTGGTCTTCCCGGAGTGGGTGCCCTCGGCGGCCGGGCCGCGGCCGCGGCTGGTCGCGTCCGAGGTCAGCGATGTGGAGTTCTCCCCGATCTGGACCGGATCGGCCGATCTCACGTTCTTCGAGGGCCTGGGGGATGATTTCCGGACGCTCGCGCCTTTGGAGGTGGGGGACGGCCACGTGTTCGCCTACGGGGAGACCCTGCACGGCGGCCGACTGCTCAGCGACTACTCGTCGAGCGCGCACGACATCAGTGATGACAATGGGGGAGCACGTGCTGAGGATCCACTTCACAGTTGAGGACCTGGCTCATACCAGGATGCTGGCGACCCTCGGGCCGTTGGCGGAGAGCGCCTTCGCGCTCTACCTCTTCGGCCGGAACGGCGACGTCGCCTTCCATGAGTGGCGGCGCACCGTCCGCGCCGAACTGGGCCGGGACGCGGCACGGTTCATGGCACTGTCCCAGCAGTTCCGCACGCTGGAGGAGCTGCCGGAAGCCTTCGCCGACGCCTTCACGTCCGGCGCCGATCCCGACCAGATCGCGCCCGGCGAGGAGCGCAACGGCACCCGGCTGCTGGCCGAACTGTGCCGGGTGGCGGTGCTGCCCCACTGGAGCCTGATCCGCGGCCATCTCGACGGGGCCCGGGACGGCTGGGGCAGGGTGGCCATCGCGCACGGCGTCGAGCGGCTGCTGAGTTCGCTGCACCCGAAGGTCCGCTGGCGGGCGCCGGTGCTGGAGGTGCGGCACGGACCGCACCGCGACATCCACCTGGACGGCCGCGGGCTGCTGCTGTGCCCGTCGTTCTTCCTGTCCGAGCAGTCCTGCGCGTTCGTCCCGGCGGTCGGCCGGGAGGCCATGCCGGTGCTGGTCTACCCCGTCAAGATCTCCTCGCGCGGCGACATCTGGGGGACGCCGGAACACGACGAACAGGCGCTGGGCGCCCTGGTCGGCCACACCAGGGCGGCCGCGCTCGAAGCGCTCACCGAGGGCTGTTCCACGGGCGAACTGGCCGAACGGCTGGGCATCTCGCTGGCCGGTGCCAGCAAGCACGCGGCGGTGCTGCGCCGGTCCGGGCTGGTGACCACCTCCCGCAACCGCAACACCGCCCTGCACGCCCTCACGCCGCTGGGCACCGCCCTGCTGCGCCACAGCGGCGGCGACAGCCTCCCCGCCCGGTCCCCCGTCCCATTACCGATCGTTCCGCCGCAGCGCATGCGGTCGATGCCGTTCAAGCGCGTGAGCCCCGGCGCCGACCGGCAGGCGGTCTGATCTCCTGGCGGCGGCCCTGTCCCCCCGGGCCGCCGCCAGGTCCCGGCACCACCGGCACTGCTCGCACCCCGAACACGAGAGGACACAAGAAGAGATGGGCGCCAACCCCTTCGACGACCCCGACGGCCGCTTCCTGGTGTTGATCAACGACGAGGGCCAGCACTCGCTCTGGCCGGCCTTCGCCGAGGTGCCGGCCGGCTGGACGGTGGCCCTCGCGGAGACCGACCGCCAGTCGGCCCTCGACCACATCACCGAGCACTGGACCGACATGCGCCCCCGCAGCCTGGTGCTGTCCATGGAAAAGGAAGGGGCCACCACGGCCTGACGGGACGTCACACGGCCGGCGGCGGCACCGGGCAGGAGTCCCCGGAAGAAAGCCGCCCCGGCCCGTCCCGCCATACGGCAGAATTCCCGCTTGTGACTATTCGTTTGTTGATCGCCGACGACCAGGAGATGGTTCGCCGGGGAATGCGCCGCATCGTGGAGAGCCAGTCCGACATGACGGTCGTCGGCGAGGCGGCGAACGGCGCGGACGCCGTGGAACTGGCCCGCACACTCGGCCCCGACGTCGCGCTGGTGGACATCCGCATGCCGCGGATGGACGGCCTGGAGGTGACCCGCCGGCTGGTCGATCCCGCCTTTCCGCACCCGGTCCGGGTCGTCGTCGTCACCACCTTCGATCTCGACGAATACGTCTATCCCGCGCTGCGCTTCGGCGCCTCGGGATTCGTCCTCAAGCGCTCGGGTCCGGCCCTGCTGGTCGAGGCGGTCCGGGCGGCGGTGGCCGGGGACAGCCTGATCAGCCCGCAGATCACGGCGCGGCTGCTGCAGCACGTCACCGGCCCGGCGACCGGCCGGCGGGCCCGGAAACAGCGCGATGCGGTACTGACCGAGCGCGAGGCCGAGATCGCCGGAAAGGTCGCCGAGGGCAAGTCCAATTCCGATATCGCCCGCGAGTTGTTCATCTCGGCGGGCACCGTGAAGACGCATGTCGCCAGCATTCAGCGCAAGCTCCAGGTCCGGAATCGGGTCGGGATCGCGGTACGGGCCTGGGAATTGGGCTATGCCACCGGACAGCTGCCCGGCTGACATTCCCCGGCCCCGGAACGGACACCGTTCCGTAACGGCCCGGGGCCGCCCGCCGGAAATATCTGCCGTACGGCAGATGCCGCTCGATGCGTTCCGTGCTCACCGCCGCCGGCACCCGGGAAGGTGCGTAGCCTCACCCCATGGATGACGAAACTCTTCCGCTCCCGGAGCGCCGGCGGCAACGACGCGGCCGCTGGGCCGGGTTCGCGGCGGCCGCGATGCTCGTCCCCGCCCTCGTGTCGCCCCCGAGCGCCGCTCCGGCGGCGGTCGTCGCCGCGCTGACCCTCGCCGTGGCGGTGCTGGTCTGGCCGATCGGCCGGATCTCGCTGGACCGGGCGGCGGCCGGGGCGGCGCTGCTCTCCCTGGCCGTCGACGCCGGCTACTTCGGACCGCCGGGCCTGGTGATCCTGTGGTACCCGTGCGAAACCGTCGCGCTGCTGGTCCTGTTGGAGCGGGTGGTACGCCATGTGCCCAGCCCCAAGGTGGCCTTCGTCGCCCCGCTGACCGGGGCCGCCGCGGTGCTGCTGCCGCTGCGGTTCACCCTGCACGCCCCCACCGCGGGGCTGAAGGAGTCGGTCGCCGGCGCCCTCTTCGCCCTGTTCCCGGTCGCCGTCGCGGCGGGCATCGGGCTGTATCTGCGGTCGCTGGACAACCGCCGGGCGCACGCGGTGGCCCTGGCCCGGCGCGAACAGCGCCTGGAAGTCGCCCGGGACCTGCACGACTTCGTCGCCCACGAGGTGACCGGCATCGTCCTGGAGGCCCAGGCGGCACAGCTCGCCGACGACACGAGCCTTGAGGAGTACCGGTCACTGCTCCAGCGCATCGAGCAGGCCGGGCTGCGGGCCCTGGACTCCATGGACCAGACGGTGGCCGCGCTGCGCGAGGCGGAGAGCCGCAAGTGGGGCGAGCCGCCGCCCACCCGCCTCTACGGCCTGGCCGACCTGCCCGAACTCGTCGGCCGCTTCTCCTCGATGGCCGCCGCCGAGGTGGCGCTGTCACTGGAGGACGAGGTGGCCGGCACGCTGTCGCGGGAGGCCGAGGACACCGCCTACCGGGTCGTGCTGGAGGCCCTGACCAACGTACGGCGGCACGCGCCGCAGGCCGGGCGGGTCGAGGTGTTCGCCGGCCGCACCGCCGACCGGGCGGTGGAGGTCACGGTCGCCGACGACGCCGGCCCCGCGGCCCCGCCCGGGACCCGGCAGGGCGGCGGCACCGGACTTGCCGGCCTGGACGAACGGGTCGGCGCCCTGGGCGGCACCCTGCACGCCGGCCCGCACGGCCCCGGCTGGCGGGTCCGCTGCGTGCTCCCGGCGCCCGCCCTTGGCTGAGCGGATATCTGCCGATCGGCAGATGTGGCGGCGGCGGGGAACCGAGATCCTTTCATCAGTGCACGGCAGTGCACCGCAGGACACCTCAGTGCACCGCCCGTAACCCTGGAGGAACCGATGTTCTCAAGCGCCCGCGCGAAGCGGCCCGTCACACTCGTCGCCGCCGCGGCGGCCGTCGTCGCCGCGTTCGGCCTCACCGGCTGCTCGGTGGACGCCTCGAAGGCCAAGCCCGTGACGAAGACCTTCGCCTACTCCGGCAAGTCGCTGAACGTGACCACGCACGAGGTCGCCACCAAGATCGTCGCGGCCGACCGCAAGGACATCAAGGTCACCCGCTGGTTCGACTCCGCCGCCGGCACCGAGCACCTCAAGTGGGTCCTGAAGGGCAACACCCTCGACATCGACGCCGGCTGCAGCGGCATCGCCATCTGCGACGCCAAGTTCCAGGTCGAGGTCCCCAAGGGCATCGCGGTGTCCAAGGACGGCGAGCAGACCCTGAGCGGCAAGAGCTGAACCGTGCTGGAACTCGTCGACGTCACCAAGGTCTACAAGGGCGGCAAACGCGCCGTCGACAACCTGACGCTCCGTCTGGATCCGGGCATGGTGGGCCTGCTGGGCCCCAACGGAGCCGGCAAGTCGTCCCTGATGCGGATCGCCGCCACCGTCACCCGGCCCACCAGCGGCACCGTCCGTTTCCACGGCGAGGACGTGGTGGCCCGCCCCAACACCCTGCGCCGGGCGCTCGGTTACCTCCCGCAGGACTTCGGGGTCTACCCGAACCTCACCTCCCGCGAGTTCCTCCGGTACATGGCCGCGGCCAAGGGCGTCTCGGCCCGCACCGCCAGGGCCCGTATCGACGAACTGCTGGAGCTGGTCAACCTCACCGAGGCGGTCAAGCGGCCGCTCGGCAAGTACTCCGGCGGCATGCTGCGCCGGGTCGGCATCGCCCAGGTGCTGCTCGCCGACCCGCAGGTCATCATCGTGGACGAGCCCACCGCGGGCCTCGACCCCGAGGAGCGGGTGCGGTTCCGCAACCTCCTCAGCGACCTGGCCGCCGACAAGGTCGTCCTGCTCTCCACCCACATCGTCTCCGACGTCGAGTCGGTGGCCTCCGACATCGCGGTGCTGGCCGGCGGCCGGCTGCAGCGCCGCGGCTCCCCCGAGGACCTGCTGCGCTCGGTGGCCGGCCAGGTGTGGGAGGTGCTGGTCGACCCGTCCTCCGTGCCGGCGGTGCAGGCGCAGTACATCGTCAGCCGCCTGGTGCGCACCGCCGAGGGCGTCCGGATCCGGCTGCTGTCGAACGAACAGCCCTACGAGGGCGCCGCCCCGCTCACGCCTGACCTGGAGGACGCCTACCTCGGCATCATCCGGTCCGCCGAGGGCGGCCGGCCCGCCCAGGGCTTCGGCGGGCGGACGCTGCGGGCCGGGGCGGTGTGACGCGGTGCTCCAGATGCTCACCGGTCTCGCGGTGGCCGACTTCCGCGACCGGATCCGCCGCCCCGCCTACCTCGTGGTGCTGGCCGCGGCCGTCGCCCTCGGATACGTGGCAGTGCCGTCCTCGGACGCCAAATGGATGATCATGCAGGTCGGTGATCACCGCGGGATCTACAACAGCGCCTACGTCGGCATGGTGACGGCACTGGCGGCCGGCCTGTGGCTGACCCTCGGCGGCTTCTACATCGTCCGCAACTCCATCGAGCGCGACCGCAGCACCCGCGTCGGCCAGCTGCTCGCCGCCACCCCGCTGCGCACCCCCGCGTACATGGCCGGCAAGTTCCTCAGCAACCTGCTGCTGCTGGCCTCCATGCTCGGGGTGCTCGCGGTCACCGCCCTGGTCATGCAGCTGGCCCGCGGCGAGTCCACGGACCTCGACCTGGTGGCCCTGTGGCAGCCGTTCGCGCTGATCGCGCTGCCGCTGGTCGCGCTGACCGCCGCCTGCGCCCTGCTCTTCGAGTCGCTGCCCGTGCTGCGCACCGGCGTCGGCAACATCCTGTGGTTCTGCATCTGGCTGGTCGTCTCGACCGCCGGACAGGGCCCCGGGCTGCCGCTCGACGGCATCGGCGTCAACAGCGTGGTGAAGTCCATGTACACCGACATGGTCGCCCAACACATCGACGTCACAGGCGCGTTCAGCCTCGGCCTGACCTATCTGGACAAGCCGCTGGGGCTGTTCACCTGGCACGGGTTCACACCGACCGCCGGCTACGTCCTCGGCCGGATCACCCTGCTGCTCATCGCCGCCCTCATCGCGCTGCTCCCGACGCTGTGGTTCGGCCGCTTCGACCCCGCGCGCAGCCGCCGGCACCGGCCCGCCGCCCAGCAGGTCCAGGACGCGGCCGACGGCGGCGTCCAGCCGGTCTTCGTCGACGAGGTCGGGCCCGCCGCCTCCCGGCCCACCGTGGGCAGCGTGCTGCGCACCCGCCCGGAACCGGGCGCGGTGACCCTGCGGCTGTGGGCCGGCGAGGTCCGCATCCTCCTCCAGGGCGTGCGCTGGTGGTGGTGGCTGGGCGCCGCCTTCCTGATGATCTGCGGGCTGACCGCCCCGGCCATCCACGGCATCACCCGCGTCATGCTGCCGCTGTCCTGGATCTGGCCGGTCCTGATCTGGTCCCGGCTCGGCACCCAGCGCCACGAACACGGCGTCGAGGGCATGCTCGCCGCCTACCCCGCGGTGCGCCGCCGGGTACTGGCCGAGTGGGCCGCGGGCCTGACCGTCACCGTCGTGGCCGGCATCGGCCCCCTCATCCGCCTGATCGCGGCCGGGGACTGGCTCGCCCTGGCGGGCTGGACCGGCGGCGCCCTGTTCATCCCGTCGCTGGCCATGGCCCTGGGCACGCTCAGCCGCACCCACCGGCTCTTCCAGGCGGTCTACGTACCGCTGTGGTACTCCGTCGCCAACGGGCTGCCGATCTTCGACTTCATGGGCGCCCTGCGCGACAGCAGCGAACTGGCCGAAGTACAGCCGCCGATGACGATCACGGTGGCCGCGGCCCTGATGGCCGTCGTCTTCGCGGCGACCGTGCTGCGCCGCTTCAGCCGCGACTGATCCGGCCGGCCCGGCCGGCGCCGCCCCGTCGGCCGGCCGCCGGGCGCGACACCCGCGCCCCGCGCCTCGCCCCCCTGAGCCCGCACCACACGCACCGCGCCCGATCCCGCCCGAGCCCCGAGCGAGGAGAGATCCATGCCCGAATCCGCCCGCAGCCACCCCGTCCACCACGTCCGCCTCGTCGACGCCGACGCCGCCGGCCCGACCGGCCTCGCCGGCCCGCCGCGAGCCGAGTCCCGGATCGCGGAACTGGAGCGGGAGGTCGACGAGTTGCGCAGCGCCAACGCGATCCTGCTGTCCGTCGCCACCTACTACAGCAAGCACCACGTCCCGCACTGCATACCGGGCAGACCGTCCGCGCCCAGCGGAAGTTGACGCTACGTCAGCTCTGCTGGCGGACACGACCACAACGGGGGTGACATCCGCACACGAACCGACCACACACAAGGAGCTCCGATGCGACTGCGGCGCCGACACCCCAGCGCGGCCGACCCCGCCTGCCGGCACCCGCACACCGGTGTCCGTCCCTTCCGCGCGACGGCCGTCGCCCTGCTGGCCACCACCCTGGCCGCGGCGCTCACCGGTGCCTGTTCCCCCGCCGACCCGGCCCTGCGGACGGCGGGCGCCGCGTCCCCCGGCCCCCGCACCGCCGCCCGTACCGCGCAGCAGTGGACGGCCTCCTGGGGAGCCACGATGCAGCAGGCCACGGACTACACCGACCACACCGACGACCCCAAGGGCGCCGACGGCGCGGCCAACTGGTCCCGGGAGGGGTTCCAGGACGAGAGCCTGCGCCAGGTGATCCGGCTGAGCGTGGGCGGCTCCGCGCTCCGGCTCCGCTTCTCCAACGCCTACGGCACCCGGCCGCTGCACCTCGCCGGTGCCACGGTGGCCAGGTCCGACGGGCAGGCCAAGGCGCGCCCCGGCACCGCCCGCGCCCTCACCTTCGACCACGCCCGCTCCCGCACCGTCCCCGCCGGCGGCACCGCCGTCACCGACCCGGTGTCCCTGCCCACCGCCAACCTCGAAAAGCTCACCGTCACCCTGCGCTTCACCACCCCCACCGGCCCGGCCACCATGCACCGCTTCACCACCGCCACGTCCTACCGCGCCCCCGGCGACTGGCTGGACAGCACCGCCGACGCGGCGTTCGACCGCCGGACCTCGCACGCCTGGTACTACCTGACCGGCGCCGACGTGCTCGCGGCCGGCCCCGACTCCGCGGCGTCCGTCCTGGTCTTCGGCGACTCCCTGATGGACGGCGTGGGGACCAGCCCCGGCACCGACGACCGCTTCTCCGACAAGCTCGCCGAGCGCCTCATCGCCGCCGGCCGCCCCACCGGCATCGCCAACGCCGGCCTCGCGGGCGACCGGCTGCTCCACGACTCCCCCTGCTTCGGCGAGAAGGGCACCGCCCGCTTCGTGCGGGAGCTGCGCGGCCACGCGGGGCTGCGGGCCGTCTTCGTCCACCTCGGCGCCAACGACCTCTCGCGGCTCCCCGACGGGGACTCCTGCGGGGAGAACAGCCGGCCGGTGACCGCCCGCCAGCTGATCGACGGCCATCGCGCCCTGATCCGCGAGGCGCACGCCCGCGGCATCAAGGCCATCGGCGTCACGCTTCCCCCGCTGGCCGGTGCGGTCTTCCCGTTCACCGACCCGGCCGGCATCGAGGCCCGCGGCGAGCTCAACCACTGGATCCGCACCAGCCACGCCTACGACGCCGTGCTCGACGCCGCCCGGGTCCTGACCGACCCCCAGCACCCCGACCGCACCCGCCCCGGCTATGTCTCCCAGGACGGCCTGCACCCCAGCGACGCCGGCTACCTGGCCATGGCCTCCGCCGTGGACCTGACCACCCTCTGACCCCGACTGACCCCCGACCCTTGCCCTGACGGCCCCCCCGATCAGCCCCGACCAGGAGCCCCTGTCCCCGGTCGGGGCGCCCATTTACGGAACTGGCCTGCCGGCGGCTACAGTTCGCCGGCCCGCCACCGGGCCTCCTCGGCTTCCGCGGCCCGGGCGGCCTCGTGCGGCACACGGCGCCGTACGGCCGTCAGCCAGGCATCCAGGCGGCTGGCGAACTCGCCGGGCACGGCCGGGCCGTGCCGGTCGATCCCGGTCTCGGTCCCGGCCTCGGCCCCCGTGAACAGCGCCAGCAGACCGTCGGCCGCCGGGTCACCGCTGTCGCAGCCAGGGCACAGCACGCTCTCCCGGAGGCCGTCGACGCGCGCCCCGGACCGGTTGTGCCAGCAGTGGGGATAGCGGGCCACCAGGAGCACCGGGGTGCCGCAGCGCGGACAGGGCGGGGGAGCGGACGTGGGCATCCGCAGCGTCACGGTCGCCGGCCGCTCCGCGCCCGCCGTGCTGCCGGCCGTCATGCCGGACCCGCCCATGCCTCGGCGCCGAACGCGCCCTTCACGTCCGAGGCGAGGCCGGTGGCGTTCACCGTGGCGCCCAGCGCGTAGACCGTGGTCCGCCGGGGATCGCGGACGCTGAGGTGCACCGGGCTCTCGCCCGGATGGTCGGCGAGGATCCGCTTCAGCTCGCGCACCCCGTCCGCGGTGATCCGGTGCACGGGGAACGCCAGGCGCACCGGCGGCCGCCCGCCGTCCTCGGCCGAGGAGACGTCCAGGACGCCCAGTTCGCGCCCGAAGACGTTCAGGGTGCCGTCGCGGTCCTCAAGCCTCCCCCTGACGGTGACGACGGTGTCCTCGGTCAGCGCCTGCTGGACGAGCTGGTAGGCGGCGGGGAAGAACAGCACCTCGATGCCGGCGTCCCGGTCCGCGAGGGTGACGATGGCCCAGGCGTTGCCCTGCTTGGTCACCTTGCGCTGGACGCCGGTGATCAGCCCGGACAGCCGCACCTCCCCGGTGGTGCGGCCGGAGGCGAGCAGTTCGGCGAGCGAGCAGTCCCGGGCGCCGGCGAGGATGTGCTCGGCGCCGTCGAGCGGGTGGGCGGAGACGTAGAGGCCCAGCATCTCGCGTTCGAGCGAGAGGAGTTGGCGGCGCGGCCACTCCGTCTCCTCGATGGGCAGGTCCAGGCCGAAGGCCGGCCCGCCGCCGTCCCCGCCGCCGAGTTCGGCGAAGAGGTCGTCCTGGCCGAAGCCGGCCGCCTTCTTCACGGGGATGATCGCGTCGATGGCGGCCTCGTGGACGGCGGTCAGCCCCTTGCGGGTGTGGCCGAGCGAGTCGAAGGCACCGGCCTTGACCAGGGATTCCACCGCCCGCTTGGTCAGCGCGGGCAGCTCCACCTTGTCCACGAAGTCGGCGAAGGAGGTGAATCTCCCCTTCCGGCGGCGGGCCTCGACGACGGCCTCGATGACACCGTCGCCGACGTTGCGGACGGACCGCAGCCCGAACCGCACGTCGTCCCCGATCGCGGTGAACTCCGCGACGGACTCGTTGACATCGGGCTGCAGCACCCGGACGCCGTTCTTGCGGGCGTCGGCGAGATAGACGGCCGCCTTGTCCTTGTCGTCGCCGACGGAGGTGAGCAGGGCGGCCATGTACTCGGCCGGGTAGTTCGCCTTGAGGTAGGCGGTCCAGTACGACACCAGGCCGTAGCCGGCGGTGTGGGACTTGTTGAAGGCGTAGCCGGAGAACGGCAGCATCACGTCCCACAGCGCCCGGATCGCCTCGTCGGAGTAGCCGTTGGCGCGCATCCCGCCGTGGAACTTCTCCCACTCCGCCGCCAGCACCTCCGGCTTCTTCTTGCCCATCGCCCGGCGCAGCATGTCCGCGCCGCCGAGCGTGTAGCCGGCCAGTTGCCGGGCGATGGCCATGATCTGCTCCTGGAAGATGAGCAGGTGGTGGGTGGAGCCGAGGATCGGCTCCAGGGCGTCCTTCAGCTCCGGGTGGATCGGGGTGGGCTCCTGCTTGCCGTTCTGGCGCAGGGCGTAGTTGGTGTGGGCGTTGGCGGCCATCGGGCCCGGCCGGTAGAGGGCGTTGGCCGCCGCGATGTCCTCGAAGCGGGTGGGTTCCATCAGCTTGAGCAGGGCCCGCATGCCGCCGCCGTCGAGCTGGAAGACGCCGAAGGTGTTGCCCGCGGCCAGCAGCCGGTACGTCTTCGCGTCGTCCAGGGGGATCACGACGGTGGACGGGTCGCCGTCCATCGGGTCCACGGTGGCGAGGGCGACACCGCGGTTCTCCCGGATGTTGGCCAGGGCCTGGTCGATGACGCCGAGGTTCCGCAGCCCCAGGAAGTCCATTTTGACCAGGCCCATCGCCTCGCACGACGGGTAGTCGAAGCCGGTGATCCGGGCGCCGTCCGCGGCCCGCATGTGCAGCGGGATCCGGTCGGTCAGCCGGGTCTTGGACAGGATCACCGCGGCCGCGTGCACGCCGGTGCCGCGGGTCAGCCCCTCCACGCCGCGGGCGGTGTCGATCACCTTCCGCACGTCCGGCTCGCTCTCGTACATCCGCCGGATCTCGCCGGCCTCCGCGTACCGCTCGTGTGCGGGGTCGAAGAGCGCGGCCAGCGGCGCGGACTTGCCGTTCTGGTCCGGCGGGAGGGCCTTGGTGATCCGTTCGCCGTGCGAGAAGGGATAGCCCAGGATGCGCGAGGAGTCCTTGATCGCGTTCTTGGCCTTGATCTTGCCGAAGGTGTTGACCATGGCGGTGTACGCGTCGCCGTACTTCTCGGTGACATAGCGGACCATCCGGTCGCGCTGGCGGTCGTCGAAGTCGAGGTCGATGTCGGGCGGGTTGATCCGCTCGGGGTTCAGGAAGCGCTCGAAGAGCAGGCCGTGCTCCAGGGGGCACAGCTCGGTGATGCGGGTGGCGTAGGCCACCAGGGAGCCGGTCGCCGAACCGCGTCCCGGACCGATGGGGATCCCGTTCTCCCGCGCGTACCGGCAGATGTCCGCCACGACCAGGAAGTACGAGCTGAAGCCCATCGGGCCGATGACCGCCATCTCGGTCTCGAACCGCGTGCGGACGTGCGCCGGGACGGGGTCGCCGTAGCGCATCGCCAGGCCCCTGAGGACCTCCCCGCGCAGCCAGGACTCCTGGGTCTCGCCCTCGGGGACGTCGGGGAACTGCGGCATCTCGTCGACGTGGTCGAAGACCTCGTCGTAGGGCTCGACGCGCTCGGCGACCAGCAGGGTGTTGTCGCAGGCGTGGGGGAGTTCCGCGAAGAGGCGGCGCATCTCGGCGGCCGGTTTGAGGTAGTAGCCGGAGCCGTTGAAGCGGAAGCGGCCCGGGTCGTTCTTGTTCTTGCCGACGCCGATGCACAGCAGGTTGTCGTGCGCGTCGGCCTGGTCCTCGGTGACGTAGTGCGCGTCGTTGGTGGCCAGCAGCGGAAGGTCCAGCTCCCGGGCGAGGCGCAGCAGACCGTCGCGGACGGTCCGTTCGATGTCCAGACCGTGGTCCATCAGCTCCAGGAAGTAGTTCTCCGGCCCGAAGATCTCCCGGTACGCACCGGCCGCCGCCCTCGCCTCCGCGTACTGGTTCAGCCGCAGCCGGGTCTGGATCTCGCCGGAGGGGCAGCCGGTGGTGGCGATGATGCCCGCCGGCCGCTGCGCGATCAGCTCCCGGTCCATCCGCGGCTTGCCGGCCGGGAACTGGCCCTCGTAACTCGCCTGTGTGGAGAGCCAGAAGAGGTTCCGCAGGCCCTGGACGTTCCGCGCCCACATGGTCATGTGGGTGAAGCGGCCGCCCCCGGAGACGTCCTTGGACCCCTCGCCGTCGTCGCTCATCGCGCGCCGCCCGCCCGGCCCCCAGAACTCCTGCTTCCGGGCGAACCGAGAGGACGGCGCCACATACGCCTCGATGCCGATGATCGGCCGCACGCCCTCGAAGTCCTTGGCGACCTGCTGGAACTCATAGGCCCCGAACATGTTCCCGTGGTCGCTCATGGCGATCGCCGGCATCCCCTGCCGGGCGACCTCGGCGAACATCGGCGCCATTCTCTGCGCGCCGTCCAGCATGGAGTATTCCGTGTGGTTGTGCAGATGGACGAAGGAGTCCGGCACGGCTGCGTCACCTCCGGGACGAGTGGGCGGCCCGCCCGGCCGGAGCCGGGACGGGCCTGGGTGGCCGACTGCGTCAACGGGGCCGGGTGGCTCGGACGGGCACCAGCTGACAGGCGCTGCACAACCAATGGTTGTTCCTTGTCCCGCCGGTCGCTACCGCCGCCCGTATCGCGACGGGAGTCGCCGGTTCCGGCCGCTGATCCCGGCCCTCGCCCCGCGCATGCGCCCAATCCGACCAATTCCCCCGATCAGACCCACATATGGCGCACCTGCCGCGCGGTCCTGACCGGGTTCCCCGTTGGCGACCGACATCAAAGCCCCCGACCGCCCGGCGGATCAAACAACCGCCACGTCGGCGAGCCACAACGCCACGTTGTGCCTATAGGGTGGGCGGCGTGGACCTCAACGCTGTGCGAACCTTTGTCGCGGTCGCGGAGACGGGGCAGTTCCAGAAGGCCGCCGTCGACCTCTCGCTCACCCAGCAGGCCGTCTCCAAGCGCATCGGCGCCCTGGAGACGGAGCTCGGCGTGCGGCTGTTCACCCGCACCGCGCGCGGCGCCGGCCTCACCCTCGACGGGCAGGCGTTCCTGCCGCACGCCCGCGCGCTGCTCCAGGCCGAGGAGCGGGCCGCTGCCTCCGTCCGGCCGGGCAGCCGCGCGCTCCGCGTCGACGTGGTCGGCCGGCGGACCGCGACCGCCGGTCTGCTGCGCGCGTTCCACCGCGCCCACCCCGAGATCGCCCTCGACGTCGTCACCCTCTTCGGCGCCGACGAGGCCGTCGCCGCCGTCCAGGCCGGCACCATCGACGCCACCTTCCGCGCCGTCACCCGGCCCGGCCGCCGGCTGCCCGACGAGGTGCGGGCCGCCCCGGTCTTCGACGAGGAACTCCAGCTCTGCGCCGGCCCGGCCCACACCTTCGCCACCGCCCAGGCGCTCACCCTCGCCCAGCTCGCCGGCCACCGGATCTGGATGCCGTCCAACGCGCCCGGCACGGAATGGCGCGCCTACTACGACGATCTCGCCGCCGCGTTCGGCCTCACCATCGACACGATCGGCCCCGACTTCGGCGTCGAGGCCCTCCTCGACGCCCTCGCGGACTCCGCGACGGTGGTGAGCTTCTTCGGCGAGCAGACCCCGCTCGTCTGGCCCGCCGGCCACGACCTGCGGCGCATCCCGCTGCGGGACCCGACCCCGGTCTACCCGCACTCGCTGCTCTGGCGCGACGACAACCCGCACCCCGGGCTCACCGCGCTCCGCGACCACCTCACCTCCCGCTACCCCAACCGCCCCGACGCGGGTACCTGGCGACCGGACTGGGCACTGCGCTAGAGCCTGCCCAGGAGGTTCGTCCCGGCTCGGCCAGGGCCTTCCGGAGGACCGTCGAGCCGCCCCGGTGTGCGGGGTGGACGTCCACCTCGGAGCGCCGGTTCACCCGGGCCCGAGCCGCCGGCCGACCCGCCCGGTCGTGGACCAGCAGAGTGTCCAACTCCGGTACCGAGCCCGGATGTTGGAGGTCGGCGGCGACGGCGCCCGGGTCGGTCTGCGCCCGGCCGTGCAGGGCGTGTTCGCAGGCGGCGACCAGGCCGTGGAGCGCCGGGACGTCCTCGGCGGACGCCGGCCGCGCCCGGTAGCCGGCGGGCAGCGCCGGTAAGGCGTCAGGCATCCGCGCGGCCTACCCGCGGCGCGGCCGGGCCGGCCGCCGTCTCAGTCCCCTTCGCCGTCGGTGCCGGTGCGGCCGGCCAGGCGCTCGTAACGCTGCCGGGCTGCCTGCGGCGTGCCCAGGCCGAGGCCGAAGGAGATCTCCTGCCACGTCATACCGCGGCCACGGGCCATCTGGAGAAGTCCGGTCTCCAGCTCGTCCATCTCCCCGCGCACCATGGGCACCAGGCTCAGCGCGGCGGTGATGTCGGCGCGGTCCACCTCCGCCTCCCCGTCGTGGAGTCGGGCGGCCCCGCTGAGCAGGAACGACACCAGCCGCACCGCCTCGTGGGGCCCGAGGATCGCGGGGTGGGTCTGACGGTGGCGCTGCTCGTCGGTGGCCGCATGGCGTTCGGCGATCCGGAAGAGCGCGGCATGGGCACGGTGCGCACGGGCCTGGCCGGGATCCGGGGGTGTGAACGGGTCGGCGGGTTCGGTGGACGGGGTGGACGGTCGCGGTCGCTGCTCGCGTGTCGGTGACATGCCGTCAGAGTGGCTGTTTCTCCTATTCGTTGTCAACGAATTATTGTGAATGATGTGTTCAACAGTCAGCCCGGGGCGCCGGCCGCCGTCCTGCGGTCGCCACCCGGCGGCGGATGCTGGCAGACTTCGCGGAATGAAGCCGGAAACCGTCACGCTGGACGCGGTGGACAAGCAGCTGGTGCACGCCCTGGAGATCGACGGCCGGGCCCCGTTCCGGCTCATCGGCGCCGCCCTCGGGGTCTCCGAGAACACCGTCGCCCGCCGCTACCGCCGGCTGCGCGGCGCAGGCGTGCTGCGCGTCGTCGGCGCGTTCAACGGCGCCCGGCTCGGCCACAGCGCCTGGACCATCCGGCTGCGGTGCACCCCGGACGCGGCGACCGCCCTCGCCGACGCGCTCGCGGCCCGCCCGGACACCTCCTACGTCCATCTGCTCTCCGGCGGCACCGAGATCTCCTGCAGCGTCCAGACACCGAGCGCCGAGCGCGGCGAGGCCCTGCTGCTGCACAAGCTCCCCCGGACCAGCCGGGTCACCTCGGTCACCGCCCATCTGCTGCTCGGCCTGCCGCACGACTCCGGTGCCGCCCGCCCCGGCGGTACGCCCGTGGCCCTGCCCGGCACCGCGGCCGGCCCGGCCCGGCTCACCCCGGAGCAGACCGCGCTGCTCACCCCGCAGTCCGCGGACGACCCGGCCGGGGACCCGTCGGGCGGCGAGGCGGGCGGGCTCGTCCTCGGGCCCGCGGACCGGGCGCTCTTCGAGGTGCTGGCCCGCGACGGACGGGCCGGCCACACCGAACTCGCCGCCGCGGCCGGGGTGTCCGAGTCGACCGTGCGCCGGCGGCTGGCCGTGCTGCGCCGGGCCGGTGTGCTCGCCCTGCTCGTCGACATCCCGCCGGCCGCCCTCGGCTTCCGCGCCGAGGCCCGCCTGTGGATGTCCGTACGGCCGTCCCGGCTCGCCGCGGTGGCCGCGCGGATGGCCGGCCACCCCGAGGTGTCGTTCGCCGCCATGACCACCGGTCCGACCAACCTGGTGGCCGCCGTCACCTGCCGGGACTCCCTCGACCTCGCCCGCTGTCTGACCGAGCGGATCGCGTCGTCGGACGCCATCCGCACGATGGAGACCGCCCCGGTCATCCGCACCGTCAAGCGCGCCGGGGCGCTGCTGCCGCTGCCGCGTTGAGCCGGCGGCACCGAGGCCCGGCCGCCCGGGCCCGGCGGCGCCCCGGCGTCCGGATGCCCGCCGGGGGACCCGGCCCTACCCTCGGGGTATGCCGGGTCTTCGCGGGTCCCTCGCGGTGCTGGCGGCGGGCGCGCTGGCCGGCGCCCTGGGAGGAGTTCCCGCCCCGGCCGCCGCCGGCCCGGAGCTCACCCGATTCTCCGCGCAGCGCCTGGCCTGGCAGTCCTGCCCGGCGGACTTCACCGGCGCCGCCCCGGCCCCGCGCGGATCGCCACCGGCACCGTCCGGCGCCGCGCCGCGGCCGGCCGCGGGCCGCTTCCAGTGCGCCAGGCTGGAGGTCCCGCGCGACTACGCTCACCCCGAGCGCGGCACGCTGCGGGTGCAACTGGTCCGGCTGCCCGCCACCGGGCCCGGCAAGCGGCTCGGCTCCCTGGTCATCAACCCCGGCGGCCCCGGCGATTCGGGCGTCGACTACCTCATCCACAACAGCGACGGCTTCGCCGATCTCGGCCGGCGCTACGACCTGGTGAGCTTCGACCCGCGCGGCACCGGCCGCACCGACCCGATCTCCTGCGGCAGCGGCTACACCCCGGCCGCCGGCGGCGGCACGGCCGCCCTCGCCACCGACGAGAAGCGCATCAACGAAGCCTGCGGCCGGTACTCCGGCGCGCTGCTGCCCTGGGTCGGCACCCCGACCGTCGCGCGGGACATGGACGTCCTGCGGTCCGCGCTCGGCGACCGCAAGCTCACCTACCTGGGCTTCTCCTACGGCACCCGGCTCGGTTCGGTCTACGCCCACACCTTCCCCCGCAACGCCGGCCGGCTGGTCCTGGACAGCGTCGAGGACCCCACCAGGAACATGTGGCAGACCGCGGTCGCCCAGGCCGCCGGCTTCCAGCGGGTGCTCGACGACTTCGCCACCGACTGCGTCCGCACCGGCAACTGCCCGATCGGCCCGGACGCCGCCACCGCACAGCACCAACTCGCCGAGTGGTACCAGCAGTTGACCAACCATCCGATACGGGCGCAGGGCACCGAGGTGGACGGCACGACCTATGTCTACGCACTGCGGGAGGCCATGTACAGCCGGAGCAGCTGGCCCGACCTGCGGGACGCGCTGGCGCGGCTGAAGCACGGGGACGCGAGCGGGATCGCGCAGCTCAGCGGCGGCGGGAGCGGCGGCAGCGGCACGGGCCGCGCCGGCCGGGACGGCGGCCGCGCCCCCGGGCGGGCCGCCGCGGCGGCCCTGCCCTCCCAGGACCAGCTGGCCCTCCGGGCCGTCACCTGCCGGGACACCTCCGAGCGCTACGGCCCCGACGACTACCCGCGCGCCGTCCGCGAACTCACCCAGGCGTCCCCGCTGTTCGGCCCGGACATCGCCCCCACGCTGCTGGACTGCTACGGCTGGCCCGTCCCGGGCGACGACGCCGTCCGCGACGTGGCCGCCCCCGACGCACCGCCCGCGCTGCTCGTCGCCACCACCGGCGACCCGGCCACGCCCTACGAGGGCGCCGCGCACATGGCCCGGGCACTGGGCAACCACAGTGTGGTGCTGACGTACCACGGCGAGGGACACGCGGCGTACACCTCCGGCGATCCGTGCATACGGCAGAAGGTGGCCGCGTACCTGACGGACGGCGTGCTGCCCGCGGGCGGCACGGGCTGCCGCTGAGCGGCCCGCACCCGGCGGCCGCCGGCCCGCCCGCGGCGCTCAGCCCGCCTTGCGTCCACGGCCGGCGGTCTGTCTGGCGGGGGCGGTCTTCCGGGCCGCGCCGGCCGCCTCCTTCGTGCCGGCGCTCTTCGCCGCCGCGGTCTTCTTCCCGGCCGCGGAACCGCTCTTCGCCGCGCCCGCCGTGGTCTTGGCCGCCGCCTTCGCCGTTGTCTTGGCTGTCGTCCTGGCCGTCTTCTTCGCGGTCTTCCGGGCCGTGGTGCCCTTGCGGGCCGCGGACTTCGTCGCCGTACGGCGGCCGCCGGCCGCCGTTTCCTCCTCCGTCTCCTCCGTCTCCTCCGCCTCCTCGTCGATCTCGCCGCGGGCCCGCTTCGCCGCCCGCACGCTGTCCTGGAGTGCCGCCATCAGGTCCATCACCTGGCCCGCCGGGGCCTCCTCGCCGGCCCCGAACTCCGGCTCGCGGTGCGCGAGCTTGGCCGCGACGATCTCCTCCAGGGCCTCCCGGTAGTGGTCGTGCACGTCCTCCTCGGACAGCTCGCCGAAGGAGTCCATCAGCGTCTCGGCGGCCCGCACCTCGTTGGCGGCGACCTTCACGTCCCGGTCCGGGAGCACCCCGGTCATCGGCCGGATCTGGTGCGGCCACAGCAGCACCTGCATGACCAGCATGTCCTGCACCGGCCGGATCATGGCGAGGGTCTCCCGGCCGTGCAGCGCGATCTTGCCCAGGCCCACCCGCCGGTGCCGCTCCATCGCGTCCCGCAGCAGCGCGTAGGGCTTGGCCGCCGCGGGGCTGTCCGCGCCCAGGTAGTAGCCCTTGCCGATCTGCAGCGGATCGATGTCGCCGCCGGCGACGAAGGCCAGGATCGTCAGGGTCCTGGCGGTCGGCAGCGGCAGCGCGTCCAGGTCCTCGTCGGTCAGCGGGACGATGGCGTCGTCCTCGGTGCGGTAGCCGCGGCCGATCTCGTCGGCCGAGACCTCGGTCCCCTCCAGGGAGCAGACCGGCTGGTTGCGGACCCGCCCGCCGTCCGCCGTGTGGATCCGTACGAAGCTGACCGAGGCCGCGGTGTCCGTGGCGTTGTAGGCGGCCACCGGGATCGTGACCAGGCCGAAGCTGATGGAGAACTTCGCGGTGGGGCGCATGGGAGCCGCCTTCGTGGTGCGGTTCGGTGCCGTTCCAGCCCGTGTCGGTGCCGTTCCAGCCTAGGAGTGCGGTCTGCCCGGCACCTCCCGGGCGCACGCCCGCCACCCGGACGCCGGAGCGTCCCGGTGGCGCCGACCGGGTACCCGGCCCGCATGAACGCCTCGCACACCGACCGCGCGGTCACGATGCGGGCCGGCCGCCGCACCGTGGAGATCCACCGGCCCGACAAGGTGCTCTTCCCCGACGACGGCCTGACCAAGGCCGACCTCGCCGACTACTACGGGCAACTGGCCGCCGCCATGGTCCCCCAGCTGCGCGGCCGGCCCCTGATGCCGGAGCGGCTCCCCGAAGGGCTGGACGGCCCGCACTTCATGCAGAAGGAGATCCCCGAGCACTACCCCGACTGGATCAACCGGGCCGAGGTCGCCAAGGAGGGCGGCACCGTCACCCACCCCCTCTGCGACAGCAAGGCGACCCTGCTCTACCTCGCCGACCAGGCGTGCCTCACCCTGCACCGCTGGCTCTCCCGCGCCGACCGCCCGGACCACCCCGACCGGCTGGTCTTCGACCTCGACCCGCCGGGCACCTCCTTCGAGCCGGTCCGCGCGGCCGCCCGGGACCTCGGCGCGCTCCTCACCGACGAACTCCGGCTCCCCACCGCCCTGATGACCACCGGTTCCCGCGGGCTGCACCTCGTCGTCCCGCTCGACCGCCGCAGCGACTTCGACACCGTCCGCTCCTTCGCCCGGGACGTCGCCGAGCTGCTCGCCGCCCGGCACCCCGACCGCCTCACCACCGCCGTCCGCAAGAAGGACCGCGGCGACCGCCTCTACCTCGACGTCCAGCGCAATGGCTATGCGCAGACCGCGGTCGCCCCCTGGACCGTCCGCGCGAAACCGGGCGGCCCGGTCGCCGCGCCGATCAGCCGCGCCCAGCTCGACGACCCCGGCCTGACCGCCCGGACCTGGTCGCTGCGGGACGTCCCGGCCGTAGTGCGGCAGGCCCGGTCCGATCCGTGGTCCGACGTGCCGCAGCGCGGCCGCTCACTGCGCGCCGCCCGCAGGCGCCTGGAGGCGTTGACCGGACAACCAACCTGACGTGACGTCAACTGATAGGAGATGTCCGGCTGTTACTGGCTGAACACCCGGCCGCAGTCACCCGGACCACGTCCACTCCGCGACCTCCGGCAGGTCCGTGCCGTGCTCCCGGATCCAGGCGTGGTGCCGGGTCCGGGCGTCCGCCATCGCCTGCCGCAGCGCCACCGCGCGGTCGCCCAGCCCCGGTACCCGGTCCACCACGTCCATCACCAGCCGGAACCGGTCCAGGTCGTTGAGCACGACCATGTCGAACGGCGTGGTGGTGGTGCCCTGTTCCTTGTAGCCGCGCACGTGCAGGTGCGCGTGGCCGGTGCGGCGGTAGCAGAGCCGGTGGATCAGCCAGGGGTAGCCGTGGTAGGCGAAGACGACCGGTTTGTCGCAGGTGAACAGCGCGTCGAACTCGGCGTCCGGCATCCCGTGCGGATGCGCGTCGGCAGGCAGCAGCCTGGTCATGTCGACGACGTTGACCACCCGCACCGCCAGCTCCGGCAGATGGCGGCGCAGCAGGTCGGCGGCGGCCAGCGTCTCCTGCGTGGGCACGTCCCCGGCGCAGGCCAGCACCACGTCCGGGGCCCGTGTGCCGTCCTCGGTGCCCGCCCACGGGAAGACGCCGGCGCCGCGGGCGCAGTGCGCCCGGGCCTGGTCGAGGGTGAGCCAGTCGAAGCAGGGCTGCTTGCCGGCCACGATCACATTGACGTGGTCGCGGGTGCGCAGCGCGTGGTCCGCCACCACCAGCAGGGTGTTGGCGTCCGGCGGCAGATAGACCCGCACGACCTCGGGGCTCTTGTTGAGGACGTGGTCGACGAAGCCGGGGTCCTGGTGCGAGAAGCCGTTGTGGTCCTGCCGCCAGACGTGCGAGGTGAGCAGGTAGTTGAGGGAGGCGATCGGCTGCCGCCAGGACAGCCCGCGCGCGGTCTTCAGCCACTTGATGTGCTGGTTGACCATCGAGTCGACGATATGCGCGAACGCCTCGTAGCTGGAGAACAGCCCGTGCCGCCCGGTCAGCAGATAGCCCTCCAGCCAGCCCTGGCAGAGGTGTTCGGAGAGCACCTCCATCACCCGGCCGTCGCGCGCCAGATGCTCGTCGGTGGGGAGCGTCGCCACCTGCCATGCCTTGCCGGTGGCGTCGTAGACGGCCGCCAGCCGGTTCGAGGCGGTCTCGTCCGGGCCGACGAGCCGGAAGTCCCGGCGCTGCGCCGTCGCCGCCATCACCTCGGCCAGCAGCCCGCCGAGCACCCGGGTCGGCTCGTGCAGGGCGGTGCCGGGCTTGGCGACCTCCACGGCGTGCCGCTCCAGCGGCGGCAGCGGCAGACTGCGCAGCAGCAGCCCGCCGTTGGCGTGCGGGGAGGCGCCCAGCCGGCGACGGCCCGCCGGCACGCACGCCAGCACCTCCGGCCGCGGCCGCCCCGCCTCGTCGAACAGCTCCGCCGGCCGGTACGAGCGCAGCCAACGCTCCAACTGGTGCCGGTGGTCGGCGTGGTCGCGCACCCCGGCCAGCGGGACCTGGTGGGCGCGCCAGGTGCCCTCGACGGGCTGCCCGTCCACCTCGCGCGGACCGGTCCAGCCCTTGGGGGTGCGCAGCACGATCACCGGCCACCGTGGGCGCCCGGTCCCGCCGTCCTCGCGGGCCCGCCGCTGGATCGCCGCGATCCGGTCCAGCGCCCGGTCCATGGCGGCGGCCATCGCCTGGTGCACCGCGGCCGGGTCGTCGCCGGTGACGTACAGCGGCTCGTGGCCGTGGCCGCGCAGCAGCGCGTCGAGGTCCTCCTGCGGGATGCGGGCCGGCACCGTCGGGTTGGCGATCTTGTAGCCGTTGAGGTGGAGGATCGGCAGCACCGCCCCGTCGTGCACCGGGTCCAGGAACGCGGTGGACTGCCAGGACGTGGCCAGCGGCCCGGTCTCCGCCTCCCCGTCGCCGATCACGCAGGCGACCAGCAGCCCCGGGTTGTCGAAGGCCGCGCCGTACGCATGGGCGAGGGAATAGCCCAGCTCACCGCCCTCGTGGAGCGAGCCGGGGGTCTCGGGTGCGACATGGCTGGGCACCCCGCCGGGGAACGAGAACTGCCGGAACAGCCGCGCCATCCCCGCGTCGTCCCGGGTCACGTCCGGGTACGTCTCGGTGTACGTCCCGTCCAGCCAGGAGTTGGCCAGTACGGCCGGTCCGCCGTGCCCCGGCCCCCAGACGCACAGCGCGTCCAGGTCCCGGGCCCTGATCACCCGGTTGAGGTGGGTGTGCACGAGGTTCAGGCCGGGTGAGGTGCCCCAGTGGCCCAGCAGCCGGGGTTTGATGTGCTCCGGGCGCAGCGGCTCGGTCAGCAGCGGGTTGGCCATCAGGTAGATCTGGCCGGCGGACAGGTAGTTGGCGGCCCGCCAGTGCGCGTCGAGGGCGCTCAGCTCGGCCGGGCCGAGGGGGCCCTCGGCGTCCGCCGTGGCGGGGCGGGTGTCGGTCGTCGGGACGGCGCGCGCTCCCACTCTCGGCTCCTTCACGTCAGTTCGCGCAGGGCGGGCAGCAGCTCGGCCTCCGCCCATTCCAGAAACGGTTCCTGCCGGTCCCCGCCGATCTGGACCAGTGCCACCTCGGTGAACCCGGCGTCCACGTACGGCCGGCCCTGCTCCGCCAGCCACGGGAAGTAGTGGTCGGAGGTCACCGAGAAGTCGAAGCCCGCGCGCTCGGCGCCCACCACGTGGCCGACGAGCTCCCGGGGGCCTGCCTGCTCGGTCATCATCGTGTAGCCGATGCGCACCATGGAGCCCTCACCTGTGCTTGCTCGTGACCTGTGCTTGCTCGTGTGCTTGCGGGGCGCGGCCGCCGGGCCGGGTGCGGTGTCCGGTGGATCGGGGCCGGGCCGCCGCTAGCCGTTGTGCCGCTCGGGCGTCCGGGGCTCCGACCGGTCCGTCGCCGTCCGGTCCGTCGCCGTCCGGTCCGTCGCGGTCCGGTCCGTCGCGAGGTAGTGCTCCGCCTCGATGATCGCCTCATGGACGGTGCGCCGCCCCATCAGCACGCACAGGGTGTACGCGACGTCCTCCAGCCGGCGTCGGGCGGCCGGATCGTGCGGGTCGGCGAGCACCACCCGCTCCTGGACGCGATAGCGCCGCAGCAGCTGCGCGAGTACGGACTTGTCCGGCAGCAACATGCCGTTCTCTCCCGACCTCGGCCCGGCGGACCCGGGCGGCTGACCGGCGCGTCGGCGCGCCCGGACCGGAGTGGCTCCCACCTTGCGCCGGTCGGGCGGCGGCTGCAACCGGACGGCCCCGCCGGGACGGCGCCCGACCGGCCCAGTCTGCGGGCTCAGTCGGGCGGCTCGGGCGCCGGGTGGTCGCCGGGCCGGGCGCCGGGCGGCTCCTCGGGGGCCGACTCGTCCGACTCGTCCGGCTCCTCCGGCGGCTCCGCCTCGGGGTCGGGCGTCCCCGGATCGCGCGGCACCGGCCGCGGCGTGGACGGCACCGCCTCCGGCCCGTCACCGGTCGTTCCCCTGTTCATGCCGGCGGCCCTCCCTTCTGGGTGGTTCCATCCTGCGTCGATCTGCTGCCCGCCGCCCCTTTCGGCAAACCGGCCGCCGCACAACACCTTGCCGTCGCCGAGCCGTCCGCCGGTCTGTCCACCCGTCGGGCGGTGCACCCGGGGCCCGCCCCGAACCCGGCCTCGTCCCGGCAGCCCCCGCGATCACCGGCCCCTCCCGTCCACCGACGACACCGGCCACGCCCACCGGACCGCACCCCACCGCGTATCGCACCGCCCGGCACCCTGCACCGCGCCGCACCGCGCCAACGTCCCCGCCCCGCAGCCTCGTTGATGCCGCCCCGCGCCTTCCCAGACCGCGCCCGGGCCACCCCCGGACCAGCCCGGGACCACCCCGGGCCTCCCCGGACCGGCCCGTCCGCCGGCACCGATCGCATCTTCCGGGCGGCTGTGCTCCTCTGGAAGCGAGGACGGCCCCGGTGCGGGAGACGGGCCGCGGGCCGAGGAGTACCGAGGAGCGCCGCGCCATGCCCCCCACCACCTTCCGTATCGCGATCATCGGCGCCGGTCCCGGCGGGCTGCTCTGCGCCCGGGTGCTCCAGCGGTACGGGGTGCCGGTGACCGTCTTCGAGCGGCAGCTCGGCCCGGTGGGGTCCGCGCCCGGCGGTCCGCTGGAGCTGCGGCCGGCGAGCGGGCAGGCGGCGCTGCGCGCGGCCGGGCTGGAGAAGGAGTTCCGCGCCGCGGCCCGGCCCGCCGGACAGGAGGTGCGGCTGCTGGACCGCACCGGCGCGGTGCTCGACCAGGACGTCCCGGCGCCCGGCCCGGCCGCGGAGCGCCCCGAGATCGGCCGGCACGAGCTGCGCCGGCTGCTGGCGGACGCGCTCGCGCCCGGCACCGTCCGGTGGGGCCGGTATCTGCGGACGCTGCACCCGCGCGGCGGCGGCCGGCACCAGGCCGTCTTCGACGACGGCGAAACGGCCACCTTCGACCTGGTCGTCGGCGCCGACGGGACCTGGTCCCGGGTGCGGCCGCAGCTGTCCGAGGCGGTCCCGCACTACTCCGGCGTGACCTTCGTCGAGACCGGCCTCCACGACGTCGACACCCGGCACCCGGCGCTCGCCCGGCTGGTCGGCCGCGGCACCATGATGGCGCTGTCCGGGCCCCGGGGCCTGCTCGCCCGGCGCGACGGCCGCGGCCGGATCCGGGTCTACGCGGCCTTCCGCTGCTCCGAGGACTGGGCCCGGGAGGCGGGGGTGAACACCGCCGACACCGAGGCGGTCCGCGCCGCGCTGCTGGCCGCGTTCGACGGCTGGCACGACGGGCTGCGGGCGCTGCTGCGGGACAGCGACGACGGCTTCGCCACCCGCCCGCTGTTCGCGCTGCCGGTCCCGCACACCTGGCCGCACACCCCGGGCCTGACGCTGCTGGGCGACGCCGCGCACCTGATGACCCCGCTCACCGGCCCGGGCGCCGACCTGGCCCTGCGGGACGGCTGTGAGCTGGCCCGGCACCTCGCCGAGGCGCACACCTGGCAGACCGACCCGGACCAGGCGGTCCGGGCGTACGAGGCGGCACTCTTCCCCCGCTCGGCGGCCGCCGCGGCAGCCGCCGCCCACGACCTGGACACCGCACTCGCCCCGGAGGCCCCGCGCTCCGCCCACCACCTGCCCCGCCGCCGGCACCCGCACCCCTCCTGACCCGGCCCGCCGCCGGGTTGCGGGCCCGCACCGCCCGTCGGACGATCGGCACCGGAGGACGCCGGGGGCGGCGCGCCCCGCGCACCGCCGGCCCGGCCCGTGGCGCCGAGGGACGGAGCAACGCGTGAAGATCACCGAGCCCACGCCCGGTGCGCCCTGCTGGGTGGAGCTGGGCACCTCGGACGTGCCCGCGGCCGC
This sequence comes from Streptomyces sp. MspMP-M5, assembly GCF_000373585.1. GTDB lineage: Bacteria > Actinomycetota > Actinomycetes > Streptomycetales > Streptomycetaceae > Streptomyces. The sequence continues at coordinate 237,152 of NZ_KB891896.1, forward strand.
CCTCTACTACCGCGAGGTCTTCGGCTGGCACGCCGACACCGACCCGCGCCCGGAGTCCGGCGGCTACACGGTCTTCGCGGTGGGCGACGCCCGGGTCGCCGCGGCCGTCCCGCTGTACGCGCCGGGCCAGCCGACCGCCTGGACCGTCACCTTCGCCACCCCGGACGCCGAGGCGCTGGCCGAGGCGGTGACCGGTTCCGGCGGCCGGGTGCTGGTGGCGCCGCGGGACCTCTTCGACCTGGGCCGGTTCGCGGTGCTGGCCGATCCGGCGGGCGCCGCCTTCGCGGTCTGGCAGGCCCGGTCCTTCGCCGGCGCCGAGTTGCTGAACGAGTCCGGCGCGCTCGGCTGGGTCGAACTGGCCACCGGCGACGCCGAGGCCGCGGTGGCCTTCTACTCCCGGGTCTTCGGATGGACCGTCAGATCCCACGGCACCTACACCCAGTGGGGCATCGGCGGCGCCGACTTCGGGGGGATGAGCACCGTGGAGGCGCGCGACCGGGAGGACGTCCGGCCGCACTGGCTGCCGTACTTCGCGGTCGAGGCCGTCGACGCGACCGCGGCACGGGCCGCCGACACCGGCGGGATGCTGCTGATGGCGCCGACGGACGTCCCGGACGGGCCGCGGATCGCCATGCTGCGCGATCCGCAGGGCGCCGTCTTCGGCATCCACCAGACCGGTACCGAAGGCTGACCGCCCGCACCCGCGTCACACGATCGGCCGCGCAGTCGTCGTTTCACCACACTATTCGCGGTTTTTGCGCGTAATGTCCGCAACGCACCGATGGGTGGCACTGCGCGGCAACGCATCGCGCGTCAAGAACAGGAGACCCCTATGCCCACGACCGACGTCCTCGTGGCCCGAGGCAAGAAGCTCGCAGCCGGTGCGGGCGCCCTGACCACGGCTGTCGCCCTGGGGGCGACGCTGCTCGTAGCGGCTCCGGCCCAGGCCGCGCCGCACCCCCGGCCCACCCCGCAGGAGCAGCCCGCTCCCCAGGAGCAGCCCGTCCCCCAGATGGAGTCCGGTCAGGACTACGCCTACGGCAGCGTGACCGCCGCGCGCGGGATGAACGAGCGCGAGTACCCCAGCACCGACTCGTCGTCCAAGGGTTACCTCCGCAACGGCGGCCGGATCTACCTGGTCTGCAAGGTCCGCGCCCAGAGCATCCGCGGCAACGACCTCTGGTACCTGATCCGCGGCAGCCGCCGGACCTGGATCGCGGCCAAGCACGTGGCGAACCACGGCAACGTCCGGTACTGCAAGGACGTGCACCGCGACCGCGCCCAGCCGAACGACGAATACCGGTACGCCGGCTGACGCCGCCCCGCGCGGCGTTCCGAACGGGCCCGGCCCGGCACCCCTCCAGGTGCCGCGCCGGGCCTCTCGCGTACCCGCGCCCGACCGGTCACCGCCCTTCCGTATTACTGGAACGCGTTCTACTGTGCCCCCGACCGCGGAATCCGACGGGTCGTCAGCACCCGGCGGCCGCCGGCGACGGAACGAGTGGACCGGACGACTGGTGGAGGGGCCGTGCACCTGGACTACACCCCGGAACAGCAGCGACTGCGCACCGAACTGCGCGCATACTTCGGCGAGTTGGTACCGGACAACGCCTACGCCAGGTACGCCGACCCGGCCGACCGGAAGCGCTTCTACCGCGACACCGTGCGCCGGCTCGGCGCCGACGGCTGGCTGGGCGTGGGCTGGCCCAAGGAGTACGGCGGGCGCGGCATGACGCCCATGGAGCAGTTCATCTTCTTCGACGAGGCGGCCCAGGCCGGGGTGCCGCTGCCGCTGATGGCGCTGAACACCGTCGGACCCACCCTCATGCGGTTCGGCACCGAGGAGCAGAAGGCGTACTTCCTGCCCCGGATCCTCTCCGGCGAGCTCGACTTCGCGATCGGCTACAGCGAACCGGACGCCGGCACCGACCTGGCCGCCCTGAAGACCCGCGCGGTGCGCGAGGGCGACGAGGAGACCGGCCACTACGTCGTCAACGGCCAGAAGATCTGGACCACCAACGGCGACACCGCCGACTGGGTCTGGCTGGCGGTGCGCACCGGCCCCGTCGAGGAGGGGGTGCCACCCCACAAGGGCATCACCATGCTCCTGGTCCCCACCAGCGACCCCGGCTACTCCTGCACCGTGATCAACACCCTGGCCTCGCACGACACCACCGCCAGCTACTACGAGAACATCACCGTCCCCGCCACCCGCCGCGTGGGCCAGGAGAACCAGGGCTGGCGGATCATCACCAACCAGCTCAACCACGAGCGGGTCACCCTCGCCGCCCACGGCACCATGGCCGTCCGCGCCCTCCACGACGTCCGGCGCTGGGCGGCCGGCACCAAGCTCGCCGACGGCCGACGGGTCATCGACCTGGGCTGGGTGCGCGGGCGGCTGGCCCGCACGCACGCCAGGCTGGAGGCCATGAAGCTGCTGAACTGGCGGATGGTCGACGCCCTCCAGCAGGGCACGCTGACCCCCCAGGACGCCTCCGCCGTCAAGGTCTACGGCTCCGAGGCCCGCCGGGACGCCTACGCCTGGCTGATGGAGGTGGCCGGCGCGGTCGGACCGCTGCAGGAGGGCTCGGCCGGCGCGGTCCTCCACGGCGAACTGGAGCGCGGCTACCGCTCCGCGGTCATCTTCACCTTCGGCGGCGGCAACAACGAGATCCAGCGCGAGATCATCTCGTGGATCGGCCTGGGCATGCCCCGGGTGCGGCGCTGACCGGCCGGCGGGAGGCGAGGCCGATGGCAGACGACCCCGGGCTCTTCGGGCCCCGCTCGGTGACCTGGCAGCTGCACGCGGACCCGATGATGTGGATCGCGGGCGTCCGCGCGCTCTACCTCCAGGCGCTGCACCCGCGCGCGGTGCGCGGCGTCCTGCAGAACTCCGCCGCCTTCGGCATGGACGAGCGGGGCCGGCGGGACGCCTGGGGGCGGCTGATGCGCACCGCCGACTTCGTCGGCACCCTCACCTACGGCACCACCGACGCCGCCGAACGGGCCGGTGCCGCGGTCCGCGACCGCCACCGCCGGCTGACCGCCACCGACCCGGACACCGGCGAGCCCTACCGGATCGACGCGCCGGAGCTGCTGCTGTGGGTGCACTGCGCCGAGGTCGACTCCTACCTCCAGGTGCTGCGCCGCTCCGGCCATCCGCTCGCCGACCAGCAGGCCGACCGCTACCTCGACGAACAGCGCGCCAGCGCCCGGCTCGTCGGCCTGGACCCGGACACCGTCCCCGGCGACACGGCCGCGCTCGCCGCCTACTTCGACCGGATGCGCCCGGTCCTCGCGCCGACCCCGGAGGCCCGCCAGGTCGACGCCTTCCTGCGGCGCCCGCCGATCGCGGCCCCGCTCCTCCCGGCCCGCGCCCTGCTCTGGCGGCCGGTGGCCGAGCTGGCCTACGAGGCGCTGCCCCTCTACGCCCACCGGCTCTACGGGCGGCCGGCGCCGCCGCCCGCCATCGTCACCCGGCGGCTGCGCAGAACCGGCCGGCTGCTGCGCGCGGTCCCGGCCGGGGTCCGCTGGCAGCTGCCACCACGGCATGTCCTGCGGGCGGTGGCCAGGCTGGGCCCGGACGCGCGGCCCTTCCGGCCCTGACCCCTCGGACAGGCCCTACAAGCCCGCCCACTGGGCCGCCATACTGGACGGGCACGGCACACAGGGGGATCCACGCGGCTGAACGCGGGAGCGGGGGCGGCGACAGGGATGGCGGAGCACAGTCTTGTCCAGGGGCGTTACCGACTGCTCGACACCATCGGACGGGGCGGCATGGGGGAGGTGTGGCGGGCCCGCGACGAGTCGCTGGGCCGGCTGGTCGCCGTCAAGTGCCTCAAACCGATGGGGGAGCGGCAGGAACCAGGTTTTGTGCGGGTACTGCGGGAGCGCTTCCGCCGCGAGGCCCGGGTCGCGGCCGCGCTCCAGCACCGCGGCATCACCGTCGTGCACGACTTCGGGGAGGACGACGGCATCCTCTTCCTCGTCATGGAGCTGCTGAACGGCCGCAACCTCAGCCAGCTGCTGGACGACAACCGGCGCCAGCCGCTGCCCGTCCCGGACGTCGTCGAGATCGCCGAGCAGATCGCCGCGGCCCTGGCCTACACCCACGAACAGGCCGTGGTGCACCGGGACCTGAAACCGGCCAACATCGTGCGGACCACCGACGGCACGGTCAAGATCTGCGACTTCGGCATCGCCCGGCTCGGCCACGACATCGGCTTCACCACCCGGCTCACCGGCACCGGCATCGCCATGGGCAGCCCGCACTACATGTCGCCCGAGCAGATCGGCGGCGGCACCGTCGACCACCGCAGCGACCTGTACTCCCTGGGCTGCGTGCTCTACGAAATCGCCACCGGCGCCCCGCCGTTCGCCCAGGGCGACGCCTGGGCGGTGCTGGTCGGCCACCGCGACACCGCCCCGGACCCGCCGCGCGCGGTCCGCCCCGACCTGCCCGAGGCGTACGAGCGGATCGTCCTCGACCTGCTCGCCAAGGAGCCGGACGAACGGCCGCGGGACGCCGGCGAACTCGCCAAGCGCCTGGCGGACGCCCGCCACCGCCGCACCCCCCGGGGCGCCGGCCCGGCACCGGACGACCTGACGGTGCCCGCCCCGCGGCTGCCGTCCTGGACCCGCGGGATCACCGCCGGCCCCCCGGCCGCCGGCACCCGGCCACCGCACCGCCCCGCGGCCGACCCGGCGTTCGCGGTCCTCACCGACGTCTGGACCCCGCCCGGCGACCCGCTGCGCGGTGAGGCGTCACCGGCCCTCGGCCCCGACCGCCCGGCCCCGCCCGGAGACCACCACGCCCTCCTCGCCACGCTGGCCGGACGGCTGGCGCAGGCCCACGCGCTGGCCGCGGCGGACCGGCACTTCGAGGCCCAGGAGCTGCGCACCGAGGTGCTGGCCGTCCGCGAGCGGCTGCTCGGCCCGGACCACCCCGACACCCTCGGCTGCCGCCACGACCTCGCGGTCGGCCTCGGCCGGCTGGGCCGTCTGGAGGAGTGCCGCACCGCCGCCCGCGAGGTCGCCGAGGCCCGCGCCCGGGTGCTCGGCGCCCACCACCCCGACACCCTCGCCACCCGCTGGCAACACGCCTTCGTCTCGGGGCAGTTGGGGCGCTGGGCGGAGGCGCTGACGGCGTATCAGGAGGTGGCCGCGGGACGCGCCGCCGCGCTCGGCCCGGACCACCCGGACACCCTCGCCGCCCGCTACGAGACCGGCGTCGCGCTGGGCCGGCTGGGCCGCAGCGCGCAGGCGCTGGCCCACTACCGCGACCTGGTGGCGGCCCGCACCCGCGCCCACGGCCCGCACGACCCGGAGACCCTCCGCGCCCGGCACGGCCTGGGCGTCAACTACGGCCGCCAGGACCGCTGGCCGGAGGCCCTGGCCGAGGCCCGGGAGGTCGCCGCGGCCCGCGCCCGGGTGCTCGGCGCCGACCACCCGGACACCCTGGCCAGCCGCCGCGAGACCGCCGTGGCACTGGGCCGGCTCGGCCGCTGGGCCGAGGCCCTGGACGTCCACCGCCAGGTCGCCGACGCCCGCGCCCGGGTCCTGGGTGCGGCCCACCTCGACGCCCTGGCCAGCCGCGGCGAACAGGCCCAGTGCCTGGCGCGGCTGGGCCGGACGGACGAGGCGGACGCCCTCCACCTCCGGGTCGCGGCGCTGCGCCGGGAGCGCGCCGGACACCGGCGGTAGCGGGCGTCCGCGCAGCCCCGCCGCGGTGCGCGGGGCCGCCTGCTCAGTGCTCCGGCCGGACCCGGAAGAGCACCGTGGCGTGCGGCGGGATGTTCCGGGCGATGATCGTCCGGTCGGTCCGGGCGGTGCGCCCGGTGACGAGGTCGCGCGCCACGTAGGAGCGGGCCCTCGGCAGTCCGGCGGCGCCCGCCGTGATGGACAGCGTGCGGGCCGTGCCGCCCCCGTTGAACAGCGCGATCGCCTGGTCGCCGTTGCGCAGCGGCTTGGTCAGCACCATCCCGTCGCCGTCCTGCTGCACGATGTGGCCCTGGACGCCCAGCGGGTCCTGGTCGACCGCGATCACCTCGCGGTTGCCCAGGATCGCCAGCGCCTCCGGCGACAGCTTGCCCAGGTCGGTGCTGGAGATCAGCGGCGCGGCCATCATCGCCCACAGCGACATCTGGCTCTGCATCTCGTTCCGGCCCAGCCCGGAGTCGCCCACCAGCAGGAAGTCCGGGTCGTTCCAGCGCCCGGGGCGCTGGAGGTCGGCGAGGTTGGCGTTGTAGCGGAAGTTGCCGTTGATGGACGCCCACTTCGCGGCCGGGGTGCTCGACTGCAGCGCGATGTCCGCCCCGCCCCGCCACAGGTTGCCCAGCTCCGCGGACCACCGGATGACCTTGTGCCAGACCGCGTCACCGGCGAACTGGAAGTAGGCCGGCGCCGAGACCGAGAAGACGATGCGCCGCCCGGTGGCTCGCAGCGCCCGGCTCTGCTGGGTGTAGAGGGCGTGGTACGCCTGCTCCTTGGTCTGCCCCTTGGGCACCGGGACGTTGCAGCCGTCCGCCTTGAGGTAGTCCACCCCCCAGCTCGCGAAGAGCTTGGCGTCCGGCTCGAAGTGCCCATAGCTGCCAGGGTACTTGCCGCAGGTCAGCGTTCCGACGTCCTCGTAGATGCCGAACTTCAGCCCCATCTTGTGGAGTTCCCGCCCGAGGTGCGCCATGCCGTGCGGGAACTTCGCGGGGTCGGCGACCAACTCGCCCTTGGCGCCGCGCTGCTTGGCCATCCAGCAGTCGTCGACGGTGACCGTGCGATAGCCCTTGTGCGCCAGTCCGCTGCGGACCAGGGCCCGGGCGTTGTCCAGGACCACCTGCTCGTTGAGGCCGCCGCACTGGTAGTACGACCAGTTGTTCCAGCCCATCGGGGGTGTCGGGGTCAGGTTGGGGTACCCGGAGTCCGGTCTGGCGCCGGGCGCGCGGGACGGGGCGGCGGAGGCGGGGGCGGTGGCCGAGAGCGCTGCCGCCGAGCAGGCGGTGACGGCGACGATTCCGGCGAGGGTGCGGCCGATGCGGGATACCGACGGATGGGACACAAGTCACCTCACGTGGTGGGTGGGCCGGCCGGGAAGAACGACCGACAGGGCGGTTCCAGGGCGCGCAGGGCCGGACGCTAGAAGTCATCTGATGACCGGTCAAGAAGACGCACCGGCCGGAACAAACGATTCATTCCGCCGCCGCCGCGCGTTTCCTCCCTGGCGGCGGCCGAACCTCCGTGCTACCAAGAGGCATGCCGGAACGGACTTCATACGACGCCGTCATCGTCGGCGGCGGGCACAACGGGCTGGTGGCCGCCGCGTACCTCGCCCGCGCCGGGCGCAGCGTGCTGGTGCTGGAGCGGCTGGACCGCACCGGCGGCGCCGCCGTCTCCACCCGGGCGTTCCCCGGGATCGACGCCCGGCTGTCCCGCTACTCCTACCTCGTCAGCCTGCTCCCGCCGAAGATCGTCCGGGACCTCGGCCTCCGCTTCGCGGTCCGCAAGCGCACCGTCTCCTCCTACACCCCCGTCGTGCGCGCCGGCCGCCCCACCGGCCTGCTGGTCGGCGGCGGAACGGCCCGCACCCGCGCCTCCTTCGCCCGACTCACCGGCTCCGACCGGGAGTTCACCGCCTGGCAGGACTTCTACGGCGCCACCCGCCGGCTCGCCGAGAAGGTCTTCCCCACCCTCACCGCACCGCTCCCCACCCGCGCGGCCCTGCGCGCCCGGGTCGGCGACGACGCCACTTGGCACGCCCTCTTCGAGCGCCCCCTGGGCGAGCTGATCGAGGCGACCTTCCACGACGACCTGGTGCGCGGCGTGGTCCTCACCGACGGGCTGATCGGCACCTTCGCCACCGCCCACGACCCGACGCTGCGTCAGAACCGGTGCTTCCTCTACCACGTCATCGGCGGCGGCACCGGCGACTGGGACGTCCCCCTGGGCGGGATGGGCGCCCTGACCGACGCGCTCGCCGACGCCGCCCGCCGGGCCGGCGCCGAGATCGTCACCGGCTGTCCGGTCACCGCGCTGGCCACCGACGGCCGCACCGCGGAGGTCACCACCGCGGAGGGCGGCACGATCGGCGCCCGCCATGTGCTCGTCAACGCCGCGCCCCGGGAACTGGCCCGGCTGCTCGGCGAGCCCGCGCCGCCCCCCGTCGAGGGCGCCCAGCTGAAGGTGAACATGCTGCTCACCCGGCTGCCCCGGCTCCGCGACCCGCACACCGACCCGCGCGAGGCGTTCTCCGGGACCTTCCACATCGCCGAGGGATACGGCCAGTTGGAGACCGCCCACCGGGAGGCCGCGGCCGGCCGGCCGCCCACCGCGCCGCCCGCCGAGATCTACTGCCACTCCCTGACCGACCCCTCCATCCTGGGCGCCGACCTGGTCCGCCGGGGCTACCACACCCTCACCCTCTTCGGACTGCACACCCCCGCCCGGCTGTTCGCCACCGACCACGACGGCACCCGCGACCGGCTGCTGGCCGCCACCCTCGGCCAGCTCGACGCGCACCTCGCCGAACCGCTCGCCGACTGCCTGGCCCGGGACGCCGACGGCCGCCCCTGCGTCGAGGCCCGCACCCCGCTCGACCTCGACCGCGAACTGGGCCTGCCCGGCGGCAACATCTTCCACCGCGAGCTGGCCTTCCCGTTCGCCGAGGACGCGGACACCCTCACCACCGCCCCGGCCCGCTGGGGCGTCGCCACCGGCCACGCCAACGTCCTGCTGTGCGGCGCGGGCGCGCTGCGCGGCGGCGGAGTCAGCGGCATCCCCGGCCACAACGCGGCGATGGCGGTACTGGAGGAACCGGGGTATCCGCGGGAGCCGGCCATCTTCTGACGTAGCATCAGAAAATCTCTTCCCTCGTGCGGCCCGCTGCGGCATCCTGCGCCCATGCAGACGGAGCTGAGCAACGCGCTGGGCGTCGAGCACGCCGTCTTCGGGTTCACGCCCTTTCCCGCGGTGGCCGCGGCGATCACCCGGGCCGGCGGGTTCGGGGTGCTCGGCGCGGTCCGCTACACCGCCCCCGGCGAACTGGCCCGCGACCTCGACTGGATGCAGGAGCACACCGACGGACTGCCCTACGGCCTCGACGTGGTGATGCCGGCCAAGAAGGTCGAAGCCCCGGAAAATCAGACACTGACCGAGGCCGACGTCGAGGCGATGATCCCCGAGGCGCACCGCCGCCATGTCGCGGCGCTCCTGGAGAAGTACGACGTGCCCCCGCTCCCGCCCGGTGAGCCGTCCGGATGGCGGATCACCGGCTGGATGGAGCAGGTCGCCCGCAGTCAGCTCGACGTGGCCTTCGACTACCCTCTCACCCTCCTCGCCAACGCCCTCGGCTCCCCGCCCGCGGACGTGATCGCGCGCGCCCACGACCACGGCATACGGGTCGCCGCGCTGGCCGGCAGCCCGCGCCACGCACTGCACCACAAGGCCGCCGGGATCGACATCGTCGTCGCCCAGGGATACGAGGCCGGCGGCCACACCGGCGAGATCGCCACCATGGTGCTCACCCCGGAAGTGGTGGCCGCCGTCGACCCCTTGCCGGTGCTGGCCGCCGGCGGCATCGGCACCGGCGAGCAGATCGCCGCCGGCCTCGCACTGGGCGCCCAGGGCGTCTGGCTCGGCTCGATCTGGCTCACCACCGAGGAGGCCGACCTGCACTCCCGGCGGCTGACCGCGAAACTGCTCGCCGCCGGCCCCGGCGACACCGTCCGCTCCCGCGCCCTGACCGGCAAGCCCGCCCGCCAGCTCCGCACCGCCTGGACGGACGCCTGGGACGACCCCGACGGCCCCGGCACCCTCCCGATGCCGCTCCAGGGCCTGCTGGTCGCCGAGGCCAACTCCCGTATCCAGCGGCACGAGGTCGAGCCGCTGCTCGGCACCCCGGTCGGCCAGATCGTCGGCCGGATGACCACCGAACGCAGCGTCCAGGCCGTCTTCGACGACCTCACCCGCGGCTTCGAGCGGGCCATCGACCGGATCAACCGCATCGCCGGCCGCGCCTGACCGCCGGTCCCCGTGCCGCCGACCGCCCCACCGCCACCGCCCGAGGAGGACCCGACCATGCCCGACACCCCCAACGGCTTCTGGGCACAGGCCACCGCCGACCCCGGCCGGACGGTCCTGATCGCCCCGGACGGCGAGGAGTGGACCGCCGGCCGGCTGCACGCCGCCGCCAACCGCCTCGTCCACGGGCTGCGCGCGGCCGGCCTGGAACGCGGCGACGCCTTCGCCGTGGTGCTCCCCAACGGCGTGGAGTTCTTCACCGCCTACCTCGCCGCCTCCCAGGCCGGCTTCTACCTCGTACCGGTCAACCACCACCTGGTCGGCCCGGAGATCGCCTGGATCGTCGCCGACTCCGGCGCCAAGGTGCTGATCGCCCACGAGCGGTTCGGCGAGGCCGCCCGGCAGGCCGCCGACGAGGCGGGACTGGCCGCCGAGCGCCGCTACGCCGTCGGCACCGTCGCCGGCTTCCGCCCCTACCCCCGACTCCTCGACGGACAGCCGGAGTCCGCGCCTGCCGAGCGGACCCTGGGCTGGGTGATGAACTACACCTCCGGCACCACCGGCCGCCCCCGCGGCATCCGCCGTCCGCTGCCCGGCAAGCCCCCCGAGGAGACCTACCTCGGCGGCTTCCTCGCCATCTTCGGCATCCGGCCGTTCGACGACAACGTCCACCTGGTCTGCTCGCCGCTCTACCACACCGCCGTCCTGCAGTTCGCCGGAGCCTCCCTGCACATCGGCCACCGCGTCGTCCTGATGGACAAGTGGACGCCACAGGAGATGCTGCGCCTGATAGAGCGGCACCGGTGCACCCACACCCATATGGTCCCCACCCAGTTCCACCGCCTGCTCGCCCTCCCCGAGGAGGTCCGCGGCGGCTACGACGTCTCGTCGATGCGGCACGCCATCCACGGCGCCGCGCCCTGCCCCGACCACGTCAAACGCGCCATGATCGACTGGTGGGGCGGCTGCGTCGAGGAGTACTACGCGGCCAGCGAGGGCGGCGGCGCCTTCGCCACCGCCGAGGACTGGCTGAAGAAGCCCGGCACGGTCGGCCGCGCCTGGCCGATCAGCGAACTGGCGGTCTTCGACGACGACGGCAACCGGCTGCCGGCCGGTCAACTGGGCACCGTCTACCTGAAGATGACCACCGGCGGCTTCGCCTACCACAAGGACGAGGACAAGACCCGGAAGAACCGCATCGGCGACTTCTTCACCGTCGGCGACCTCGGCTACCTCGACGAGGACGGCTATCTCTTCCTCCGCGACCGCAAGATCGACATGATCATCTCCGGCGGGGTCAACATCTACCCCGCCGAGATCGAGTCGGTGCTGCTCGCCCATCCGGCCGTCGCCGACGCCGCCGCCTTCGGTGTCCCGCACGACGACTGGGGCGAGGAGGTCAAAGCGGTCGTCGAACCCGCCGACGGCCACCGCGCCGGACCCGAACTGGCCGCCGAGCTCCTCGACCACTGCGCCCGCCGGCTCGCCGGCTACAAACGCCCCCGCTCCGTCGACTTCACCACCACCCTGCCCCGCGACCCCAACGGCAAGCTCTACAAGCGGCGGCTGCGCGACCCGTATTGGCAGGGCCGGGAGCGCGCCGTGTGACCGCACCGCCGTACACCGGAGGCCCCCGGCTGCGGAACGCCCCCGCGGCCGTGACCCGCCCGCGTCCGCCGCCTTGACCGGCCCCCGGGCGCGCTCCAGGATCGCCGCATGACGGATGCCACGGGCGCGGCGGGCGCGCGGAACAACACGGTCGACGGGATCCTGCGGCGCAGCGCGAGCCGGGTGCCGGAGCGGACGGCGGTCCGGTACGCGGACCGCAGCTGGAGCTACCGGGCGCTGGACGACGCGGTGACCGCCGCCGCGCGGGTGCTGCGGGCCGAGGGGCTGCGTCCGGGGGACCGGGTGGCGTCCTACGGCCACAACTCCGACGCCTATCTGATCGGCTTCCTGGCCTGCGCCCGCGCCGGGCTGGTGCACGTCCCGGTCAACCACGGCCTGGCCGGCGAGGAACTGGGCTACCTCCTGGCGCAGTCCGGCAGCGCCCTGGTGCTCACCGACACCGCGCTGGCGGCCCGGCTGCCGGACGGCACCCGCGCGGTGCCGCTGCACGGGGCGCCGGACGGGCTGCTGGAGCGGCTGGCGGAACAGCCGGCGGAGCGGGCGGCGGCCGGCGGCCCGGCCGGTGCGGACGCGCCGCCCGAGGTGTCCGACGACGCCCTCGTCCAGCTGCTCTACACCTCCGGCACCACCGCGCTCCCCAAGGGCGCGATGATGACCCACCGGGCCCTGGTGCACGAGTACACCAGCGCGATCGTCGCCCTCGACCTGAAGGAGAGCGACCGTCCCGTCCACTCGCTGCCGCTCTACCACTCCGCGCAGATGCATGTCTTCCTGCTGCCCTATCTGGCGGTGGGCGCGGAGAACACCATCCTGGACGGGCCCGACCCGGAGCGGATCTTCGCGCTGGTCGAAGCGGGCCGCGCGGACAGCCTGTTCGCCCCGCCCACGGTGTGGATCGCGCTCGCCAACCACCCCGGCTTCGCCGTCCGGGACCTCGGCGAGCTGCGCAAGGCGTACTACGGCGCCTCGATCATGCCGGTGCCCGTACTGGAACGGCTCCGCGCCCGGCTGCCGCACCTGGCCTTCTACAACTGCTTCGGGCAGAGCGAGATCGGCCCGCTGGCCACCGTCCTCGGCCCGGACGAGCACGAGGGCCGGATGGACTCCTGCGGCCGTCCGGTGCTGTTCGTCGAGGCGCGGGTGGTGGACGAGGAGGGCCGGGAGGTGCCGGACGGCACCCGGGGCGAGATCGTCTACCGCTCGCCGCAGTTGTGCACCGGCTACTGGGACAAGCCGGAGGAGACCGCGGAGGCGTTCCGGGACGGCTGGTTCCGCTCCGGGGACCTCGCCGTCCGGGACGCGCAGGGCTACTTCACGGTGGTCGACCGGGTCAAGGACGTCATCAACTCCGGTGGGGTGCTGGTCGCCTCGCGCCAGGTGGAGGACGTGCTCTACACGCATCCGCAGGTCGCCGAGGTCGCCGTCATCGGGCTGCCGGACGAGCGGTGGATCGAGGCGGTGACCGCGGTGGTGGTCCGGCGCACCGCCACCGCGGACCGGACCGACGAGGCCGAGGGGGCCGACGAGGCCGAGGGGAACGGTGTGGTGGGGGAGGCCGAGCTGATCGACGCGGCGCGGGCCCGGCTGGCGCCGTTCAAGGTGCCCAAGCGGGTGGTGTTCGTGGACGCGCTGCCGCGCAACGCCAGCGGCAAGGTCCTCAAGCGTGCGCTGCGCGAGCGGTTCGGGAGCGGCGGAGCGGCGCGCTGAGGGCCGTTGTCAGTGCCCCCTGCCAAGCTGGGAAACGCCACTGACCAGAACGTGATCGGAGTACCTCATGCTGACGACCGACTTCGTCCCCGGCACACCGAACTGGCTCGACCTCGGCGCCCCCGACGTCGACGCCGCCGCGGCGTTCTACTCCGCGGTGCTCGGCTGGACCTTCCAGTCGGCCGGCCCGGAAGGCGGCGGCTACGGCTTCTTCCAGGTCGACGGCAGGACGGTCGCCGCGGTCGGCCCGTGTCAGGAAGAGGGCGCGAGCCCGGCCTGGACGCCGTACTTCCACACCGCGGACGCGGAGGCCACCTGCAAGGCGGTGGAGCAGGCCGGCGGCCGCGTCCGGGTCCCGCCGATGGACGTCTTCACCGCCGGCCGGCTGGCCCAGCTCACCGACCCCACGGGCGCCGACTTCGCCGTCTGGCAGCCGGGTGACGTCAAGGGCCTGGACGCGGTCATGGAGTCCAACACCCTGTGCTGGACGGAGCTTTACACCACCGACGCCGCCGCGGCCAAGGAGTTCTACCGCTCGGTGTTCTCGTGGACCTACCAGGACATGCCGATGGGCGGCGACGGGGTCTACAGCGTCGCCTCGGCGCCCGGCGCCGGCCGTGGGGACGACACCGCGCACGGCGGCATCCTGCAGCTCCAGCAGATGCATCTGGACGCCGGTTCGACATCGGAGTGGCACCCGTACTTCGGCGTCACCGACGTCGACGCCGTCTACCGCAGCGCCACCGAGCACGGCGCCACGCCGCTGATCGCGCCGATGGACGCGTCCGGCGTCGGCCGGCTGGCGATGGTGACGGACCCGGCCGGCGCGCCCTTCGCGGTGATCAAGGGGGACCCGACGATGCCCTGACGACGGGGAGGAGGGAAGGCGGGAAGACCGGACGGCAGGAAGACGGGACGACCGGACGACGGTCCGGCGTCAGGCTTCCCGGCGGGCGTCCACAAGGCGCTTGAACTTCCCGACCGAGCGCTCCAGGGTCTCCGGATCGACGATCTCGACGTCGACGGTCACGCCGATGCCCTCCTTGATGCCGCGGGCGATCAGGCCGACGGCGGCCGCCCGGTCGTCCGCCGTGGCGTCCGGCCGGGCCTCCGCGCGGACGGTCAGCTGGTCCAGCCGGCCCTCGCGGGTCAGCCGCAGCTGGAAGTGGGGGGCCACGCCCGGTGTGCGCAGCACGATCTCCTCGATCTGGGCGGGGAAGAGGTTGACCCCGCGCAGGATGATCATGTCGTCGCTGCGCCCGGTGACCTTCTCCATCCGGCGGAAGGCCGGGCGGGCGGTGCCGGGCAGCAGCCGGGTCAGGTCCCGGGTGCGGTAGCGGACGACGGGCATGGCCTCCTTGGTCAGCGAGGTGAGGACCAGCTCGCCGTGCGCACCGTCCGGCAGTACCTCCCCGGTGATCGGGTCGACCACCTCCGGGTAGAAGTGGTCCTCCCAGATGTGCAGTCCGTCCTTGGTCTCCACGCACTCCTGCGCCACGCCGGGGCCCATCACCTCCGACAGGCCGTAGATGTCCACGGCGTCGATGGCGAACCGCTCCTCGATCTCCCGGCGCATCTCCTGCGTCCAGGGCTCGGCGCCGAAGATGCCCACCTTCAGCGAGGTCGAGCGGGGATCGACGCCCTGCCGCTCGAACTCGTCGAGCAGGGTGAGCATGTAGGAGGGCGTGACCATGATGATCTCGGGGCGGAAGTCCTGGATGAGCTGCACCTGACGGCTCGTCATCCCGCCGGAGGCCGGGACGACCGTGCACCCGAGCCGCTCCGCGCCGTAGTGCGCGCCGAGGCCGCCGGTGAACAGCCCGTAGCCGTAGGAGACATGGACGGTGTGCCCGGGGCGGCCGCCGGCCGCGCGGATCGACCGGGCCACCAGGTCCGCCCAGTCCGACAGGTCCCGCTCGGTGTAGCCGACGACCGTCGGCCGCCCGGTGGTGCCGCTGGAGGCGTGCAGCCGCCGCACGCGCTCCTTGGGGACGGCGAACATCCCGAACGGATAGTGCGCCCGCAGGTCGTCCTTGACGGTGAACGGGAAGCGGGCCAGGTCCGCCGTCGAGCGGCAGTCCTCCGGCCGCACCCCGCCCCGGTCGAACGCCGCGCGGTAGAAGGGGACGTGCTCGTAGGCGTGCCGCAACGAGTGCTGCAGCCGGGTGAGTTGGAGCGCGTGCAGGGCGTCCGCCGAGAGTCGTTCGGCGTCGTCGCACCAGTCGGCCCCGCAGGCCCCGTCGATCGCCCCGCTGTCCGTCGCCGCTTCCGGCATGGATCTCACCGCCTCGTCTCCCTACCGATCATTCGGTAGTCGCGTGCGGATCCAAGTAATCAGCGCGCGGCGAACACGTCAAGGGGCGTGCCGCGGACGGCCCACGGGTAGCGTCGGACGCATGGGTGACGTACGGAAGGTGCAGGTCGGTGACGTCCAGCTGGCATACCGCGAATGGGGCGAGGCGGACGCGCCCCCGGCGGTGCTGCTGCACTGCCTCGGGGAGGACGGTGAGGACTGGCGCGGCGTGGTCGGCCGACTGGCCACCACACACCGGGTCTTCGCCCTCGACCAGCGCGGCCACGGCCGCAGCGACTGGCCGGGGGAGTACGGCTTCGAGCGCTGGCGCGACGACGCCATCGGCTTCGTCCAGGCGCTCGGCCTCGCCCCGGTCACGCTGATCGGCCACTCCCTGGGCGCCACCGCCGCCCTGCTGCTGGCCGCCCACCGTCCGGAGCTGGTCGCGCAGCTGATCGCGGAGGAGCCGGCCCCGCCGATCCCCGCCGACCCGCCGCAGCAGGTCCCCGAGCCGCCGCCCGGCCCTCCGCTCTTCGACTGGCGGGCCAAGCTCGCCGCCGTCGCCGAGCGGAACGCCCCCGCCCCGCAGTGGCGCGAGGCCCTGCCCGGCATCACCGCCCCGACCCTCGTCATCGCCGGCGGCCCCACCAGCCACATCCCCCAGCACCACCTCGCCGAGCTGGCCGGTGCCATCCCCGCCGCCCGGCTGGTCACCGTCGAGGACGCCGGCCATCTCGTCCACGAGGAGCGGCCGGGTGCGTACCTGGCGGCGGTGACCTCGTTCCTGGCGGGGAGTGGGTGAGCGCGTACGAGCTTTCTGGGCCGGATGCCTGACGGGACGTCAATTCCTGGTGCTGGTGACGGGTGTCGGCCGGCGCCGGGCGGCCGTAAGCTCCCAGCGTCCGCACCACCCCGCGGCCCGTGCGCCGCGCGCCGGGCCGCGGTCTTTCGGGAAGTCGAGAAAGGCTCGCTGTGCAGATGACGACTTCGATCCGCCGTGCGCTGCTCGCCGGGACCGCGGCCGCGGTGCTGTTCGCCGGGGCCGGGAGCGCCGTCGCGGCGCCCGCCGCCGGGGACGTGCGGCCGGCCGCCGGGCCGGTCGGTGCCGGGCCCGCGCTGGCCGGGCAGCTCCGGCCGCTCGCCGCGCTCTCCGCCGACCGGCTGGCCACCGCCGACCTCGTGGCCGCGGCGAAGTGGGGGACCGGCAGCCCGATCGACGACCCGGCCCGGGAGCGCGAGGTACTGGCCGCGGTGGCCGCCCAGGCCCGGCAGTTGGGCGCCGACCCGGAGGCGACGGTGCGGATCTTCCGGGACCAGATCGAGGCCAGTAAGCTCGTCCAGCGCGGGCTGCACCGGCGCTGGGCGGCGGACCCCGCGCAGGCGCCCACCAACCGACCGGACCTCACCCGGGTCCGAGCGAAGATCAACCGGATCAACGGGGAACTCGTCCGGGCCATCGCCGCGTCCCCGCAGGCCCGTACGGCGCCGGGCTGCGTGCCGCGGCTGACGGTGTCCGCGCTCCGAGTGGGGCACAAGCGGCACCTGGACCTCCTGCACGCGGCGGGACTCGCCCGGTCGCTGCGCTCGGTCTGCGGGGGTTAGGGCGCTTCTGACGGATCTCCGCGGCGTCGCGTAACCCGTGCGCGTTCTTCCTGCGCACAGCCGTATTAGCCGGATGTTAGCGGAGCGGCAGCCCGGCAATAGTGGCCCCGGTCAGAGTGGGGGACGTACCGAGGAGACACCGACCCAGACCGCCCCGGGGGGACCTGAGAATGAGCTCCAGCAGCACCGTACGCACCGCTCGTCGCCGCACTCTGCGCGTGGCTGCCGCGGCCCTGACGGCAGCCGCCGCCCTCGGCCTGACCGCCTGCTCCGGCTCGGACGCCGCCGGCGCGAAGCCCGCGGGCCACCCGGCCGCCGTCGCCGAGTCCAGCGGCGCGGGTTCCCCGGCCGCGGTGCGGGGGTCCGAGTCCCGGGCGGACTCCGGCGCGAAGGGCGTGGCCAAGGCGGGCGCCGCGGGCAAGCGGTCGGGCGGTTCGCACGACGCCGCGACCAAGGCGGCCGCCCCGGCCCGTACCCAGACCCTGCCGGACGGCAGCAAGGCCGAGATCTACCGGCTCGGTGCCCAGCACTACCGCGCCAAGATCGTCAGCCGCGGTGCGGTCCTGGCGACGCTGGAGACGCAGGGGACCGACGCCGGGCTCGACGCCAACGACATGTTCGTCGTGCTCACGTTGGACGGCCAGGTCCACGCCTGGATGGGCGGCGGACACCAGGGACCGCGCACCTTCAAGGTCGCGGGCGGCTGGACCGTCAAGGTCAGGAAGCTCGGCGAACTGCACTACCGCGCGGACATCATCGGCAACGACGACTCGGTGGACGGCACCCTGGAGACGAAGGGGCACGACGCCGGGGGCGTCGCCAACGGCGTGTACATGGTGCTCAGCAACGGCGGTGTGCTCAGCGCCCACGCGTAAGCGTCCGCCCGGATGCGCGGTGGAGCCACCTCCGGCGGGGCGGCTCCACCGGCGCGGCGGTGGCGGCGTTCGGGTGACCCGTCCGCCCGCCCCGCCGGTTCGTCCGGCCGCCGAGCCCGCGTACCGGCCCGTGCCGCCCGCTTCACGCCTCGCGTTCTCCCGCCGCCACCGCCTTCGCCCAGCGGTAGTCCGCCTTGCCGCTGGGCGACCGCTGGATGCGGTCGGTGAAGACGACCTGGCGCGGCACCTTGTAGCCGGCCAGATGGGCCCGGCAGTGCGTCTGGAGCGTGGCGAGGTCCAACGGACCGGCGTCCGGCCGGAGTTGGACGACGGCGGCGACCCGGCTGCCCCAGCGGTCGTCGGGCACACCGGCCACCAGCGCGTCATAGACGTCCGGATGCGCCTTCAGGGCCTGCTCGACCTCCTCCGGGTAGATCTTCTCCCCGCCGGAGTTGATGCACTGCGAGCCGCGGCCCAGCACCGTGACGATGCCGTCCGCGCCGACGGTGGCCATGTCGCCGAGCAGCACCCACCGGTCGCCGTCCGCCTCGAAGAACGTCTCGGCGGTCTTCACCGGGTCGTTGTGGTAGCCGAGCGGGACATGGCCGCGCAGCGCCAGCCGGCCCGGCTCGCCGACCGCGGCCGGGTGGTGGGTGGCCGGGTCCACCACCGCGATACGGGAGTTGACCTGGAGGCGGAAGCCCCGGTTCGGGCCCGCGTCGGCCGTGGCGGTGCCGTTGAAACCGGACTCCGAGGAGCCGAAGTTGTTCAGCAGCACCGCGTTCGGCACCAGCGCGCCGAACTGGGCGCGGACGGTGTCGGAGAGCACCGCCCCGGAGCTGCTGACGCTGAAGAGGGACGAGCAGTCGGTCCCCTTGAGCGGCCCGGCCAGCGCGTCCACCAACGGCCGCAGCATCGCGTCGCCCACCAGGGAGACGCTGGTGACCCGCTCCCGCTCGATGGTGCGCAGCACTTCCTCCGGCACGAACTTGCGGTGCACGACGACCTTCTGGCCGAAGTGGAAGCCGATGAACGCGGTGAGCATCGAGGTGCCGTGCATCAGCGGCGGCGTCGGGAAGAACACCAGGCCCTCGCCGCCGGCCGCGACCCGCTCGGCCAGTTCCTGGGGGCGGCCGACCGGCTCGCCGGTGGGGGCGCCGCCGCCCATCCCGGAGAAGAAGATGTCCTCGTGCCGCCACACCACGCCCTTGGGCATGCCGGTGGTCCCGCCGGTGTAGATGACGATCCGGTCGTCGGCGGAGCGCGGCCCGAAGCCGCGGTCGGGGGAGCCGGCCGCCGCGGCCGCCGCCAGCGGCACCGGCGCGAGCGACGGCTCGGCGGCGCCGGCGGGCGGTGCGCCGACCCGTATCAGGTGCCGCAGCCTCGGCGCGCGCGGCAGCGCCCCGGCGACCCGGTCGGTGAACTCCGCGTCGAAGACCAGCGCCACCAGGCCGGCGTCCCGGTAGAGGTAGGTCAACTCCTCCTCTACATAACGGTAGTTGACGTTGACCGGGACGGCGCGGATCTTCAGGCAGGCGTAGACGGACTGGAGGTACTCGACGCCGTTGTAGAGGTGCAGTCCGACGTGTTCGCCGGGGCCGATGCCCTGGTCGGCGAGGTGGTGGGCCAGCCGGTTGGCGGCCCGGTCCAGCTCCGCGTAGGTCAGCCGCCGCTCCGCGCCGGTGCCCGGATGGTCGAGGTGTACCAGTGCCTCGCGGCCGGGGACGGTGTCGACGATCGACTCGAAGAGGTCGGCGAGGTTGTACTCCATGGCTCCTCCAGACCGTGCGGGCGTCGGCTGGGCGTCATTAGAGCGCCGCCGCGGAACGCAGGGAAGGGGCCCGGACAAGAAATCTGACTATGCGTCAGAAAAGCCTTGAACTCGCCGGGCGGCTACTGCAACCTGTTCTACGTCGTGAGACGGGAGGACGGAATGGGCGGGACCGAACACGCCGCGACCGCACCGGCTCGGCCGGAGGACGCGGCCACCGAACACCTCACCGTGACGCGCACCGGCGCGACACTGGTGCTCACCCTCAACCGGCCGGAGGCGAAGAACGCGCTGTCGCTGCCGATGCTGGTCGGCCTCCACGACGGCTGGCTCGCCGCCGACGCCGACGACGGCATCCGGTCGATCGTGCTGACCGGCGCCGGCGGCTCCTTCTGCGCCGGCATGGACCTCAAGGCGCTGGCCGGCGGCGGCCTGGCCGGCGACGCGTACCGGGACCGGCTGCGGGCCGACCCCGATCTGCACTGGAAGGCGATGCTGCGCCACCACCGCCCGCGCAAACCGGTGATCGCCGCCGTCGAGGGCCACTGCGTCGCCGGCGGCACCGAGATCCTCCAGGGCACCGACATCCGGGTCGCCGGCGAGAGCGCCACCTTCGGGCTCTACGAGGTCCGGCGCGGGCTGTTCCCGATCGGCGGCTCCACCGTCCGGCTGGCCCGCCAGATTCCCCGCACCCACGCCCTGGAGATGCTGCTCACCGGCCGCCCCTATCCGGCGCCCGAGGCCGCCCGGATCGGCCTGATCGGCCATGTCGTCCCCGACGGCACCGCGCTGGAGGCGGCCCTGGAGATCGCCGAACGGATCAACGCCTGCGGCCCGCTCGCCGTCGAGGCGGTCAAGGCGTCCGTCTACGAGACCGCCGGGATGACCGAGGCCGACGGGCTCGCCGCCGAACTCGCCCGCGGCTGGCCGGTCTTCGACACCGCCGACGCCAAGGAGGGCTCCCGCGCCTTCGCCGAGAAGCGCCCACCGGTCTTCCGGCGCGCCTGACCCGATCCGACCGAGGAGTCCCCCATGTCAGAGGTCCTCACCGCGCCGCTCGTCGTGGAATTCCCCTTCACCCGCTCGCTCGGCCCGGTCCAGAGCGCCTTCCTCACCGGACTGCGCGAACGCACCGTCCTCGGGGTCCGGGCCCGCGACGGCCGGGTGGTGGTGCCGCCCGTCGAGTACGACCCGGTCACCGCCGACGAACTGCGCGACCTGGTCGAGGTCGCCCCGGCCGGCACCGTCACCAGCTGGGCCTGGAACCCGTCCCCGCGCCGCGGCCAGCCGCTGGCCACGCCGTTCGCCTGGGTCCTGGTGCGGCTCGACGGCGCCGACACCGCCCTGCTGCACGCCCTCGACGCCCCCGGCCCGGACACGGTGCGCACCGGCATGCGCGTCCGGATCCGCTGGGCCGCCGAACGCACCGGCGCCATCGGGGACATCGCCTGCTTCGAGCCCGCGCGGGAGGGGGCGGGGGAGCCCGCCGAGGCGGCGGCGGGGGAGGGGGCGGGGGCACCTAGGGTGGGGGCGAACGGATCCCGTAGGGGTGACGAGGCCCCCCTGCGGGGCCACAACGCGGACGGGCGGGGGGATATTCCCGCAGGGACCGCTTTCTACCAACCACGCCCGCACAGCGGTCAGTTCGCCGAGCCGGTCACCGGGATCGTCGCGCCGGCCCGGCTCGACTACATCTACGCGCCCGGCCGCACCCAGTCCCGCTACATCCAGGGACTCGCCGAGCGGCGGACCCTCGGCGAGCGCTGCCCGGCCTGCCGCAAGGTGTACGTCCCGCCCCGTGGCGCCTGCCCCACCTGCGGGGTGGCCACCGCCGAACAGGTCGAGGTCGGCCCCCGCGGCACCGTCACCACCTTCTGCATCGTCAACATCAAGGCCCGCAACCTCGACATCGAGGTGCCCTACGTCTACGCCCATATCGCCCTGGACGGCGCCGATCTGGCGCTGCACGCCCGGATCGGCGGCATCCCCTACGACGAGGTGCGGATGGGGCTGCGGGTGGAGCCCGTCTGGACCGAGGGTGCGCGGTACCCCGACCACTACCGCCCCACCGGCGAGCCCGACGCCGACTACGACAGCTACAAGGAGCTGATCTGATGCCCGAGCCAGTGCGCGGCCCGGTGCGCGAGGTCGCCATCGTCGCCTTCGGGCAGAGCGAGCACGTCCCGGACAGCGCCGAGACCTCCGAGGTCGAGATGCTGATGCCGGTGCTGCACGACGTCCTCGCACAGACCGGACTGGAAGCCCGGGACATCGGCTTCACCTGCTCCGGCTCCTCCGACTACCTCGCCGGCCGCGCCTTCTCCTTCACCATGGCGCTGGACGGCGTCGGGGCCTGGCCGCCGATCTCCGAGTCCCACGTCGAGATGGACGGCGCCTGGGCGCTGTACGAAGCCTGGGTCAAGCTCCTCACCGGCGAGGCCGACACCGCGCTGGTCTACGCGTACGGCAAGTCCTCGCCCGGCGACCTCCGCGAGGTCCTCACCCGCCAGCTCGACCCGTACTACGTCGCCCCGCTCTGGCCCGACTCCGTGGCGCTCGCCGCCCTCCAGGCCCAGGCCCTGCTCGAGGCCGGCCTCACCGACGCCCGCGAACTGGCCGGAATCGGCGCCCGCAGCCGGGGCGGCGCGGACACCGGCCCCGGCCGGCAGGTCGTCGGACCGCTGCGCACCGGCGACTGCCCGCCGGTCGTCGACGGCGCCGCCGCGGTGATCCTCGCCGCCGGCGACACCGCCCGCCGCCTCACCGACCGCCCCGCCTGGATCCGCGGCCTGGACCACCGCATCGAGGCGCACGGCTTGGGCGTCCGCGACCTGACCGACTCGCCCTCGACCCGGCTCGCCGCCGAACGCGCCGGGGCCTTCGACGCGCCCGCCGACCTCGCCGAGCTGCACGCCCCGTTCACCTCCCAGGAAGTCGTCCTGCGCCGTGCGTTGCGCCTCGACGCACCCGGCTGCACGGTCCGCATCAACCCGTCCGGCGGCGCGCTGGCCGCCAACCCCGTGATGGCCGCCGGGCTGATCCGCCTCGGCGAGGCCGCCGCCGCCATCCGGCGCGGCGACGCGCACCGCGCCCTGGCGCACGCCACCTCGGGGCCGTGCCTGCAGCAGAACCTGGTCGCCGTCCTGGAGGGGGAGCGATGAGCAACGCAGCGACCGCGAAGGAGCCGGTGGCCGTCGTCGGCATCGGCCAGACCAAGCACGTCGCCGCCCGGCGCGACGTCTCGATCGCCGGACTCGTCCGGGAAGCGGCCCGACGCGCCCTGGACGACGCCGAGTTGAACTGGTCCGACATCGACGCGGTCGTCATCGGCAAGGCCCCCGACTTCTTCGAGGGCGTGATGATGCCGGAGCTGTACCTCGCGGACGCGCTGGGCGCCGTCGGCAAACCGATGCTGCGGGTGCACACCGCCGGCTCGGTCGGCGGCTCCACCGCCCTGGTCGCGGCCAACCTCGTCGCCGCCCGGGTGCACGGCACCGTCCTCACCCTCGCCTTCGAGAAGCAGTCCGAGTCCAACGCGATGTGGGGCCTGTCGCTGCCGGTCCCCTTCCAGCAGCCGCTGCTGGCCGGCGCCGGCGGCTTCTTCGCCCCGCACGTCCGCGCCTACATACGGCGCACCGGCGCCCCCGACACCATCGGCTCCCTCGTCGCCTACAAGGACCGCCGCAACGCCCTGAAGAACCCCTACGCCCACCTCCACGAGCACGACCTCACCCTGGAGAAGGTCCAGTCCTCGCCGATGCTCTGGGACCCGATCCGCTACTCCGAGACCTGCCCCTCCTCCGACGGCGCCTGCGCCATGGTCCTCACCGACCGGGCCGGCGCCGCCCGCGCCCCGCACCCGCCGGCCTGGGTGCACGGCGGAGCCATGCGCAGCGAACCCACCCTCTTCGCCGGCAAGGACTTCGTCTCCCCGCTCGCGGGCAAGGAGTGTGCGGCCGACGTCTACCGCCAGGCCGGGATCACCGACCCGCGCCGCCAGATCGACGCCGTCGAGATGTACGTCCCGTTCTCCTGGTACGAGCCGATGTGGCTGGAGAACCTGGGCTTCGCCGCGGAGGGCGAGGGCTGGAAGCTCACCGAGTCCGGGGTCACCGAACTCGACGGCGACCTGCCCGTCAACCCCTCCGGCGGAGTGCTCTCCACCAACCCCATCGGCGCCTCCGGAATGATCCGCTTCGCCGAGGCCGCCCTCCAGGTGCGCGGCCGGGCCGGCGAGCACCAAGTGTCCGGCGCCCGGCGGGCGTTGGGGCACGCCTACGGGGGCGGCGCGCAGTTCTTCTCGATGTGGCTGGTGGGCTCCGAGGCCCCCACCGGCTGACCCCCCGGCGCCCGCCGGACGTCCTCTGTCCGTCCCCGGGCCCAGTCGTTACCCTGGCCACGGACGACGAGCGGGAGGAGTGGATAGGTGGCCGACAGCATCATCGACCAGCGGCTGGCAGGCGGGCCCAGGCCCGAACTCGACCTGGCCGGCGCCGAGTGGCAGACGAGCACCCGCGGTGTGGGCGGCGACGTCCAGATCGCCTTCGTCGAGGGCTACGTGGCGATGCGCAACGGCCGCAGCCCGGAGATACCGGCGCTGATCTTCACCCCCGCCGAGTGGCGCGGCTTCGTCCTGGGCGCCCGCGCCGGCGAGTTCGACCTGACCTGATCGATCCGGCCCCGGCCGGCGGGGGAGCGGGCTACCACGGCACCGTTTCCTCCACCGCGCCGTCCATGCTGCCGCGGAAGGTTCCGGTCGGCCCGTCCGGGCCCATGAGCGCGAGCCGCACCGGGACCTCGGCGCCCTCCTCGGGGCCGCGGCCGCCGCGGTCGAAGGGGGAGCGGGAGTTGAGGTCGGTGGCGACCAGCCCCGGGTTGGCCGCGTTCACCGTGATGCCCGCCTCGCGCAGCGCGTTGGCGTACACCACCGTGACGGCGTTGAGCGCCGCCTTGGACGCGCTGTACGGCAGCAGCCCGCGGGTGGAGATCGGATGGTCCGGATCGCTGAGGTAGGTCAGCGAGCCCAGCGGGCTGGAGAGGTTGACCACCCGGCCGGCGGGCGAGCGGCGCAGCAGCGGCAGGCACGCCTGGGTCACCGCGACGGTCCCGAAGACGTTGACGTCGAAGGCCGTCCGCATGTGCGCGGCGGTGACCTCCGACACCTCGACGCCCCACTCCACGACCACACCCGCGTTGTTGACCAGTACGTCCAGCCGGCCGCTCGCCTCCTCGATCCGCCGGACCGCGGCGTCGATCTGCGCCTGCACGGTCACGTCCAGCTGCACGAAGCGGACGTCCAGGCCCTCGCCGGCCAGCGCGCGCTCCGCCTCCCGGCCGCGGCGCTCGTCGCGGGCACCGAGGTAGACGGTCATCCCCTCGGCGGCCAGCCGGCGGGCGATCTCCCGGCCGATGCCCTTGTTGGCCCCCGTCACCAGTGCCGTCTCGTCGTGGTGCCGTCCGTCGGTCATGCTGCGCCCTCCGCACTCGGTGGTGGTGCCCGCTCGTGGCCCAATCGCCGGACCGATCCTAGTAATTCCCCAGTCCACCACAGACGTTGAGGGCCTGGGCCGTGACCGCGCCGGCCCGGTCGCCGCTCAGGTACTCCACCATGGCGGCCACCTCGTCCGTCTCCACGTAGCGGCGCATCGGCACCCGGGTGGTGATGCGGTCGAACGCCTCACCGGTCGTCACTCCCCAGATGCCGGCGTAGTGCTCCCGCACCCGTTCGGCCATCGGGGTCTCCACGAAGCCGGGGCAGACGGCGTTGACGGTGATGCCGGTCGGCGCCAGCTCCAGGCCGAGCGCCTTGCTGAAGCCCACCACGCCGTGCTTCGAGGCCGAGTAGGGGGCGGCGTGGACGACGCCCTGCTTGCCGCCGGTGGAGGCGATGTTGATGATCCGGCCCCAGTCCCGGCCCTGCATCCCGCCGGTGGTCAGCACGGCCTTCGTCATGAGGAAGACGCTGTTGAGGTTGGTGTTCATGACGTCGAACCACAGCTCGTCGGGGATCTCCGCGGTGGCGCCGCCCCCGCTGCGGCCGGCGTTGTTGACCAGGATGTCCACCGGGCCGTACCGGTCGACGGCGGCGCGGACGAAACCGCGGATCTGCTCCGGCACGGCCACGTCACAGGGGCTTCCGTCCACCTCCAGGCCCTTGCCCCGGAGGGACGCGACGAGGTCGGCGAGCACGTCCTCCCGCCGTGCGCAGACGTAGACGCGGTGGCCCAGTTGCGCGAGCCGTTCGGTGATGGCCAGGCCGATGCCGCTGGTGGCACCGGTGATGACGACATGCCGGTCGGTACGGGTCATGGTCTGCTCCTCCCACAGGGGGCACTCGGGCGGTGTCCGGGACGGGCGTCACCCTGGCCGGGGCCGCTCGAAGACCGCTGGGACGCGTCTGGACGCGTCCCAGGAGTCTGCAGGCGATCCGCGAGCGAGTTGCGAGCCGCCCCGGCCACGGTGGCGGCCGTCCCCCTGCCGCGTTCCGGAGGAGAAGCCGATGACAGCGCCCCAGGACCTCACCGCGCTCTACGCCGAGGTCCAGCACTTCTACGCACGACAGATGCAGCTCATGGACCGGCGCGACTTCGAGGCGTTCGCGGCCACGTTCACCGAGGACGGCGAGTTCAGCCACACACCGGGCCAACTGGCCCGGACGCGGGCCGGGATCGTCGTCGAGCTGCGGGAGTTCCACCGGCGCTTCGACGACGACCCGGTCGTCCGCCGGCACTGGTTCGACATGCTCGTCGTCGACCCGCAGCAGGACGGTTCGCTGCGCGCCACCTTCTACGCCCTGGTGGTCGACACCCGGCCCGGCGTCGACAGCCGGCTGGGGCCGAGCTGTCTGGTGACCGATGTGCTGGTCCGCGTCGACGGCGCCCTGCTGAACAGGTCCCGGCAGGTCAGGCAGGACCGGCTGCTGCTCGCGCCCTGACCGCCGCGCACCCCCGGCCCGCGTCCGCCGTGCTCACCGGCGGGCGCGGGCCGCGTGCTGCGCCGCGTGGGCCATGGTGGTGGCGCTGTTGCGGCCGAGCGCGGTGCGCACCGCGTCCCGGGCGTCGGCCAGGCCGCGGCCCGGACCCAGGACCTCGGTGATCGCGTCGGGATCGAGCAGGACCGTGTGCCGGGAGGTGAGCACCGCGCCGTCGGGGCCGTCGGCGAAGGTCCACAGGCCGCTGTGGCCGAGCAGCAGCTTCGGGGGGAGCTGCTGCTTGTAGGCGATCCACTCCGGCGGACGGCACACCCGTACCGAACGTGTGGTGTGGCCCGCCCCGTCCGCCGTCACGGTGTCCATCTCCAACTCCTGGACGCCCTCGGCCGGTTCGGTGAGCTTGACCCGGGCGACGTGCGGCAGCCGTTCGGCCCACCGGTCCGCCTGCGCGATGAACGCATAGGCGTCGGCGGGCGCGCCGGGCAGCTCGACGCGGTCGCTGAAGGAGAAGGCGAGGTCCGCGACGGGGTGGCCCAGCTCGGCGATCCGGGCGAGGGCCGCCAGCTCCGCGAAGCTGTTGTGGTCCAGGGCGGCGACCGCCCGTGCCACCGCCTCCCGGCCGGGGTCCGCGGGCGTGAAGGAGTGCCGCAGCACCACGTCGGTGCGCCCGCCCGGCAGTTCGCGGAAGAGCCATTCCCCGCCCATCGACGCGAACGGCGGGCGGCTGACCTCCTGGGCGAAGGTCACCCGCAGCCGGTCCGGGTCGAGGGTTCGGCGGGAGACCCAGCGGGTGACCGCTCCGTTCACCGTCGCCCAGAGCTCGAAGCGCTCCGCGTGCTCGGAGCGCTCCAGGTGCTGGACGTGGACGCTCGGTCCGAAGAGGGCCGGCCACAGGGTGACGTCGGCCACCAGGCCGTAGAGCGTGGCCGCCGGGGCGGCGACGATCCGGCTGTGCTCGGTGTGCTGTGCGTGTGTGGCATCCATGCGGCCAAATTGGGCCGGGGGGCTTGAGGACCGCTCGAAACCGTGTCGGGCCGGCCGCGGGGCGGATGCCCGCGACCGGCCCGGTCCTGATGGAACGTCAGACGGCCTTGACCGACAGCGAGTGCCGGAAGACGTCGGTCGGGTCCCAACGGGCCTTGGTGCGCTGGAGGCGGGGGTAGTTCTCGCCGAAGTAGAAGGTGTGCCAGGGCACGCCCGAGGTGTTGTACGCGGGGTCGAGGATGTCCAGGTCGGGCGCGTTGATGTTGCAGCCCTGGTAGCGGTCGCCGGGGACGGGGTAGCCGCCGGTCCCGGCGAAGACCCCGCCGTAGAGCTCGCGCAGCCAGCCGAGGTGTTTGTCGTCCTCGGCCGTCTCCGTCCAGAACGTCTCGAAGAGCGCCACGGTCGCCGAACGGCGCTGGAACAGCGCGGTGTCGGAGGGCGCCGGCGCGTTCATCCGGCCGCCGGCCATCGCGCCGAGCTGGATGAGCGCCGAACCGGGGCTGGTGTTGACGTAGTCCCGGCGGGTCAACTGCCGGTACATGAGGGCGCACTGCTCCTCGGTGAACGCCTCGCGCAGGAAGGCGTGCTTGACCGCGGCCCGCAGGGTGGCGTTGGTCTCGACCGTGGGGTTGCTGGTGTCGATGGTGACGGTCGAGGCCAGCCAGGGCAGCCGGCGGGACGGGAACGGCCCGGTCAGGCCGGTGTTGGCGGTCACCGTGCCGAGGTACTCCTCCAACAGCTTCTCCGCGTTCGGCGCCGCGGCGTCGACCTGGGTGAGCAGGCCGATCCCGCCGCTCGACACATGCTGCAGGAAGAGCAGACCGCACAGCGCCTCGGCCGGCGAGCCGGGCGCGCTGTTCTCCACGTACCACTGGCACTGGTTGCGGACCAGGTGGGTGAAGGCGGCCTGGTCGAGCTGATCCCAGGTGGCGAAGACCGTGCTGATCAGCACCTCGCGCGGCGGGCGGGGGAGTTGGTGCTCCGGACGGTGCCCGGACGCGTCGCGGGAGCGGAACCAGAACCGGGTGATGATGCCGAAGCTGCCGCCGCCGCCCCCGGAGCAGGCCCACCACAGGTCGTGCAGCTCGCCGGAATCCTCCCGGGAGGCGATCACGGCGCGGGCCCTGCGGTGGCGGTCGACGACCACGATCTCCACCGCCTCGATCAGGTCGCAGACATAGCCGAACTGCCGTGAGAGCAGCCCGTGTCCGCCTCCGGTCGCATGGCCGCCGATGCCGACCGACGGGCAGACCCCGCCGGGCAGGGTCACGCCCCAGCCGCGGAAGAGCCGTTCGTAGATGTGCCCCAGCTGGGCGCCGCTCTGGACGGCGAACGCCCTGCGGTGCGGGTCGTAGGAGATGTCGTCCATCATCGAGAGGTCGACGACGATGTCCACGTCCTTGTTGTACGTGAAGTCGCCGTAGGAATGGCCGCCGCTGCGGATGGAGAGGCGCTTTCCGGTGTCGACCGCCTCCTGGACGGCCCGCACGACCTGCCCGGTGGATCCGACCAGACGAATACCGTCGGGCGCGGCCTGCCAGCGCCGATTGAATCCGGAAACAAGATCCAGATACCGTCGGTCGTCCGGCCCGACGGTCATGGGACCGAATTCCCGTGGATTTGTGAACGCCTCTTCCTGATCGGCCTGCATGCCGATTCCCCCTCCGGTGCTCGCTTTTCCGTTGTGGATCTTGCTTCTCGGATCTTGTTCCGGCGCGGTTCCCCGCGGTGCCCCCGCGCGTCGGGCGCATCTTTGCACACCCCGGGGAGCCGTACCACGATTCCCGCCGGTGTTTACTTCTGGAGCCCGTAGTTCCGCTAGGCGCGCCCATGGCATATCCGAGCGATATTCGATTCGGGTGGCCGACGCTGGCGCGAATTCGCTGCCTGGAGGACAGGAGAGTGCCCATGCGCACCACCGACGCGGACCGGCCGGCCGGTGAGGGGGGAGCGGTGTGACCCGCCTCATCGACCTCAGCGTGACCACCCGGGACACCCCCAGCGAGGCCACACCGGTGACGGTGGAGGTGCTCGACCACGAGGCGGCCACCACCGTGCTCGGCCTCACGCCGGCGGACTTCCCCGACGGCATGGCGATCTCGAACGAGACCGTCACGCTCACCACGCACACCGGCACGCACATGGACGCCCCCCTGCACTACGGCCCGCTCAGCGGCGGCCGCCCGGCGAAGAGCATCGACCAGGTGCCGCTGGAGTGGTGCCTCGGACCCGGCGTCCGGCTCGACCTGCGCCACGTGCCGGCCGGCGAGGGCATCACCGTCGACGCGCTGGAGCAGGCGCTGGCCGCGGCCCGGCACCGACTGCGGCCCGGCGACCTCGTCCTGCTGTGGACCGGGGCCGACGCGCTGTGGGGCTCGGAGCGCTATCTCACCGACTACGCCGGACTCACCGGTGAGGGGACGCGCTTCCTCGTCGAGCGCGGGGTGCGGGTCATCGGCATCGACGCCTGGGGCCTGGACCGGCCGATGCGGTCGATGATCGAGGACTACCGGCGCACCGGCGACCGCGGCCACCTGTGGCCCGCCCATCTCTACGGCCGGACCCGGGAGTACCTCCAGCTCGAAAAGCTCGCCCACCTCGCCGACCTGCCCGCGGCCACCGGCTTCACGGTCGCCTGCTTCCCGGTCGCCGTCGCCGGTGCCGGCGCCGGCTGGACGCGGGTGGTGGCCCTCCTCGACTGAGCCGCGCCCGGTGCGCACCTCTTTCGGCGACCCGGCCCGCTGCGCCGCGGCGCCGGGCCCGACCGCCTTCCGGCCGGGTCCGGCGCGCGGCCGCTCAGCACCGGTCCGGCACCGCGCTCCCCTCGCTCAGCATGGCGTGCTGGAGGAGCTGCACCTCGCGCGCGGGCTCGACGCCCAGCTCCAGGTCGAGCGTCCGCCACAGGCTCTGGTACGCCTGCAGGGCCTCGGCCCGCCGCCCGCACTTGTGCAGCGAGGTGATGAGCTGGGCGTGCAGCCGTTCGTTCAGCGGGTTCGCGGCGACCAGCAGCCGCAGCTGCGGGATGAGCTCCTGGTGCCGCCCGAGGCGCTGGTTGGCCTCGATGCGCAACTCGGTGGCCGCGAACCGGAGTTCGTTGAGGTAGGTGAGGTGGGCGTCGAGGACGCTGCCGAGCATCATGCCGACGAGCACCGGCCCCCGCCAGAGGGCGAGCGCCTCGTCGAGACGGTCCAGCGCCGCCTCCGCGCGCCCGTTCTCCAGCAGCCGCCTGGACTGCTGGACGAGCCGCTCGAAGACGGCGACGTCGATCGCGTCGTCGGGTACCTGGATGACATAGCCGGCCGGCCTGGTGGCCAGGACCGCCTGACCGTCCGGCAGTTCCGCGAAGATCTTCCGGGCGTGGTAGACGTACGTCTGGAGTGTGGTGGACGCGCTGCGCGGGACGTGCTCGCCCCACAGTTCCTCGATCAGCGTGTCCACGCCGACCGTCTCGCCGTTCTGGACCAGCAGCAGTCCCAGGAGCTGGCTCACCTTCGACCTGCTCAGTAAGAACGACCTGCCGTTGCCCGACACGATCTCGAATTGTCCGAGCAGCTTGAACTTCACTGACTTTCCCCCTTAATTGATCAGCGAAATCCGTGGAGGCGTTGATTCCATTTTCGAATGCAATGCGTCGACAATGGATCAATGGCTTCGTCGGATCGGCCGACCCTTGCAACCCCCGTCGCCTCGGACCCACACATTCCGTGCGGGCAGCGGCGAATCACTTTCCTGGCAAGGTAACCGACGGAACGTCCCGAAACCACCATGGTCGGCGTGACCCCGGTCACATCGCATAAATTACCAGTGCAGTTATTTGCCGAACCTGCTCTCCGCGCCGGGCGGCACGGATTTTGCCCGGATATTCGCAAACGGCTACGGACGGGCAGTCCTTTCGGTCAGGTGGAACAGCCCGCTCGAGCAGTGCGCCGTTCCGGGCCGAACTGCAAGGCTGGGGGCAGGACGCGCCGCTCCATGCCGGGCGGGCGTCGGGGAGACACGGGTGCGCGCTGGGCGCGCCCCGTCGAACGTGCCATCACGAGGGGAAAACACATGTCCGACAGCTCGGTGTCCGTCGTCATCGCCTACCACAGCGGATACGGGCACACGGCCCGGATGGCCGAGGCCGTCCGGGACGGCGCGGCCTCGGTGGCGGGGGCCGCCGTCGAGATGATCTCGGTCGACGCGCTCACCGAGGAGCGCTGGGCCACGCTGGACGCCGCCGACGCCATCGTCTTCGGCGCGCCCACCTACATGGGCTCGGCGAGCCCGGCCTTCCACACCTTCGCCCACGACACCAGCGGACGCTGGTACGCACAGACCTGGAAGGACAAGGTGGCCGCCGGCTTCACCAGCTCCGGTGCGATGAGCGGCGACAAGCTCAACACCCTGCAGTACTTCACCGTGCTGGCCGCCCAGCACGGCATGCACTGGGTCAACCTCGACCTGCTGCCCGGGTCGGGCGAGGGCGAACTCAACCGCCTCGGCGGCTGGTTGGGCGCGATGGCCCAGTCGCCCGGCGACTCCGGCCCGGACGCGATGCAGAAGTCCGACCTGCTCACCGCGTCCCACCTCGGGCAGCGCGTCGCCACGCACACGCTCCTGCTGCACCGGGCCAGGTCGCTGACCTGACCGCCGGTAGGCGGTTCAGGTGCCGAGTCCCCGGCGGAGTGCGTCGATCTGATCGGCCACCATCCGCCGGGAGACCGCGGCGTGCGCGACGCCCACGGACCCGTGGAAGGTGCCCGGATAGTGCACCAGCTCGGTCCGCACACCGGCCCGGGTCAGCCGCTGGGCGAAGGCGATGCCCTCGTCCCGGAGCGGGTCGTACTCGCACACCCCCACGAAGGCCGGCGGCAGCCCGCCCAGCTCCCCGGCCCGGGCCGGCGCCGCGTACGGCGAGGGCTCCCGGCCGCCGAGGTAGTGCCGCCAGCTCAGTACGAGATTGCCGCGGTCGAGCATCGGGGTGTCCACGAACTCCCGGGCGGAGACGGTCGCCAGGCGGTCGTCCAGCTGCGGGAAGAGCAGATAGAGGAAGCGCACCGGCGGCCCCTTGCGGTCGCGGGACCGCAGGGCGAGGGCGGCGGCCAGCCCGCCGCCCGCGCTGAAACCGCCGACGCCGATCCGGGCGCGGTCCACCCCCAGCGCGGCGGCGTGCGCGGCGGTCCACTCCAGCGCGGCGGCACAGTCCTCGAAACCGGCGGGGAAGGGGTGCTCGGGCGCGAGCCGGTAGTCGGGGGACACCACCACCGCGCCCACCAGATCGGCGATCCGGGTGGCGGCCGTCCGCGAGGTCTCCAGGTCGCCGGTGAGGAAACCGCCCCAGTGCGGGAAGACCAGCGCCGGCCGCGGACCTGGGCGGTCCAGCGGCCGGTACAGCCGTACGGTCACCGCGGGCCCGCCGGGCACCGGGACCCGGCGGTCCTCCACCGCGACCCGGGACCCCGGCTCGTACACCGGCTGACTGGACATCACCTCGCGGAGCCCGGCCCGCGCCCCCGCCGGATCGGCGTAGTCGAGCGGCCGCATCCGCGCCGCGAAGGGCGCCAGTTCGGGGTCGAAGCCGTAGCTCACGGCCGGCCTCCCGCCGCTCGTCGCCAGATCAGCACGCGCTGCTGCGGCGGCCCGCCGGCGGCGCCCGCCGAACCGGAGAGCGTCAACACCGGCCCCTCGAGCGTCAGTTGGCGTGTTTGCCGGGTGCCGACCAGGTATGCGTGCGAACTCACCACGACCTGGTGGACGACCTGCTTCCCGTCCAGCCGCCACGTCCCGGCGTATCCCATGAACCGCGCAGCCGGCCCCTCCCGGCCGGACGGCGGCGGGTCCCCGCGCATCATGCTCACTGCCACCCGGCCGTCGGCGCTGTAGAGCAACAGCCCTCGCGGGTCCGGGCCCAGGGGGCCCTCGCTCAGGGCGCCGCTCTCCTCGACGGTGACATAGGACATCAGCTCCCACGCCCCGACCAGTTCCTCCGGGGAGACCGCGGGCGGGCGGGGGTTGGTCGTGGTGGTCATGGGACCCCTTCGCAGACGTGGTGGGTGCGGGCGGGTGGCGACGGTGCGCCGGGCGCGGGCGTCCGGCGGCGCGGCCGCGCGGTCAGAGCGCGAAGACGGTCCGCCCATAGGCGGTGGCGGCGGACTCCAGCTGGAGTGCCTGGTGCCCGGCCACCGAGTTGACGTCGCGCCAGAAGCGTTGCACCGGGTGGGTCGCGGACTGGCCGCTGGTGCCCACGGCGCGGAGCAGGCGGTTGACCACGCCGACGAGGATGTCGGTGGCCATCGCGCAGTCGCGCCAGCTGCGCATGGTCGCCGGTCCGTCGATGCCGGGGCCGGCGTCCGCCGTGGCCGAGGCCCGTTCGAGCAGCAGGTCCGCGGCGTCGATCTCGGCGGCGCAGCGGGCCAGGACCATGTCGTAGGAGGTGCGGTCGACGGTCGGCATACCGTCCGGCACGGGTCCCGAACGGCGGGCCGCGCCCCGGAGTTTGGCTGTGGCGTGGTCGATCCAGGATGCCAGCGCTCCCTTGGCGGCGCCCAGCGCGGGGGAGGCGAACATCATCGTCGTGGACTGCATCGGCACCGCGTGGCAGGGCGCCTTGGAGGCGGCGGCCCGGCCCGCGAAGAGGTCCTCCCGGCTGATCGAGCGGGCCGCCGGGACCAGCACGTCCTCGACGATCACCGTGTTGCTGCCGGTGGCCGCCATGCCCATGTTCTGCCAGCTGTCGACGGTCCGCCAGGCGCTGCGCGGCACCGCGAACAGCCGCGGCTGGGGCTCGCCGCCGGTGCGCGCCATGGCGGACAGCAGAGCCCAGTCGGCGTGGTCGATGGCGCTGACGAACGGCCAGGTGCCGCACAGCCGGTGGCCGCCGGGCACCGGCTCGGCCGTGCCGACCGGGGANAGCGCGGCGACCAGCAGGGCGTCCGGGCCGTCGGCCCAGATCTCGCGGCAGCCCTCGGCGGGCAGGTGCGCGGCCATCCGGGACACGTGCGCGGCCAGCGACGCGCACCAGGCGGTGGCGGTGCAGCCCTCGCCGACCGNGGTCACCGCGCGGTGCAGCTCCACGAACGTNCCCTNTCGCCCGCCGTGGCCGGCCGGCACGAAGTGGCGTGGAAAACCCGCCGCGACCAGGGCCTTGACCACGTCGGGGTCGAGCCGGCGGGCGGCTTCGGCGGCGGCCGCGCAGCGGGCCGCCGCCGCGGCGACGTCCCCGGCCGCCGCCGGCAGCGTGGTTGACCTCAGGTCGTCCATCCTGGTGCGCTCCTCGGCTCGGTGGCTCGGCTGGTGCGGACCCGGTCACCGCGACAACGGCGGCCGGCGCCCGGCACGCTTGCGCCGCCCGTTCGCAGATGGCTTGGACCTTGCTCGAACCCGGCCGGCCGCCCCGCCCGGGGCGAGCCGCATACCACCGGCCTTCGAGCGACGTCCGAGCAGCCGCCCGGAACCTGCCGGACGTCTTGGTGCGCCGCGCCGCGACGGACCCGTCAGCCGGCGCCGTGCGCTTCCGACGAAAGGGGATCGTCATGACCGACTCGGCAGCTTCGAGGACGACGGGAGGTGTGCGATGACGCGCCGCGTGGTGATCACCGGCATCGGGGTGCGGACGCCGGGCGGAGACGGCGCGAAGGCGTTCTGGAAGCTGCTGACGTCGGGCCGCACCGCCACCCGCCGCATCTCCTTCTTCGACCCGTCCCCCTACCGTTCCCAGGTCGCCGGCGAGGCCGACTTCGACCCGGTGCACGAGGGGCTCTCCCCGCGCGAGATCCGCCGCATGGACCGCGCGTCGCAGTTCGCCGTGGTGTGCGCACGGGAGGCGATCGCCGACAGCGGGCTGCAGTTCGAGGCGTTCGACCCCGGCCGGGTCGGGGTCAGCCTGGGCAGCGCGGTGGCCGCGGCGACCAGCCTGGAGCAGGAGTACCTCGTCCTGTCCGACAGTGGACGGAACTGGCTGGTCGACCACGGCAGCCTGTCCCCGCACATGTTCGACTACCTGATGCCCAGCGCGATGCCCGCCGAGGTGGCGTGGACCGTCGCCGCCGAGGGCCCGGTGACGATGGTCTCCAACGGCTGCACCTCGGGCATCGACGCGGTGGGGCACGCCTGCCAGCTGATCCGGGAGGGCAGCGCGGACGTCATGCTCGCCGGCGCCTCCGACACCCCCATCACCCCGATCGTCGTCGCGTGCTTCGACGCCATCAAGGCGACCACCGCACGCAACGACGACCCCGAGCACGCCTCCCGGCCCTTCGACCGGACCCGCAACGGCTTCGTCCTCGCCGAGGGCGCCGCCCTGTTCGTCCTGGAGGACCACGAGCACGCCCGGCGGCGCGGCGCGCACATCTACGCCGAGATCACCGGCTACGCCTCGCGCTGCAACGCCTACCACATGACCGGGCTCAAGCCCGACGGCCGGGAGATGGCCGAGGCCATCCGCGTCGCCCTGGACGAGTCCCGGATCGACCCCACCGCCATCGACTACATCAACGCCCACGGCTCCGGCACCAAGCAGAACGACCGCCACGAGACCGCCGCCTACAAACGCAGCCTGGGCGACCACGCCTACCGGGCGCCGGTCAGCTCCATCAAGTCCATGGTCGGGCACTCCCTCGGCGCCATCGGCTCGATCGAGATCGCCGCCTGCGCCCTGGCGCTCGAAAACGGGGTGGTACCGCCGACCGCGAACCTCCACGAGGCCGACCCCGAATGCGACCTCGACTACGTCCCGCGCACCGCCCGGGAACGGAAACTCCGCAACGTGCTCACGGTCGGCAGCGGATTCGGCGGCTTCCAGAGCGCGATGGTCCTGCGCCGGGCCGGGGGTGCCCGGACATGACAGCGCAGCGGGAACCCGTCCACGTCACCGGCATCGGACTGATCACCCCGAACGGCCTGGGCCTGGAGGAGTACTGGGCGGCGGTCCTCGAAGGCCGCAGCGGCATCGGCACGCTCACCCGGTTCGACGCCGCACGCTACCCGGCCCGACTGGCCGGCCAGATCGACGGCTTCGACGCGGCGGACCACCTGCCCAGCCGCCTCCTGCCGCAGACCGACGTCTCCACCCGGTACGCCCTGGTCGCCGCGGACTGGGCACTGGCCGACGCCGGGATCGAGCCGGGCGCCTTCGCCGACTACGACATGGGCGTGGTCACCTCCAATGCCTCCGGCGGCTTCGAGTTCACCCACCGCGAGTTCCACAAGCTCTGGTCCCAGGGCCCCGGTGCGGTCAGCGTCTACGAGTCCTACGCCTGGTTCTACGCGGTGAACACCGGGCAGATCTCCATCCGCAACGGCCTCCGCGGCCCCGGCAGCGCGCTCGTCGCCGAACAGGCCGGCGGACTCGACGCCCTCGGCCACGCCCGCCGCACCGTCCTGCGCGGCACGCCCATGGTCGTCACCGGCGGCGTCGACTCGGCACTGGACCCCTGGGGCTGGGTGTCCCAGATCTCCGGCGGGCGACTGAGCACCGCCACCGACCCGCACCGCGCCTATCTGCCCTTCGACGCCCACGCCCGCGGCTACGTCCCCGGCGAGGGCGGCGCGATCCTCGTCCTGGAGGCCGCCGGCGCGGCCGCCGCCCGCCGCGCCCCCCGCCTCCACGGCGAGATCGCCGGACACGCCACCACCTTCGACCCGCCACCGGGCTCGCCGCGCCCGCCCGGCCTGCGCCGTGCCGCGGAACTGGCCCTCGCCGACGCCGGGTTGACGCCCGACGACATCGACGTGGTGTTCGCCGACGCCGCCGGCGTACCGGACCTCGACCGCGCCGAAGCCGAGGCCCTCAGCGGCCTCTTCGGACCGCGCGGCGTGCCGGTGACCGCCCCCAAGACGCTGACCGGGCGCCTCTACTCCGGCGGCGGCCCGGTGGACGTCTGCACGGCCCTGCTGTCCCTCCGCGACGCCGTGATCCCGCCGACCGCCGGCACGACCGAGGTGCCCGAGGAGTACCAGATGGACCTGGTGCGGGGCGCCCCCCGGCCCGGTCCGCTGTCGGCGGCCCTCGTGCTCGCCCGCGGCAGATGGGGCTTCAACAGCGCCCTCGTCGTCCGAACCACCCGCACACCGTGACCCGCCACCGACCCGCCCACACCCTCTCAAGGAGTGCACCATGCCCCAGATGACCCTCGACGACCTCCGCCGCCTGCTGATCGACTGCGCGGGCGCCACCGACGACGACAGCCTGTCCGGCGACATCCTGGACGCGGACTTCACCAGCCTCGGCTACGACTCGCTGGCCATGCTGGAGACCGCCGCCCGGATCACGTCCGAGTACGGCGTGCAGATCCCCGACGAGCGGATCGCCGAACTGACCACCCCGCGCGCGGTCCTCGACCTCGTCAACGGCACCCCGCACCCGGCGGGTTGACCGCGGTGCACGCGATGACCCACGACTTCAAGGACGCGATGGCCCGCTTCCCCACCGGCGTCGCCATCGCCACCACCTGCGACGAGGCCGGCGAACCGCACGGCCTGACCATCGGCTCCCTGTGCTCGGTGTCGCTGGACCCGCCGCTGGTGCTGATCTGCGTGGCCAGGTCCGCGCGCTGCTTCCGGGTGTTCGAACGCAGCGGGGAGTTCGCGGTCAGCGTGCTCCGCCGGCACCACGCCGAGCTGGCCCGGCGCTTCGCGACCCGTACGGCCGAGAAGTTCGCCGCCGGCGGCTTCACCCGGACCGCGCGCGGCGGCGTGGTCGTCGACGACGCCCTGGCCACCCTCGACTGCCTGGTCGACGGGCGGCACGAGGCAGGGGACCACGTCATCCTCGTCGGCAAGGTCGTCGACCACCGGCTCGCCGACCACGGAGCCCCCGCCGTCTACGTCGACCGGAAGTTCACCACGATCAGCCCGGCGCGCTGACCTACTGCGAAGGCGGTTGACCCATGGCGTTCAGCAGGCTGTTCCCCCCGCCCACCGGCGACGCGGAGACCCTGCGGCGGCACCTGGCCGGCGCGGACGTCCCCGCGCTGCTGATGACGCTCGCGCACCTGACCGGCGACCCCTCGGTGCTGGGCGCCGAACTCCGTGCCCCCGGCTGGCTGTTCGCGCCGCAGGGCGGGCTGACCGAGGAACAGCAGGCCGCCGCCCGCGAACGGGCCGTGCAGATCCTGCTGCGGCTGCGCGACCGCGGCCCCGCCACCCCGCCCGCCCCACCGGACCGGGAGCTGCTGCGCACGATCACCACCTGGGCCATGGGCGCCGACACCGACGACCTCCTGCCGCTGCTCGCGGAGGAGATCGTGCTCCCCGCCCAGGACCCCAGGGCCCCCGACTGGACGCTCCGGCAGCTCGCCCCGGACCGCGACTTCCATGTCGCCGTCATCGGCGCCGGGTTCAGCGGATTGCTGGCCGGCCACCGCCTGGCCCAGGCCGGCATCCCGTTCGTCCTCTACGACAAGAACCCCGACGTCGGCGGGACCTGGCTGGAGAACACCTACCCCGGCTGCCGCACCGACGTCGCCAGTCACCTCTACAACTACTCCTTCGCCCCCAGGCCCGACTGGCCCGACCACTTCTGCACCCACGACGTCGTCCTGGACTACCTCCGCGACTTCGCGAAGGAGGCCGGGCTCACCGACCACATGCGCCTCGGCACCGAGGTCACCGCCCTGCGCTGGGACGAGCACGCGGCCCGCTGGCACCTCGACCTCCGCGGGCCGGACGGCCCGCGCACCGTCACCCACCACGCCGTCATCAGCGCCGTGGGCCAGCTCAACCGGCCCCAACTCCCCGACCTGCCCGGCCGGGACAGCTTCGCCGGCCCCGCCTTCCACTCCGCCGCCTGGGACCACACCGTCGACCTCGTCGGCCGGCGGGTCGCCGTCGTCGGCACCGGCGCCAGCGCCTTCCAGATCGTCCCGGAACTCGCCGGAACGGCCGCCGAGGTCGTCGTCTTCATGCGCAACCCGCCGTGGCTGCGGCCCACCCCGCACTACCGCCACCCGATGCCGGACGGCGCCCGATGGCTGTGCGAGCACCTGCCCTACTACACCCAGTGGTACCGCCTCTGGCTCCTCGCCCCGGGCCTGCGGGGCATCCTGGAGGGCTGGATCGTCGACCCCGGCCACCCGCCCACCGAGCGCGCGGTCTCCGCACTCAACGAGGAACTGCGCACCGGCCTGCTGCGGTCGATGGCGGCCCAACTGCCCGACGCCCCCGAGCTGCTGGACGCCGTGACACCGGCCTACCCGGTCGGCGCCAAGCGCGTGCTGCGCGACGACGGCCGCTGGCTGGCCACGCTCCGGCGGGACGACGTCCGCCTGGTGACCGCGCCGATCGACCGGGTGACGCCGACCGGACTGATCGCCGGCGGCACCGCACACGCCGTCGACGCCGTCGTCTACGCCACCGGATTCCAGGCGTCCCGCTTCCTCGCCCCCATGACCGTGACCGGCCGGGACGGCGCCGACCTGCACACGACCTGGCACGGCGACCCCCGGGCCTATCTGGGCATCACCGTGCCCGCGTTCCCCAACCTGTTCTGCCTGTACGGGCCGAACACCAACCTCGTCGGCCAGGGCGGGAGCATCGTCTACTTCTCGGAGTGCGCCATGACCCAGGTCCTCGACGTCCTCCGGCTCATGCTGGCCGGCGGACACCGCGCCGTCGAGGTCCGCCGGGAGACCCACGACGCCTACAACCGCTGGATCGACACCGGGAACGCCCACCGCGCCTGGGGCTGGTCGTCGGTCGGCGGCTGGTACCGCGCCAACGGCCGCTCGGCCACCAACTGGCCCTACTCCGCCCAGGAGTACTGGCGCCTGACCCGGACCGCCGACCCCGCCGACTACGTCCTGCGCCGAACCGATCGAGGATGATGAGAATGCACCCAGTGCGCGAGTCACTGCCGACGGCCGCCGCGGCCGTCGCCGAACGGGCCGCCGGCCTGGCCGCCCAGATGGAACGCGAACGCCGGCTCGGCCCCGACGTGGCCAAGGCCCTGACCGAGGCCGGATTCATGCGGCACTTCGTCCCCGCCGCGTTCGGCGGACGCGCCGGCACCTTCCGCGAACTGACGGCCGCGGTCACCACCCTCGGCGAGACCTGCACGGCCACCGCCTGGTGCGCCTCCCTCTTCGCCAGCTCCCCCCGGTTCGTGTCGTTCTTCCCCGCCGAGGGCCGGCAGGAGATCTGGGCCGAGGGGCCCGACGCCGCCGTGGTCTGCTCGGTCATCCCGTTCGGCGAGGCGGTCGGCGAGGCGGGCGGGCTGCGGGTCTCCGGCCGCTGGCCGTACATGAGCGGCATCGAGTGCGCCGACTGGGTCATCGTCTGCGCCAAGGAACTGCTGGCCCGCGGCGGCCCGCGCCTGACGCTGGTGGCCGTCCCGCGCGCACAGTGCCGGGCCGAGGACACCTGGTTCAGCGTGGGCATGCAGGGCACCGGCAGCAACACCGTGGTGCTGGAGGACGTCCTCGTCCCCGCGCACCGGATCGGCGACCGGGCGGCCCTCTTCGCCGGCCGCCCGGCGGAACCCGGCGAGCCGACCGCCGGCCTCGCACCGCTGCCCGCCGTCAACGGCCTGACCTTCGTCGTCCCGGCCCTCGGCGCGGCCCGCGGCGCCCTGGCCCTGCTCACCCACCACCTCGGCCGGAAGCTCCACGACGTCCCCGTCCTGCCCGGCGTACCGGGTGCTCTGGACAACCAGAGCACCTACGAGACCGTGCTGGCGCGCAGCGCCGCCGAGATCGACGCGGTCCAGCTCCTGCTGGAGCGCATCGCGGACCTGGCCGACGCCGGCGACCGGATCACCCCGGCACAGGTCGCCCGCAATGCCCGGGACAGCGCCTTCGCCATCGATACGCTGGCCGGCACCGTGAACCGGATCTTCCGCACCGCGGGGACCAGCGGCCAGGCCGCCGGCGGCCCCCTCCAGCGCTTCTGGCGCGACGTCAACGCCATCGCCACCCACCAGGCCCTCCAGATCGAGCCGACGGCCCGCGCCTACGCCCGGTCCCTCTTCACCTCAAGGAGCACCCCGTGAGCCAGCCCCGACCGACCCCCGACCGCATCCTCGAACTCGGCATGGGCTTCCAGGCGTCCAAGACGCTGCTGAGCGCCGTCGAACTCGGCGTGTTCACCGCACTCGCCAAGGGCCCCGCGGACGGCCCGGCGCTGTGCGCCCGGCTGGGCCTGCACCCGCGCGCGGCACAGGACTTCTTCGACACCCTGGTCGCGCTGGGCCTGCTGCGGCGGGTGGACGGCGTCTACCACAACGCCGCCGACACCGACGCCTTCCTCGACCGTGACAAGCCGGACTACGCCCACCTCGGCGGCCTGCTGGAGATGGCCAACTCCCGGCTGTACGGCATCTACCACCATCTGACCGACACCCTGCGAACCGGACGGCCGCACGACGAGTCGCAGTCCAGCGACCTGGACACCTACGACGCCCTCTACGCCGACCCCGTGCGCCTGAAGCAGTTCCTGGCGTCCATGACCGGCATCAGCCACACCGCCAACCGCGCCATCGCCCGCCAGGTGCCGTGGCGGGACTACCGGACCGTGGCCGACATGGGCACCGCCCAGGGCGACCTGGCGGTGCAGGTCCTGCTGGCCAACCCGCACCTGACCGGCGTCGGCTTCGACCTGCCGGCGGTCGGCCCGGTCTTCGACGAGTACGTCCGGGCCCATGGCCTGAAAGAGCGGCTGACGTTCGCCGGCGGCGACTTCTTCGCCGATGATTTCCCCCGGGCCGACGCCTTCACCTTCGGCCACATCCTGCACAACTGGGACCTGGAGAAGAAGCGGCTGCTGCTGAAGAAGGCATGGCAGGCCCTGCCCACGGGCGGCGCGGTCGTCGTCTACGACTCGCTCATCGACGACGACCGGTCCGAGAACGCCTTCGCCCTGCTGATGAGCCTGACCATGCGCGCGGTCACCGACGGAGGCTTCGGCTACACCGCACGCGAGTGCCGCGACTGGATGGCCGAGGCGGGCTTCGGCCGCACCTGGAGCGAGCACCTCGTCGGCCCGGATTCGATCGTGGTCGGCATCAAGGAATGACGCACCGAACAACGACGGAACGAAGAACGACGGAATGTCAGCGCACGTAGGAATGCCAGCGGACGAAGGAACGTCAGCGAGGCACGAGGAAGGGAAACCGCCGATGCAGTCCGGCTCCTTGACGGCGAACAAGGAACTCGTCGCCGAGTTCATCCGCCTCTTCTACAACGAGAAGGACTTCGACCGGGCGCGTGGGCTGCTCACCGAGGACTTCACCAACCATCACCCGGGGGCCGGGGTCGGCCCGGACCGCACGGTCGACAGCTTCCGGGAGCACGCCGCCACGCCCTTCCCCGACTTCACCCTGACCGTCCACCGCGTGCTCGCCGAGGGCGACCAGGTGTGGACCCACGGCGTCGTCCGGGTCGCCCCCGACGCCCCGCCGGTGATCGTGGTGGACCTGTGGCGGATCGCGGACGGCAGACTGGCCGAGCACTGGGACGTCGGACAGGCCGTCCCCGAGGGCAGCACCCTCGACGAGCTGATCGCGGACGCCCGGTGACGGCCGAACACCCGGTGCCGGCCGCCCGGATGCGCATCGTCACCCAGCGGTCGTTCGGCGGCCCCGAGGTGCTGGAGCCGGCCGCGGCCGACCGCCCGCGGCCGCTGCTCAACGAGGTCCTGGTGCGGGTGCGGGCGGCCGGCGTGAACCCCATCGACGCGCACGTCCGCTCCGGCACCATCCCGTTGCTGGGGCAACCGCCGTTCGTCGTCGGCTGGGACGTCTCCGGCGTGGTCGAGGAGGTGGCTCCCGGAGTCACCCGGTTCGCCGTCGGCGACGAGGTCTTCGGCATGCCGCTCATGCCGCGGGCCGCCGGCGGCTACGCCGAGTACGTCACCGCGCCCTCCCGTCAACTGGCCCGCAAACCGGAGGCGTTGGACCATCCGCACGCCGCCGCGCTGCCGCTCGCCGGACTGACCGCCTGGCAGGCGCTGGTGGACGCGGCCGGTCTCGACACCGGGCGGCGGGTCCTGGTCCACGCCGGCGGGGGCGGCGTCGGCCACCTCGCGCTCCAGATAGCCAGGGCCCGCGGCGCCGAGGTCCTGACCACCGCCAGCGCCGCCAAGGCCGACTTCGTCCGGGAGCTGGGCGCCGACGAGGTGATCGACTACCGCACCACGGACTTCGCGGACGCCGTCCGGGACGTGGACGTCGTCCTCGACACCGTGGGCGGTGACACCGCGCTGCGCTCCCTGGACGTGCTGCGGCCGGGCGGCACCCTGGTCACCATCGTCGAGATGCGCAACGCGGAGCTGGCGCGTGCGGCGGCCGACCGCGGACTGCGGTGCCTGGGCGTGACTGCCGAGCCGGACCAGGTGGGCCTCGCGGCACTGGCGGACCTGGCCGACTCCGGCGCGCTGCGGGTGCACCTCGCCCACACCCTGCCGCTCGCCGAGGCAGCCCGGGCCCACCGGCTCATCGAGTCGGGTTCCACCCTGGGCAAGCTCGTCCTCACGCCCTGACGCACCACCGCCCAGATACACCACGGGCTTAATGCACCAGCGACACCGCGGCCGGGAAGCCCGCGGCGCGGGCCAGCGCCGCGGCCTCGCCGCGCGAGCGCACCTCCAGCTTCTTGAGGATCTTCCCCACATGGAACTTGACGGTGTGTTCGCTGATGTGCAGCGCCTCGGCGATCGTGCGGTTCCGGTGGCCGTGGACGAGATGGCGGAGCACGTCCAGCTCCCGGGGGTGCAGCCCGCTCAGCGGATCGCTGCGCGGGACGTCCGGCGCGGCCAGCGGCAGCCGCACGGTGACGATCGTCCCCCACGCCGGCACCGCGTCCACCGTCAGCGTCCCGCCCAGCGCGACGACCCGGTCGGTGAGCCGGTGCACGGCCAGCGCCTCCGCGGCGAGCGTCCCCGGACCGTCGTCGCGGATCACCGTGCGCAGCTCGGTGTCCCCGGCCTCCCAGCTCACCCGGATCCGTTCGACGCCGCCCTGCTCCAGCATCGTCAGCACGGTGCCGCGCGCCGTGGTGCGGGCGGCCCGCGCGATGGCCGAGGGGATCAGGCGCCGCGGGCTGTCGGGCTCGCTGTACTGCAGGGTGACGTCGCCGTGGCGGGAGAGCAGGCTGAGCATGTCCGTCAGCCGCCCGAAGGCGTCCTGGAGGCTCTCCTCGGGCGGGAGTTGTGCGTCCTCGTCGGTGGCCCGCAGCTCGACCAGCGCGGCGACCGC
Organism: Streptomyces sp. MspMP-M5; assembly: GCF_000373585.1. Taxonomy (GTDB): domain Bacteria; phylum Actinomycetota; class Actinomycetes; order Streptomycetales; family Streptomycetaceae; genus Streptomyces. The sequence goes on from NZ_KB891896.1 coordinate 282,119, forward strand.
GACGTCCGTGGCGGTCCGCCGGGCGGCCGCGTCCGGCAGCGTACGGCTGCGCAGCACGCCGAGCAGGGCGGTGAGGGTGGCGGCGTGCGCGTCGGTCGCGTCGGCCACCGCCCGGGCCCGCTCGCTGTTGGCGATCCACGGCGCCGCCATGTCGACCGGCACCTCCCCGGGCAGCAGATCGATCACCCGCGCGGTGGCCAGATCCCACAACTGCTGGACCAGCGCCAGCACTTCGGGCTCCGGCGCGCACCCCGCGGAGACCATCACGGCCAGCAGCGCCCCGGCCGACCCCGGCGGCGCCGAGGCGACGGCCAGCACCGGCCGGGCCGAGCCGGCCAGCGCGGCCCGCCCCCACCACGGCCGGCCGACGCCGACATGGGTGGCGAGCGTCGCCAGCTCGGCCGTGGTGACCTCAGCGGTCAACCCGGCGTCGCCGTGCCCCCAGTTGGCCGACTTGGGGCAGTCCCCGGTGAGCATCACCAGGGCTTCGTGGGGAACGAGATCGGCCAGCGCGGCCGACATCCTGGACAGGATCTCCTTCAGGGGTGCCCGCATCAGCTCCGTCGCCACAGCCAGCGTGCGCTGCGGGTCCCCCCAGTCCGCATACACCATGAGGGCATCGTAATCGCCCGCCGGTCAGCCGGAGTTGAGGCGAGGCGCCGGGCGCGGCATTACGGCCACGGCCGCAGGACGGGCAGCGGGGCGGCGGCCCCCGCGCGCTCGCAGCCGAGCGGGGTGTGCGGGGCGCGGCCGGCCAGCCAGGCCGCCAGCGCGGTGAGCGGACCGCGCACGGTCACCACCGGCCCGTCGGCCGGACCGTACGGGTGCACCGCCGCGGCGTCGTCCACCGGTTCCAGCACCAGCCGCACGTCCTCGGGCGCGCGCGGAGCCAGATACTCCAGGAGGTGGTGGCACAGCTCCGGCGGCCACTGGTCCGTGCCGGGGCCGAGCCGGGCGTCCGCCGTGTGGATCACCAGCTCCCGCCACCAGGCCAGCAGCATCCCGCGCAGCTCGCCGTCGCGGTAGTGCACCGGCCGCGACCAGTCGTCCGGGCCGACCGCCGCCCAGGCCGCGGACGCCTCCGCCAGCGCGTCCTCGACCGCGGCCCGCAGGCCGTCGGCGTCGCGCCGGGCGCCCGCCTCGATGGCGGCGGTACGGGCCGGGAGGCCGCCGTCGTACAGCTCGACCAGTTCGCCGCGCAGGGCGTAGCGGGCCTGGCGGGCCGTCGCCCGGCCGATGCCCTCCAGGTGCGCGAGGACATGGGCCCGGGACCAGTCCGGCAGCGCACTGGGCTCGCGCACCGCGGCGTCGGTGAGGCCGGGCAGCAGGGCGCGCAGCCGCGCGTGCCCGGCCTCGACCGCGTCCCGTACGGCTTCGGCGGCCGGCGGGGTGCCCGGCGCGGCGGTGGTGTCGGGTGTCAGGGCCACAGCAGCTCCTTGGTCCAGGCGGAACCGGTCCGGCGGTACACCAGCCGGGTGTGGTTGCGGTCCGCGGCGCCCTGCCAGAACTCCACCGACTCCGCCCGGAGGGTGTGCAGCGTCCACTCCGGCGGCACCAGCCCGGGGTCGCCGGCCAGCCGCTCGGCGGCGCCGGCCACCGCGGTGTCCCGCTCGGCCAGGGACTCCAGCGGACGGCTCTGCCGGCCGAGCAGCGCCTCGGCGCGTGCCCCGGCGCTGCGGGCCAGGAAGTCCGCGGCGGACCGCTCCGCACTCTCCCGCACCACCGGGCCCCGCACCCGCACCTGGCGGGCGAGCGGCTGCCAATAGAAGGTCAGCGCGGCATACGGGCGGGCGGTCAGCTCCCGGCCCTTGGCGCTGCCGTCGTGCGCGGCGAACCGCCAGCCGTCCGCGTCGACGTCCTTGAGGATCAGGGTGCGTGCCGACGGATTGCCGTCCGCGTCGGCGGTGGCGAGGGTCATCGCATGCGGCTCGGGGACCTGCGCCCGGATGGCGCCGAGCAGCCAGTCGGTGAACAGCTCCACCGGGGCGTCGGGCGTCGCGGCCGGATCGAAGGCGGGCAGCTCACCCCCGAACACCGGCAGACCGCGCAGCAGTTGACGTACATCGGCCATGTTTCCCCCTCGTGGGTGCTAATGGTTGATCGCGACCGTACCATTAGCGTCATGGACGCAACACGGCTCGCTCTGGATCTCGCCGTCACCATCCGCCACGACGGACACGGCGGCGTCGCCGACGACCTCGCCGACCCCGCCGGGCTCGCCGCCTGGATCGGCGACCGCGCCGCCGCACTGGACTGCACCGAGGACGGCCCGCCCCCGGTGGACCAGGCACTGCTCACCGCCGTCCGGGAGCTGCGGGCCGCCGCCCGCTCGCTGTTCGCCCGCGCCGTCCGCCCGGGCCCGCCCAGCTCCGCCGACGCCCACCGGCTGCTCCCCGAGGACGAGGCGCTCGCCCGGCTGAACACCGCTGCCGCCCGGGTCCCCACCGCCCCCCGGCTCACCTGGGACACCGGCGCATCCCCCGTCCTGCGCGACCTCCCGGCCGGCTCCCCGCCCGCCGCCGACCGGCTCACCGCCGCCCTGGCCCGGGCCGCCCTCGCCTTCCTCGGCGGCCCCGACCGCGACCGGCTGCGGGCCTGCCCCGCCCCGCGCTGCGTGCGCTACTTCGTCAAGGACCACGCCCGCCAGGAATGGTGCACACCCTCCTGCGGCAACCGCGCCCGCGTCGCCCGCCACCACGAGCGCCGCCGCCGGGAGGACGGCGCCTAGGGGGCTTCTGACGGATCTCCGTGGAAGAAGGAGCGGCGCCTTGCGAGAGCACGCACCAGGCGCCGCGACGCCGCGGAGATCCGTCAGAAGCCCCCTAGGTTCGGTTGGGTTCGGCCGTCAGATTCCACCCACCGGCCGGCCCGCCCTCCGGGCGAGCGCCGGGAGTTCGACGACCGGCTTCGCGCGCCACGGACGTGCGCCGGGGGCGGGCACCCGCACGGTGCGCCGGGCCGGGCCACGTACGATGGCGGCATGTCCTTCCTCCGTCGCCGCAGCGCAGCCACGCCCGCCGGTCCAGACTTCGACGTACTCGCCATGGACCCGGGTGACTGGCCCGGCAATCTCGGGGCCGGGCTGCTGCCCGCGCCCGACGGGAGCTGCCAGGGCGTGTTCCTCCGTTACGACCTGTTCGGCGGCCGCGGCCCGGCGATGATCATCGGCAACCTTCCGGAAGGCTCCCCGGCCCGCGAGGTCGAGGGGGAGCAGGTGCCCTTCGAGGTGGCCCAGCTGCTCGCGGCGCTCGGCAACGACGAGCCGGTGACGGTCGTCGAGACCGAGGACACCCCCGTGATGCACCAGGACAACCTCCTGATCGTCAAGCGCGTCAAGTGCTCCGAGGGCCGCATCTCCTGCGTGCAGTTCGACCGCGACGACGGCGTGCTGGTGACCATCGCCAGCTGGGACCGCCCGATCACCGACGACCTCTACGCCCTGCTCAAGCCGCTCCCGGCGGAGCTCTTCCAGCAGGGCTGATCGGCAGGACCGGCTGCGCACACACCACGCGCCCGGTGGGGCCCCAGGGCCACCACCGGGCGCGTCGGCGTTCCCGCCCGCTCCCGGGTGCTACGACGCCGAGGACCGGACGTCCACGTCGGCCGCCCGCACATAGCCGACCCGGTGCCCGAGCTGGATCTCGTAGTACACGTCCTGGCCGCGGACGATCGCATGCTTGGTGACGTCGAAGGTCGGCGAGAAGAAGTACTCCGACTGCACCCGCCCGCCGACCGCGTACCGCTGGCCCGCGAGCAGCGTGTACGGCAGCGGGGTCACCGCCTGCACCGGCACCTGCGACGGGTACGCCGACTGCTCCGGATACGCCCGCCCGTACACCGGGATCTCCGCCCGGCCCGCCTTCGGCGTGGCCACCAGCCCCTTGGCGTTCACCGCCGTCGGGTGCGAGCGCGGGTTGTGGAACCACGCCTGCTGCCCGAGGTACCAGATCGCCGTCCAGTCACCGGACCGGCCCGCCACCGCGAACCGCTGGCCGGTCGTCGCCCGCGCCCCGGTGTCGTTCACCCCGGTCGTGGACGCCGAGCCGTCCGGGTGCAGCCCGATGTCCTTGACCAGCGGCGCGCTCTCACTGGGCGCGACGTGCAGCCGCACGGCGCCGGACCCGTGCGGCGCGCAGGGCTGACCGGGCTTCTCACAGTCGGTGTAGACCGGCCGGTTGCGGTCGTAGGACGGCCGGATGGTGACCAGGCCGCCGTGCGGGCCCGCGGTGCGCTTGAACGGCCGGCCCAGCAGCGCGAAGTAGTGCGCCCAGTCCCAGTACGGACCGGGGTCGGTGTGCATCCCCGCGATCGTCGAGGGGACCGTACCGGGGACGTTGTCATGGCCCAGGATGTGCTGCCGGTCCAGCGGGATGCGGTACTCCTTCGCCAGGTACTTCACCAGCCGGGCCGAGGCGCGGTACATCGCCTCCGTGTACCAGGCGTCCGGCGCCGCCAGGAACCCCTCGTGCTCGATGCCGATCGAGTGCGAGTTCATGTACCAGTTGCCCGCGTGCCAGGCGACGTCCTTGGTCGGCACATGCTGCGCGATCAGCCCGTCCGCGGAGCGCACGGTGTAGTGCCAGGACACGTACTTGGGGTCCTTGATCAGCCGCAGTGTGGTCTCCCACGACCCCTCGGTGTCATGGATGACGATGGCGTCGATCTTCTGGTCCTTGGGCCGGTCGGCCAGATCGTGGTTGCCGTAGTTGGTGCCGTTGTCGTACTGCTCGTAGGGCGCCGGCCAGGACTCGCAGGCGACGGACCAGGGGCACTCCAGCGCCCCGCCGGCACCGCGGGGGGCGGTGCGCAGAGCGGCGGCGGCGCTGGTGAGACGCCGTGCCTGGGCGGCGTCGGCGGCCAGCCGCGGCGCGGCCGCCAGTGTGACCCGCTGCCCCGCGTCGGTGGTACGGCTCTGCCCCTGCCGCAGCACCTCGAAGACGTCCCGGGCGAACGCCGCGCCGCTGCGTGGATCGTCCGCACCGCCGTAGCGCGCCACCGCCGCGTACCACTTGCCCGGGTCGCTGCTGGCCGGCTGCCCCAGCGCGCGCTGGGCGGCGGCCAGCAGCGCGGCGCCGCCGAGTACGTTCGCGGCCGGATCGCTGCGCAGCCGTGCCGCCGGCAGCCCGGTGAGCTTCGCCGCGGTCGGCAAAGTGCGCAATCTGGTGGGGAGTTGGGCGGGCAGCACCACCCGCCGGGACCGCGACTGCACGGACGCCCGGAGCGGCCGGGCGGCGTCGCCGCGTGCGTCCCCGCCGTCCGTGGCGAACTCCGGCGCCCGCGCCACGGCCGCCCGGGCATCGGTCAGGTGCATCGGCCCGTATCCCCCGGACACACTGGGCGCGCCACCATGGCCGTCCCAGCGCGACTCCAGATACGCGACGCCCATCAGCACACTGCGCGGGACGTGGTAGCGCGCCGCGGCGTCCGCGAAGGCCCGCTGGAGGGAGCCGGACGGGGGCCGGTCGGCGCCCGCGGACGGGGCCGCGGAGACCAGCGGCAGCAGCAGCGCCGCGGCGGCGACGGCGGTGGCGGATCTGCGCAGGGCGGGGTGGTGGCGGGTTCTCGGCGCGTCTTCCGGTGCGGATCCTCGCAAAACAGCCTCCTTCTAGCCGGCCCGAGCCGGGACGGTGTGACGGTGGTGTGCCAGGGGCCTGCCCGGTGCTGTGTGAGCCGGCCAGGCCGCGGTCGCGCGGGAGAACCCGAGGGTAAGCCTCAGGTCGGCCGAGAACCATAGATGTGCCGACGCGCCGTCAATCACCACACCTGGTTCGGATTTCGCATGTCCGGACAGTATTGCCAGGAGCCTTCCCGGACCGGGCCGGGACCTGCGGGGCGTCAGTGGAATGGACCAACACACGGGTGAGCGGCGCGGCCCGTACCCGGGCGCGCCGCTCACGAATCTCCCCTCGGGGCCGCCGCTCTCGGCAGCCCCGGCGGTCAGCGGGTGCCGACCGCCGCCCGCACCGCCCGCCGCGCCATCTGCGCGTCGTCGTGCAGCCTGCGCAGCAGCAGCCGCTGCTCCTCGCCCGCCGCGACCGCGCCGGGGTGACCCGCCCCCGCGGTGGTGGCCGGCGCGGGCTCCCGCATCGTCCGCTGGACCGCGGTCTCGTACCGCCGGATCTCCCGGGTGAGCACGAGCATGAGGTTCACCAGGAAGGCGTCCCGCGCGGGGGTGCCCGCCGCCTGTGCCAGCTGGCTGATGTGCCGGCGGGCCACCGGGGCGTCGCCGAGCACCGTCCACAGCGTCGCCAGGTCGTAACCCGGGAGGTACCAGCCCGCGTTGTCCCAGTCCAGCAGCACCGGACCGGCGGGCGAGAGCAGGACGTTGTTCAGCAGCGCGTCGCCGTGGCAGAACTGGCCCTGGGTGTGCGCCAGCCCGTGCAGCAGCTTCTGCAGGTCACCCAGGTCGCGGTCGGTGAGCAGCCCCAGGTCGTGGTACCGCCCGATCCGGCCCGCGTAGTCCAGCGGGGCGTCGAACAGCCCGGCCGGCGGACGCCAGGCGTTGACCCGGCAGATCGCCGCCAGCGCGGCCCGCACATCGGCCCGCGGCGGGGCCTCCGAGGGGTGCCGCGCCAGGGCCGCCACCCGGCCCGGCATCCGCTCCACGACCAGCGTGCAGTTGTCGGGGTCGGCCGCCACCAGCCGGGGCACCCGCACCGGCGGACGGTGCCGGACGAACGCCCGGTACGCGCTTATTTCCTGCCGGAAGCTCTCGACCCACGCGGGGGAGTGGTCCAGTAAACACTTGGCGACGGCGCTCATCCGACCCGTCGTCCCCAGGAGCAGTACGGACTTCCCGCCGCGGCGCAGCACCTGGACCGGGTTGAACTCCGGACAGATGCGGTGCACCGAGGCGACGGCGGCGCGCAGCTGGGCGCCCTGGGGACCGGACAAGTCGAGTCTCCCGCTGAGCGGTTGGGTGCCCATCCCCTGCGCCCGCCGGTTGCGTCCTCCGGGGAGGCCGGCCACCGCCCCCGCGGAAGGGGAGGGATCGAGATACGGCCCGCTCCCGTGGGGGTGCGGGCGGTACGTCCGGGTGGGGGCGGTCACGGCGGACGATGCTGCATACATGGGTGAGACTGATCCCTTCGTGCGCCGACGAGTTGCGTGCGCTCCCGGCCCGGTGGCGGGAACCCGTGAACGGGCCCCGTACGGGCGGCCGATCCGTAGGTCCCCGTGCAGGGCACGCACCCTGGGGAATGCGGTCCCGCCACCGGGCCGGGGGCTGCACACCTACCGAACACGCGGATGCGGGTGGCAGACCATCTGGCGCACCCTGGCGAACCCTGGCGAATGCTCGCAGCGCATGTCACGGGCCGTTACTGTCAACTCAGTCGAGGAACCTGGGGGCTTGACGTGAGCAGGGAGCCGAACACCCGTCTCGCGGACCTTTTCGGCCTGGCCGGCTGGTCCAAGGGAGAACTCGCGAGGCTGGTCAACCGGCAGGCGGCGGCCATGGGCCACCCGCAGCTGGCGACCGACACCTCGCGGGTACGGCGCTGGATCGACATGGGCGAGACGCCCAGGGACCCGGTGCCCAAGGTCCTCGCCTCCCTCTTCACCGAGCGCCTCGGCCGTGTCGTAACCATCGAGGACCTCGGGTTCGCCCGGACTGGTCGCGCGGGGAAGCGGCAGGCCATGGACGGTCTGCCCTGGGCGCCCGAGCGGACCGCGGCGGTCCTCACGGAATTCACGGGAATGGACCTCATGCTCAATCGACGCGGCTTGGTGGGGGCGGGCGCGGCGCTCGCCGCGGGCTCCGCACTCACCGGCGCCATGCACGACTGGCTGCACACCGACCCCGCCCCGCTCGCCCTCCGCCACGACGATCCGCTCGCCCACGAATCCCTGCACGAACTCGACCAGATCGGCCTCGACCGCTACGACGCGGCCCCGGTGGGGTCACAGGAGATCGACGCACTGGAGCACTCCGTGGAGGTGTTCCGCCGGTGGGACGCGGCACGCGGCGGCGGCCTCCAGCGCAAGGCCGTGGTGGGCCAGCTCAATGAAGTCGGCGGGATGCTCGCCTACCGCCACCCCGACCACCTCCAGCGCCGGCTCTGGGGGGTGGCCGCCAACCTCGCCGTACTGGCCGGCTGGATGTCCCATGACGTGGGCCTGGAGCCCACCGCGCAGAAGTACTTCATCATCGCCGCGCACGCGGCCCGCGAGGGCGGCGACCGCCCGCGCGCCGGCGAGGCGCTCTCCCGCGCCGCCCGCCAGATGGTCCACCTGGGCCGCCCGGACGACGCGCTGGACCTGATGAAGCTCGCCCAGTCCGGCTCCGGCCAGGAGACCCTGCCGCGCACCCGCGCCATGCTGCACACCATCGAGGCGTGGGCGCACGCCTCCAAGGGTCACGGCCAGGCGATGCGGCGCACCCTCGGCGAGGCCGAGGAGCTGTTCGTCTCGGACAAGCGCGATGTGCCGCCGCCGTCCTGGATGCAGATGTTCGACGAGGCGGATCTGCACGGCATGCAGGCGCTGGCCTTCCGCACCCTCGCGGAGCACGACCCGTCCGCCGCCAGGATCGCCCAGGTCCATGCCAGAAAGGCGCTCCAGCTGCGCAAGAACGGTCACCAGCGGTCCCAGATCTTCGACTACATCTCGATGGCCTCGGCCTGCTTCATCGGCGACGACCCCGAACAGGCCGACCGCTACGCCCGGTTGGCGCTGGTCTCCATCGGTGAGAACTCCTCGCACCGCACCTGGGACCGGCTGCGCGAGATGTTCCGGCTCACCGGCCAGTACTCCGGCTGCGGCAAGGTCCAGGAGCTTCGCGAGGAGCTCCAGCAGGTGCTGCCGAAGCAGCGCCCCAAGGGAAAGGGACCCGCTCTCGGCACGGGCCTCGGGCCGGACCTGGGACCGAACTTCGCGGTCTGAGCGCCGCCCGCACCACCGCCGCGCGATGTCGCGCTGCTCGTCAACGTGTTCACCAACCCGCCGACTCGCCAACCCGCCAACCGGGCATCGCCGACGGTCGCATGACAGGACGTCACAGCGCCCGTCACGTCACAGCGCTCGTCGTCAAGAGGCCCCCGAACCCTCGGGGCGGCCGACGCCTGCCGTGGCCGGTCCGCCCCCGACGGTAGCGCCGTGCGTCAGTCGCCGACCTTGGCGATCAGCACACAGGCGTCGTCCTCCCGCTCGGTGGTGCCGAACTCCTCGACCACGATGCGGACGCTGTCCTGCGCGCTGCGGGCCGCGCCGAACCGCGGCGCCAGGGCCAGCAGCCGCTCGGTGCCCTCATGAGTGCTGTCCGGGCCGTGGGTGCGGCGCGGGACCAGCCCGTCGGTGTGCAGCACCAGCAGGTCGCCCGGCTCCAGCCGCTCGGTGTGTTGGCCGTAGCTCGCGCCCGTCGTGGCGCCGAGCAGCACGCCCTCCGGCGGGTCCAGCGCGCGCCCCGTGCCGCCGCGGAACAGCAGTGGCGCGGGGTGCGCGGCCTGGGCCCACTCCAGCGCCCGCGTCGCGGGATCGAACTGCGCGCACAGCGCGCTGCCCAGCGCCGGCTGGCTGGCGGTGTCCAGCAGCTGGTTGAGGAACCCCATCAGCTGCCCGGGGCGGTTCCCGGCCATGGCCATCCCGCGCAGCGCGCCGAGCACCATCGCCATCCCGGACGTCGCCGCCACGCCGTGCCCCGTGAGGTCGCCGACGCTCAACAGCGTGCGCCCGTCGGGGAGTTGGAGGGCGTCGTACCAGTCGCCGCCGATCAGGTCGGAGGCGGCGGCGGGGAGATAGCGGCCGGCCAGATCCAGGGTGACCGGGCCGCCCTCGGGGAAGCGCAGCGAGCCGCGCCAGGGCGGCAGCACGGCCTCCTGGAGCTCGACCGCGAGCCGGTGCTCGGTCTGCGCGATGTGCCGCTGGCGCCGGAGCGAGTCACCGGTCTCGCGCACTGCCGTCTGGCTGCGGCGCAGCTCGCTGACGTCGCGGAGCACCGTCCACACGCAGGCGGTGCCGCCGTCGGAGTCGAGCACCGGCTCGCCGACCATGTGGACCGTGCGGATGCCGGAGTCGGTGCGCACGATGCGGAACTCGCCGTCGATCGGCCGGCCGTCCACCAGACAGTCGGTGACCATCACGGCCAGCTTCTCCTGGTCCTCGGGGTGCACCAGGGAGGGCAGCTCGTCCAGGGTCAGCGGGCCGTCGGCCGGGTCCTGGCCGAACATCGCGAACAGCTCGTCGGACCAGGTCACGTCGTCGGTGAGCAGATTCCACTCGGCGCTGCCCACCCGGCGCAGCAGTGCGCCCCGCTCGGGTGCCGCGGGCCCGGCCGGGGCCGCGGGCGGCTCGGCGGGCGCCTCCGCGGCGTCCGTGAGCGCGGTGGGCAGGCCCTCTCTGAGCTGGTCGAGATGGCCGCCGAGGTCGTCCAGGTGGTGGACGGCGAGGTCGCACAGTGCCCGCTGCCAGCGCAGCTGCGGGTCGGCGGCGAGGTCACCGGCCACCGAGGACTCTCTGCGTACCGCGTCGAGGCCACCGCGCAGGGTGCGGGCCTGCGAGATGAGGGCCTCGACCGCATCACGCTCGGGGGTCCGATCGGCTGGGTGATCCGCGTAGAGAGGGGGCGGCATGACGTACTCCGTGATCAGGCGGCGCCGGAACGTATGGGCCGGTTACGACTCTTGCACAGGCTGCGACGGTCCGTAAGGGATTTGGCATTACCCGATACGGTGGTGCACCTGGCATATGCCAATGGCCTCCCTTCCGTGGTCGGGCCCGAATCGGCGGAATGCAGGGTTCCACGCTAGGCTGCGGCCGCCGTACAGCTGTCTACCCCGCCGATCCATGGGGGGAACGACGCATAGGGCCCGCGGTCACCGGCAAGAATGCCGGTCGGCGGAAATCCCGTTGCCAGCCTGTCCCCCGCACCGGATGCTGACCTCATGTTCGATCCAGACATAGCGCCCAGTGGCACCCTGCTCGGCCTCCTGCAGCGAGGTCGCGGCGACGGGACCCTGCATGCCCTCGCGGCGCCGCGGGCCGAGGCGCTCGCGGCACTCAACGCCAGTGTGCTGCGCGACCCCCGCCGGAACTGGCAGGTGGAGAACCGCTCGCTCTACTACGCGCGCCTCTACATGCAGCTCGACGGCGGTCTCGAGGAGATCGAACGGCACCTCTTCCACGCCGACGACCTCACCGACACCGGCGAGGAGCGCACCGGCCTCGCCCTCGCGGTCCTCGGCCACCTCGCCGCCTACGGCAGGGACGCCGCGCGGCTGCTGCTGCGCAGCTACGCCGCGGTCGGCAGCAACTGGCGCTGGGCCCTCGACGAGCTCGCGCTGCGGGACGACGACGCCGGGCTGCTCGGCCTGGCGCCCGCGGTCCTGGCCCGCTTCCCCGCGACCCCGGAGGGCGACGCCCTGCTGGCCGCCGCCGTCCGCGACGCCTTCGAGCCCCGCCCCTGGCGCCTGTGGGCCGAGGACCCCCGCTACCGCGCGCGGCTGGCCGCCGCCGGGGAACAGGGCTCCTTCGACCGCTGGCAGCGCCAGCTCCGGCCGCGCGGCCCGCGCCCCGGCTGGAGCGTGGCCGAGGTGCTGGAATGGGCCCAGCAGGAGCTGGAACCGCACCCCGACGAGCACCGCTACCTCGCCGCCGCCCGCTGCCTGAGCGCCGTCGCCGGCCCCGAGGACCGCGCCGAGCTGCTGCGGGCCGGCCGCGGCGGACCGGACGCGGCCCGCGCCGCCGTCCTGCACCACCTCGCCGAACGGAGCGACCCGGAGGTCCTCGACCTCATCGAGGCCGCCGTCACCGATCCGCTCGCCACCGAACCGCTGGTCGCCGCCGCGCTCTCCTCGTACGAGCGGATGCGCAGTGCGGCCGCCGTGGAGCGGGCGCGGGTCTGGGTGGCGCGCGCCGACCGGCTGGGCGGGTCCGCCGCCGCGATGCTGGCCCGGCGCGGCGACCGCCGGGACGCCGACCTGGTGCTGGCCGCGCTGCGCCGCACGGTGCGGGAAGAGGGGCCGGACGTCTGCGCACTGTGGGAACTGGTGGACGGCGCCGGCCGCCTCGGGATCAGCTGCGCGGCGCCGGTATTGCGCCACATCTATCGCGAGACCTCCTCCTCCCATCTGCGCGGCCTGGCCGCCGCAGCGCTCGCCGCCACCGACCCCGGGTTCGCCGCCGGGTTCGCCGTCGAGTGCCTGTGGGACTGCGAGGAGCACACCCGGGAACTGGCCGCCCGGCACGCGGCCACCGCCGACGACCGGGTCGTCGAACAGCTCCGCCGGCTGGCCGCCGATCCGGCCGAGGAGGCCGAGGTGCAGACCGCCGTACGCGCCCGCTTCGGGCCGGACGCCTCCGCGGTGTGAGACCCGCCGGGCCCGCCCTGACGGGCCCGGGGTGCGGGAGGCCGGGAGGCGAACGCTCATGGGACGTTCGCCGGTTGGAAAGATCCCCGTGGTCCCGTCCACGCACGGCCCGCCGACAACAGCGGTATGCGTGTCGCCCTTGTCACCGAATCCTTCCCGCCCGACGTCAACGGCGTCGCACACTGTGCCCTCCAGACCGCCCGCCACCTCGTCCGGCGCGGGCACGAGCCGCTGGTCGTCGCGCCGCTGGCGAACTCCGCCCCCACCGCCCCGCACGCCCACGAGAGCCCGTGCCCCGTGGTGCGGGTGCCCTCGATGCCGCTGCCCGGATATCCGCAGGTGCGCATCGCGCTTCCGGGGCGGCGGCTGTCCGCCGCGCTGGACGGGCACCGGCCCGACCTGGTGCACCTGGCCAGCCCCTTTGTCCTCGGGGCGCGGGGGATGGCGGCCGCGGCCCGGCGGGGGGTGCCGGCGGTCGCCGTCTACCAGACCGACATGGCGCGCTACGCGCACACCTACCTGGGGCGCGGCGGGGCCGCGGCCTGGCGGCGGATCCGGGCGGTGCACGCCGCCGCCGACCTCACCCTGGCCCCCTCCAGCGCGGCGCTGCTGGACCTGACCGAGCACGGGGTGCCGCGGGTGCGGCTGTGGCCGCGCGGGGTCGACTCCGGCCGGTTCCACCCCGGGCGGCGGGACGCGGTGCTGCGCAGCTCACTGCTGGCGGGGCGGGAGCTGCTGGTGGGGTACGTGGGGCGGCTGGCGCCGGAGAAGGACGTCCGGCTGCTGGCCGAGACCTCCGCGCTCCCGGGCGTGCGCACCGTGGTGATCGGCGAGGGCCCCAGCGCCGCCGCCCTCCGGGCGCAGCTGCCCGCGGTGCGGTTCCTGGGCCGGCGCACCGGCGACGAACTGGCCCGGCTGTACGCCTCGTTGGACGTCTTCGTGCACACCGGGCCGTTCGAGACCTTCTGCCAGACCGTGCAGGAGGCGATGGCGTCCGGTGTCCCGGTCGTCGCGCCGGCTGCCGGCGGGCCGCTGGACCTCGTCGACCACGGGCGGACCGGGCTGCTGGTCCCGCCCGGGGACGGCGGCGCGCTGCGGGACGCGGTGCGGACGCTGGGCGGGAACGCCGAGCTGCGGGTGCGCTACGGCGCCGCCGGGCGGCGGGCGGTGGCGGCCCGCACCTGGGAGGCCGTCGGCGACCAGCTGCTGGCCCACTACGAGGACGTGCTGGCCGACCGGACGGCGGTGGCGGCGTGACCGCCCGCGGGGCCCGGAACGCCCGGGCGGGGCTGCGGATCGTCCGGGTCGCCAACTTCGTCGCCCCGGCCTCCGGCGGGCTGCGCACCGCGCTGTGCGAGCTGGGCGCCGGCTACCGGGCCGCCGGCCACGAACCGGTGCTCGTCGTGCCCGGCCCGCCGGAGTCGGTGGGGCCGCGCGGCATACGGGACGAGGAGAGCGCCCAGGGCCGGGTGCTCACCCTGCCCGGGCCCCTGGTGCCGGGCAGCGGCGGCTACCGGGTGTTGACCGACCGTCGGCGGCTGGCGCGCCTGCTGGCGGAGCTGGCCCCGGACCGGCTGGAGGTCTCCGACCGCACGACGCTGCGCTGGACGGGGGAGTGGGCGCGGCGGGCCCGGGTCCCCGCGGTGATGGTGTCGCACGAGAGCGTGGACGGGGTGCTGCACACCTGGGGCGTGCCGCGGCCGCTGGCCCGCGCGGTCGCCGACCGCGTCAACTCCCGTACCGCGTATGCCTACAGCCGGGTGGTGTGCACCACCGAGTGGGCGGCCGCGGAGTTCCTCCGGGCCGGGGCGCGCAACGTGGTGCGGGCGCCGCTCGGGGTCGATCTGACCGCCTGGCACCCGCGGCTGCGCAGCGCCGAACTGCGCGGCCGGTGCGCCGGGCGGGCCGCCGTGGTGCTGCTGATGTGCTCCCGGCTGTCGACGGAGAAGCGGCCGGGCCGGGCCCTGGAGGCGCTCGCCGAGCTGCGCCGGCGGGGCGTGGACGCGGCGCTGGTGGTGGCCGGCGACGGACCGCTGCGGGCCCGGCTGGAGCAGCGGGCGCGGGCGGCCCGGCTGCCGGTGACGTTCCTCGGGCACCTGCCCGACCGAACCCGGCTGGCCGCGCTGCAGGCCGCCGCCGACCTCGTCCTGGCGCCCGGCCCGGCCGAGACCTTCGGGCTGGCCGCGCTGGAGGCGCTGGCCTGCGGCACCCCGGTCGTCGCCAGCGCGGCCTCGGCGCTGGCCGGGCTGGTGGGCGACGGCGGGGACACCGCGCTCGACGACGGCCCGTCCTTCGCCGACGCGGTGCAGCGGGTGCTGGCCCGGCCCGAGCCGGCGCGCCGGGCCGCCGCGCGGCGGCGCGCCGAGGGCTACGGCTGGCAGCCCGCGGTGGAGGCGTTCCTGGCGGCCCACGACGCGCCCCGGCCGGCCGGCGGACGGCGGCCGGCCGCGGTGACCGTGCCGCCCGCCGCGGGCCCCTGGAGCCGGCGGTGACGCCCCCGTTCGCGGCCCTCGGCGACTCGTTGACCGAGGGGCTCGGTGACCCGGTGGCGGGCGGCGGCTGGCGGGGCTGGGCGGCGCTGCTCGCCGCCGCGCTGGGGGAGCGGCCGGACGACGTCCCGCTGGTGAACCTCGCGCGCAGCGGGGCGCTCGCGGACGATGTGGCGCGGGAGCAGCTGCCGGTCGCGCGGGAACTGGCCCCGCGCTTCGCCTCCCTGCTGGTCGGGGCCAACGACACGCTGCGCGCCGCGTTCGCCATCGAGCGGGTCGCCGCCGCACTGGACCGGGCGCACGGCACGCTGAGCGCCGGCGGCGCGGTGGTGCTGACGGCGTGTCTGCCCGACCCCGGGCGGATGCTGGGACTGCCTGCGCCGCTGGCCCGTCCGCTGGCCCGCCGGATGCGCGCCGTCAACACCGTCGTGCACGCGGTCTCGGCCCGCTACGGCGGCGTCCACCTCCACCTGGCCGACCACCCGTGGGTGGCCGACCGGGCCACCTGGAGCGTGGACCGGCTGCACCCCGGTGAGCGCGGCCACCGGCTGCTGGCCCGCGGCTTCCACGACCTGCTCGCCGCTCGCGGACTGGCCGCCGGCCCGCCGCCTCCGCTCGCCCTCGACGGGCCGCCGCCCACCCGGGCCGGCGCGGCGCTGTGGATGGCGACCCGCGGCACCCGGTGGGTGGCCGAGCGCTGCACCGACCTGCTGCCGGGCCTGCTGGCGCTGGCCGTACGGGAGTGCCGGTACGGGCTGGCCGGATCCGGCCGGTTGCTGGACGCCGCCGCCGAGCGCGCCACCCGCAGCGCGCTGGCGGCCCTGTCCGAACCGGGCGGCGCTGCGACAATGGCGGGGTGACCGGACGCTGGGAGTTCTGGATCGACCGCGGCGGCACCTTCACCGACGTGGTGGGCAGGCGGCCGGACGGGCGCCTGGTCACCGGCAAGCTGCTCTCGCACCGCCCCGAGCGCTACCGCGACGCCGCGGTCGCCGGTATCCGGCAGATGCTGGGGCTCGGCCCGGACGAACCGGTGCCGGCCGAGCGGGTCTCGGTCGTCCGCATGGGCACCACCGTCGCCACCAACGCCCTCCTGGAGCGCACCGGTGAGCCGACGGTGCTGCTGATCACCGAGGGCTTCCGGGACGCGCTGCGGATCGCGTACCAGAACCGGCCGCGGATCTTCGACCGGCGGATCGTGCTGCCCGAGGCGCTCTACGCACGGGTGATCGAGGTGCCCGAACGCGTCGGTGCCCGCGGCGAGCCGGTCCGGCCGCTCGACGAGGAGCCCGTCCGCCGGGAGCTGCGGCGGGCGCACGCCGAGGGCCTGCGCAGCGCCGCCGTGGTGCTGCTGCACGGCTACCGCCACCCCGCGCACGAGCAGGCGGTCGCCGCGCTGGCCAGGGAGGCGGGTTTTCCGCAGGTCAGCTGCTCGCACGAGGTCAGCCCGCTGATGAAGCTGGTGGCGCGCGGGGACACCACGGTCGTCGACGCCTATCTCTCGCCGATCCTCGCGCGGTACGTCGAGGAGGTCGCCGCTCAACTGCCCGGTATCCGCCTGCTGTTCATGCAGTCCAACGGGGGGCTGCGGGAGGCCGGTCACTTCCGGGGCAAGGACGCGGTGCTGTCCGGCCCGGCGGGCGGGGTGGTCGGCATGGCGCGGACCGCCGCCGAAGCCGGCGGGCCGGGCCCGGACGGCGGCTTCGACCGGGTGATCGGCTTCGACATGGGCGGCACCTCCACCGATGTGTCGCACTACGCGGGCGAGTTCGAGCGGATCTTCGGCAGCGAGGTCGCCGGGGTGCGGATGCGGGCCCCGATGATGCACATCCACACCGTCGCGGCCGGCGGCGGCTCCGTCCTGCACTTCGACGGCCGCCGCTACCGCGTCGGCCCCGACTCCGCCGGCGCCGACCCCGGCCCGGCCTGCTACCGGGGCGGCGGCCCGCTCACCGTCACCGACGCCAACGTCATGCTCGGCCGCATCCAACCCGACCACTTCCCCGCGGTGTTCGGGCCCGACGGCGACCGGCCGCTGGACGCCGCGACCGTCCGCACCCGCTTCGCCGAGCTGGCCGCCCGGGCCGCCGCCGAGACCGGGGACGACCGCGGCCCCGAGGACGTCGCCGCCGGCTTCCTGGACATCGCGGTGCTCAACATGGCCAACGCGGTCAAGAAGATCTCCGTCCAGCGCGGCCGGGACATCACCCGCTACGCCCTGGTGAGCTTCGGTGGCGCGGGCGGCCAGCACGCCTGCGCGGTCGCCGACGCACTGGGCGTCGCCACCGTCGTCGTCCCGCCGCTGGCCGGGGTGCTCTCCGCGTACGGCATCGGGGTCGCCGACGCCACCGCGATGCGGGAGCAGGCCGTCGAGGAGCGCTTCGACGAGCCCGGTGCGATCGAGCGGGTCCGGGCGGTGTGCGACGGCCTCGCCCGGCAGACCCGGCGGGAACTCCTGGCCGACGGCGTGCCGGAGGCGTCGCTGACCACCGGCGCCCGGGTCCTGGTCCGCTACGCCGGGACCGACTCCACCCTCGGTGTGCCGCTCGGCGAACCGGCCGCCATGGAAGCGGAGTTCGTCCGCGCGCACCGCGAGCGGTACGCCTTCACCATGGACAAGCCGCTGGTCGCCGAGGCGGTGTCGGTGGAGACCCGGGGAGCGGCCGGCGGCGCGGCCGACTACGCCGTCCGACTGGGCGTAAGAAAGGGGGAGTTGGCGGCCGCCGCGACGGTCCGGATGTACGCCGGCGGGCGCTGGCGGGACACCGCGCTGTACCGCCGCGACGAGCTGCGGCCCGGCGACACCCTCACCGGTCCGGCGATCGTCGCCGAGGCGGACGCCACCACCGTCCTCGACCCCGACTGGCGGGCCACCGTCGGCGAGCGCGGCCATCTGCTGCTCACCCGCGCCCGGCCGCGCTCCGGCCGGACCGCCGTCGGCACCGAGGCGGACCCGGTGATGCTGGAGGTCTTCAACAGCCTCTTCATGGCCATCGCCGAGCAGATGGGCGTCCGGCTGGAGAACACCGCGCACTCCGTCAACATCAAGGAGCGGCTGGACTTCTCCTGCGCCCTCTTCGACGCCGCGGGCAACCTGATCGCCAACGCCCCGCACATCCCCGTCCACCTGGGGTCGATGGGGGAGTCCATCAAGGAGGTGCTGCGGCGGCGCGGAAGCGACCTGCGGCCGGGCGACGTGTACGCGATCAACGACCCGTACCACGGGGGCACGCACCTGCCGGACATCACCGTCGTCACCCCCGTCTTCGCCCCGGAGGAGGGCCCGTCGGGGAGCGAACTCCTCTTCCTGGTGGCCTCGCGCGGCCACCACGCCGAGATCGGCGGCATCACCCCCGGTTCGATGCCGGCGTTCAGCCGCACCGTCCAGGAGGAGGGTGTCCTCTTCGACAACTGGCTGCTGGTCCGGGACGGCCGGTTGCGCGAGGCCGAGACCCGCGAGCTGCTCGGCTCCGGGCCGTACCCGTCCCGCGCCCCGGACGCCAACCTCGCCGACCTGCGGGCCCAGATCGCCGCCAACGAGAAGGGCATCCGCGAACTGCGGCGGATGACCGAACAGTTCGGGCTGGACGTCGTACGGGCCTATATGCGGCACGTCCGGGACAACGCCGAGGAGTCGGTGCGCCGGATCCTCGCCCGGCTGCCGGACGGGCACTGCCGCTACGAGACGGACAGCGGCGCGCAGATCCACGTCGCGCTGACCGTCGACCGCGCCGCCCGCAGCGCGGTACTGGACTTCGCCGGCACCTCCCCGCAGCAGCCCGGCAACGCCAACGCGCCCCGTTCGGTGGTGATGGCGGCGGTGCTGTACGTGCTGCGGACCCTGGTCGCCGAGGACATCCCGCTCAACAGCGGCTGCCTGGAGCCCGTCGAGGTCCGCATCCCGGAGGGCTCGATGCTGGCGCCCGTCTTCCCGGCCGCCACCGTCGCGGGCAACGTGGAGACCTCCCAGGCGGTCACCGGCGCCCTCTACGCCGCGATGCGCGTCCAGGCGGAGGGCTCGGGCACGATGAACAACCTCACCTTCGGCAACGACCGGGTGCAGTACTACGAGACCGTCGCCAGCGGCTCCGGCGCCGGCGACGGCTTCGACGGGGCGGACGCCGTCCAGACCCATATGACCAACTCCCGGCTCACCGACCCCGAGGTGCTGGAGTGGCGCTATCCGGTCCGCGTCGAGGGCTTCGCGCTGCGCGAGGGCAGCGGCGGCACCGGCCGCTGGCACGGCGGCCGCGGCGCGGAGCGGCGGCTGCGCTTCCTGGAGCCGATGACCATCGCCCTGCTCTCCGGCCACCGCCGGGTCCCGCCGTACGGGATGGCGGGCGGCGGCCCGGGCGCGCTCGGCGCCAACTTCCTGGAGCGGGCGGACGGTTCGCGGGAGGAGCTGCGGGGCTGCGACACGGCCGAGGTCGGGGTGGACGACGTACTGGTGATCCGTACACCGGGGGGCGGGGGGTACGGGGTGGCGTAGCGGGCCGGGGTCCGGCCGCGGAGATGCGTCGGGTCCGCGGCCGGGTGCCGGGTCTGCCCGCCGGCTACTCCTCCGCCGCCGAGCGGCGGCACGCCTCGTAGGCGAGCACCGCGGGGACGTGTTCCCGCCGCAGCTCGAAGTAGCAGGCCCGAACGCTCTCGGCGCCGCCCTCCGCCCCGAGGCGACAGGCCCGTTCGACCACCTCCGGGTTGGCTTCGGGGTGTCGCTCCAGGACGGTGTAGAAGCACGCCTGCGGGGTGGCGTGGGCGGCCGGCGCGAGGGCGACGACGCCGCCGAGGGCGAAGACGAGACCGCTGAGGGCGGTGGCCAGGCGCGGGATGAGACGCATGGTGGTGACGGGTCCTTCCGTGCGAGAGCCCCGAGCTGGTCACTCGGGGCGGTTGATCCGCTACGGACGGTGCCCGGCTGTGCCGGTGGTGATGCGAGAGGGGCCGGGGCGCCGGGCGCGAACACCCGGCGCACGGAACGTACTTGGGGTGGCAGGGTGCGCCGATGTCAGCCGGGGTGCGCCACCGCTCCCGGTCGCCGGCCGAGCCGTACGAACCGGACCGGAGTGCCCGGTGCCGCCTGTGCCGCCGCGGCCAGGAAGCGCTCCGGGACGACCCCGGCGACCGGGTAGCCGCCGGTCGTCGGATGGTCGTGCAGGAACAGCACCGGAAGGCCGTTCGGTGGTACCTGGAGCGCGCCCAACGGCATGCCCTCACTGGGGAGTTCGCCGTCCCGGGCGCGCTCCAGGGGAGGGCCCTCGGTGCGCAGCCCGATCCGGTTGGAGGCCGCGGAGACCCGGAACCGGCCGTCGGTCAGGGTGCGCAGCCCCTCGGCGGTGAACCACGCGTCGCGCGGCCCGGGCAGGAACGGCAGCACCAGCTCGGCCGCAGGTCCGGCGCACGGGACCACGTCGGCCGCCGGTGGGGGGCCGCACGGCGACCCCAGCGGGAGCCCGGCGCCGTCCGCCAGCGGGTCCGGGCCGAGGCCCGAGAGCAGGTCGGTGGCGCGGCTGCCGAGCACCGGTTCGGGGCCGACGCCGCCGGCGAACGCGAGGTAGGAGCGCACGCCGTGGGTGGCCGGCCCGGCCTCCAGCACGGCGCCGGCCGGGACGTGGACCGGGGCGCCCCAGGGGACGGGCCGGCCGTCCACCGTCACCGGGCAGGGGGCGCCGGTGACCGCGGCGGTGGCGGCGCCGCGCAGGCGGACCGCGCAGCCGGTGAGCGTGGTCTCCAGGGTGGCCGCCGACGCGGGGTTGCCCACCAGGCGGTTGGCGAGCCGGTGCGCGGGCCCGTCCAGCGCCCCGGAGCGGGGCACTCCCAGGTGCGCGTGGCCGGGCCGGCCGAGGTCCTGGACGGTGGTGAGCGCGCCGGCCCGGACCACCGACAGGGCGCGGTCGGTCATCGGGCGGACTCCTCGCAGGCAGTGGTGCGCGGGGCCGGCACGGGGGCGTCCTGGGGCACGAAGCGGACGGGCGTGCCGGGGGCGAGCAGTGCGGCGGGTTCGCGCCGGGGATCCCACAGGACGGCCTCGGTGCGGCCGATCAGCTGCCAGCCGCCGGGGGAGGAGCGCGGATAGACCCCGGTGTACGGGCCGGCCAGGCCGACCGAGCCGACCGGGACCCGGGTGCGGGGGTTCTCCCGGCGCGGGACGTGCAGGTGCTCCGGAAGCCCCGTCAGATAGCCGAAGCCGGGCGCGAACCCGCAGAACGCGACGCGGAAGGCGGTGGCGGAGTGCCGCCGGACCACCTCGTCGGCGGAGACGCCCCACAGTGCGGCGACGTCGGCGAGGTCCGGGCCGTCGTAGTGCACCGGGATCTCGACGGCCGCGCGGTCGCCGGCGGCCGGCGGCGGAAGGTGCCAGCCGGGCAGTTCGACGGCGAGCGCGCCGGGGTCGGCCAGGCCGTCGAGGAAGACCGTCCGGGCGGCCGGCACGATCTCGCGGACGGCGGGGAGGCGGCCGTCGGCGGCACGGCGCAGCAGTTCGGCGTGGAGGGCCTCGGCGTCCTCGGCACGGGCCAGTTCGATCAGCAGCCCGTGTTCGCCGACCGGCAGCACCGTGGGCGACGGCCGCCCGGCTCCGCGGACCGCCGTCTCCGTCCCGTCCGGTGTCCTGTCCGGCGTCATACGAAGCTCCGCACCCGGACCCCGGCCGAGGTCAGTTCGGCGCGGACCCGGCGGGCCAGCTCGGCGGCGCCCGGGGTGTCGCCGTGCAGGCAGAGGGAGCGCGCGGCGACCGTGATCCGGTTGCCGTCGAGCGAGGTGACCGTGCGGTCCCGGGCCAGGCCGACGGCGCGCTTGACCACCGCGTCGGGGTCGTGGACCACCGCGCCCGGCTCGCGGCGCGGCACCAGGGTGCCCGCGTCGGTGTAGGCGCGGTCGGCGAACGCCTCGCCCACGACCGGGAGTCCGGCCTCCGTCGCGGCCCCGTGCAGCCGGGAGCCGGGCAGCCCGAGGACCGGCAGGCGGCCGCCCGCGGCGCGGATCCCGGCGACCACCGCGGCGGCCTGCCCGGCGTCGTGGACGCAGCGGTTGTAGAGCGCGCCGTGCGGTTTGACGTAGCCGACCCGGGCGCCGGCGGCGCGGGCGAAGACCTCCAATGCGCCGATCTGGTAGGTGATCTCGTCGGCCAGTTCGTCGGGCGGCACGTCCATGGCGCGGCGGCCGAAGCCGGCCAGGTCGCGGTAGGAGACCTGGGCGCCGATCACCACCCCGCGCTCGGCGGCCAGGGCGCACACCCGGCGCATGGTGGACGGGTCGCCGGCGTGGAAGCCGCAGGCGACGTTGGCGCTGGTGACGACGGACAGCAGGGCCTCGTCGTCGGTGAGGTGCCAGCGGCCGAAGCCTTCCCCGAGGTCGGCGTTGAGGTCGATGACGGGAGGGGCCGCCGGGTTGCTCATGGATCTCCGTTCCGGATGCGGGGTGCCGTGCGGATGCGGGAGGCGGCTGCGGCGATGCCGAAGCGCTCGCCAACGTACAGATCGTTGAACGATCCGACAAGAGGTGTGTTGTCCTGTCCCGTTATCTGGGATTGACTTCGGCTGACAGACAGCGGAACAGCACAGCGGGACGGGCCTCGCCGGTCCGTCCCGACGGACGGAGCGGACAGCGCTATGGCCGGCGGAGTGGCGGGGAACGATCGACGGCGGCTCGCCGAGGTCGCGGGACTGGAAGGGGACCGCGCCCTGCTCGGCCGCGCCAGCACGGCCGAACGGGTCGCCGACATCCTGCGGGGCCGGATCACCGAGGGCTACTTCCCGCCCGGCGCACGGCTGTCGGAGGAGAGCATCGGCGGCGCGCTGGGCGTCTCGCGCAACACCCTCCGCGAGTCGTTCCGGCTGCTCACTCATGAGCGGCTGCTGGAACACCGGCTCAACCGCGGGGTGTTCGTACGGATGGTGACCGTCGAGGACCTCGACGACATCTTCCGGGTGCGGCTGCTGGTGGAGTGCGCGGCGGTGCGCGGACTGGGCCAGGGCCCCTACGACGCCGCGACCGCCCGGCTGGTGGCGGCGATCGAGGAGGCGGTGCGGGCCGGCGAGGCGGCTGCCGCGGAGCGGGCCTGGGCCGAGCTGTCGACCGCCAACCTCCGCTTCCACCAGTCCGTCGTGGCACTGGCCGGCAGTCCGCGCACCGACGAGCTGATGCGCGGTGTGCTGGCCGAACTCCGGCTGGTCTTCCATGTGATGGACGACCCGCGGCGCTTCCACTCGCCCTACCTGGTGCGCAACCGGCAGATCGCCGAGACGCTGCTGGCCGGCGACGCGGCCGCGGCCGAACTGCTGCTGCGGGCCTATCTGGAGGACTCCCGCGCCCAGTTGTCGGCGGCGTACGCCCAGCGCATCGCCGAGGGTTAGGGCTGCCGCCGGTCCGCCGGTGCGGCCGGACGCCGGCCGCGCTCCCGTTTCGTCGTCGCCGACCCCTTGTCGGATCGTTCAACAATCGCATAGCCTCCGCAGCAATTCCTGAGCAACTCCTCAACGCTCCCCCCTCGTGCCCCTTGCCCGTCGACCTTCCGTCGACCCGCGGCGCGCGCGTCTCGCGGGGGACCCGTACGCGGAAGGCGGATCCATGATCGTCCTCCTCGGCGTGCTCGTGGTCGTGGTCGGCTTCGCCACGAAACGCAACGCCCTGCTGGTCGTCGCGGCGGCCGGGATCGTCACCGGACTCCTCGGCGGGCTCTCGCCGGCGAAGGTGCTGGCCGCCTTCGGCGACGGCTTCGCCGGCAGCCGGGCGGTGACCATCTTCGCGATCACCCTCCCGGTCATCGGCCTCCTGGAGCGCTACGGCCTCCAGGAGCAGGCCCGCGCCCTGATCGCCCGGTTCGGCCGGCTCACCACCGGGCGCTTCCTCGCGCTCTACCTGGGCCTGCGGCAGATCGGCGCCGCCATCGGGCTGACCAACGTCTTCGGCCACGCCCAGACCGTCCGTCCGCTCGCCGTCCCCATGGCGGAGGGCGCCGCCGAGCGCCGCCACGGCCCGCTCCCCGAGCGGACCCGGGAGAAGATCCGCTCGTTCGCGGCCGGCGCGGACAACGTCGGCCTCTTCTTCGGGGAGGACGTCTTCCTCGCCGTCGGCTCCATCCTGCTGATCACCGGCTTCGTCAACACCACCTACGGGACCCACCTCGAACCGCTCCAGCTGGCCCTGTGGGCGATCCCCACCGCGCTGTGCGCCTTCGTCGTCCACGGCTGGCGGCTGCTGCGCCTGGACCGCCACCTGGAGCGCGAACTGCTCGCCGCCGACGCCCGATCCACCACCGCAGCGGAGGCCACCCGATGATCAAGGCAGAGTGGTTCTACTGGCTCGTCGGCCTCAGCTTCCTGGTGATGGCCGCCCAGATGGTCACCGACCGCAGCAACCCCAAGCGGCTGGGCACCGGCGCCTTCTGGGGGCTGATCGGCGCCGGGTTCATCTACAGCAGCTGGGTCGTCACCAAGCAGGCCCCGGCCGAACCGCTGGGCGCCGCGGTGCTCGTGATGGCCGCGCTGGCCGGCTTCGGCTTCACCGGGCGCGGCACTCCGCGCACCACCACCCCCGAGGAGCGCACCGCGAGCGCCGCCCGCCTCGGCAACCGGCTCTTCGTCCCCGCGCTGACCATCCCGGTCGTCGCGATGGCCTGCGCCATCGGCGTCAAACACCTCTCCCTCGGGGGCGAACCGGTCCTCCAGAAGGGCAGCGAGACCATCCTGGGCCTCGGCATCGGCGCGGTCGCCGCGCTCGTCGTCGGCATGGTGATGCTGCGTGAGAAGCGGATCTCGGTGCCGGTGCAGTCCGGCCGCACCATGCTGGAGGCGATGGGCTGGGCGATGCTGCTGCCGCAGATGCTGGCCACGCTCGGCGCCATCTTCCAGGTCTCCGGCGTCGGCGGCCAGGTGGGCAAGCTCGCCACCGCCCTGCTCCCGAAGGACTCGCTCTACGTCGCCGTCGCCGTCTACTGCCTGGGCATGTTCGCCTTCACGCTCATCATGGGCAACGCCTTCGCCGCCTTCCCCGTGATGACCGCGGCCGTCGGCTGGCCCGTCCTGATCGGCCACTTCCACGGCAACCCGGCCGCCGTCCTGGCCCTCGGCATGCTCGCCGGCTTCTGCGGGACGCTGGTGACCCCGATGGCCGCCAACTTCAACATCGTCCCGGCGGCGCTGCTGGAGCTGAAGGACCAGTACGGGCCCATCAAGGCGCAACTGCCGACCGCCGGCGTCCTGCTGGGCTGCAACATCGTGATCATGGCGTTGTTCGCGTTCTGACCGCCCCACCCCGGGAGAGACCCATGACCTCCACCACCCCGCCGAACGGCTCGCGTCCCACCCCCAGCCGCGTACTGCTCACCGGATTCGAGCCGTTCGACGGCGAGGCCACCAACCCGTCCTGGCGCGCGGTGCGCGCCGCGGCGGCCGCACCGCTCGACGGGCTGGCCCTGCACACCGCCGAACTCCCCTGCGTCTACGGCGGCTCCATGACCGCCCTGCGCACCGCGATCGACGAGACATGTCCCGACATCGTGGTATGCGTCGGACAGGCGGGCGGGCGCCCGGACATCACCGTCGAACGGGTCGCCGTCAACGTGGACGACGCCCGCATCCCCGACTCCGCGGGCGCGGAGCCGATCGACGAGCCCATCGTGCCGGGCGGGCCCGCCGCCTACTTCGCCACCCTCCCGATCAAGGCGTGTGTGGCCGCCGTCCGCGCCGCGGGCCTGCCGGCCTCGGTCTCCAACACCGCCGGCACCTTCGTCTGCAACCACGTCTTCTACGGGCTCGCCCACCTCATCGCCACCGAACTGCCGCATGTGCGCGGCGGTTTCGTGCACGTCCCCTACGCGCCCGAGCAGGTCACCGACCGCGCCCGGCCGTCGCTGCCGGTCGACGCGGCCGCCACCGCGCTGCGCGCCATCGCCGCCACCGCCGCCCGCACCCGCACCGACCTGCGGGTCGCCGAGGGGGCCACGCACTGAGCCGCCGGCGCCGCCGGTAAAATGACCAGCCGGCCGGCCCCTGAGCTGCTTCCGGCATCCGGCGGCGGTCCGCCCATGAGCGGATCCGCGCCGTTTCGTCCGTTGTCAGTGCCAGCGCCTACGCTGTGCGACGTGACTTTTTCCGCCCCGGGGGCCGCTGCGCCCCAGCTCAACGGCACCGGCCGGCCCGCGCCGGGCCCGGCCGCCGACGAAGGACTGGCCCGCCGGCTGCGCGCGCTGGCGTGCACCGCGCCGCTGCACGACCTCGACGTGCGCAAGGCCAACCTCGCGGGCGAGTACGGCGTCTACGCCATGGCGGAGGTGGCGCTCGCCGTCATCGACCTGGTCACCCTCAACATGGACTTCGACACCGGCGCCGACCACGAGGAGATAGTGGCCAAGGTCCTCCCGCGGGTCGCCGCCCAGGCCCCGGACCGCCCCGCCGCGGAGCACGAGCGGGTGGCCCGCTGGGTGCTGGAGAACCTCATCAACGTCGGCAGCGTCGACCGCGGCTTCCGCGCCGTCTACGGCACCTTCACCACCGACGGCGCCTACGTCCGCCGCGACTACGACTTCAAGCTCGTCGAAGAGGTCCCCGGCGCCGGCGGCACCGTCTACCTCCGCGCCACCGACGAGGCGGTCAACGTCCTCGTCGGCGCCCTCGACACGGACGTCACCAGCGCCCAGATCGCCGCCGAGGTCAAGCTGGAGGTGCTGATCAGCCGCGGCCGGCTGGCCGACGCCCAGCTCGCCGCCGAGCAGGCCCGCTACCGCACCGTCCAGTACGCCGAGACCCTCCGCAGGACCCTGGAGGCCACCCGGCGCAACGTCCGCTCGGTCGACTGGCTGCACACCGTCCCCGACATGATCAACGAGGCGCTGGACCACGTGGCGGACCGCTACCGCCACGAGAACGCCATCCTCACCAACATCCGCAAGGCCCGCGACGAGGCCGAGGCCGTCGACGCGCGCACCGGCGAGCACAAGCGGCGCGCCGCCGAGCTGGTCGACATCGTCAAGGACTGCATCCGCCGGCACACCCAGCTGCAGTCCCGGCTCCTGGAGGCCGGCCCGCTCTTCCGCGCCGAGCAGGACCGCCAGGCGTTCGCCGCCCCCGCCGCCCGCACCGGCCTGGACCTCTACGGCCAACTCGTCGCCCCCGTCCTCCCGCTCCCCGTCGAGGCGGCCACCCGGGTCACCGACGCCTTCTTCGCCCACGGCACCGGTCTGCGCACCCCCACCGCCGTCCGGGTCGGCGACCTCGTCGAGGTGCTGCTCACCCCGCCCCTGGAGCGCGAGCACCTCGGCGCCGAGATGCCCGAGCCCGACCTGGTGGCCACGCCCGACGACAGCCGCTTCAGCGAGGCCCAGATGGACGCCGCGACGGCCCTGCTCGACCTGCCCGCCGACGCCCCCCGCCGGCTCTCCGGCCTGCTCGCCGAGGCCCGCCGCAGCGACCCCGAACTCCCGTACCTGGTCGCCCTGTTGGCGGTGCACGCCGCCAGCCCCCCGGTCGGCACCGCCTACCGCCAGGGCGAGCAGCACCTGCTCTTCGCCGTCGACGACGGCACCGAGCTGGTCGACCCCGAGTTCGGCGGCGCCGACCTCATCGTCGGCACCGCCCTGCTGGACGCGGCCGGTATGGCCGCCGACCGCTCGGAGGTGGCCTGATGCCCACCGCGCACCCCCGCCGCCGGATAGCGGCCGCACCGCCGCCGCGCTACGAGATACCCCCGACCGTCCCCCGCAAGGAGCTCCACCCGTGACCCAGTACGACGCCGACGAGGCGCCGCGGCCCGAGCCGGCGCCGGGCAGCGGCGAGGCGGCCTGGGGCGCGCCCGCCGACGCCCCCGAGACGACCGCGGTCGCGACGGCCGCTCCCGCCGCGGTCCCCGAGCTCTCGGCTCCGCTCGAGCAGGGGAGACCCCAATCCCCGGCCGACGCCGCCGACGCCGCGCGGCTGGTCGCCTTCGGCCTCCAGCCCAAGCTGCTGCCGGCCCGCGACGCCGCCTACGCCGACCTGCTCCGCCGGTATCGCGACGAACCCGCCTTCGCCCGGCTTGCCGACGCCGTCGCCTCGGGCCTCGGGCTGATCGTCCTGGAGGTCTCCACCCGCGCCGGGATGGCCGTCACCGCCGCCGAGGACTCCGTCTTCGCGGTCCGGATGGGCGACTACGCCCGCCGCGCCTCCGCCGACTCCGCCGACCGCTTCCTGCACGGCCTGGCCCATCTCGCCGTCGCCGCCATGTCCTTCCCCCGCCCCGAGGACCTCGCCGACGACGGCTACATCGGCCGGATCACCGTCAACGGCGTCGACGCCTTCGTCCGGCAGGCGTGCCGCCGCCTGGAGGAGCGCGCCGCGCAGGACGGCGAGAACACCGACCCGGTCACCGACGCCCCCGGCCTGGAGTCCGCCTGGCGGGTCTACGCGCGGCGCAGCGCCACCGGCGCCACCAAGGACGCCCGGCGGCTGGCCGGTTCGACCACCGGCATCATCGCCAAGGCCGTCACCTTCCTCGTCGACTCCGGCTTCCTCCAGCGCACCGGCGACGACGCCGGCGGCGCCTACCGCACCACCGCCCGCTATCAGCTCCAGGTCCGCGACATGGCCGGCACCGCCGCCATGGCCGAGCTGCTGGAGCTGGGCATCGTGCCGGTCTCCGACGGCAGCGCCTCGCTGCTGCCCGGCGAGGAGTCCGACGACCTCGACCTGGTCGCCGAGGCCGGTCTGCCGTTCCACTCCGGCTGACCGCCCGCCGCCGCCCACCCCGACCACCGACCCACCCACACACCAACGAGAGTCCGCCATGTACGAGCTGTCCCGGGTCCGCCTCTACTCCATCGGGCCCGCCGGTGCGCGCTACGCCGACACCGTCCTGGACCTGCGCGGGGTCGGCGCGCCGGTGCCGCAGCCGGCCCCCGCCCAGGCGGACTTCTTCGAGGACGAACCGGTCGGCCCGCCGCGCCGCCCGGCCCCCGCCGGCGTGCTCTTCCTGGAGAACGGCGGCGGCAAGTCCGTCCTGCTCAAGCTGATCTTCTCGGTCATGCTGCCGGGCCACCGCAACACCCTCGGCGGCGCCAGCTCCGGCGTGCTCCGCAAGTTCCTGCTGGCCGACGACTGCGGCCATGTCGCCCTGGAATGGCAGCACGTCGTCACCGGCGAGTCCGTCGTGGTCGGCAAGGTCAGCGAGTGGCGCGGCCGCCAGGTCTCCAACGACCCCCGCAAGTTCGCCGAGGCGTGGTACAGCTTCCGGCCCGGCCCCGGGATGAGCCTGGACTCCCTCCCCGTCGCCGAGGCCACCCTCGTCCGCCCCCGGACGGAGCAGGGCGAGGGCGGCTCCGGCGCGCACGGCCGCCGCCGCACGATGAAGGGCTTCCGCGACGCCCTCACCGAGGCTGGCAAGAACTACCCCAACCTCGACGTGGTCTGGGAGGAGGTCCACGAGCGCTGGAACGAACACCTCGGCGACCTCGGCCTGGACCCCGAACTCTTCCGCTACCAGCGGGAGATGAACGCCGACGAGGGCGAGGCGGCCGGCCTCTTCGCGGTCAAGAACGACTCCGACTTCACCGACCTGCTGCTGCGCGCGGTCACCGACACCCGCGACACCGACGGCCTCGCCGACCTCGTCCACGGCTTCGCCCACAAGCTCGGCCGCCGCGCCGAGCTGACCGCCGAACGCGACTTCACCGCCGGCTCGCTGGACCTGCTCTCGAAGATCGCCGAGGCCGCCGAGGCCCGCGACCGGGCCCGCGAGGTGCACGCCGCCGCCGAGCGCCGCACCCGCGGCCTGGCCCAGCGGCTGCACGCCCGCGGCACCGAGGAGCGCGGCCGGGCCGCCGAGCTGGCCGAGGCGGTCGCCGCGGCCGCGCACCGCGTCACCGACGCCGAGCGCGGCCGCGAGCGCCGCGCCCTGGTCTCCGCCGAACTCGCCTACCGCCACGCCTCGTTGGCGCTGACCGCCGCCGAGAAGGGCGCCGCCGCCCAGCGCCGCGAGCTCAACGACGCCCGCACCCTGCACAGCGCCTGGCAGGCCGCCGAGACCGCGCTGCGGCACCGCGCCGCCGCCGACCGCTCCGCGCGGGTCGCCGCCGCCATCCGCGAGGCCGAGCGGGACGCCGCCCCGGCGCTGGCCGCCCGCGCCACCGCCGCCGCCGACCTGGTGCGCGCCCTGCACAGCGCCGCCGAGGCCGGCGAACGCCTCGCCAACGAGGAGGAGGAGCGCTCCGCCGCCCTCCAGGAGGCCGGCGAGTCCGCGCACCGCGACGCCACCACCGCCGCCACCCACGCCCAGCGCGCCCGCAGCGAGGCCGACCACCTCAAGCAGCGGCTCGCCGAGGTCGCGGAGGAGACCGCCGAGGCGGTCCGGGCCGGCTGGCTCGACGACACCGCGCCGGACGCCGATCCGGCCCGCGCCGCACTCGCCGCCTCCGACGCCGAGAAGACCGCCGTCGAGGCGTGGGACGCGGCCCGCGAGGCCGCCCGGCAGGCCACCGACCGGGCCCGCGAGACCGCCGCAAGGCACTCCGCCGCCGAACTCGCCGCGGCCCGCGCCGAGGACGCCGCCCAGGCCGCCGAGCGCGCCCACGACGCCGAGCGCCGGGCCGCCGAGTCGATCGGCGCCGAGCAGCGGCTCGTCGAACTCCTCGGCCTCCCCGAGGCGTCGGCGATCGCCCTGCCCGGCCCCCGTACGGCCGACGGCGCCCCGGCCGCCGCCCCGCGCCGCCCCGCCGGCCCGCTCTCCGCCGAGGAGCTGGACCGCAGCGCCGACGCCCTGCACGAGCTGCTGGAGGACGGCGTCGCGGCCGCCGAGCGCCAGCTGTTCGACCTGCGGACGGCCGCCGCCGACGACTCCCGGATCCTGGGCGCGCTGGGCGACGGCGGCCTGCTGCCGCCCGGCCCCGACGTGCTGGCGGCGGTGGAGTATCTGGGCGAGCACGGCGTCCCCGCGCTGCCCGGCTGGCGCTATCTGGCCCAGTCCGTCGACCCCGCCGACCACGCCCGGGTGCTGGCCGCCCGCCCCGAGCTGGTCGACGGCGTGATCATCACCGATCCCGACACCCACGCCCGGGCCCGCGAGGTCCTCGCCCAGGCCGCGCTGCTGCCCCGTTCCGCCGTCGCGGTGGGCACCGCCGCCGCGCTGCTCGCCCCCACCCCGGGCCCCGACGCGGACGACTCCGGTGTCTTTCTCGTCCCGCCGAATCCGGCCATGCACGACGAGTCCGCCGCCGACGAGGAGCGCCGCGCGCTGCGCGCCCGCGCCGCCGAGCGCGACGAGGAGATCCGGTCGCTGGCTGCCCGCCTCGCCGGGGACCGCGCGCTCGCCGCCCGGCTCGGCTCCTGGCGCGCCGGCTGCCCGGCCGGCCGGCTCACCGAGCTGGCCGAGGCCGCCCAGGCCGCCCGGGCCGCCGCCGAGGAGGCCGCCGCCGAGCTGACCGAGGCCCGTACGGCCCGCGCCGAGGCCGACGAGGTCGCCGGCGAGGCCACCCGGGTGCGTGACGAACGACAGGAGGCCGCGCAGCGCGCCCGGCGCGCCGCCGACCTGCTCGCCGGCCTCGCCCACCGGCTCCGCGAGCGCGCCGGCTGGCAGTCCAGGATGCGCGAACTCGCCGACGAGGCCGTGGAGTTCGAGGCCCGCGCCGAGGAGTGCGTGGATCGCGCCCGGGCCGCCGACGAGGACCGCCGGGCCGCCCAGCGGGCCGCCGACGACGCCCGCCGCACCGCCCGCGCGCTGCGCGCCGAGCGCTCCGAGATCGCCGGCGTCCCCGACGACCTCGGCGACGCCCCGGAGGACCCGGCCGCCTCGCTGCCCGCGCTCCGCGAGGCGTACCGCGCCGCCTCCCAGCTCTACGAGAAGGTCGGCGTCGGCGCCGACCTGCGCGCCGAGCAGGCCCGCGCCGAGAGCGACGAGTCCGCCGCCCTGGCCGAGCTGAACCGCCTCACCAACAAGGTCCGCACCCGCGCCGAGCAGCTGCTGCAGAGCCCCGACGCGGCCGACGGCCCGTCCCGGCAGGCCGCCGCGGCCCGCGCCGAGTCGATGGTGCAGATGCTGGAGACCCGTGCTTCGGCCGCCAGCGAGCAGCTCGGCCGGCTGCGCGGCGAGGCGGAGCGGCTGGCGCCCACCGACGGTGAGGCGCACACCGAGCTGCCCGAGGAGCTGGTGCCCGCCGACGCCGACCGGGCCAAGGAGCTGTTGCGCACCGCCAACGCCGAACTGGCCACCGCCACCGAGGCCCTGGAGGCCGCCCGCACCGGGCACGAGGAGCTGCTGCGCGCGCACCGTGCCGCCGAGGACGCGGCCGGCGGCTTCGACGAGACCGCCGCCCTGCTGCGCGATCTGCTGCGGGACCACCCGGACGCCGAACGGGGGGCGGACGGCGAGGACGCGCCGATCGAGCCGTACGCCGGCGGCCTGGCCGAGGCCCGGCAGGCCGCCGCGGAGTCCCGCCGCTCGCTGCGCGGCTGCGCCGCCGACCTCTCCGCCGCCGAGTCCGCCGTCCGGGACGCCTCCGACGTCCTCGTCCGGCACGCCAACGCCACCCGCTACGAGCAGGTGCGCACCCCCGCCCGGCAGCAGATCCGCGAGCTGCCCGCCGCGGCGCTGCCGGACCACGCCGCCAAGTGGGCCGAGGCGTTCGCGCCCCGCCTGCGGGTGCTCACCGACGAGCTGGCGCAGCTGGAGCGCAACCGCGACTCCATCGTCGACCGGCTCCGCGGGCTGGTGGAGTCCTCGCTGACGACGCTGCGCTCCGCCCAGCGGCTCTCCCGGTTGCCCGAGGGGCTGGGGGAGTGGTCCGGCCAGGAGTTCCTGCGGATCCGTTTCGAGGACCCCGATCAGGCCACGCTCACCGAGCGGCTCGGCGAGGTCATCGACGAGGCGACCAGCGCGGCGGTGCGGAAGAACAGCGATCTGCGGCGCGACGGGATGTCCCTGCTGCTGCGCGGGGTGCAGGCCGCGCTCCAGCCGCGCGGGGTGGCCGTGGAGATCCTCAAGCCGGACGCGGTGCTGCGCGCCGAGCGGGTCCCCGTCGGGCAGATGGGCGACGTCTTCTCCGGCGGCCAGCTGCTGACCGCCGCCATCGCCCTGTACTGCACGATGGCGGCGCTGCGCAGCAACGACCGGGGCCGCGACAAGCAGCGGCACGCCGGCACGCTGTTCCTCGACAACCCCATCGGCCGCGCCAACGCCACCTACCTGCTGGAGCTCCAGCGCGCCGTCGCCGACGCCCTGGGCGTCCAACTCCTCTACACCACCGGCCTGTTCGACACCACCGCGCTCGCGGAGTTCCCGCTGGTGATCCGGCTGCGCAACGACGCGGACCTGCGGGCGGGCCTGAAGTACATCAGCGTCGAGGAGCATCTGCGCCCCGGCCTGCCGCAGCCGGACCCGTCCGGCGAGGCGGTGCACGGGCAGATCACCGCGACGCGGATGTACCGGCGCCCGGAGGAGCCGGCGGGGGCGGAGCCGGCCGGCGGCTGAGCGGGCCGTCCGGCCCGCGCCGACCGCCCCACCGCACCGGCCGCCGCGCCGGGTTCAGCCGCCGTACCCCATGCGGCGGGACAGCTCGGCCGCGGCCTTCACCGCCGCCTTCGCCAGCTCCGGGAGGCGCTCCGGCGCCATCCGGTAGGCGGGCCCGGAGACCCCGATGGCCCCGATCACCGTGCCGTCGTAGGAGCGCACCGGCGCCGCGACGGCGTTCAGCCCGGTCTCGAACTCCTCGGCGGTGCGGGCGAAGCCGTCCTCGCGGACGGCCGCCAGCTGCTCCCGCACGGCGGCCGGGGCGGTCAGCGTGCCGTCGGTGAAGCGCGGCAGCTTGCGGCCGAGCAGTGCCTCCCGGCGCTCCCGGGGCAGGTGGGCCAGCAGTACCTTGCCGCTGGCGGTGGCGTGCAGCGGGGTGCGGCGGCCCAGCCAGTTGAAGGCGGTGACCGCGGCGGAGCCCCGGGCCTGCATGATGTTGACCGCGGCATCGCCGTCCAGCACCGCGATGTTGGCGGTCTCGCCGGTCTCGTCGGCCAGCGCCCGGCACACCGGCTGGCCCTCCTGCGAGATGTCCAGCCGGATCGCGGCCGCGCCGGCCAGCCGCAGCACCCCGGCGCCCAGGAAGTACTTGCCGCGGTCCTTCTCCTGCTCCACCAGACCGCGGCTCTCCAGCACGCCCAGGATCCGGAACGCCGTCGACTTGCGCACGCCCAGTTCGTCGGCGAGTTCGGTGACCCCGGCCTCGCCCAGCCGGGCCAGGCTCTCCAGTACGCTCACCGCGCGGTCCACGGACTGGACGGAACCCGCCCCGCGCCGCTCCTCGGCGGGCTCCGCCGCCGCGTCTGTCGTCTTCGCCATGGCTCTTCGCCTCACCGCCCGTTGCGTCGGGGGCACGTCCTGGGGGCGTTCTCCGGAAAGCCCTTGGCGGGGCGCTCCCCGGCTCGGATTCTGTTGCGCATCGTGCGATGCGATGCACGATGCGCAACGTCATGATAGCGATCAGCGCACCGGCCGCCACGTCGAACGCCCGCTGCGCGCCGCGCCGTTCGGCCCGCGCACCGGCGCGCGCCCGCCCGTCAGGCCGCCGCGCGGTCCGTGCGCGCCGGCTCCTCCGGCGGCCGGCGCCGCTCCCGGCGGCGCGCCTCCCGGCGCTCCCGGCGCAACTCCCGGGCGGTACTGCTCGGTTCGGACCGCACCCCGTGTCGCTGCACCCAGACCTGGCGCGTCACCCAGACGTCCAGCACCGCCCAGGTGGCGACGACGGTGCTGGCGACCGTGCACAGCACCGCGGGGAAGGCGAACCAGGACCCCGCCAGGGTGCACAGGAAGGCCACCATGGCCTGGATCAGGGTGACCGCCACGATGATCACGGCGCGGACCGCGGCCGTGCGGACCGGCTCGGCCATCCGGCGCCGGACCTTCGTCTCCTCCTGCCACAAGGGACGCCTGCCGCCGTCCATCGCGTCACACTCCCCGACTCTCCCCGCGTCCCCGGCCTGTCCGACTCCTCGTCGGCTGCCCGGGTTTCACCGGATACATGCCACACGGGAGGGGCTCCTGTCCACCCCGCATCCGTCTCCGGTGCCACACAACGAGGTGCGCCGAAGCACCCGCAGCGGGCCGGCCGCCCGCGCGCCCCCGGGTGGCCATAGCCACACTCGCCCGCCGGCCGTCCGGGCATCGCCGGACATCTCATGACGATCCCGCCCCGCCGGCGTCGCTCGCCGCGCCGCCGGGCCTCGGCTCGTTCCCCCGACAGTAGTAGGCTCGCGCCGCTGTTGACGGAACACCAACCCCGCACGCCGGGGCGACGTAGGGGAGGCCATGCGCTTTCGCGGGAGGTCGGTCCGCCGGAAGATCGTGGCGCTGCTGCTCGTGCCGCTGCTGTCCCTGACGGCGATGTGGAGCGTCACGACCTACGTCACCGGACGCGAGGCCAACCAGCTCCTCGACGTCGGCACCGTCGTCCGCAACCTCGGCTACCCGGTCGAGGACGTCATCCAGGCCCTCCAGCGCGAACGCCGGCAGAGCCTGCTCTACCTCGCCGACCGCCGCGGCGCCAACGCCGTCACCGAACTCCGCGGCCAGACCCGGGCCACCGACGACGCCGTGGCCCGGCTCCACGACGACGTCGACATCCAGGACATCCGCGACGACCTGGCCGGCTCGGCCGCCCGCCGGGTCGACGACCTCGTCAAGGGCCTGGACGGCCTGGACGTCCTGCGCACCCAGGTCGAGGAGAACCGGATCGGCCGCGACGAGGCCATGGAGTCCTACGACGCCCTGGTCGACCCCGGCTACGACCTGCTCGCCGCCCTCCACGCCCTGGAGAACGTCGAGATGGACAAGCAGGGCCGCGCGCTGGTCTACCTCAGCCGCGCCCGCGAGGCGTTCTCCCGCGAGGACGCCCTGATGTCCGCGATCCTCGCCTCCGGCAGCATCGGCAAGCGCGACCAGCGCGCCCTCTCCGACCGGATCGCCGAGCGCCGCATCCTCTACAGCACCAACCTCTCCCTGCTGCCCGTCACCGACCGCGGCGTCTACGAGGACTACTGGCACTCCGCCGCCGCCCGCGAACTCACCTCCTACGAGGACAAGGTGATCGCCGCCGACCCCGCGAACGCCGCCCACGCGGTCAACGCCGACCGCTGGAACACCGCCGCGGAGAAGGTCCTCGGCGACCTCGGCCGGATGGGCCGGGACGCCGGCGACCGCTACCAGCAGCGGGTCGAGCCGATCGCCACCCGCATCGTCGTCAAGGCGGTCGCCACCGGCGTCCTCGGCTTCGTCGCCCTGCTCGTCTCGGTCGTCGTCTCGCTGCGCATCGGCCGCCGGCACGTGAGGGACCTGACCCGGCTCCGCAAGACCGCCCACGAGGTCTCCGGCGTACGGCTGCCGAGCGTGATGCGCCGGCTGGCCGCCGGCGAGCAGGTCGACGTGGAGACCGAGGCGCCCCGGCTGGAGTTCGGCCCGGACGAGACCGGCCAGGTCGGGCAGGCGCTCAACACCCTCCAGCGGGCCGCCGTCGAGGCCGCCGTCAAACAGGCCGACATGCGCCGCGGCGTCTCCGAGGTCTTCGTCAACCTCGCCCGCCGCAACCAGGTCCTGCTGCACCGCCAGCTGACCCTCCTGGACGCCATGGAACGGCGCACCGAGGATGCCGAGGAACTCGCCGACCTGTTCCGGCTCGACCACATGACGACTCGTATGCGGCGGCACGCCGAGGGCCTGGTCATCCTCTCCGGCGCCGCCCCCTCCCGGCAGTGGCGCAAGCCCGTCCAGCTGATGGACGTGGTGCGCGCGGCGGTCGCCGAGGTCGAGGACTACGAGCGCATCGAGGTCCGCCGGCTGCCCCGGCTCGCGGTGGACGGCCCCGCGGTCTCCGACCTCACCCACCTGATCGCCGAACTCCTGGAGAACGCGACCGTCTTCTCCCCGCCGCACACCGCCGTCCAGGTGCTCGGCGTGCAGGTCTCCAACGGTTACACCCTGGAGATCCACGACCGCGGCCTGGGCATGTCCCCCGACCAGCTGCTGGACGCCAACCTCCGGCTCGCCGAGACGCCCGAGTTCGAACTGTCCGACACCGACCGGCTCGGCCTCTTCGTCGTCAGCCGGCTCGCCCAGCGGCAGGGCGTCCGGGTCTCCCTCCAGCCCTCGCCGTACGGCGGCACCACCGCCGTGGTCCTCGTCCCCGGCGCGCTGCTCACCGACTCCGCCGAGGGCGCCCGCCCCGCCGGACCGGCCGCCGCCGACACCGGCCCCGAGACGGCCGAGGACCCCGGCCTCGACCCGCTCGCCCAGGTACCGGTGCCGCTGCCCAGGCGCTCCCGGCCCGCCGCCCTCGACGGCCCGGCCGAACCGCGGACCGCCGCCTCCGAGGACGGCCCGGCCGCCGCGGACCCCGCCGACGACCAGGGCGCGCTGTTCCGTGACCGGACCCGCGGCCGCCGGCGGCCCGCCGCCCCCAACGGCCCCAGGACCGCACCCGGGCGCGACCGCATCCCCTCCGGCGAACAGCACCAGCAGGCCGGCGACCAGGCGCCGACCGGCGGCCTCACCCCGCTGCCCCGCCGCCCCCGCACACCGGTCCTGGTCTCCGACCACGGCCGGACCGTGGACGGCGCCCGGACCCCGGACGACGACAGTCGGCAGGACCGCCCGCAGCCCGCCGAACCGCCGGCCGCCGCACGGCACACCCCCGACGAGCCCCCTACCGACGGCACCCCCGCCCCGGCCACCACCCCCAAGGGCCTGCCCCGCCGGGTCCGCCAGGCCAGCCTCGCCCCGCAGCTCAAGACCGACCCGGGCGCCGAGCCCCCGGCGGACCGCCCCGCCGCACCGGCCGCGGACGACCGGGACGCCGAGGCGGTCCGGGCCCGGATGGCCTCGCTCCAGCGCGGCTGGCAGCGCGGCCGCCGGGAGAACGACCGGGCCCCGCACGCCCCCACACCCCCGGACCCGGGCACCGCAGACGGCGCCGCCGGGGGAGCAACCGCACCACCACGAACCACATCGGGAGAGGACGGTCCATGACCGCACCCAAGGCATCCGCTTCCACCGCAGTCGCGCCGCACGGATCGGGCGAACTCAACTGGCTCCTGGACGAGTTGGTCGAGCGGGTCGGCAGCATCCGCAAGGCACTGGTCCTCTCCAGCGACGGCCTGGCCACCGGCGCCTCCAAGGACCTCACCCGCGAGGACAGCGAGCACCTGGCCGCGGTCGCCTCCGGCTTCCACAGCCTCGCCAAGGGCGTCGGCCGGCACTTCGACGCCGGCCAGGTCCGGCAGACCCTGGTCGAACTGGACGACGCGTTCCTCTTCGTCAGCGCCGCCGGCGACGGCAGCTGCCTGGCGGTCCTCGCCGACGCCGACTCCGACGTCGGGCTGGTCGCCTACGAGATGACCCTGCTCGTCAAGCGCGTCGGCACGCACCTGGGCACCGCGCCCCGGTCCTGACCTGCCGGCCGAGTACGACTACGGTGACGCCATGACCGATCAGGAGGGCCGGCCGGCACCGGAACCGCAGCCGGCCCGGTGGTTCGACGACGACGCGGGTCCCGTCGTCCGCCCGTACGCGATGACGCGCGGGCGCACCCGGACGGCCGCCGAGGGGCGGCTGGACCTGATCGCCCTGGTGATCGCCGAGAGCCGCGCCGAGGAGCCGATCACCGACCAGACGCTGTCCCCGGAGCAGGTGGACATCGTCGAGCTGTGCCGGGAGGCGCCGCAGTCGGTCGCCGAGCTGGCGGCCGAGTTCGACCTCCCGGTCGGCGTGGTCCGGGTCCTCATCGGCGACCTGCTGGACGCCGGGCTGGTCCACGTCACCCGCCCGGTGCCGCCGGCCGAACTGCCCGACGAGGACGTGCTGCGCGAGGTCATCGACGGCCTGCGCGCGCTGTGACGTCCGGGCCGGATGCCACCGCGCACCACCCCGCCGCCCGCCCCGCCCGACGGGCGGGCGGCCCCCGAACCCAGGAGCCAGGAGCCCCCGCCATGGCCGACGCCACCGCCCTCGAACGCCTGCGGATCACCGCCGGACCCCACACCTTCGACGCCCTGGCCTGCGGACCGGCCGACGGCGAGGTCGTCCTGCTGCTGCACGGCTGGCCCGAGTTCGCCGACTCCTGGCGCGCGGTGCTGCCCGCCCTGGGCGCCGCCGGATACCGCGCGGTCGCCGTCGACCAGCGCGGCTACTCCCCGGACGCCCGCCCGCCCCGGATCGCCGACTACGCCGTCCCCGAACTCGTCGCCGACGCCCTCGCCTTCGCCGACGCCCAGGGCGCCGACCGCTTCCACCTGGTCTCCCACGACTGGGGCGGCCTGGTCGCCTGGGCGCTGGCCGGCGCCCACCCCGAGCGGCTGGCCTCGCTGACCGTCCTCGCCACCCCGCACCCCGAGGCGCTCAACCGCGCCGCCGCCGGCGACCCCGAACAGCACCACCGGCTGGACTACGTCCGCTTCTTCCGCCGCCCCGACGGTGCCGCCGAGTCCGCCCTGCTCGCCGACGACGCGGCCCGGCTGCGCGCCGTCTACGGCGGCAAGGTGCCCGCCGACCTGGTCGAGGACAATGTCCGGCGGCTCGCCGAGCCCGGCGCGCTGACCGCGGTCCTGAACTGGTACCGCGCCCCCGAGGCGGTGATCTCCGTCCCCGCCGGCCGGATCGCGGTGCCCACCCTCTTCCTGTGGGGCAGCGAGGACCTCGCCCTGGGCCGCACCGCCGCCGAGTCGACGGGGGAGTGGGTGGACGGACCCTACTCCTTCGAGGCCCTGGAGGGGGCCAGCCACTGGCTGCCCGAAGAGGTCCCGGCCCTGGTCGTACCGAAGATCCTCGACCACCTCGCCGCCCACCGGCCGGGCTGATCCGCCCGCCGCACGGCCCTTTTGGGGCGGTTGGCGGCCTTGGACCGGCGGCCCCGCCCGATCCGGCCGCACCTCAAGTGGGCGCCGTACCGCCCACGTTGTACGGTGCACTGGCGACCGCCCGGCGGCGGCCGCCAGTGCACCAGGGACATCCCCCGCTGCCCCGTGCCCCCGTATCCACCGCAACCAGGAGAACGAAACCCATGGTCTTCGGGCGTTCCGAGCGCCGTCGCCGGCCCGCCGCGGCCGAGCCGGTGACGCTCAAGATCCTCGTCGCGGGCGGCTTCGGCGTCGGCAAGACCACCCTGGTGGGCGCGGTCAGCGAGATCCGGCCGCTGCGGACCGAGGAGCGGCTGACCGAGGCCGGCCGCCCGGTCGACGACCTGCACGGCGTCGAGGCCAAGTCCACCACCACCGTCGCGATGGACTTCGGCCGGATCACCGTCCACGACGAACTGGTCCTCTACCTCTTCGGCACCCCCGGACAGGACCGCTTCTGGTTCCTGTGGGACGAGTTGGCCCGCGGCGCGCTCGGCGCGGTGGTGCTCGCCGACACCCGCCGGCTGGCCGACAGCTTCGCCGCCATCGACTACTTCGAGCGCCGCGGCCTGCCGTTCGTCGTCGCCGTCAACTGCTTCGACGGCGCCGACCGCTACCCCGCCGACGCCGTCCGGGACGCCCTGGACCTCGACCCCGCGGTGCCGGTGCTGCTCTGCGACGCCCGGGCGCGGGACTCCGCCCGGGACGTGCTGATCGCCGTCGTCGAGCACGCGATGCGGCGCGGCACCCAGCAGCGCGAGCCCGCCCTGCCCTGACCGGCGCCGCGCCGGCCCGGGTCCGCCCGGTTCGCGCCACCCCGACCCGCGCCTCCCTGACAGGGCGCGGAAGTACGGCCCGTACCCCGCCGCCCGGGGTGCGGGCCGTACGCCTGCCGGCCACCGGCATCAGGACGCGCCGCCGCCGTCCTCCGCCAGCCAGCCGAAGCTCCGCTCCACCGCCCGCCGCCAGTTGGCGTACTCGCGCTCCCGGGCCGCCGCGTCGAGCCGCGGCGTCCACTCGGTGTCCGGCCGCCAGTGGGACCGCAGCTCGTCCAGGTCCTGCCAGACACCGGTGGCGAGCCCGGCCGCGTACGCCGCGCCCAGACAGGTCGTCTCCGGGACCACCGGGCGGATCACCGGCACCCCCAGCACATCCGCCTGATGCTGCATCAGCAGGCCGTTGGCGGTCATCCCGCCGTCGGCCTTCAGCCGGGTGATCGGCACCCCCGAGTCCTTGACCATCGCGTCCACCACCTCGCGGGTCTGCCAGCTGGTCGCCTCCAGCACCGCGCGCGCCAGATGGGCCTTGGTGACGTACCCGGTCAGCCCGGTGATCACCCCGCGTGCGTCGGCGCGCCAGTGCGGCGCGAACAGGCCCGAGAACGCCGGCACGACATAGGCACCGCCGTTGTCCGGCACGCTCGCCGCCAGCTCCTCGATGTCGGCCGCCGAGGAGATCAGCCCGAGCTGGTCGCGGAACCACTGCACCAGCGCCCCCGTGACGGCGATCGAGCCCTCCAGGCAGTAGACGGGCGCCTCCCCGCCCAGCTGGTAGCCCAGGGTCGTCAGCAGCCCGTGCCGCGACGGCACCGGCCGGTCCCCGGTGTTGAGCAGCAGGAACGAGCCGGTGCCGTAGGTGTTCTTGGCCTCGCCGACGCCGTAGCAGGTCTGCCCGAAGACCGCCGCCTGCTGGTCGCCCAGCGCCGACGCCACCGGAACGCCCGCCATCCGCCCCACCGCCGTCCCGTACACCTCCGCCGACGACCTGATCTCCGGCAGCATCGCCTCCGGCACCCGCATCGCCGACAGGATCGCCGGATCCCACTGCAGGGTGCGCAGGTCCATCAGCAGTGTGCGGGCGGCGTTGGTGACGTCCGTGACGTGCACCCCGCCGTCGGTGCCGCCGGTCAGGTTCCAGATCAGCCAGGAGTCGACGGTGCCGAACGCGATCTCGCCGCGCTCGGCGCGGGCCCGCAGCCCCGGCACCTCGTCCAGCAGCCAGGCCGCCTTCGGCCCGGAGAAGTAGCTCGCCAGCGGCAGCCCGGTTGCCTCCCGGAAGCGGTCCGGACCGGCCGCCCCGCCCAGCTCGGCGCAGAGCCGGTCGGTCCGGGTGTCCTGCCAGACCACGGCGTGATGGACCGGCCGGCCGGTGGCCCGGTCCCACAGCACCGTGGTCTCCCGCTGGTTGGTGATGCCCAGCGCGCGCAGCTCGTCGGCCCGCAGCCCCGCCCGGGCCAGCGCGCCCGCCACCACCTCCTGCACCCTGGCCCAGATCTCGCCGGCGTCGTGCTCCACCCAGCCGGGCCGGGGGAAGATCTGGCGGTGCTCCCGCTGGTCGGCGGCGACCACCGCGCCGGCGCGGTCGAAGATGATGCAGCGGCTCGACGTCGTCCCCTGGTCGATCGCGGCGACATACGTCCCGTCCGACCCGTTCCGTCCGTACATGGCGGCTCCTCGGCCCCGGCCCGGGGACGGGCCCCGGTCCTCCGTGCAGGGTGCGTGCCGTGCCCGGGTACGGCGGTGCCCACACCACGGGGCATCCGGCGACCGGCACCCGGAAGTGTTCTCCGCGGCCGAGGGGGCGTCAAGGCCGCGCGGGGGACCCCGCGTCCGCCTCCGCCACCGCGCCCCCCTCCGCCCCTGTCTGCCCCGGCACCCGCGCCGCCGCCCCGCGCCGTACCTCCGTACGCTCCGTCCCCGGCCGCCCCACCACCCAGCTCGCCCCCGGCAGCTCCTTGGCGGCCTTCTTCAAGGGTGCCAGCGCGGCTGCCGCAGGGCCGTGGCCGGTGACGCTCCCGGGCGGGCAGACCACCGTCGCCAGCGAGAGCGTCACCGGCATCTCACCCGCCGACCAGTCCACGTCCAGCAGCGCCTTGGCGAACGGCTCCAGCCCGTCCGGCTCGGCCAGCACCAGGAAGTCGTCCCCGCCGATGTGCCCCACCCGGCTGCCCGGCTCGTCCCCCGCCACCTCGGCCAGCGTCCGCCCCACCGACCGGATCAGCTCGTCCCCCGCCGCGAACCCGGCCCCGTCGTTGACCTGCTTGAACCCGTCCACGTCCAGCCAGCTCAGGGCGAACTCCCGGCCCTCGGCGATCCGCCGGTCCACCTCGGCGTTCACCGCGTCCGAACCGGGCAGCCGGGTCAGCGGATTGAGCCGCGCCGCCTCCTCCACCCGGCTCTCGGCCAGCGCCCGCAGGATGTCCGCGAGGTGCACCACCCCGATGCAGCGGCCTCGTTCGTCCACCACCGCCACATCGTCCCCGGTACGGTCCCGCTCCCCGTCGGCGATCATGTCCAGCACCTGCCACGCGGTGGCATCGGCGCCCACCGTCCGCGGCCGGTCCGCCAGCCGCAGCGCCGGCCGGTCCGCGTACAGCGCGTGCCCGTACCGCCCGGAGAGCGAGAGCAGGAAGCGGTCGCGGTCGATCGCCCGCACCGGCACCCCCTCCGCGTCCACCAGCAGCACCCCCGACACCTCCGGGAACCCCGTCAGATGGCTGCGCACCGCGCCCGCCGACGCCTCCATCGGCAGCAGCGCCGCCGGCTGCAGGAACTGCGCCACCGGCGGCCCCGACGGCGGGCGGCCCAGGGCCGGCCGGCCGCTCACCGGCGGCGGTTGCGAGGCCGGCAGATACACCTCGCTCGCCACCCGCCGCGCCGGCGGCGCGAACAGGTTCCCCTGCGCCAGCTGCACCCCGGCCGCCCGCACCGCCGCGTACTGCCGCTCGGTCTCCACCCCCTCGACGGCCAGCAGCCCGCCCACCCGGTCGCACAGCTCCCGCATCGCGGCCACCGCCGCCTGCCGCCCCGGATCGCGCTCCAGCCGCACACACAGCGAACGGTCCAACTTGACCACGTCCGGTGAGAGTTCACCCAGCAGCCGGAGCGGCAGATCGCCGTCCCCGACCCCGTCCGCGCAGATCCGGTAGCCCGCGTCCCGCAGCCCCGCCACCGCCCCCAGCAGCTCCCGCTCCGGGACCGGGCTGAACGGCCCGCCCAGATCCAGGGTGATCTCCCACGGCCGCCGCCCGGTGTCCCGCACCGCCTCGCCCAGCGACGCCAGCCCGGGCCGGCGCGCGAGTGTCCCCGCGAAGACGTTGATGTGCAGCGGCAGAGGGGTCTCCTGCTCCGCCGCGGCCCGGACGGCGCGCGCGGCCAACTCGGCGTCCAGTTCGGGGCAGTGGCGCGCACAGGTCAGCAGGTCGGTCTCGCCGTCCTCGGGTCTGGCGAGCGGCTCCAGCGCGGCGACCGTACCGGTCGCGAGGTTCACCACGGGCTGGAAAGCGAAGCGGAGCTGGTCGGTCCAGGCAGGCACGAGCAGCAGCATGCCGCTCAGGGGGCACTGGCGGCACCCCGTTCACGCACTGTTCACGCATCCTTCCGGAGCGTACGACCGTACAGGCGGCGGCACCCGCGCCTCAGTGCCGCACCAGCGAACCGCGCGCCAC
This sequence comes from Streptomyces sp. MspMP-M5, assembly GCF_000373585.1. GTDB lineage: Bacteria > Actinomycetota > Actinomycetes > Streptomycetales > Streptomycetaceae > Streptomyces. The sequence continues at coordinate 326,190 of NZ_KB891896.1, forward strand.
CGGGAAGTTGAAATAGGTGTCCGGAAACGTCTCCGGCGAGAACGTGTAGTGCCACCACTCGTCCGCGTAGTTCACGAACCCGGCCCGCTCCAGCCCCGCCTTCAGCAGCAGCCGGTTCGCCCGCTGCCTCCCCCTGATCCGCGGGTCCAGGGTGTGCGCGAGGGTGTCGAAGCAGTCGAAGCCGGTCCCCATGTCCAGGGAGTTGTCCGGGAAACGGCTCGCCTTCGGCCCGAAGCAGGACGTCAGCGGCTCCCCGGGCACATACGGCCGGGTCGGCAGCGCCGGCAGCCGGACCAGCGTCAGATCGACCGTACTGCCCCTGCTGTGCCCGGACTTCTCCGCGATGTACCCGTCCCGGAACAGCACCGACTTGTCCACCCGCGGATAGAACTCCGCCTTCATCCGCTGGTCCGACAGGTCCTTGGCCCACGCCACGAAGTGGTCCACCGCCCGCTGCGGGCGGTAGCAGTCATAGACCTTGAGGGAGTAGCCGCGCCGCAGGAAGGATGACTGCGCCCGGTGCAGCGCCCGCGCCGCGTCCCGGGTCAGGATGCACATCGGCTCCCGGTAGCCCGTCGCCGGCACCCCCAGGAAATCGTGCGGGGTGGCGTAGCGGATCTCCTGGATGATGGTGGGATCGACATCGCGCAGTGCCACGAACTCCTTCGGCGCCTTGGGGTCGTGGGCCCGCGCGCCCTGCCCGGCGGGGCCCGGCGACGGCGCCGTGACGGACCGCGCGACGGCACCCGACGGGACGGCGGTGAGGGCCGACAGGGCGGCGGCAGCGGCGGCCAGGCCGCGCCAGGTGGCAGCAAGTCTCGACATGCCCCTCGTCTACCAGGCCCGGCGGGCCCGACGGAACCCCCCGGCCCACCGCCCGTATACCACCCCCGGCACGTCCCCCTCGTACACGGCGTACCCCAACGGGCCTGCCCCGCCGCGCCGTTCAGCCGACCACCGGCCCCGGCTCCTCCTCGCCGGCCAGCCCTCGCACCCGCACCGGATACCCCGCCGGGCCCTCGTCCCGCCGCTCCACGACCACCCGGCCGCCCTCCCACCGGGTGACGAACCGCTCCACCTCCGGCCGCCGCCAGCCGTCCCCGCCGTCCGGCACCACCAGCCCCCCGCCCGTACGCCCGGCCGCCGGTGCCCACACCTCCAGCTCCGTCCCACCGTCCGCCCCCGCCACCGGCAGCACCGCACCCGCCCGCGCCAGCACCGGAATACGGGACAGCGGCGCGTCCACCCACACCCGCCCCGGCCCCTCGTACGCCCGCCCCGTCGCGGTGTCGTACCACCGGCCGCGCGGCAGCCGCACCGCCCGCCGCACCGCCCCCGCCTCCACTATGGGCGCCACCAACAGCGCGTCCCCCAACAGGAACGCGTCCTCGCAATCCCGCAGCGCCCGGTCCCGCGGCGCGTTCCACCACACCGGACGCACATACGGCGCCCCCGACAGCCGCGCCAACTGCCCCAGCGTCACGAAGTACGGCACCAGCCGCGCCCGCTCCCGCAGCGCCGCCCGCGCGTGCGCCAGCACCTCCGCCCCGTACTCCCACGGCTCCCGCCGCCCCGCCCAGAGCGCCGAATGCGTACGGAACAACGGCAGATACGCCCCCAGTTGGAACCACCGCAGATACAGCTCCGGCGACGGCACCCCCGAGAAGCCGCCCACATCCGGCCCGCTGTACGGCACCCCGCACAGCCCCAGCCCCAGCACCAGCGCCAACGACGCCCGCAGCCCCGGCCACCCGGTCGCCACGTCCCCCGACCACGTCCCCCCGTACCGCTGCAGCCCCGCCCACCCCGACCGGGAGAAGAGGAACGGCCGCTCCCCGGGCCGCAGTTCGCACAGCCCCTCGTAGGCCGCCTGCGCCATCGCCAGCCCGTAGACGTTGTGCGCCTCCCGGTGGTCGCCGCCGCGCCCCTCCAGGTCGTGCCGCGCCGACCGCGGCAGCGTCGGCTCCCCGAACGCCGCGAACGACACCGGCTCGTTCATGTCGTGCCACACCCCGGAGAACCCCTGCGCCAGCCGCTCCGCGTACAGCGCCCCCCACCACTTGCGCACCCGCGCGTCGGTGAAGTCCGGATACACCGACTCGCCCGGCCACACCTCCCCCCGCACCACCCGCCCCCGGGCGTCCCGTACGAATCCGTCCACCGCCACCCCGCCGTCGTACACCGCGTTCCCCGGCTCCGCCTTCACCGCCGGGTCCACGATCGACACCAGGCGCACGCCCTCGGCCCGCAACTCCCCGGCCAGCCCCGGCAGATCCGGGAACCGCGCACGGTCCACGGTGAACACCCGGTGCCCGTCGTAGTGGTCGATGTCCAGATGGACCGCCGACAGCGGCAGCCCCCGCTCCCGGTAGCCCGCCACCACCCGCCGCACCTCGTCGGCGCTGCCGAAGCCCCACCGGGCGTGCTGGTACCCCAGCGCCCAACGGGGCGGCAGCGCCGGCGCCCCCGTCAGTGCCGTCCACCCCAGCAGCACCCGGGCCGGCGTCCCCGCCAGCACCCAGTAGCGCAGCGGCCCGCCGTCCATCCGCAGCTCGCAGACACCGCGCCGGTCATGCCCCGACCCGGCGCCCTCCGCCCCCTCCCGCAGTGCCACCCGGCCGTCCCAGGAGTTGTCGTGGAACACCAGGTGCGTCCCCGCGTCCGCCACCACCAACTGCACCGGCATCGTCAGATACAGCGGATCGTCCCCGGGCCCGAAGGCGCCACCCGGATCGGTGTTCCACAGCCGGTACACCCCGTCCCGCAGCCGCGGCCCCGCCGACCGGCCGCCCAGCCCGAAGAACCGCGCGTCCGCCGCCACCTCCGACCGCTGCACCCACCGCGACGCCACCGCCCCCTCCGACGGCCCGGCCCCGTCCGCCCCGGCACCCTCCGCTCCCGCCCCGGCCTCCGCCACCCGGTCCCACCAGCGCGGCGGCAGCTCCCGCCGCAGCATCGCCCCACCCGGCGTCCGCACCTCCACCGCACCGAACCGCGACACCACCACCAGCACCCGCTGCGAGACGATCCGCCAGCCGCCCTCCGTGTCCGGCTCCAGCACCACCCGCGGATCCACCGCCGGACACGCCCCGGCCAGCGCGTACGACGGCTCCGGCCCGGCCCCGTCCCACCCGCAGAACACCGCACCGCCCGCCGCGACCCGCACCCGCAGCGACGACCGCGCGAAACGGATCACCCCGCCACCCGGCAACGGCTCCGCCCCCAGCGCCGTGCCCGGCACCCGCGCCCGCTCCGGACCTCGCCGCGGCAGCGCCCGCGCATCCGCTCTGCTCCGGCGCCACGCCGCACGCACGGACCGCAGCCCCTGCGCCGGCCCGACCGCCCTGACCATCCGTACCGACCGCACCAGATCACGCCCGTCCATGCCGGTCAGCCTGCCACTGCCGACCCCTCCGGCGGGAACCGTTCAACTGCCGTTCACCTGCGCACGGCCGACCCGGCCACCTCCGTGCCCCGACCACCCCCGCCCAGTGGCCGGAACCCACCCCGCCGAACCACCCCGAACCGTCCCGGGCCACCTCCCCACCCGGACCGCACCCACCGCTGCCCGCACCCGCAGGCCCGCGCCACCCCCGGAATGTGCCGATCCACCCTGGTGCACAAGTCGATCACATGGCATCGTCCCAAGAAGCCGGCCACGCGCCCCACCGGGGGACCCCCGCCACCGCGCACGGCCGACGCCCACGACGCGTACCTGCCAGGAGCCGCATCATGACCACCGCACCGCACTCCGCCGCCCAGCCTGCCCCGGAACCCCTCTGGCAGCCCGGCCCGGACCGGATCGCCGGCGCACAGGTCACCCGCTTCCACACCTGGGCCACCACCCACCACGGCGCCCCCGCCCCCACCCCCGGCGACCCCGCGGCCAGTTACGCCACCCTGCACCGCTGGTCCGTCGAAGAGCTCCCCACCTTCTGGCAGGCCGTCGCCACATGGTTCGACGTCCGCTTCACCACCCCCTACGACACCGTCCTCGCCGACCCCACCATGCCCGGCGCTCGCTGGTTCCCCGGCGCCACCCTCAACTACGCCGAACACGCCCTGCGCACCGCCGAGGACCCCGCCCGCGCCGGCACCCCCGCCCTCCTCCACGTCGACGAACGCCAGGAACCCGCCCCCGTCACCTGGGCCGAACTCCGCACCCAGGTCGGCTCCCTGGCCGCCGCCCTCCGCCGGCTCGGCGTCCGCCCCGGCGACCGCGTCAGCGGCTACCTCCCCAACATCCCGCAGGCCGTGGTCGCCCTCCTCGCCACCGCCGCGGTCGGCGCCGTCTGGACCTCCTGCGCCCCCGACTTCGGCGCCCGCAGCGTCCTGGACCGCTTCCAGCAGGTCGAACCGGTCGTCCTGTTCACCGTCGACGGCTACCGCTACGGCGGAAAGGAACACGACCGCCGCGCCACCGTCGCCGAACTCCGCGCCGAACTCCCCACCCTGCGCGCCGTCGTCCACGTCCCCCTGCTCGGCACCCCCGCCCCCGAAGGCGCCCTGGAGTGGTCCGACCTGACCGCAGGCGCCACCGACCCGGTCTTCGAGCAGGTCCCCTTCGACCACCCGCTGTGGGTCCTGTACTCCTCCGGCACCACCGGCCTCCCCAAGGCCATCGTCCAGTCCCAGGGCGGCATCCTCCTCGAACACCTCAAGCAGACCGGCCTGCACTGCGACCTCGGCCCCGACGACCGCTTCTTCTGGTACACCTCCACCGGCTGGATGATGTGGAACTTCCTCGTCGGCGGCCTCCTCGCCGGATCCACGATCGTCCTCTACGACGGCAGCCCCGGCCACCCCGACACCGCCGCCCAGTGGCGAGTCGCCGCCGCCACCCGCACCACCGTCTTCGGCACCTCCGCCGCCTACGTCATGGCCTGCCGCAAGGCCGGCCTGCACCCCGCCCGCGACCTCGACCTCTCCACCGTCGGCTGCGTCGCCACCACCGGCTCCCCGCTCCCGCCCGACGGCTTCCGCTGGCTCCACGACACCTTCGCCGAGACCGGCACCGACCTGTGGACCGCCTCCGTCAGCGGCGGCACCGACGTCTGCAGCTGCTTCGCCGGCGCCGTTCCCACCCTCCCCGTCCACATCGGCGAACTCCAGGCCGCCTGCCTCGGCACCGACCTCCAGGCATGGGACCCCCAGGGCAAGCCCGTCATCGACGAGGTCGGCGAACTGGTCGTCACCAAGCCCATGCCGTCCATGCCCACCCGCTTCTGGAACGACCCCGACGGCACCCGCTACCACGACAGCTACTTCGACATGTACCCCGGCGTCTGGCGGCACGGCGACTGGATCACCCTCACCTCCCGCGGCAGCGTCGTCATCCACGGCCGCTCCGACTCCACCCTCAACCGCCAGGGCGTCCGGATGGGCTCCGCCGACATCTACGAGGCCGTCGAACGCCTCCCCGAGATCCGCGAATCCCTCGTCATCGGCCTCGAACTCCCCGACGGCGGCTACTGGATGCCCCTCTTCGTCCACCTCGCCCCAGGCAGAACCCTGGACGACGCCCTCCGCGACCGCATCAAGCGGACCATCCGCGAACAGCTCTCCCCCCGCCACGTCCCCGACGAGATCATCGAGGCCCCCGGCGTCCCGCACACCCTCACCGGCAAGCGCATCGAGGTCCCCGTCAAGCGCCTCCTCCAGGGCACCCCCCTCGAAAAGGCCGTCAACCCCGGCTCCGTCGACAACCTCGAACTCCTCCGCTTCTACGAGCGGATCGCCGCCGACCGCGCCAAGTGACCCCCGGACCGGCGCCGGTGGCACCCCCGCCCCGGCGCCGGCCACCCGCCGTTGTCAGACCCCCCGATTACTCTCGGTGACAGTCGACGTCCGACCAGTGACGCCGACCCGTACGCCCGACCAGCGCACCCACCGAGGGGGAGCCATGACACCCGCCCGACCCACCCACCACCACCCCGCCCACCCGCTCCGCCGCGAACTCCCCAGCACCGCCGCCGTCCTCGCCGACGCCCGGGACTTCGCCGCCATGCGCCGCTACCGCACCTTCCCCTTCGACGACCACCGCGGCTACCTCCGGCAGTTGGAGACCCTGCTGCGCACCCTCGCCGCCCAGGGCGTGCACACCACCCTCTGCCTCTTCGACCCGGCCGCCTTCGCCCGCTACTGCGCCGACCACGGCCTCGACCCGGACGCCCCGGCCAGCCGCAGCCGCTACACCGCCGCCGTCGCCTGCACCGGCGCCTCCCTCGCCTACGACGGCACCCCGCTGGAACACCTCCTCCCCTTACTCACCGAGGAAGCCGCCCGCCGGGAATCCTGCGACCGCGCCACCACCCTCCTCGCCCGCGCCGGCCGCTGCGCCACCTGCGGCGAGGACCTCGCGCACGCCGCCTTCACCCGCGCCACCACCGCCCTCCACCACCTCCTGGCGGCCCTGGGGGCGGGCACCCACCACCTCGTCTGCACCCTCCCCGACCCCACCGGCTCCCTCCGCGCCTATCTGCACACCACCGCCACCCCCGACGGCACCCCGGCCGACCTCCCCGCATCCGAAACCCTCGCCTTCTGCACGGTCCTCGCCGCCGCCCTGGTCCAACCCGTCACCGGCGCCCTGGTCTGCCGCACCCTCCCCGCCACCGAAGACCCCAGCCGCCCCACCGATCCCAGCGACCCAGGTCCCGCCCTCGACCCCGGTCCCGCCACCGTCCGCGGCTGGCGCCTCCGGGGCGCCTGGCCCGACCCCATCAGCGCCGCCGAGATCTTCGACGCGTACTGCACCGACCCCGAAACCGACGAACCCATCCCACCCGAACACCGCGTCGACTACGCCCCCGGCCTGCCCCTCCCACCCCCACCCGCCCCCCACTGCCACCCCTGACCCCCACCAGGGCCGGACCTCACGCACACGCGAAACGGCCGCCCCGCCACACCGGCGGGACGGCCGTCCCGAATCACCTCGCACGGCGCCGCGCGCCGCCCGGATCACTCCCCGGAGAGCACCGCCTGCGCGGCCGCCCGGGCATCCTCCGCGGTGTCCGCGGCCCGCGCCGCGGCAGCGGCCCGCTCGCACTGCGCCAGCGTGTGCTTGGCCAGCGACGCCCGCACATACGGGATCGACGCCGCGCCCATGGACAGGCTGGTGACGCCCAGACCCGTCAGCACACACGCCAACAGCGGATCGGAGGCCGCCTCACCACACACACCACAGCTCTTGCCCTCGGCCTTCGCGGCCTCGGCCGACACCGCCACCAGGTCCAGCAGCGCCGGCTGCCACGGGTCCTGCAGCCGCGACACCGCGCCCACCTGCCGGTCCGCCGCGAAGGTGTACTGCGCCAGGTCGTTGGTGCCCAGCGACAGGAACTCCACCTCCTGCAGGATCGACCGGGCCCGCAGCGCCGCCGACGGAATCTCCACCATCGCGCCGAACTTCGCCTGCAGCCCGGCCTCCCGGCACGCGTCGGCGAACGCCCGGGCGTCGGTCCGGTCCGCCACCATCGGCGCCATGACCTCAAGGTAGACGGGCAGCCCCTCGGCGGCCTTCGCCAGCGCCGTCAGCTGCGTCCGCAGCACCTCGGGGTGGTCCAGCAGGGTCCGCAGACCGCGGACACCCAGCGCCGGGTTCGGCTCGTCCGCCGGCGTCAGGAAGTCCAGCGGCTTGTCCGCCCCGGCATCCAGCACGCGCACCACCACGCGCCCCTCCGGGAAGGCTTCCAGCACCTTCCGGTACGCCTCGACCTGCTTCTCCTCCGACGGCGCCTGCTTGCTGTCGTCCAGGAACAGGAACTCCGTACGGAACAGCCCGACGCCCTCCGCACCGGCCTCCACCGCCGCCGGCACATCCGCCGGCCCGCCGACGTTCGCCAGCAGCGGCACCTTGTGCCCGTCGGACGTGGCACCCGGACCGGACGCCGCCGCCAGCGCCGCCTTCCGCGCCTCGGCGGCCTCCGTCAGCTCGGCCCGCTTGTCCTCACTCGGGTCGACGAAGACCTCACCGGTGCTGCCGTCCACCGCGATCACGGTGCCCTCGACGAGCTCACCCGCACCCGGCAGCGCCACCACGGCCGGCACCCCCAGCGCCCGCGCCAGAATCGCGCTGTGGCTGGTCGGCCCGCCCTCCTCGGTCACGAACCCGAGCACCAGCGCCGGGTCCAGCAGCGCCGTGTCGGCCGGCGCCAGATCCCGCGCGATCAGCACATACGGCTCGTCGCTGTCCGGCACACCCGGCATCGGCACGCCCAACAGCCGCGCGACGATACGGTTCCGCACGTCGTCGAGGTCGGCCACCCGGCCCGCCAGGTACTCGCCCGCCCCGGCCAGCAGCGCCCGATAGGCGGCGAACGCGTCGTACACCGCGCGCTCGGCCGTGCTGCCCACGGCGATCCGCCGGTCGACATCGGCCATCAGCTCGGGGTCCTGGGCCATCATGGCCTGCGCCTCCAGCACATGCTGTGCCTCGCCGCCCGCCAGATTGCCCCGCGCGATCAGGTCGGCGGCCACAGCTTCCACGGCCTGGCGGGCGCGCCCCTGTTCGCGCTCCGCCTCCTCCGCCGGAATCTGCTTGGCCGGCGGCTCCAGCACCGCCGTCCCCATGTGCCGCACCTCGCCGATGGCCACGCCGTGGCTCACCCCGACGCCCCGCAGCGTTGTCTCCATGTCACCCGTCTCCGGTTGTTGCGGCGGGCCCGGCCGCCGCGGTGGATGTCGTACCTGCCGTCTCGCAACGGCGACCGGTTGCTCCTACTGCCAGGAGAAGAGCTCGTCGCCGGCCTTGATCTCGCCGTCCTCACGGACCTCGCCGAGCGAGTCCGCGGTGGCCTCCAGCGCGACGACGGGGCACACCGGCGACTTGCCGGCCTCCTCGACCGCCGCCGGGTTCCAGCGCACGACGGCCTGTCCGCGGGTGACGGTGTCGCCCTTGTTCACCAGCAGCTCGAAGCCTTCGCCGTTGAGCTGCACGGTGTCGATGCCGAGGTGCGTCAGCACGCCGTGCCCTTCGGCGTCCACGACGACGAACGCGTGCGGGTGCAGGGAGACGACCACGCCCTCCACGGGCGACACCGCCTCCGAGGGCTCGCGGACCGGGTCGATGGCGGTGCCGGGGCCCACCATCGCGCCGGAGAAGACGGGGTCCGGCACGGCGGCCAGTCCGATGGCGCGTCCGGCAAGAGGGGACGTCACGGTGGTCATGGGAAACCTCCCAGGGGTGAAGATTCATCAGGCCGCCGTCACTGCCTGTCCCGGACGGCGCACCGTTGAGAAGCGTAAGTCATAAGAACTGACGGTTCCGCATGACAGAGCCCAGTTGATGCGGCTCCGGCGCCGAATCGATTTGCCTCGCCCATCAGGCCCCTGTAGTGTCTTAGCTCTGCCCCGGACAGCCAGGAAGCGCTCAGCGCGACCGACTGAGTGGGCGGCACTCCTCAGAGTCATGATCCAGATTCTCGGATCACGCACTTCTGCATGCCTGCAGAAAAGCGCGGTTCGAAAAGCCGGAAAAGCCCTGATAGAGTGTGAAACACCGAAGGGAAGCGCCCGGCGGAAACCCGAAAGGGAATCCAAAGGAAGCGTCCGTTCCTTGAGAACTCAACAGCGTGCCAAAAGTCAACGCCAGATATGTTGATACCCCGTCTCCAGCACAAGCTGGGACGAGGTTCCTTTGAAAGACCTCCCAACATGCTTGGGAGGCACACAGCGAGGACGCTGTGAAC
>NZ_KB891897.1 GCF_000373585.1 Streptomyces sp. MspMP-M5
CCCCCCACCACCGCCTCCGACCTGGCCGCCCAAGGCGCCACCCTCAAGGCCCGCCAGAAGGCCCGCAACGCCACCCCCGCCAAGCTCTTCCTCCGCCGCATCGCCAACATCTTCGTGCCGCTCATCCCCGCCCTGATCGGCTGCGGCATCATCGCCGGTCTCAACGGCCTGCTCACCAACGCCGGTTGGCTCCCGTCCCTGGTCCCGCCCCTGACGGCCATCGCCTCCGGCTTCATGTCCCTGATCGCGGTCTTCGTCGGCTACAACACCGCGAAGGAGTTCGGCGGCACCCCCGTCCTCGGCGGCGCGGTCGCCGCCGTGATCGTCTTCCCCGGCATCGCCAACGTCACCGCCTTCGGTCAGAAGCTCGCCCCCGGCCAGGGTGGCGTCCTCGGTGCCCTCGCCGCCGCCCTCCTCGCCGCCCACATCGAGAAGCAGCTCCGCAGACGCGTACCCGAGGCGCTGGACGTCCTCCTCACCCCCACCCTCACAGTCCTCCTCACCGGTCTGGTCACCGTCTTCGGCCTGATGTACGCCGCCGGCGAGGTCTCGCAGGCCATCGGTACCGCCGCCGACTGGCTGCTCTCCCACGGCGGCGCGCTCGCCGGCTTCCTCCTCGGCGGGCTCTTCCTCCCTCTCGTGATGCTGGGCCTCCACCAGGCCCTCATCCCCATCCACACCACCCTGATCCAGCAGCAGGGCTACACGACCCTCCTGCCGATCCTCGCCATGGCCGGTGCGGGCCAGGTGGGAGCTGCCCTCGCCCTCTACGCACGCCTCCGCCGCAACCACTCGATCCGTACGACGATCCGCTCCGCCCTCCCCGCAGGCTTCCTGGGGGTCGGCGAGCCCCTGATCTACGGCGTCTCGCTCCCCCTCGGCCGCCCCTTCATCACCGCCTGCGTCGGAGGCGCGTTCGGCGGCGGCTTCGTGGGCCTCGTCAACCAACTCGGCGATACCGTCGGCTCCACCGCCATCGGCCCCTCCGGCCTGGCCCTCTTCCCCCTGGTCAAGGGCAACCAGGCGCTCGGCACGACGATCGCCGTCTACGCCCTCGGCCTCCTCGTCGGCTACGCGGTCGGCTTCGTCGCCACCTACTTCTTCGGCCTCAGCAAGCAGCAGCGCTCGGTCCTCAACGCGGCCACCGAGGCACCGCGACCAGAAGCCGACGCGGCCGCCCCCGACGGCCCCCGGCGAACGGACCCGGACACCCGCAACACCGCACTCGAAGGCGTTGGGTAACCGCCCCCGGGCCCCGCGGGGCTCCCGGCTGGGCCGCCAAGCCCGCCTGACCCGCCTGACGCTCTCCGCGGGCGATTGCGCGTCCTTGACGCCGTAATGGCCGTAGCCCCAGCGGCGGGAGGCTGGAGCAGCCCCGGCGGCGGATTGGAGCGGCCCCGGCGGCGGGTTGGCCGGCCAGAGGCGTACCCCCAGCCACATCCCGGCCATGTCCTAGGCGCGTTGAGCCGACCGCGTCTTGGTTGTGTTGGGTGCCGGGCTGCTCGGGCAGGGCCCCAGGCCGGATCACCCTGGATCAGGCAGACCGGATCGCCACTGGACCAGGTGACGGTCAAACGGCCGCGCCCGGACCGCCACGCTCCGGAGGGCCGCTCTGCGGACCTGCTCGTGCTCGCTCTCGCTCCGAATCGCCACGCTGCCACTGCCGACCGGCTCATTCCGGGCCGCTCACTCCGGGCCGGCCGGCTCCGATCCTGCTTCTCCCGAAGTACCCGGCTCCTGGATGGCTGTTCCGGGAGCGCCCGGTCCCGGAGCGCCTGGCTCCCGAGCTTCCTGCGGCGCGTTGGTTGCGCCGCGGGCGCCCGGTTCCGGAGCGCCCGGTCCCCGGGCGCCCAGCCCAGGGCCACCGGGCTCCCCAGCCGCCACCTCTGGCCCACCCGGCCGCTGGTCGACGGCCTCAGAAGCGGTCGCCTCGGGAACACCCGCCTCTGGAAGGCCCTTGGGAACGCCGACTTCGGAAGTGCCCTGTCCCGCAGCCGACAGCCTCGGCGCCCCTTGCTGCGTAGTGCTTTGCTCCGTGGTGACCTGCTCCGTAGCGGACGGCTCCGGAGTAGGCGCAAGGTCGGTCTCGCGGCCGGTAGTTGATCCGTTCTCGTGGTGGGCAAGCGTGCGCTTCTCGTCGCCCGCAGGCGGTGCGTCCTCGTGGCCCGGGGGTGTGTTGTGGCAGGCGCGTCGGAGGCCCTCCACGTAGCGGGCCCAGGGGCCGTCCCAGTGGCCTGCCCAGCGGCGACGGCGGCGTGCCGAGCGGCCGAGTGCCCCGGCCAGCAGAAGGAACCACACGCCGACGAGGGCCAGGTGGACGCGCTGGGGGACGCCGTGCCAGCCGGGGTGGCCGATGAGCGGGCCGACGGTGAGGATCGCGGCGGGCATGGCGACGGCCAGAACGCGCGGACCCCAGCGGCGGACGGCCGGCATCGGGGGACGCTGCACGGCGGCCGCACGGCTGAGGAAGGCCATCGAGGCGAAAAGGAAGAAGTGGGCGAAGGCGCTGGTGGCGGTGTGCCAGGGGTGGACGGCCAGGCAGCCGCGTTCCACCGAGGGGGCGCAGGCCATGGGGAGCAGGACGTCGGCCAGTGAGGAGAGTCCGAGGCCGACCAGCGCGAGCCAACCCGTACGGGCCCAGCGGCCGTGGCCGGAGGGTGTGCTGCGGGCGAGCAGCGCGCCGGCGATGACGAGGAGCGCGCAGCCGGCTTCCAGGGCGCCGAAGAGGCGGCGCAGCGGCTGGTCGGCGGCGTAGAGCTCGCTGACGTAGGAGTTGCGGGGGTCGAGGCCGGTGTGGAGGACGAATTCCAGCAGCCACCAGTTGTAGAGCAGGGCGGCGACGGCGAAGAGGACGGCCGCCGCCGCCTCCCGTCCGGCGTAGCGGGTGGTGGGGGCGACCACGGGCTCGTAGACGGTGCGGGCACCGGGCCTCGTGTGGTTCGGGACGTTCGGCACGGGCGGGTCCTGTTCCGGGTGGGGTCGGGGGCCAGGTCCGAGGTTCTCCCCGCCAGGGCCCACTATGGTGGCGCGCCGGTCGGAGGCGCGCCGGGCAGCCACTCGACAGGGCGAACCGATCCCCCGTTCGCGGGAACCGCCCGGGGGACGCAGGGACGGCGCTGCGGACGTCATCGAGGCCGCGGGAACGGAACGAGGGACCGGGCCACGGACCACGCCGGGAACCGAATGAGGGACCGGAACCAGGAACCGAATCACGAGTCCGGAGTCCGGATCACGGGTCCGGATCAAGGGCGGCACCGGCAACGCATGGCCGGCCAGTTGCCCGAGCACGGCGGCGCGTGGCCAGTCACCCAAGGACGGCGGCGCATGGCCGGTCGCGCAGGGACGGCGACGTGTGGCCAGCGGCGTAAGCCACCCTCACCGACCACCATCACCGAGGAGCAGCGGCGCGAGGCCACCACCGAAGGGAATGCCAAGAAGAAGACGACGCAAAGAAGCAAGGAAAAAGAACAAGAAGAGGACGGAAAGGCGCCCTCACCCCCAGATCAGCCGCCCCCGGACCGCGCCAGGGCCGCCCGCCCCCTGCCCCGAAAACGCCGCCGGGGCGGTACCCCCTGGGAGAGGGGGTACCGCCCCGGCGAACGGAACGGACGTTGATCGACCGGCGGACGGGGCCGCGGTGGATCAGAAGTCCATGTCACCGCCCGGCATGCCGCCCGGAGCGGCCGCGGCGGCCTTCTCCGGCTTGTCGGCGATGACGGCCTCGGTGGTGAGGAAGAGCGCCGCGATGGAGGCGGCGTTCTGCAGCGCGGAGCGCGTCACCTTGGCCGGGTCGATGATGCCCTCGGCGATCATGTCGACGTAGTCGCCGGTGGCGGCGTTGAGGCCGTGACCCGGGGTCAGGTTGCGCACCTTCTCCACGATGACGCCGCCCTCGAGGCCGGCGTTCACGGAGATCTGCTTGAGCGGGGCCTCCAGGGCCAGCTTCACGGCGGCGGCACCGGTGGCCTCGTCGCCGTCCAGCTCCAGCTTCTCGAAGACCGAGGAAGCCTGCAGCAGGGCCACGCCACCGCCGGCGACGATGCCCTCCTCGACGGCCGCCTTGGCGTTGCGGACGGCGTCCTCGATGCGGTGCTTGCGCTCCTTGAGCTCGACCTCGGTCGCGGCGCCGGCCTTGATGACGGCCACGCCGCCGGCCAGCTTCGCGAGGCGCTCCTGGAGCTTCTCGCGGTCGTAGTCCGAGTCGCTGTTCTCGATCTCGGCGCGGATCTGGTTGACCCGGCCCTGGACCTGCTCGCTGTCGCCGGCACCGTCGACGATGGTGGTCTCGTCCTTGGTGATGACGACCTTGCGGGCGCGGCCCAGCAGGTCGAGACCGGCGTTCTCCAGCTTGAGGCCGACCTCCTCGGAGATGACGGTGCCACCGGTGAGGATGGCGATGTCGCCGAGCATGGCCTTGCGGCGGTCACCGAAGCCCGGGGCCTTGACGGCGACGGACTTGAAGGTGCCGCGGATCTTGTTGACGACGAGGGTCGACAGGGCCTCGCCCTCGACGTCCTCGGCGATGATCAGCAGCGGCTTGCCGGACTGCATGACCTTCTCGAGGAGGGGCAGCAGGTCCTTCACGTTGCTGATCTTGGAGTTGACGATGAGGATGTAGGGGTCCTCGAGCGCCGCCTCCATGCGCTCCATGTCGGTCGCGAAGTACGCCGAGATGTAGCCCTTGTCGAAGCGCATACCCTCGGTGAGCTCCAGCTCCAGACCGAAGGTCTGGGACTCCTCGACGGTAATGACGCCTTCCTTGCCGACCTTGTCCATGGCCTCGGCGATGAGCTCGCCGATCTGCGGGTCGGCGGCGGAGATGGACGCGGTGGAGGCGATCTGCTCCTTGGTCTCGATCTCCTTGGCCTGGTCGAGCAGGGCACCGGAGACGGCCTCGACGGCCTTCTCGATGCCGCGCTTCAGGGCCATCGGGTTGGCGCCGGCGGCGACGTTGCGCAGGCCCTCGCGGACCAGCGCCTGGGCCAGGACGGTCGCGGTCGTCGTGCCGTCACCGGCGACGTCGTCCGTCTTCTTCGCGACCTCCTTGACCAGCTCGGCGCCGATCTTCTCGTACGGGTCCTCCAGCTCGATCTCCTTGGCGATGGAGACACCATCGTTGGTGATCGTGGGGGCGCCCCACTTCTTCTCAAGGACGACGTTGCGGCCCTTGGGGCCGAGGGTGACCTTGACGGCGTCGGCGAGCTGGTTCATACCGCGCTCAAGGCCGCGCCGCGCCTCCTCGTCGAACGCGATGATCTTGGCCATGTGAAGTGGTCCCTCCGGACTGATGGGGTACCCCCTGCCCGAACAGTGTGACGAGCTTGGGGGAGGAAGCTCAGGACCGCGCTGGCGCCCGCGACGGACGGCCCGCATGCCGTGTGGTTCCTTGCCCCACCTGGCGTGCCGGCCTCACCGACCCGATCCACATTCAGCACTCTCACGGGGAGAGTGCTAACGCAATGATTAGCACTCGCACCAGGCGAGTGCAAGCGGCTTGGGGATGTCTCCCGGTGGGGTGCGGTCGGTTGCGGGCCGGCGGACGGGCGCGACAGCAGGCGGCCGCCGGCCCGGGAGGCGGCCGTCCCACACCTCATACGCGCCCGCGTGCGCCGGGTTCCCCCACGCGCCGGGCCGTCCCGCGACGCGGTCGTGCACTGCGCACCCGCGTGCATGCGTCCTGGCGGGTCCCAACGCGCCCGAACGAGTCCCGACGAGTCCCGACGCGTCCCCATTCGACGGCGGGGGCGCGGCAATGCCCCTCCCCCCGTACGCGCCCCTCACGCCCGCGTGGCAGCGCGAGGTGATGCGCCGCGGGACGCTGCGGCGCAGGGCGGGATGCGGCGCGAGGCATGTGGCACGGAGCAATATCCCGCAGGGCAGCGCCCCCGCCATCACCCCGGCACGACAGAAGGCCCGCAGCCCCGTTCACCGGGGTTGCGGGCCTTCCGCCGACGATGCAGTCGGCCGCCGCCTCAGGCGGTGACCCGGACCATGTCCGCCTGTGGCCCCTTCTGGCCCTGCGAGATCTCGAACTCGACCCGCTGACCCTCCTCAAGGGTGCGGTAACCGTCCATCTGGATCGCGCTGTAGTGGACGAATACATCCGCACCACCGTCGACCGCGATGAAGCCGTACCCCTTCTCCGCGTTGAACCACTTGACGGTGCCCTGAGCCATGCCTAACTCCCCTATTACTGGCCCTTGCGCAGGACCGCACTTCGCGGACCCGGGTCAGACCTCACCCCCCGGGAATGGCCCGTGGGGTGTGCGCCGGAACGCGTCGACCGCCGCTGAATGTATCTGGACCAATGCCCAGCGCAACAGGTCAATCGGACGAGAATTCTGGCGTCGGAGAAACGGCTGTATACGCTCAAATGGCGTTATTGTGGCCCGATTCGGGCCGGGAATATGCCACACAACCGACAAAACGCGCACACAACTTGCGCACAAGTCACCGCGATCTCATATGCGTTCGGCATGCACGCGGAGATAACCGGAGGGGGATCACCCCAATGGTATCCCCTTTCACAACACGGAATTGCCCCGTCCGTTTAGGTCGGACGGGGCAATTCCAGTCAGTGCAGGGGAAGAATTGGCGCAAATGCGATCCGGGCCGATCCGGGACGTTCCGCGCCGACCACCCTCGGGCAGGTCGGCGACCGCCGGGACGGGGCTACGCCCCCGAACCTCCCGCCACCGCCGGGATGATGGAGATGCCCGCCCCGTCCGGGGTCGGCGTCTGCAGGCCCTGCTCGAAGCGGACGTCGTCGTCGTTGACGTAGACGTTCACGAAGCGGCGCAGCTTGCCGGCGTCGTCGAGCACGCGGGCGGCGATGCCCTGGTGGTTCTTGTCCAGGTCGGCGATCACCTCGGAGAGGGTCGCGCCCTCGGCGGTGACCTCGGCCTCGCCGCCGGTGTACGTGCGCAGGATGGTGGGGATGCGGACCTTGACGCTCATGGTGGATGCCTTCCGGGGCTACGGGGGTGGGGAGTCGGGGGCGGGACGGGGTCCGGCTCAGCCGGCCAGGCCGGCCGCGCGGAACGCGTCCAGGTCCGGCCGGATGGTGGCGGTGGGCCCGTCGGCGACGGCGTCGAGGGTCTTCAGGCCGTCACCGGTGTTCAGCACCACGGTGGTCAGCGACGGGTCCAGGACGCCGTTCTCGATGAGCTTCTTGGTCACGCCGACGGTCACGCCGCCCGCGGTCTCCGCGAAGATCCCCTCGGTGCGGGCCAGCAGCTCGATCGCCTCGACGATCTGCGGGTCGGTGACGTCCTCGACGGCACCGCCGGTGCGGCGCGCGATGTCGAGCACGTACGGGCCGTCCGCGGGGTTGCCGATCGCCAGGGACTTGGCGATGGTGTTCGGCTTCTGCGGCCGGACGACCTCGTGTCCGGCCTTGAAGGCCGCGGAGACCGGGGAGCAGCCCTCGGCCTGGGCGCCGAAGATCCGGTACGGCCGGTCCTCGACGAGGCCGAGGGCGATCAGCTCCTTCAGCCCCTTGTCGATCTTGGTGAGCTGGGAGCCGGAGGCGACCGGGATGACGATCTGGTCCGGCAGCCGCCAGCCGAGCTGCTCGCAGATCTCGTAGGCCAGCGTCTTGGAGCCCTCGCCGTAGTAGGGGCGGAGGTTGACGTTGACGAAGCCCCAGCCCTCGCCCAGCGGGTCGCCGATGAGTTCGGAGCAGAAGCGGTTGACGTCGTCGTAGTTGCCGTCGATGGCGACGAGGTCGCCACCGTAGACCGCGGCCATCACGACCTTGCCGGGCTCCAGGTCGTGCGGGATGAAGACGCAGGACTTCAGGCCCGCGCGGCGCGCCGCGGCGCCGACCGCGCCGGCGAGGTTGCCGGTCGAGGAGCAGGAGAGGGTGGTGAAGCCGAAGGCGCGGGCGGCCTCGACGGCGATCGCGACGACCCGGTCCTTGAAGGAGTGGGTGGGGTTGCCGGAGTCGTCCTTGACGTACAGGCCGCCGGTGACGCCGAGTTCGGCGGCGAGCCGGTCGGCCTGGACGAGCTTGGTGAAGCCGGGGTTGAGGTTGGGCTTGTCGGCCACGTCGGCGGGGACGGGCAGCAGCGGGGCGTAGCGCCAGATGTTGGCGGGGCCGGCCTCGATCCGCTTCTTCAGGCCCTCGGGGTCGCCGGTGGGGAGGTCGTAGGCCACTTCGACGGGGCCGAAGCATTCCTGGCAGGCGAAGATCGGGCCGAGCGGGAAGCGCCGGCCGCATTCGCGACAGGAGAGCGCGACGGCGGGACCGAGGGATACGGCGGAAGTGGGTTCGGTTGCTTGCACAGCCATGGAGGCGAGGCCCTTTCTCCTCATCTTCCTCACGACGCACCTCGCCGTGAGACGGATTTGGCACCTTCCCTAGCCGGGAGCCTCGCGCGCGCCGTGCTGCGGCTGCGGAGATCGGCTGGAGGGTTGCCGGGGCTTCAACGGGCCGTGTCCCTCTGCCCCTCTGGATGAGCGGTATGGCGCTGGGCGGACCCAGGCGTTTGTCGCGCGGTGACCCCGACATGCGGCGGTCGTCCACGTTGTTCAAGACTGTAACCGAAGGCAGTCGCCGTTGAGATAGTCGTCCGGTCCGCGAGATGGATCACATAACGGGCTTCCGTTCGGGGGCCACCGAGGAGAGTCGTAGACGTGCTGGAAGAAGTGGAGCGCTGGCTGGCCGGCCGCTCCTGGTCCGCCGCGGACCGCCCCCTGGAGCAGTTGCTGGAGGCCAAGCGCCAGACGGGATGGACGGTCAGTGTGGTGCTGCCCGCGCTCGACGAGGAGGCGACGGTCGGCACGATCGTCGCGGCGATCCGCGCCGAACTGATGACTCCGGAGGTGCCGCTGGTCGACGAGCTGGTGGTGCTGGACTCGGGCTCGACGGACCGGACGGCCGAGGTCGCGGCGGCGGCCGGCGCGCGGGTGGTCCACCGGGACAGCGTGCTGCCGCGGATCCCGGCGCTGCCCGGCAAGGGCGAGGTGCTGTGGCGGTCCCTGCTGGTGACCGGCGGCGACATCGTCTGCTTCGTCGACGCCGATCTGCGGGAGTTCTCCGCCACGTTCGTCTCGGGGATCGTCGGGCCGCTGCTGACCGATCCGGAGATCCAGTTCGTCAAGGCGATGTACGACCGGCCACTGGAGACCGGGGAGGGGCGTCCGGCCGGAGGCGAGCGGGGCGGGCGTCTTGCCGGTGGCGAGCAGGGTGGCCGGGTGACCGAGCTGGTGGCCCGGCCGCTGCTCAATCTGCACTGGCCGCAGCTGGCCGGGTTCGTGCAGCCGCTGGGCGGGGAGTACGCGGCGCGCCGCTCGCTGCTGGAGCGGCTGCCGTTCCCGGTGGGCTACGGGGTGGAGCTGGGGCTGCTGGTGGACTCCCTGCACACGGTGGGGCTGGATGCCCTGGCCCAGGTGGACGTGGGGGTGCGCAGGCACCGGCACCAGGGCGGCCAGGCGCTCGGCCGGATGGCCGCCGCCATCTACCGCACCGCCCAACTCCGGCTGGCGCGCGGCCACTTGGTCCGACCGCGGCTGACGCAGTTCGAGCGGGGCGAGAGCGGTTTCGTGCCGCGGACGACGGAGGTGGACACCGAGGAGCGGCCGCCGATGGCCGAAATCCCCGAATACGCGGAGCGGCGGGCGGCCTAGAGGGTCTGTCCGATGGGTGAGTCCGGCCGGTGGCCGGGATCCGTACGTTTGCGCGGATCGGTGACGGGTTAATGTCGCGACATGGTCTCCGAGCGCAGTGCGGTCCAGCCAGGTGCCGAGGTCCTCGTCGCGTCGAACCGCGGGCCCGTTTCGTATGCCCTGGGGGCGGGCGGTGAGCTGACCGCCAAACGGGGCGGCGGGGGGCTGGTGTCGGGGCTCTCGGCGATCGGGCCGGACACGGACGCGGTGTGGGTGTGTTCCGCGCTGGGGGACGGTGACCGGGAGGCGGTGCGGCGGAGCGGGGGGCTGCTGGACGTCGCGGACACCGGTGGACAGCGCGTCCGGATGCTGGACATCCCGGCGGATGTGCACGCCGCGGCCTACAACGGCGTCGCCAACTCGGTGCTGTGGTTCGTCCACCACATGCTGTACCAGACGCCGGTGGAGCCGGTGTTCGACGCGGATTTCCGGGGGCAGTGGGCCGCGTACGAGGCGTACAACGCGGCGTTCGCGACGGCGCTGGCGGACGCCGCGAGCCCGGGGGCGGCGGTGCTGGTGCAGGACTACCACCTGGCGCTGGTGCCGGGGCTGCTGCGCGGGCTGCGGCCGGACGTCCGGATCGCGCACTTCTCGCACACCCCGTGGGCGCCGCCGGAGTACTTCGCGATGCTGCCGGACGACGTCGGGCGGCAGTTGCTGCTGGGCATCCTGGGCGCCGACCGGGCGAACTTCCTGACCGAGCGGTGGGCGCGGGCGTTCACGGCGTGCTGTGCGTGGACGCTGGGGCCCGACTGCACGGTGCACCGGCCGCGGCACGAGCCGGCCGGCGTGGTCGCGGCGGCGCCGGGCCGGGAGGCGCACCGGACCCGGATCGGGGTCCACGGGCTGGGCGCGGACGCGGAGTTCCTGCGGGAGCGGTCGCGGCGGCCGGACGTCGAGGAGCGGATGGCGGCGCTGCGCGAGCAGATCGGCGGGGCCGGCCGGAAGACGATCGTCCGGGTGGACCGCACGGAGCTGTCCAAGAACATCGTGCGCGGGCTGCTGGCCTTCCGGCGGCTGCTGGCGGACCGGCCGGAGTGGCGCGAGCGGGTGGTGCACCTGGCGTTCGCCTATCCCTCGCGGCAGGACCTGGCGGTCTACCGCGACTACACCGCGCAGGTCGGGAAGCTCGCCGAGGAGATCAACGCGGAATACGGGACGGCCGGCTGGCAGCCGGTGGTGCTGCACGTCAAGGACGACTTCGCGCGGTCGCTGGCGGCGTACCGGCTGGCCGACGTGGCGCTGGTCAACCCGATCCGGGACGGTATGAACCTCGTCGCGAAGGAGGTCCCGGTGGTCTCGGACGAGGGGTGTGCCCTGGTGCTCTCCCGGGAGGCCGGCGCGTGGGAGGAGCTGGGTGCGGACGCGCTGACGGTCAACCCCTACGACGTGGGGCAGACGGCCGAGGCGCTGCACACCGCGCTGGTCATGCCGGCCGGGGAGCGGGCCGCGCGCAGTGCCCGGCTGGCCGCGGCGGCGACCGCGCTGCCGCCCGCACGGTGGTTCCTGGAGCAGCTGCGGGCGCTGCACGAGTGACCGGCCCGGACGGGTGCCCCGCCGGTTGATCGTCTGCGGGCGGGTCTAGCGTGGTGGGTCGTGACAGTGACATCGCTTGCTTCGCCGGTGGTCGCGTCGGCGCTGCCTGAGCTGACCACCGGGCGGCTGCTCGGCAGCTGGCGGCCGGACCCGTACGCGCTTGTGCTGATCGCCGTGCTGGGCGGCCTCTACGCGTGGGGTGTGGTGCGGCTGGTGCGGCGCGGGGAGCGCTGGCCGGTGGCCCGTGTGGTGGCGTTCGCCGGGCTGGGGCTGGGTGCGATCGCGGTGGCGACGATGTCGGGGCTGGCGGTCTACGACCATGAGCTGTTCTGGCCGGCGGCGGTGCAGAACATCGTGCTGGATCTCGTGGCGCCGCTGGGGCTGGCGCTGGGCGATCCGCTGTCGCTGGCGCTGCGGGCGCTGCCGCAGGAGCGGTGGGCGGCCCGTCGGCTGCGCGCGGCGGTCTCCGGCCGGCTCGTCCGCTTCCTGACGTTCCCGCTGGTCAGCACGGTTCTGGTGCTCTCCTCCGAGCTGGCGATCTACTTCACGCCGTACTTTCCGACGGCGCTGCGGCACGGTCCGCTGCACGAGTTGATGTATCTGCAACTGCTCGTCACCGGGAGCCTGTTCGTGCTGCCGATGCTCACCCGGGAGGAGCTGCTGCCGTCGTGGTGCAGCCATCCGGTGCGGGCGCTGCTGGTGCTGGTGGACGGGCTGGTGGACGCGGTGCCCGGGGTGGTGGTGATGACCAGCGGGACGCTGATCGCGGGCGGCTGGTACGCGTCCCGGCACCAGCCGTGGGATCCGAGCCTGCAGCAGGACCAGATGATCGGCGGCGGGCTGATGCTGACCATCGCCGAGCTGGTCGGACTGCCGTTCCTGATCGCGGTGTTCGCGGAGTGGGTGCGGGAGGAGCGGCGGCGGACGCGGGCGCTGGACGCTCGGCTGGACCGGGAGCTGGCGGTGGCCGCGCCCCCGGCGGCGGCCGGAGCGGCAGTGGCGGCCGCGGCTCCGGGCGCGGCGCCGGGTGACGCGGCCGTTGCGGAGCCGGAGTTGATGCGGCCGTGGTGGGAGACCGACCAGGGCGAGGTCGGCGAACGGTTCCGGCGGGGGCGGTAGGGGCGGCCTGGTGGACCGCACGGCGGGTCCGAACCGGGGGCGGGCGTCCGGCGGCCGGCCACCGTCGCCGCGCCGTCCGCCCCCCGGGGGGCTCCTCCGTGCTTCCGTGCCGCGGCTGCGGCGGGCCGGAGCGGGGTAGTCCTTCTCCATGTCACTCAGCAGACCCTCACACTCCGCAGGGCGGTCACGCTCCGCACGATGGGCGGCGGTTGCGGCCGCCACCCTCCTGGCGACCACGGTCGCCGGATGTTCGTCCGGCAAGGGCGGCACCGACGCGAAGGGCAGCCCCTCGGCGTCCGGGGCGGCGTCCGCGTCCGCCTCCCCGCCGTCCGGGTCCGGGTCCATACCCGTCGGCCCCGGGCCGCAGTCGGCGTACACGGTGCAGAAGCAACCCGCCCCCGGCACCTGCCACTTCCGCTACACCACCGACAAGCAGCCGCTGCCCGACCCCGCGTGCACCCCCGGGGCGACCAACCCCAAGGTCACCCCGCAGACGCTGAAGACCACGATCTGCCGGAGCGGCTACACCAAGGACATCCGGCCGCCGGTGAACATCACCGGCCGCGAGAAGACCGCCAACGCCAAGTCCTACGGCTACACGGCCTCGTTGCACGACGCCGAGTACGACCACCTCATCAGCCTCCAGCTGGGCGGCGACCCCAACGACCCGCGCAACCTCTGGGTCGAGCCGCCGTCCCCCGGCCACAAGCCCGGCGCCGGGCCCAACAACCCCAAGGACGGCGTGGAGAACAAGCTCAAGGCCGCCATCTGCTCCGGCAAGGCCGATCTGGGCAAGGCGCAGCAGGCCATCGCGCACGACTGGACGACGGCACTGTCCTCCCTGGGTCTCAAGGAGTAGCCGGACCCTCCTCGCCGGCCTCCTCATCGGCACCCTCGGCCGTCTCCGGCGTCTCCCGCGGCGGGTTCTCGATGCGGTCGGCGAGGGCGTTGAGCAGGGCCACCACGCCCTTCGGCCCGTCGACGACGAGGTCGGCGCGGTCGGCCAGTTCGGTGACCTCGCTGCTGCCGCTGCAGACCAGGACGCCGCCGGTCGCGTCGGAGCGCAGCTTCTCGACGGCGGCGAAGGCGGCGAGGTCGCCGAGGTCGTCGCCGGCGTAGAGGACGGCGGCGGCGCCGGTCTCCTCGACCCACTCGGCGAGCGCGACGCCCTTGTCCATGCCGGGCGGGCGCAGCTCCAGCACCAGCCGGCCCGGTTCGACGATCAGGCCGTGGCGTTCGGCGAGCGCGGTGAGCGGTCCCCGCAGCTGCTCGAAGGCGCGCTGGGGGTCGGCGGCGCGGCGGGTGTGGACGGCGATGGCGCGGCCGCCCTTGCGCTCGACGGCGGTCTCGACCCAGGTGCCGTGCCAGACGCCGGAGCGGTCCAGTACGCCGGCGAGTTCGGCCTGTACGGCGGCGATGCCGGGGTGCGGGGCGGGGGCGTGCAGGGCGCCGGTCGCGGCGTCCCAGCGCTCGGCGCCGTAGTGGCCGAGGACGACGAGGTGGGCGAGGCCGGGGCGGCCGTCGAAGCCGCCGAGGCGGACCGCGACGCCGGCCGGGCGGCCGGTGATCACCGCGACCGCGCGGAGGTGGGGGGCGAGCCGGGCGAGGGCCTCGGGGGCGCCGGGGTGGGCGCGGGCCTTGGCCGGGTCGGGGACGATGTCGGCGAGCGTGCCGTCGAAGTCGAGGGCGACGACGGCGCGTTCGGGGTGGGCCAGGAGGGTGGCGAGGCCCGCGCGGCCGGCGGGGGTGCCCGGGAGGGGGACGGCTTGCGGCGCCGGCGCGGGGTCCGGTGCCGGTTCGGGAGGTGGCGCGGCGTTCGGGGTGCCCATGACGCCGACCCTACCGGCGGGGCACGGGCGCATGCCGGGTGTACGGGGGCATCGGGGCGGCGGGTGGGGTCAGCGGCGCGCCCGCCGCGCCTCCCGTACGCGGCGCAGCCGGTTGACCGTCACGGGGTCGTGGGCGAGGGCGCGGGGGTCGTCGAGCAGGGCGTTGAGGAGCTGGTAGTAGCGGGTCGGGGAGATGCCGAGCTGTTCGCGGATGGCGCGTTCCTTGGCGCCGGGGCCGGGCCAGGAGCGGCGTTCGACGGCGAGCACCGCCTCGTCGCGGGCGGAGAGCCCGTGCTCGGTGCCGTCACCGGTACCGTCCGTCATGCCACTCCGCCGTCCGTCGTCACGTTCCCACGATAAGCCCACTGCCGGGGCGGGCCCGGGGGTGGTCCTCCGGGCCCGCGGCCGGTGCTTTACGGGCTGTTCGCGGCTGCTCGGCGCTATTCGGCGCTGTTGTCGGCGGTCTCCGCGGTGTTCTGGAGGTCGGTGAGGGTCGCGGAGGGGTTGCCCTGGGGGCCGACCGCGGCGCCCATCCGGGCCTTGATGGTCTTGGAGACCAGCGGCCAGGACGTCTTGTCGGCCGGGTAGAAGTGCGCGCTGGGCAGCTGGTTGAGGAAGCCGTGCAGCTTGCTGAAGCGGTCGTCGGCGAGCATCGCCTGGGAGGCGGAGGTGGTGACCGGCAGCAGGTTGTAGTCGGCGGAGAACTTCAGGACGTTCTGCCGGCTGTAGACGAAGTCGAGGAACTTGCCGACCTCGGCGCGGTGGCCGTTCTGCTTGAACGCCATCATCCAGTCGGCGACGCCCATGGTGGCCTTGGCCTTGCCGGTGGTGCCGGGGAGTTCGACGGTGCCGTAGTCGATGCCCTTGGCCTCGGCCTGCTTCATCAGGGTGGGGTGGCCGTTGAGCATGCCGACGTCGCCGGCGGCGAACCCGGCGAAGGCGTCCCCGCGGTTGAGCTTGGCGGGGTCGCCGCCGGTGAGGCCCTTGCCGACGAGGCCCTTCTGGAGCCACTCGAAGGTCTTGACGTTCTCGGGCGAGTTGAGGGTGTACTTGCCGATCTGGTCGGTGTAGTCGCCGCCGCCGGCCAGCAGCCACTCCAGCGTCTCGGCCTGGGTCTCCTCGGGGCCGAGCGGCAGCGCGAAGGGGATCTTCACGCCCTTGTCCTTGAGCTTCTGGGCGTCGCTGACGAGGTCGGCCCAGTTCTGCGGCGGGGCGGTGATGCCGGCGTCGGCGAACAGCTTCTTGTTGTAGAAGAGGCGCCGGGCGCTGGCCCCGAAGGGCATGCCGTACTGCCGGCGCTGGTATTCGCCGGCCTGCGCGAGGGAGGGGGTGAAGTCGGCCTGGACGGGGATGGAGAGCAGGTCGTCGGCGCTGTAGAGCTTGCCGCGGGCGGCGTAGTCGGCGTAGGCGCCGACCTGTGCCATGTCGGGGGCCTTGCCGGCGTCGACCAGGTCCTCGACCTTCTTGTCGACGTCGGTCCAGCTGTAGACCTTGACGTCGACCTTGATGCCGGGGTTCTTCTCCTCGAAGGCGCGGACGAGGTCGTCCCAGTAGTGCTGGGAGCTGTTGGCCTTGCTGTCGCCGTAGTCGGCGGCGATCAGTGACAGGGTGACGCCGCCGCCCCCGCTGCCGCTGCCGCAGCCGGTGAGAGTCAGTGTCATGCCTGCGGCGAGTCCCGCCGCCAGGCTCACGTACCGCCGTCGCACCGCTGTTACCGCCCCTTTGTCCCGAAAATTCCGTGCTTGCGGGTGTTCCCACCGTCGTCTCGGGGATCGCCCTCGATCGACACAGAACAGCGCATCCTCCACTGCCCCACACAAGGTCTACACCACCCTCCCCAAACTTCCCCTATCGGGCCGTCGCTCGCGCAGGTCAGAGGCCATGGAGGCGGGTGTACAGCGCAGGCTACCGGTGCGTACGCACCGCTCGCCGCCGGCGATCGGGGGACGCCGGACCGCACGTGGCGATCAGCACGGTGAGTGGACTAGACCTTTATTGTCCGGTCGCGCGACACTGTCCCCCGTGAAACACGTCATCGCCCTCGATGTGGGCGGCACCGGCATGAAAGCCGCCCTCGCCGGGGCGGACGGCACCCTCCTGTACGAGGCGCGGCGCCCCACCGGGCGCGACCGCGGCCCCGAGGCGGTCGTCGAGACGATCCTCGACTTCGCCGCCGAGCTGCGCGACCTCGGCCGGGAGCGGTTCGGCAGCACCGCGCCGGCGGCCGGCGTCGCCGTCCCCGGCATCGTCGACGAGGCCACCGGCACCGCCGTCTACGCCGCCAACCTCGGCTGGCGCGACGTCCCGCTGCGGGCCCTGCTCTCGGAGCGGCTCGGCGGGGTGCCGGTCGCGCTCGGCCACGACGTCCGCGCCGGCGGCCTGGCCGAGGGCCGGATCGGCGCCGGCAAGGACGCCGACCGCTTCCTCTTCGTGCCGCTGGGCACCGGGATCGCCGGCGCCATCGGCATCGGCGGCCGCATCGAGGCCGGCGCCCACGGGAGCGCCGGCGAGATCGGCCACATCGTCGTCCGGCCCGGCGGCCCGGCCTGCGGCTGCGGCCGGCGCGGCTGCCTGGAGGCGGTCGCCTCGGCCGCCGCGGTGGGCCGCGACTGGGCCGCGGCCTGCGGCGATCCGCGGGCCGGCGCCGCCGACTGCGCCAAGGCCGTGGCGTCCGGCGACCCGCGCGCCCGCGAGGTCTGGCAGGGCGCCGTGGACGCGCTCGCCGACGGCCTGGTCACCGGGCTGACCCTGCTCGACCCGCGCACGCTGATCATCGGCGGCGGGCTCGCGGAGGCCGGCGACACGCTGTTCGCGCCGCTGCGGGCGGCGGTCGCGGCGCGCGTCACCTTCCAGCAGCTCCCCTCGATCGTCCCGGCGGCCCTCGGGGACGCCGCCGGCTGCCTGGGCGCAGGACTGCTCGCCTGGGATCTTCTCGCAACGGAGGTAACCGCCTGATGGCACACCAACAGTCCACGGGACGGCCCTCGGACGCCCGGCGCACCGTCCTGGCCGGCGCCCGGATCGCCCGGCCCTCCGGCGTCGCCGACCACGGCCGGATCACCGTCGAGGGCACCCGGATCGCCGCGGTCCACAGCCGGGACAAGGACCGCGGCCGGACACCGGACGCCACCGAGGCCGACGGCCTGCACGACCCCGGGGCGACCGTCGTCGACCTCGCCGGGCACCTGATCGTCCCCGGCTTCGTCGACCTGCACGTCCACGGCGGGGGCGGTGGCTCCTTCTCGTCCGCCGACCCCGAGGAGTGCCTGCGGGTCGTCGAGACCCACCGCCGGCACGGCACCACCTCGATGGTGGCCTCCACCGTCACCGGCGACCTGGCCGACCTGGCCCGACAGGCCGCGGTGCTGGCGGAGTTGGTGCAGCAGGGCGAGCTGACCGGCATCCACTTCGAGGGCCCGTTCATCTCCCCGCAGCGCTGCGGCGCCCACCAGCCCGAGCTGCTGCGCGACCCGGACCCGGCCGAGGTCCGCCGGCTGGTCGAGGCCGCCCGCGGTACCGCCGCGATGATGACGATCGCCCCCGAGCTGGAGGGCGGCCTGGACTCCGTCCGGCTGCTCGCCGACGCCGGGGTGATCGCCGCCATCGGCCACACCGACTCCACCTACGACGCCACCCGCCGGGCCATCGACGCCGGCGCCACCGTCGCCACCCACCTGTTCAACGCGATGCCCCCGCTCGGCCACCGCGCCCCCGGCCCGGTCGCCGCGCTCCTGGAGGACGAGCGGATCACCGTCGAGCTGATCGACGACGGCACCCATCTGCACCCGGCGGTCCTCCAGATGGCGTTTCGCGAGGCGGGCGCCGAACGGGTCGCGTTCATCACCGACGCGATGGGCGCGGCCGGCATGAGCGACGGGATGTATCCGCTCGGGCCGATGCGGGTGGAGGTCAGGGACGGCGTCGCCCGGATCAGCGAGGGCCCCACCGCCGGTTCCATCGCCGGCTCCACGCTCACCCTGGACCGCGCCTTCAAACGGGCCGTCACCGTCGACGGCCTCAGCGTCGAGCAGGCCGTGCAGGCGCTCTCGGCCACCCCGGCCCGGCTGCTGGGCATCGCCGACCGGACCGGCTCCCTGGAGGCCGGCAAGGACGCCGACCTGGTCGTCCTGGACGCCGGCTACGACGTCGTCGGCGTCCTGCGGCAGGGCACCTGGCTGCGCCGCCCGCCCGGCGTCTGACGGCCCGTCGGGGCTCCCCGCCCGGCCGCCCGCACCGGCGGCCGGGCGCACCGGATCGACCGACGCGGGTCTGGGCCTACGGCCGTTCGCGATGGCATGATCGCTCGCGCACTTGTCCGTATGCCACCGCGGAACGCGGTGCCTTCACCCACGGCCGTCGCCGGCCTCCTCCTGGAGGGGAGACCATGATCCTCACGGTCACGCTGAACGCCGCCCTGGACATCACCTACCGCGTCCCCCGGCTCCACCCGCACACCACCCACCGCGTCACCGAGGTCACCGAACGCCCCGGCGGCAAGGGCCTGAACGTCGCCCGCGTACTGGCCGCGCTGGGCCACCGCACGGTCGCCACCGGCTTCGCGGGCGGCGGCACCGGCGACGCGCTGCGCGCCCTGCTCGCCCAGGAGACCCTCGTCACCGACGCCCTGGTCCCGGTCGGCGGCGCCACCCGCCGCACCGTCGCCGTGGTCGACGGCGCCACCGGCGACACCACCCAGCTCAACGAACCCGGCCCCACCGTCTCCCCCGCCGAATGGGCCGCCTTCCTCACCACCTACCGCGAACTGCTGGGCGAGGCACGGGCGGTGGCGCTCTGCGGCAGCCTGCCGCCCGGCGTCCCGGTGGACGTCTACGCCCGGCTCGTCCGCGCCGCCCGCACCGCCGGCGTCCCCGTCCTCCTCGACACCAGCGGCGAACCCCTGCGCCGCGGCCTAGCCGCCCGCCCCGACCTCGCCAAGCCCAACGCCGACGAACTGGCCGCCCTCACCGGCAGCACCGAACCGCTGCGCGCCGCCCGCGACGCCCGCCGCCGCGGCGCCCACGCGGTGGCCGCCTCGCTCGGCCCGGACGGCATGCTCGCGGTGACCGCCGACGGCGCCTGGCAGGCCGTCCCGCCCCGCCGGTTCGCCGGCAACCCCACCGGCGCCGGCGACTCCGCGGTCGCCGGCCTGCTCTCCGGCCTCGTCGAGGACCTCCCCTGGCCCGACCGGCTGCGCCGCGCGGTGGCCCTCTCCGCCGCCACCGTCCGCTCTCCCACCGCAGGCGACTTCGACCCCACGACCTACAAAGACCTGCTCCCGCAGGTGACGGTGACGGAACGTCCGAGGGGAACCTGAGGGCCCAGGGCCCGCGTTCGCGGCGTCAGGGCCGTTCGAGCCAGACCTGGTCGAGGTTGACCTCGCACTGGTTGCCGTTCTCGCAGGACAGCTTGACGGTGTTGGTGCCCTTGTTGAGCTGGATCAGCGACCAGGACTTGGTCCAGCCCTTGTCCCAGGCGCCCTCGGGGGCGTGGGCGAAGTTGTGCAGGCTTATCGGCCGGGTCAGCGCCTGGCCGTTGATGGTGAGCGTGAGGTTGGCGTCCTTGCCCGGTACGCCGTAGCCGACCCAGAGCTTGTACTGGCCGGGGGTGTCCACGTTGAGGGTCCAAGTGGCCGACGCGCCGGGGGTGTTCATCCCGCCGACGTACGACCCGCTGGCCGAGCGGGCGCCCGGGACGTCCTTGGCGG
Organism: Streptomyces sp. MspMP-M5; assembly: GCF_000373585.1. Classification (GTDB taxonomy): domain Bacteria; phylum Actinomycetota; class Actinomycetes; order Streptomycetales; family Streptomycetaceae; genus Streptomyces. Next base: position 19,858 of record NZ_KB891897.1, read on the forward strand.
TCGTCGCGCCGCCTTCGAGGCGCAGGGCGCCCGCGTCGTCCTTGGGGAGGGCGCCCGGGGTGGGCTTGGTGGAGGGCTGTGTGCTGGGCTGGACGGAGTCGGCGGCCGTCGGGCCCGAATTGCCGGCGGTGTCGTCCTTGGACTGGCCGGAGTTGGTCAGCATGGCCACGCCGATGCCTATGCAGACCACGGCGACCACCGCGACCGCGCCGATCAGCAGGCCGTTGCGGCTCTTCCGGGGCGCCGGGACGGGCGGGGCCGGGCGGGTGCGGTCGGCGCCGCCGGGCAGCGTCTCGGGCGCGGCGTAGTGCGCGTTCTGCCGGCCGTACGCCGACGGGCCCTGGCTGCCGTACTGGCGCTGGCCGACCGTGCGCACCTGGTTGTAGGAGGTCCGCGGGACGCCGGGCTGCCGCGCGGCGCCGGTGCCCGACGCGGTCCCGCCGCCCTCGCCGCCCTCCGAACGGTAGAGGTGGGCGAACGGGTCGTCGTTCTCCGGCGTGTCGGCGCCGTTGTTGCCGGCCGTCATTCCGTGTCACTCCCAAGCGGTCTCTACGCGCCTGTGCGCGTCCGTACGCGTGCGCGGGGCTCCGCGCGAACTGCCTCTTCCGGGCCTCCGGCGCCGCCGCGCCGCATCGGCGCAGCCTACCCCGTCGGCGCGCGGCCACGCCGTCCCCGGACGTTCACAAGATCGCTACGGATCGGTGAACGCGCCATGCCCAGGCAGGACGCCGCGGATGTGAGATGCGCGGCACCGAGGCGGGCCGGGGCCCGCGGTTCAGCCGGCCGCCCGGCGGTTGCTCTTGGACCGCCGCTTCTCGATGTACATCCGCTGGTCGGCCGACTCCAGCACCTCCTCGGCGGTCATACCGCAGCTCGCCCAGCCGATGCCGAAGCTGGCGCCGACCCGGACGGCCCGGCCCTCGACCCGGATCGGCGGGATGATCGCGTTCCGCAGCCGGACCGCGAGGTCCTGGGCGTCGGCCGTGCCCAGCCCGTCGGCGAGCACCACGAACTCGTCGCCGCCGAGCCGGGCGACGGTGTCGCCGTCGCGGACGCCGCCGGTCAGCCGGCGGGCGACCTCGATCAGCACCGCGTCACCGGTGTTGTGCCCGAAGCGGTCGTTGATCGACTTGAAGCCGTCCAGGTCGCAGAAGAGGACCGCCAGGCCCTTGGCGCCGTCGTCCTCGGCGCCGTCGGCGGGCGCGGAGAGGTGGATGTGGTGGTCGAAGGGGAGGGCGCCGCGGGGCGTCGGCCGGGGCTTCTCGCCCTCGAAACCGTCGAGGCCGTCGAACGGCTCCGGCCCCTCCCCGGCGAAGCCGAGCGGAGCGCGCAGGTCGGCGCCGACGCCGGCGGAGGCGTAGGCGTCGGCGAGCGCGCTGGGCGGGCGGGAGCAGAGCCGGGCGGAGAGCCGGGCGCGCAGTTCGGCGCTGTTGGGCAGGCCGGTCAGCGAGTCGTGGCTGGCCCGGTGCGCGAGCTGGAGCTCGTGCCGCTTGCGCTCCTCGATGTCCTCGACGTGGGTGAGCAGGAAGCGGGGGCCGTCGGCGGTGTCGGCGACCACGGAGTTGCGCAGCGAGACCCACACGTAGGTGCTGTCGCGCCGCAGCAGCCGCAGCTCGGCGCGGCCGCCCTCGGCGGAGGTGCGCAGCAGGGTGCCGATGTCGTCGGGGTGGCAGATGTCGGAGAACGACAGCCGGCGCATCGCGGAGGCCGGGCGGCCCAGCAGCCGGCACAGCGCGTCGTTGGTGCGCAGCAGCCGTCCGTGCTGGTCGCCGCCCATCTCGGCGACGGCCATCCCGCTCGGCGCGTACTCGAATGCCTGCCGGAAGCTTTCCTCACTGGCCCGCAGGGCCTGCTGCTCGCGCTCCAGGCGGACCAGCGCCCGCTGCATGTTGGCCCGCAGCCGGGCGTTGCTGATCGCGATGGCGGACTGGAACGCGTACATCTGGAGCGCCTCCTGGCCCCAGGGGCCCGGGCGGCGGCCGTTGCGCGGCCGGTCCACGGAGAGCACACCGAGCAGTTCGCCATTGCCGTTGGCGGCGGTGTACATGGGCGCGAAGAGGCGGTCCATCGGGTGCCACTCGTCGGGGAACCGCGGGGCGGGCCCGGCGGTGTGCCACTGCGGGACGTCGTCGTCGTCCAGCACCCAGCCCTCGGTGTGCGGGATGAAGCACAGGTCGCCCCAGCGCTCGCCCATGGACAGCCGGCGCTCCCACGAGGCGCGCGAGCCGACCCGGCCGGCCATCAGCGCCTCCGCGCCCGCACTGCCGGCCACCGCGGCGACGACGAGGTCACCGTCGGGCCGGACGAGGTTGACCGCGGCGAGCTCGAAGCCGAGCCCGACGATCGCCCCGTCGGCGACGGACTGCAAGGTGTCCGCGAGACTGCGCGCGGTGTTCAGTTCGGCGACCACTTGGTGCAGCTGCCGCAGGGTCGCAAGACGGACATAGGGCTCCGACTCGGTCTCCATCGCTCGCTCTCCCTGAGACCTCGACAGCAACTCCACCGATTTCTTTGTCGTCCGATTCCACGCTCACTGAATCACAGTGAGCTGTTCACTCGGTACACAGGGTCAACAATTAGCGCCTCATGTGACTCAAGTCACAGTACGTGACGGGGCGTTACCTCTCGTCGACCAGTCGCGCCGCCGCGCACGTGAACGCCGTCCGGATGCCTCCCGAAAACTTCCTGAACGCAAATTCCAGCCACCCCGCGGCCGGTTCGCCCCCCTCGCGGCGGCCGGCGCCTCCGCCGCGGGACCTAGGACGCGGCTGGTCCCGGAGCCCGATGCGCGCCGCACCCGGGCGACGTTAGCGTGCATGGCGTGTTCACGAAGACTCCTGCCGTCGCCCCGGCCGCCGGCTCCGCCGCCACGGCCACCGTCGCCCTCGCCTCCCTGCCGGGCGACGGGCCGATCGCGCATGCTGTGGGGGTGAGTGACGACGAGTTCCGTGCCGCCCTGTCCCGCCTCGCCGCCGGCGTGGTGCTGATCACCGCCCACGATCCGGACGCCGGAGCGCGCGGCGAGGACGTCGGCATGACCGCCACCGCGTTCCTTTCGGTGTCCCTCGATCCGCCGCTGGTGATGGTGAGCGTTCGCAACGACTCACGCATGGACGACCTGCTGGCGCAGCAGCCGCTGTGGGCGGTCTCGGTGCTGTCGGACCACCAGCGGCACGTAGCGGGACGATTCGCGATGAAGGGCCGGATCAGCGACCGACTGCTCTTCCAGGACATTCCCTCCGAACGGGGCGAAGCGTCCGGTGCGCCGCTCATCGGTGGCGCGCTGGCGACGCTGGAGTGCCGGACCGAACAGCGGGTGGTGGCCGGCGACCACACCCTCGTCATCGGCCGCGTCCTGGCGACGACCACGTCCGAAGGGGACGACGGCCCGCTGACGTACTTCCGGGGGAAGTACCGGCAGCTGGGGTGAACGGGGCGGGGGCCGCGTGGGGGGGGCCGGGCACGAGGCCGGGTTCGCGGTGGCGCGGTGCCGGGCGCCGGGCCCGGGCCTCAGCCCCAATCGCGGCCGGAGCGGCCCCGCTTGGTGTCGCCGCGCTGCTTCTTCTCGCGCAGCCGGCGCTCGTTGATACCCCGCGGGATGCGGGTCTTGCGCCGGGGCTTGGGCGGCGGGGCGGTGGCCTCGGCGAGCAGCGCGGCGAGCCGGACGGCCGCGGTCTCGCGGTTGCGCCACTGGGAGCGGTGCTCGGAGGCCCGTACAGTGACCACGCCGTCGACCAGCCGGGCCGCCAGCCGCTCCAGGGCCCGCTCCTGCCACACCGGGGGCAGCGCCGTCGTCCGCGCCAGGTCGAAGCGCAACTCGACCTGGCTGTCGCTGGTGTTGACGTGCTGGCCGCCCGGGCCGGAGGAGCGCGAGAACCGCCAGACCAGCTCGGCCTCCGGGAGGACGACCGAACCTCGGATGACATGGGGCCCGGACATGCCCCCATGATCCCGCGCCCGCGGCCGCCCGTCACCTCGGTTTTCCCGGCCGGAACGGGCCGCGGCCTTCAGGAGCGGGCATGCACGCCGTCAGGAGCAGGCAGACCCGCCCTCAAGGGCGGCGGGCACGGCGCGCCATCAGGATCGGGCAAAGAAAGTAAAGGGAGCTGGAACCACCCGGTCCCCCCGGGGCGTTGAGGTGGATGACGGCGGCTCCCCTCCGGGCGGGCCGCCGCGGCATCACCGGCACCATCCACATCAGCGGCATCACCGGCCCCAGGTCGGCGCGACTCGACGAGGAAAGGGACTTCCCATGGCTGTAAGCCTGTCCAAGGGCGGCAACGTCTCGCTCACCAAGGAGGCACCGGGCCTGACCGCCGTCACGGTCGGCCTCGGCTGGGACGTCCGCACGACCACGGGCACCGACTTCGACCTCGACGCCAGCGCCATCGCGGTCAACGCCACCGGCAAGGTCTACTCCGACCAGCACTTCGTCTTCTTCAACAACAAGTCGACGCCGGACCAGGCCATCGTCCACACCGGCGACAACACCACCGGCCAGGGCGACGGCGACGACGAGTCGATCAACGTCAACCTCGCCACGCTGCCGGCCGACATCGACAAGATCGTCTTCCCGGTCTCCATCTACGACGCCGAGAACCGCGGCCAGAACTTCGGCCAGGTGCGGAACGCCTTCATCCGCATCGTCAACCAGGCCGGCGGCGCCGAGATCGCGCGCTACGACCTCAGCGAGGACGCCGCCACCGAGACCGCCATGGTCTTCGGCGAGCTGTACCGCAACGGCGCGGAGTGGAAGTTCCGCGCCGTGGGCCAGGGTTACGCCTCCGGCCTGCGGGGCATCGCGCAGGACTTCGGCGTCAGCGTCTGAGACGCGGCACGCGCCGTCCGCGGCGCGGCACTGCCGTCACCACGGCCGGGTGCTCCCGGCGGCAAGGGCCGGTCCCCAGGAGGGGGCCGGCCCTTGGTGTGCGTGGGAGGGGGAAGGTGGCCCGTAGGTCTCCGGTGACTGAGGCGGGTCGGGCGGGTCAGGCGGCTGAGGCGGTCTCAGGCGGCCGCGCTGCCGTGGGTGGTGTGAGCGGCGCGCGGCGGGTGGGTGGCGCGCGGTGCGTGTGCGGTCTGCGGCAGGTGTGCTGTGTGCGGGGCGTCGTCCGGTTTCGCTTCCGGGGGCGCGGCCTGGACGACGACCTCGTCCAGTGACAGCCCGAGCGTCCCGGCGAGCGCGGCGACGGTGAAGAACGCCGGGGTCGGCGCCCGGCCGGTCTCGATCTTGCGCAGCGTCTCCGCGGAGAGTCCGGCCGCCGCGGCGACCTCGACCATGCTCCGCTCGCCGCGCGCCGCGCGCAGCAGCGCGCCCAGCCGCTCGCCGCGTTCGCGTTCCCAGGGGGTCAGTGGAGTCCGCACCATGCCCGTGATACTAATACCGGTAAAGAAATACCGGTAAAGAAATACCGGTCGGCCTCGCCGTCACGGCTGCGCGGCGCCCGCGCGGTGTGCTCGGGCGCGCGATCAGGCAGCGTGCTCGGCCGGCGTATCGGACGACATGCTCGGGCGGCGTGCCGCGGAACGGGAAATCGGGAAATGGGGAGGCGCATCCACATGGTGGAGATCAAGACCGACGCGGCGCTGGACGCGATGCGGGTGGCGGGCCGGGTGGTCGCGGACGCGCTGGCCGCGGTCCGCGCCGCGGCCGCACCCGGCGTGCGGCTGACCGAGCTGGACGAGGCCGCGCGCACGGTACTGCACGAGGCCGGCGCCACCTCGCCGTTCCTCGGCTACCGCCCGTCCTTCGCCCCCACCCCCTTCCCCGCGGTGATCTGCGCCTCCGTCAACGACGCGATCGTGCACGGCATCCCGGACGGCTACCGGCTGCGCGACGGCGACCTGGTGAGCATCGACTGCGGCGCGGTCGTCGACGGCTGGGCCGGGGACGCGGCCACCAGCTTCACCGTCGGCAGCGAGCCCCCCGAGGACCGCCGGCTGAAGGAGACCACCCTGCGGGCCCTGGAGGCGGGCATCGCGGCCGCCGTCGTCGGCGCCCGGATCGGCGACATCGCGCACGCCATCGGCAGCGTCGGCCGCGCGGCCGGCTACGGCATCCCCGAGGACTTCGGCGGCCACGGCATCGGCCGGGCGATGCACGAGGACCCGCCGGTCCCCAACGAGGGCCGGCCGGGCCGCGGTTTCGTACTCCGCCACGGCCTGGTCATCGCCATCGAGCCGATGTTCCTGGCCGGCGGCGGCGACCACTACACCGCGGACGCCGACGGCTGGACCCTGCGCACCACCGACGGCAGCCGCGCCGCACACTTCGAACACACCGTCGCGGTGACGGACGACGGACCGCGGGTGCTCACCCTGCCGTAGCGGGGCACGGCGGGGGCGGGACGCAACGGGGGCGAGGCACGACGGGGCGAGGGCACGACGGGCGAGGGCACGCGGGGCGGGCGCACGCGGGGGCCGGCCGCGGGCCCCGCCCGCCCCCGCACGCCGCCGCGCGTGACACCATCAAGACGTGATCGACCTCGGCTACTCCCTGTCCCGCCGTTTCCCGGATCCGCCACAGACGGACTACCGGACCGCGGACGTGCACGCCCTGCGCCACGACCTCTTCTGCGGCGACGTCTACATCGCGGACACCGAGACCGACCACGAGCTGTCCACAGCCTGGGGATGGGTGCCGGTGCTCGACTTCGCCTGGGCGCTGTGCGACATCGTCGAGCAGCTCGACACCGACCCCCGCGGCAGCCGCTCCGCCCGTCCGATCCACGCCGAGCTGGACTTCACCGAGTCCACCGACCGGATGCTCTTCGAGCGGCGCTTCGGCTGGGTCGACATCGCCGCCGACTGGATGCCGGCCGAGGAAGCCCCCCTCACCTTCAATCACGCCGCGCTGCGCCGTGAGGCCCGCGACTTCCTGCACGACCTGGTCGCCGACCTCGCCGATATGCACGAGGGCCTCGCCGACAACCCCACCATCTGGTCACTCCAGGCCCGCTTCCCCCGCGTCTGAGCCACCTCCGTCGCCTCCCCTTCTCCCCGTTCTCCGCTCCCGCTCCCGGTTCCTCTCCCTCCCCGTCCCCTCCCCTCCCTTTCTCCTGCCGCCGTCTCACTCCACCCGCACGCCCACCTGGGCCGCGAACGCCGGTGCCAGGTCCATGAGTTGGGCCATGCTGATCACGGCGCCGCCCAGGGAGTCGATGCCCCGGGCGATCTGCAGCGCGGCGACCCCGCGCAGATCGACGTCCTTCATCCGCACCGCCGAGAAGTCCACCCGGGCCAGGGTGCAGTCCTCGAACGACACCCGCTCCAGCTGCGCGCCCGCGAAATCCGCCTCGACCAGCACGCATCCCTCGAAGGCGACGTCCCGCAGCCTGGCCTTGCGCAGATTGGCGAAGTCGATCTTCCCGCCGCGCACCACCACCCGCTCCAGCACCGCGCCGTGGAGCTGTATCCCGCCGAGCCGGGCGTCGGCCACCTCCACATCCCGCAAGGACGCCTGCGAGAGGTCCGTCCCCACCCCGCGCACCCCGCTCAGCACGCTGTCGATGATCCGCGCCCGGCTCAGCACCGTCTCGTCCAGCGCGCACCGCCGCAGCGCGCAGTCCATGAACTGGGCGCCGCGCGCCGACTGCCCGGCCCAGTCCGCGTCGGTGAACTCCAGCCCGTCGTAGTCCCCTTCGGGCATCAGCTCCCCGCCGTCGTACGCCCGCAGCTCCGGCAGCCGCACCTCGGGCCGCCGCACCGCCCGCACCGTCTCCTGCCCGCGCCCTGCCACGCGCTCACCGCCTCCCGTCCGTGCCGGACCCCGGGCCCGGTCTGCTCCCTACCGCCGCGGGCCGGCTCGGCCCCGCACTCCGCGGCCCTCCCCACGCCCACCACCCATCTTGAAGCACCCCACTGACAACCGCCCCTGACACCCCACCTGACCTGCGAAAACCCTCCCTCCCGCGGCGCCATGTCACATCCCGGGCACCCCCGTCCGTCCCCTCCACGAGCGCCCGCCGCCACGACGGGCGCGACCCGCACCACCGAACGCGACCCGGACCTCCGAAGGAGCCGCCATGACCCGCCGCCCGCTCACCGTCGTCGGAGGCGGTTTCGCCGGCCTGACCGCGGCCATCTCCGCCGCCGAGGCCGGCACCGCCGTCACCCTCTACGAGGCGCACCGCACGCTCGGCGGCCGCGCCCGTACCGCCGAGGGCCCCTACCTCACCAACGAAGGCCCGCACGCCCTCTACAACCGCGGCCCGCACTGGCCCTGGCTCCGACAGCGCGGCCTGCTCAAGCCGCTCGCCCCGCTGCCCCTCCGGGACGCCGCCCGGCTGCGCTTCTTCCACCGCGGCGCCCTGCACCGGCTGCCCCCGCTCGGCATCCTGAAGCTGCGCGCCCACCGCGACGCCCCTGTCGACCAGGACTTCCTCACCTGGGCACGCACCCGCGCCGGCGAGACCACCGTCCGCGCCGCGGCCCACTACGTCGGCGTCGCCACCTTCCACCACGACCCCGGCAGCCTCTCCGCCGCCTTCGTCCAGGAACGGCTGCGCCGCACCACCGCCCTGCCGCCGGAGGCCCACTATGTCGCCGGCGGCTGGGGCAGGCTCATCGAGCGGATGGCGCGCCACGCCCGCGACCTGGGCGTACGCATCGAGACCGGGGCCCGCGTCGACGCCCTCCCGGAGGACCGCCCGGTCATCGTCGCCACCCATCTCGACTCCGCCCGGGCCCTCCTCGGCGACGACCGGCTCCACTGGACCGGCGCCCGCGCGGTCCTGCTCGACCTCGCCGTCCGGCCCCGGCGCGGCGAGGTGTTCGCGCTCTCCGGGCTGGACTTCCCCGGCTGGATCGAGCGGTTCACCGGCCCCGACCCGGGCCTCGCCCCAGGTGGCGAACAGCTCCTCCAGGGGCAGGCCGGCATCGGCCCGGACGAGACCCGCGACGACGGCGTTGCCCGCGCCGAACGCCTGCTGGACGCCGGTTTCCCCGACTGGCGCGAGCGCACCACCTGGCGCCGCACCTCGCTGTCCAACTGCCGCTCGGGAGCGGTGGACCTGCCGGGCACGTGCTGGCGCGATCGCCCGGCGATCGACCGCGGCGACGGCGTCTATCTGGCCGGCGACCAGGTCGCGGCCCCCGGTGTGCTGTGCGAGGTGTCCTTCACCAGTGCCCTGGAAGCGGTCTCCCTCGCCCTGGGCACCGGCCGCAACGGCACGGGCCCGCGCCGCACGGCGCCCGCCGAGACCACCGGGACCGCCCGCACCACCGGGACTGTCCACCGCGTCCGCTGACCCGGCCATGCGCCCGCACCGCCTCCACCACGGAGTTGACCTCAACCCAACTTGAGGTACGAGAGTGGCGGCAGTTGACCACCCCCAACGGCGGGGCGGTCGCCCTCCCTTGGCGACCGCCCCGCCCGCCCCCTTTAGAGGAGACGACTCCGCCATGCGCGCAATACGGCTGCACACCTTCGGTCCCGCGGAAAACCTCGTCTGCGAAACCCTCGACGACCCCACACCGGGGCCGGGCGAGGTCCGTATCGCCGTGGCCGCGGCGGGCGTCCACCTCCTGGACACCGCCCTCCGCGAGGGGGTGGAGGGCGGCCCCGCACCGCTGCCCGAACTGCCCACCGTGCCGGGCCGCGAGGTCGCCGGCACCGTCGACGCCATCGGCAAGGGCACCGACCCCGCCTGGCTGGGCCGCCCCGTCGTCGCCCACCTCGGCATGGTCCCGGGCGGCTACGCCGAACGGGCCGTCACCACGACCGACCGGCTGCACGCCATCCCCGACGGGCTGGACGCGGCCCAGGCCGTCGCCATGATCGGCACCGGTCGCACCACCCTGGGCATCCTGCTCTTCGCCGCCCTCACCCCCGACGACATCGCGATCGTGCCAGCGGCCGCCGGCGGCATCGGCTCACTCCTCGTCCAGCACGCCAAGAACACCGGCGCCACGGTCATCGGCCTGGCCGGCGGCCCCGCCAAGGTGGCCCACGTCCACGGCCTGGGCGCCGACCTCGCGCTCGACTACACCGACGACAACTGGCCTGCCCGCGCCCGCCGTTTCCTCGACGAGCACGGCGCCCCCGGCGCCACCATCGTCTTCGACTCGGTGGGCGGCACCCCGGGCCGGGCCGCCGTGGACCTCCTCGCCCGCGGCGGCCGCCACCTGGTCTTCGGCTGGTCCTCCGGCGGCCCGCTGAAGTTCACCGCCGCCGAACTCGCCGAACGCGGCATCACCTCCGAATCCGTCCTCGGCGCCCCGATGCTGGCCCGGGTCGGCGGCATCAACCCCCTCCGCACCCTGGAGACCGCCGCCCTCACCGAAGCCGCCGCCGGCCGCCTCGTCCCCACCGTCCAACGCTTCCCCCTCGCCGAGGCCGCGGCCGCCCACCGCGCCCTGGAGTCCCGCGGCACGATGGGAAAGGTGGTGCTGGTGCCGTAGACGGGGCCGGACGGGCAGAGTTGGCGGCTCGGGCGGCGCGCCCGTCTACGCCACCACCGCCAACTCCCGCCCCGTCACATTCAGCCGCCGCCCACCGTTCTCCGTACACACGACGATGTCCTCGATCCGCACCCCGAACCGCCCCGGCAGATAGATCCCCGGCTCGATCGAGAAGCACATCCCCGGTACCAGCGGCAGATGTTCGCCCTCCACCATGTAGGGCGGCTCGTGCGTGGTGACCCCGATGCCGTGCCCGGTCCGGTGGATGAAGTACTCGCCGTAGCCCGCCGCCTTGATCACCTGCCGCGCCACCCGGTCGATCTCCTGGCACGCGACACCGGGCCGCACCGCCTCGAACGCCGCCTGCTGGGCCTCCCGCACGATCTCGTGCACCGTCCGCTCCTCGGCACCCGGCTGCCCGACGTGCACGGTCCGCGTGGTGTCGGACCCGTACCCGTCCTTCAGCCCGCCGAAGTCGAGTACGACCATGTCGCCGTCCTCGATGACCCGCTCCCCTGCCTCATGGTGCGGGTTGGCACCATTGGGCCCCGACCCGACGACCGTGAAGTCCACCTGGCTGTGCCCGTGCTCGGTCAGCAGCCGCGCCAGGTCCGCCGCCACGTCGCACTCCCGCCGCCCGGCGAACCGCACCCCCAGGATGTCCTGGTACGTCGCGTCGGCGGCCGCCCCCGCCGCCGCCAGCCGTTCCACCTCGTACGCGTCCTTGACCGCGCGCAGCATGGGCAGCGCCTCCGTCAGCGCCGCGTACCCGGCCCCGGGCAGCGCCCGCTGCAACCCGAGCAGATGCAGCGCCCACGTCCCGTCCGACACCCCGTAACGCCCCTGCGGCGCCAGCCACTTGCCCAGCTCGGCGCAGGGATCCGAGCCATCGGTCCAGCCCGTCACCTCCAGCGCTCCGGCCCCGGCGGCCCGCTCCGCGTCCGGCCGCTCCAGTACGGGCACCAGCAGCCGGCCCGCCCGGCCCGGCTCGATCACCAGCGCCGTCAGCCGCTCGGTGACGGCCGTCGGCCGGTACCCGCACAGCCACACCAGATCCGGCCCCGGCGTGACGATCAATCCCGCCAGCCCGGCCGCCGCGGCGGCGTGCCCGGCCCGCGCCATCCGCTCCCCGTACGCCTCGCACGTCATCGAAGTCACCATGCCGCGAATCTACGCCGCCCCGCCCTCCGGACCCCGGTCCCCGCACCCGCCGACCGGCTTGGCGCCGCGCGGCACCATCCGACGCCACGCGGCACCACATGGCGCCACATGGCATCACCCGGAGCCATTTCACGCCCCAAAGGTCACACCAGCGCCCGTGACGCCGCCATTCCCACGGCCACCCGCACCACGTTTCCGCAGCTCAGGGAAGGTTTCACGCGAGCCCGTCCCCACAAGGCGCCACCGACACTTGCACATGGCGCCACGATGATGCCATCATGACGTCATGGACCTCACGCCGTATGTCGACACCCTCCGCCGTGAACTTGCGGTGGCCGCCGAGGCCGGCGGGGACAATGCCCGCGAGTTGGCCGAGCGGCTGACCGCTCCGCTGGAGTCGGCGACCCGTTTGACCATGCTCAACGTGCTCTCCGCCGCGATGGACGAGATCACCCGTGAACTCGCCCCCGGCTCGGTCGATGTGCGGCTGCGCGGACTGGACCCCGACTTCGTGGTCACGCCCCCACCCACCGACAGCCGCCCCGCGGAAGCGGCCATGGCACCGGCCGAGCCGCTCGCGGCGCCGGTGCCCGCCGAGGGTGACGAAGGGGGCACCGCGCGGGTCAATCTGCGGCTGCCGGCCCACCTGAAGGCGCGCGCCGAGGAGGCCGCCGGCCGCGAGGGCCTCTCGGTCAACGCCTGGCTGGTACGGGCGGTTTCGGCCGCGGTCGGCGCCGGCACCCAACCCCGCACCACCGAACGCACCCGCACCATGGGGCAGAGCTTCACCGGCTGGGTCCGCTGACCCCACCCACGCCCGCACGTCACGCCCGTACCCGCACGCCGTACGCCCCACCCACACACCTCACGTCCCTCCCACAGGGACGCTCCAAGGACTCATGAGGACGGTACAGCCATGCCTTCTTTCGACACTCCCGAGCCGATTGCGGTTACCGCCCACGTCGCGGCCGGCTCCCTGCGCCTGACCGCCGGCGACCGCACCGAGACCGTCGTCCAGGCCCGGCCCCGCGACCCGAAGAAGGACGTGGACGTCCGGGCCGCCGAACAGACCGAGGTCACCTGCATCGGCGGCGTCCTGACCATCCGCACACCCAAGCCCCGCTACCTCGTGGGCCGCACCGGCACCGTCGACGTCACCGTCGAACTGCCCGCCGGCTCCCGCCTCGACATGACCGGCGACTGGGCCCAACTCCTGGGCGAGGGCCGCCTCGACGAGGTCCGCGTCAACAAGATCTCCTCCGGCGACGTCCGCCTGGACGAAACCGGGCCGCTGCATCTGAAGGTGACCCACGGCTCGATCACCGTCGACCACATCCACGGCCCGGCCGAGATCGCCGCCAGCTCCGGCAGCCTGCGCATCGGCACCGTCGACGGCGCCGCCACCCTGAAGAACTCCCACGGCTCCACCATCCTCGGCACCGCCCTGGGCGAGGTCCGCATCAACGCCGCCAACGGCGATGTCGACATCCAGCGCGCCGAGAGCTCCGTGACCGCCACCGCCGCCCACGGCACCCTGCGCGTGGCCGAAGTCGTCCGCGGCACCACCCAGTTGGAGAACGCCTACGGCGCCATCGAGATCGGCATCCGCCAAGGCACCGCCGCCTGGCTCGACGTCAGCTCCGAATGGGGCCAGGTCCGCAACGCGCTCGACACCTCCGACACCCCCCACGAAACCGAAGACACCGTCGAGGTCCGCGCCCGCAGCCGCTACGGCAACATCGACATCCGCCACGCCCGCCCGTAACCACCAGCCCCAGCTACAGCCTCAGTAACACCCCACCACTCATGGCCACTTCGGCCACTTCAACCGCTCCAGCCTCCGAACGGGCGGGCGCCACCCGCGCCCCTGTCATGCCCACGCCGAGCCGTCTGCCCTGCGGTCCAGAGCCACCGGCCCAGAGCCACCGGTACACGGGCACCGGCCCATAGCCACCGGTACACGGCCACCGGCCAGAGCCGCCGGCCCACGCCCCCCCCGGCCCGTAACCACCGGTCCAGAGCCACCCGCGACGGCCTCCCCTCATCACCGCTGGAGCACCAGCCGTCGGCCGGGCTAGCCGTCGGCCGGGCCCATCGGGCCCCGCCCCGCCGCCCCTCCTCGGCCCCGTCACACCAACGGGCTGCCCACCCTGCCCAAGCCTCACCTCCCGCACCGGAAAGGCCCGCCCACCATGCCCACCGCACCCCAGATGTCCACCACCACACGAGCGGACGCGATCTCCGCGACCGGCCTGCGCAAGTCGTACGGCGACAAGATGGTGCTCGACGGCATCGACCTGCGCATCCCCGAGGGCACGATCTTCGCCCTGCTAGGCCCCAACGGCGCCGGCAAGACCACCACCGTCGAGATCCTCTCCACGTTGATCAGCGCCGACGCGGGGCGGGCCCGGATCGCGGGCCACGACGTGGCCTCCGACGCCGACTCGGTACGCCGTCGGATCGGCGTCACCGGTCAATTCGCCGCCGTCGACGGCCTGTTGACCGCAGAGGAGAACCTGCTCCTCATGGCCGACCTGCACCACCTGAGCAGGCGCGAGGGCCGCCGCCGCGCCGCCGAGCTCCTGGCGCGGTTCGAGCTGACCGAGGCGGCCCGCAAGAACGTCGCCACCTTCTCCGGCGGTATGCGCCGCAAGCTCGACCTGGCGATGACCCTGGTCGGCCGGCCGCGGATCATCTTCCTCGACGAGCCGACCACCGGCCTGGACCCGCGCAGCCGCCGCGTCATGTGGGGACTCATCCGGGACCTGGTGACGGATCAGGGCGTGACCATCTTCCTCACCACGCAGTACCTGGAAGAGGCCGACCAACTCGCCGACCGCATCGCCGTACTGGACCACGGCAAGCTGGTCGCCGAGGGCACCGCCGACGAACTGAAGCGCAGAATCCCCGGCGGCCACGTCCGCCTCCAGTTCACCGACGAGACCCACCTCACCGCGGCAGCCGACCTCTTCGGCACCGCCACCCCCGACGACGAGTCCCTCACCCTCCGCATCCCCGGCGACGGCACCCTCCCCCACCTCCGCGCCGTCCTCGACGCCCTCGACACCACCGGCATACGGGCCGAGTCGCTCACCGTGCACACCCCCGACCTCGACGACGTCTTCCTCACCCTCACCGGCCGGCAGCCCGCCGCCCCCGCCCACCCCAACTCCCAGAAGGATGCGACCCGATGAGCGCCGCCACCGCCACCGCACCGGCCACCCCCACCCCCACCCGCTCGTACGCCCTGCGCGACGCCATGACGATGCTGCGCCGCAACCTCAAGCACATGCAGCGCTACCCGTCGATGACGATCTCGATCGTCGTCATGCCGATCGTGATGCTGCTGCTGTTCGTGTACGTCTTCGGCGGGGCCCTCGGCACCGGCATCAAAGCGGGCGCCGGCCGCGGCGACTACATCAACTACGTGGTCCCCGGCATCATCCTGATGTCCGCGACCTCCGGGGCCGTCGCGACCGCCGTGTCCGTCTGCACCGACATGACGGAAGGCATCATCAACCGCTTCCGTACGATGTCGATCTCCCGCGGCTCCGTGCTCACCGGCCATGTCCTCGGCAGCGTCATCCAGGTCACGGCCGTCCTCGCCCTGGTCACGGGCGTCTCCCTCGCGATCGGCTTCCGGCCCGCCGCCTCCCCGGCCGAGTGGCTCGCCGCGTTCGGCCTACTGGTCTTCCTGGCGTTCGGTCTGGCCTGGGTCTCCGCCGCGATGGGCATGGGCGCCAAGACCGTCGAGTCCGCGTCCAACGCCCCGCTGCCGCTGACCTTCCTGCCCTTCCTCGGCAGCGCGGTCGTCCCTCCGGACTCCATGCCGACCGGCCTGCGCTGGTTCGCCGAGTACCAGCCCTTCACCCCGATCAACGAGACCCTGCGCGGCCTGCTGCTCGGCACCCCGATCGGCAACGACGGCTGGCTCGCCCTCGCCTGGTGCACGGCCCTCAGCCTGGCCGGCTACCTCTGGTCCCGCACCGCCTTCAACCGCGAGACCACCCGCTGACCCCCAACCCCAACCCCACCCCCAAAGGGGCGCCTCCCACCCCGGGAGCCGCCCCTCTCCCCTCTCCTCTCCCCACACAAAAACGGCCCCGGACCAGAAGGCCCGAGGCCGAACAACACCCCTCCCCGGGAAGAACTCCCAGGTCAGCGCCACATACCCAGAGCCCCCTGTCGGATTCGAACCGACGACCTTCGCTTTACAAGAGCGGTGCTCTGACCAGCTGAGCTAAGGAGGCGTGCCGGAAGAAGTGTACCCAGGCGCGCCCGGTGCCGGTTGCCTTATTCGGGAGCGGCCGGTTCGGGACCGGGCGCGCCCGTCCGAACGACCGCATTTCGTGACCGTCGGCCTACTGACACCCGGCTCCTGCGCGGGTAGCGTCACCAGCGGTTTGCCGCTGTGGACTACACCACTTCGGGTGGGGGCGTCCCGGTGGCGACCGCCCACTCCATTCCTTTACTCGGATCGTCCGGCACGTTCCTGCCGGTGAAGGGACACATCATGGCCACGGTCACCTACGACCAGGCGACCCGGATCTACCCGGGTTCCGACAAGCCCGCCGTCGACAAGCTCGACATCGCCATCGAGGACGGCGAGTTCCTCGTCCTCGTCGGGCCCTCCGGATGCGGCAAGTCCACCTCGCTGCGGATGCTCGCGGGGCTGGAGGACGTCGACGAGGGCGCCATCCGCATCGGCGAGCGGGATGTCACCCACCTGCCGCCCAAGGACCGGGACATCGCCATGGTGTTCCAGAACTACGCGCTGTACCCGCACATGACGGTCGCCGACAACATGGGCTTCGCGCTCAAGATCGCCGGTGTGCCGAAGGCCGAGATCCGGCAGAAGGTCGAGGACGCGGCGAAGATCCTGGACCTGACGGAGTACCTGGGGCGCAAGCCGAAGGCACTGTCGGGCGGACAGCGGCAGCGGGTCGCGATGGGGCGGGCGATCGTACGGGAGCCGCAGGTGTTCCTGATGGACGAGCCGCTGTCCAACCTGGACGCGAAGCTGCGGGTGCAGACCCGTACGCAGATCGCGGGCCTGCAGCGCCGCCTCGGGATCACGACGGTGTACGTCACGCACGACCAGGTCGAGGCGATGACGATGGGCGACCGGGTCGCGGTCCTCAAGGACGGGCTGCTCCAGCAGGTCGACTCGCCGCGGAACATGTACGACCGGCCGGCCAATCTCTTCGTGGCCGGCTTCATCGGCTCGCCGGCCATGAACCTCGTCGAGGTGCCGATCACCGACGGCGGGGTGAAGTTCGGCAACAGCGTGGTGCCGGTCAGCCGGGAGGCGCTCGCCGGCGCCGGGGGCGACTCGACCGTGACGGTCGGCATCCGGCCCGAGCACTTCGACATCGTCGAGCAGAACGGGGCGGCCGCCGCGTCGCTGTCCAAGGAGGCCGCGGACGCCCCGGCCGGCCTGGCGGTGACGGTCAGCGTCGTCGAGGAACTGGGCGCCGACGGCTACGTCTACGGGACGGCCGAGGTCGGCGGGGCGGTCAAGGACCTGGTCGTCCGGGTCAACGGCCGCCAGGTGCCGGCCAAGGGCGCCCAGTTGCACATCGTGCCGCAGCCGGGCGAGACGCATGTCTTCTCCACGTCCACGGGCAAGCGGCTGACCGACTGACGGAGCGAGCGGGCCCGTCCCGGCGGCCGGGACGGGCCCGCTCCGGCCTCGCGGGGTTTACCCCGGCGGCCGTGTGGGGTACTGCGGGCCCGCAGCGCCGCCGGGCCGTCGGCGCATCGCCTGAGCGCGGCTTAGGGCCGCGCACGGCTGACCCCGGAGTCCCGCTCCCGCAAGCCCGAGGGCGGGACGACGCCCCTCACGCCGCGCCCCGCGGACGTTCCGCCGAACCCGGTAAATCCCGCCCCGGAAACGGCTTTTCCGACCAGTGCGTCAACCCAACAACCGCACCGACGAGCCATTCCGTCCCCCGATAAGGTGACGAAATGTCGCCAAATCATCACTCGTCGCTACCATCTCGACCGTGAACTCCGCAGCCCGCCGTATCGGCCGAACTCTCGCCCTCGTCCTGCCCGTCGTCCTCGTGCTCTCCGGGACCCTCGCGGTCACCCGCGTCCCGTGGGCCTCGAAGACCACCGAGTCGCAGGTGCTCACCGCGTCCTCCGGCAAGGTCTCCACCAAGGCCGGCCCCCGCGCCGCCCAGGACGTCCTCCGGGACCGCCTCCTCGTGGAACTCCAGGAGAAGGATCCCGGCGTCGCCCTGACGGACCTCCAGGAGGCCACCACCGCCCGGCCGTCGCTGGCCAAGCACTGCGCCTCCATCGCCCGTGCCCTCGGCCGCGCCGCGGTCGCCAAGTACGGTGCCGCACACCGCGCCCAGGCGTTCGCCCGCCCGGTCTGCGACACCTCCTTCGCCTCCGGTGTGGCCGCCGGCCAGTGACCGTTGCTCGCACCGCATAGGGTGCGACCATGACCGGCGCCCCGCATTCCCACCCCACACAGGCCGTGGTCCTGGCCGGCGGCCAGGGCTCCCGTCTCCGCCCGTACACCGACGACCGCCCCAAGCCGATGGTCGAGATTCCCGGCACCGGAACCCCGATCATCGGCCATCAGCTGAACTGGCTCGCCGAGGAGGGCGTCACCGACGTCGTCATCTCCTGCGGGCACCTCGCCGAGGTCCTCCAGGAATGGCTGGGCCGGGCCGAACTCCCCTTGCGCGTCACGACCGTTGTCGAGACCGAGCCGCTGGGCCGCGGCGGCGGCCTGAAGCACGCCGCCGGCTCCCTGCCCCGCCCGGACGAGCCCTGGTACGCCACCAACGGCGACATCTGGACCCGTTTCCCGATCCGCGAGATGGCCGCCTTCCACGAGGAGCGCGACGCCGTGGCCACTCTTGCGCTGGCCCGTCCGCACATCCCCTGGGGCGCCGTCGAGACCGACGCCTTCGGGCACGTCCTGGACTTCATCGAGGCACCGCCCTCCCCGTATCTGATCAACGCCGGCGTCTATGTCTTCGCCCCGGCGTTCACCGCGCTGCTGCCCACCCGGGGCGACCACGAGCGCACCACCTTTCCGCGCCTCGCCCGGGAACGCCGGCTGGCCGGCTACCCGCTCCCCCAGGGGGCCTACTGGCGCGCCATCGACACCGCCAAGGACCTCTCCGAGGCCGCCAAGGAGCTGGCCGCACACGGCCGTTGAAACGCCGGTGACGGCCCGCGACGCCGCTCCGCCCGGCCCGGCCGCCCGGGCCCCGTCAACGGGCGCCGCACGCACGCCCCTCTCCCCCTCTCCGTCTCTCCCCTGAAGGCCCCCGCCCCTGAGGCGCCCCTGAGGGCAATCGCCCCCCGACGCAACCGTCCCCGACCCCCACCTCCCTGCGGCCGGTGGCCTTACGGGAGTCGGGTGATCGGGGACGGAAGGTGCGGTGTGGTGCGGTGTGCCGGACAGGTCAGCCCAGCAGGCCGCCGAGGGTGCTGCCGTGGCCGGAGTCGCCGCCGGGGGTACCGGAGCTGGAGCTGCCGGTCGTGCCGCCGCCGGTGCCGCCCGAGCCGCTCGGCGACTGGGTGCGGCCGGGCGACCGGGTCGGCGCCGACTGCTGCGGGGCGCTGGTCGTCGCGCCGGGCCGGCGGGCCGAGCCGCCGGTGCGGCCGCCCGTCGACGGGGTGCCGGCGGACGAGGCCGACGGCGTGCCGGGCCGGTGCGGCTTGTGGGAGGCGCCGGTGGCCGGGCCGCCGGGACGGCCGGGGAGGCGGTGGCCGGGGCGGGCGGCGTGGTGGCCGGGGTGCGGCAGCGGGGAGCCGGGGAGGTTGTTGATCGCGGGCTCGCCGGGCCGGGGCACCGTCGGCACCCGCGCGGTCCGTACGGCGCCGCCCAGCAGGGAGCCGATGAGCAGGGTCAGACCGGCCACCACCGCGGTCATCACGGCGCCGCGGCGCAGGACCCGGCGGCGCAGCGCGCCGACCTCGACGCGCGGGCCCAGCCGCCGCCACGCCTCGCCGGCCAGCCGGGCGTCCATGGAGTAGACGGGGGCGCCCGCGATGATCAGCGGGCTCCAGGCGGCGAGGTAGATGATGTCGGGGGCGTCGTAGGCGGGGACGGTGCGCCAGCTGACGGTCATCAGCAGCGCCGCGGAGAGCAGCGCGCCGAACATGGCGGCGACCCGCTGCCACAGTCCGCAGATGGTCAGCACGCCCACCACGACCTGGAGGAACGCCACCGTCAGGCCGGCGCCGACCGGGTGCGCGACCGCGAAGTCCCGCAGCGGAAGGGTCAGTTCCCAGGGGTGGAGGGAGAGCAGCCAGGTGACCATCGAGCCGCGCTGGCCGCCGTCGAAGTAGACGGGGTCGCAGAGCTTGCCCATGCCGGCGTAGACGGAGATCAGCCCGAGGAAGATCCGCAGCGGGAGGAGGACGACGCCGAGGTTCATCCGGCGGCCGGGGTAGTAGGCGTGCCGGACGGTGTCGCCGCCGCGGCGCCGGACCGCGGTGTCGTAGGGCTCGCGGTCCTCGAACCGGCCGTCGTCCCCCCGGCCGTCCTCGTCGTACCGCTGGCCGGGGAGCCGGGCGGAGACGGCGCGGAAGCCGCGCGGCAGGGTGTCCTCGACGTCGACGGGGCCGCGCTGGCCGACGACGGTCGAGGCGGGGCCGGGGGCGTCGCCGAGCCGGACGCGGGGCAGGACCTGGGTCGTGCCGACGTCCTCGGCCGGGCCGCGGTCCAGGCCCTGGCTGGCGTCGCGCACCGCGTGCAGGAGCTGGGTGGTGGCGCCGGCGGTGCCGCCTGGTTCGGTGCGGCCGCTCCAGACCACGGGCGTGCGGCGTCTGGGCGGCGATCCCCTGAGGGCGGGGACGCGCGTGGTCTCGGCCAGGGTGCCGGCGGCCACGGGAGCGGCGAGCTGTACGCGGAAGCTGGCGTGGTTGACGATGACCTGCGCGGGATCGCACGGCACCTTGACCGAGCTCAGGACCGGCTCGTCGTCGAAGGTCGACGACGAGCGTCCCCCCGTAGGCGTGCGGGGTGTTCTGGTGTCCACGCTCATCTAACCGAGTGACCCGCGGTTAAGACACTGCCTTGACCGGCCCGATCTGTCCGAGACCCGTCAAAAGATCACGTGATACGGCGGAGACACACGGAGCGTCATGCTGTGCCCCCTGGGCCGGGCGCCCGGCCCAGGGGCGGCGGCCGGGAACGCCCGGCGGCCTCGGTCAGCCGCGGCGGCGCGCCGCCTCCCACAGGACGACACCGGCCGCGACACCGGCGTTCAGCGACTCCGCGCCGCCCGGCATCGGGATCCGCACGCGCAGGTCGCAGGTCTCGCCGACCAGCCGCGACAGGCCCTTGCCCTCGCTGCCGACGACGATCACGACCGGACCGTCCAGGGCCGCCAGGTCCTGCAGCTCCACCTCGCCGTCCGCGGCCAGGCCGACCACCGTCATCCCGGCCTTCTGGTACGTCTCCAGGGCCCGGGTCAGGTTGGTGGCCCGGGCGACCGGCGTACGGGCCGCGGTGCCCGCGGAGGTCTTCCAGGCGCCGGCCGTCATCCCGGCGGCGCGGCGCTCCGGCACGACGACGCCGTGGCCGCCGAAGGCCGAGACGGAGCGGACGACGGCGCCGAGGTTGCGCGGGTCGGTCACGCCGTCCAGCGCGACGATCAGCGGGTCCTCGCCGGCGTCGAGGGCGGCGGCCGAGAGGTCCTCGGGGTGCGCGTACTCGTACGGCGGGATCTGGGCGACCAGGCCCTGGTGGTTGAGGCCGTTGGTCATCCGGTCCAGCTCGGCGCGCGGCGCCTCCAGGAGGTTCAGCCCGAGCTCGGTGGCGAGCTGGAGCGCCTCGCGCACCCGCTCGTCGTTGTCGATGAACTGCTGCACGTACAGGGTGGTCGCGGGGACGCCCTCGCGCAGCGCCTCGACGACCGGGTTGCGGCCGACGACCAGCTCCGCGGTGCCCTTGGCGCCGCCGCGCCGCGGGGCGGGCCGGCGGTGCGCGGCCTGCTTGGCCTGGGCGTTGGCGACGCGGTTCTTGACGTGCCCCTTGCGGGCGGACGCGGGCGGGGTCGGGCCCTTGCCCTCCAGGGACCGGCGCCGCTTACCGCCACTGCCGACCTGAGCGCCCTTCTTGTTCGACGTGCGGCGGTTCCTGCGCTGGCTGTTGCCGGCCATGGGTCACCTGTTTCTTCACTGCTCTCGACGTCTCGCGACGTGGAGTGGGTACGTACGTATGGATTGAGTGTCGCCCGCAGCCACCGGGAAGGGCGAATCCGGCTGGTGGCCGGGGGTGCGGCCGGTCCCCGGGGCGGGCCCCGGGGCCGGGCTCAGGACAGCGACCAGCGCGGGCCGGACGGGGTGTCCTCGATGTTCAGGCCGGACTGCTGGAGCTGGTCGCGGATGGCGTCGGCGGTGGCGTAGTCCTTGCGGGCCCGGGCGCTCTGCCGCTGTTCCAGGACGAGGCGGACGAGGGAGTCCACGACGCCGTGCAGGTCGGCGCCGCGGTCCGCGCCGCCGCCCGACCAGCGCGCGTCGAGCGGGTCCAGGCCGAGCACCCCGAGCATCGCCCGCACCTCGGCGAGCCGGGCCACCGCGGCCTCCTTGTCGTCGGCGGTCAGCGCGGAGTTGCCCTGCCGGACGGTGGTGTGCACGATCGCCAGCGCCTGCGGGACGCCCAGGTCGTCGTCCATCGCCTCGGCGAAGGCCGGCGGCACGTCGGCCGCGGGCTCGACGGCCTTCCCGGCCATCTCCACGACGCGCTGGACGAAGCCCTCGATCCGGGCGAACGCCGACTCGGCCTCGCGCAGCGCCTCCTCGCTGTACTCGATCATCGAGCGGTAGTGCGGGGTGCCGAGGTAGTAGCGCAGCACGATCGGGCGCCAGCGCTTGACCATCTCCGAGACCAGTACGGAGTTGCCCAGCGACTTGGACATCTTCTCGCCGCTCATGGTCACCCAGGCGTTGTGCGACCAGTACCGGGCGAAGTCGTCGCCGTACGCCTTGGCCTGCGCGATCTCGTTCTCGTGGTGCGGGAAGACGAGGTCGACGCCGCCGCCGTGGATGTCGAAGGCGGTGCCCAGGTACTTGTGGGCCATCGCGGAGCACTCCAGGTGCCAGCCGGGGCGGCCGCGGCCCCAGGGGGTCTCCCAGCTGGGCTCGCCCTCCTTGGCCGCCTTCCACATGGCGAAGTCGCGCGGGTCCCGCTTGCCGGTCTCGCCCTCGGCGGACGGCTGGAGGAGGTTGGCCAACTCCTGGTTGGAGAGCTGGAGATACTCCGGGAAGGAGCGCACGTCGAAGTAGACGTTGCCGTCGGCGGCGTAGGCGTGGCCGCGCTCGATCAGGCCGCGCATCATCTCGATCATCTCGGGGATGTGGCCGGTGGCGCGCGGTTCGTAGGTGGGACGCAGGCAGCCGAGGGTGTCGTAGGCCGTGTTGAAGGCGACCTCGTTCTCGTAGCCGATCGACCACCACGGGCGGCCCTGCTCGACCGACTTCTGGATGATCTTGTCGTCGATGTCGGTGACGTTGCGGACGAACGTCACGTCGTAGCCGCGGTGGGCGAACCAGCGGCGCATGATGTCGAAGTTCAGTCCGGACCGGATGTGCCCGATGTGCGGAGCGGCCTGCACGGTCGCACCACAGAGGTAGATCGAGACACAGCCCGGCCGGAGCGGGGTGAAATCGCGAATCTTCCGGGCGCTGGTGTCGTACAGGCGAATTGTCACGGGACCAGGGTAGTCGGAACGCGGCGGTGCCCCGTGCCCTGTGGAGCACGGGGACACGGAAGCGTCGCGGCCGCCCGGTTCGCCACTTGATTCGTATGGATTCCTCCCGGACGGCGGGGTTCCGCCGCCCGGGGCGGAGGCTCAGATGCGGCCGAGCACCTTCCGCGGGGTGATCCGGACCACGACGCGCTCGGCGTCGTCGGCCGCGGCGGCGTTGAACTCCGCGTAGCGCTTGCCGGTGTACTTCAGCGACAGCTCGTCGATCAGCTCCTGGCCGCCCTCGGTGCTGAGGGTGGCCTCGCCGCGGATCTCGGCGTAGCTGTACGGCGCGTCGAAGGGCTGGAGGACGATCGAGACCCGGGGGTCGCGGCGGAGGTTCTTCTCCTTGCGCCGGCCGACGGTCGTCGAGAACAGCAGGTCGTCGCCGTCCCGCTTCACCCAGACCGGGGAGAGCTGGGGGCTGCCGTCCGGCTGGATCGTCCCCACCGTCACGAAGACCGGGGAGTCGAGCAGCCCCTTGAGTTTGTCGGAGAGCGTTGCAGTCACGAAGGATCCTTCCCGCGGGCCGAACCGATGGCTTCCGATGGAGACGAGTACCCGATTTCCCGGCCAACGCCCTTGTGGCGCCCGGCATTCCCGCGCGGTGCGGCCAATCGGCGGAACGCACCGTTCCGGCCCGCCCGGCCCGCTCAGGCGGTGCGCACCACCAGGGCGGTGGCGATCGCGGCCAGCCCCTCGGCGCGGCCGGTCAGCCCCAGCCCGTCCGTCGTGGTGCCGGAGACCGAGACCGGCGCCCCGACGGCCGCCGACAGCGCCCGCTGCGCCTCGGCCCGGCGCTTGCCGACCTTCGGGCGGACGCCGATGACCTGCACCGCGACGTTGCCGATGGCGAAGCCCTCGGCCCGGACGATCCGTGCCGCCTCGGCCAGCAGCGTCACCCCGGAGGCGCCGGACCACTCCGGACGGGAGGTGCCGAAGTGCGCGCCGAGGTCGCCGATGCCGGCCGCGGAGAACAGCGCGTCGCAGGCGGCGTGCGCGGCCACGTCGCCGTCGCTGTGCCCGGCCAGGCCGTAGCCGTCGCTCTCCGCGGCGTCCCAGAGCAGCCCGGCGCACCACAGCTCGCGCCCCTGTTCAAACGCGTGCACGTCGGTGCCGACCCCGACGAGGGGGATACCGGGCAGCGCGGGAACGGGCTGCGCGGACGGGTCAGACATAGCCATCGGTGGCCCTCCTCCGGGCGAGTACAGCCTCGGCCAGGACGAGGTCCAGCGGCCGGGTCACCTTGAACGCCTCCTCGTGGCCCGGGACGAGCACCACCGGCTCCCCGAGCCGTTCCACCAGTCCGGCGTCGTCGGTGGCGCCCTCGCCCTCCACGACGGCCTGGTGCGCCTTCAGCAGCGTCGGCAGGTCGAAGCCCTGCGGGGTCTGCACGGCGCGCAGCTGCGAGCGCTCCGGGGTGCCGACCACCGGCTCCGGGGTGCCCTGGGGCCGCGGTTCGACCTGCTTGACGGTGTCGGTCACCGGCAGAGCAGGGACCACGGCCGGGGCGCCGGCGCGGACCGCCTCGATGACCGCGTCCACGGTCTCGACCGGCACCAGCGGGCGGGCCGCGTCGTGGACCAGCACCACGTCGATGCCGTCCGGCAGCGCGGCGAGCCCGAGCCGGACCGACTCCTGGCGGGTGGCGCCGCCGGGGACCACGGTCAGCTCGGTGCGGTCCGCGAGCGGGTGGGCGTCGAGCAGGTGGCGCACCTCGTCGGCGCCGTCCGGCGGGGCGACCACGACGAGGTGCGTGACGGCGCGCGAGGCGGCCATCGCGCGGACCGCGTGGACCAGCATCGGGGTGCCGCCGAGCGTGCGCAGCGCCTTGGGGGTGCCGGGACCGAGCCGGACGCCGCGGCCGGCGGCGGGGATCACCGCCGCGGTACGCGCCGGGGTACGGGCCGGGGGGACAGGATCTGACATCGATGGCTCCGGAGTCCGGGCGAGCCCGGAATTGGGGCAGACAGGTTTGTTTCCTCGGGCGAGGTGGGTATGGCCTGGGGAGTGCCGGGCGTCACGCCTTGACCGGAACCCTTCCGTGACGCCGGTCGGGGCAGCAGCCCGAGCCCGGCACGCCACCGAAGGCTTCCCCGCTCGTCGAGTGCGTCGAGTCCGGGGAGGGTCCGGCGGGCTTCAGCGAGCTTCAGCTTCAGGGACGAAGCTGCCGCCGGCTCGGTGCCCGGCCGTCCCCCGCACCATCCGCAGACATGCCACCAGATATGCCGCAGCGCCCGGCAACAGACCATCCGCTTCGGGAGGCGGTCGTCATCGGGCACCGCGGCATTGCTGCGTTGCTGCTGCGTCGTCGCTGTGGCTCGGCGCAGTCGGCGTGCGCGTCGTCAGGACGCGAGGACCTCGTCGAGCAGGGCCTCGGCCTTGTCCTCGTTGGTGTTCTCCGCGAGGGCGAGCTCGCTCACCAGGATCTGGCGGGCCTTGGCGAGCATCCGCTTCTCGCCGGCGGAGAGGCCGCGCTCGCGCTCACGCCGCCACAGGTCGCGCACGACCTCGGCGACCTTGATCACGTCGCCGGAGGCGAGCTTCTCGAGATTTGCCTTGTAGCGACGGGACCAGTTCGTAGGCTCCTCGGCATACGGTGCGCGCAGCACCTCGAAGACCCGGTCCAGCCCGTCCTGACCAACCACATCGCGTACGCCGACGAACTCCGCGTTGTCCGCTGGCACACGAACAGTCAAGTCGCCCTGGGCGACCTTCAGCACCAAGTAGGTCTTGTCCACGCCTTTGATCTGGCGAGTTTCGATGGCCTCGATCAGCGCGGCCCCGTGATGGGGATAGACCACGGTGTCGCCAACCTTGAACGTCATGTGACAGGTACCCCTTCCGTGGCTATCCATGCTAACACGGGAACGGGCCGTTCTGAATGGCGTTTTCGCAGGTCAGGGCATATCTCGGGGCTTGACAACAGCGCCCGTGACGTGCTTCGAAGGGGCCCGCGGCGCAGGTATTCGCAGGTCGGAGGCGCTTCTCGGGCACCCGGAATGCCGCCCGCCGCACACCGGAATCGCAATGATCAATGAGCCTAACGTCCCGGTTTGCACCGATCCGCATGAGCGAGTTCCGCTACTCCGTTCGGACGCTTGGGGCGACTCGGGCGCGATTCCCGGAATTGATCAACACTCCCGCGCTCCGGCATGTGATCAATTTCGGGCGGCATGTGCATTCCTTGTGAATACCGCTTTTCACCGGGGGAAACACCCTGGCCACCACTCGAACAGGCGCGTGCCGAATATGCCTCCCGGTTCTCCGGAGATCGACGACGGGATCCGCGGCGAGTTCCGGGACGAGATCGACGACGAGAGCGAAGCCGAGATCGATGCCGAGAACGGCGGCGAGATCGGCGCTGAGAACGGGGGCTGGAGCGGGGCCGGGATCGGGACGGGGACCGCGCTCCGGAAATCGTGTGCCGGAGTGTTCGGGCCGGCCGCCCGGCGGCCCCGCCGTGGGCGGACCGGTCCGGGCGGCGGGCGCGTGATCGCGCAGGGGGCGGGTCGGGTGCGGGACCGCGAGGACGGCTCGGTAACCTAGCGGCGCTGACCAACCCTTAGGGCGGCTTTACGTGCCCGTCGCCATGACGCGCACGCAGGGCCCGCCCCAGCCGTCCATCCGCGACCGGGCACGAAGTTCGGCCGCCGTAGCTCGTCAAGGAGATGCCGCCGCCGTGAGCCGCAGCCTTCGACGCGGCGTCCTCGCCGCCACCGTCCTCTCGCTCTCGATCGCCACCCTGTCCGCGTGCGCGGCCGGGAACGACGCCCAGACGCTGGAGGTCAAGCCGGACAACGCCGAGATCAGCGTCGGCGCCATCAAGGTCCAGAACGCCAACGTCGTCACCCAGCCCGACGTCAACGCCAAGGGGCCGGCCGCGATCACCGCGACGGTGTTCAACTCCGGCGACAAGGACCAGCAGTTGACCGGGATCGCGCTCGACGGCACCGGCCAGTCGGCCAAGCTGTCGCCCGGCAAGATCACCGTGCCGGCCGGCGGGTCCGTCGTGATCGGCGGCAAGGGCAACGCCAGCGCCCTCCTGGAGAGCGGCCGGGAGGCCGTCCAGGACGGCAACGCCCAGCCGCTGACCTTCACCTTCAGCTCCACCGGCAAGGTGAAGCTGAGCGCCTTCGTCGTCCCGGCGAAGAACATCTTCGAGAGCTACGGTCCGTCGGTGACGCCGCAGCCGTCCACCTCCGCGAGCGGCAAGCCCTCGGAGTCGGGCAGCCCGTCGGGCTCGGCCTCCCCGTCGGGGTCGCCCTCGGAGTCGGCGCACGCCGGTCACTGACGCACGCACCACGCGAAGGGGCGCCCCGCCGGATGGAGGGGCGCCCCTTCGCGCACACCGGTCGCGCCGGCGGTCTACGGCTCGAACTTGTACCCCAGGCCGCGGACCGTCACCAGATAGCGCGGGGCGCCCGGGTCGGGCTCGATCTTGGCGCGCAGCCGCTTCACATGGACGTCGAGGGTCTTGGTGTCGCCCACGTAGTCGGCGCCCCAGACGCGGTCGATCAGCTGCATACGGGTCAGCACCCGGCCGGCGTTGCGCAGCAGCATCTCCAGGAGGTCGAACTCCTTGAGCGGCAGGTCCACCTTGCCGCCGGAGACCGTGACGACGTGGCGGTCCACGTCCATCCGGACCGGGCCGGCCTCCAGGGCCTGCGGGGTGACCTCCTCCGGCTCGCCGCGGCGGCGCAGCACCGCGCGGATCCGGGCGACCAGTTCGCGCGACGAGAAGGGCTTGGTGACGTAGTCGTCGGCCCCTATTTCGAGACCGACGACCTTGTCGATCTCGCTGTCCTTGGCGGTCACCATGATGACCGGGACGTTGGAGCGGCCGCGCAGCTGGCGGCAGACCTCGGTGCCGGGCAGGCCCGGCAGCATCAGGTCCAGCAGGACGAGGTCGGCGCCGTTGCGCTCGAACTCGTCCAGGCCGTCGGGGCCGGTGGCCGCCACGGCGACCTCGAAGCCCTCCTTGCGGAGCATGTACGACAGTGCGTCGCTGAACGATTCCTCGTCCTCGACGACGAGCACTCGGGTCACGGAAGGACCTCCGGGGCTGGGTGAGCTGGGAGCGGATCGTTGAAGGTCTCGTACGGGCGGTCCTCGTCGTCGAGGCCCTCGGGGGTGAGGTCCGGGCGCCGCTCGCGGTTGCGTACGACTCCGGTTTCCGGGAGACGCAGGGTGAAGGTGGAGCCCTGTCCCTCAGCGCTCCACACCGTGACCTCCCCGCCGTGCGAGGCGGCCACGTGCTTGACGATGGCGAGGCCGAGGCCGGTCCCACCGGTGGCGCGGGAGCGCGCCGGGTCCACACGGTAGAACCGCTCGAAGATGCGGTCGCGGTCCTTCTCGGATATCCCGATGCCCTGGTCGGTGACCGCGATCTCGACGAGGTCGCCGCCGGGCGCAGGGACCCGGCGGCCCGCGATCCCGACCCGGGTGCGGGCCGGGGAGTAGTTGACGGCGTTCTCGACGAGGTTGCCCAGGGCGGCGGCGAGCTGGCCACGGTTTCCCCAGACCGTGAGGTCGCCGGTGCCGCCGGCGGCGATGGTGATCTGCTTGGTGCCGGCCTGCTGGCGGCAGCGGTCGACCGCCTCGGCGACCAGCTCGTCGACCGGGACGGACTCGGAGTCCTCCAGCGGGTCGTCGTTCTGCACCCGGGAGAGGTCGATGAGCTCCTGGACGAGGTTGGTCAGGCGGGTGGCCTCGTTCTGCATGCGGCCGGCGAAGCGGGTGACGGCCTCGGGGTCGTCGCTGGCGTCCATCACGGCCTCGGACAGCAGCGAGAGGGCGCCGACGGGGGTCTTGAGCTCATGGCTGACGTTGGCGACGAAGTCCCGGCGGACCGCCTCGATGCGGCGGGCCTCGGTGAGATCCTCGACCAGCAGCAGGACCAGCCGGGAGCCGAGCGGGGCGACCCGGGCGGAGACCGCGAGGGCGTCGCCGCGGCCGGTGCCGCGCCGGGGCAGGTCCAGTTCCACCTGGCGTATCTCGCCGTCCCGGCGGGTGTCGCGGGCCATCTGGAGCATCGGCTCGACGGCGAGCCGGCCGCCGCGGACCAGCCCGAGGGCGTACGCCGCGGAGCTGGCCTTGACCACCGTGTCGGCCTCGTCGAGGACGACGGCGGAGGAGCGCAGCACGGACAGGACGGTGTCGACACCGGGCGGCAGGACCGCCTCGGTGTGCAGGGACGTACGGGTGGGCTTGGCCTGGTCCCGCTCGCTCCAGCGGAACGCCAGCATGGCGAAGACGCCGGTGCAGAGCCCGGCGATCGCTGCCATCGCGGCGACGGCCGCGTCCACGTTCATGAATCCAGAGTATGTGCCGGGTCCGACACTCCCCCAGCGCTCGGAGCCGCTGCTCGGACACCCTTCGCCCAGAGTTCACCGGGACGTCGGGGACGGTTCACCGATCGCGCGGGCGGGACCGGGCGGGAGCCCTGGCGGCCGCGGCGGCGACTCCCAGAGTTCACCTTCAGGACGGTGGCGGTTCACCCCGGATGGGACCGCAGGTCGCGATCCGGCCGCACATTGAGAGGGCGGGGACCGGCCGCGGCCGGTCCGTGGGAGCGTGGGCGCAACGGCCACCTCCCACTCCGCACCGCACACCACCCCCCACGAGCCACGAAGCCCCCCGAACCGCCGGAACCCCCCGGAAGCACTCGGAACCATCGAAGCGAGAGAAGGTCACTGATGCGGGACGCGTACCACGAGGAGCTGGACTCGATCAGCGAGGGCCTGGTCGAGATGGCCCGGCTCGTCGGCTCCGCGATCGGGCGCGCCACCACGGCGATACTCGACGCGGATCTGAAGCTGGCCGAAAACGTCATCGCCGCCGACGAGAAGGTCGACGACCTCCAGCGCGACCTGGAGGCGCGGGCCATCGCCCTGCTCGCCCGCCAGCAGCCGGTGGCCACCGATCTGCGGATCGTCGTCACGTCCCTGCGGATGAGCGCCGACCTGGAGCGCTCCGGCGACCTGGCCCAGCACGTCGCCAAGCTGGCCCGGCTGCGCTTCCCGGAGCGGGCGGTGCCCCGCGACCTGCACGCCACCATCCTGGAGATGGGGCAGCTGGCGCAGCGCCTGATGGCCAAGGCCGGCGAGGTCATCATCACCAAGGACGTCGATCTCGCGCTGCAGCTGGAGCAGGACGACGACGCCATGGACCTGCTCCACCGCACGCTCTTCCAGCACCTGATGGACGACCGCTGGAAGCACGGCATCGAGACGGCCGTGGACGTGACGCTGCTGGGCCGCTACTACGAGCGGTTCGCGGACCACGCGGTGTCCGTGGCCAAGCGCGTCGTCTACCTCGTGACCGGCGAGCACGCCGACGAGATCACCACGTCGGCGACGGTGGAGGGCGCGTAACGTGCGCCCACGCGCCGTTGACGCGCCTGCGCACCCGGGCTTGCAATAAGCACCAGGTGACCCCTAGGAGGCAAATCAATGGCACTCACGGCGGACTCCCCGAACCCCACGTCCCAGGCCGAGCCGACGGCTGCCGGTCGGCCGCTGCTCCCGTTGCTCAGCGGATGCACTTGCGGACCAGGCTGCAGCTGCGGCTGCCAGTCGGGCGGCCCGTGCCAGTGCGGCGGCAACTGCTGACGAGCGGCTCCCACCGCGGCCCGACGGCCCGGTGACAACGCGGCCCCGGCCCGCCGATCGCCCTGATCGGCAGGCCGGGGCCGCGGTCGTCCTCCCGGCGGGGGGCGGGCCCGGCCGGGGCGGGCTGCGTTACTTCTTCTTGCCCTGGTTCTTCACGGCCTCGATGGCGGCCTTGGCGGCCTCCGGGTCGAGGTAGGTGCCGCCGGGGTTGACGGGGCGGAAGTCGGCGTCGAGCTCGTAGGAGAGCGGGATGCCGGTGGGGATGTTCAGGCCGGCGATGTCCGCGTCGGAGATCTGGTCGAGGTGCTTGACCAGGGCGCGGAGGCTGTTGCCGTGGGCGGCGACCAGCACCGTGCGGCCGGCGACCAGGTCCGGGACGATGCCGTCGTACCAGTACGGGAGCATGCGGACGACGACGTCCTTGAGGCACTCGGTCCTCGGGCGCAGCTCCGGCGGGATCGAGGCGTAGCGCGGGTCGTCGCTCTGGGAGAACTCGGTGCCGTCCTCAAGGGCGGGCGGCGGGGTGTCGTAGGAGCGGCGCCAGAGCATGAACTGCTCCTCGCCGAACTCGGCCAGGGTCTGCGCCTTGTCCTTGCCCTGGAGCGCGCCGTAGTGGCGCTCGTTGAGCCGCCAGGTGCGGTGGACCGGGATCCAGTGGCGGTCGGCGGACTCCAGGGCCAGCTGCGCGGTGCGGATGGCGCGCTTCTGGAGGGAGGTGTGCACGACGTCGGGGAGCAGGCCGGCCTCCTTGAGCAGCTCTCCGCCGCGGACCGCCTCCTTCTCGCCCTTCTCGTTGAGGTTGACGTCCACCCAGCCGGTGAACAGGTTCTTCGCGTTCCACTCGCTCTCGCCGTGGCGGAGCAGGATCAGCTTGTACGGTGCGGTGGCCATGCCGTCGAGCGTAATCGACGCCGGGTGGTGGCCCTGCGCGCGGCTGCCACCTGCGCGGACGAGGGTGCGGGCGGGCCGCTGACGATTGACGTTTCCGGTCAATTCGGTGGCCGGCCGCCCCCTTGGTTTGTAGGTTGCGTCTGGCGCTTTCGGCACTTACCGCGTCCCGGCGCCGTCACCGCAGCACGCCCGCCCGTCCGTCCGACGGGCGCGGCCCGGCATCCAGGGGGAA
Source organism: Streptomyces sp. MspMP-M5 (assembly GCF_000373585.1). GTDB lineage: Bacteria > Actinomycetota > Actinomycetes > Streptomycetales > Streptomycetaceae > Streptomyces. Next base: position 51,876 of record NZ_KB891897.1, read on the forward strand.
ATGTCATGTCCGCGCCCGTCAGCGAGCCCCGGCCCGGGGGCCTGTCCCGAATCCGGCGGGCCGCCGTGGAGAGCGTCTCCGGTCTGCCCCGGCAGTTCTGGTGGCTGTGGACCAGCACGCTGGTCAACCGGCTGGGGTCGTTCGTCGCCACGTTCCTGGCCCTCTATCTCACCGTCGAGCGCGGCTACTCCGCCTCGTACGCGGGCCTGGTCGGCGCGCTGTACGGGCTGGGCGGGGTGATCTCCTCGGTGGGCGCGGGGGTGCTCACCGACCGGCTCGGGCGGCGGCCGACGATGCTGATCGCGCAGCTGTCCACGGCGGCGTTCGTGGCGCTGCTGGGGTTCATGACCGATCCGGTGGCGATCGCCGTGGTGGCCGGTCTGGTCGGCATGGCGACGAACGCCTCGCGGCCGGCCGTGCAGGCGATGATGGCGGACATCGTCGCGCCCGAGGACCGCGTGCGCGCCTTCTCCCTGAACTACTGGGCGATCAACCTCGGCTTCGCCTTCTCCTCCACCGCCGCCGGCCTCATCGCCGAACACGGCTATCTGGCCCTCTTCCTGGGCGAGTCGGCGCTCGTGCTGGCCTGCGCGCTGGTGGTGTTCTGCAAGCTGCCGGAGTCCCGTCCGGAGGCGGGCGGGGCGGCGGACGCGCCGGCGGAGGCGGCCGGCGCCGCGCGGATCTCGATGCTGACCGTGCTGCGCGACGGCCGCTTCATGACCGTCGTCGGGCTCAACCTCCTGCTGGCGCTGCTGTTCCAGCAGGCGTACGTCTCGATGCCGGTGTCGATGGGGCGAGCCGGCTTCTCCAGCGCCGACTTCGGGGTGGTCATCGCGGCCAACGGCGTGCTGATCGTGCTGCTGCAGATCCCGGTCACCCGCTTCATCGAGCACCGCAGCCCGGCCGTGCTGCTGGTCGGTTCGGCGCTGCTGGCCGGCTACGGCTTCGGGATGACGGCGCTGGCCGGCTCGGTCGCCATGCACGTGGTCGCGGTCGCCGTCTGGACCCTCGGCGAGATCATCAACTCGCCCACGCAGATGGGCCTGGTGGTCCGTCTGTCGCCGCTGCACGGCCGCGGCCGCTACCAGGGGATGTACTCGCTGTCCTGGTCCGTCGCCTCGCTGGCCGCCCCGCTGCTGGGCGGCACGGTCATCGACCACTACGGCGCCGACGCCCTGTGGGCCGGCTGCGCGGTGGTCGGCACGGTGGCCGCGGCGGGCTACGGGCTGCTGCTGCGGAGGCTGCCCGGGCGGGCCCGCACCGAGGAGACCGCGGGCGCCGGGACCGAGCGGGCCGACGTGCCGTCGTCGACGACGCCACCGACGACGCCGACGACATCGGCGTGAGGCGTCAGTCCTCGGGGCGGTGCTCCGCGTCGTGCCGTGTCAGTCGTTCGAAGGCGGCCAGGTTGCGGGTGGATTCGCCGCGGGCGACGCGCCAGGCGTACTCCTTGCGGATCGCCGAGGCGAAGCCCATCTCCAGGAGGGTGTTGAAGCTGCCATCGGCGTTCTCCAGGACGGTGCCGAGGATCCGGTCCAGCTCGGCGGGGGTGACGGCGGCCAGCGGGAGCCGGCCGACGAGGTAGATGTCGCCGAGCTTGTCGAGCGCGTAACCGACGCCGTAGAGGCGGGTGTTGCGTTCGAGGAGCCAGCGGTGGACGGCCTCGTGGTTCTCGTCCGGGCGGCGGACGACGAAGGCGTTGATGGAGAGCGAGTGGCGGCCGACGACCAGCGAGCAGGTGGTGGAGAGCTTGCGGGTGCCGGGCAGCTTGACGACGTAGGTGCCCGCGGCCGGCGACTCCCAGTCGAGGTCCGCGTCCTTGAGGGTGCGCTCGATGACCGCACCGGCGTCCGCCGCCTGCCGCTCGCCCCCGGAGGGCCGCCGTTCCTCAGCCATGCAGCGATCGTAGGTGACGGCGGCGCTCCTGCATCGCGGCGGTGTAGACGTCGGCGGTCGCGGCGGCGGCGGTGTCCCAGCCGAAGGACTGGGCGTGCCGGGCCGCGGCGCCGCCCATCCGGGCCGCCAGCGACGGGTCGTCGAGGAAGCGGCGCAGCGCCCGGGCGTAGTCGGCCGGGTCGTGGCCGGCGACCAGGAAGCCGCTGACGCCGTCCCGCACGGCCACCGGCAGGCCGCCGACCGCGGCCGCGACGACCGGGGTGCCGCACGCCTGGGCCTCGATCGCGACCAGCCCGAACGACTCGCTGTACGAGGGCATGACCAGCACGGACGCGGCGCGGTACCAGTCGGCGAGCTGCTCCTGGCCGACCGGCGGATGGAACCGCACCAGATCGGCGATGCCCAGCCGGGCGGCCAGCTTCTGCAGGCCCTCCGGCTTGGCCAGACCACTGCCGCTGGGGCCGCCGACCACCGGGACCACCAGCCGGGAGCGCAGCGACGGGTCCGCGTCGACCAGCGCGGCGGCGGCGCGCAGCAGGACGTCGGGGGCCTTCAGCGGCTGTATGCGGCCTGCGAAGAGCGGTATGACCGCGTCCTGGGGCAGGCCGAGGCGGGACCGGGCGGCGGCCCGGCTGGCCGCGACGTCGTCCCCGGCGGCCCCGAGGGCCCCCGCGGCGCCGTCCGCCAGCGGCCGGAAGCGGTCCAGATTGACGCCGGGGTGGACCACCGCGACCTTGCCGGGGTCGGCGTCGTAGTGCCGGACCAGCTCGTCGGCCTCCTCGGCGGTGTTGGCTATCAGGCGGTCGGCGGCCTCGACGATCTGGGTCTCGCCGATGACCCGGGCGGCCGGCTCGGGGGTGTCGCCGGCGGCCAGCGCGGCGTTCTTCACCTTGGCCATGGTGTGCATGGCGTGCACGAGGGGGACCCGCCAGCGCTCCGCGGCCAGCCAGCCGACGTGGCCGGAGAGCCAGTAGTGGGAGTGGACGAGGTCGTAGTAGCCGGGGCGGTGGCCCGCCCATGCCTGCATCACGCCGTGGGTGAAGGCGCACAGCTGGGCCGGGAGTTCCTCCTTGGCCAGCCCCTCGTACGGGCCCGCGGCGACGTGCCGGACCAGGACGCCGGGGGCCAGCTCGACGCTGGGCGGCAGCGCGGCGGTGGTGGCCCGGGTGAAGATCTCCACCTCGGTGCCGAGTGCGGCGAGCTTGCGGGCCAGCTCGACGATGTAGACGTTCATCCCGCCGGCGTCGCCGGTGCCGGGCTGGTGCAGCGGGGAGGTGTGCACGCTGAGCATCGCCACCCGGCGGGGGCGGCGGGCCCCTCCGGGCAGGCGCAGCCGCGCCGGGCCCGCGAACTGGCCGCCCGTGCGCTTGGACAGCGCCGGCGGTCCCCCGTGCCGGCTGCGGAGCCTGGGCACATATTGGCTCACTGCGAGCTACCTCCTAGGCGGGCGGGCGGTGCGCCTCCGGTCCCCTGCAACAACCGCGGACCGGCATCCCTTCCCGTTCGGCCCGCCGCCTTCGAACTTTCTTCGTACTTTGCCAAAGCGTGATCCCGGGACGGAGAGCGGCCCTGGTCAGGGCACCGGGACGGCCCTTCCGCCGCGACCCCATACCCTCGATGCATGGCCCGCCGCTCCCCCGTTTCCGCCTCCCGCACCGCCGCGCCGCCGTCCCGGCCGGTCGGAAACGCCACCCGCGGCACCACCAACCCCAACCGGCTGCGCCGCATGGACCGCTGGATCGCCGCAGAGCACGCCGCGGAGCTGCGCCGCACCCCCGACCCGGTCGCCGTCGACCTCGGCTACGGCGCCGCCCCGTGGACCGCGGTGGAGCTGCTCGGGCGGCTGCGCACGGTGCGGCCGGACGCCCGGGTCGTCGGCGTCGAGATCGATCCGGCCCGGGTCGCCGCCGCCCTGCCGTACGCCGGCGCCGGGCTGGACTTCGTCCACGGCGGCTTCGAGGTGCCGCTGCCCGGCGGGCCCGGCCGCGCCCCGGTCCTCATCCGGGCCGCGAACGTGCTGCGCCAGTACGACGAGGACGAGGTCGCCGCCGTCTGGGCGCGGCTGTGTGCCCGGCTGGCGCCGGGCGGGCTGCTGGTCGAGGGCACCTGCGACGAGATCGGGCGGCGCCACGTCTGGGTCGCGCTGGGCCCCGAGGGCCCTCGCACGGTCACCTTCGCGGCCCGGCTCAGCTCCCTCGACACCCCGTCCGACCTGGCCGAACGGCTTCCCAAGGCGCTGATCCACCGCAATGTGCCGGGCGAGCCGGTGCATGCCTTCCTGCGCGACTTCGACCGCGCCTGGGCCGGCGCCGCGCCGCTCGGCGCGCTGGGCGCCCGGCAGCGGTGGCGCGCCGCCGTCGCCGCCCTCGCGGCAGACTGGCCGCTGGCCGGGGACCCGCGCCGGCGCCGCCAGGGCGAGGTCACGGTGCGGTGGGAGGCACTGGCCCCGCGCGGCGGCGCGACGATCTGAGCCCGCTGCCGTACGGCCGTACGGCGGGCAGGACTTCACGGACGGGCGGGACGGGCCGGACGCGCCGAACGCGCCCCTAGGACGCGCTGCCCGCCGGGACCGGTGTGGCGGCCGGCAGGGCGCGCAGCCGGGCCTCGGAGGGCGAGCCGGGCGGCGCGGTGTACGTCATCAGCACCTGGTCCGGGTCGGCGGCCAGCCGGAAGCTCTCGAAGGTGACGGTCAGCTCCCCGGCCTCCGGGTGCCGGATCCGCTTGGTGCCGCGCAGCCACTCGTACACCCCCTGCGCCGCCCACATCCGGCGGAACTCCGGGCTGCGGTCGAGGAGTTCGCCCACCACCTCGCAGATCCGCGGGTCGTCCGGGTGCCGGCCGCTGTCGGCGCGCAGATTGCCGACGACCTCCTCGGCCTTCCGCTCCCAGTCCGGGTACAGCTCGCGCGCCGCCGGTTCGAGGAAGACCAGCAGGGCGGTGTTCCGCCGCTCCGGCGCCAGCGCGCCGAGGTCGAAGGAGAGCCGGCCGCCGGCGTCGTTCCAGGCCAGGATGTCCAGGCCGCGGCCGAGCACCACGGCGGCGACGGACGGGTCCATGGCCGCCATCAGCTGCCGGACCTCCGGCCGCACGGTCTGCGCCGGCATCGGCCGGCAGCCGCCGGGGCCCACGGCGGTCCGGCGGCGCGGCACCGCGACGTTCCGCAGATACGTCAGCTCGCCGTCCGACAGCCGCAGGGCCCGCGCGATGGCGTCCAGGACGGAGTCGGAGACCGCGGGCGCCCGGCCCTGCTCGATCCGGGTGTAGTAGTCCACGCTGACGCCGGCGAGCCGGGCGACCTCCTCGCGCCGCAGCCCGCGCACCCGGCGGCGGCCGAAGCCGTCGGGCAGGCCGACCTCGGCCGGGTCGAGCGCGGCGCGGCGCGCCTTGAGGAAGGCACTGATCTCGATTTCCCCGTGGAGCATCACTCCAGTATGCGCCGGTCGGCGGAGGGCAGGATTCCGCGCGGCCGCTCAGCCGTCCCCGCCCGGCGTCCGGCCGGTCGCGTGCAGCGCGCCGAGCAGCGCCGTCACCAGGTCCCGGTCGCGCTCCTGGGTGAGCAGGGCGCGGGCCGCGGCCGGCGGCAGCCACAGGACGCGGTCCACCTCCTTGTTGGGGATGAACCCGCCGCCGGTGGCCTCGGCCGCCCAGTAGCGGACCTCCTTGGGGCGGCCGCCGACCTCGTAGCGGACGGTGGGGAGTTCCGGGCCCGGCTCGCAGGTGGTGCCGGTCTCCTCCAGCACCTCGCGCAGCGCGCCCCGGCGTGGGTCCTCCCGCGGCTTCAGCTTGCCCTTGGGGTGCGACCAGTCGTCCCACTTCGGCCGGTGCACCAGGGCCAGCTCGATGCCGTCGCCGCGGCGCGCCGGGCGCCACAGTACGCAGCCCGCCGCCCGGATCGGTCCGGTCGCCGGCGTCCGGCCGGCGACCGCTGCGCCGTCCTTGCGGCCGTCCCCGCCGGTGTCCTTGCCGCCCGTCGTCCTGCCCATCGTTCCCCCTGCTCTCCCGTCTCCCTCGCCTCTCCCGCTTCTCCCTCGGCTCCCTCGTTCATCCGTGGAGCGCTCGCTCGGTCATCCGGAGCGCTCGGCCGACGGGCCCGGCAGCCACACCCGTCCGAAGGCGTAGCGGGCCGCCTCGACCTCGTGCCGCTGGTCGGCGTGGAGCACGCCCAGCGCGTACGCGGTGGCCGGCGCGATCCGGGGCGTACGGGCCGCGGCGGCGGCAGCGGCGGCGGCCTCGGCGGCGTCGCGGTGCTGCGCGAGGGCCCGCCCGGACGCGGTCAGCCGGGGGTCGAGCGCGTCCGGGGCGACCACCTCCTGGCCGTAGTGGCTCAGCCGGATCAGCTGCCGGACCTGGTGCCAGGGCACGTCCTGGTGCGGGTCCGCGGCGAGCGCGGCGGCGTTGTACGGGTGGCCGGCGCGGGCCAGCGGCAGGGTGGCGACCGCCTCGGCGAGCCGGCGGTGCGCCTGCTCGGCGAGCGGCGGCAGCGCGTCCGCGGCGGACAGCTCGGCGGCCCGGCGGGCCAGCGGCGCCTCGGAGGCCAGCACCGCGACCGCGTCCGCGACGGCGTGGAAGCGGGACGAGCCGAGCGCCTGGAGCGCGGCGGAGTGGGCGCGCGTCCGGGCGAGGGTGAGCTGCCGGTCGAGCAGCGCGCCGGCCCGCGCCGCGCCGACGGCCAGCGCGCTCTCCTCGTCCGGCTCGGCGGCGGTGGCCGCCGCCGTGGCGGTGGCGGCCGGGCGGGCGTCCCGGGCGCTGCGGCCGCCGCCCCGGGCGCCCCGGCCGCCCCGCTCCGCCGGCCGTTCGCTCCGCTCGCCCCGCCCGGTCAGCCGCTGCAGCGCCGCCATCAGCCGGTCGCGGCGCGCCGCGCACGCCTGCTCACGGGCCAGCGTGCCGCTCAACCAGCCCAGTTCGGTGCGGAGTTGATCGGCCCAGACCTCTTCGGTCAGCGGCCGGAAGGTGTAGAGCGTGGCGCTGATCCGGCGGGCGGCGCGGCGCAGCTGCCGGGCCGCCTCGCCCGCGCCCGCCGCGTCCGGCCCCGCCTCCCGGTGGAGCCGCAGACTGCGCAGGAAGTCCGTGGAGTGCCGGTGCAGATACCCGGCCAGCACCTCTTCGGCCGTCCGCCCGGCGAGCCCGGGCCCGGCACCGCCGCCCCCGTACGCCGCCCCGTCGGCGGCCTCCCCGCTCCGCGCCCCGTACGGACCCCCGTCCGTCCCGTGCAGCGCCTCCCCGTAGACCCCGTCCCCGTACACACCGTCCCCCGGCCCGTCCACCACTGCGGCGCAGGCCCCCGGCGCGCGGCCGGGCTCGTATCCGATTGCGCTTCCGATTCCGCTTCCCGTGCCGGTGCTGAGGAGACCGGGCCGCGGTCCCCCGGCCGGCCGGTCATGTCGCTGGGCCACGCCGGCGCCTCCGGGCGTCGATGAGCATTTCCTGTACGTTCCGCAGCGGGGTGCCGTCCGCGTCCACCGCGTGCCGGGTCCAGTCGCCGTCCGGGCCGAGGTGCCAGGACGAGGTGGTGTCCGACGTCCCGGTCTCCAGCAGGCGGTTGAGGGCCGCCCGGTGGGCCGGGTCGGTGACCCGCACCAGCGCCTCGATCCGCCGGTCGAGGTTGCGGTGCATCATGTCGGCGCTGCCCAGCCACACTTCGGGCTCGCCGCCGTTGCCGAAGGCGAAGACCCGGGAGTGCTCCAGGAAGCGGCCGAGGATGCTGCGGACCCGGATGGTCTCGCTCAGTCCGGCCACCCCGGGGCGCAGCGCGCAGATGCCGCGCACCCAGATGTCGACCGGCACCCCGGCCTGCGAGGCCCGGTAGAGCGCGTCGATGACCGCCTCGTCGACCATGGAGTTGACCTTGATCCGGACGTAGGCGGGGCGGCCGGCGCGGTGGTGCGCGGCCTCCTTGTTGATCCGCTTGACCAGCCCGTCGCGCAGCGACGTGGGCGCCACCAGCAGCCGGCGGTAGGTCTCCCGCCGGGAGTAGCCGCTGAGGCGGTTGAAGAGGTCGGAGAGGTCGGCCCCCACCTGCGGGTCCGCGGTCAGCAGCCCGAGGTCCTCGTACAGCCTGGCCGTCTTGGGGTGGTAGTTGCCGGTGCCCACGTGGGAGTACCGGCGCAGGGTCTCGCCCTCCTGGCGCACCACCAGGGAGAGCTTGCAGTGCGTCTTGAGCCCGACCAGGCCGTAGACGACGTGGCAGCCGGACTCCTCCAGCTTGCGGGCCCACTTGATGTTGGCCTGCTCGTCGAAGCGGGCCTTGATCTCCACCAGGACGAGCACCTGCTTGCCGGACTCCGCGGCGTCTATCAGGGCGTCCACGATCGGGGAGTGGTCGGAGGTGCGGTAGAGGGTCTGCTTGATGGCGAGCACGTTGGGGTCGGCGGCGGCCTGCTCCAGGAACGCCTGCACGGAGGTGGAGAAGGAGTCGTAGGGGTGGTGTAGCAGGACGTCGCGGTTGCGCAGCGCGGCGAAGATGTCGGGCGCGGACGCCGACTCCACCTCGGCCAGGTCGCGGTGGGTGCCCGCCACGAACTTGGGGTACTTCAGCTCCGGGCGGTCCAGCGCCCCGATCCCGAACAGTCCGGTCAGGTCGAGCGGCCCGGGCAGCGGATAGACCTCGGCCTCGGAGACCTTCAGCTCCTGGACGAGCAGGTCCAGGACGGCCGGGTCGATGGTCTCCTCGACCTCCAGGCGGACCGGCGGGCCGAAGCGCCGCCGCATCAGCTCCTTCTCCAGGGCCTGGAGGAGGTTCTCGGCGTCGTCCTCCTCCACCTCCAGGTCCTCGTTGCGGGTCACCCGGAACATGTGGTGCGCCCGCACCTCCATCCCCGGGAACAGCTCCTCCAGGTGGGCGGCGATCACGTCCTCGATGGGGACATAGCGCTGCGGGGACGCCTCCAGGAAGCGCGAGAGCAGCGGCGGAACCTTCACTCTCGCAAAGTGATCATGCCCGCTGACCGGATTGCGGACGACCACCGCGAGATTCAGCGACAGCCCCGAGATGTACGGGAAGGGGTGCGCGGGGTCCACCGCGAGCGGTGTGAGCACCGGGAAGATCTGCTGCCGGAACAGCGTGAACAGCCGGGCCTGCTCCTTGTCGGTCAGATCGGGCCAGCGGATCAGGTGGATGCCCTGGTCGGCCAGCTCCGGGGCGACGTCCTGCTGGAAGCAGGCGGCGTGCCGCGCCATCAGCTCGCGGGAGCGCGTCCAGATCTGGTCCAGCACCTCGCGGGGCTGGAGCCCGGAGGCGGAGCGGGTGGCGACCCCGGTGGCGATCCGGCGCTTGAGGCCCGCGACCCGGACCATGAAGAACTCGTCCAGATTGCTGGCGAAGATCGCCAGGAAGTTGGCGCGTTCCAGGAGCGGGGTGGCCGGGTCCTCGGCCAGCTCCAGCACCCGCTCGTTGAACCCCAGCCAGCTGCGCTCGCGGTCCAGGAAGCGGCCGCTGGGCAGTTCCTCGCCGTTCGCATCCGGGACGCCGCGGTCGTCGTACGCGTCCGGATCGGCGTCCAGGTCGGGCTCCAGCCCGGAGACGGCGCGGCGGACGGCGTGCGGGCGGTGCGCGGCGATCGAGCCCACCGACGGCTGCACCGAGGGCGGCTGCACCGGGGAACCCGCCGCCCTCGGCGGTTCCTGGGCGGGCATCTCGGGCTGGGCCGGGGCCGGAGCGCTGCGCTGCTGCTTCATGTCCTTATTCTTCCGCGCTCGGGCGTTTCCAGGCGCGCCGGAAGGCGGCGGCGCGACTTCGAGCCGCGGAGGGGGGACGTTCGGCACAGCGGGCTGCATTCAGTGATGCTTGCAAGTGATGTTGAACCGCTGGTAACGAGGACATGGCGGCCGGGCAAGCGGGACACCACCCCCGGGTGCCGCCCGGCCGGCCCACCCCTCGACGATCTTCACAGCCGCCAATCCAGGCAAAGCGCCGGAAGCCGGACCGATACCGCGGCCGCCCCCGGAAAACTCCGCTGCGCCGCCCGCGCCCGCTGCCTACGCTGAGCGCGTGCCCAGACCCACCACGTCTTCCATACCCCCGCTGCCGCCGCTCCCGTTCACCCCCGACCACCCGCTGCGCACCGAGCGCCTGGACCTCCGCCCGGTGCGCCACGACGACTTCGACGCCGTCTACACCTACCGACGCCGCCCCGAGGTCAGCCGTTACCTCTACGGAAGCCCGCACGACGAGGCCGCCTGCCGCGCCTGGATCGCCGACAAGGCGACCCGCACCACGCTGCGCGAGTCCGGCGACTACCTCCAGTTCGCCGTCGTGGTCCGGGAGACCGACACGCTGGTCGGCGATGTGACGTTCGTCTACACCCGCCGCGAGCACCGCCAGGGCGGCATCGGCTACGTCTTCAACCCCGACCACGCCGGCCACGGCTACGCCACCGAGGCCGCCCGCGCGCTGCTGGGGCTGGGCTTCGAGGAGCTCGGACTGCACCGCATCCAGGCCGAGTTGGACGGCCGCAACACCGCCTCCGCCCGGCTGCTGGAGCGCCTGGGGATGCGCCGCGAGGGCCATCTGCGGGAGAACGAGTTCCTGGACGGCGAGTGGAGCGACGAGGTGATCTACGCGATGCTGGCGCGCGAGTGGCGCGAGCAGCGGGAGCAGCGGGAGCAGCGCCCGGCGTCGTGACGACGGGGCATGGGGCGGGCACCGGGCCCGCCCCGCCCCGCATCGCTCACCGGCCGCCGGTCACGTCTCCGACCGGTACATCAGGTCCGTCTCGTGCGTGACGAACCCCAGCCGCTCGTACACCGTCACCGCGGCCGCGTTGTCCGCGTCCACGTAGAGCATCGCGGTCGCCAGCCCCTGCGCCGCCAGGTGCCGCAGCCCGATCGAGGTCAGCGCCTTGCCCAGGCCGCCGCCCTGCGCGCCCGGCCGCACCCCGAGGACGTAGACCTCGCCCAGGCCCTCCTCGGCGTGCACCTTCGTCCAGTGGAAGCCGACCAGCCGGCCGTCCCGCTCGGCCAGGAAGAAGCCCTTGGGGTCGAACCACGGCTCGGCCTTGCGGTCGTCGAGGTCCCGCTGGGTCAGCGAACCCTGCTCGGGGTGGTGCGCGAAAGCCTCGGCGTTGACCTCCAGCCAGGCCGCGTCGTCGGCGTCCGGCTGGAACGTCCGCACCGTCACCCCCTCCGGGAGCACCGGCTCCGGCAGGTCGAGGTCGGCCAGCGGCCGCCGCATCTGCCGCAGCTCGCGGAACATCGTCAGGCCCAGGGTCTGCGCCAGATGCCGGGCGGCCGGGTGCCCGCCGTGCGCCCACACCCGCAGCCGGCGCCCGGACTGGACGAGCAGCTCGCCGCCGAGCGCCCGGCCGTGGCCGCGGCCGCGGTACCCCGGGTGGACGACGAGTTCGGCGGCCGGCGCCTCCACCGGGTCGGTGTCCTCCAGCTGCCCGTACCCGATCAGCTCCTCACCGCTCTCCCCCGGCACATACACCAGCAGATGCCGTACGCCCTCCCGTCGCCCACCCCGCAGCTGGAGCCGCCCCTGCTCGGACACGGCCGGCTGCCCGTCCGTCCGCGCGGCCCGTTCGATCAGTTCGAGGACGGCCGCGGCCCCTTCCGGCGCTAGCTCGTCGACCACCTGGATCCTGCGTCCGGCCCGGCCCATCTCCTGTGCAGCGTCAGTCATGTCTGAAGCGTACGACGCTGCCCCGGCGTCACGGAGGCGGCACGGACGCCGTCGCGCCCCGCATCGCCACCGCCCGGCCACCGACCCGTAAGCCGCCGACCCCTGTCCCGCTACGCGCGTCGACAATATGCTGCCCTCCGCTCAGCACCATCCACGGAGGGGAACCATGCCACCGACACCTCAACGGCGCCGTCTCGCCCGCAGATTGGCCGCCGGCGCCGCAGTGCTCGCCACCGCCGCGGGCGTCACCCTGACCGCCACCGCCGCACCCGCCGGCGCCGACAGCGGCCACGCGCACCGCCCGGCCGGCACGGTCGACGTCCAGCTGCTCTCCTTCAACGACTTCCACGGCAACCTCGAACCGCCGCAGGGCTCCTCCGGCACGGTCGAGGAGCTGCAGGCCGACGGGTCCAAGAAGACGATCCCGGCCGGCGGCGTCGAGTACCTGGCGCAGTCCCTCCGCACGGCCCGTAAGGGCCACGCGTACTCGGTCACGGCGGCGGCCGGCGACCTCATCGGCGCCAGTCCACTCCTCTCCGGCCTCTTCCACGACGAGCCGACCATCGAGGCGATGAACCGGCTCGGCCTCGACGTCACCTCCGTCGGCAACCACGAATTCGACGAGGGCCGGGCCGAGTTGACGCGGATGCAGCGCGGCGGCTGCCACCCCAAGGACGGCTGCTACGAGAAGGGCAAGACCTTCAAGGGCGCGGACTTCCCCTACCTGGCCGCCAACGTCACCGACGACAAGACGGGCAAGCCGATCCTCCGGCCGTACACGGTCTGGCAGCACAAGGGCGTCAAGATCGGCTTCATCGGCGTGACGCTCAAGGGCACGCCGGACATCGTCAACGCCGACGGCGTCAAGGGCCTGACCTTCCACGGCGAGGTCGAGACGATCAACAAGTACGCCAAGATCCTCGACCGCCAGGGCGTCAAGGCGATCGTGGCCCTCATCCACGAGGGCGGCCTCCCCGCCTCGACCTCCTACAACTACGACTGCGACAGCCCCGGGCCCGGCGCGGGCATCTCCGGCCCCATCGCCGACATCGCCAAGCACGTCACCCCCAAGGTCGACGCGCTGGTCACCGGCCACACCCACCAGTCCTACACCTGCACCATCCCGGACCCGGCCGGCCACCCCCGCACGGTCACCTCCGCCGCCTCCTACGGCCGCCTCTACACCGACACCACCCTCACCTACGACCGCCGCACCCACGACATCGTCCGCACCGCGGTCCACGGCCCGCACGCGGTGAACCACGTCGTCGACCGCACCCGGCCCAAAGCCGCGGACATGTCCTCCCTCATCACCCGCTGGAACAAGCTGGCCGCCCCCGTCGCCAACAAGCCGGTCGGCTACATCTCCGCCGACATCAACGGCCGCGGCGCCGGCACCCCCGAGGAACCCCTCGGCGACCTCATCGCCGACGCCCAGCTGGCGGCCACCACGGCCCCCGACAAGGGCGGCGCCCAGCTCGCCCTGATGAACCCCGGCGGTATCCGCTCCGACCTCGCCTACAAGGCGTCGGGCGGCGAGGGCGACGGCGTCGTCACCTACGGCGAGGCGTTCACCGTCCAGCCGTTCACCAACATGACCAATGTCGTGGACCTGACCGGCGCCCAGCTCCTGACCGCCCTCCAGCAGCAGGTCAGCGGCCCCAACGAGGCATCCCCCAAGATCCTCCAGATCTCCCGGGGTCTCACCTACACCCTCGACACCACCAAGACCGGCGCCGCCCGCATCGTCACCGACTCCGTCAGACTCAACGGCGCCCCGCTCGACCCCGCCAAGACCTACCGCGTCGCCATGAACGAGTTCCTGGCCGGCGGCGGCGACGGCTTCCCCGCCCTGAAGCAGGGCACCCACAAGTACGTCGGCCCCTCCGACCTCGACGCCCTCACGGCCTACCTGAGGGCGCACTCGTCGCCGAACAGCCCCCTGGCTCCGCCGAAGGCGGACCGGATCACGGTGGTGAAGTAACCATCGGGGGCGGGACGTTCGGCCCGCCCCCACGCCGACGCGTCACAAGTCGGCGGGTTCGTTCGGGTCGACGTGCGCGACGCCGGCAAGGATCACCGTGCCAAAACCTCGCGTCACAGCAGCCCGAACGAGAAGCCGAAACCCATGACGGTCATAGCCAGGCCGAGGACGAATACCACCGGCCCGAACAGGTAAGTGAACCAGTTCTTCCCGTTCTTGACACGCCAGAGGCCGTTGGTCAGGCCGATACCGGCAAACACGAACACGCACCCGACGAACCCAAGGAGCTCCAAGAGATCAGGAGCCAATCCGGGGTCGTGCTTGGGGATGTGCGCGACACCTGCCAGGACCACGCTGCCGGCCTCATGGGACATGGACTAACTCGCCCCCTTCTTGGCTTCGTCGTAATCCTTTTCAAGGCCCTGAAGGTCACTCTCGATACCCGAGCCCCCTTCGTAGATCCCCGTGTTGAGGCCGGTACGGAACGCATTCCGGTACGCCCCATCGATGATCTCACCTTGTTCACCCCCGCCCTCGCCGCCAAGGCTGTGCCCCTCCTTTTTCCCGAGGAGGTGGTCTCCGACACGGTTCCCGAGGGCCCCGGTGACAGCATTCGTCCCCGCGTCCCAAGCGGTACCCTCGGCGTCCTTTCCCTCGTCGTGCAGGTCGGCGTTGAGGCCACCCGCGATGTTGCCGAGCCCACCATTGATGGCGCTTCCCGCCCGGCCCTCGCCTTTGAGCACCCGGCCGACCGCGCCGGTCAGCTTGGCACCGTCCGCCAGTTCCGCACCGCCCACGGTGAAGGCTGCCGTACCCAGGGCTTCCCTGTTGGCGACACGGAAATCCTCACCCACTGTCACCGGCTGGCCACTGAGGGCCTGGTTGATCACCATGCTGCCAGAATCGGCGACGAAGTTCGTGGCGTAGCTTTCCGCGAACTTGCCGCCGATCCGAGCCACCGCGACGAGCATCTTCTCCAGCGTCGCCGCAACCTCCGCGCTCATCCCGCCGAACCGCTCCAGCAGCGCCGCCACCTTCTCCGCCGCCGACGTGAACAGCTTGACCAGGTCCATGATCTTGGTGACCTTCGCGGCCACGGCCGCGTTGGCGACGAGGTCGGAGAGGAATCCGGTGAACGCGGACAGCGCGGCGCCGAGCACCTCCATCTCGGCGATCTGCACGCAGATGTCGATGATCTCTTCGTTGATCTTGTCGATTTCGTCAGCGAACTCCTTCAAACCCTCTGCGACATGGTGGAAGTTGTTCGCGACGTCAGTGATCGTCTTCTTCTGGTCCTGCCAGTGCTTTTCGAAGGCGTCGCGGGCCGCGCCGTGCCAACCTTGCTTGTCCACACCGTCGACGGCACGGTCGAGGGCCTGTACGACCTTGGTCAGGTCGTTGCCCATGGAGTCCCAGCCGCGGGCGATCTCGCGCAGCGTGTCGCCGTTGCCGCCGGGGAGCTCGACGCCGAACGCCTGAAGGATCTCCAGCACCTTGCCGTCGATCCAGCTGTTGATGCTCATGTCACGCCCCCTGGTACCGCGGTACGGACTGAAGGTGGCGGATAGCCGTCTGGTCCGCTTCCGCGTACTGGGACGCATTGGTCCGCAGCCGGTCGGCGTCGCTGCTGAGCACCTGGGGAAGCTGCCCCAACGCCTTGATCGTGCTGCTCAGCAACTTCTGGTACTTCTCCATCGCGCCGTCGCAGGCGCCGAGGATCCCGAACGCCTCCCCGACCTCCGCCGACGTCGCAGCGAAGGAACGGATCGGCCCGTCCAGGTCAGTCGCCTGGAGGTCGAACTTGTCCGCCAGATCCGTCAGCGCCGTCGGCTCGACGCCGAACTGCCCGCTCATCCCGCTCCCCTGTTCGATCACGTACAAGCGTCCAGCAATACGTCAGGGGCGGCTTCCGGGGAAGATCTTTAACGGGTTCCGGATACGGGATTGGGTTGCGCTTTACGTTCATGGCCCTGCCCATACCGGAACGTGGCCCAATCCGGACCCGGGTCCGCGCCCTCTGTGTGGCCGCGTACGGCACGACCACACAGAGGGCGCCAGTAGGCAAACCGGCACGAACGGCCCTTACAGTCGCACGAATTCACCGTTGGCAACACCGCTGATGAATGCCCGCCAGCCATCAGCGGCGATGGCCACAACGGGGCCGGACTGCTGCTTACTGTCGCGGGCGGCAACGATTTCACCGAGAACCGCTACCTCAAGGCAATTGCCATTGCCGTTGCTGTGACTCGACTTGAACCAGTCCGCATCTCGGACATCAACCCTTTTCATGTCTCCCTGCCACTTCAGCGATCAGACGCCGCGACGCCTGTTCATCGAGCGCCACGTCCCAGATTCCCAGGAATGCAGCGGCCTACCGCTCCACTTCCTTCGGCTCTTCCAGGCATCGAAATCAAACCGCCGCCGCCCCCGTCCACAGTTCCTCCGCGTGCTCCACGAACCGGTCGAACATCCCGCCCGGCTCGTACCGCTTCAGATGCAGCAACGGTGAGTCGTGGCCGACCAGACGGGCAAGGTGCGGGGTGACCAGTGCTTCGTCATCGAACCGGAAGACCGACAGCGCGATGTGCGACGCCGCATCCGGAGCGGCAGAGGTCCGCACCTCGACGCCGTCCACCGGGCCCAACTTCGCCAGTTCGTCCAGCGTCATCCTGATCCTCGTGGAAACCGAGAGGGCGACGTCCTCCACCGCCTCACGTCGATGCGTCGCCTCCCCCTCCGGATCCCCGACCAGGAAGCGGACCCGGCAGCCGGCCTCGGCCTTGGCCCGCAACGTCGCCGCGAACGCGGGCTGCTGCGTCCACAGGAAGTAGTTCGTGTACCCGGCGAAGAACAACTCGCTGTTCGACCGGCCGACCAGATCCGCCCACACCGTGGACGGACATGCCGAACGGTACGGATAGCTGCGGACGATCTCACGGTCGGCGCCGGTCTTCACTCTCTCCGCGACGGACTTCGGCCACAGCATCTCAACGTCAACTCCCAGTTCCTGAGCGGCGTCTTCGCGATTTCGGGCATGCGGTATCAGCTCGGAGTCCGCCAGCCACCGTTCAACGGTCTTGGCGGACACGCCTACTCTCACGGCGAGCTGACGGGGCGATAAACCAGCGGTCTGCATAGCAGACCTTAATGTCGCGTTCAAGGCACTCCCCACGGACATTTGGGCGTTCTTCACGGTACTGCCGAGACGGCCCAACTGTCCGTGCCCTGCTCAACAAATGCCTCGTATGGGCAGCCAGGATCAGCTCTCGACGCGCTGGCCCACGGGCCGCCGATTCACGAACACCCGGTTCACGGAAGGGCACCTCCATGCCGAAATCCCCATCCCCCGTCCCCGCCCTCTGGCCGGCCCCGCCCCAGCCGCAGGCTGGCTGCGCGCGCTGCGCCGACCTCGACGAACGTCGCACCAAAGCCCGTCGGCAGTACGACCGCAGTGCCGAGTCCGACGGCAACGTCATGCTGCGCCGGCACCTTCGGGAGGCGCACTCGTGAGCGGCCGTGGGACCGGACGGCCACCGGAGCGGCCTCGTATGACGCTTCGCGTCTACACGGTGGATCAACGTGGCGTCGTCACCGCGGCGAGGGGCGAGGTGCGGGTCGTGATCGGCGAGCGGGCCGTCCCCGACGCCTTCAGCCTGGTCTACCCGCCATGCCGGTGCCGACGGTGTGTGGGCACACCTACGGAACGGGCGGCGCCGACCTGATCGTCAGTGGGTGCGGGCGACGCCGTCAGGAGAAGTCCCCCGCGTGCTCCCGCGCCCACTGGGCGAAGGGGCGGGCCGGGTGGCCGGTGACGCGTTCGACGGTGTCGGTCACCGGGAAGGCCGGGGCGTCCACCGTCGAGCCGAAGAGGGCGACGAGTTCGCGGGCGGCCGCCGGCGGCAGATGCGGGCCGGCCATCGCCTCGGCGGCCTCGTCCTCCGAGATCTGCTCGATGCGCACCGGGCGGCCGATGGCCTCGGCGATGGCGGCGACCTGCTGGGTGTTGGTGAGCACCTCCGGGCCGGTCAGGCGGTGGACCTGGTGGGCGTGGGCGCCGGTGCGGTCCAGGAGGGCGACGGCGGCGGCGTCCGCGAGGTCGGCCTCGTGGACCGGCGCGCTCTGAGCGCCCGGATGCGCGTCACGGACCACGCCGTTCTCGCGGATCGCCGGGGCCCAGCCGAGCGCGTTGGTGGCGTAGTTGCCGCCGCGCAGGAAGGTCCACTCCACACCGGACGCGCGGACCGCGCGCTCCACGGCGGCGTGCATACGGGAGATGAAGTTGGTCTCGTCGGCCGGGGTGTCGGTCACACCGAGGGAGGAGTTGAGGACGATGCGGGGGACGTCCGCCTTCACGGCGGCGTCGATCAGCCGCTGCGCGGACTCGCCGCCGCCGGCCGCGAGGTTGAGGAAGAGGGCGTCGGCGCCGGCGAGGAGCGGGGCGAGGTCGCTGTCCTCGGTGAGGTCGGCGCGGACCACCTCGGCCTGGGCGGGGAGCCCGGCGCTGGCCGGGTCGCGGGTCAGCGCGCGGACCGGCACGCCTTCCTCCAGAAGACGGTCCACAAGGCGGCGGCCGATATTGCCGGTTGCTCCGGTGACGACGATCACGGTGGTTCCTCCAGAGGGGCGCGGACGTGGTGGCGGCGGAAGCCCGCCGGGGGTTCGGTGAAGATCGACGGTAGTTCAGCGGGGCACAAGAGCGCGGCAAGATTTCGCCAAGGACGGCAGGACGTCTTTCGCGTTTCTCACATTCCGCGGGCGCGACTTGCGCGGCCCGGTCCCGCTCATGGTGGGATGTGCTGATGCGAACCCCCACACCCATGGCTTCGCCCTCGTCCCCACCCGCTCGCCCGGCCGCCTCCGCTCCCGCGTCCGAGGCCGGCGACCAGCCCCACATAGCCGGCTATCCACACGGCCCGCAGCAGGCCGGCTCCGGAGCGCATCCGCAGGGCGACACCAGAGAGCTCCCGCAGGTCGGCCCGGCCAATCCGTACGCGGATCTGGCCGCACTCGCCGATCCGGAGCCGGGGGCGTACGGGCATGACGGTCATGACGGCCGTGACAGCTATGAGAGCCACGGCAGCCACAACGGGCTGGGGAACGCGAGGGGTTACGGCCCGTCAACCCGGCGGCGCGGCCGCCTCGGCGAGCGTACCGACGACGATCCGCTGGGCCTGGGCCTGCGCTCGGACGACGAGGACGACGTCTGGTCGCCCCCGAACCACCGGAAGCTGAAGCGGGGCATCAGCCGCTTCGCCGCCGTCCCGCGCACCATCAAGGCGCTGGTCGCGCTGGCCGCCTGCGCGGGGGTCCTCGCGCTCGGCGACCGGTTCGCCGTGCTGTACGCGCAGAACAAGGCCGAGGAGCAGGTGAAGACGGCCCTGCACCTGCATGCCCGGCCCGAGGTGGACATCCACGGCTTCCCGTTCCTCACCCAGGTCTTCGACAAGCGGCTCGACCAGGTCGACGTGGTGATCCCGGACGTCGCGGCGGACCGGGTCTCGCTGGCGAAGGTGGAGGCCACGGCCCGGGACATCCGGCTCGACGGCGATCTGCCGACCGCCATCAAAGGCGCCACCATCGGCCAGGTGCACGGCAGCGTACTGCTCGCCTTCGACGACATGAACCGCGAACTGGGCGCCTCCCAGGTGAAGTTCAGCGAGATGGGGCGCAACGGGGTGCGCGCGGTCGGCGAACTGCCCATCGCGGGGCACACCCTGCGCGTACAGGCCGAGGCGCGCATCCGACGCAACGGTGAGCGGGGGATCTCCACCGAGATCGGGCAGATGCGGCTGGACATCGGCGACGTGGCGACCTACCGGCCGGGCACCGGCAAGGAGGAGGGCCTGCGGCTGACCCGGAAGGGCGCCGCGGAACTCAGCCGGCAGGCCGCCAAGATCAAGGCGATGCTCAGCATTCCGGCGATCGCCGAACGGATCGGCATCCCCAAGGAGTACCTGGACGATGCCCTGCGCAGCGACGACAAGCTGCACGAGCTGATCGGGTCGCCGCGCTTCGTCCACCAGCTGATGCAGGTGAACCTCGTCGACGTGGTCATGGACCACCCCTGGCTGCTCCAGAAGGTCGGCATCGACGCGAAGATGCTCGGCGCCCTCACGGACCTGACGAAGCCTCAGCTGGCCGACCGGCTGTCGCTCTCCTTCCAGCTCCCGAAGACGCCGGGGGATGTGCGGCTGCGCGACATCACCGTGGAGAGCGACGGCATCCGCGTCGACGTGACCGGCACCGACCTGCCGTTCGGCGACGCGGCGAAGGGCAAGGGGAAGTCGGCGGGGAAGTAGCAGACGGGGGCGCCGGGCCTACCTGCGCCCGCGGGCCCTACGCCCCCGGCGGTATCCCCGGCGGCGTCCCGCCCTCCCCCGAGTCGGTCCGCCCCGAGTCGGTCCGCCCCGGTTCCGTCCGTTCGCACGGTTCCGTCCGCTCGCGCGGCTCGCCCGCCGGGCCGGAGGCACCGGTCGCACTGGCCGCACCCGTCGCGCCGGCCGCACCTGCCGCGTTCGCCGCACCCGCCGCGTCCGGTGTGCCCGTCCGCTCCGGTATGTCCGGCGGTGGGGTGGGCGCGCCCGGCAGGGTCAGCAGGGCCTCCGTGCCGCCGCCGGGGGCGTTGCGCAGGCGGACGCCGCCACCGGCCTGCTCGGCCGTGCGGGCCACGATGGACAGGCCGAGGCCGCTGCCGGGCAGGCTGCGGGCGGACGGGGAGCGCCAGAAGCGCTCGAAGACGTGCGGGAGTTCCTCGGGCGGGATGCCGGGGCCGTCGTCCCGGACGGTCAGCGCGCCGCCGGCCAGCCGGACCTCGATCGTGCCGCCGGACGGGCTGAACTTCACGGCGTTGTCGAGGAGGTTGACCACCGCGCGCTCCAGCGCGGCCGGTTCGGCGCGGACGTACCAGGGGGCGAGGTCGGCGGTGAGGGTGAGGGAGGGGCCGCGCAGCCGGGCGCGTTCGAGTGCGGTGCCGACGATGTCGTGGAGGGCGACCACGCGGACGGCCGCGGTGCCGCCGGCGGTGCCCGTCTCCGGTGGACGGGAGAGGACCTGAAGGTCACCGATGAGCGCCGCCAGCTCCCCCATCTGGGCCTTCACCGACGCGAGCAGGGCCTCCTTGTCGGCGGCCGGGATCGGGCGGCCGGAGCGCTCGCTGCGCTCCAGGAGGTCGATGTTGGTCCGCAGCGACGTCAGGGGCGTGCGCAGCTCGTGGCCGGCGTCGGCGATCAGCTGCTGCTGGAGGTCGCGGGAGGCGGCCAGCGCGGCGGTCATCGCGTTGAACGACCGGGAGAGGCGGGCGATCTCGTCCTCGCCGTCGGTGGGGATGCGGATGGCGAGGTCCTGGGTGCGGGCGACGTGCTCGACGGCGGCGGTCAGCCGGTCGACGGGCTTCAGGGCCGCCCTGGCCACCCACAGGCCGGCCGTCGCCGCGCCCAGCACCCCGACCCCGGCGACGACCAGCAGCACCAGCGCGAGCTGGTTGAGCGGGTCGGTGACCTGGTCCATCGGCGCGGCGACGGAGACCGCCAGCCGGTTTCCCTGGATGTCGGTGAGCGGGCCGCGGTAGGGGACGGTCGAGACCCGCATCGGGGTGCCGTTCTCGTCCTTGGTGGTGTGGACGGCGCTGGCCAGCCGCCCGTCGGCGACCGCCTCGTCCGCCCGCTGGGCGGGGATGGGCTGTTTGTTCGGCGAGGTGCAGACGTAGCCGGAGGGGGTGACCAGCTGGATGGTGTACGGGGTGGGCTGGAAGCGGACGTTGAGCGGGGTGCCGGCGCAGCGGGCGCCGAGCGCCTGGACGTAGTCGCCGGGGACGTCGACCGTGCTGAGGGTGGTGTCGAGCTGTTCGGTGAGCCGGTCGCGGGTGATCAGCCAGCAGGCGGCGGCCGACAGCGCCACCGCGAAGGCCACCGCGACCGCGATGAGCAGCGCCAGCCGGGAGCGCAGCGGCAGCTGGCGGAACCGCGTCAGCCCGGGCACGCCGCCCGACGCCTGCTCGTCCGGCGCCTGCTCCTCCGGCGGCTGGCCGTGCGCCGTGTGGGCGTCGCCGGTGCCGCTCATTCCGCACCGCCTTCCAGCCGCAGGACGTAGCCCACCCCGCGCACGGTGTGGACCAGCCGCGGTTCGCCGCCCGCCTCCGTCTTGCGGCGGAGGTACATCACATACACGTCCAGGGAGTTGGAGGTCGGTTCGAAGTCGAAGCCCCAGACGGCCTTGAGGATCTGCTCGCGGGTGAGGACCTGCCGGGGGTGGGCCAGGAACATCTCCAGGAGCGTGAACTCGGTGCGGGTCAGGTCGACCGGGCGGTTGCCGCGGGTGACCTCGCGGGTGGCGAGGTTCATCCGCAGATCGGCGAAGCCCAGCAGCTCGCTCTCGTCGGGCCGGGCGGTGCCGGCCGCCGCGTACGAGCTGCGGCGCAGCAGGGCGCGGATCCGGGCCAGCAGCTCGTCCAGCTCGAAGGGCTTGACGAGATAGTCGTCGGCGCCGGCGTCGAGGCCGGTGACGCGGTCGCCGACGGTGTCCCGCGCGGTCAGCATCAGGATCGGCACGGTGACCCCGCTCGCCCGCAGCCGGCGGGCGGCGGTCAGTCCGTCCATCCGGGGCATCAGCACGTCCAGCACGATGAGTTCGGGGTCGTAGGCGGCGACCTTCTCCACCGCGTCCAGACCGTCGACGGCCTGCTCGGTGCCGTACCCCTCGAAGGCGAGGGAGCGCTGGAGCGCCTCGCGGACCGCGGGCTCGTCGTCGACGATCAGGATGCGGGCGGGGTGATCACCGTGCTCGGCGGGGCTCATGTGCGTGACTACCTCGGTTGACGTTGCTGACGACCGGCTGGTCCTGTGCTGGCTTCAGCCTGACACGGATGCCGCCCGGACGGTCGCCCTGTGGAAAACCCTCCGCGGACCTCCACCGCCCGGCGGCGCCCCTGGCCGGAGCCTGCCCGAAGCCCGGCCGGAGCCCGCCCGGCCCGGCTCCCGGCCCGGCTCCCGGCCCCAGCCCAGACCCGGCTCAGACCCCGCTGTTCCCGCCGTTCCCGCCCCCGCTGCGCAGCGTGTCGAGGTCGGCCTTGACGGTGTTGATCGGTATGGCGAAGCCGAGGCCGACGCTGCCCGCCTGGCTGCTGTCCGACGAACTCGGCGAGTACATGGCCGAGTTGATGCCGATGATCTGCCCCTGCATGTTGATCAGGGCGCCGCCGGAGTTGCCCGGGTTGAGCGCGGCGTCGGTCTGGATCGCCTTGTAGGTGGTCTTGGACGAGCCGGTGTCGCCGTTGTACTGGTTGCCGCCGAACTCGAACGGCCAGCCACCGCCGCCGCCGAAGAAGCCGCGGCCGCCGCCCTGGTCCTGGCCCTGCCCCTGGCCCTGGCCGTCCTCCTTGGGGACGGAGACATCGCGGTTGAGCGCGGAGACGATACCGCTGGTCACCGAGCCGGTGAGGCCCTCCGGCGAGCCGATCGCGACGACCGGGTCGCCGACCACGAGCTTGCTGGAGTCGCCGAGCACCGCGTGCGTCAGCCCCTTGGCGCCGGCGACCTTGATCAGCGCCAGGTCCTTGCCCGGGTCGGTGCCGACGACCGTCGCGGTCTTCCTGCTGCCGTCGCTAAAGGTGACGCTCACCTTGCGGGCGCCGGCCACCACGTGGTTGTTGGTGACGATCTCGCCGCTGCTGGTGATCACCACGCCGGAGCCGGTGGACTCACCGCCGCCCGTGCGCGCCTTGATCTCGACGATGGCCGGGCTGACCGCCTTGGCCACCCCCGCGACCCCGGTGCCGCCGCCGGTGTTCTGCCCGGCGTTGACGAGCGGGGTGGAGACGCCGCCGGTCGTGCTGCCCTGCTGCGTGGCACCGGCGATCAGCGCCGCGCTGCCGCCGCCGATCAGACCCGAGGCCAGCGCCACCGCGGCGATCAGCGCGATCGGCCGCCGGGCCCGGCGTCGCGGCTCCGGTGCGCCGGGAGCGCCCGCCGCCGCTGCGTCCGGCGTGTACGGGGGCGGCGGCGGCACGTCGCCGCGGAAGCGGTCCGCGCCGTGGTCGCTGCGGTGGCCGGTGCCGTACTCGGTCCCGTAGGCGTACGGCCGGTCCTGGGGCATCTCATCGCCGCTGCGGCGGTAGCTCTCGGTCATGCCCACGACTCTGCGGCCGCTGCATGAGAACCGTCTGAGAACGCCCTGAGAGACCCGACAGAAGTGGGTATGCCCGGTATAAGGACACGCACCGGCACGGCCGTTGGCCCTGATGCCCGGAAGAAGCGCCCGCCCTAGCCCCCGCAGCCGCAGGACCGTCGCACCACCAGCCGCGACGGGAACTGCCGCAGCCGCTCGCGGCGCGAGCCGACCACCCGCAGCCCGTCGTCCAGCACCAGGTCCACCGCCGCCCGGGCCATCGCCTGCCGGTCCGAGGCCACCGTCGTCAGCGGCGGATCGGTGAGCGCGGCCTCCTTGACGTCGTCGAAGCCGGCCACCGCCAGCTCGCCGGGGACGTCGATCCGCAGCTCGCGGGCGGCCCGCAGCACTCCGATGGCCTGGTCGTCGGTGGCGCACATGATGGCCGGCGGCCGGTCCGGGCCGGCCAGCAGCCGCAGCGCGACCTGATAGGCGTCGTAGCGGTTGTAGAGCGCCTGGAAGTAGCGGCCCTCCGGCGAGCGCCCGGATTCCAGCATGGCCCGCCGCCAGCCCTCGACGTGGTCGGTGACCGGGTCGCCCGACTTAGGGGTCTCCTCGGTGCCGCCCAGGAAGGCGACGTAGGCGTGGCCGTGCTCCAGGAGGTGCCGGGTCGCCAGCTGCGCGCCCCAGACGTCGTCGGTCATCACCGCGACGTCGTCGATGGCGTCCGGCCGGCGGTGCAGCAGCACCACCCGGGCGTCCCACGCGTCGATCTCCGCGGCGGCGTGCTCGCTGGGGCCCTGGCTGATCAGGATCAGCCCGGCCACCCGCATCCCGAGGAACGCGCGGAGGTAGTGCACCTCGCGCTCGTCGATGTAGTTGGCGTTGCCGACCAGCACCATCTTGCCGCGCTCGGACGCGGCCTGTTCGACGGCGTGCGCCATCTCCGCGAAGAACGGCTGGCGGGTGTCCGGCACGATCAGACCTATGAGGTCGGTGCGGCGGGACGCCATCGCCTGCGCGACCCGGTCGGGCCGGTAGCCGAGCTCCTTGATGGCGGCGAGCACCCGCTCGCGCGTGGCCGGGGCGACCGGCCTCGGTCCGTTGTTGATGACGTAACTCACGACGGCGGTGGACGTCCCCGCCAGTTTTGCCACATCATCCCGCGTCACCTTGGCCACGCGCGGCAGTCTACGCGGGTGGTCCTACCGGCGGGCAGGCTGCGCGGACGCGGATTTCCCGTCCGACGAGGAAGAACGCGCGGGCGCGCGTCCGCCGGCCCGCTCGTCCCCGCCGTCCTTCTTCGCCCCCTGTACGGCGTCCTCCTGTGCCTTGGCCTCCGCGGCGGCCCGCTCCACCTTCTCCGGCACCACGAAGCGGTAGCCGACGTTGCGGACCGTGCCGATCAGCGACTCGTGCTCGGGGCCGAGCTTGGCGCGCAGCCGCCGGACGTGCACGTCCACCGTGCGCGTACCGCCGAAGTAGTCGTAGCCCCACACCTCCTGGAGGAGCTGGGCGCGGGTGAAGACCCGGCCCGGGTGCTGCGCCAGGTACTTCAGCAGCTCGAACTCCTTGAAGGTCAGGTCCAGGACCCGGCCCTTGAGCTTGGCGCTGTAGGTGGCCTCGTCCACGGAGAGGTCGCCGGTGCGGATCTCCATCGGACCGTTGTCGGTGGTGATCTGCTGGCGGCCCATCGCCAGCCGCAGCCGCGCCTCCACCTCGGCCGGGCCGGCGGTGTCCAGCATCACGTCGTCGACGCCCCAGTCGGCGGTGACGGCGGCCAGTCCGCCCTCGGTGACCACCAGCACCAGCGGACAGCCGGGGCCGGTGGACCGCAGCAGCTGGCACAGGGACCGCACATGCGGAAGATCACGGCGGCCGTCGATCAGTATGACGTCGGCCCCTGGGGTGTCGATCAGGGCCGGGCCCTCGGCGGGTGCCACCCGGACGCTGTGCAGCAGCAAGCCGAGCGCCGGAAGCACCTCCGTCGATGGCTGGAGGGCGTTGGTCAGCAGCAGGAGCGAACTCACTTCCGACCACCTACCCGGTTTCCGGCGAGCTTCATCCTGAACGGCTCGCGGTCCTGCACGCTTCGCTTGCCCATGACGTCTGGTTCCTCCTCGGTCCCTGCGACGGGGGCACCACCCGGTCCTGCCGGGGGTCTGCGGCACTGCTTCGTACGGGGTGCTCCCGGTCACACGCTTCGCGTGCGTGAAAGCACAAAAGGACCCGGGGGCGACGCTGCCCGGATCCTTCTTGCCCAGCAGAATAGCTCACATGAGCTGCGGACCCGAGGGCGACTTTGCACCTTCTTGTGTTCCGTCGATCACTTCGAGTGGTCACCGCGCGGTGCTGTTGACGGACGACGGCGTGCGCATCGAGGCCGCCCGCATCCCCCGGAGCCCGCTTCCGCAGGCCCCTTCGGCGCTCTCCACGGGGCCGGCGTCCGCCCCCGTGGGCGACCTCGCGCTCGTGCTTGCGCACGGCTTCACCGGCTCCCTCGGCCTCCCCCACGCCATAGGGGCGCGGGCGGTACCCCCCTCGCGCTGCGCCGCGCCGCGGCCGCGTCGTCCCAGCACGCGGACGTGATCACGTTCTCCTTCCGGGGGCACGGCGGGTCCGATCCGCTGGGCCCGCTCCCTGGGCCACCGCCGGATCGCCACCGTCGGCTGCTGAGAAGAGGGGGCGGGGCGGCAGCCCCTCCACGAGGGGCGGTGGTCGGGCGACGGGTGGGCGGCTCGGTCGTGCCCCGGCAGGCCGCCCTGCACGGCCGCCGGGGGCCGGACCGCGGCCGGGGGAGCACGGGGAGCGCACGGGTGCGTGCCCCGATGCAGTGGCCGCGGTCAGTGCCCCCGCCCGGTGGTACCACCGGGGCACCGCGTCGATGCGCCGCCTCCACTGGGCCGTCACTCCCCCAAGCTCTTAAGGAGCAGGGGGAAGCCGGCCCGCCGTGCGTCAGCCCGTCTCCGCCACCGCCTCCGCGAACTGGGCCGCGTACAGGCGGGCGTAGGCGCCGTCCGCGGCCAGGAGCGTGTCGTGGGTGCCCTGTTCGACGATGGACCCGTCCTCCATGACCAGGATGAGGTCGGCGTCCCGGATGGTGGAGAGGCGGTGCGCGATGACGAAACTGGTGCGGCCGCTGCGGAGTTGGGCCATGGCCTGCTGGATGAGGACCTCGGTGCGGGTGTCGACGGAGCTGGTGGCCTCGTCCAGGACGAGGATGGCCGGCTCCGCGAGGAAGGCGCGGGCGATGGTGATGAGCTGTTTCTCGCCCACCGAGACATTGCCGCCCTCCTCGTCGATGACGGTGTCGTAGCCGTCGGGGAGGGTGCGCACGAAGCGGTCGACGTGGGTGGCCCGGGCGGCCGCGACGACCTTGTCGCGGGAGGTGCCCTCGGGGGCGCCGTAGGCGATGTTCTCGGCGATGGTGCCGCCGAAGAGCCAGGTGTCCTGGAGGACCATGCCGATGTGGCCGCGCAGCTCCTCGCGGGACATCTCCGCGATGTCCACGCCGTCGAGGGTGATCCGGCCGCCGCGGACCTCGTAGAACCGCATCAGGAGGTTGACCAGGGTGGTCTTGCCGGCGCCGGTCGGGCCGACTATGGCGACGGTCTGGCCGGGGCGGACGGTGAGCGAGAGGTCCTCGATGAGCGGCTTGTTCTCGTCGTAGCGGAAGGAGACGTGCTCGAAGGCGACCTTGCCGGTGACCTGCTCGGGGCGGGCCGGCCGGTCGACGTCGGGGTCCTGCTCGTCGGCGTCGAGGAGTTCGAAGACCCGCTCGGCGGAGGCGACACCGGACTGGACGAGGTTGGCCATCGAGGCGACCTGGGTCAGCGGCTGGCTGAACTGGCGGCTGTACTGGACGAACGCCTGGACGTCGCCGACGGACAGCGCGCCGGAGGCCACGCGCAGGCCGCCGACCACGGCCACCAGGACGTAGTTGAGGTTGCCGATGAACATCATCGCGGGCTGGATGATGCCGGAGATGAACTGGGCCTTGAAGCCCGCCGCGTAGAGCGCCTCGTTCTGCGCGCGGAAGAGCTCGGCGGACTCCTTCTGCCGGCCGAAGACCTTGACCAGCGAGTGCCCGGTGTACATCTCCTCGATGTGCGCGTTGAGCTTGCCGGTGGTCTTCCACTGCTGGACGAACTGCGGCTGGGCGCGCTTGCCGACCTTGGTGGCGACGACGATCGAGACCGGCACGGTGAGCAGCGCGACCAGCGCCAGCAGCGGCGAGATCCAGAACATCATCACCAGCACGCCCACGATCGTCAGCAGCGAGGTCACGATCTGGCTGAGGGTCTGCTGCAGCGTCTGCTGGATGTTGTCGATGTCGTTGGTGGCGCGGGAGAGCACCTCGCCGCGCTGCTGCCTGTCGAAGTAGCTCAGCGGCAGCCGGGCCAGCTTCTCCTCGACCTGTTCGCGCAGCCGGAAGACGGTGCGCTGGACGACGCGGGTGGCGATCCGGGCCTGGACGAAGCCGAAGAGCGCCGAGCCGGCGTAGATCAGCACGACCCACAGCAGGACCGTGCCGACCGCGCCGAAGTCGGTGTGCGGGCCCGGGTCCACCGGCATGCCGGCGACCAGGTCCGCGAGCCCGCCCTGACCGTGCGCCCGCAGGAACTCGGCGGCCTGGGCCCTGGTCAGGCCCTCGGGCAGATGGCGGCCGACGATACCGGCCATGAGCAGGTCGGTGGCCCGGCCCAGGACCTTCGGCCCGATGGCGGTCAGCGCCACGCTGAGCACGCCCAGCAGCAGCGCGACGGCGATGATGCCGCGCTCCGGGCGCATCTGGGCCAGCAGGCGCTTGCCGGAGCCCTTGAAGTCCATGGACTTGTCGATCGGGCCGCCCATCATGCGGGCCATCGGGCCGCCGCCGGGGGCCGTGCCGCGGCGGGGCGCCGAGGCGGGGGCCGGGCCGGCGCCGCCGGCGGCGGGCGGCCCCCCGGGAGCCCTTTCCGGGCCGGTGGCCCGGCGCTGTCCGTCCGCGGTGGTCATGCCGCCTCCTGCTCGGTGAGCTGGGAGAGCACGATCTCCCGGTAGGTCTCGTTGCCGGCCATCAGCTCGCCGTGGGTGCCGGTCCCCACGATCCGGCCCGCGTCCAGGACCACGATCCGGTCGGCGCCGCGGATCGTGGCGACCCGCTGGGCGACGATCACCACGGTGGCCCGGTCGGTCTCCCGGGCCAGCGCAGCGCGCAGGGCCGCGTCGGTGGCGTAGTCGAGGGCGGAGAAGGAGTCGTCGAAGAGATAGATCTCCGGCTTGCGGACCAGGGCGCGGGCGATCGCCAGCCGCTGCCGCTGACCGCCGGAGACATTGCCGCCGCCCTGTGCGACCGGCGCGTCCAGACCGCCCTCCATCCGCTCGACGAAGCCCCTGGCCTGCGCGATCTCCAGCGCGTGCCACAGCTCCTCGTCTGTGGCGTCGGGGTTGCCGTACCGCAGGTTGCTGGCGACCGTCCCGGAGAAGAGGTACGGCTTCTGCGGCACCAGGCCGATCACGGAGGCCAGCGTCTCCGGGGCCAGAGTGCGCACGTCCACGCCGTCGACCAGGACCGTGCCGCCGGTGGCGTCGAAGAGCCGGGGCACCAGCCCGAGGAGGGTGGACTTGCCGGCGCCGGTGGAGCCGATGACGGCGGTGGTCTCGCCGGGGCGGGCGATCAGGTCGATGTCCCGCAGGACCGGCTGCTCCGCGCCGGGGAAGCGGAACTCCACGCCCCGCAGCTCCAGTTCACCGTGCCGGGGCAGCGCGGTGACCGGCTCGGCGGGCGGGGTGACACTGGACTCGGTCACCAGCACCTCCTGGATGCGCTCGGCGCAGACCTCGGCGCGCGGCAGCATCATCACCATGAACGTCGCCATCATGATCGACATCAGGATGTACATCAGGTAGCTGAGGAAGGCCGTCAGCGCCCCGATCTCCATCTCCTGCGCGTCGATGCGCAGCCCGCCGAACCACACCACGGCCACACTGGAGAGGTTCACGATCACCATGACCAGCGGGAACATCATCGACATCAGCCGGCCGGCGCGCATCGAGACGTCGTAGAGAGCGGTGTTGGAGCCGGCGAACCGCTCGCGCTCGTAGTCGTCGCGGACGAAGGCGCGGATGACGCGGATGCCGGCGATCTGCTCGCGCAGCACGCGGTTGACGGTGTCGATGCGCTCCTGCACCCCGCGGAACAGCGGACGCATCCGGCGCACGATCAGTGAGACGAGGATCCCGAGGACCGGGACGATGACCAGGAGGAGCGCCGACAGCGGCACGTCCTGGTTGAGCGCCATGACGATGCCGCCGATGCACATGATCGGCGCCGAGACCATCATCGTGAACGTCATCAGGACCAGCATCTGGACCTGCTGGACGTCGTTGGTGGTGCGGGTGATCAGCGACGGGGCGCCGAAGCCGCCCAGCTCGCGGGCGGAGAAGGACTGCACCCGGTCGAAGACGGCGGCCCTGACGTCCCGGCCGAGCGCCATGGCCGTACGGGCGCCGAAGTAGACCGCGCCGATCGCGCAGGCGATCTGGAGCACCGTCACCGCGAGCATGAAGCCGCCGATGCGGAAGATGTGGCCGGTGTCCCCCTTGACCACACCGTTGTCGATGATGTCGGCGTTGAGGGTCGGCAGATACAGCGTGGCGAGGGTCTGGATCAGCTGGAGCAGGACGACGAGGGATATGGAGCGCCTGTAGGGCAGCAGATGCGCCCGCGCGAGTCGGAGCAACACAACCCGGAAGCCTATGCGAACACTTGCCTTCGGCAACCGAACTTCTCCGAGCACCGCAGGAATCGGCACGGATCGCCGGAAAGTCTTTACCCGAACTTGCCCGGACTTGCCCGGAACCGGACCGGCCGCCGCGTACGCCATCATGGAGGCGGCAAGAGCCCCCGACATGAAGAGGCCGCCGTGACAACAACTGGCACCGTGCGCTACTGGGCCGCGGCCAAGGCCGCCGCGGGCGCCGCCGAGGAGCCGTACGCGGCGGCGACGCTCGCCGAGGCGCTGGACGCGGCCCGCGCCGCGCACACCGCGAACCCGGAGTTCGCCCGCGTCCTGCTGCGCTGCTCCTTCCTGGTGGACGGCGTCCAGGTCGGCGCCCGCGATCATGCGGAGGTGCCGCTGAGCCAGGGCGGCACCGTCGAGGTCCTGCCGCCGTTCGCCGGAGGATGAGCAGAGGGCCATGAGCGACAACCAGCCGCAGCACCAGAACCCGTACGACGGGTACGACCCGTATGCCCACCCGTCACCCGACCACCGCCCCTCAACGACACCGTTGCACGGCGACACCTCCCGCTACGCTCCTACGCCTGGGTACGCCCCTCAGGCCCCCTACGGCTCCCCGTACGGGCAGCAGCCCTACGACCCCTATCTGCAGCAGCAGCCCGAGGCCCAGCAGCCCCAGCCCCAGCCCCAGCCCCAACAGCCGTACGGCTACGAGGCATACGGGCAGCAGCAGCCGCAGCACCCCGCCGCGCCCTACGGCCAGGACGCCTACGGGCACGGTCCCGACACCTACGGGCAGGACCCGGCCCCCTACGGGCAGGACACCTACGCCGCCCCGGCGCCCCAGCCGCACCAGGGCATGCACGCGGCGCCCCACCGGAGCGCCCCCGACCAGCCCGGCCACCAGGCAGCCCCGCAGGCGCCCCGGCACGCCGCGCCCCAGCCCCCCGCCTACGAGGCCGCGCAGGGGATCACGCACGGGACCACCGCCACCGCCGAGCCGGTGCCGGCCGACCACCCGGAGCCGCAGGCCGCCGCGCTCGAGCCGGCCGACGCCGCCGCGGCTCCGTTGAAGCCCAACCAGCTCGCCCGCCTCGAAGGCCGCTCGCCGATCATCCCGCCCGGTATCCAGCCGGCCGCGCTGACCGCGCTGCTCGCCCTGCTGCTGGCGCTGGCCGCCCCGATCGCCCGCCCGGTCCTGGCGGTTCCGGTGGTGCTGCTCCAGGCCGTCACCGCCGCCGGCTGGTTCCGGCTCAACGGCATGTGGCCGGCCCGCCAGGGCATCGCGCTGGCCTTCCTGGGCGGCCTGGCCACCGACGCCGGACTGCTGGCCACCCCGCACGAGGACGCGCCGCTGGTAGCCATCGGCACGCTCGGCGTCTGGTGCCTGCTGGTGATCGTCCTGCAGCTGCGCAACCGCTCCAGCGCGGACGAGCGGATGTACGCGCTCACCGCCGGCCTGACGGCGTCCGCGCTGGCGGTGCTCGCCGCCGGCCAGT
Organism: Streptomyces sp. MspMP-M5; assembly: GCF_000373585.1. GTDB lineage: Bacteria > Actinomycetota > Actinomycetes > Streptomycetales > Streptomycetaceae > Streptomyces. The sequence continues at coordinate 83,700 of NZ_KB891897.1, forward strand.
TGGCCGCCGACCCGGACGCGATGGTGGTCGGCGCCACCGCGGTCGCCCTGGCGGCGCTCGCCCGGGCGCTGCCGCTGCCCGGCCCGGTCACCCTGGTGCTCGGCCTGCTGGCGGGCGTCGGCGGCGGCATCGCGGCCGGCCAGCTGACCGGTATGGGAACCGCCGGCGCCCTGCTGGGCCTGGCCGCCGGCGGCTGCGCCCTGATCGGCCTGCGGGTGGCCAGCTACGACTACCCGTCGAAGTTCGTCCACATGACCGCGGGCGTCGCCCTGCCGCTGGCCCTGGCGGCCCCGGCGGTCTACGTCCTCGGCCGGGCGCTGGGATAGCCCGGGCCCGCCGACCACACAGCGCCGCGGCGGCCGTACGGAGCGCAGGGTTCTGCGCCCCGGCACGGCCGCCGCTGCCGTTCCGGAGACCGGGTCGTCTAGGGTTCCCCGGAAGCGCGGGCGGGGGCCCGCGTACGGATTGACGGATTTGGACGCAACGCAGCCGGGGCGGGCCCCGGTCCGGCTGCTGTCACACGTGGGGGTAGTGGTTCGATGCGTGCACTCAAAGTGCTGCTGGTGCTCGTCGTGATATTCGGCGGGCTGTTCGTGGCGGCCGACCGCGTGGCGGTCAATCTCGCCGAGGACAAGGCCGCGGACAAGCTCCGCAGCATGAACGGGATCACCTCGACGCCCGAGGTCTCCATCAAGGGCTTCCCGTTCCTGACCCAGGTCGCCGGGCGGAACCTCGACGAGGTGGACGCCGAACTCGACCACATGGCGGCGCGTTCGGCGGGCCGCACGCTGACCCTGAAGCACCTCTCGGCGCAGTTCCACGACGTCGCGCTGACCAGCGACTACACCTCCATCGACCGCGCCGCCTCGGCGACCGCCACCGCCCAGATCAGCTACGCGGACATGACCAACGCGGCCGGCGGCGGCGTGAAGATCTCCTACGGCGGCGAGAAGGACGGCCGCGCCCAGGTCAAGATCTCCCCCAACGTCCCGCTGCTCAGCCAGTTCGACGTCACCGGCTCGATCGAGATCGTCCACGGCGACACGGTCCAGGTGAAGGCCGACACCGTCCCCGCGATGTGCCGGGCGCTCCCCGGCTGCGAGCGCACAGTGCGGGACCAGACCGACCACGGCTGGAAGCTGGACCAGCTGCCGGGCAGCCTGAAGCTGGAGAAGGTCACCACGACCGCACAGGGCATCACGGTCACCGCGTCCGGCACGGACGTCCGGCTCACCCGCTGAGCCGTCCTCGGGTGGCGGACCGCCCCACCGGCCGCCGCCCGAGCCCACCTTGGTCCATTTCCCGAGACGACCCAGTCCGTACGCCAGACCCCCCACCTGCGGCGGCGCCCCGCCGAGCGCTCCGCGCCGCTCCTCCCGGCATACACATCCCGCATCGCGGACAATCACGTCTCGCCATTTGACACACCGGTGACATGCCGCGCTCCGCCTCCCTACGATCGGAGCCATGCAGAGCGCATCGAGCGGTCTCCGTCCACGGGGCCAGGCGGTACTGACGAAGCGGCGGGCAGTCGACCTGTGCCGCGTCGCCGCCATGCTCTGTCGCCCTGCCTGACGGGCCGTTCGCCCCCGTCACCCCCGGCCGGCCGCCCCTTGAGGCCGCCCGCCTCCCCGTCACGAGTTCCCCGTACAGCGCCGCGCGCCCGATCGCGCCGCGCCGTCCGGCGTACGCGTGCACCCCTCAAAGCCCGCCCCCGCAACTGCCCCGGAGGAGAGAAGACCATGAGCCGTAGCGACGTCCTCGTAGACGCCGACTGGGTCGAGGCCCACCTGGACGACCCGAAGGTCGTGCTCGTCGAGGTCGACGAGGACACCTCGGCCTACGACAAGAACCACATCAAGAACGCCGTCCGGATCGACTGGAAGCAGGACCTCCAGGACCCGGTCCGCCGCGACTTCGTCGACCAGGAGGGCTTCGAGAAGCTGCTCTCCGCGAAGGGCATCGCCAACGACGACACGGTCGTCCTCTACGGCGGCAACAACAACTGGTTCGCGGCGTACGCCTACTGGTACTTCAAGCTCTACGGCCACGACAGCGTCAAGCTGCTCGACGGCGGCCGCAAGAAGTGGGAGCTGGACTCCCGCGACCTGGTCGACGGCTCCGCGGTCCCGAAGCGCCCGGCGACGGAGTACAAGGCCAAGGCCCAGGACACCTCGATCCGTGCCTTCCGGGACGACGTGGTCGCCGCGATCGGCACCAAGAACCTCGTCGACGTCCGCTCGCCCGACGAGTTCAGCGGCAAGCTGCTGGCCCCCGCGCACCTGCCGCAGGAGCAGTCGCAGCGTCCCGGCCACGTGCCCAGCGCCCGCAACATCCCGTGGTCGAAGAACGCCAACGACGACGGCACCTTCAAGTCGGACGACGAGCTGACCGCCCTCTACGAGGAGGAGGCCGTCGACCTCGCCAAGGACACCATCGCCTACTGCCGGATCGGTGAGCGCTCCGCGCTGACCTGGTTCGTGCTGCACGAGCTGCTCGGCCAGACCAACGTCAAGAACTACGACGGTTCCTGGACCGAGTACGGCTCGCTGGTCGGCGTCCCGATCGAGCTCGGCGCCAACAAGTAACCCCGAGAGCCCCCTCCCTACCCCTCAAGGAAGTACCCCTATGTGTGGAGCACAGGCCGGCGGCCCGGACGCCTCGACCATCAAGCCCGGTGAGACCACCATCCAGGGCAGCGTGACCCGCGACGGCCAGCCCGTCACCGGTTACGTCCGCCTGCTGGACAGCACCGGCGAGTTCACCGCCGAGGTCCCCACCTCCGCGACCGGACAGTTCCGCTTCTACGCGGCCGAGGGCACCTGGACGGTGCGCGCCCTCGTGCCGGGCGGCAGCGCGGACCGCAGCGTCGTCGCCGAGAAGGGCCGGGTGGCGGAGGTCGCCATCGCCGTCGTCTGACGGACGGCACTCGCGCGTACGGACCCGCGACCCGGGTCCGTACGGCCGGAGGGCCGCACCCCAGGGGTTTGGACGCCTTGGCTGTGGGGTGCGGCCCTCCGTGCTGCTCCGGTGCGGCGGACCGCCCGTCCACCGGGCTTCTTTCCGGGGCGCGGCGGACTTACCGTGGACGTATGTCCGCGCATGCGCACCGCCGGCTCACCCCACCGCATCGCCGCCACCGCCGGTACTTCGTCCTGATGGGCGTGTGCCTGATGCTGTTCGTGCTGGCGTGGAGCGTGGTGCGGCTGTGGTCCGTGCCGGCCGCGGTCGCGATGTGCGTCGTCGCCATGGTCATCCCGCCCTGCGCGGCCGTCGTCGGCAACCGCCGCGAGCCCGGCGAGCGCTGGTGGGACGAGTCCGGCGACCCGGAGTCCGACCGCTGGTGGCGCGAGCTGGACGACCGCGACGACGAGGACCGCCGCCGGAGCTAGATGAGTGCGCATCCGGGCGGCGGCCCTTGATCGGCATCCGCGTCGGTGTAGCCGTCAGTAGACGAGCGCCTGCACGTCGTCCGGCATGATCTCGCTGACGAACAGCTGGGAGCCGGCGATGCCCGCCCCCTCGATCAGGTCCTTCTCCTCGATGCCGCGCCGCGCCGCGCACTGCGTGCAGACCGTGATCGCCCCGCCGCCCGCGCGGATCCCGTCGATCAGCTCCGGCAGCGGCGCCGCGTGCGGCAGCTCGAACTCCGCCGCCCTGCCCGGCAGCGCGAACCACACCGACTCCCCGGTCAGCCACAGCGACACCTCGACACCGCTGGCCACCGCCACCGCCGCCACCGTGAACGCCTGCGAGCACCGCTCGGGCGCGTCCGCGCCCGCCGTCACCTTGATCACCAGCTTCTTCGCCATGGGCCCAGCGTAGGCGCGACGGACCTCACGCGGACCTCACAGCGCCGCCACCGAGGGCGCCGACTAGACTCTCAGGCGGTCCGTAACACCTCACTCCGCCCAAGGAGCGCGCTCGTGCTTGAGGCATTCTTCACCACCCTGCTGGTTCTGGTCGCCGTCGGCGTGATCGCGTTCGCCGGGCTGACCTGGAAGAAGCTGTACCAGGGCCAGCGCTGACCTCCCGCCCGTCTTCCCGCCACCGCCCTTCATAGGAGCGCTTCGCGCGCCCCTTCCGCTCCCCCACAGATCGCCTGAGCTCATGATCGAGATCCCGTCCGACCTGAACCCGTCGCTGGTCCCGCTGGCCTTCCTCCTCGGCCGCTGGGAGGGCGCCGGCGTCTACGCCCGCGTCGGCGACACCGACGCACAGGCTGCCGGCGTCGAGAAGTGCAACTTCGGCCAGGAGGTCGTCTTCTCCCACGACGGCCGCGACTTCCTGGAGTACACCTCGCACACGTGGGTGCTCGACGAAGAGGGCAAGAAGGTCGCCCCGCTGGAGACGGAGACCGGCTTCTGGCGGGTGGACGCGGACCGCAAGGTCGAGGTCGTGATGACCCGCGACCAGGGCGTCGTCGAGATCTGGTACGGCGAGCTGGCCGACCAGAAGCCGCAGATCGACCTGGCCACCGACGCCATCGCACGGACCGCCGCGGCCAGCCCGTACAGCGGCGGCAAGCGGCTCTACGGCTACGTCAAGGGCGACCTGATGTGGGTAGGCGAGAAGTCCACGCCGGAGGTCCCGCTGCGCCCGTACATGTCCGCGCAGCTGAAGAAGGTCACCGACCTCAAGGAGTGGGCCGAGAGCCTGCCCGACGACATGCCGGACGGCATCGCCTTCTTCCGCCCGGACGGCACGCCGTACGAGGGCTGACGCCCCGGGCCGCCCGGCCCGTGACCATCACGCATGACGCGCCCCGCGGGGGAAGTCCGGTGAGATTCCGGCGCTGACCCGCAACGGTAAGCGGACGCCCCGCGCGGGGCGCGTTCCGCAAGCCCGATCGCCCGCGGCGGCGCCGCATCCGCACCGACTCGCCGTGGACTGCGAGGGGACGCCGCCGACGCCCACGCCGGGCCGCCGCTCCTTCACTCCCCCGAGCTCTCAAGGAGCAGGGGGGACCCCCACGCACGCGGCCCGAGCCGAAGGCCGACCACCCTTGGCACGTCCCGCCCGCACCCTCCCCCTGGCCGCGGCCCTCGCCGCCGTCCTGCTCGCCTCGCTGCTGTGCGGCACCGCCCTGGGCGCCGCCGGCATCGGCTGGCCGCAGGTGCTGCGCTATCTGGGCGCCGGCCTGACCGGCGGCACCCTACGCCCCGACGAGGTCCCCGCCTACACCATCGTCTGGGAGCTGCGGTTCCCCCGCGCGGTGCTCGCCGCCGTCGTCGGCGCCGGCCTCTCGGCCATCGGCGTCGCCGTCCAGGCCCTGGTCCGCAACGCCCTCGCCGACCCCTTCGTGCTCGGCATCTCCTCCGGCGCCGCGGTCGGCGCCAACACCGTCCTGCTCTTCGGGGCGCTGGGCGCGCTCGGCGTCTGGGCGCTGTCCGCCTCGGCCTTCGTCTCCGCGCTGCTGGCCATGGCCCTGGTCTACGCTGCCGCCCGCACCACCTACGGGCTGACCCCGATGCGGCTGGTGCTGACCGGCACCGCGATGTACTACGGCTTCTCCGCGATCACCACCCTGATGGTGTTCACCGCCGACCGCGGCGAGGCGGCCCGCGCGGCGATGATGTGGCTGCTGGGCAGCCTCAGCGGGGCCGGCTGGGGCTCGGTCCCGATCGCCGCGGTGGCGGTCGCCGCGGCCCTGGCCCATCTGCTGCTCTCCGCGGGCCGGTTGAACGCCCTGGCCATGGGGGACGAGACCGCCGCGGCGCTGGGCGTGGACCCCGACCGGCTGCGCCGCGAGCTGTTCGTGGTGGCCGCCGCGGCCACCGGCGCGGTGGTCGCGGTCAGCGGCGCGATCGGCTTCGTCGGGCTGATGGTGCCGCACGCCACCCGGATGCTGGTCGGCGCCGACCACCGCCGGGTGCTGGCCGTCGCGCCGCTGCTCGGCGCGGTGCTGCTGGTCTGGGTCGATCTGCTCTCGCGGGTACTGCTGGCCCCGGTCGAGCTGCCCGTCGGGGTGATCACCGCCGTGGTCGGCGTCCCCTGCTTCGTGCTGCTGATGCGGCGGCGCGGCTACACCTTTGGCGGCGGTGCCTGATGCGGCTGGACATCACCGGGCTGTCGGTGGCGGTGGCCGGGCGGCAGCTCGTCCACGACGTCGGCCTGACCGCCGACAGCGGGCGGCTCATCGGGCTCGTCGGCCCCAACGGCAGTGGAAAGTCGACCCTGTTGCGCTGCGTCTACCGGGCGCTGCGCCCGGCCGCCGGCACCGTCCGGCTCGACGGCACGGACCTGCACGGGCTCACCGCCCGCGAGGCCGCCCGGCTGCTGGCCGCACTGCCCCAGGAAGGCGGCACCGACTTCGACTTCACCGCCGCCGAGGTCGTCGCGATGGGTCGGCTGCCGCACCAGCGCGGCTCCCGCCGGCCCAGCGCCGCGGACCGCGGGATCTGCGACCGGGCACTGGCCCGGGTCGGCGCCGCCCACCTCGCCGAACGCGGCTTCCTGCGGCTCTCCGGCGGCGAGAAGCAGCGGGTGCTGATCGCCCGCGCGCTGGCCCAGGAGCCGCGGGTGCTGGTCCTCGACGAACCCACCAACCACCTCGACATCGCCCAGCAGTTGGAGGTCCTGGCACTGGTCCGGGACAGCGGGCCGACCGTGCTCGCCGCGCTGCACGACCTCAACCTCGCCGCGGTGCACTGCGACGAGCTGTACGTCCTCGCCGACGGCCGGATCGTCGCCTCCGGTGCGCCGCACGACGTCCTCACCGCCGAGCTGCTCGCCGAGGTCTTCGGCGTCCGCGCGCACCGCGTGCGCCACCCCGAAACCGGCGCCGTCCAGCTGCTGTTCGACCGCCTGCCCGCCTCCTGAGGACCCGAGGACCCCATGCCGAACACCCCCCGCGCCGCCCGCCGCGGCCTGCGCCCCGCCGCCCTGCTCGCCGCCCTGGCCCTCGCCCTCACCGGCTGCGGCGCCCACGTCGCCAAGGAGAACGGCGGCGCCGGCACCGACGACCGCGCCTCCGGGCACTACCCCGTCACCGTCACCAACTGCGGTATCCCCGCCACCTATGCGCACGCCCCGCGCCGCGTGGTCACCAACGACGTCGGCATCACCGAGATCATGTTCGCGCTGGGCCTGGAGGGCCGGATGGCCGGCTACGCCATGCCCGACGACAAGGGCGACCTGTCCAAGGTCCCCTGGAAGACCGCCTACGGCAAGGTGCCCCGGCTCTCCAAGAAGGCCCTCACCAAGGAGATGGCCCTGGACGCCAGGGCCGACCTGGTCTTCGCCGGCTGGAACTACGGCTTCGGCGAGGGCAACGGCCTGACCCCCGCCGCCCTCAAGAAGCTCGGCATCGGCTCCTATGTGCTGACCGAGTCCTGCCACAACGGCACCGACGGCGGTGCCCGCGGGGTGCTGCCGCCCCTGGAGGCGCTCTACGCCGACCTCGCCGCCCTCGGGAAGATCTTCGACGTCGAGGACCGCGCCCAGGCCCTGATCCGCACGTACCGGAAGCAGGTCGCCGAGGCCGCCGCGCACGCCCCGGCCCACCGTCCCACCGTCTTCCTCTACGACGACGGCCGCGACAAGCCGCTGACCGCCGGCCGGTACGCCGGCCCGCACGACATCATCACCAAGGCCGGCGGCGACAACGTCATGAAGGACCTCAAGGACTCCTGGACGTCCGTCGGCTGGGAGACCGTCGTCGCCCGCGACCCCGACGTCATCGTCATCAACAACTACGGCGACACCACCGCCGCGCAGAAGAAGGCGTTCCTGGAGTCCTACGCCCCGCTCGCCGACGTCTCCGCCGTCAAACACCACCGCATCTACGTCATGGACTACGCCGAACTCGTCGAGAGCCCCCGCAACCCCACCGCCGTCAGCGACCTGGCCCGCTATCTGCGGGGCGTGCACACCGGCTGACCCGGCGCGGCGCGGATGGCCGACTCCGGGGCATGCGCACGGCCCGGCCGCCCTCCTACACTGGCCGTGTGGTGACCACCGACTGGCAGAGCGACCTCCGCAGGCGCGGATACCGCCTGACCCCGCAGCGGCAACTCGTCCTGGAGGCGGTCGACAGGCTGGAGCACGCCACGCCGGACGACATCCTCACCGAGGTGCGCAAGACCGCCGGCGGCGTCAACATCTCCACCGTCTACCGCACGCTGGAGCTGCTGGAGGAGCTGGAGCTGGTCAGCCACGCCCACCTCGGGCACGGCGCGCCCACCTACCACCTCGCCGACCGCCACCACCACCTCCACCTGGTGTGCCGGGACTGCACGGACGTCATCGAGGCGGACCTGTCGGTCGCCGAACCGTTCACGGCCACCCTCCGCGAGCAGTTCGGCTTCGACACCGACCTGAAGCACTTCGCGATCTTCGGCCGGTGCACGGCCTGCACGGACCGGGCCGCGCCGGGCGGCGAGCCCGCCAAGGCGAACGAGTAGGTCCGGCGCCGCTGGTCGTAGGCTGGGCCCATGCTGCGACATTCATCCGCCAGCCCCCTGCTGTCGCTGCCCGGCGCCGTCCCCGCCGAGGCCCCCGACGAAGGCGTCGCCGCGCACTACGGCGACCTGTTCCGGGAGCAGCGCGCCCTCGCCGACGGATCCGGCTTCGTGGACCTCTCGCACCGCGGTGTGCTGACCGTCAGCGGCCCCGAGCGGCTGAGCTGGCTCCATCTGCTGCTCACCCAGCACGTCACCGAACTCCCGCCCGGCCAGGCCACCGAGGCGCTGATCCTCTCCGCGCACGGCCATGTCGAGCACGCGCTCTACCTGGTCGACGACGGCGGGACGACCTGGATGCACACCGAGCCCGGCAAACAGGAGGCGGTGCTCGCCTATCTGGAGAGCATGAAGTTCTTCTACCGGGTCGAGGTCGCCGACCGCACCGGGGAGTTCGCCGTCGTCCACCTCCCGGCCGGCTCCATCGCCGAGGCCCCCGAGGGCACCGTCGTCCGGGAGACCCCGCACGGCCGCGACCTCTTCCTGCCCCGCGCCGAGCTGGAGTACTTCGCCGCGGCGCACGGGCCCGCGATCGGCGTCCTGGCGCTGGAGGCGCTGCGCGTGGAGGCGCACCGCCCGCGGCTGGGCCTGGAGACCGACCACCGCACCATCCCGCACGAGGTCGGCTGGATCGGCAGCGCGGTCCACCTCCAGAAGGGCTGCTACCGCGGCCAGGAGACCGTCGCCCGGGTCCAGAACCTCGGCAAGCCGCCGCGCCGCCTGGTCTTCCTCCACCTCGACGGCAGCGAGGTCCACCTCCCGCCGCACGGTACGCCGATCCGGCTGGCCGCGGACGGCGAGGAGGGCCGCCAGCTCGGCTTCGTCACCACCTCGGCCCGCCACCACGAACTCGGCCCGATCGCCCTGGCCCTGGTCAAGCGGAACGTACCGACCGACGCCCCACTGATCGCGGGCACCACCGCGGCCTCCCAGGAGGTCGTGGTCGAGCCGTAACGGGGGCCGCAACGGGGGGCGGGGGCCGTAACGGGGGCGGGCCCTGTCGGGAATACCTCCCGCCCCCGCCCCGTTGTGGCCCCGCAGGGGGCCTCCGTGCCCCCTAGGGGATCCGTTCCCCCTCCCCCTACGAGCCGCCCGCCCCCGTAGCCACCGGGCCACGGCCCCGCGGCCCCGCGGCCCCGCAGCCCCC
>NZ_KB891898.1 GCF_000373585.1 Streptomyces sp. MspMP-M5
CGCCGACGCTGCCGTCCCGCCGCCGGCCGCCCCCCGGCCCCGCCGGCCACTCCGCCTCGCCCGCGCACGGAACCGCCGGCCGCCCCGCCCCCGCCGCCCCCCGCCGGCGCCCCCCGGTCGTTCCGCGACACCGCCGCCTTCCACCTCGCCAACAGCGGGGCCCAGTGGGACGCACCCCGCGACCGCGCCGCGAACCCCCCGGCCGCCCCCACGTCCCCGCCCGCCCCGGGCCGGCCGCCGGCCCCCGCCCGCCCCGCCGCGGCCGGCGCCGCCCCGCGCCGCTCGCCGGCCGACCGCCTGCCCGGCACCCGGGTCGTCGCCGCGGCCGCCGGCCTCGTCCTCGGCATCGGGCTGATGGTCGGCGCGGCCGCCGGCAGCTGGCTCACCGACACCCCCGCCAAGTCCGTACCGACGCCCGAGGCCGCCTTCACCAAGGGCCGGGACGCCTGGCGCAACGCCCCCGTCGACACCCTCTTCCCGCGCACCGTCGAGGGCCTGGCCGCCGGCCCCGGCGGCGCCGACCGCACCTGGATCCGGATCGCCGTCGCCCCCGACACCGACTGCACCCCCGCCTACGAGGGCCCGCTCGCCAGGGAACTCGCCCCGGCCGGCTGCGCCCGTCTGCTGCGCGCCACCTACGTCGACGCCACCCGCACCGACGTCATCACCGTCGGCGCCCAGACCACCAAGGCCGACCGGGCCGGGATGATGGACCTCAACGCCCGCTTCAGCACCAACAACCTCGCCACCCACAAGTCCCTGATGCCGCTGACGCTGGCCGCCCCGGGCACCCCCGCCGAGGACTTCGGCTCCGCCCAGCGCGCCAGCTGGACGGTGCGGGTACTCACCGACATACCCGTCGTCGTCTACGCCGTCTCCGGCTTCGCCGACGGCCGCGAGATCAGTGACCCGCAGCCCGCCGACGCCGCCGTCCAGCCGGGCACCGCCACCGCCCCCGCCGAATCCGGCCTCGGCCACGACGCCAAGGGCCTCGCGGACAAGATCAGCGCCACCTTCCGCACAGCGTCCGGAATCCCCGCCCAGCCCACGGAGGACGCGCAGTGATCAAGACCGCACTGCGGACCGCGACCCTCGCCCTGACCTGCGCCGCCCTGGCCGTCCTGCCCGCCCTGCCGGCCCGCGCCGACGCCATCCGCGCCCAGCAGTGGGGCCTGGCGGCCATCCACGCCCAGGAGGCATGGCAGACCACCAAGGGCGCCGGGATCACCGTCGCCGTCCTGGACACCGGCGTGGACGCCGACCACCCCGACCTCAAGGGCCAGGTGCTGCCCGAGAAGGACCTGATCGGCTTCGGCGCCCGCCCCGGCGACGACACCTGGGCCCAGCACGGCACCGGCATGGCCAGCGTCATCGCCGGCCACGGCCACGGCGCCGGCCGCTCCGACGGCATCCTCGGCGTCGCCCCCGAGGCCCGGATCCTGCCGATCCGGGTGATCCTGGAGGACCACGACCCCGACCGACGGCGGGCCCGCGACCAGCGGCCCGGCGCCCTCGCCGACGGCATCCGCTGGGCCGCCGACCACGGCGCCGACGTGATCAACATGTCACTCGGCGACGACAGCGAGACCGCCCACCCCGACCCCCGCGAGGACGCCGCCATCCAGTACGCCCTGGGCAAGGGCATCCCCGTGGTCGCCTCGGCCGGCAACGGCGGCGAGAAGGGCGACCACGTCTCGTACCCCGCCGCCTACCCCGGCGTCATCGCCGCGACCGCCGTCACGCACCTGGACGCCCGCGCCTCCTTCTCCACCCGCCACTGGTACGCCGCGGTCAGCGCCCCCGGCGACGACATCCTCATGGCCGACCACGACACCGGCTACGTCTCCGGCCTGGGCACCAGCCCCGCCGCCGCCTTCACCTCCGGCGCCATCGCCCTGATCCGCTCCGCCCACCGCGACCTCAGCCCCGCCCAGATCCGCACCCTCCTCACCAGCACCGCCCAGCACCGCCCCCAGGGCGGCCGCGACGACGACTACGGCGCCGGCCTCATCGACCCCGCCGCCGCCCTCAAGGCCGCCGCCCACCTGACCCCCACCCCCCAGAAGCCCGCCCCCGTCGCCTACCCCCACCGCTACTTCGGCCCCGGCCCGGTCCCGGACCCCGACGACGACACCCCCGTCAACTGGCTCCCCTGGACCCTCGCCGCCACCGGCCTCACCCTCACCACCACCGCCTACTTCCTCTGGCGAAACCGCCCCACCAGAAACTGACCCACGACGCACACCCCCACCTACCGGATCTCCACCCACCAACGGGAGGGGACGGGCCTCCGGGGCAGGGGGTGTCCGGACTGCTTCGCTTTACGTCCGGACACCCCCTGCCCCGGAGGCCCGGCACCGCACCCAACAGCCCCGCGCAGCGGACAACGCGCCGCAGGCGCAACGGCGGGGCACCCGACAACGTACGACGAGGCCCGCGCCGCCAGGCGCACAAGGCGGGACAGCCGACAACGTGGGAAGCCCACCAAGCCCAGCGGATACGCTCAGGTTCGTGCAAAAGAACATCCCGAACCCCGGCTTCGCCGACGACAACGGCTCCGCCGACCCCGCCCTCGCCGCGGCGCTCGCGGCGTACGCGAACGACCCCGGCACCGAACCCGCGCTGCTCGCCGCGCTGTCGGACGCCCGCCTCCTCGTCCCGGTCGTCGCGGTCCTCGGCGAGGTCGAGACCGGCCCCGACGGGCTGCGCCGGGAGAAGACCAGCGACATGGCGGTGCCCACCCTCACCGCGCCCGACGGCCGCCGCGCCCTCCCCGCCTTCACCTCCATGGACAGCCTGCAGCGCTGGCGGCCGGACGCCCGCCCGGTCGCGGTGCCGCTCCGCCAGGCGCTGCTGGCCGCCGCACACGAGCAGGCCGACACCGTCGTCCTCGACCTGGCTGGCCCGGTCTCCTACCAGCTCACCGGCGCCGCCCTGCGCGCCCTCGCGGAGGGCCGGACCACCGCCGACCCGCTCGCCGACCCGGCCGTCACCGAAGCGCTGCGCACCCTCCTCGCCGCCGAGCCCGCGGTCCTGGTCGCCCGGCTGACGCCGTCCGCCGAGACCGACGGCACCCTCGCCCTCGGCCTGGCCCCCGACGCCGTCCCCGCCGAGGCCGCCCAGCGCCTGGCCCAGGCACTCGCCACCGACGAGACCCTGCGCGCCCGCCTCGTCCGCGGCCTCGACCTGGCCCTCCTCCCGCCCGGCGCCCACGCCACCGGGGAACCTCTCTACCAGCGCTGATCCGCGAGTATCCGGCACCTCGGGACGGTCCCCCGCGGGCTCCTTGTCGCCCGGTCGCCACCCGCGTCGACGGGCGGCTTCGCCCTCCGGGCCGCACAATGCCAGGAGAGCTCAAGATCCACGCGAGGAGAGCCCATGGAGACCACGGAGACCCGCACGGTCGTGTCCGAGTTCCTCGGCACGCTGCTCCTGGTGTTCTTCGCCGTCGGCGCCGCGGTGCTGGCCGGCGAGTACATCGGCACCTTCGGCATCGCGCTGTCCTTCGGCTTCGTCATGCTGGCGCTTGCCTACGCGCTCGGCCCGATCTCGGGCTGCCACATCAACCCCTCGGTGACGCTCGGCATGCTGGTGGCCCGGCGCATCACGCTCCGGACGGCCGTCGAGTACTGGATCGCGCAGATCCTCGGCGGCATCGTCGGCGCGGCCCTGCTCTTCCTGGTCGCCAAGCAGGTCCCCGGCCTCCAGACCCACGCGGCCTTCGGCACGAACGGCTGGGGCGACCGCTCGGCGGTCCACATCAACCTCGGCGGCGCGTTCGTGGCCGAGATCGTGATGACCTTCCTGTTCGTCTTCGTGGTGCTGGGCGTGACCCACAAAGTCGCCGTGGTGGGCTTCGCCGGCCTGGCGATCGGTCTGGCGCTGGGCACCGTCCACCTCATCGGCATCCCGCTGGACGGCACCTCGGTGAACCCGGCGCGGAGCCTGGGCCCCGCCATCTTCGCGGGCGGCGCGGCCATCACCCAGGTATGGCTGTTCCTCGTCGCGCCCCTGATCGGCGGAGCGCTGGCGGCGCTGGTGCACCAGATCACCCACCCGCCCCAGGAGCCGGTGGTGATCGCCGACCGGGCGGCCCGCGGCGAGCCGAAGACCCCCGACGAGCCGGCCCCCGGCGGCCGCGCCTGAGGAGTACGGGCCGCGGCCCCGCACACGTACGAGCCCCGGCCGGAACGCATCCGGCCGGGGCTCGTCGTACTGCGCGGCGGCTGCCCGCGCGGGGCCGTCAGCCGTAGACCGGCCCGGTGAACTTCTCCCCGGGGCCCTGGCCCGGCTCGTCCGGCACCACCGACGCCTCGCGGAAGGCGAGCTGCAGCGACTTCAGGCCGTCCCGCAGCGGCGCCGCGTGGTAGGAGCCGATCTCGGTGGCGCTGGCGGTGACCAGCCCGGCCAGCGCGTGGATGAGCTTGCGGGCCTCGTCCAGGTCCTTGTGGTCCGCGCCGTCCTCGGCGAGTCCGAGGTTGACCGCCGCCGAGCTCATCAGGTGCACCGCGACCGTGGTGATCACCTCGACCGCCGGCACCTCCGCGATGTCCCGGGTCATGGTCTCGAAGTCGGGCCGGGCCGCGCCGCCGGTCTCGGGGGCGGCCGGCTGCTGGGGGGTCTGCTCGCTCATGTGCTGGGGCTTCACTTCCTGGTGGAGGTCTCGTCCCCAGCCTATGGCCACCGTCCGGCGGGCCCGCGCCCGGGAGCGCCGCCGCCCCGCCGCGGGCCCCGGGCCGGTGCGGGCCGACGCACGGAGTGGGGCCGCCCCCTTGACTCGTGTATCCTGGTGTTCCGACCGGCCGGACACGCATGTGACCGGCCCACAAGTGGAGGCTCCGATCTCCCACCCAGCCGATCCCTGATCGGCGGGTCAACGGTCCGGCTGCGCCCCGCGGAGACTTCGCGGCGGTGCTCCTGAGCCACGTGGAGCCCCGCCTGTGTCCCGTCCGGGGCGTTTTTCGTGCGCCGGCGCGGTTGGTCACACCGAACAGACGTTACGCGGCAGTCCGCCAGGCCGTCGCGTGGTGCTACCGAGGAGGATCCATCAGCGCCGAGCCCCGCATCAACGACCGGATTCGCGTCCCCGAGGTGCGACTCGTCGGTCCCAGTGGCGAGCAGGTCGGCATTGTGCCGCTTGCCAAGGCCCTGGAGCTTGCGCAGGAGTACGACCTCGACCTGGTCGAGGTGGCGGCGAACGCCCGCCCGCCGGTCTGCAAGCTCATGGACTACGGAAAGTTCAAGTACGAGTCGGCCATGAAGGCCCGTGAGGCGCGCAAGAACCAGGCGCACACGGTCATCAAGGAGATGAAGCTCCGGCCGAAGATCGACCCGCACGACTACGACACCAAGAAGGGTCACGTCGTCCGGTTCCTCAAGCAGGGTGACAAGGTCAAGATCACGATCATGTTCCGTGGTCGCGAGCAGTCCCGCCCCGAGCTGGGCTTCCGACTGCTCCAGCGGCTCGCGGAGGACGTCCAGGACCTCGGCTTCATCGAGTCGAACCCGAAGCAGGACGGCCGGAACATGATCATGGTCCTCGGTCCGCACAAGAAGAAGACCGAGGCGATGGCCGAGGCCCGCGAGGCGCAGGCCGCCCGCAAGGCGGAGCGCCAGGGCGTGGCTCCCGCGGAGCCCGCTGAGGAGCACGCCGAGGCGTGAGCTCTTGGGTGAGCTGCCCCGGATCCAGGCCGGGGCACCAGCCCCGGAACAACCGACACATCTGACGCTCCCGCATGCCGGTCTCCGCCGGTGGGGGCGCCACTGACGAGGAGAGAACGGCGCATGCCGAAGAACAAGACGCACAGCGGTGCCAGCAAGCGCTTCAAGGTCACCGGCTCCGGCAAGGTGCTGCGCGAGCGCGCCGGCAAGCGCCACCTGCTCGAGCACAAGTCGTCCCGCGTGACGCGTCGCCTCACCGGCAACGCCGAGATGGCCCCGGGCGACGCCGCGAAGATCAAGAAGCTTCTCGGCAAGTGAGCCGGGGCGCTCCGCCGCACGGGCGGGGTGCACCGACCCGACCGGGACCCACGTCGATTCGGGCCGTGTGACGAACAACCACGGCCCCGCTACAAGGAGTTAACAAGTGGCACGCGTCAAGCGGGCAGTCAACGCCCACAAGAAGCGCCGGGCGATCCTGGAGCAGGCCAGCGGCTACCGCGGTCAGCGCTCGCGCCTGTACCGCAAGGCCAAGGAGCAGGTGACCCACTCCTTCGTCTACAACTACAACGACCGCAAGAAGCGCAAGGGCGACTTCCGTCAGCTGTGGATCCAGCGCATCAACGCCGCTGCCCGCGCCAACGGCATGACCTACAACCGCTTCATCCAGGGTCTGAAGGCCGCCAACATCGAGGTGGACCGCAAGATCCTCGCCGACCTCGCCGTGAACGACTCCAACGCGTTCGCCGCGCTGGTCGAGGCCGCGCAGAAGGCGCTGCCGAGCGACGTCAACGCCCCGAAGGCCGCTGCCTGAGGCGCAGCCTGACAGCGTTGTGACGTCGTGACGACGTTGTGATTGCGGACCCGTGGGCCCCCGGCCTGCGGGTCCGCCGCGTTTCCGGCCCTGGCGCTGCCGCGCGAGGGCCCCGCACCGAACGAAAGAAGCGAGCCGCCGTCCATGGGCACCCCCGAGCTGATCTCCCCGCGTTCCCCGCGAGTCGCCGCCGCCCGGCGGCTGGCCCGGCGCCATTTCCGGGGCAAGGAAGGCCGGTTCATCGCCGAGGGTCCGCAGGCCGTCCGGGAGGCCGTCGCGCACCGGGCCGGCGGATCGCCCACTCTCGTCGAGCTGTTCGCCACCGTCGAGGCCGCCGAGCGGTACGCGGAGATCGTCGAGGCGGCCCGGGCGGCGGGCGCGCGGGTGCACCTGGCCGACGACCGGACCGTCGCGGACGTCTCCCAGACCGTCACCCCGCAGGGGCTGGTGGGCGTCTGCCGGTTCCTGGACTCGCCGTTCGAGGAGATCCTCGCCGCCCGCCCGCAGCTGGTCGCGGTGCTGGCAAACGTCCGCGACCCCGGCAACGCCGGTACGGTGCTGCGCTGCGCGGACGCGGCGGGTGCCGACGCGGTGGTGCTGACCGACGCCTCGGTGGACCTCTACAACCCCAAGTCGGTGCGGGCGTCGGTGGGTTCGCTGTTCCATCTGCCGGTGGCGGTGGGCGTGCCGGTGGAGCAGGTGGTGAGCGGGCTGCGAGGCGCCGGCGTGCGGATCCTGGCCGCGGACGGGGCCGGTGACCGCGATCTGGACGCCGAGCTGGACGCCGGCTCCATGGGCGGGCCGACCGCCTGGGTCTTCGGCAACGAGGCGTGGGGGCTGCCCGAGGAGACCCGGGCGCTGGCCGACGCCGTCGTCCGGGTGCCCATCCACGGCAGGGCCGAGAGCCTCAACCTCGCGACCGCGGCCGCCGTGTGCCTGTACGCCTCGGCGCGCGCCCAGCGCACGCCGGGAGGGTGCCGCGCGACGTCACCCGCCGGAGGGGCGTAGGCGCGATCCCGGCGGTGGGTCCGGGCCGAGCTAGTAGTGTTGCCAGCTCCGGCCCGGAAGGGGGTAACACGGCGATGACGGTGAGGACTTCGGCCAGTACCGCCACCGCTGGCGGCTGCCTGTCCGAGGCGGCCGGCGCGGAGCTGGGGCTGACCCCCGACGACCTCCCGGACGGCCTGGTCGTCGCCGACGAGCACGGCCGGGTGATCTGCTTCAACGCCGCCGCCGCCCGGATCACCGGCATCGAGCCGCCGGCCGCGCTGGGCCGCCCGCTCGGGGACGCCCTGCCGCTGCAGGACCTCGAAGGCCGCCGCTGGTGGCAGCTGACCGACCCGTACGGGGGCCTCGCCATCCGCCGCGGCCAGCCGGAGCGGAATCTGCTGCTGGGCGGGCGGGAGGTGCTGGTCTCCGCCCGTTACGTCCGCAGCCGGCCGACCGGTCCGGTGCGCCGGCTGGTGATCGCGCTGCGCGGCACCGAGGCCCGGCGGCGCACCGAGCTGAGCCATGCCGAGCTGATCGCCACCGTCGCCCACGAGCTGCGGTCCCCGCTCACCTCCGTCAAGGGCTTCACCGCCACCCTCCTCCAGAAGTGGGAACGTTTTACCGACGACCAGAAGCGGCTGATGCTGGAGACGGTGGACGCCGACGCCAACCGCGTCACCCGGCTGATCGCCGAGCTGCTGGACATCTCCCGGATCGACTCCGGGCGGCTGGAGGTCCGCCGGCAGCGGGTCGACATGATCGCCGCGGTCCGGCGGCATGTGCAGGCGCAGACCACCGCGGGCCAGCGGCCGGACCGCTTCCTGATCCGGATGCGGGAGCCGCTGCCCGACCTGTGGGCAGACCCGGACAAAGTGGACCAGGTGCTGGGGAACCTCCTGGAAAACGCGGTGCGCCACGGCGAGGGAACGGTCACCATCGAGGTGGGACCGGCGAAGGACGCCGGCGGCGGAGAGGGGACGAGCGTCACCGTGAGCGACGAGGGCCCCGGCATCCCGGAGGAGTCGATGGGCCGGGTGTTCACCCGTTTCTGGCGGGGCAGCAAGCGCGGCGGCACCGGGCTGGGCCTCTATATCGTCAAGGGCATCGTCGAGGCGCACGGCGGCACGATCACGGTCGGCCGGGCCCCGGCCGGCGGCGCCCAGTTCCGCTTCAGCCTGCCCGTCGCGGCTCCCGCCTTCATGGCGTAGGCGGGCGGCGACGGGCTCCCCGCCAGGGGCGAGGCCCGGCCGCGTCGGCCGTCCCCCTTAGACTTGACCTTTGGCACCTTTGGCGCACCAGCATCGCGGGCGAGCCGAGGCGACGCGAGCCAAGCCAAGCCAGTCCACCGGAAGCACGGGAAGAGATGTCCGCACCCAATAAGTCGTACGACCCTGTCGAGGTCGAAGCCCTGAAACCGGAAGAGATCGCCCGACGGGTCGACGAGGCGCTGGCCGCCATCGCCGCCGCGGGTGACCTCGACGCGCTCGCCCAGGCGAAGATCGCGCACGCCGGTGGCACCTCGCCGCTCGCCCTCGCCAACCGCGAGATCGGCGCCCTCCCCCCGCACGCCAAGGCGGAGGCCGGCAAGCGCGTCGGCCAGGCCCGCGGCCGGGTGAGCCAGGCGCTCAAGGCCCGGCAGGAAGAGCTGGAGGCGGAGCGCGACGCCCGCGTCCTGGTCGAGGAGGCGGTGGACGTCACGCTGCCCTACGACCGGGTGGCGGCCGGCGCCCGGCACCCGCTGACCACCTTCATGGAGCGGGTCGCGGACGTCTTCGTCGCGATGGGCTACGAGGTCGCCGAGGGCCCCGAGGTCGAGGCCGAGTGGTTCAACTTCGACGCGCTGAACTTCGTCCCCGACCACCCGGCGCGCCAGATGCAGGACACCTTCTTCGTGAAGGCCAACGGCACCCAGGGCGACGCGGCCGAGTCCGGCGTGGTGCTGCGCACCCACACCTCGCCGGTGCAGGCCCGTTCGCTGGTCGACCGCGAGCCGCCGGTCTACGTCGTCTGCCCGGGGCGGGTCTACCGCACCGACGAGCTGGACGCCACGCACTCCCCGGTCTTCCACCAGATCGAGCTGCTCGCCGTCGACGAGGGCCTGACCATGGCGGACCTCAAGGGCACCCTGGACCACATGGTCCGGGCGCTGTTCGGTCCGGACATGAAGACCCGGCTGCGGCCCAACTACTTCCCGTTCACCGAGCCGTCCGCCGAGATGGACATGGTCTGCTACGTCTGCCGTGGCGCGTCCGTGGGCAACCCCGACCGGCCGTGCCGCACCTGCTCCAGCGAGGGCTGGATCGAGCTGGGCGGCTGCGGCATGGTCAACCCCAAGGTGCTGATCGCCTGCGGCGTCGACCCCGAGAAGTACAGCGGTTTCGCCTTCGGGTTCGGAATCGACCGGATGCTGATGTTCCGGCACAACGTGGAAGACATGCGCGACATGTTCGAGGGCGACGTCCGGTTCACCCGGCCGTTCGGGATGGAGATCTGATGCGGGTCCCGCTTTCTTGGCTGCGGGAATACGTCGACCTGCCGGCGACGACGACCGGCCGGGACGTACAGGAGAAGCTCATCGAGGTCGGCCTGGAGGTCGAGACCGTCGAGCGCCTCGGCGAGGGCCTCAGCGGCCCGCTGGTCGTCGGCCAGGTGCTGACCATCGAGGAGCTGGAGGGCTTCAAGAAGCCGATCCGCTTCTGCACGGTCGACGTCGGCCGGGCCAACGGCACCGGTGAGCCGCAGGAGATCGTCTGCGGTGCGCGGAACTTCGCGGTCGGCGACAAGGTCGTGGTCGTCCTCCCGGGCGCCGTGCTGCCCGGCGACTTCAAGATCGCCGCCCGCAAGACCTACGGCAAGACGTCGCACGGCATGATCTGCTCCGGCGACGAGCTGGGCATGGGCGACGACGGGTCCGGCGGCATCATCGTGCTGCCGCCGGAGTACGAGCCGGGCACCGACGCGATCGAGCTGCTGGAGCTGCGCGACGAGGTGCTGGACATCGCCGTCACCCCGGACCGCGGCTACTGCCTCTCGATGCGCGGTGTGGCCCGCGAGGCGGCCATCGCGTTCGGGCTGCCGCTGCGCGACCCGGCGCTGCTGGACGTGGCGCCGCCGAACGCCGGCGGCTACCCGGTCCAGGTCGCCGACCCGATCGGCTGCGACCGCTTCACCGCGCGCACCGTGACCGGTCTGGAGCCGGAGGCCCGCACCCCGATCTGGATGCAGCGCCGGCTGCAGAAGGCCGGGATGCGGCCGGTCTCGCTCGCCGTGGACATCACCAACTACGTGATGCTGGAGCTGGGCCAGCCGCTGCACGCCTACGACCGCGCCACCGTCGACGGCCCGATCGGCGTGCGCCGCGCCACCCCCGGCGAGGAGCTGGTCACCCTGGACGGCACCAAGCGGGTGCTGGACGGCGAGGACCTGGTCATCACCGACAACCGCGGCCCGATCGGGCTGGCCGGTGTGATGGGCGGCGCCAACACCGAGATCGCCGCACCGGCCGCCGACCCGGAGACCGGCCAGCTGCGCGGCACCACCGACGTGGTGATCGAGGCCGCGCACTTCGACGCGATCGCCATCGCCCGGACCGCCCGCCGCCACCGGCTCTCCTCCGAGGCCGCCAAGCGCTTCGAGCGCGGGGTGGACCCGGAGGCGGCGTCCGCGGCCGCCCAGCGGACCGTGGACCTGCTGGTGCTGCTCGCCGGCGGCACCGCCGAGGAGGGCGTCACCGAGATCGTCTCGCCGCGCGGGCCGCGGACGATCACCATCCCGGCGAACCACCCGGACAAGGTCGCCGGTGTGACCTACGGGCGGGAGACCGTCGTCCGCCGCCTGCAGCAGGTCGGCTGCGACGTCTACGGCCAGGACGAGCTGGTCGTCACCGTGCCGTCCTGGCGCCCGGACCTCTCCGACCCCAACGACCTGGCCGAGGAGGTCATCCGGCTGGAGGGCTACGAGAACCTGCCCTCCACGCTGCCGCTGCCGCCCGCCGGCCGCGGGCTGACGGAGCGTCAGCGCCTGCACCGCCGGGTCGGCCGCGCGCTGGCCGGCGCCGGCTACGTCGAGACGCTGAACTACCCGTTCACCGGCTCCGCCGTCCTCGACCAGCTCGGCATCGAGCCGGACGACCCCCGGCGGGACGCGGTCACCCTGGTGAACCCGCTCTCCGACGAGGAGCCGGACCTGCGCACCACCCTCGTCCCGGGGCTGCTGGCCGCGCTGCGCCGCAACTACGGGCGCGGCAACCACGACCTGGCGCTCTTCGAGACCGGCCCGGTCTTCCGGGCGACCGGCCAGGAGCAGCCGGCCCGCCGCCTGGTGGTCGACCGCCGGCCGACCGACGACGAGATCGCCTCGCTGGACGCCTCGCTGCCGCAGCAGCCGCGGCGGGCCGCCGTGGTCCTCGCCGGCGCGCGGGAGCAGGCCGGCTGGTGGGGCGCGGGCTATCCGTCCGGATGGGCCGACGCCATCGAGGCCGGCCGGGCCGTCGCCCGTGAGGCCGGCGTGGAGCTGATCGTCCGCCAGGACCAGCACGCCCCGTGGCACCCCGGTCGGTGCGCGGCGCTGCTCGCGCTGATCGAGGGCGAGGAGGTGCTCGTCGGCAACGCCGGTGAGCTGCACCCGCGGGTCGTCAAGGCGATGGGCCTGCCGGAGCGCACCAGCGCGATGGAGATCGACCTGGACCGCCTGGAGCGGGCCGGGGCCGGTGCGCTGAAGGCGCCGCGGATCTCCACCTTCCCGGTCGCCACGCAGGACGTCGCGCTGGTCGTCGACGCCTCGGTGGCGGCGGCGGACGTCGAGGCCGCCCTGCGGGACGGCGCCGGCGAACTCCTGGAGTCGCTGCGGCTGTTCGACATCTTCACCGGCGAGCAGGTGGGCGCCGGCAAGAAGTCGCTGGCCTACGCCCTGCGGTTCCGGTCACCGGACCGGACGCTGACGGCCGAGGAGGCCACCGCGGCCCGGGACGCGGCGGTCGCCGTCGCGGTCGAGCGGGTGGGCGCCGTGCTGCGCGGCTGACCCGCGCGGCCCCGTGCCGGATGCCGGGCCCCTGTCCACACTGGTGGGCGGGGGCCCGTCCCGTTTCCCGCCCCGGCCCCGGCCCGATTCGCACGGGGTGTGAACTCCCCCTGATTACGCTGGACTTACGGAGTCCGTACGTCCTTGGGGGCGAGGCATGGAGCCCAACACGCTGCTCGATGCGATCCTGGACGAGGCCGGCGTCTCGCACGCCGGACTCGCCGCGCGGATCAACCAGCTCGGACGGCGGCGCGGGCTCGCGCTGCGCTACGAGCACACCGCCGTCGCGCGGTGGCTCAAGGGGCAGCGGCCGCGGGGGCAGGTGCCGGACCTGATCTGCGAGATCCTCGGCGAGCGGCTGCACCGGCCGGTGAGCCTGGCCGACATCGGGTTCAGCGGACCGGGGGCGCAGCAGGCGCCGGGGACCCCGCTGTCGGGGTTCGTCGAGCGGGCCACCGCGCTGTGGCGGTCCGACGAGCAGCAGCGGCCGCACGTGGTCGCGGCCCCCGCGCTCACCGGGACGTCGGCGATCATCCCCGTATGGGAGTGGGAGAACCCGCCGGAGGACTTCGACGTCTCGCGCGACGGGCTGAGCCGGGTCGGAATGGCCGACATCGAGATGCTGCGGACGGCGCGGACCCACTACGAGCAGATGTACCGGAAGGCGGGTGGTATCGCTACCAGAGCACGCATCGTGCGGTTCCTCAACACCGAGGCGGCGCCGCTGCTGCGGGGCAGCTACAGCGACGCGACGGGGCGTCAGCTGCACCGGGCGACCGGTGGGCTGGTGGCCGTGGCGGGCATCTGCGCGTACGACTCGGACGCTCTCGGGCTGGCCCAGCGCTACTTCCATCAGGCGCTGCGGCTGGCAAAGGCCAGCGGGGACCGCGGACTCGGCGCGTATGTGATCGCGCTGCTGGTCAACCAGTCCCTCTTCGTACGGGAACACCGCCAGGCGGTCGCCTTCGCGGAGGCGGCCCTGCGCGCCGCGGGCGGACAGCTCACCCCGGCGCTCTCCGCCGACCTCTACGCGATGCAGGCCAAGGCGTACGCGCGGCTGGGCGACGGCACCGGCGCACTGGACTGCATCCGGCGGGCCGAGGCCGCGGCGGAGCGGATCCGCCCGGGGCTGGAGCCCGCCGAGACCGGCTATGTGCAGCCGGGCCTGGTGAACGTACAAGTGGCGGAGGCGCTGCTCAGCCTCGGGGACCTGCGGGCCGCCCGGGAGCAGGCGGACGCCGCCGTGGACACCCCCGCACACGACCGCGGCCGGGTTCACCGGCTGGCCATGCTCACCCATATCGAGCTGCGCCAAGGGGATGCGGACCGGGCCGTGGCGAACGCCGCGGAGATGACGGAGCAGGCCCGGGGCATGGAGTCGCAACGCCTGCGGGACCGGCTGCGGGCGGTGCGCGAGCATCTGGCGGAGACCGGGAGCTCCGCGACGGACGCGGCTGCCGATCTCATCGACGAGGTGCTGCGCGTTCCGCTGTGACCGGGCTCGTGTCACCTTGCTGGCCCTCAAGCGGAAGGTGGCAGTTACGTGCGTTGGAACAATCTCAGCGAAAAGCCGGTCTACGCGAACCCCTGGTTCCGGGTCAATCTGGCCGATGTGGAACTCCCCGACGGCCGTCACCTGGATCACTACCTGATCCGGATGCGGCCGGTGGCGGTGGCCACCGCGGTCAACGAGGCCAATGAGGTGCTGCTGCTGTGGCGGCACCGGTTCATCACCGACAGCTGGGGGTGGGAGCTGGCCGCCGGCGTCGTGGAGGACGGGGAGGAGCCGGCCGCCGCGGCCGCGCGGGAGATGGAGGAGGAGACCGGGTGGCGACCCGGACCCCTCCAGCACCTCCTCTCGGTGGAGCCGTCCAACGGCCTCACCGACGCGCGGCACCACATCTACTGGTCCGACCGGGCCGAGTACCTCGGCGCCCCGCAGGACGACTTCGAGTCGGACCGGCGGGAGTGGGTCGACCTCAAGCTGGTGCCCGACATGGTGGCGAGGGGGGAGGTGCCGGCCGCGAACATGGCCGCGGCCCTGCTGATGCTCCATCACCTCCGACTCGGCTGAGGCCGGCCGGCGTCAGTGCCCGGACGCCTGCCACAGGGCGGCGGCCCCTGCCGCGAGTCCGGCGAGCGCGGCGAGCGAGGGCAGCGGCCAGCGGCGGCTCTCCAACCGCGTGAGGCGGGCCTGGAGTTCGTCGGCTTCCCGCGTGTTCTGCTCGCAGCGCTGGGCCTGCAGCCGCAGCTGGCCGTCGACCTTGGCGGTGCGCACGTCGAGTAGGCGCCGCAGCTCCGCTAAGTCGGCGGCGAGAGTGTCGGGGTCCCGGTGGGCGGTCACGTTCCGCTCCTCTTTCCTTTTCCTGGTGACGGTCGGGTGGATACCTCAACCAGTCAACTGCCCAGGGACGGAAGGCGGGAGTGTGTGCGGCGGGGAGATACGGGTCAGCGGTTCACACCCCGTGCGAAGCGACGCTGCGTGAGCGTTTCGCACGGGGTGTGAAGCGGGTGCGCCGAGTTGGCGCATTCACACGCTGTCATCAACGGCCGAAGAGGAGTTGACTCTTGGTACGGGGGCCAACAGCCGGCGGTCGGGCGCCCGCCGGCCGGGTCCGCCCGCCGAACCATCCCCCGAGCGGCGGGCGGACGGCCCCCTCTCTCCCGCTGCGCGGGCGACGGCTCAGCCCCACCGCGGGCGCGGCGTCTCAGTACGAGTAGAACCCCGACCCGCTCTCGCGCCCGAGCCGCCCCGCGTCCACCATCCGCTGGAGCAGCGGGGCCGTCTTCCAGGTGCGGCAGTAGATCCGGTTGCCGTAGAAGGGGGATGTTCCGGTGGAAACGCTCCCCGTTGTTCACGCCTTCGTGCGAGAAGCGGGAACAGAGCCGTCAGATTTCTGGCTCCGCCACTTCACTGGGGCGATCGGCGGAATCTGAGTAGGCGTACTCATGCGCCCGGCTCCGCCGTGCCGAAAGGTGGGATCGGAGGTGGGGGATGAAGGAGACCGTGGCGACACGGTGGCGCCGAGTCCGCAGGCGGTCCGCCCAGGCGAGCGGACTGCTGCTGATGTTCGCCCTGGCAGGGCTGACGGCGGCATGTTCTGGCGCGCCGTCGGAGAAGGAGTTGCGCAGGCAGGCCACGTCGCCCGAAGCGGAGTCTCGAAGGGCGGTGGAGGAGCGGAAGGTGCGCGCTCTGATCGCGCGCCTGACCGCTGTCGAGGGCCTGGAGCACGTGCTCACACGCGTTACCGACTCCTGTGCGAGGCCCTACAACGGCTCGATCTTCGAGAACAACCGGTCGTCGTATGTCCTCAAGTGCAGCATGGAGGCCGTCGCCTACTTCGGCCTTCAGGGAGACATCGCCGATGTGTTGCCCCGTATCCGCGCGGCTGGCATCGCGGCTTGGGGATCGCAGGATGGCGGGGGGCGGGACATGGTGTCCTACGCGCTTGCCTACCACCGTCATCACGGCCGGTACCCGGACGGCTCGCTGATGCCCGCGCCGACCCTCGAAGCTCCGGGGCTCCGGATCGACTGGGATCGGCTGGGCCTGCCGCTTCCGAACCGGATCGAGGAGCCGACTCTGTGTGCTCCGGCCTCCTCCGGCGACATCTATCAGCGCTGCTCGATCGCCCCGAAGGCTCCGATGAGCGTCGCTGCCGCTCGGGCCCGTTACGGCACCATTGTGCGCTTCAGCCTCGGTGGCTGGGGCTCCTCCGCGCAGAACTACTTCACCGTGCCCCGCCGGAAGTGATACCCGCCGGAACCCACTCCCTCGGTCTTGTATGTGGAACAGGTCCTGCCGAAGACGAGGCGGAAGAGCCACATGAGGCCAGCCCATCGGCTGACCAGACCTGCTATGGCGAGCACCACCAGCAGTAACGCGATCACCGGCACGGAGTGGCAGGGTCCTGGTGGATTCTCGACCCTCGCTGATCATTTCTCCGTAGCCCGGGCTGACAGGACGGATTGTGGGTCAGGATGGACCGGTGATGAGTGAAGGAGTACGGGAACTGTGGTTGCGCGTACCAGGCACGGAGGGCCAACTTCGGTCTCTGAGGGACTGGTTACGTCATGAGGACGCATTACGGGGACGGGTGCGGGCATGCCAGTCCCCGCCCGCACCAGGGGAGATGGGCAGGGCACTGGACGCACTGGCGGTGGCCGTCGGCTCCGGTGGAATGGGGGTGGTACTGGCCAACTGCCTGACCACCTGGATTGCTCAGCGGCGCGCGGATCTGCGGATCACGGTGAGTACGCAGGACGGCCGCACTGTGGAAGTAGACGCCAAGCGCGTCGACGCGCAGGTACTTACCCGAGATATCGAGCGTCTGCTCAACAACCCTGAGGCGGAGGGGAATCAGCAGTGACGCGGTTGCCGGACCCGGACCGCTCACGTGCCCTCCTCATCGGTACCAGCGCCCACACCAACGGGTCCGATCTGCCCAGCCTGCCCGCCATCGAGGCCAACCTCGCCCATCTGCGGCAGGTGCTCACCGATCCCGCCACGGGCTCCCTGCCGCCGGAGCACTGCATCACCGTGGCCGATCCCGCCACGGTCTCCGAGGCAGGTTCCTTACTTGCCCACGTCGCCCAGGAAGCGACCGACCTGCTGTTCGTGTACTACGGCGGGCACGGCCTGGTCGACGACCGGGGCAGGCTCCACCTCGCGCTGCCCCACACAGATACCGCCAACATCCGCTGGACCGCGCTGTCGTTCGAGACCTTGCGCGAGGAACTGCTCGACAGCCCGGCCTCGATCCGGGTATTGGTGCTGGACTGCTGCTTCTCCGGACGGGCCACCGAGGCGATGACGGGCGGACACGGCACAGTCGCTGGACAACTTGACGTTGCCGGTACCTACACGCTCGCCTCCACCGCGGCCAACGCCGTCGCCTACGCACCCCAAGGCACCACGCATACCGCGTTCACCGGCGCCCTGCTCGCAGCCCTGCGAGGGCCGGAGCCACTGAACCTGGACGACCTCTTCGAGGCGATGCGACGCGATCTCGCAGCGCGCGGCATGCCCCGGCCTCAGCGACGGGTGATCAACAACGCGGGTGATCTCGTCCTGGTACGTGCCTCCGAACCTGCTGCCCCTCGCCCTGCCCCCGCGATCGACCCCGGTGCCTCTGCTTCGGCTCGGCCCCCGTGGCTCAAGGACAGCGCCGCAGCCCAGCCGGAGCCCCCACGGCCGAAGAAACCAATCCGCCGCATCCCGGTTTGGGTGTGGTCGCCGCTCATCGTCGTGGCGCCCGGACTGGTCTTCGGGTACTGGTGGATATACACACAGACGCACTGGGACCGGAACGACCTCAAGAGCACGCTGCAGCACGTGGCCACAACACTGGAGGAAGACCCGTGGACTTCCGGCGATAACCTCGGCACGTACATGAGCGGCCTGATTGACAGAACAGGCAAAAACGTCTCGTTTCAAAATATCTCTGTGGACCGGGTTTCGTATGCCGGCGCCAACGCCAAAAGCAGCGCCGGCGACTATTCCGTCACCGACATGGAGAAGGGCCTCGCCTTCTGTATGCACGTCGCTGGAGCCCCCGATAGTTCCGCTCCGTCCACCGCGCCCCGCGAGAACCTGACTGTCAACGTCACGGACGGCGCGTGCCCGACCGCCGGCAGGCCGAGCACCGGCCAGGGATCGAGTCCGTCGTCGACACCTTGAGAGCTCAGCTGAGCCTGTGACGCCATGGAGGCTGAATTCCCGCCGGAGAACTGCATCCAGTTTCCCAAGGTCAAACCGCGCGAGATCCTCGGTATGTTCCCGTCTCAGCTGATCTTGCCACCCCAGTTCACAGATCCGGGCCGGGACCAGATCGTTGAGAGGGGATATCGGGCGCGAAGAGGGTCGAATGGCCCCAAAGTCGGAACGAAATACCCCCCAACCCTGGGAAGAAGAAACCGTAGCCACCGCTCCCGTGCTCTGGTCTCCTTCAAATTGAGTCAACCAGCTCCTCCAAGGTATCGGTCGGAGGTTCCAGATTCCGCCAAGGCAAGGTGCACGGTGTGGAGGGGAAGCTCCGGAAGTGCGCGCATGCGCGTGCCGCGAGGTTGGGGGAGATGGGCACGTCGCGTGTTTTCCCCCTTTGGGAGGCAGAATTACGGCCTGCCCTTCGCACTTGCAAGACCCGAGGATTGGGACCGGGCACCCGGTTGCACGGCCAGAGTGCAGAAAAGGGCGGGTTGTGCCGGTTGCCTCTCCGGTCGGCCGCACCCTCCTCGGCGCGGTCACGTCGAAGCTGAGTGGCCGTAGGACCGAAGCGTCGGGAAGAAGGGAAGCGCCTTGGCTGGCATGGATGCATGGGTCAGTTGGCAACACATCCGAGGGCGTCAGGACATGACGAGTGGAGTCAGCCCTTTCAAGTGCGGTGACGTCGTGACGCAGCGACATCAGGACCCGGTTCTCCAGCGAGAGAGGGGTGCCCGCCACCGTGGTCACCAGATAACGGATGCCAGACGGGGGCTGTCCGCTTCGCCCGCCGGGTTTCTACCGGTTGAGTTGCCTGGCGATGTACAGGAACTCGTCCTGGGACATGAGTGGGTCACCCGCTTCGACGGTGACGGTATAGCCGCTTTCGGACCAGGTGACGGATCGACTGCCGCGGGCGTGCTCCTGGAAGTGCGCAGAGTGTCCGTTGATGACGACAGGGGTGCCGGCAGTGATCGAGGTTTCGCCTGCGATTTCCGAGATGCTTACGTATCCGGCCTGACCTCCCTTGTCGAGGTTCCGTTGGTAGGTGGTTGTCCAGGCGGGTTTCCGGGCCCTTACGTAGGGCGGGCTGGAGCGGTTTCCGGGGGCGATGACGGTGTCCGTCTGTGTGTAGCCGTGCGGAAGGTAGTGGGGACGGATGAGGCGGGAGCCGTTGAAGGGCGCGATGGTGGAGTGGGTAGCGCTGTCGGTGATGTCCCGGTCGCCCACCGGCTCCGAGAGTGTGGTGCTGACCAGACCGTCATGAGGGTCGTCGCACACGGTGTTCTCGGACACGAAGGAGTGCCGTTTCCGCGTAAGCACCAGGGTGATGGTGTGGGCGGCCTCGTGCGCCTCCAGGTTGGGCTTGTCTTCGCAGCCCGTCCAGTCGACGGGCGTGGTGAGCGTACGACCGTCGCCGCTCATGAGCACATCGCCACGGACAGCCGCCTCGTGGATATGCGAGTGGTCCCATGCGACCCAGCCGGCCACCGCGGCGACGAGGCAAGCCGAGACGGTTAGGGCCCATCCGATGCGGCGGCGTCGCGGTTCCTTTCGGGGCACGGTCACTCATTCCATGGAGGGGGCGGAGATTTGGGCCTGATCCTGGCGCATCTCGGGGTGGTGGGCTGAGGCAATTACCAGCCACAGCCCACCACTCACGTGTCTACAGGGTCACGAGGGTCCAGCCGGTGTCGTGCAGAGTTTGATAGATCGGCACGTAGTACACGCCCTGGAGGCACCAAGGCGTCCTGATGTGCCCGTCGAGGACGGTGTCCTTGTTCAGCGATGACGGGCAGGTGACGGTCCGGTCGAGGGCGGTGATCATGCCGCGTGCTTCATCGGCAGTGAAGTTGTTCACGCCGGCGAAGACGGGGCCGCCGCTGTCGCCGTTTACCGCCGCGACTCCATCAGGGGTCAGACTGGTGGCGTAGGCGAGATCGGTGACGGGCCGATAGGAACCATCGCCACCCGTGATTCCGATGTCCGTCTTCGCGACCTGGACATTGCAGTGCACACCTGAGTTGGCGCCATCGGCGCACACGTAGTCTCCGACGTTGTTGTGTCCCCACCCGACGACGGGCTTGGCGTACCCGTCCCGCCGGGTCGCCGGGCCGTCGTACAGATAGGGTCCGGCCTGCTTGGACGGCAGGTGGATGCCCTGTGCGTCATCGGGGATGGAGACCTCGGCAGCGTCGTTGCCTCCCACGACGTCCCCGCCTTCCCAGGTACGCCAGAGGCCGTCTCCGCCTTTGGAGCAGTGGCGGGCCGACATCAGGAGGAAGCCCCCGTCCTTGTTCTTGACGCTGAACGACCCGGAGCAAATGCCGCCCCCGGGATTGCGTAGAGCAGATCCACCGAACCAAGGCGAGGCATCGTGTTGGCGGTTGGCAGGAGCAGCGGAGAGGTCCTCGCTCGCCGGCTTGTACGTGGCGACGGTGTTGATCCCGGTCAAGCGGCTCGTTACCGCCTTTACCTCATCGGACTTCCCTTGGCGCGCCTCGCGAAAGAGAATCTGTGGCGTCACGCTTACCTGCGCCCCGGTCCCCGTCGTAGCCGATCTCCAGGCTGCCGCCGTCAACGGCTGGCTCGATACTGGTGATGCGGATGCGTTCTCCCGTGGAGTCGAGGCGTAATGCTGTGGGTTTTCCGCCCCGGAGCAACTTGTTTCGTGCCTTGTGGAGTTCGGCCTTGGAGTAGCGAGCTGGTACGACTTCGGCCGTCACGCCCTTCGGCAGGTTGGCGAGAATGCGCTGGACGCGTTGTGGTGGAGTGCCCTTCCAGTGGAGGCGAAGGCGGTTGTGTTCGGCGTCGACCTCGATGTCGGTGAATCCGGAGAGCCTGGCTCGGTCGGATTCTGAGATTCCTGCGGTGATGTCGCCGGCTATCTTGTCGAGTGCTTGCTGCTTCTTGAGGATTGCCAGGACGCGTGGGTCCGTCTTTTGAGCAGCCCTCCCGACGGCTGCGCCCTTCACTGCCTTGTTCCCGCTCGGCTGGGCCGATGCCCCCGCAGGCAGGGCGGCAATGAGCAGAGCTGATGTGAGTATCACGGCGGAGGGCAGCGCGATCGCTGCCCGTTTGCCTCTTCTGGTGCTGGCCGTCAAGGATTCCCCCCATATTCGATCAGCCGTTGGCATGATCATGGTGCTTTTTCGGGAGGTGGGAAGCAATGAGGGAATCAGCCCGTCCGGGAGGCGAGTCGGCCACCGTCTGTAAAGGAGTCTTCCGCTCCGCTCGCTGCGCCAGCGCCTTGGTGAACTCCCGGGCTTCGCGCCCGGCGAGACGCCGGACACTCATACCCTCACCTCGGGCTCGTGGCGGAGACTGGGTCAGAGTCCCTCGTGTCCGCCCTGGTGGGGCGGTGCGGTACAGAGCGGACAGGGCCCCACTGCATCGAGCGGCGGTTCACTGTGCTCGCTGAGAAGCAGTCGCGACGCGGCGCTCACAGAGACATCCAGGCCCCAGGAGAGGGGGCGTGCTGGGACTTTTCGCCGAGTGAGCGAGAAAGGGTCCGACAGCTCTGAAAGGCGCAAAGTCCCAGGTCAGAGAGGGTTTTCTGGCTGCCGATGGTGCTCACTGGGGCGTTTCCCCGTGGAGGCCGCGCCGGCCGGGCGCGACTGCCTGGATGAGGGGCTGGAGGGGACGCGAGAGGACCCCGGCTGTTGCGCCGCCCTTGGCGCTGTTCCAGGTGAAATCCCCCTGGAACAGCGCCAGTTGGTGGCGGCGTCGAACTTCCTAGTACGAGTAGAAGCCGGATCCGCTCTTGCGGCCGAGCCGTCCCGCGTCGACCATCCTCTGCAGCAGTGGGGGAGCGGCGTACAGCGGCTCCTTGTACTCCTCGTACATGGACGCGGCGACCGAGGCGACGGTGTCCAGGCCGATCAGGTCGGAGAGCTTGAGCGGGCCCATCGGGTGGGCGCAGCCCATCTCCATGCCGTTGTCGATGTCCTCGCGGCTGGCCATGCCCGACTCGAACATCCGGATCGCGGAGAGCAGGTACGGGATGAGCAGGGCGTTCACCACGAAGCCGGAGCGGTCCTGGGCGCGGATGGCGTGCTTGCCGAGGACGTCCTGGACCAGCGACTCGGCGCGCTTGAGGGTCTCCTCGCCGGTGGTGAGGGCCGGGATCAGCTCGACCAGCTTCTGCACCGGTGCCGGGTTGAAGAAGTGGATGCCGATGACCTGGTCGGGCCGGGAGGTGGCGACCGCCAGCTTCACCAGGGGGATGGACGAGGTGTTGGACGCCAGGATCGCGTCCGGGCGGACCACCACCTGGTCGAGCACCTGGAAGATCTCGGTCTTGACCTGCTCGTTCTCCACCACGGCCTCGATGACGAGGTCGCGGTCGGCGAACTCGCCCAGGTCGGTGGTGAAGCTGAGCCGGGCGAGCGTCGTGTCGCGTTCGGCCACGGTGATCTTGCCGCGTTCGGCGGCCTTGCCGAGGGAGTTGGTCAGGCGGGTGCGCCCCAGCTCCAGTGCCTCGCCGGTGGTCTCCGCGACCTTGACGTCCAGCCCGGCGCGGGCGCACACCTCGGCGATGCCTGCGCCCATCTGGCCGCAGCCGACCACTCCGACGCGTGCAATGTCGGCGAATGAGTCCGTCACCTCGTGCCTTTCGCTGATCTTCAGGACTGGCGGTACGCCGTAAGGGTCCGACGCCCGCCTCGACCCCGACGTTACTCCGCGAGGTGCTGGGACGAGGGCGCCGGGGCGGGCATTCTGAGCCTGCCACTCGGGACGAAACGGACAAGATGGGGGCTTTTCATGCACGGGATCACACGCCGCGGGTTCGGTGCGGCGACGCTGGGCGGGGCCGCCTGCCTGCTGGGCGCCGGCGCCCCGGCCGCGGCCGGCGCTTCCTCCGGGCGGGAGCTGCGCGGGATGTGGCTGGGGACGGTGGCCAACCTCGACTGGCCGTCCAAGCCCGGCCTGGACCGCGCGACCCAACAGCGGGAACTGGCCAGGCTCCTGGACATCGCCGTCGACAGACGGCTCAACGCGGTGTTCTTCCAGGTGCGTCCGACGGCGGACGCCCTCTGGCCGTCGCCGTACGAACCCTGGGCCCAGTGCCTGACCGGCGTCCAGGGCCGCGACCCGGGCTGGGACCCGCTGGGCTTCGCGGTGCACGAGGCGCACCGGCGCGGCCTGGCGCTGCACGCGTGGTTCAACCCGTACCGGGTGGCCAACCACACCGACCCCGGCCGGCTGGCGCACGGCCACCCCGCCCGCCGGCACCCGGACTGGGTGCTGCCCTACGGCGGCAAGCTCTACTACAACCCCGGGCTGCCGGTGGTCCGGCGCTTCGTGCAGGACGCGATGCTGGACGCGGTGCGCCGCTACGCGGTCGACGGGGTGCACTTCGACGACTACTTCTACCCGTACCCGGTCGCCGGCCAGGCGTTCCACGACGACGCCGCCTACGAGGCGTACGGCGCGGACTTCGCCGACCGCGCCGACTGGCGGCGGGACAACGTGGACCTGCTGATCCGGGAGATGGGGCGGCGGCTGGCCGCGATCGACCAGCGGGTGCGCTTCGGCGTCAGCCCGTTCGCGGTCTGGCGCAACGCCGCGACCGATCCGCGCGGCTCCCGGACCCAGGCGGGCGTGCAGACGTACGACGACCTCTACGCCGACACCCGGCGCTGGGTGCGGGAGGGCTGGATCGACTACATCGTGCCGCAGGTGTACTGGCCGCTGGGCTTCGCCGCCGCCGACTACGCGGAGCTGGTGCCCTGGTGGGCGCACACCGTGGCGGGCACCGATGTGGACCTCTACATCGGCGAGGCGCTCTACAAGGTGGGCCGGACCTCGCGGCCCACCGCCTGGCGGGACCCGGCCGAACTCTCCCGCCATGTCGCCTTCGCCCGCCGCTACCGGGAGGTCGGCGGGCACGTCTACTTCTCGGCCAAGGACGTGGTGCGGGACCCGCTGGGCGCGCTGTCCCGGGTCGCCGCGGACCACTACGGAGGCGCGCGGCGCTGACCGCGGCCGGGTCCGGGCCGGGGCGCGGCGGTGACGGGCGGTCCGCCACCGCCGCGAGGTCCGTCAGCTGATGGTGTGGGGTTCGGTGGGCCTGGGGTGCTGGACGACGCAGTCCGGGCCGGGCCACATGATCGTTTCGTGGCCGTCCTCGGCGCGGATGCGGTAGGGCGGTTCGCCGTTGGTCCCCAGCACCTCCACGATCTCGACCAGGTGATCGCCATGGCCGACGGTCCTGCCGTGCACCAGCAGCCGGTCGCCCGTCTTCGCGTGCATCTGGGCTCCTCCCGCGTCGGGTGGCCGCCGACCGGGGCGGCCGACGCGCACGGCGGCCGGGCGGTGGGACGGCCAGTGGATTGCGGGCCCGGGAACGGCCCGGACGGCTCTCCTGCCGTCGCCGCCAGTGTATGTCCGCACGCCCGGGGCGCACCCGGTGAGACGGGCGGGCGCCCCGGGCCGGTCAGGTCCGGGCCCGCTGGGTGACCACGATGCACGCCAGGACCGCCACCGCGGTCAGCGGTGCGGCCGGCGGCAGCCGCTCGCCGAGCAGCACCACCGACCAGACGAGGGTCAGCAGCGGCTGGGCGAGCTGCAGCTGGCTGGCCCGGGAGACGCCGATGGCGGCCATCCCGCGGTACCAGACCACCATGCCCAGGAACGTCGAGCCGGCCGCCAGCCACAGCAGCCCGGCCAGCGCGTGGCCGGTCAGCCGCGGCGGCTCGGCGGACAGCGTCCACACCGCGCCCGGCAGCGTCACCGGCAGCGCCAGCAGCAGCGCCCAGCCGATCACCTGCCAGCCCGGCATATGGCGGGCCAGCCGGCCGCCCTCGGCGTAGCCCGCCGCGCACACCAGCAGCGCCGCGAAGAGGTACAGGTCGCCGGTGCCCGGTGCGCCGCCGCTCTGCTGCACCGCGAAGGCGAGCACCGCCGCGGCGCCGACCAGCGCGGCGATCCAGAACGCACGGGACGGCCGGGCGCCGGTGCGGAGCACCGAGCAGGCGGCGGTGGCCAGTGGCAGCAGGCCGATCACCACCGCGGCGTGCGAGGTGGTGGAGGTCTTCAGCGCGAGGGTGGTCAGCAGCGGGAAGCCCAGCACCACACCGCCGGCGACGACCGCGAGGCCGGCCCAGTGGCGGCGCTCGGGCACCCGGACCCGGCAGGCCGCCAGGCAGCCGCCGGCCAGCGCCGCGGCCAGCACGCTGCGCAGCATCACCACCGGCCAGGCGCCCATGCCCTCAAGTGCCCAGGCGGTCGCCGGGAAGGTCAGCGAGAAGGCGGCGACGCCGAGGGCGGCGAGGAGGGAGCCGGAGACGCCGGCCGGGCGCGGTGCGGCGGGGCCGGCGGCCGGGGTGGGCTCGGGGGCGGTGACCGCTATCGGCGAGGTGGCGATAGCGCTATCGTTGGCTCTCATGCAAGAGCGTAGCAGTGGGGCCGGGTTGGCCGCGATCCTGCGAGAAGAGCTGAAGCGCTACTCTCCAGGAGAGAAGCTGCCGTCGAGTCGTGCCCTGATCGAGCGGCACCGGGTCAGTCCGGTGACGGTCTCCCGGGCGCTCGCCGAGCTGGCCGCCGAGGGGCTGGTCGTCACCCGCCCCGGCGCGGGGGCGTTCCGCGCCGAGCCGCGCCGCACGGCACCCCGCCCGGTCGACACCTCCTGGCAGGAGATCGCGCTCAGCGCCGAACCGGCCGGCGACCAGGTGCCGCGCAGCGTCGACGCCTCCGGCGTCCTGGCCACCCTCGCCGCCCCCGGACCCGGCGTCATCGAACTCCACGGCGGCTATCTCCCGCCCGCCCTCCAGCCCGAACGCGCCCTGGCCGCCGCGCTCGCCCGGGCCGGCCGGCGGCCCGGCGTCTGGAGCCGCCCGCCGGTCGACGGGGTACCGGAGCTGCGCGCCTGGTTCGCCCGCGAGATCGGCGGCCCCGACGGCCCGCTCTCCGCCAGCGACGTCCTGATCACCGCGGGCGGCCAGAGCGCCCTGACCGCCGCGCTGCGCGCCCTCGCCGCGCCCGGCGCCCCGGTCCTCGTCGAGTCGCCGACCTACCCCGGCATGCTGGCCGTCGCCCGGGCCGCGGGGCTCCGCCCGGTGCCGGTCCCGATGGACGCCGACGGGGTGCGCACCGACCTGCTCGCCGACGCCTTCCGGGCCAGCGGCGCCCGGCTGTTCGTCTGCCAGCCGTTGTTCCAGAACCCCTCCGGCGCGGTGCTGGCCCCCGACCGCCGCCGGGAGGTGCTGCGGGTGGCCCGCGCGGCCGGCGCCTTCGTCGTCGAGGACGACTTCGCCCGGCTGCTGGGCCACGCCGACGCGCCGCCACTGCCGCCGACCCTGCTCGCCGACGACCCGGACGGCACCGTGGTGCACCTCCGCTCGCTGACCAAGGCGACCTCGCCGAGCCTGCGGGTGGGCGCCCTGGCCGCCCGCGGCCCGGTGCTGGACCGGCTGCGCGCGATCCAGGTCGTCGACAGCTTCTTCGTCTCCGGTCCGCTCCAGGAGGCCGCGCTGGAACTCGTCGGCTCGCCCGCCTGGCAGCGTCATCTTCGGGCCATCTCCTCGGAGTTGACGTCCCGTCGGCAAACGGTGCGGGCCGCCCTGCGGCGCGAGCTGCCGGCGCTCGACCCGGCGGCGCCCGGGCAGCACCCGGCGCTCGGCGGCTACCACCTCTGGCTGCGGCTGCCGGACGGCACCGACGAGGCGGCGCTGACCGCCGCCGCCCTGCGCGCGGGCGTCGCGGTGGCCGGTGGCCGCCCCTACTTCGCCGCCGAGCCGCCGGCCGCCCACCTCCGGCTGAGCTTCGCCTCGGCCGCCGGCGCCGCCGAACTGGCCGAGGGCGTCCGCCGGCTCCGGACCGCCTGCGACGCACTGGGCGTACCGGTGGCCTGACCCGGACGGAAGCGGCCGGGCCCGGCAACGCGTTCGACGCGGGCCCGCCCCTTCTGCCAGTCTCCCCGCATGACCGCCCGCGCCCTCGACGGCTACGAGATCTCCACCGACCCCGCCCGCCTGGACTCCGACCTGGTCCACGACTGGCTCGCCCATGACTCCTACTGGGCGCTGGGCCGCACCCGCGCACACCACGACCGCGCCGTCGCCGCCTCGCTCAACTTCGGCCTGTACGAGTCCCGTTCGGGCCGCCAGGCCGGCTATGCCCGGGTCGTCACCGACCACGTCACCTTCGCCTGGCTCTGCGACGTCTACATCGCCCGCGACGACCGCGGCAAGGGCCTGGGCACCGCCCTCGTCGAGGCCGTCGCCGAGCACCTCGCGCCGCACGGCCTGGCCCGGCTCACCCTCGCGACCAAGGACGCGCACGGCGTCTACGAGAAGATCGGCTTCCGGCCGCTGACGGCGCCCGAGCAGTGGATGACGCTGGGGCTGCTCGACCCCGGCCCGGTCGGCCCCTGACCGGCCCGCCGCGCAGGCATGAGCCGGCGGCCTACGGCGGAGCGGCCGGCGAGCTGCCGCCCGGTGGCCCGGACTCCCGGGCCAGCCAGGCGTTGGCCGCCGCGACCCGGCCGCCCACCCGCAGCTTGGCGTAGGCGTGTTCCAGGTGTTTGTCGACCGTCCGGGGGCTGATCGCCAGCCGGTGCGCGATCTGCTGGTTCGTCAGGCCGTCGGCGAGCAGGCGCAGCACCGCCGACTCGCGGCGGGTGACCAGCTCCCCGGCCGGGGGCGGGGCCGGCGGGGCGAGGCGGCCCAGGACCCGGCTGAGCCGGGAGCGCAGCAGCCCGGCGGCGGCCACGTCGGCGTCGGCGAAGTCGCTCGCCCGGCGGTCGCGGTTGACCACCACGGTGACCCGCCGCGGCACGTCGGCGGCGTAGCCCGCGGGGAAGGACATCGCCAGCTGCCGCTCGGCTCCGAACGGCCGGTACACGTCGGCGTAGACGGGCAGCGCGTGGAACTCGCCGGCGGTCTGCAGGGACGAGCGGCGCAGCGGGGTGCCGCTGCCGATCCGGGTGTGCCGGACGAAGGAGTCGCAAGTCCACCCGCGGTCGAACGCCTCCAGCACGTCCTGGCTCAGCAGGTCGTCGGGGAGGGTGCGCAGCGGATGGGCCGGGTCCGGGCGGGGTGACCAGATGACGCTGTCGCCGGGCAGTGCGCCGAGCAGCAGCGGCAGCAGCGCCGGAACCAGGGCGTCCTCGTCCACGGCGTCGATCAGGAGGTCCACCACGGAGAGGATGCGCCGCAGTCCGGCCTCCGCGGCCGCGCTCATACCTCCAGCGTGCCCAGCGCCCCGGCGCGGGTCAAGGCCGGTGCCGCGGGGCCGCCCGGCCGGCCGGGGGAAGACCGGCCGGGGGCGTCGGGCGGGTCAGCGCCCGACGGCATAGACGCGGTTGACCGGGCTCTGGGCCGCCAGCCGCCAGTGGTGCAGCCCGGCCGCGTCCGCGAGTTCCCGCAGCACCTGCTCGCCCGCGTGGTTCCCCAGCGCCTGCGGGCCGTGCTGGGCCAGCGCGGACGGCAGGCAGACGGCCACCGAGGCGGCGGTCAGCGCCCGGCCGACCGGGTTGATGTTCTCCTCGTCCACCGCGGAGGCGTTCGGCTCCACGAGCATGCAGGTGCCGTCGTCGGCCAGGGCCTGCTCGGCGTGCCGGAGCGCGGCGCCGGGGTCGCCGATGTCGTGCAGGCAGTCGAAGAAGGTGATCAGGTCGAAGTCCTCGCCGGGGAAGTCGTCGGCGCCCGCCACCTCGAACGACACCCGGTCGGCCACGCCCTGCTCCGCCGCG
The DNA here is from genome assembly GCF_000373585.1 of Streptomyces sp. MspMP-M5. GTDB lineage: Bacteria > Actinomycetota > Actinomycetes > Streptomycetales > Streptomycetaceae > Streptomyces. The sequence goes on from NZ_KB891898.1 coordinate 28,882, forward strand.
ATCCCGCGGGCCGCCGCCACGGACGGCGGGTGGAAGTCGAAGCCGGTGAAGCGGGAGTGGGGGAACGCCCGCGCCATCAGCGCCGTGGAGTAGCCGAAGCCGCACCCGACGTCCGCCACCGTGCCGCCGCGCTCCAGCTTCTCCACCACGCCGTCCAGCGCGGCCAGCCACTCCGGCACCAGCGCCGCCGTGTAGCCGGGACGGAAGAACTTCGCGGTGCCCTCGAACAGCGCCGGCCCGTGCTCCTCCCAGCCGATGCCCGCACCCGTGCGGAACGCCTCCAGGAGGCTGTCCTCGGTGGCGTACAGCGCCTGGAGCACGGTGAAGAAACCGGCCGCGTAGCTGGGGAGCCCGGGGTCGGCGAGGACCGCGGCGTGCTCGTCCGGCAGCAGGTAGGTGTCGCCGTCCGCCGCGTGGACGACGTACCCGCCGGCCACCTGGGCCGACAGCCACTCCCGGACGTACCGCTCCACCAGCCCGGTGCGGGCGGCGAGTTCCGCGGAGGTCAGCGGGCCGGCGCCGGCCATCGCCCGGTACAGCCCGAGCCGGTCGCCGAGGGAGGTGCACAGGCCCGCGACCGCGGCGCCGGCGTCGGTGATCACCCGCTCCATGAACGCGTCCACCCGGTCCTGCCGGAGGGTTCCGCCGTTGCCCGCGGCGCCCGGCGCGGCCGGCGCGGAGACCGCCATGGCCGTCACCTCCTCGCCCCACTGACTCCACTGCACCAGCTCCGGCCGCCGCCGCGCCATACGCGGTTCCCCGTATTACGAGCGGCGGGCCGGGCCCCGGCGGCCGACACTGGAAGCGAGGAGGTGGTGGGTGATGCGCAAGATGATCGACTGCCGGGAACACCCCAGTGAGACGCACTGCAGCCTCGTCCTGATCGGCGAGGAGGAGGAGGTGCTCCGCGCCGCCACCGAGCACGCGATCTCCGTGCACGGCCACACGGACAGCCCCGAACTGCGCGAACAGCTCCGGAAGGCCCTCAGGAACGAGGTGCCGCAGCCGGCCTGAGCCACCGGGGGAGCGGTGGGCGGTGCCCGGCCGACCCGTGGGCGGCCGGGCACCGCCGTGCCCGCCGGTACCCGCGTTCGGGCCCGCTGCGGTCGTCCGCCCGCGCCGCCCGGCGCAGGATCGTCCTGGGACGGACACCCACCGGGAACCACGGACGGGAGCGGGCCGATGGCGGACGGCGCAGCGCACCGCGCGGGGGAGCACCGCGCCGACGACGACCGGCCGCGCCGCGGCCTGGACCGCCGGCACTTCCTCGGTACCGCCACCGGGATCGCGGCCCTCGCCACCGGCCTGACCGGCTGCGACTCCCCGGGCGGCACCCCGCACGGCCACCGCCCCGCGGACCCGCTCACCGCCGAGCGCACGCGCCCCGGCAGCCCCGGCTGGCGGCTGCGCGCCACCGGCCCGCCGGACGCCGTCGAGGGCTACCCGGACCGGGTGAGCGTGCTGCCCGGCGAGGAGTTCGGCCTGCACGTCTCCACCACCGCGCCCGGTTTCCGGGTCTCCGCCTACCGGGTCGGCTGGTACGGCGGCGCCCAGGCCCGGCTGGTGTGGCGCTCGGACCGGCTCACCGGGCGGCCCGGCCCGCCCCCGCGGCTGCGCGCGGACACCCGCACCGTCGAGGCCGGCTGGCCGCGCACCACCACCGTCCGCACCGACGGCTGGCCGCCCGGCGCCTATCTGCTCTGCCTCGACGCCGACCACGGCCACCAGCGGTACGTCCCGCTGATCGTCCGCTCGGCCGGCGCCGCGGGCCGTACCGTCCTGATGCACGCGGTGACGACCTGGCAGGCGTACAACGCCTGGGGCGGCCGCAGCCTCTACCACGGCCCGGACGGTTCCTACGCCGCCCGCTCGCTGGCGGTCAGCTTCGACCGCCCCTACGACGCCACCGGCGCCGAGAAGTTCCTGGTGTACGAGCGCGCCCTGGTGGTACTGGCCGAACGCCTCGGCCTGCCGCTCGCCTACACCACCTCCGTCGACGTGCACCGCGACCCGTCCGCGCTGCGCGGCGCCGCCGCCGTGCTCTCCCTCGGCCACGACGAGTACTGGACCCCGGAGCAGCGCGCCCACGTCACCCGGGCCCGCGACACCGGCAGCAACATCGCCTTCCTCGGCGCCAACGCCTGCTTCCGCCGGGTCCGTCTGGACGCCGGCCCGGGCGGCCCGCTGTGCACCGTGACCTGCTACAAGACCGACTACCGCGACGACCCCCGGTTCGCCGGCCACCAGGCCCCGCCCACCCACGACTTCCGCGCCCCGCCCGCCGCCGACCCCGAGTCGGCCCTCACCGGCGTCTTCTACGAGGGCTACCCCACGGACGCGCCCTATGTCGTGCACGGCGCCGACCACTGGCTCTTCGAGGGCACCGGCGTCCGCACCGGCGACGCCTTCCCGCACCTGGTCGGCGTGGAGTACGACCGGGTCACACCGGAGGCCCCGACCCCCGCCGCCCTGGAGATCGTCGCGCACTCCCCGCTGGTCTGTGCCGGCCGCGCCAGCCACGCCGACTCCGCCTACTACACCGTCCCCGGCGGCGCCGGCGTCTTCGCCACGGGCACCATGCGCTGGGTCGAGGCCCTCATGGCGGGCACCTCGGACGACGGCCGCGACCACGGCCTGGACCGCCGTACCGGCGCCTTCGTCACCCGCACCACCGAGAACCTGCTGCACGCCTTCGCCGCGGGCCCGGCGGCCCACCACCGCCCGGCACCGCGGCCGAACGCCGCTCGGGTGTACGGGAGTTGATCCGGGCGCCCGGCCGGAACCGTACCGCCCGGGGCGCCCGCCACCCCTCTTGCTCGGTCGAGCAAACCCCGTTATCGTCTTGCTCATGCAAGCAAAGAACAGCACGGGCAAGCAAAAGCCCGCACGCAAGGCGGCGCACAAGGCCAAGCCCTCCTTCACGGAGACCGGCCGCCGCGCGCAGATCGTCGCCGCGGCGATCGACGTCGTCGCCGAGGTCGGGTACCACCGGGCCTCGTTCGCGAAGATCGCGGAGCGCGCCGGGCTGAGCAGCACCGGGATGATCTCGTACCACTTCGACGGGCGGGACGACCTGATGCGTGAGCTGGTCGCCGAGGTCCTGCGGCTCGCGGAGGGGTACCTCCGCCCCCGCATCGAGGCCCACGAGAGCTACGCGGCCCGGCTGCGCGCCTCCATCGAGGGCAACCTCGACCTGTTCGCCGAGTACCCGAGCCACCTCTCGGCGATCACCGAGGTCCTCTCCAACCTCCGCGGCGGCGACCCCGGCATGGTCGCCTTCCTCGACACCACGGAGGCGAACCTCGCCGTCCAGGTCGAGCAGCTCCGCACGGCGCAGCGCACCGGCGAGTTCCGCGACTTCGACCCGTGGGTGATGATGCGGGCGATCCGCGCCGCCATCGACGACGTGGTGCGCCGCGCCAGCCACGATCCCGAGCTCGACGTACGGGCCGCCGGCCGGGAGCTGGCGGACCTCTTCGACCACGCCACCAGGAGAACGCCATGACCACAGCCGGCACGGGGGAACGCACCATGGCCACGCACCCGGTACCACGGACCGGCCCGGACGGGTCCGCCGCGGCGACCGCCCGGGCCCGCACGGCGCGGCTGCGCCGGCGGCTCGCCGCACAGCTGCTCTTCGAACTCGTCCTGCCGCTCGGCTCCTACTACGGGCTGCGCGCGGCCGGCCTGGACCAGTGGCTCGCGATGGCCGTCGGCGGCGTACTGCTGCTGCCGTGGATCGTGCACGGCATGGTGCGGCAGCGCCGCGTGGAGGCGATGGCGGTGTTCACGCTGAGCCTGGTGGTGGTCGGCACGCTGCTGACGCTGGTCACCGGCAGCCCGCGGGTGATCATGATCCGGGACAGCTGGGTGACCGCCGCGATCGGGCTGTGGGTGCTCGGCACGCTGCTCACCCGGCGGCCGTTCATCATGACCGCCTCGCGCGGCATCGTCATCGCCAAGGTCGGCGAGGCCGGACTCGTCGAGTGGGAGGCGCGGTGGGACGCGGAACCGAGGTTCCGTCACCACCTGCGGCTGGTCACGGCGGTGTGGGGCGCGGTCTTCCTGCTCGACGCGGTGCTGCGGGTGGTGCTCGCGTACACGATCCCGGTCGACGCCTTCCCGCTCACCAGCACCGCGCTCTGGCTGGCGCTGCTCGGCGGACTGCTCACCTGGCACAACTGGTACCTCACCCGCCACGACATGAAGCTCTAGAGGAATCAGTCCGCGCACCGCTCGCCGGCCTGCTCGCCGTGCCGGACGCCGGCCGCCGCATCGCCGCCGGGGTGCCCGAAGCCGAACCCTCCCCGTTATTGCATAAAACTGCCACCTTCCGTATAGTCATGCCATCGACGAGGAGGGTCCAGCGGCCATGACGGTACGAGCAGCAGTCGCGGGTGCGAGCGGATACGCGGGGGGTGAGCTCCTGCGCCTGCTCCTGGCGCACCCGGAGATCGAGATCGGCGCGGTGACCGGGCACTCCACCGCGGGGCAGCGCCTGGGCGCGCTCCAGCCGCACCTGGCCCCGCTCGCCGACCGCGAGCTGGCAGCCACCACGCCCGAGGTGCTGGCCGGCCACGACGTGGTCTTCCTGGCACTGCCGCACGGCCGGTCGGCGGCGGTCGCCGAACAGCTCGGCCCCGAGGTGCTGGTGGTGGACTGCGGCGCGGACTTCCGGCTGAAGGACGCCGCCGACTGGGAGGCGTTCTACGGCTCGCCGCACGCCGGCACCTGGCCGTACGGCCTCCCGGAGCTGCCCGGCGGCCGCACGGCACTGGCGGGGTCCCACCGCATCGCGGTCCCGGGCTGCTATCCCACCGCCGTCTCGCTCGCGCTCTTCCCGGCCTACACCGCCGGCCTCGCCGAGCCGGAGGCCGTGATCGTCGCGGCGTCCGGCACCTCCGGCGCGGGCAAGGCCCTCAAGCCGCACCTGCTCGGCTCCGAGGTCATGGGCTCGATGAGCCCGTACGGCGTCGGCGGCGGGCACCGGCACACCCCCGAGATGATCCAGAACCTCAGCGCCGCGGCCGGCGAGCGGGTCGCGGTGTCCTTCACCCCGACGCTGGCGCCGATGCCCCGCGGCATCCTCGCCACCTGCTCGGCGAAGGCCCGGCCCGGTGCGGACGCCGCGGCGGTCCGCGCCGCGTACGAGAAGGCGCTGGCCGGCGAGCCGTTCGTCCGGCTGCTGCCCGAGGGGCAGTGGCCCGCCACCGCCGCCGTGTACGGCTCCAACGCCGTCCAGATCCAGGTGGCCCTCGACCCGGCGGCCGGCCGGATCATCGCGATCAGCGCCCTCGACAACCTCACCAAGGGAACCGCGGGCGGCGCGGTCCAGAGCATGAACATCGCCCTCGGCCTCCCCGAGGACATGGGACTTTCCACGATTGGAGTGGCGCCGTGAGCGTCGCACGCGCAGCCGCCGGGCCGCAGATGACGACGAAGGCCGCGCCGCTGCGCTGCGCGGGCGACAGTGACACGAGCCGCTGCGGCGGCGGGGCGAACGAGGAGACACAGTGAGCGTGACGGCAGCGAAGGGCTTCCTCGCGGCGGGTGTCGCCGCCGGGATCAAGGAGAACGGCAACGCCGATCTCGCCCTGGTGGTCAACAGCGGGCCGCGCCTGGCCGCCGCCGGCGTGTTCACCTCGAACCGCGTCAAGGCCGCGCCGGTCCTGTGGTCCGAGCAGGTCCTCAAGGGCGGCCGGGTCTCCGCGGTGATCCTCAACTCCGGTGGCGCCAACGCCTGTACGGGCCCGCTCGGCTTCCAGGACACCCACGCGACCGCGGAGAAGGTCGCCGAGGTGCTCGACGGGCACAGCGCCGCCGAGGTCGCGGTGGCCTCCACCGGCCTGATCGGCGTCCGGCTCCCCATGGACAGGCTGCTGCCCGGCGTCGAGAAGGCCGCGGCCGAACTCACCGGCCACGGCGGCGAGAAGGCCGCGATCGCCATCAAGACCACCGACAGCGTCCACAAGACCGCGCAGGTCACCAAGGACGGCTGGACGGTCGGCGGGATGGCCAAGGGCGCCGGCATGCTCGCCCCGGGCCTGGCCACCATGCTCGCGGTGCTGACCACCGACGCCGACGTACCGGCCGGGCAGCTGGACGCCGCGCTGCGCGCCGCCACCCGCACCACCTTCGACCGGGTCGACTCCGACGGCTGCATGTCCACCAACGACACCGTGCTGCTGCTGGCCTCCGGTGCCTCCGGCGTCGTCCCGGACGAGGCCGCGTTCGCCGAGGCGGTGCGCGAGGTCTGCGACGACCTGGCCCGGCAGCTGATCGGCGACGCCGAGGGCGCCAGCAAGGACATCCGCATCGAGGTGATCAACGCTGCGAGCGAGGACGACGCGGTCGAGGTGGGCCGCTCCATCGCCCGCAACAACCTGCTCAAGTGCGCCCTCCACGGCGAGGACCCCAACTGGGGCCGGGTGCTCTCCGCCATCGGCACCACCTCCGCCGCCTTCGACCCCGACCGGCTCAACGTCGCGATCAACGACGTCTGGGTCTGCCGGAACGGCTCGGTCGGCGACGACCGGGAGCTGGTGGACATGCGCTACCGCGAGGTGCGGATCACCGCCGACCTCGCCGCCGGCACCGAGTCCGCGGTGATCTGGTCCAACGACCTGACCGCCGACTACGTCCACGAGAACAGCGCGTACTCCTCATGACCGGACCCGCCGCGCACCGGCGCGTACCGGACGGACACCCCACGGAGCGGAACGAGGCCGCCGCATGACCACCCGCAAGCACACCGCGCTCCCCAAGGCCCGCACCCTCATCGAGGCGCTGCCCTGGCTGACCCGGCATCACGGCAAGACGGTGGTGATCAAGTTCGGCGGCAACGCGATGGTGGACGACGAGCTCAAGCGCGCCTTCGCCCAGGACGTGGTCTTCCTGCGGCACGCCGGACTGCGCCCCGTCGTGGTCCACGGCGGCGGCCCGCAGATCAGTGCCCAGCTCGAACTCCTGGGCCTGGCCTCGGAGTTCAAGAGTGGCCTGCGGGTCACCTCGCCCGAGGCGATGAACGTGGTCCGGATGGTGCTGGCCGGCCAGGTCCAGCGCGAGCTGGTCGGCCTGCTCAACGAGCACGGCCCGCTCGCCGTCGGCATGACCGGCGAGGACGCCCGGCTGATGTCCGCCACCAAGCACTACGCGGACGTCGACGGCGAACGGGTCGACATCGGCCGGGTCGGCGAGATCACCGCCATCGACCCCGGCGCGGTGCAGGCGCTGCTGGACGACGGCCGGATCCCGGTGATCTCGTCCGTGGCCCGCAGCAGCGACGACGGCGACGACTCCGGCGTCTTCAACGTCAACGCCGACACCGCCGCCGCCGCCCTGGCGGCCGCGCTCGGCGCGGAGACCCTGATGGTGCTCACCGACGTCGAGGGACTCTACGAGGACTGGCCGCACAGCGACGAGGTGATCTCCCGGCTCACCGCGAGCCAGCTGGAGAAGCTGCTGCCCGACCTGGCCAGCGGCATGGTCCCGAAGATGCGGGGCTGTCTGCACGCCGTCCGCAACGGCGTGCGCAACGCCCGGGTCATCGACGGGCGGGTCCAGCACTCGATCCTGCTGGAGATCTTCACCGACGAGGGCATCGGCACGATGGTGGTCCCGGACCCGGAACCGGTCCCGGCGCAGACCACCGACCCGCACGGCAACGACGCACACCACATCGCGGAGGGGACGGCATGAGCACCGGCACGGCGACGGACACCCCGGCCACCCAGGGCACGGCGAACGGCCACGGCCCGGTCACCAACGAGGCGCTGACCCGGCGCTGGCAGGGCGCCCTGATGCACAACTTCGGCACCCCCCGCATCCCGCTCGTCCGGGGCGAGGGCACAACCGTCTGGGACGCCGACGGCAACGCCTACCTCGACTTCCTCGGCGGGATCGCGGTCAACGCGCTGGGCCACGCCCACCCCGCGGTGGTCCGCGCGGTCTCCGACCAGGTCGCCACCCTCGGCCATGTGTCGAACTTCTTCACCAGCGAGCCGACCGTGGCCCTCGCCGAGCGCCTGCTCGCGCTCGCCGGGCGGCCCGGCCGGGTCTACTTCTCCAACTCCGGCGCCGAGGCCAACGAGGCCGCCTTCAAGATCGGCCGGCTGACCGGCCGCACCCATGTCGTCTCCGCCCTCGGCGGCTTCCACGGCCGCACCATGGGCGCCCTGGCCCTCACCGGCCAGCCCGCCAAGCAGGATCCGTTCCGCCCGCTGCCCGGCGACGTCGAGCACGTCCCGTACGGCGATGTGGCGGCGCTCCGGGCCGCGGTCACCACCGACACCGCCATGGTCGTACTGGAGCCCGTCCAAGGCGAGAACGGCGTGGTCGTCCCGCCGCCCGGCTACCTCAAGGCGGCCCGGGAGATCACCGCCGCCACCGGCACCCTGCTGGTCGTCGACGAGATCCAGACCGGCATCGGCCGCACCGGGCACTGGCTGGCGTCCGCGGCCCAGGGCGTCGACGCCGACATCGTCACCCTCGCCAAGGGCCTCGGCGGCGGCCTCCCCATCGGCGCCACCCTCGCCTTCGGCCCGGCCGCCGACCTGCTCACCCCCGGCTCGCACGGCTCGACGTTCAGCGGCAACCCGGTCGTCTGCGCCGGCGCCCTCGCCGTCCTGGACACCATCGAGGCGGACGGCCTCCTCGACCACGTCCGGCGGGCCGGCGCGCGGCTGCAGGACGGAATCGCGGCGCTGGGGCACCCGTTGGTCGGCCACGTCCGCGGCGCCGGCCTGCTCCTCGGTATCGTCTTGACCGGGCCCCTCGCGCCACAGGTACAGCAGGCGGCCCAGGACGCGGGCCTTCTGGTCAACGCGGTCGCGCCGGACGTCATCCGGCTCGCCCCGCCCCTGATCGTCTCCGACGAGCAGGTGGAGACCTTCCTCCAGAAGCTCCCCGGGATCCTTACGAGGGCCGAGGAACCGGCCGACGGGGAACGATGATCCGGAGACTGACACAACGATGACCGAGCCGCAGGACAACGACTCGCCGCACAACAGCGGCCCGGCCGTACCGCAGACCCGCACCGCCCGCCACCGCCGGATCGTGGACATCCTCAACCGGCAGCCGGTCCGCTCCCAGAGTCAGCTCGCCAAGCTGCTCGCCGACGACGGGCTCTCCGTCACCCAGGCGACGCTCTCCCGCGACCTGGACGAGCTGGGCGCGGTGAAGATCCGCAACACCGGCGGCGAGCTGATCTACGCGGTACCGAGCGAGGGCGGCGACCGCAAGCCGCGCGCCCCGCTCGGGGAGTCCGCCAAGGAGGAGCGGATGCGGCGCCTCGCCGGCGAACTCCTCATCTCCGCCGAGGCGTCCGCCAACCTCGTCGTCCTGCGCACCCCACCGGGCGCCGCCCAGTTCCTGGCCTCGGCCATCGACCAGGCGGAGCTGCACGACATCCTCGGCACCATCGCCGGCGACGACACCCTCCTCCTCATCAGCCGCGCCCCGTCCGGCGGTCAGGCGCTCGCCGACCACCTGCTGCGGCTGGCCGAGAAGGAGAGCCGCGGGGCCCCGTAACCCACCCGCCACGGCCGCCACCCCCCGTGCGTGAACAACTGCATATAGTGACCGAGGGTCCGGTCTCGGACCCCGTGCTCGCCGCCGCGCGAGCCGCCGCCGTACGGACGGACGCCGCGGAAGCGCGGCCTCCGCACCTCGACTGCGTCGGCCGGGGCCGGTCCGCAGGAAGGAGCACGGGACAGTGAAGCCTCAACGGAAGGCCGGACCGCGCACCAGCGCTCTCGGGGCGGCGGCGGTGTGCGGCGCCCTCGTCCTCACGGCCTGTGGTTCGGGCGGCGGCGCGGGCTCCTCGCACAGCCCGTCCGCCCCCGCGTCGAGCCCGTCGGCCACCGGCGCGGCCGGGATCGCCTGCGGCAAGGCGGCCACCCTGCACGCCTCCGGCTCGACGGCCCAGCAGTACGCGATGAAGTACTGGATCACCACGTACACCACAGCCTGCCCCGGCACCAAGATCACCTACGACGGCAACGGCTCGGGTGCCGGCCAGGACGACTTCCTGAGCGGCCGCACCGCCTTCGCGGGCTCGGACTCCCCGCTCGACGCCGACCAGGTGACGCGGTCGGAGAAGGTCTGCTCGGGCGGCGGCCGCGCCATCCACCTGCCCCTCGTCGGCGGCCCGATCGCGCTCGCCTTCCACCTCCCCGGCGTCGACCGGCTGGTCCTCGACGGCCCCACCCTCGCCAAGATCTTCGACGGCCGGATCACCCGCTGGAACGACCCGGCGATCGCCCGGCTCAACAAAGACGCCAACCTGCCCTCGACCCCCATCCGGACGTTCCACCGCTCCGACTCCTCCGGCACGACGGACAACTTCACGGCGTACCTCGCCGCCGCCGGCCAGGGCGCCTGGCCGTATCCGCACGCCAAGGAGTGGCCGGCGCACGGCGGCGACGCGGCCAAGGGCTCTGCGGACCTCGCCGCCCAGGTGCAGCGCACCACCGGCGCCCTCGGCTATGTCGAGCTGCCGTACGCGGTCGACCGGATGCTGCGCACGATCTCGGTCGACACCGGCGCGCCGGCCCCCGCCGACCCCAACGTGACCTCGGCGTCCCACGCCATCGCCGGCGCCACGACCGTCAACACCGGCCACGACGTCACGCTCCGGCTCGACTACGGCACCAAGGTCCCCGGCGCCTACCCGATCGACGTGGTCACCTACGAGATCGTCTGCGACAAGGGCAACAAGCCGGAGACCTGGCCCGCCACCAAGGCGTTCCTGGCGTACACGGCGAGCCGGAAGGGCCAGCAGAACCTGAGCTTCCAGGGGTACGCGACGCTCCCGGCCGCGGTCGTGGACAAGGTCCGCGGCGAGATCGGCGCCCTGCCGTGACGGCGCCCGCCGCATAGCGAAAAGGCCCGTCGGCCCGGGATTTCTCCCGGACCGACGGGCCTTTCGACACCGTCGGGACGACAGGATTTGAACCTGCGACCCCTTGACCCCCAGTCAAGTGCGCTACCAAGCTGCGCCACGTCCCGGTGCCGCGTTCCGACCGGAGGAGTCCCGGTCGGGGCGTGCAGACAGAAAAATACCCTGTCCCGGCCGATGAATCCAAAGCGGGCCCCTCCCCGGGTGCTGCCGGGCCTCCCGGCGGGCCCGCGACGACCGTCTTTCGACGGACATATGGCGATGAAGCCCCAGAAATTGCAGAAGGCGGAGGGGGCGCACGCGTCGTGCACGAGCGAGGTGCGGCGGGTGCGCGGCCCAGGGCGGGTCTCCGTCCCGGCGGTGTGGCCCGGTCCGGGGCTTTCCGTGTTCGTTGACGAAGCATACGGCCGAGTGCATACTTATGCCTAGCAGCGTATGCATCGTAAGGAGAGACCCATGACCGAGCGTGTCGTACTCGCCTACTCGGGCGGCCTTGACACCTCCGTCTGCATCGGCTGGATAGCCGAGGAGACGGGCGCGGAGGTCATCGCCGTCGCCGTGGACGTCGGCCAGGGGGGCGAGGACCTGGACGTCATCCGCAAGCGCGCGCTCGCCTGCGGTGCCGTGGAGGCCGAGGTTGCCGACGCCAGGGACGAGTTCGCCGAGCAGTACTGCCTCCCGGCGATCAAGGCCAACGCCCTCTACATGGACCGGTATCCGCTGGTCTCCGCACTGTCCCGGCCGGTCATCGTCAAGCACCTGGTCGCCGCGGCAGCCAAGCACGGCGCGACCACGGTCGCCCACGGATGCACCGGCAAGGGGAACGACCAGGTCCGGTTCGAGGCCGGCATCGCCTCCCTCGCCCCCGACCTGACGTGCATCGCCCCCGTCCGCGACTACGCGATGACCCGGGACAGGGCGATCGCCTTCTGCGAGGCGAAGGACCTCCCGATCGCGACCACCAGGAAGTCGCCGTACTCCATCGACCAGAACGTCTTCGGGCGGGCCGTGGAGACCGGCTTCCTGGAGGACATCTGGAACGCGCCGATCGAGGACGTCTACGAGTACACCCAGGACCCCGCCACCCCGCGCGAGCCCGACGAGGTCGTCATCACCTTCGAGGCGGGCGCGCCGGTCGCCCTCGACGGCCGGCCGGTCACCGTCCTGGAGGCCGTCCAGCAGCTCAACGAGCGGGCCGGCGCGCAGGGCGTCGGTCGGATCGACATGGTCGAGGACCGGCTGGTCGGCATCAAGTCCCGCGAGGTGTACGAGGCACCGGGCGCGATCGCCCTGATCACCGCGCACCAGGAGCTGGAGAACGTCACCGTCGAGCGCGAACTGGCCCGCTACAAGCGGCAGGTGGAGCAGCGCTGGGGCGAGCTGGTCTACGACGGCCTGTGGTTCTCGCCGCTCAAGCGGGCCCTGGACGGCTTCCTGGAGGAGGCCAACGCGGCCGTCTCCGGCGACATCCGGATGACGCTGCACGGCGGCCGCGCGGTGGTCACCGGCCGGCGCTCCGAGCAGTCGCTGTACGACTTCGGCCTCGCCACCTACGACACCGGCGACACGTTCGACCAGTCGCAGTCCAAGGGCTTCATCGAACTCTTCGGCATGTCGAGCCGGATCGCCGCGCGGCGCCGCCTGGCCGGCGGAGCCTGACGCGACCCTGGTGCAGTACACCGCAACCCCGCCGGCGGGCAGCCGGCCACCACTCCACCCACCAAGGAGCAGCACAAGTGAGCAACGGCAACACCGGTGACGTCCGGCTCTGGGGCGGACGGTTCGCGGACGGACCGGCCGAGGCGCTGGCGAAGCTGTCGGCCTCGGTGCACTTCGACTGGCGTCTGGCCCCGTACGACATCGCCGGCTCGCGCGCCCACGCCCGCGTGCTCAACAAGGCGGGCCTGCTCACCGAGGACGAGCTGGCGCGGATGCTCGACGGGCTGGACCGGCTCGAACGCGACGTCGCCGCCGGCGAGTTCGTGGGCACCGTCGCCGACGAGGACGTGCACACCGCCCTGGAGCGCGGGCTGCTGGAGCGGCTCGGCCCGGACCTCGGCGGCAAGCTGCGGGCCGGCCGGTCCCGCAACGACCAGGTCGCCACGCTCTTCCGGATGTACCTGCGGGACCACGCCCGGATCATCGGCGGGCTGCTCGCCGACCTCCAGGAGGCGCTGATCGGCCTCGCCGAGGCGCACCCGGACGTCGCCATGCCGGGCCGCACCCACCTCCAGCACGCCCAGCCGGTGCTCTTCGCCCACCATGTGCTCGCCCACGTCCAGGCGCTGTCCCGGAACGCGGAGCGGCTGCGGCAGTGGGACGAGCGGACCGCGGTCTCGCCGTACGGGTCCGGTGCACTGGCCGGCAGCAGCCTCGGCTTGGACCCGGAGGCGGTCGCCGCGGACCTCGGCTTCGAGCGGGGCTCGGCGGGCAACTCCATCGACGGCACGGCCGCACGGGACTTCGCCGCGGAGTTCGCCTTCATCACCGCGATGATCGGGGTCGACCTCTCCCGGATCGCCGAGGAGGTGATCATCTGGAACACCAAGGAGTTCTCCTTCGTGACCCTGCACGACGCCTTCTCCACCGGCTCGTCGATCATGCCGCAGAAGAAGAACCCGGACATCGCGGAGCTGGCGCGGGGCAAGTCCGGGCGGCTGATCGGCAACCTGACGGGCCTGCTGGCGACGCTGAAGGCCCTGCCGCTGGCGTACAACCGCGACCTCCAGGAGGACAAGGAGCCGGTCTTCGACTCCTGCGACCAACTGGAGGTGCTGCTCCCGGCGTTCACCGGGATGATGGCCACCCTGACCGTCAACCGCGCGCGCATGGAGGAGCTGGCGCCGGCCGGCTTCTCGCTCGCCACCGACATCGCCGAGTGGCTGGTCAAGCAGGGTGTGCCGTTCCGGGTGGCGCACGAGGTGGCCGGTGAGTGCGTCAAGGAGTGCGAGGCGCACGGCATCGAGCTGGACGAGCTCACCGACGAGCAGTTCGCCAAGATCTCCCCGCATCTGACGCCCGAGGTCCGCGGGGTCCTCGACGTCCCCGGCGCGCTCGCCGCGCGCGACGGCCGCGGCGGCACCGCGCCCTCGGCGGTGGCGGTGCAGCTCGCCGAGGTGCGGGCGGACCTGGTGCGGCAGCAGGAGTGGGCCGCGGCGAAGCAGCAGTGACGGCGGCCGGCCGGCGCGGGGCGCGCCGGCCCGGCGAGGGCGGTCTCCAGCCGATCGGATGGGGGCCGCCCTTTTCCCGTTCCCGGTGGACTGTTCCCGTCGGACCGTGCCCGCCGAAAAAATGGTGAGACGTTTGTGTCTCATTCGGGTACCATGTGTCTCATGGCCGTGGACCGAGAACATGTACTCACCGAAGCCGCCGCACTGCTTTCCCGCCGCGCGACGACGTCGATGGACGAGATCGCCCGCGCCGCGGGCATCAGCCGGGCGACCCTGCACCGGCACTTCGCCGGCCGCGACGCGCTGATCCGCGCCCTGGAGGAGCACGGCATCGAGCGGTTCGCCCGGGCCATGGACGCCGCCCGGCTCGACGAGGGGGACGCCGCCGGGGCGCTGCGCCGGCTGGTCCGCGAGGCCGAGCCGGTCGCCGGCGTGCTGGCCTTCCTCTTCACCGAGAACCAGCTCTTCGAGCCCGGCCCGGTCAACGCCGGCTGGGCCCGGCTCGACGCCCGGCTCGCCGCACTGTTCCGCCGCGGGCAGGAGGACGGCGACTTCCGGGTCGACCTCAGCTCGGCCTGGCTGACCGAGGCGTTCTACGGCCTCCTCGGCGCCGGCGCCTGGGCGGTGCACGAGGGCCGCCTCGCACGCGGCGACCTCGACCACTCGATCGCCGAGCTGCTGCTCGGCGGCATCCGACGGAGCATGGAGAAATGAGCGATCCCATAGCCGCAGGGCGGGCCGGTTCGGCCCATGTGGACGAACAGCCCCGACCGGGCCGCTGGCTGGCGCTCTCGGTCCTCGTCCTGGCGGTCCTGCTGGTCGGCGTCGACGCCACCGTCCTCGGGCTCGCCACCCCGTTCCTGAGCGAGGATCTGCGGCCGTCCGGCACCCAGTTGCTCTGGATCGGCGACGTCTACTCCTTCGTCATCGCCGGCCTGCTGGTCTCCATGGGCAGCCTCGGCGACCGGATCGGCCGGAAGAAGCTGCTGCTGATCGGCTCGGTGGCGTTCGGCGCGCTGTCGGTGCTCGCGGCCTACGCGAGCACCCCGGAGATGATGATCGCCGCCCGGGCGCTGCAGGGCGTGGCCGGTGCGACGCTGATGCCGTCCACGCTCGCACTGATCCGCAACCTCTTCCACGACCCCAAGGAACGCAGCCTGGCGGTCGGCATCTGGGGCGCCATGGCCTCGGCCGGTACGGCGGTCGGGCCGGTCCTGGGCGGCTTCCTGCTCGGCCACTTCTGGTGGGGCTCGGTCTTCCTGATCAACCTTCCGGTGATGGCGCTGCTGGTCGTCGTCGGCGCCAAGGTGATCCCGGAGTCCCGCAACCCGGACCCGGGCCCGTGGGACGTCCCCAGCGTCCTGCTGTCGCTGGTGGGCATCGTCGGTGTCGTCTACGCCGTCAAGGAGGCGGCGGTGCACGGCTTCCGCTGGGACATCGGCCCGGCCGCCGTCATCGGCGTGCTCGCCCTGCTGCTGTTCGTCCGCCGCCAGCTCACCCTCGACTCGCCGCTGCTGAACATGAAGCTCTTCCAGCACCGGGGCTTCTCCGGCGCGGTCCTGGCCGACCTGCTGACCATCCTCGGGCTGTCCGGACTGGTCTTCTTCCTCTCGCAGTTCCTCCAGATGGTGCAGATGCGCTCGCCGTTCAACGCCGGGCTGGTCGAACTCCCGGCCGCGGTCGGCGCGGTGGGCGCCGGCCTGGCCGCCGGCTGGGTGGCCCGGCGGCTGTCGGTACGGCTGGTGGTGGCCGGCGGCCTCGCGGTGGTCGGCCTCTCGCTCGCCGGCTGCACGATCCTGCACGGCGACACCGGCACCCTCGCGCTGTGCAGCATCCTCTTCGTCGTGGGCGTCGGCGCCGGCTTCGCCTTCACGGTCACCGCCGACGTCATCCTCTCCAGCGTGCCCAAGGAGGAGGCCGGCGCCGCCTCCGCGGTCTCCGAGACCGCCTACGAACTCGGCGCCGCGCTCGGCATCGCCCTGCTGGGCTCCATCGTCACCAGCATCTACCAGGGCTTCGCCACCCCCGCGGGAGTGCCCGGGGCCGCCGCCGACGCCGCCCGCGCCTCGCTCGGGGGCGCCGTGGACGCCGCCGCCCGCCTCCCCGCCGAGCAGAGCGCCGCGCTGCTGAAGGCCGCTCAGGACTCCTTCGTCAGCGGCGTGGACACCGCGGCCGGCGTGGGCGCGGTGGTGCTGCTGGGCGCCGCGGTGGCCGCGTGGTTCCTGCTGCGCGGCCAGGAGCTGGCCGACAGCGCACCGCCGCGGCCCGCGGCGGACACCGTGGTCGCACCGGTGGCCGGCTCCGGCTCCGGCGGCGGTCCGGCCGAGCCCCGGTGACGGCGCCGCCGCTCCCGCCCGGGCACCCGTAAGGGCCCACCCGGCACACGAACGAGGGACACCACCCCGCCCCGTGCCCCCGCCCAGGCGTGTCCCGTGGATCGCGACCGCGCGCACCGGCCATGATCCACAGGACACGCCCCTGGGGGCGACTGTCCGCTGCCGTTCACGCCCGGTACGCGTCGTGGTGGCCGGTTGTCCCGCGCGGCTCGTTTGACTCTCCCGTCGTCCCCCCAACGGTCGGACCCGCTCAGGAGAGTGACGAGTGCGCGACATCGGACGACGGTCCTTCGTAACCGCCGCGGGGGCGATGGCCACCGCCAGCGCGATCGGCAGCAACGCCTACGCCACCGGCCACGCCCGCGACGCCGCAACGGCCGACGAGTACGTCGACGTCCAGCTGCTCAACATCACCGATCTGCACGGCTATCTGCAGGGCGCCCCCGGCGCCAACTCCGTCATCACCGGCGCCGGCGGCAAGCGCTACACCGTCGGCGGCGTCGCCTACATGGCCGCCCACCTGGAGCGGCTGCGCGCCGGGCGGCGCAACTCCCTCTTCTTCGCCCCCGGCGACCTCTTCTCCGGCTGGGAGTTCGACGCCGCCGCCTTCGCCGACGAGCCGACCATCGAGGCCCTCAACGCGCTGGGCCTGGACTTCGCCTCGGCCGGCAACCACGAGTTCGACAAGTCGGCGGTCTTCCTCCGCGAGCACATGGAACGCGGCCGGCCGTTCCCGGAGGCCGGCCGGGACGACTCCTTCACCGACTCCACCGGCCACCGCTTCCGCGGCGCGAACTTCCCCTACTACAGCGCCAACATGGTCTGGCACGACACCGGCCGACGGCTGCTGCCGCCCTACAACATCGTGCACGTGGACGCCGGCCACGGCCGCCGGCTGCCGATCGGCTTCATCCATCTGACCGCCATCGGCACCGAGTCCTTCCCCGGCTCCTACCAGCCCGGACTGCGCACCCTGGACGAACTGGAGACCGCCAACCGCTGCGCGGCCGCCCTCAAGAAGCGGGGCGTCAACGCGATCGTCCTCAGCATGCACGACGGCGCGGTCGCCGGCGGCGACTTCCAGAGCGGCAGCAACCCCTCCGGCCCGGCCTACGAACTGGCGCTGCGGGTCTCGCCCGACATCGACGCCATCGTCACCGGCCACTGGCACTGCGCCTTCACCATGATGCTGCCCGACCCCAAGGGCGAGCCCCGCCCGTTCGTCGAGGCCGGCTGCTACGGCCAGATCATCAACGAGATCAACCTGCGGCTGGACCCGTCCACCGGCAAGGTCGTCCGCGCCCTGACCACCTCCGTCAACCACCCCAACACCCGTGACGTGACGCCCGATCCGGAGCTGAAGTCGATCGCCGACTACTGGGCCGGCTACGGCGCCCGCCGCGCCCGCACCCGCATCGGCACCCAGACCGCCTCCTTCACCCGCCGCCGCAACGCGCTGGGTGAGTCCACCATGGGCAACCTCGTCGCCGACTGGGCGCTGTGGGCGGGCGGCCGGCCGCCCGGCCCGATGGACGACCCCGTCGGGCACCGCAACGACGACCCCGCCGAACTCGCCGTCATCGCGCTGGCCCCGCGGGTCGGCGCCGCGATCATCGCCGGCGACCTGGTACGTGACGAGGCGTCAGACGGGGTGGTCACCTTCGGGCAGGCGTGGAGCGCGGTCGGCTACGGCGACCCGATCATGACCGTCACAGTCACCGGCCGGCAGATCCACGACGCCCTGGAACAGCAATGGGCCCCCACCGCCGGCGGCGGCATCTCCTTCTCCCCGCTGGCCGTCTCCGGCAACGTCCGCTACACCTTCGACGCCTCCGGCCCGGCCGGGCACCGCATCGACCCCGACGAGATCCTCATCGACGGCGAGGCGCTCGACGTCTCCCGCCGCTACCGCCTCGCCGCGCCCTCGTACACCCTCATCAACCAGGACGGGTTCAGCGCCTTCACCGGCTTCACCGAACCCGTCCGGCACACCCGCGACTTCGAGAGCTTCATCGCCTACATCCGCACCAGACGGCGGCTCTCCCCGACCGGACTCGACCGCGTCACGGTCCGCAACGGCCACCTGCCCGGCGCCCGCGTCGGCTCCGTCGCCGAGCACCAGCAGCTCCTCCAGCTCGACGCGACCCTGGTGCCGCGCCCGGAGGTCGCCCTGCGCACCGCGCTGACCGGCGACGCCGAGGGCCAGCGCGCACCCGGCGGCTTCCAGGTGCCCTGCTGACCGCCCGGTAGCGCCTGGCGTCCGCCGGGCCGCAACGACGAGGGGCCCCGTCCGACTTGCGAACGAGGCCTCTCGCCATGTGCGGGGAGGGTCAGGCGGCGCGGGCCTTGGTGGCGTAGACGTCCACGTACTCCTGGCCGGACAGCTCCATGACGTCGCTCATCACCTCGTCGGTGACCGCCCGCAGGACGTAGCGGTCCCGGTCCATGCCCTCGTACCGCGAGAAGTCCAGCGGCGCACCGAACCGCACGGTCACCGGGGCGAGACGCGGGCGGCCCTTGCCGCCGGGCTGCACCTTGTCCGTGCCGATCATGGCGAACGGGACGACCGGGGCGCCGGTCATCAGCGCGAGGCGGGCGACACCGGTCCGGCCGCGGTACAGGCGGCCGTCGGGGGAGCGGGTGCCCTCCGGGTAGATGCCGAAGGCGTGGCCCTCGTCCAGGATTCGCCGGCCGGTCATCAGCGCCGCCACCCCGCCGTGCCCGCCGTCGCGGTCCACCGGGACCATTCCGGCGGTGGTGAAGAACCAGGCCATCAGCCGGCCCTTGATCCCCTTGCCGGTGACGTACTCGTCCTTGCCGATGAAGAACACCGGGCGCTTGACCACCAGGCTCAGGAAGATCGAGTCGATGAAGGTGACGTGGTTGCCGGCCATGATGACCGGGCCGGTCTCCGGAATCCGCTCGATGCCCTCGACCTTCGGGCGGAACAGGACGCGCATCAGAAGTCCGAGGATCGCCTTCAGCACAATGCGGGACAACAGGCCCTCCGGGTCGTGGTGGTCAGGTTCAGGGCGGCGCAGCGCTCTGCAGCCCAGGACCATACTCGCGGGTCACTCCGGCGCGCACATCGGGTTCACCGGGCCGATACGCAGAGTTGACATGCGTTACTTCCATGTTCCGCACGGTATCCCTGCACGTCTCGCCGACATCACCCGTCCGTGCTTACGATCAGTGCCGTCCCGGGAGAGGTGGGCACACGCCTCGCGGGACACCTTGATACACCGGAACGTCCCGGAACGCCCGGAACATCACCGGGCCGACCGGGGCACACGACGCAGAACGAGGAGCGCGGGCATGGAGAAGCGGCACGAGCCGGGACGGCGGACGGTACTGGGAGCCGCGGCCCTGGGCGGAGCGGCGGTACTGGCCGGCGCGGGAGAGGCACAGGCGGCCGCCCCGGCGGGCCGGACGAAGCGGCCGGCACCCGCCGGGCGGCCGGAGAAGCTGCCGGTCCCGCTGGTCGTCGGCCACCGGGGCGCCAGCGGCTACCGTCCCGAACACACCCTGGGCTCCTACGAACTGGCCCTCGCGATGGGCGCGGACGTCATCGAGGCCGGTGACCTCGTCCCCACCAAGGACGGGCACCTGATCCTGCGCCACGAGCCCGACATCAGCGGCACCACCGACGTCGCGCAGCACCCGGAGTTCGCCGGCCGCCGGACGACCAAGACCATCGACGGCAAGAAGATCACCGGCTGGTTCACCGAGGACTTCACGCTCGCCGAGATCAAGACGCTGCGCGCCAAGGAGCGCATACCGGACGTGCGCCAGCACAACACCCTCTACAACGGCGTCTGGCCCGTCCTCACCTTCGAAGAGGCCCTGCAGTGGGCCGAGAAGAAGGGGCGCGAGCGCGGCCGCCCGGTCTGGCTGCACATCGAGACCAAGCACCCCACCTACTTCCGCAAGCTGGGCCTGGGCCTGGAGGAGCGGCTCGCCAAGCTGCTGCGCCGCTACGGCCGGCACACCGCGCACGCCCCGAACTTCCTGCAGTCCTTCGAGCCCAGCAGCCTCAAGCGGCTCGGCGAACTGGGCGTGCAGTGCCCGAAGGTCGTCCTGCTCGACGAGCCGTCCGTCCGGCCCGCGGACTTCGTCGAGGCCGGCGACCCGCGCACCACCGCCGACCTGCTCAAGCCCGAGGGACTGAAGTGGATCGCCGGCCTCGCCCAGGGCATCGGCCCCTGGCTGCCGCAGATCATCGCGCAGGACGCCAAGGGCAAGCTCGGCAAGCCCACCACCCTGGTCCGCGACGCGCACGCCGCCGGTCTGGTCGTCCACCCGTACACCGTGCGGAACGAGAACAGCTTCCTGCCGCTGGACTTCCAGGTCGGCAAGAACCCGGGCGACTACGGCAACTCGCTCGCGTACTTCAAGGCGCTCTTCGCCACCGGCATCGACGGCCTGTTCTCCGACAACCCGGACACCGCGGTGCTGGCCGCACAGGAGTTCCGCCGGCACTGACGCCGCGCCTTACGGACCGGCGCCCGGCCACCCGCCCCCGTACTCATCCGAGTTGGGAATGTCACAGGGGAGCTTGGCGCCGGTCCGTTCCGCTTGTCCCCTATGCCCCCGCAGAATGCCTCCGGCGGAGATTGCCGCTGCCGTATACCGGGGAGTCCGGAAGCGGACAGCGAACCGCAGCGCACTTTGAACGCAGCGCACATGGAACCGAATGGGGAGGCGGACAGGCATGGGCACGAGCGTGACCATCTCGACGGCGACCGACGACGAGGCCGAGCAGATCCTCAAACTCCAGTACCTCTGCTACCAGACCGAGGCCGCGCTCTACGACGACTACGGCATCGAGCCGCTGACCCAGACCCTGGACTCGCTGCGCGCCGAACTCGCCGAGGGCTGCGTCATGGTGGCCAGACTCGGCCGGGAGGTCGTCGGCTCGGTGCGCGGCACCGTCGACGCCGACGGCACGGCGAAGATCGGCAAGCTGATCGTGCACCCCCGGCTCCAGCGGCACGGGCTCGGCGGGCGGCTGCTGGCCGCCGTCGAGCAGCGGCTGGCCCAGGAGCGTTCCGCCACCCGCTACCGCCTCTTCACCGGCGACCGCAGCGAGGGCACCCTCCGGCTCTACCGCAGCCACGGCTACGCCCCCGTCGGCACCGAGCAGCTGACCCGCCGGCTCAACCTGGTCACACTGGAGAAGGAGCTGACCCCCGCCTCATGACAGCGGACCGGGCCCGCGCACAGGGCGGGCCCGGATCTTTCCCCGTGCCCTACGCCGCCGCCGTGCGGTTCCGGCGCAGCCACAGCAGCCCGGTGACCGGCAGCGCGATCGGGATGAAGAGGTACTCCATGCCGAAGTACGACCAGACCGTGGAGTCCGCGAACGCCGCCGGGTCCACCACCGTCCAGGCACCGATGCCGATCACCCCGAGCAGCTCCAGCGCACAGCAGACCACCGCCGCCCGCCGGGCCCCCTCGCCGCCGCGCACCAGCGAGACCGTGATGAAGCCGTAGACCAGCGCGGAGACCGCCGACAGCAGGTACGCCAGCGGGGCGCGGTCGAACTGGGCGATCAGCTGGTAGAGCGAGCGGGACGCGGCGGCCACGGTGAACACGCCGTAGACGGTGACCAGCAGCCGCCCCGGGCCCGCGCCCAGCCTCGTGGTCGGATCCCGGTCGACGGTCGCCTCGGCGGCACCGGCCGCCGAGGACTTCGGGGCAGTCTCAGGCACTGCCGCCTCCCCAGATGTCGAAGAGCCGTACTTCCAGAACGGCCAGCACCACGGAGCCCGCGGCGACGGTGGCCGAACCCCACCGGGTCCGCTCGGAGAGCGACATGAACCCGGTCGCCGGGACGCACGCGGCCGCCCCGAGCAGATACGCCAGGAACAGCGCGGTCCCCTTGTCCGGGGACTGCCCGCGCGCCAACTGCACGAACGCGACGACCAGTTGGACCACGGCCAGCAGGGACACCACGGCCATGCCGATGAAGTGCCAGTCCTTGGTGGGCTCGTTGCGGTACGCGGCGAAGCCGCACCAGGCGGCCAGCGCGAGAGCGGCCACGCCGACCGCGAGCGTCAGCGCATCGATCACCGCGGCCTCCGGGCGGGGCGGCGGCCGCGCGCCGTGGGGTTGTGGGGCATGGGCCCGATGCTAATCGGCGCCGGGCCGGCCACCGCGCCCGGCCCCGCCGTCGCCCGGCGGCCGTGGTGTTGGCCACAGCCGCCCCGCGCCGGTGCGCCCCACCCGTCGCCGCGCCGGTGCCCCGCCGACGGCATCGGCGCAGGCCACGCCCGCCCGGCCGGGATCATCCGGCCCGGCGGCCCGCGGTCCATGGGGCGGGCGGCGCTGTCCGGTATGCGGACAGGCTTGATCGGGCCATACCGCTGTCTGGTTTACTGACCGCCATGACCACGACGAGCCGCCGCACCCCCGCGACCGAGGCGTTCACCGCGCCCGGTGCTCGTCGCATGTGTCGAATGTGTGACCGCTGAGGGCCCCCGCCTGTGCCTCGCGCCCCGAAGCGAGACCCTTCCCCCAAGCTCTGATGGAGCCGGGGGACCCCCTCATGAGCCGAACGCCGCCCCCCGGCGCCCCCGGCCGCCCCGCGTCACCGGAACCCGGAGCCGGGCCCCGCGCCCACCGCGGCTCCCCGTTTCCCCCCTGCCGCACTCGCCAGCATGCCCCGTGCCCGGTGGGCCAGCCACCGAGCACTCGACAGTGACGGAATTCCCTGTGATCACCACAACGGGCCTGACCAAGGTCTACCGGTCGGGAGGCCGCGAGGTCACCGCCCTGGACGGCGTCGATCTGCACGTCCGAGAGGGCGAGGTGTACGGCGTCATCGGCCAGAGCGGCGCCGGCAAGTCCACCCTCATCCGCTGCCTCAACCTCCTGGAGCGCCCCACCTCCGGCACGGTCACCGTGGCCGGCCAGGACCTCACCGCCCTCGGCGGACGGGGACTGCGCGCGGGCGCCGCCCTGCGCGCCGCCCGCAGCCACATCGGCATGGTCTTCCAGCACTTCAACCTGCTGTCCTCGCGCACCGTCCAGGACAACGTCGAACTGCCGCTGGAGATCCTCAAGGTGGGCCGCGGCGACCGCGCCCGCAAGGCGCTGGAGCTGCTGGACCTGGTCGGCCTCGCCGACAAGGCCACGGCGTACCCCGCCCAGCTCTCCGGCGGCCAGAAGCAGCGCGTCGGCATCGCCCGCGCCCTGGCCGGCGACCCCAAGGTGCTCCTCTCCGACGAGGCCACCAGCGCCCTCGACCCCGAGACCACCCGCTCCATCCTCCAGCTGCTGCGCGACCTCAACCGGCAGCTCGGCCTGACCGTCGTCCTCATCACGCACGAGATGGACGTCGTCAAGACCATCTGCGACTCCGCCGCGCTGATGAAGGGCGGCCGGGTCGTCGAACAGGGCACCGTCGCCGAACTCCTCGCCACCCCCGGCTCCGAGCTGGCCCGCGAGCTGTTCCCGGTCGGCGGCGAGCCCTCCGCCGAGGACCGCACCGTCGTCGACGTCACCTTCCACGGCGCGGCCGCCACCCGCCCGGTGATCTCCGAGCTGGCCCGCACCTACAACGTCGACATCTCCATCCTCGGCGCCGCCATGGACACCGTCGGCGGCAAGCAGGTCGGCCGGATGCGGATCGAACTGCCCGGCCGCTTCGAGGACAACGTCGTCCCCATCGGCTTCCTGCGCGAGCAGGGCCTCCAGGTGGATGTCGTCGGCGAGGACACCGTCCCGGCGACCGCCGCCCCGCTCCGGAAGGAAGGTGCCCAGTGAGCTGGCACGACATGCAGCCGCTGCTCTCCGACGCCACCCTCGACACCCTCTTCATGGTGTGGTGGTCCACGTTCTACGCGGTCCTCGTCGGCATCCCGGTCGGCGTCCTGCTGCACCTGACCGACCGCGGCGCCATGCTCCAGAACGTCGCGGTGAACAAGGTCCTCGGCGCGATCGCGAACATCGGGCGGTCCTTCCCGTTCCTGATCCTGATCGTGGTGCTGATGCCGCTGACCCGCCTCCTCGTCGGCGTCGCCATCGGCCCGACCGGCGCGGTGGTCCCGCTCACCATCGCGGCCATCCCGTTCTTCGCCCGCCTCGTGGAGGCCGCGCTGCGCGAGGTCGACCACGGCCTGGTCGAGGCGGCGCAGGCGATGGGCGGCGGCACCTGGACCGTCATCTTCAAGGTGCTGCTCCCGCAGGCGCTGCCCGCGCTGGTCGCCGCCGTCACCACCACCGTCATCACGCTGATCGGCTACTCGGCGATCGCCGGCGCGGTCGGCGGCGGCGGGCTGGGCGCCCTCGCCTACAACTACGGCTATCTCCGGTACGAGACCTCGCTCATGATCATCACCGTGGTCGAGCTGATCGTCATCGTCACCGTCGCCCAGCTCCTGGGCGATCTGATCGTCCGCCGGCTCGCCCGCCGCGGCGCCCGCGCCTCCTCCCTGCGGGTCGGCCTGCGCCGGGCCCGCACCGAGGAGCCGGCCCCGGTCACCGAGGCCGCCTGACCCCACCAGCCACCGGCGTCCCCCGCACCCCGGAAGCCCGGACCCTTTGCCGGGCGCAGCCCACACGGAACCCCGTGTGCACAGGAAAGAGGCACTCTTCGTGCGTAACACCCTCAAGATCACCGTGGCCGTAGCCGCCGCCTTTGCCGTCGCCCTCGGCGCGAGCGCGTGCAGCGCCCCCTCCGACACCTCCGCGAGCAGCGACAAGAACGCCCCGCTCGTCATCGCCGCGAGCCCCACCCCGCACGCCACGATCCTCGACTACGTCAAGGAGAAGCTGGCGCCGCAGGTGGGCCTCAAGCTGGTCGTGAAGACGTTCAACGACTACAAGCTGCCCAACAAGGTCACCGACGACGGCGAGGTCGACGCCAACTTCTTCCAGCACAAGCCGTTCCTGGACACCTACAACAAGGAGAACGGCACCCACGTCGTCCCGGTCGTCAACGTCGAGATCGAGCCGCTGGGCGTCTACTCCAAGAAGATCCACAAGCTCTCCGAGCTCAAGCCCGGCTCCACCGTCTCGGTCCCCAACGACCCGTCCAACGAGGGCCGCGCGCTCAAGCTGCTCGCCGACAACGGCGTCATCACCCTCAAGCCGGGCGTGGGTTCCGACGCCACGCTGACCGACGTCACGGACAAGAAGGGCATCAAGATCACCGAGCTGGAGGCCGCCCAGACCGCGCCCCACCTCACCGACGTCGACGCCGCCGTCATCAACGGCAACTTCGCCGTCGGCGCCAAGCTCAAGCCCTCCACCGACGCGCTGGCCCTGGAGAAGGCGCAGGGCAACCCCTACGCCAACTTCCTCGCCGTCAAGCAGGGCAAGGAGAACGACCCGCGGATCAAGAAGCTCGCCAAGCTCCTCAACTCCGACGAGGTCAAGAAGTTCATCGAGAACACCTACAAGGACGGCTCGGTCATCGCGGCCTTCGGCCCGGTCAAGAGCTGACGCCCCGCCGCCCGGCCCCTTTCGCGGGCGGGCGGGCCCGGACCCGGGCCCCGGTCGCGCCCACCCGCGCGGCCGGGGCCCGGGCGCGTGGCACGCCCCTGCGCCGATGCTGCATGCTGGTGCATTCAAGACGGTCAGGACCGTTCCCGGCCTCGCGGCGCAGACGGCCCGCGACGCCCCGGAGCACCCCAGTCAACGGCGTTGGAGCATCGGCATGACATCCACCTTTCCGGACATCTCCCTCAGCACGGACCGGTTGGTGCTGCGCCCGCTCGACGAGGACGACATCCCCGCCCTGGCCGCGATGATGAACGACGAACTGGTCGCCGCCTGGACCGCGGTGCCCCAGCCCTACACCGAGGACGCCGCCCGCCACTGGATCACCCGTCACGCGCCCACCGAACGCATCGCGGGACGCGGCCTCGACCTCGCGGTCACCGAGTTCCTCACCCAGCGCCTGGTCGGCATCGTCCAGCTCGGCAACACCGACTGGCGGGTCCGCTCCACCGAGATCTCCTACATCGTCGCCTGCTGGGCCCGCGGCGAGGGCTACGCCTCCGAGGCGGCCCTGGCCACCGCCCGCTGGCTCTTCGAGGACCAGAAGTTCGAGCGCCTGGAACTGCGCACCGCCGCCGGCAACACCGCCTCCCAGCAGGTCGCCCAGAAGATCGGCTGCATCAGCGAGGGAGTGCTGCGCAACGCCTGCATAGCCCGGACCCGCGCGGACGACGGCACCTGGACCGACCTCCGCACGGACCAGATCGTCTGGAGCCTGCTCCCCGAGGACCTCGACGGACTCCCCGGCCAGACGGCCGGCGCGACCGGTTTCGCCTACCCCGAGTGGAACTGACCACCAGCGCACCTCCCGTCCGCGGCCGCCGGGGTACCCTCGGCCTGCCGGACGCCGCCCGGGACCGCCCCGACCAGCGCGGACCGGCACCCCGCAGCACCCCCGGACGGCGGGCCACCGCACCCCCCGACCGCCCCCGGAACCGCACCTTCCCCCCCCAGGAGACTGACGAGTATGGCCGACCGGGTCACGGTGATCGGATGGGACGGCTCTCCGCTGACCGCCGCCGCCCGCTCCGCCCTCGGCGCCGCGACCCTCGTCGCCGGCGCCGCCCACCACCTCGCACTGCCCGAGGTCCCGCCGGCCGCCGAACGCATCCGGCTCGGCAGCCTCGCCCTGGCCGCCCGCCGGATCGCCCAGCACCGCGGCACCGCCGTCGTCCTCGCCGACGGCGACCCCGGCTTCTTCGGCGTCGTCCGCACCCTGCGCGCCCCCGAACACGGCCTGGAGGTCGAGGTGGTGCCGGCCGTCTCCTCCGTCGCCGCCGCCTTCGCCCGGGCCGGCATGCCCTGGGACGACGCCCAGGTCGTCGTCGCCCACAGCCGCGACCTGCGCCGCGCGGTCAACGTCTGCCGCGCCCACCCCAAGGTCGCGGTGCTCACCTCGCCCGGCGCCGGACCCGCCGAACTCGCCCTCCTCCTCGAAGGCGTGCACCGCACCTTCGTCATCTGCGAGGACCTCGGCACCGAACGGGAGCGGGTGACGGTCCTCACATCCGACAAGGTCGCCGACCACGTCTGGCGCGACCCCAACGTCGTCATCGTCGTGGGCGGTTCGCCGTCCGGAGCCGCCGCCCAGGGCACCGGCTGGATCGCCGGAACCCCCGGCAACGCCGCCGGCCACCCGACGGGCCCGCGCGGCTGGGGACTTCCGAACCGCGCCTACGGCGGCGCGCTCGGCGAGGGCGAGTCCGTCCAGCTGCGCACCGCCCAACTCGCCCGCCTCGGGCCGCGGGTGGGCGACCTGGTCTGGGACATCGGGTCGGGCAGCGGCGCGGCCGCGGTCGAGACCGCGCGGTTCGGCGCCGCGGTCATCGCGGTCGACGCCGACGCCGACGCCTGCGACCGCGCCGCCGCCCTGGCCCGCCGGCACGGCGTCCAACTCCAGTCCGTGCACGGCCGCGCGCCACAGATCCTGGAGGACCTCCCGGAGCCCGACGTGGTGCGCATCGGCGCCGGGGGAGCGGACGTGGTCACCGCCTGCGCGGCCCGCCGCCCCGAACGGATCGTCACCCACGCCGCGACCCGCGACGAGGCCGAGACGCTCGGCCGCGCACTCGCCGACGGCGGCTACGAAGTCGAGTGCGCACTGCTGCAGTCCGTGGAACTCGACACTTCCGCTTGGGTCGAACGTGAACGCTCTGTGGTCTTTTTGCTGAGCGGCTATCGCGTTCCTCACCCGTGACCAGGAAGGCCGCCCGCGCGGGGTAGGCTGGCGGATCGTTGCGCCGCCGTTCCGCGTTCGGCTTCGTACACCAATATCCGGAAATTGCCGTGGTTTTGGACGAAAATGAAGCACTTGAGTGCGGACGTGCCGGGAGGCGTGCTCGCTCGTTCTCGCTATCGGGGCGTCGGTGCGCACCGGTCGGCGCGTCGCACGAGCGCGTGGAAGGAGCACTAGCAGTGGGCGAGGGGTACGCATGACCGACACCGGCCAGGTCCCGGGTCAGGGACAGCCGGAGAACGCAGGCGGACACCGCGGGCAGCCGCCGGCCGTTCCCACCCCTGCCGACGCCGGACCCACCCAGCACCCGGGCGACTATCCCTACCTCGGCCCGGCCGACGGCACCGTCGAGGACGACGACCTGCTGATGCCCGGTACCCAGGGCGCCTGGAGCGAACAGGGCGCCCAGCAACCGCCGCCCGCCCAGCCGCTGCCCCAGCCGCAGGCCGTACCGCCGCAGCAGACCGCGCCGTTCGACCCCGCCGCCGGCTACGCCCCGGCCGGCGACCACGAGACCGGCGGCCGGGACTCCGGTTCCGTCGACCTCGGCGCCGTCCGCGCCCCGCAGCCCACCGTCCCCCCGCAGGCCCGCGCCCACGCTGCGGCCGCACCCCGCCGCCCGCTCCACATGGGCCCGCCGGTCCCCGAGGCGACCGGCGGCGTGGTGCGTTCGCTGGCCGACCGCGGGCCCGCCGCGGCACCCCAGCAGGCCGCCCGGCAGCCCGCCCCGCCGGCCGGCGCCCCCGAATACCTCGACGTCCCGGCCGAGACCCCGCAGGCCGTCCCGCTCCCCGACGAGCAGCCCGACGCCGCGCAGGCCAACGTCGCACAGACCAACACCGCGCCGAGCAACGTCGCGCAGACCAACGCAGCGCAGCCGGTCGAGCCGCAGCCCACCGGTGTCCAGCCGGCCGACGACGGGGCGGCCGCCGCGCAGACCCAGGCCGCGCCCGCCCAGCCGCACCCGGAGGGCGTCCCCGCGGCGGCCGCGCAGCAGGAGCAGCAGCCCGCGGCGGTGCCGTACGGCCAGCGGCCCTACGAAGGCCAGACGTACGCCGAGCAGTCCTACGGGGCCGCCGGCCAGGGCCCGTTGCCGGGCCCGCAGCTGGGCGAGATCCCGTCCCACACACCGGCCCAGGCGCAGCCGTGGGGCGAGACGTCCACCCAGGGCGCAGCGACGCCCGTCGCGGAGCCGACGGCCGGGCCGGCCGCCCCCGTCGCCGGGACCGGCGGCGCGGAAACGGTCGCGCCCGAGGCCCAGCCGCCCGCCCAGGAGGGCGGACTGCCCGCCGAACAGCCGCCCGCCGCACTGTCCGCCGAGCAGGCACCGGCCGACCAGGCACCGGCCGGGCAGCAGCCGCAGCCCGTGGCGACGACCGCCGAAGGCGCGGCGCCCGCCGAGGACGGCACCGCCGCCCCCGTCGTCGCGCAGCCGGGCGAGAACGCCCAGGAGGCCGCGGCCCAGGCACCGGCCCAGCCCCAGAACCAGGCTCCGGCGCCGGAGAACGCGGCCGAGCAGCCGCAGGGCGCCACCGCGGCGGCCCCCGAGGCCACGACGGTCGCGACCGCGGCGGCCCCCGCTCCGGAGGCCGCTGCCCAGCAGACCGCGCCCGAACAGGCCGTCGCTCCGGACGCCGCGGCCCCGCAGCCGGCCGCCGACGCTCCCGCCGCGGCCCAGGCCGTCCCCGAGGCCGCGCCCCAGCAGCCCGAGGCGCCGGCACCGGAGGACGCTCCCGCGACCCCCGAGGCCGCCGCCCCGCAGCCGGAGCCGGCGGAGGCCCCCGTCGAAGCGGCCCAGGCCCCGCAGGACGCGGCCCAGCCCGCCGCCGCACAGCCCGCCGGGCAGCCGGCGCCCGACGCCCCGGCCCAGGCCCCGACGACGGACCAGCCGCGGGCCGAGGCCGCGGCCCCGCAGCCCGCCCCGGAGGCCCCCACGGAGCCCGCCCCTGCCGCCCCCGCGGCGCAGCCCGAGCAGCCCGCCGCCGAGGAGCAGGCCACGGAGCCGCAGCCCGTCGAAACCGCCGAGGTCGCCGCCCCGGCCGCCGAGGTCGTCCCGGCCGAGGGCGCCACCGCCCCCGAAGCCGAGCCGGCCGCCCAGGCCGCCGACGCCCCGCCGGCCCCCGAGGAGGCGCCCCAGCAGCCCGTCATAGAGGCGGAGACGCAGCCGCAGGACACCGGAGCCCCGCAGCAGGCCGCCGCCCCCGAGGACGCCGCGGCCCCGCAGCCCGCCCCGGAGGCGGAGGCCCCGCAGCCCGCCCCCGAGGACGAACAGCCCGCGCCTGCCGCCGAGTCGGCCGAGGACCCCGCCCCGCAGGCCGCCGACGCGCCCGCCGGGCAGGAGCCCGGGCCCGCCGAGGAGGCTCCCGTCCAGCCCGAGGCGGCGGCCCCGCAGATCCCCGCCCAGGAGACCGCCGAGCCGGTGCCCGCCCCGCAGGAGCCCGCCGCCGACCAGGCACCGCAGGCCCCCGCGGCCGCCACCGACGCCGTTCCGGCCGGGCCCGCCCCGGCCGAGGCCGACGCCCTCCCGCACCAGCAGGACGACGCCCAGTTCGTCGAGCACGCCGAGGGCGACGAAGCGCACCCGGCCGAGGCCCCCGCCGCCGCGCCCGCGACGGCCCCCGCACCCGGCTACGACGACGACGAGCGCGCCGCCGTCCACCGCGTCATCCGCGAACGCCGCGACATCCGCAACGGCTTCCGCCCCGACCCGATCCCCAACGACGTCCTGCTGCGCGTCCTGGAGGCGGCCCACACCGCCCCCAGCGTCGGCCACTCCCAGCCCTGGGACTTCGTCGTCATCCGGTCGGACGACACCCGCGCCAAGATGCACGAACTGGCCATGCGGCAGCGCGACGCCTACGCCAAGTCGCTGCCCAAGGCCCGGGCCAAGCAGTTCCGCGAGCTGAAGATCGAGGCCATCCTCGAAACGCCGGTCAACATCGTCGTCACCGCCGACCCCACCCGCGGCGGCCGGCACACCCTCGGCCGGCACACCCAGCCGCAGATGGCCCCGTACTCCTCCGCGCTCGCCGTCGAGAACCTCTGGCTGGCCGCCCGCGCCGAGGGCCTGGGCGTCGGCTGGGTCAGCTTCTTCGACGAGCGCGAGATGGTCCGCGAACTGGGCCTGCCCGAACACCTCGAGATCGTCGCCTACCTCTGCGTCGGCTACGTCGACGAGTTTCCGGACGAGCCCGAGCTGCTCCAGGCCGGCTGGTCCAAGCGGCGCCCGCTCTCCTGGGTCGTCCACGAGGAGACCTACGGCCGCCGCGCCCTGCCCGGCGAAGACCCGCACGACCTCCTCCAGGAGACCCTCGCCGGCATCCGCCCGCTGGACGCCAAGGCGCTCGGCGAGGCGTGGGAGCGGCAGAAGCGGATGACGAAGCCGGCCGGCGCGCTGGGCATGCTGGAGATCATCTCCGCGCAGCTGTGCGGCCTGTCCCGGAAGTGCCCGCCGCCGATCCCGGAGCCGGCCGCGGTCGCGATCTTCGCCGGCGACCACGGCGTGCACGCCCAGGGCGTGACCCCCTGGCCCCAGGAGGTGACCGGCCAGATGGTCGCCAACTTCCTGGGCGGGGGAGCGGTCTGCAACGCCTTCGCCAACCAGGTCGGCGCCGAGGTCTGCGTGGTCGACGTCGGTGTGGCCGGCGACCTCCCCTCCACCCCCGGCCTGCTGCCCCGCAAGGTCCGCCCCGGCACCGCCGACTTCACCCAGGGCCCGGCGATGACCCAGGACGAGGCCCTCAAGGCCATCGAGGTCGGCATCGAGACCGCCCGGGACCTCGTCGCGGCCGGCAACAAGGCGCTGCTGACCGGCGAGATGGGCATCGCCAACACCACCTCCTCGGCCGCCCTGATCGCCGTCTACACCGGCGTCGACCCGGCCGAGGTCACCGGCCGCGGCACCGGCATCAACGACGAGACGCACGCCCGCAAGGTCGAGGTCGTCCGCCGCGCCCTGGAGTTCCACCAGCCCGACCCGGCCGACCCGATCACCGTCCTCGCCGCCCTCGGCGGCCTGGAGCACGCGGCCATGATCGGTCTGATCCTCGGCGGCGCCTCGCTGCGCACACCGGTGATCCTGGACGGCGTCAGCGCCGGAGCCGCCGCCCTGGTGGCCCGGGCCATCGCCCCCGAGGCGCTGGCCGCCTGCATCGCCGGCCACCGCAGCGCCGAACCCGGCCATGTCGCGGCCCTCAACAAACTCGGCCTGCGCCCGCTGGTCGACCTCGACCTGCGGCTGGGCGAGGGCACCGGCGCACTGCTCGCGCTGCCCGTCGTGCAGAGCGCCGCCCGCGCCATGCACGAGGTCGCCACCTTCGACTCCGCCGGAGTCACCGAGAAGAGCTGACACCGGGCCCGGCCCGAAGACCGGGCCGCCCCCGCATGACCCCCGGCCCGCAGCCTCATAGGCTGTGGGCCGGGGTGTACGTCCCGGTAGGGCCGTACCACCCCTCAGCCGCTCCGGCGTCGCAGCGACTGAACGGTCGTCGAACTCGCATCACCGCACAAGGAGCCACCCCGCCATGGCCGAGCCCGTCGCCGAACCCGCTGCCTACCCCGTCGGACTGCGGCTGTCCGGCCGCCGTGTGGTCGTTCTCGGCGCCGGCCAGGTCGCCCAGCGCCGCCTCCCCGCACTCCTCGCCGCAGGCGCCGACGTCCTGCTGGTCTCCCCGTCGGCCACCGCCTCCGTCGAGGCGATGGCCGACGCCGGCGAACTCCGCTGGGAGCGTCGCCGCTACCGCCCCGGCGACCTCGACGGCGCCTGGTACGCGCTGATCTCCACCGACGACCCCGAGGCCAACGCCGCCGCCTCCCAGGAGGCCGAGGAGCGCCGCATCTGGGCCGTCCGCTCCGACGACGCCGAGGCCGCCACCGCCTGGACCCCGGCCACCGGCCGCAGCGAGGGCGTCACCGTGGCCGTCCTCACCGGCCGCGACCCGCGCCGCTCCGCCGCCGTCCGCGACGCCATCGTCGAGGGCCTGCGCGACGGCAGCATCGCCGCCCCGCACCACCGCCGCCCGCACACCCCCGGCGTGGCGCTGGTCGGCGGCGGCCCCGGCGACCCCGACCTGATCACCGTCCGCGGCCGGCGCCTGCTCGCCGAGGCCGACGTCGTCATCGCCGACCGGCTCGGCCCGCGCGATCTGCTCGCCGAACTCCCGCCGCACGTCGAGGTCATCGACGCCGCCAAGATCCCCTACGGGCGGTTCATGGCCCAGGAGGCGATCAACAACGCCCTGATCGAGCACGCCAAGGCCGGCAAGGCCGTGGTCCGCCTCAAGGGCGGCGACCCGTTCGTCTTCGGCCGCGGCATGGAGGAGGCCCAGGCACTCGCCGACGCCGGCATCCCCTGCACCGTCGTCCCCGGCATCTCCAGCACCATCTCGGTCCCCGGTGCCGCCGGCATCCCCGTCACCCACCGCGGCGTCGCCCACGAGTTCACCGTCGTCAGCGGCCATGTCGCCCCCGACGACGAGCGCTCCCTGGTCGACTGGCCCGCACTGGCCGCGCTCCGCGGCACCCTCGTCGTCCTGATGGGAGTGGAGAACAGCGGCGCCATCGCCGCCAAGCTCATAGAGTGCGGCCGACCCGCCGACACCCCGGCCGCCGTCGTCCAGGAGGGCACCACCGCCGCCCAGCG
Source organism: Streptomyces sp. MspMP-M5 (assembly GCF_000373585.1). Taxonomy (GTDB): domain Bacteria; phylum Actinomycetota; class Actinomycetes; order Streptomycetales; family Streptomycetaceae; genus Streptomyces. Next base: position 62,666 of record NZ_KB891898.1, read on the forward strand.
CCGCGTGGACGCCACCCTCGCCACCCTCGGCGAGACCGTCCGCGCCGAGGGCGTCCGCCCGCCGGCCGTCATCGTCATCGGCGACGTCGTCGGCCTCACCCCCGCCGCCCCCGCCACCCCGGCCCACTGACCGGAACCGCTCCCCGGCCCAGTCTCCTCGACTCCGACAAGGCACTATCTCCCCGTGGCAGAAATCATCACCGTCGATGACCCGGACGACCCGCGGCTGGGCGACTACACCGGCCTCACCGACGTCGAGCTGCGGCGCCGCCGCGAACCGGCCGAAGGGCTCTTCATCGCCGAGGGCGAGAAGGTCATCCGCCGCGCCCGGCACGCCGGCTACGAGATGCGCTCCATGCTGCTCTCGGCCAAGTGGGTCGATGCGATGCGCGATGTCATCGACGAGGTCCCGGCCCCGGTCTACGCCGTCAGCCCGGACCTCGCCGAGCGGGTGACGGGCTATCACGTGCACCGCGGCGCCCTCGCCTCCATGCAGCGCAAGCCGCTGCCCGCGGTCGCCGAACTCCTCGCCGGCGCCCGCCGGATCGCGGTCATGGAAGCGGTCAACGACCACACCAACATCGGGGCCATCTTCCGCAGCGCCGCGGCCCTCGGCATGGACGCGGTGCTGCTCTCCCCGGACTGCGCCGACCCGCTCTACCGCCGCTCGGTGAAGGTCTCCATGGGCGCGGTCTTCTCGGTCCCGTACGCCCGCCTGGAGAGCTGGCCGCGTGACCTGGCCGTCGTCCGGGAGGCGGGTTTCAGCCTGCTCGCGCTGACCCCGGCGGACGGCGCCCGAGCCCTCGACGAGGTCGCCCCGCACGCCCTCGAACGGGTCGCCCTGATGCTCGGCGCGGAGGGCGGCGGCCTGACCACGGGTGCCCTGCGCGCCGCCGACGAATGGGTCCGCATCCCCATGGCCCACGGCGTCGACTCCCTCAACGTCGGCGCCGCCGCCGCAGTAGCCTTCTACGCGGTCACCGCCACCCCACCCCGCCCAGCGCCCACCACCCCTCTTCGCCCGGCGCCCACCGCCACCCCTCCCCGCCCGGCGCCCACCACCCCTCCCCGCACAGGGGCCGCCACCCCTCCCCAGACACCGGCCACGGCCCCTCCCCAGACACCGGAATAAGCCCCCTGCCCCTCCACGTTGTGGCCCCGCAGGGGGCCCACCCGCCCCCTAGGGAATCCGTTCCCCCACCCCCTAAGGCCCGCGCCCCCGGACGAGCCTGCATCCCGTCTGCACCCCGACAGGGATGCCGACCCCACGGGCCCTGGCCAACCCCCGCCCCGACGGGTCAGTCCATGTGGAAGCCGGTGATGCGGCAGTCGTTGCAGAAGAAGTGCTGATTGGCGCCGAACGGAGTGGACTTACCGGTTTCGGTGCCCTCGTTGAAGTAGAGAACCCCGCTGTTGTGCCCCGACCAGATCTGCCCCACGTGCCAGATGTCGCCTCTCCAGTCTCCAGGGTTCCCGTCGGTGGCGTAGCAGATCCGGTCGACGCCGTTGACTCCCGTGAAGGTCAGGAAGTCGTTGCGTTCCTGGCACGTTTGCTGATCGACCGGGAGGACGGCAGCTTGGGCCACCCCGCTCGTGGCGAGCGTGAGCCCGCCCGCTAACGCCAGCGCCGCAACCGTCGTCCTCACACCTCGGCGGATCTTCATGACATGCCTCGCCTTCGTCGAATGACCGGGTGTCCATGACACGAACGGAATCATTCACCGGCTTACGGGCAGGCGGCGAGGGCCTCGGGGCTACCGATTCAAGATTCCCGCAAGCGGACGGGCCGCCTCGTCATCAACCAACTCTCCGTCCCGTTGCCGTCCTCACGACCCGCCCCTGGATCCCGCTGCACGGGACACACGCACGGGACGCATGAACGGTGCCGCTCGCACGCCCCAGCCCCGGTGCCCTCAGTGCTGCCGGGCACCGCCACCGGTCGCCGCACCGGCAGCCGCGCCCCCGGCCCCCTGCGACGCCACACTCACCGGTCGCTCGCCGCCGAGCCCGCGGGTCGGCCCCTGGCATCCCTGGGCCGCCGCGATCCCCAGCGCCACCAGCAGTGTCACCACCACGAACACCACCACGCGCTGCCGCAGCAGCCGCCGGTCCGGGCCCGGCCGACGGCCGCCGGCGCCGGTCCGCGCCGGCGTACGCGAACCGTTTCGTCCCGTGGGCCGCGCAGCCGGCCGCCGCCCCGTGGCCCGTCCACCGGTCCGCGCGGCGGCACCCGACGACGCCGGACCCTGAGCCCGCGCCGCCGAGTCCCGCGACCCCGCCGGCCGGGCCGGCCGGGGCCGCGGCGCGGACGCGCCCCCCGTACCCCGCTCGGTCCGCTGCCGCGCGTACTCCTCGGCGCGCCGCCCGGTCGGACGCTCCGTCGGCCGCCGCTCCGCGCGGCTCCAGCCGTCCTCGCCCCCCGGCGCGTTCTCCCACGCCCCGCCCGAGTGCCCGTGCGCCTCACGGGCCGCGATCTCCTTCAGCCGCAGCGACAGCGACAGCGTGCTGGGCCGGTCCGCCGGGTCCTTGGCCAGGCACGCCGCGAGCAGCGGCGCCAGCGCGTCCGGCACCCCGGCCAGCTGCGCCTCCTCGTGGACCACGCGGTAGAGCATGACCTCCGAACTGCCCTGCCCGAACGGCGAGTCCGCGGTGCAGGCGTACGCGAGGGTGGCGCCCAGCGAGAAGATGTCGGTGGCCGGCGTCACCGCCGCGCCGCGCACCTGCTCCGGCGCCAGGAAGCCGGGCGACCCGACGGCCGTGCCGACGTGCGTCAGCGTGCTGGCCCCGGTCGCCCAGGCGATCCCGAAGTCGATGATCCGCGGGCCCTTGGGCGACAGCAGGATGTTGGACGGCTTCAGGTCCCGGTGCACCACACCCGCGTCATGGACGGCCAGCAGCCCCTCGGACAGCGCCGCCCCGATGGCGGCGACCTGCGCGGGGGAGAGCGGCCCCTCCTCGTTCACCTTGTCGTGCAGCGAGGGCCCGGGGACGTACTGGGTCGCGAACCACGGACGGTCGGCGTCCAGGTCCGCCGCCACCAGCCGCGCCGTGCAGCCGCCGCGGATCCGCCGGGCGGCCGAGACCTCGCGGGCGAACCGCGACCGGAACTCCTGATCCTCCGCCAGATCCGGCCGGATCACCTTCAACGCGACCCGCTGCCCGCGCTTGTCCGAGCCGAGGTAGACCACGCCCATCCCGCCCGCGCCGAGCCGGCGGTGCAGTCGGAACGATCCGACGACACGCGGGTCCTCGCGCCGGAGCCGCATCATCGCCATGTCCGTCCCCTGCCTGCGGTGGGGAGGCCCCACTCCGCTCAACCGTCTGACGTGGCACAGCTTACGGATTGACGGCTCGCTGTGCTGAGAGGCCGCGCATGCGTCGGCAACCGGATTACCGGCGGCCGCCCCGATCCCCGTCGCACGGAGGGAATTCGGCCCGCCCCCCGGCCTCGCTACCCGCACCGGCCTCCAATGATCCCTTTCCCAACGGACTTTGACGGAGCGAAAGGTGCGGAAATCGGCGCGGACCCCGCCTCCCGTGAGCCCCGCACCGTGGTCCCGGGGGCCGTTGCGCACCGCAGATCCCCTAGTGATCGAAGTCACCGTTTCGGCATTCCCGCCCGCGGCAAGCCTGCGCACCTCCCGCGCGCCACATCCCCGCGCCCGCGCCCCTCACAGGGATCTCTCCGGGCACCGCCCCGCCTCTCTCCACCCAGGGGAGTACGCCGGGCCCCTGCCCGTCATCCTCCTGGAGGCCCGGCAAGCGGTACGACGGCATGACGCCCGGGCACCGCCGCGCGCCTAGGCTTGAGGTCAAGCGGCGGGCGCAGCACTCGTCCCCCGAGGTCAGACGCCCGCCGCCCTGGATCACGACAGGAGCGGGGCGATGGCGGACAGCACGGGGCGGACGGCCCTCCGGACGCGGGGCCGCAGGGCCACCACCGCGTTCGGCGGAAGCCGGCCCGCCGGCACGCGCCATCCCCTCATAGCGGTCGCCATGGTGCTGCCGCTGGCGTTCCTCCTGGCCGTGGTATTCGGCGGCTGGGAGGCCGTCGTCACACAGGCGTCGTCCGTGGCCGGCATGCTGGGGCGCTGAGCGGGTGCCCCGGTCCCGGAAGAGCGGTCCGGGACGGCTACCGGCCGAAACCCCGTGGGGACGGGGGTGCGGCGGACGGCACGATTGGCCGGGCATCTGGGGAGATGCCCGGCCATCTGGCTTTTCGGGAACTTCCCGCCCGCACGGCGGAGTTGGCCATCGCAACGCACACGCACAACGACAGAGGGCCGAAGCTGCTGCTCCGGCCCTCTGTCGTTCGGTGTGGACGATACTGGGATTGAACCAGTGACCTCTTCCGTGTCAGGGAAGCGCTCTCCCGCTGAGCTAATCGTCCTCGGGACCGCGGCTCTCGCAAGAGCACCGCGGGTACTGCGTGCGCGATACTGGGATTGAACCAGTGACCTCTTCCGTGTCAGGGAAGCGCTCTCCCGCTGAGCTAATCGCGCGGGGACCTGGTGAGACCAGGCCAGTGGACGATACTGGGATTGAACCAGTGACCTCTTCCGTGTCAGGGAAGCGCTCTCCCGCTGAGCTAATCGTCCTTGGAGGTGGAGACGGGATTTGAACCCGTGTAGACGGCTTTGCAGGCCGTTGCCTCGCCTCTCGGCCACTCCACCAGGAGTGTGCGGGGGGCTCGGGATGATCCCCCACATCGAGCGGACGACGAGACTCGAACTCGCGACATCCACCTTGGCAAGGTGGTGCTCTACCAACTGAGCTACGTCCGCGGGTGGCTCTCCCAGACTACGTCGGGAAGCTCCCTGGCCTCCGGGGCGCTTCCGCGTCCCGGCGACGTGTTGAACTTTAGCGGATTCCTGGGCCAGTACAAAAACGCGTTTGTGCAGCGTGCTGCGCTGCTCCTTCGGCCCGAGCGATCGAGGGGGCCCGGCCATAGACTCACTGACGTGCACGACTTCGCTCCGATGGCCCGCTTCGGCGGGTTGATAGCCACCGACCTGCGCGATGTGACCAGCGATCCCGCGGCACTGGATTCCGCCGGCTGGTGGGCGGTGACCGCCGACTTCGAGGGGGGAGTGGTCTGCGCCCGCTTCGCGGACGTCCGCCCCGCCACGGCCGCGGACGCCCCGGCGCCCGGCGCCTGGCGCGGCCCCGCCCCGGCCGACTGGCGCAGCTCCCTGGACCGCGCCGCCTATACGGACGGCGTCCGGCGCATCCGGACCCACATCGCGGCGGGCACGGTCTACCAGGTCAACCTCTGCCGGGTATTGACCGCACCGCTGCCCGACCCGCAGCGCGCCGACGTGGACGCGCTCTCCGCCGTCCTGGCCCGCGGCAACCCCGCGCCCTACGCCGGAACGATGCGCCTGCCCGCTCACGGCGTCGAGATCGCCACCGCCTCCCCGGAGCTCTTCCTGCGCCGGGACGGCCGCACCGTGGAGTCCGGCCCCATCAAGGGCACCGGCCGCACCCCCGCGGACCTCTCGCAGAAGGACCGGGCGGAGAACGTGATGATCGTCGACCTGGTCCGCAACGACCTGGGGCGGGTCTGCGCCACCGGCTCGGTCACCGTCCCCGCCCTGTGCGCCGTGGAGGAACACCCCGGCCTCGTCCACCTCGTCTCCACCGTGCGCGGTGAACTGGCCGAGGCGCACGAGAAGACGGCGTGGGCCGACCTGCTCGCGGCCACCTTCCCGCCGGGGTCGGTCACCGGCGCCCCCAAGTCCAGCGCCCTGCGGATCATCGAGGAACTGGAGACCGCCCCGCGCGGTCCCTACTGCGGCGGCATCGGGTGGGTGGACGCCGACCGTCGCACCGGCTGGCTCAACGTCGGCATCCGCACGTTCTGGATCGACCGCGCCGGCCCCGGGGAACCGGTGCTCCGCTTCGGCGCGGGCGCCGGGATCATCTGGGACTCGGATCCGGAGCGGGAGTGGGCCGAGACCGAGTTGAAGGCCCGCCGACTGCTCGCGGTAGCGTCCGGTGAGCATGAAGTGAGCGGAGGACCCAAGCGATGAAGATCTGGCTCGACGGGGAACTACGGGACGCCGACGGCGCCCGGGTCTCGGTCTTCGACCACGGCCTGACGGTCGGCGACGGGGTCTTCGAGACGCTCAAGGCCGAGCGGGGGCGCGCCTTCGCCCTCACCCGCCACCTGGAGCGCCTGGCCCACTCCGCCCGCGGGCTCGGACTGCCCGCCCCCGACCTCGACGAGGTGCGGCGCGGCTGCACGGCCGTCCTGGAAGCCAACCCGATGGCGCTGGGCCGGCTGCGGATCACTTACACCGGCGGCGTCTCCCCGCTCGGCTCGGACCGCGGCGAGGCCGGCCCGACCCTGGTCATCGCGGTCTCCGAGGCCGGCCGCCGCCCGGACACCACCGCCGCCGTCACCGTCCCCTGGACCCGCAACGAACGCGGCGCCCTGGCGGGCCTGAAGACCACCTCGTACGGCGAGAACGTCGTGGCCCTGGCCCGCGCTCGTGAACGGGGCGCCTCCGAGGCGCTGTTCGCCAACACCGTCGGCGCGCTCTGCGAGGGCACCGGCTCCAATGTCTTCGTCGTCCTCGACGGCGAACTGCACACCCCGCCGCTGGCCTCCGGCTGTCTGGCCGGCATCACCCGCGCCCTGACCGTCGCCTGGGCGGGCGCCAAGGAGACCGACCTGCCGCTGGACGCCCTGGAGAGCGCCGAGGAGATCTTCCTGACCTCCACCCTGCGCGACGTCCAGGCCGTGACCCGGATCGACGGCCGCCAACTCGCCGACGAACCGGGCCCGGTGACCGCCGAGGCGATGCGGATCTTCGACCGGGAGTCGGCCGCGGACTTCGATCCGCGCTGAGGGTGACGGGCCCGCGGCGGGCGAGTAGAAAGTCCTCGTGACCACTACGCTGCGCCCCGCGGGCCCCGAAGTACGACACGACGACGGCCGCCGGTCCCGCCCCTACGACATCTGCGTCAACAGCCGCCGGGTCGGCGGGATCCAGCTGGCCACCGACGCCCGGTTCGGGCCCACCGCCGGCCGGATCGAGGCGCTGAGCGTGGCGGCTCCGGACCGGCACCGCGGCCGCGCCACGGTCGCCGCGCTGGCCGCCGAGGAGGTGCTGCGCGGCTGGGGCTGCCGGCAGATCGAACTGACCGTGCCCGTCGAGGCCGAGGCCGCGGTACGGCTCTCGGCGGCCCTGGGCTACACCGAACGCGGCCGCATCCTGGCCCGGGTCCTGACCCGCCCGGGCGGGCTCCCCGACGGCAGCGCCGACCGGCCGTTGGACGAGGCCGGGTACCCGGCCTGGCGGGCGGCCGCGATCGCCGAGCGGGTCCGGCAGCAGACCGCCCAGGGGATGTCCCAAGAACGCGCCGAGGAGACCGTGCCCGCCGAGCACGACGCGCTGCTCCCCGAGGGCGCGGCCACCCCCGGCCACGTACTGCGGATCCTCGCCCACGAGGGCACCGACGTCGGCACGCTGTGGCTGGCCCTGCGGCTCCCCGGGCAGGCCGGCGGCTACGTCATGGACGTGCGGGTGGCGCCCGGGCACCGCGGTGAGGGGCACGGCCGCAGCCTGATGCTCGTCGCCGAGCGCGAGACCCTGGCCGCGGGCCGCTCCTCCCTGGCGCTCAACGTCCAGGCCGGCAACGCCCCGGCGCTGGGCCTGTACCGCTCGCTGGGCTACCGGCCCACGGCGTACCGGCTGTGGAAGCCGATCCTCTGACGCGTCCGCCGACCGGCCCGCCGTCTCGTACGGGCCCGGCCGGAGCCGCCGGGCCGACAGGGCTCAGCCCGCCGTGGCGTCCTGGTCGGCCAGCAGCCGCTCGGCGATCTCCTCGATCCGGGCCCGCAGGCCCTCCTGGCTCTGGCCGCCGTCCAGCCGCTCGCCGCCGATCTCGTACGTCGGGGTGCCGGTGACCCCGATCGCCTTGGCCTCGGCCCCGTCCGCGTCCACGGTCAGCAGGTGCCGGCCGTCGACGAGGGCGGTGTCGATCTCCTCGGCGTCCAGCCCGAGCTCCGCGGCGACGTCCAGCAGCACCTTCTCGCCGCGCCTGCCGAGCTCCTCGGTGCGGGCCAGCACCGCCTCGACGTACGGCCAGCCCTGGCCCTGTTCCACCGCTTCCTCGGCCGCCTGGGCCGCCGCGTAGGCGTGCTTGTGCTTGGCCAGCGGGAAGTGCCGCAGCCGGATCTCCAGCCGGTCGCCGAAGCGCTCGCGCAGCGCCCGGACGTCGCCCAGGGCGGTGGCGCAGTCGGGGCACTGGAGGTCGCACCACACGTCGAGGACGGGACGGGCGGGGCGGACGGGACGGGTGGGGCCGGAGGCGGCGGCGTCGTTCATACGGCCAGTCTTCCAGCCCGCCGGCCTGGGGAGGAACCCGGACCTGAGGAGGAGGGTGACCCGGAGATCTCCCTGAGGTCCTGGCCGGGACATGGCCTGTGCGGGGCCGGAGGGGGCAGGATGGAGGGGAGCGCGGAACGCCCGCTCGCCCCTTCGACCGGCAGGAGGACCGGATGCTGACCTCGACGATCTGTGCCGCGGTCTCGGCAGCGGGCCTGGGCATCGCCGCGCTGACCGCCTATCGCAAGCGCTTCCTGGCCGCGACCCGGATCGCCGCCTTCTCCCTGATCCCGGTCGGCCTGGTCATGACGGGCGTCGTCGACTGGGTCACCAGCATCGTCTTCAAGCCCACGGTCTGGGCGGGATTCGGGGTGCTGGCGCTCTCCGTGGTGCTGTTCATGATCAGCCGGCTGGCGGAGCGGCGCCGCGGCATATCCGGCCGCAAGGAGCGCCGGGCCGCGGCGGCCTCCGAGGCCCCGGCGGTGGCGCCGGCCGCCTCGGTGCCCTCCCTCGGTTCCGGCCGCAAGGCCCCCGGGAGCACGGCGGCCCCGGCCTCGGGCAGCGCTCCCAAGGATGACTTCTCGGACATCGAAGCGATCCTGAAAAAGCACGGGATCTGATGAACTCCCGCTGCTGAGCGGCCCATTGCGGGTTCCGGGCCGATCATCTGCGCGATGATGCGCGCGAGATGAACGATGAGTGCGCCCTCGCCCAAGACGACGCCACGTCCCCCGAGCCCCGCGGTTGCCTGTTCGCGCTGTCCCAGCCGCCGCTGATGCTCTTCCTGGCCGTGATCGGCCTGCTGCTCCTCCTAGGCGCGGTACACGACCTCTACATCCTCTGACGCCCCGCACAGGGCGGTCCGACAGCGGCGTAGGGGCAACCGGCACCCGCCGGGTGCCCGGCGCCGGCCGTCGTTCAGCCCGCCGCTTCCCGCCGCCGTGCGCGGTACGCCGCGACATGCAGCCGGTTCCCGCAGGTCCGGCTGTCGCAGTAGCGCCGCGAGCGGTTGCGGGAGAGGTCGACGAAGGCGTGCCGGCAGTCCGGTGCCTCGCAGCGCCGCAGCCGCTCGCGTTCCCCGGCGACGAGGATGAAGGCCAGCGCCATCCCGCCGTCCGCGGCGAGGTGGTCGGCGACCGAGGCGCCCGGAGCGAAGTAGTGGACGTGCCAGTCGTAGCCGTCGTGGTCGGTCAGCTGCGGGGTGGTGCCCGCCGAGGCCACCAGCGTGTTCAGCCGGGCGGCCGCGGTGCGGTCGTCGCCGGCCGCGAAGACCTCCGCGAAGTGCGCCCGGACGGCTCGCACGGCCGCCAGGTCGTCCGGCCCGAGGGAGCCCACGTCGCTGACCTTGTTGCGCCGGACGAACTCCGCGAGCGTCGCGAGGTCGGTCAGGCTGTCCGGGGCGCCGGGGGAGTCCCCCTCGGGCGCGGTGTTCAGCAGGTCGACGACGGCGTCCAGCGCGCACCGGGTGTCATGGGTGATCAGCACGGTTCCGCTCCCTGGCCGGGTGGGGTCGGCCGGCGCCGCCCCGGTGTCGTTGGCGAATGGTCGCCGACTCTAGCGCCTGGGACAAGCCTCGGCGCCGTCCCCGCGGTGGGTCCGCGGCGACGGCGCCGAAGTGTGCCGTGTGAACTTGTCGGTCCTGCGCCGTCTCCCCGAGTCGGACGGTCGCAAGTGTGAGCGGGTGGATGCGGAAAGTGTGCGTCCTGCGTCTCAGCTCTCCGCCAGGATGTGGGAGAGCTCGGTGTCGAGATCGAAGTGTCGGTGCTCCGTACCGGGCGGTACGGCGGCATCCGTGCGCTTCAGGAAGGATTCCAGCGCCCGCGCCGGGGCCTCCAGAAGGGCTTCCCCCTCCGGGGAACTCAGGGCGATGCAGACTACGCCCTGCCCGTGACTCCGGGACGGCCAGACGCGGACGTCTCCGGTGCCCGTGGGCCGGTGCAGGCCCTCCGCGAGGAGGTCGCGGGCGAAGACCCACTCGACCGTCTCCTCGGCTCCGGTGTGGAAGGTGGCGTGCACGGCATACGGATCGGCCGTGTCATACCGCAGGCCCGCGGGTACAGGCAGTGAGGACTCGCTCGACACAACGAGGCGCAGGTGCAGCTCGCAGCTGACCGTGGTGTTCATAAGCGCCAGGGCCTTTCGCTCAGTGTGCGCTCGGGGATTCGCACGTCGGCGAAATCGACATGCCACCTACGGTGCCGTTGTAAACCCCTCTGCCGGTTTTGGGTGGCTTCAGATACCTCTTACGGCGGATTGCGTGATCGTCCCCGGCGGTATTTCGGACAGCGGATCATGTCCGTTGTGTAGACAGCACGAATACGCAGAGTAATGGAGCGGGGAGCGCTTCGCGGTGATCTCCGTCGGCTCGGCGTGCCGGGCTCCGGGCCTCGGTGTGCGGACGAGGGTGCGAGGCCGGCCGGACCGTGCCCGCCGAAGATCGGCCGGGCCTGCCGCCGTGGTCGGAAGCGCCTCCGACGTGCGGTAATGTTGGCGGTGCGCCCGGGCGATTAGCTCAGTGGGAGAGCGCTTCGTTCACACCGAAGAGGTCACTGGTTCGAACCCAGTATCGCCCACCCCGGACGACGGCCCGGAGACTCAAGTCTCCGGGCTTTCGCGGTTGTTGGGCCGTTCCCGGCGCGGTGGGGCGCACACTGGGATCATGCCCGACACGTCACGCCGGCCGTGCCGTCTGCACCGCTACCACTTCCGCAGCGTCTGGCTGCTGAACGCCCCGCCCACCGTCGTCTATGCGGTGCTGGAGCGGGCCGAGGCGTACCCCCGCTGGTGGCCGCAGGTGCGCGAGGTCGCCCCGCTCGACGACCGCAGCGGCCTCGCGCGCTTCCGGTCCTTCCTGCCGTACGACCTGGTCGTGGTGGTGACCGAGACCCGGCGGGACCCGGGAGCCGGGGTGCTGGAGATCGCGATGCGCGGGGACCTGGCCGGCTGGGCGCGGTGGACGATCGTGCCCGGCGAGGGCGGCACCCGGGCCGTGTACGAGCAGGACGTGGAGGTCCGCAAGCCGGGGCTGCGGCGCTGGGCGCTGTTCGGGCGGCCGCTGTTCCGGATCAACCACGCGCTGATGATGCGGGCCGGGCGGCGCGGGCTGACGGCCTGGCTGGCCCGCGGATGAGGAGGCCGGAACGGAATTTGATGGAAGGGCCTGGCGGCCTGTATTGTTCAGGTCGTTCGCGAGGGAAACCTCGCCGGAACCCGGGCGATTAGCTCAGTGGGAGAGCGCTTCGTTCACACCGAAGAGGTCACTGGTTCGAACCCAGTATCGCCCACCGGGATCAAGAACCGGACCGTCGGAAGGCGGTCCGGTTTCTTTTCGTTGGCGTGCAGGCGTGCGGCAGCGGCACTCGAAGGCCGGTCAATTCCCTTCGGCTGTACCGGCGTTGGGAATTCTGCCGGAATTCCGGGGTGGAATCAGGCCGCGGCGGGGAGTTCCGGCCGCAGTGGCCAGTGCGGGTCGACGGGCTCGGGGGTGCCGCTGCGGGCGAACCACGCCTGGAGGCCGCGGGCCTGGGCCGCGTGCCAGACCGCCTGCCGGGTGTGCAGCTCGGCGGGCTGAAGGCCCTCCAGTCGGTCGGCGAAGCGCCGGCCCAGCTCCCGGACCACCCGCAGCGCGGCCAGCGCGTCCGCCGCCGCCTCGTGGGCGTCGGTCAGCTCGATCTCGTAGTGCGCGCACAGGTCCGTGAGGGTGCGGCGGCCCTTGCGATAGCGGTCCAGGTGCTTGTCCAGGACGCGGGGGTCGAGGACGTGCAGCGGATGCGCGCCCAGATAGGCGTCCAGGGAGCTGGCGCGGTGGCGCTTCAACTCCCGCTCCAGCAGCGTCAGGTCGAACGGGGCGTTCATCACCACCAGCGGGCGGACGGCTACCGCCTGGGCGGCCAGCGCGCGGGCCACCTCCTCCAGCACCGGCGCCGGCCAGCGGCCGTGCCGCGCGAGGTGATCCGCCGTCAGGCCGTGCACCGCGGTCGCGGCCTCCGGTATCTCCACCCCGGGATTGATCAGCCAGCGGGTGACGCGCGGGGCGGCGCGCGGGGTCTCCTGGACCACCAGGGCGGCGGAGACGATGCGATCGCGCTCGACGTCGATGCCCGTCGTCTCGGTGTCGAAGGCGGCAAGTGGACCGTCATACCAGCGCGGCATCAGCCAACTCCTCGCGGTCGTACGGGGGATGACGGTGCACGTCACCCGAGCTGGTGATACCCGGGGCGAGGACGGCTCGAACCGCCCTTGTTTGCGGGCCGCTTGACGCGGAGACAACCACAGAGGACGGGCCGGCGCGTACCGCGGTCCGGCGGCTTCCCGCGCCGGGCTCCGCCCCGCCGCCCGGACGCATCGATTCGGCACGGCCCGGAAGGCATCCGCGATGACCCTCGCGCAGCCCGAACCGGGCGGGCTGTCCCCCGCAAGCGGGCGGTACCCCCGGCCCTCCCTCACCCCGCGGCGCGGTGGCCTGGCCACCACCGCCTGCATGGAAACCCTCCAGGTGGGCTACCTGCACGCGGTCGCCGCCGCCTCCGGGTGCTCACTGGCACAGCCCTTCCCGGACAACGGAATCGACTGGCACGTCAGCCATGCCGCGCCCAGCCACACCGTCGACGACGAGGTGACCATCAAGGTGCAGCTCAAGTGCACCTACCAGACCGCCCCGCGCCCGCCGGGGCCCACCTTCGCCTTCACGCTCGACAACGACCACCTGGTGAAGCTGGCCCGCACACCGGTGGCGGTGCACAAGATCCTCGTCGTGATGCTCGTCCCACGGGATCCGGACGACTGGCTGCGGGCCGGGCACGACCATCTCGAACTGCGGCACTGCTGCTACTGGATCAACCTCGCCGGCCATCCGGTGACCGGCCGGCGCAGGACCACTGTGCGGATCCCGACCACGCGGATCTTCGACGACCGTGCGCTGCGCGAGATCATGACGCGGGTCGGGGCGGGAGGGAGACCCTGATGGACCGGCTGACCGACGATCACGGCCCGACCGACGAATACGGCCCGACCGACGACTACGGCGCGCCGCCGCCGGACCCCGCACGGCTCGACCCGGCGGTGCTCGGCGCCCTGCTGGCCCGGCACGGCTGGCGGCGCCGGGGCGCGGCGACCGGCCGCTGCGCCCGCTGGACCCCACCGGACGGGTCGGCCGGCACCAGCCTTCTGGTGCCGGCCGACCGCCGGTTCCCCGACAGTGCCGAGCTGTTGGCCGAGGCGCTGGCGGCGCTGGAGCGGAGCGCCGCCCCCTCGGCCCGCGAGGTGCTGGTCGGGCTGGCGGTGCCCAGCGACGAGGTCCGCTGGGAGCGCGAGGTCCCCGACGGCGGCCCCGGGACCGCGCACTGGGTGGCGCAGGAGCAGCTGCGTGGCGCGGCCCGCGCCCTGCTGACGGCCGGCGCGCTGGGCAGCTACGCCCGCGCCGGCTACTACGGCGCCCGGTACCAGCGGCGGGCCGCCGGCTTCCTGGGTCAGGTGCTGGTCGGGCCGGCCCCGGCCGGCCGCCGGCTGGCCGCGTTCGTCCCCGTACGGGCCGGGCGCGGCGCGGTCGCCGGGCTCCAGCGGGCGCTGCACGCGGCCCGCGATGCCACCGACTACCAGCGGGCCACCGGCGGCATGGAGGCGTTCGACGCGGCGGTCGGGCTGGGCGTCTGCCACGAACTGGCGCAGGCGCTGATCGCGCTGGTGCGGGGCGCCGAGGGGGTGCGGATCGCGATCGCCTGGTCGCCGTCGGCCGGCACCCCGGCCGGGTTCGCGGCCCGCCCGGAACCCGTGGAGTTCTCGCCCGGCGACCTGCCCGCGCTCCAGCAGGCCGCCCAGCGCTACGTCCGCGCCGAGCCGTCGCTGCCGGTGCGGGTGACCGGCACCGTCGTACGGCTGCGCCGGGAGCGGCCGGACGGCCCGGGGTCGGTGCGGCTGCGGGTGATCACCGGGGCGGACGTGGGGCAGGTGCGGGTGGCGCTGGGAGAGGAGGACTACCGGATCGCCGGCCATGCGCATCTGGCCGGGCTGCCGATCCGGGTCAGCGGCCGGCTGGAGAGCCGGGGCGGCTTCCGGCGGATCACCGGCAGCCGGGACGTCATCCCCGTACAGGTCGATCCGGCCGACCGGGACCGGCTGCTGAAGGCGCTCTGGGCGGACCCCGCGGGGCCCGGGGACGGCGGGGGCGGCGGATTCGGCGAGGAGGACGGCGAGGACGGCGCGGTGTGCGGCGGGTCGCCGGCGGACGCCTGAGCGGCCGGGGCGAAGCCGTTTCGCGGTGCGGTCCCGCGGCTCGGTACGATTCGGAGGCGCAGCAAACGCTGACGCGAGTGAAGACATGAGTCAGGAGAGACCGGTGTCAGACGTCCGTGTGACCGTCCAACGCGATTCCGAGCGGGAAGAACGCGTGGTGACCACGGGCACTACGGCCGCCGACCTCTTCCAGGGCGAGCGCAGCGTGGTGGCCGCACGGGTGGCCGGCGAACTGAAGGACCTCACCCACGAGCTGGCCGACGGCGACGAGGTCGAGCCCGTCGAGATCACCTCCGAGGACGGCCTGAACATCCTGCGACACTCCACCGCGCACGTCATGGCCCAGGCCGTGCAGGAGCTCTTCCCCGAGGCCAAGCTCGGCATCGGCCCGCCGATCAAGGACGGCTTCTACTACGACTTCGACGTCGAGAAGCCCTTCCACCCCGACGATCTCAAGCGCATCGAGAAGAAGATGCAGGAGATCCAGAAGCGCGGCCAGAAGTTCGCCCGCCGCGTGGTGACCGACGAGGACGCCCGCGCCGAGCTGGCCGACGAGCCCTACAAGCTGGAGCTGATCGGCCTCAAGGGCTCCGCCGCGGACGCCGCCGAGGGCGCCTCCGCCGAGGTCGGCGCCGGCGAGCTGAGCATCTACGACAACCTCGACGCCAAGACCGGCGAGCTGTGCTGGAAGGACCTGTGCCGCGGGCCGCACCTGCCCAGCACCCGGAACATCCCGGTCTTCAAGCTGATGCGGTCGGCCGCCGCCTACTGGCGCGGCAGCGAGAAGAACCCGCAGCTGCAGCGCATCTACGGCACCGCCTGGCCCACCAAGGACGAGCTCAAGGCGTACCTGGACTTCCTCGCCGAGGCCGAGAAGCGCGACCACCGCAAGCTCGGTGCCGAGCTTGACCTCTTCTCCATCCCGGAGGAGCTGGGCTCCGGCCTCGCGGTCTTCCACCCCAAGGGCGGCGTCGTCCGCCGGGTGATGGAGGACTACTCCCGCAAGCGGCACGAGCTGTCGGACTACGAGTTCGTGAACACCCCGCACATCACCAAGGAAGCGCTCTTCGAGACGTCGGGGCACCTGCCGAACTACGGCGACGCGATGTTCCCGCCGCTGGAGTTCGACGGGCAGAACTACCGCCTCAAGGCGATGAACTGCCCCATGCACAACCTGATCTTCAAGGCCCGCGGCCGCTCGTACCGCGAACTCCCGCTGCGGCTCTTCGAGTTCGGCACGGTGTACCGCTACGAGAAGTCGGGCGTGGTGCACGGCCTGACCCGGGCCCGCGGCTTCACCCAGGACGACTCGCACATCTACTGCACCAAGGAGCAGATGGCGGACGAGCTGGACAGCCTGCTCACCTTCGTCCTCGACCTGCTGCGCGACTACGGCCTGAACGACTTCGAGCTGGAACTGTCCACCCGCGACCCGGAGTCCGACAAGTTCATCGGCGAGGACGCGGAGTGGGAGGAAGCCACCGAGGCGCTGCGCCAGGCGGCCGAGAAGCAGGGGCTGCCGCTGGTGCCCGACCCGGGCGGCGCCGCGTTCTACGGCCCGAAGATCTCGGTGCAGGCGAAGGACGCCATCGGCCGGTCCTGGCAGATGTCGACGATCCAGGTCGACTTCCAGCAGCCCGCCCGCTTCGGCCTGGAGTACACCGCGGCGGACGGCTCCAAGCAGCAGCCCGTCATGATCCACCGGGCGCTGTTCGGCTCCATCGAGCGGTTCTTCGCGGTGCTGCTGGAGCACTACGCGGGCGCCTTCCCGGCGTGGCTGGCCCCGGTGCAGGCCACCTGCATCCCGATCGGCGACGCCCACGTCCCGTACCTGGCGGAGTTCGCCGCGGAGGCGAAGGCCAAGGGGCTGCGGGTCGAGGTGGACTCCTCCTCGGACCGGATGCAGAAGAAGATCCGGAACGCGCAGAAGTCCAAGGTGCCGTTCATGATCCTCGCCGGTGACGAGGACATGGCCGCCGGCGCGGTGTCCTTCCGCTACCGCGACGGGTCGCAGGAGAACGGCATCCCGCGTGACCAGGCCATCGCCAAGCTGCTGGACGTGGTGGAGCGTCGCGTCCAGGTCTGACGCAGACGATTGCACGAGGGGCGGTCCCATCGGGACCGCCCCTCGCCGCTTCCCCGTCCGGCCCGGGAGAATATGCTTCGCAACATGACGAGTGAGCCGGAACAGCAGATCGGAGTCGGGACGCAGGACGCCTTCCAGCGCCTGTGGACGCCCCACCGGATGGCCTACATCCAGGGGGAGAACAAGCCGAGCGGCCCGGGCGCCGAGGACGGCTGTCCGTTCTGCACCATTCCCTCGAAGTCGGACGAGGACGGCCTCGTCGTCGCCCGCGGCAAGCGGGTGTACGCGGTGCTCAACCTCTACCCGTACAACGGCGGGCACCTCATGGTCGTCCCGTTCCGCCACGTCGCCGACTACACCGAGCTCGACGAGCGGGAGACCGCGGAGCTGGCGGACTTCACCAAGCGGGCGATGGTCGCGCTGCGCACCGCCTCCGGGGCGCACGGCTTCAACATCGGGATGAACCAGGGCGGCGTGGCCGGCGCCGGCATCGCCGCCCACCTTCACCAGCACGTCGTCCCCCGCTGGGGCGGCGACACCAACTTCATGCCGGTGGTCGGGCACACCAAGGTGCTGCCCCAACTCCTCGCCGACACCCGGTCGATGCTGGCCGCGGCCTGGCCGGCGTAGGCGCCGTGCACGCCGGGTGAACGGGGCGACACGCACCCGGATGAATCCTATAAATCGCCCCGATTGGGAAATCTTGCCCCTCTAATGGGGTGGTGACCTCCCTGGATCGTCGCTCCGTGCTGCGCGCGGCCGCCTCGGCCGCGGCAGCCGGTGCGCTTGCGTCGGGCTGCGACCCGAAGCGGTCGGCGGACTCCGCCGCCACCGCCGCCTCCGCACGAGCCACCGACGGACCGAGCCCCCAAGGGACGGACCGGGCCCGGCACCCCGCCGCCCGGCCGCCGACCCGTGCGCCCGGCCTGCCCCCCGAGATCGACCACGGCCCGCGGAACGGGCACGCCGTCGCCCTCACCTTCCACGGCCGGGGCGATCCCGAGCTGGCGAAGGCGCTGCTGGGCGAGGCCGAGCGGGCCGGTGCCCGGGTCACCGTGCTCGCCGTCGGCGACTGGCTCGACGAGCAGCCCGCGATGGCCCGCCGCGTCCTGGACGGCGGTCACGAGCTGGGCAACCACACCATGCACCACCGCAACATCTGCGCGCTGCCCGCCGACGCCGCCTACGCCGAGATCCGCCAGTGCGCCGACCGGCTGCGCAAGCTCACCGGCAGCATCGGCAGCTGGTTCCGCCCGTCGCAGACCCGGCGGGCCACCGGGCAGGTGATCCGGCTGGCCCGCCAAGCGGGCTACCCGCACGTCCTGTCGTACGACGTGGACTCCCTCGACGCGAACGACCCCGGCGCCCCGGCCGTCCAGCGCACGGTCCTGGACGGCATCCGCCCGGGCTCGGTCGTCAGTCTCCACCTCGGGCACGCCGGCACGGTGGCGGCGTTGCCCCCGATCCTCGACGGCCTCCGCCGGCGCGGTCTGCGCGCGGTGACGACAACGGAGCTAGTGACCTGATGGCTGACCGGAACCGTACCCACCCCCGCCCGACCGGCTCCCGCCCCACCCGCCGGGCGGCGCTGCTCGTCGCGGCCTGCGCCCTGGTGGCGACGGGCTGCGCCGGTGGCGGGGAGCAGTCCGCCCCGCGGCCCGCCGGACCCTCGCCCCACCAGGCCGTCGCCCAGGGCCTGCCCGGGATGCCGCCGCTGCTGGACCCGCACGACCTGTACGCCGCGGACCGGCCCAACCGGCTGGCGCCGCAGGTCAGGAACTACCCGTCGCGGATCTACGTGCCCAACACCGGCTCCGACACGGTCAGCGTCATCGACCCCCGGACGTACAAGGTGACCGAGACGATCCCGGTGGGCGTGCAGCCGCAGCACGTGGTGCCGTCCTGGGACATGAAGACGCTGTGGGTCAACAACAACCGGGGGCACGACCTCACCCCGATCGACCCGTCCACCGGCAAGGCCGGCAAGCCGGTCAAGGTCCACGACCCGTACAACCTCTACTTCACGCCGGACGGGAAGTACGCCGTGGTGATGGCGTCGATGGACCGGCAGCTGGTGTTCCGGGACCCGCACACCATGGAGATCCGCAAGACCCTGCCGGTCGACTGCGCGGGCGTCAACCACGCCGACTTCTCGCCGGACGGGAAGTACTTCATCGTCTCCTGCGAGTTCTCCGGCGAACTGCTCAAGGTCGACACCGCGAAGATGAAGGTGGTCGCCCAGGAGAAGCTGCCGTTCGAGGGCGCGATGCCGCAGGACGTGAAGATCTCGCCGGACGGCCGGACCTGGTACATCGCCGACATGATGGCCGACGGCGTGTGGATCCTGGACGGCGACGCCTTCGGCCGGCCGAAGCTGCTGCCCACCGGCAAGGGCACGCACGGCCTCTACGTCAGCCGCGACTCCCGCACCATGTACATCTCCAACCGGGGCGAGGGCTCCGTCTCGCTGCTGGACTTCCGGACCGGGAAGCTCGTCGACAAGTGGCACATCCGCGGCGGCGGCAGCCCGGACATGGGCGGGGTCTCGGCGGACGGCAAGGTGCTGTGGCTGTCCGGGCGCTACAACTCTGAGGTGTACGCACTCGACACCCGTACGGGCAAGACCCTGTCGAAGATCCGGGTGGGGGAGGGGCCGCACGGACTGGCGGTCTATCCGCAGCCGGGGCGGTACTCGCTGGGGCACACCGGGATCTTCCGTTAGGTCCGCTCGGTCCGGTCGTTCCGGTCGTCGGTCCGGCCGGGGAACGGGAACGGGCGCGCGCCCGGCGGGAAGCCGTGCGCGCGCCCGTCCGTGCGGTGCGCGGGCGGTGCCTACGCGTTGTACTCGTCGGCCTTGTGCGGCTCGGCGCCCTGGACCATGCCGCTGAGCACCAGGGAGCGGTTGTCGAACCGCTCGGTGTTGACGCCGTGCTCCTTGAGGACGTTCATCGCCGCGGCGTGCACCGCCCGCAGCACCGGGGTCGCGGCGCGCAGCGCGTCGTCGGCCATGAAGCGGTGGCGCCAGGGCTTGTCGGCCCAGACATGGCGCAGACCGAACGGCTCGGGGAGGGCGAGCTTGCCGCCGAGGAAGTCCAGCACCGGCGGGAACCACGTCAGCGGGGCGCGGGCGGCCAGCCGCACCACCTCCGACGGCTCGATCAGCGGCAGCGTCAGGGTCTTGGTCTCCCAGAACCGGACGACCTTGGCGACCTCTTTGGTCTTGGGCTCCGGCTTGCTGGTGAAGAGCGAGTGGACCGGGCCGAGGGCGTAGCCGCTGACCTCGATGCGCAGCGTCTCGTGCAGCACGGTGACGGTGATCATGAGCGTGAGCACCAGCTGGCCGTCCCACAGGACGAACTGGACGCCGAGGTAGTGCCGGTCGCCGGCGCCGAACTGCTGCTCGTTGCAGATCCGCTCTATCTCGTGGCCGCGGACCTCGTACCCGTCGACGTGGCTGCCGTCCGGGCGGGCGACGGCCTTGGCCTTCTCGCCCACGGGGGAGACGATCCAGTGGCGGACGGACGGCGGCTGCTGGAAGCCGCCGGTGTGCAGCGGGCTGCGCTCCAGCAGGCGCAGCCGGTCGTGGATCGCGCGGATGACGTCCCAGCTGCGGAACGGGTGGATGTCGGCGCCCTCCTGGGCCGGCCGGAGCTCCTCGGCCAGCTGCCAGCTGCCCCAGCGGGTGCCCATCCCGAGTATGCCCTTGGGGCCGGCGTAGAAGATGACGTTGCTGCGCTGCTCGGCGGAGACCTTGGCGAGGTTGTGCCGGAGGGTCTCGGCGGAGGTGTGGTTGGGGTCCTGCGGCACCGCCTCGGGGATCTTCGCGGCGACGCCGCCGCCCTCCAGCAGCCCCTTCCACGCCTCCCGCAGGGTCACCGCGGTCCGCTCGCAGATCTGCTTGGCCAGCCACCAGCCCACCATCGGCGCGATGACCATGCCGCGGGCGTACAGCGGCCAGAAGCCGGTGAACGGCAGCTTGACCATGAAGAACAGGCCGGCGCCGGCGAGCAGGGTCAGCAGCACGCCGCCCAGCAGGGAGATGCCGTTGCCCTCGCCGTCCTTGGAGAAGATCTTCCGGAGCTGGAAGGCGCCCAGCCAGAGCAGCACACCGGGCAGGAACAGCAGCCCGCACACCACCATCAGGACCGTCAGCCGGCTGTCGCGCTGCTTGCGGATGCGGGTGGCCGACAGGCAGTGCTCGACGACCGTCTGGGGTTCGGTGCCGAAGGACTGGATCAGCGGTTTGCGGCCGCCGCCGAGCATCCGCACCTGCACCGCGCGGGAGAACGCCTCGCCGAGGTTGGGCGCGAACAGCGACAGCTTGGGCTTCTTGACCTCGGAGGTGCCGGAGTCGGAGTCGGCCTTGGAGATGTCGGTCAGCGGGCTGTCGCGGTAGGCGGCCGAGGCCAGGGCCTGGGTCGCCGCCGTCTGCCCGGCGCCGCCCGAGATGGGGACCTGCGCCCCCGGACTGAAGTCAAAGCCGTCTGCCACTACCCGCCCCCATCATGCGCGTATCCGCTGATGCGCTCTACCCGACTGCGCTGACGCGCACACCTGCCGGCCCGGCGTGCTCGCAGGTTGGCCCGGAACGCGCGGCGCGGCGGTGGAACCCCAGCGTACCGCCGCCGCCCCGGCCCAAGTGGGCTGTCCGGGACGGCGGCTGATAGGCCGTTAACTAGGCGACGACCGCCTCCTGTTGGCGCACCTTGGCGGCGAGCTGGGCGGGCATCGGCTCGTGCCGCAGATAGCCGCGGCCGAAGCGGCCGGTGCCGTGCGAGAGCGAGCGCAGATCGACGGCGTAGCGGCTGATCTCGATCTCCGGCACCTCGGCGCGGACCAGGGTGCGGCCGGCGCCGGACTGCTCGGTGCCCACGACCCGGCCGCGGCGGCCGGAGAGGTCGCTGAGCACCGGGCCGACGTACTCGTCGGGCACCAGTACCTGCACGTCGGCGACCGGTTCCAGCAGGTCGACGGTGGTCTGCGCGGCGGCCTCCCGCAGGGCCAGCGCGCCCGCCGTCTGGAACGCGGCGTCCGAGGAGTCGACCGAGTGGGACTTGCCGTCGAGCAGGGTGACCCGGATGTCGACGAGCGGATACCCGGCGGCGATCCCGCGGGCGGCCTGGGCACGGACGCCCTTCTCCACCGAGGGGATGAACTGCCGGGGGACCGCGCCGCCGACGACCTTGTCGACGAACTCGATGCCGGAGCCGCCCGGCAGCGGCTCGACCTGGATCTCGCAGATCGCGAACTGGCCGTGGCCGCCGGACTGTTTGACGTGCCGGCCGCGGCCCGCGGCGGACCCGCCGAAGGTCTCCCGCAGCGCCACCTTGTGGTCGACGGTGTCGACCTGGACGCCGTAGCGGGAGCGCAGCCGCTCCAGCGCCACGTCGGCGTGCGCCTCGCCCATGCACCACAGGACGACCTGGCGGGTGTCCTGGTTGTGCTCCAGGCGCATCGTGGGGTCCTCGGCGACCAGACGGGCCAGGCCCTGGGAGAGCTTGTCCTCGTCGGCCTTGCTGTGCGCCCGGATGGCGACCGGCAGCAGCGGGTCGGGCATCGCCCACGGCTCCATCAGCAGCGGGTCGTCCTTTGCGGAGAGGGTGTCGCCGGTCTCGGCGCGGGTGAGCTTGGCCACGCAGGCCAGGTCGCCGGCGACGGCTCGGGGGAGCGGCCGCTGCTGTTTGCCGAAGGGCGTGGACAGTGCGCCGACCCGCTCGTCGACGTCGTGGTCCTCGTGGCCGCGGTCCTCCAGGCCGTGGCCGGAGACGTGCACCGTCTCGTCGGGGCGCAGGGTGCCGGAGAAGACCCGGACCAGGGAGATCCGGCCGACGTACGGGTCGGAGGAGGTCTTGACCACCTCGGCGGCCAGCGGGCCCTCGGGGTCGCAGCTCAGGCTCTGCCGCGGCGAGCCGTCCGGGCCGGTCACGGCGGGCGCCTCACGCTCCGCGGGCGTCGGGAAGCCGCCGCTGATCAGCTCCAGCAGCTCGACGGTGCCCAGCCCCTGCCGGGCCCCTTCGACGGCCGGGGCGGCGGCCAGGACGGGGTGGAAGGAGCCCCGGGCGACCGCGGTCTCCAGGTCGCCGACGAGCGTCTTGACGTCGATCTCCTCGCCCGCGAGATAGCGGTTCATGAGGGTCTCGTCCTCGCTCTCGGCGATGATCCCCTCGATCAGGCGGTTGCGGGCCGCCTCGATCAGCGGCAGCTCCTCGTCGGTGGGCGCGCGCTCGGTGCGCTCCCCGGAGGAGTAGTCGAAGACCCGCTGGGTGAGCAGGCCGATCAGGCCCTCGACGGGGGCGTGGCCGTCGGCGGGGGCGTGGCCGTCGGCGCCGGGGGTGCCGTACAGGGGGAGGTACAGGGGCAGGACGGCGTCCACGTCGTCGCCGCCGAAGGTCACCGCGCAGCGCCGGGTCATCTCGTCGAAGTCGGCGCGGGCGGCCTCCAGGTGCGTGACCACCAGGGCGCGCGGCATGCCGACGGCCGCGCACTCGTCC
The DNA here is from genome assembly GCF_000373585.1 of Streptomyces sp. MspMP-M5. Taxonomy (GTDB): domain Bacteria; phylum Actinomycetota; class Actinomycetes; order Streptomycetales; family Streptomycetaceae; genus Streptomyces. Next base: position 85,810 of record NZ_KB891898.1, read on the forward strand.
CAGACCATGCGGGTCGCGCCGGCCACGCCGTCGGCCGCCGAGACGACGAAGAGGGCCGCGTCCGCCGCGCGCAGACCGGCCCTGAGTTCCCCGACGAAATCCGCGTATCCGGGGGTGTCCAACAGATTGATCTTGATTCCGCCCCAGTCCACCGGGACGAGGGAGAGCTGTACGGAGCGTTGCTGCCGGTGCTCGATCTCGTCGTGGTCGGACAGGCAGCCCCCGTCCTCGACCCGGCCGGCCCGGTTGATCGCGCCGGATGCCAGCGCGAGCGCTTCGACCAGGGTGGTCTTTCCCGCTCCGCTGTGGCCGACCAGCACCACATTGCGCAGATCCGCGGGCCGGTCGGCCGCCGGTGCCCTTCCGGCGGCTCCTGGGTTCGTACTCGACTTCTCGCTCATGTGTCTCGCCTCCAGGTCGACACTTTGCGGTGTTTCGAGCTTTCCACCGGCTTCACGATGCGTCCATACGTGGCGCGCCCGCCCGCCGGCCGACGACGGCGGGCCGGCCGGACGCGCGGCCGGGCCCGCCGGCGCGTCCATGGGCGCCCGAGGGCCGCCCCGAGCCCCGGGATGCACCCCGCGCCGCGATGCGTTCGCGGTGCCCCGTGGCCGCCTGGCTACGATGGGCCAGCCGGTGGCCCCTTGACCGCGCGGCCCGTATCGACCAACCGGGAAGGTCATGCTGAACAAGTACGCGCGTGCTTTCTTCACGCGTGTTCTCACACCGTTCGCCGCCCTGCTCATCCGTCTCGGGGTCAGCCCGGACGCGGTCACCCTCGTCGGGACCGGCGGTGTGGTGGCCGGCGCCCTGGTCTTCTATCCCCAGGGCGAGTTCTTCTGGGGCACGGTCGTCATCACGCTGTTCGTCTTCTCCGATCTGGTCGACGGCAACATGGCGCGGCAGCTGGGGCGCTCCAGCCGGTGGGGCGCGTTCCTGGACTCCACCCTCGACCGGGTCGCGGACTCGGCGATCTTCGGAGGGCTGGCCCTGTGGTACGCCGGGCGCGGCGACAGCCTGGCGCTCTGCGCGGTCGCGATCTTCTGCCTCGCCAGCGGCCAGGTCGTCTCGTACACCAAGGCGCGGGGCGAGGCCATCGGGCTGCCGGTGGCCGTCAACGGCCTGGTGGAGCGGGCCGAGCGGCTGGTCGTCTCGCTGGTCGCCTGCGGGCTCTCCGGACTGCACAAGTTCGGCGTGCCGGGCGTCGAGATCCTGCTGCCGATCGCCCTGTGGGTGGTCGCCGTCGGCAGCGCCGTCACCCTCGGCCAGCGCGTGGTGACGGTACGCCGGGAGTCGGCCGAGGCCGACGCCCTCGCACAAGGGGGGAACGGCTGATGGGCAGCCGCACACCGATCGACACCGACAGGCTCACCGACGGCCTCTACGGCCTGGGCTGGAGCACCGTCAAGCGCCTGCCCGAAGGCGTCGCGGTGCAGCTCGGCCGCCGGCTCGCCGACCTCGCCTGGCGCCGCCGCGGCAAGGGCGTCCAGCGCCTGGAGGCCAACCTCGCCCGGGTCGTCCCGGACGCCTCCCCGCAGCAGCTGGCCGCGCTCTCCCGGGCCGGGATGCGCTCGTACCTGCGGTACTGGATGGAGTCCTTCCGGCTGCCGGTGTGGAGCCCGGAGCGGATAAAGGCCGGTTTCACACCCCAGGACGTGCACCACCTCGAGGACGGCCTCAAGAGCGGTCGCGGGGTGATCCTGGCCCTGCCCCACATGGGCAACTACGACCTGGCCGGCGTCTGGGTCACCACCAAGCTCGGCGTCCCGTTCACCACCGTCGCCGAGCGCCTCAAGCCGGAGTCCCTCTACGACCGGTTCGTCGCCTACCGCCAGGGCCTGGGCATGGAGGTGCTGCCGCACACCGGCGGCGCCGCGTTCGGCACGCTGGCCCGGCGGCTGCGGGCCGGCGGCCTGGTCTGCCTGGTCGCCGACCGCGACCTGTCCAGCTCCGGGCTGCCGGTGAAGTTCTTCGGCGAGGCCGCGAAGATGCCGGCCGGACCCGCGATGCTGGCCCTCCAGACCGGCGCGATGCTGCTGCCGGTCACCCTCTGGTACGACGACACCCCCATCATGCGCGGCCGGGTCCACCCGGAGATCGAGGTACCGCAGAACGGCACCCGTACCGAGAAGGCCGCCCACATGACCCAGGAGCTCGCCGACGCCTTCGCCTCCGGCATCGCCGACCACCCCGCGGACTGGCACATGCTCCAGCGGCTGTGGCTCGCCGACCTGGAGCCCCGCGGCGACACCCCCGGAACGGAGCCCGCGTGAAGATCGGCATCGTCTGCCCGTACGCCTGGGATGTCCCCGGCGGCGTGCAGTTCCACATCCGCGACCTGGCCGAGCACCTGATCCGGACCGGCCACGACGTCTCCGTCCTGGCCCCCGCCGACGACGAGACCCCGCTGCCGCCCTACGTCGTCCCGGCCGGCCGCGCCGTCCCCGTGCCCTACAACGGCTCGGTCGCCCGCCTGAATTTCGGCTTCCTCTCCGCCGCGCGGGTCCGCCGCTGGCTGCAGAACGGCGCCTTCGACGTCATCCACATCCACGAGCCGGCGTCGCCCTCCCTGGGCCTGCTCGCCTGCTGGGCGGCGCAGGGCCCGATCGTGGCCACCTTCCACACCTCCAACCCGCGCTCCCGCGCCATGATCGCCGCGTACCCGATCCTCCAGCCCGCCCTGGAGAAGATCAGGGCCCGGATCGCGGTCAGCGAGTACGCCCGACGCACCCTCGTCGAGCACCTCGGCGGCGACGCGGTGGTCATCCCCAACGGCGTGGACGTCGACTTCTTCGCCCGCGCCGAACCGCGGCCGGAGTGGCAGGGCCGCACCATCGGGTTCATCGGCCGTATCGACGAGCCGCGCAAGGGGCTGCCGGTCCTGATGAAGGCGCTGCCCGCGATCCTCGCCGCGGTCCCCGACGCCCGGCTGCTGGTCGCCGGCCGCGGCGACGAGGACGAGGCGGTCGCCGGCCTGCCCGCCGCGCTGCGCTCCCGGGTCGAGTTCCTCGGCATGGTCTCCGACGAGGACAAGGCGCGGCTGCTGCGCAGCGTGGACGTCTACGTCGCGCCCAACACCGGGGGCGAGTCCTTCGGCATCGTCCTCGTGGAGGCGATGTCCGCCGGCGCGCCCGTACTGGCCAGCGACCTCGACGCGTTCGCCCAGGTCCTGGACCAGGGCGAGGCCGGCGAACTCTTCACCAACGAGGACGCGGAGGCGCTCGCCACCGCGGCGATCGGACTGCTCAACGCCCCCGACCGGCTGGCCGAACTCGGCGAACGCGGCGCCAAGCATGTGCGTCGCTTCGACTGGACGACGGTCGGTGCGGACATTCTCGCCGTCTACGAGACGGTGGCGGCCGGCGCGTCGGCCGTCGCGACGGACGAGCGGGTGGGGCTCCGGGCCCGGCGGTGGCGCTAGGGCGTGTTTTTGAAGTGCTCCCTGTGACGTGCCTTGTGCCGTGATGATTTCGGCCGGCATGCCGCTGGTGCCCGGCGCGACGTGCAACGTCAGAAGCAGCCGCCGGGTGGCAGCCGTACCGAGCGACCGGCTGAAGCGGAACCGGGCGGTGGCCAGCTGGTACGGCAAGCTCGCCGTGCGCTACGAGGCCACCCTCCACATCGCCGCGATCAACGAATGGCTGTGACCCGACAGGGTTGTCACTACGCAACGCCTTTGCGAACTGCCGGAACGGCGTTCCGCCGCGTTGCCTGAAGACTCTGACGCCACCGGTGTTGCCGTTGCTCAGCAGCCTCCGCCGGGTACCAGCGCGACGAGGCTGAGCATGACACCACTCTTCCCGGAATGCTGTGCTCCGGCTGCCTCAAAAACTGTTCCAGCGGATCCAGAATTTCAGCCGGTCCTGCGCACAGATTTATTTTTACGGCGACCGCAATAGCCTTGTTCAGCCTACTCAAGCCGCTTCGGCGTGCTACTGTCGTTCTCGGTTGCAGTTGTGGTTCCCAGTATTTCAGGTGCTTCGGTCGGTGTTCGTGCCGCTGAAATATTCCTGGTAATTCCGGTCTTTTCCGGTCGGGGTAATCATCGCGGCGACATGGCATTCGCGCCGTGCGGATGCCGGTGCACTGCCCCGAAGGAGAATGATATGAGTTCAGGTACCGTGAAGTGGTTCAATGCGGAAAAGGGCTTTGGCTTCATCGAGCAGGACGGTGGCGGCGCTGACGTGTTTGCCCACTACTCGAACATCGCCGCCCAGGGATTCCGTGAACTGCTCGAAGGCCAGAAGGTGAACTTCGACATCGCGCAGGGCCAGAAGGGCCCGACGGCCGAGAACATCGTTCTCGCCTGACGCGACTGACACACTTGCAGATGGGCCCGCATCCTTCGGGGTGCGGGCCCCATCTGCATGCATCGCGCGGCGCCGGTCTCGTCCGGGGCAACTCTGAAGCTGCATTCGCCGCACCCGAAGTGCCCCGAAGGGGCGTAGGAGCGCACCCTGGCTGCCCTGCGGCCGAAGCTCCCGGTGACGCATCACCATCGTGTGACCATCTTTTCCGCAGGCGCCTGCGCAGACTGCACGCGATCAAGTTCTTTTTCGCGTTCCATCCGGCCAATTCATGTGATTCTCCGTGCTGCTCATCGCTGCGGAAAATTCCTTGATGTGTGCCGTATCAAGGAAGGTTCCGTATGAACCGCACAGGCAACCGCTTTTCCCGCACTCGTGACGGCAACGCCGGCTCAGAAAAGAGCAGCCACTTCGGCTCGCCGAGCGCGAGCCGACCTGGCAGGCCGGCCCGTTCCGGTGGCCGCAGCGTGCGTCCCGCCCGGTCGCAGGCCGAGTTCGCTCTCCCCAGGACGATCAGCCCCGCGCTTCCCGCCGTGGAGAGGTTCGAGGATCTCGACATGCCCGGGACGCTCGTGGCCGCGCTCGGCTCGCAAGGCGTGACCGTGCCGTTTCCGATCCAGGCCGCGACGCTTCCGAACTCCCTTGGCGGCCGCGATGTGCTGGGCAGGGGACGCACCGGCTCGGGCAAGACGCTCGCCTTCGGCCTGGCCCTGCTGGCTCGTACAGCCGGGCGGCGCGCCGAGGCCGGGCAACCGCTCGCGCTGGTCCTTGTGCCGACCCGTGAGTTGGCGCAGCAGGTCACCGACGCGCTCACTCCCTATGCCCGCTCCGTGCACCTGCGGCTGGCCACGGTCGTGGGCGGGATGCCGGCCGGCCGGCAGACGGCCGCTCTGCGCAACGGCTCTGAGGTCCTCGTCGCCACACCCGGACGCCTCAAGGACCTGATCGACCGAGGCCACTGCCGGCTGGACCAGGTGGCCGTCACGGTCCTCGACGAAGCCGACCAGATGACCGACATGGGCTTCATGCCGCAGGTCACCGCCCTGCTCGACCAGGTGCGCCCCGGAGGGCAGCGGATGCTGTTCTCCGCCACCTTGGACCGTAATGTCGACCTGCTTGTGCGCCGCTACCTCAACGACCCCGTGGTGCACTCCGTCGACCCCTCGGCCGGCGCGGTCACGACGATGGAGCACCATGTGCTCCACGTCCACGGCGCCGACAAGCACGCGGCCACTACCGAGATCGCCGCACGCGACGGCCGCGTGATCCTCTTCCTCGACACCAAACACGCCGTCGATCGCCTGACCGAGCATCTTCTGAACAGCGGGGTGCGGGCCGCGGCCCTGCATGGCGGGAAGTCGCAGCCGCAGCGCACCCGCACGCTGGCACAGTTCAAGTCGAGCCACGTCAGTGTGCTGGTGGCGACCAACGTCGCCGCACGCGGAATCCACGTCGACAACCTCGACCTCGTCGTCAACGTTGATCCGCCGACCGACCACAAGGACTATCTCCACCGCGGTGGCCGCACGGCCCGTGCCGGCCAGTCCGGCAGCGTCGTCACCCTGGTCACCCCCAGCCAGCGCCGGAGCATGACCCGCTTGATGGCAGCGGCCGGCGTCGTCCCGCAGACCACCCAGGTCCGCGCCGGCGAAGAGGCCCTGCACCGCATCACCGGCGCACAGGCCCCCTCCGGCATCCCCGTCGTCATCGCCGCACCGGCGCCCGAACGCCGCCGCAAGCGCGCAGCGGCCGCAAGCGGCCGACGCCGCCCCGCTTCGATGACCGGGCGGGCGCCCGCAGGGTCGTCCGCATCCGGTGTGGCGGCGTAGCGCCTTCGTGGTCACGAAGTTGACCCAACTCTCTGCAGGAGGCACCTCTTGACACTCGTCCAGATGCACCCCCGTCACACCATCCCCAACGCAGTCCAGGCGCTGGCCGATCCCACGGCCCCGGCCGGACCACAGGTCTGGGACGCCATGACCGTCGAGGTGGCGCTCTCCCTCATGACCGCCGCCCGCGCGCGCCACCTGGTCATCTGTGACGAGGACGGCCGGCGCACCGGACATGTCACCCTGGCGCGCCTCACCGATGTCCGTGACAGCCCCGACTACACGGACCGGATCCGCCTGCGCGATGTCGCCGACGACTCGGCCCCGGGCGCGCTCGCTGTCCCCCACTGAACGCCCCCTCACCCCGCACGGCCCCGTCTGCTCCTTCCCTGTGAGGCATCATGCGCTGTGTCATCGCCCGCTTCCCGTTCGACCTGACCAAGAACGGCGTGCTGGAATCGATGAAGGGCGTCAAGCCCGAGCCGGTCACCGACGACCTCGTCATCATCGGACGACGCCACTATCCCGCCAAACAGGTCGGACAGGTCATCACCCGCCAGGACCGCCGGGACTTCAGCGCCGTCGAGGTCCTGAGAGCCATGACCTGCCTCGGCTTCACCTGCCGTACGCGCCCCACTGCCGGACGCGCTCCCGTGGGCCCCTACCAGAGGGCTTCCGCCATGCTCGGCACGCAACCCGTCCCCCTCAACTACGGCCAGGTGTGAGCCGAAGTCGAACAGAGCCGTGTTACGCGACGGGAAAGGGCCACCTCGTCCCGGTGGGCGG